>CAVZHW010000001.1:0-31627 GCA_963775225.1 uncultured Chloroflexia bacterium
CCCGTCGGGCAATTGACCGCGTGACTCTGCGGAGGTGTCGGTGGGATGTTAATTCGCCCAGATCGCGATTACCCACTGAACTTCGGCGTCGGCCCGCACGTCGAGCGCCCGATCCCGCCGTGAACTGGTGAAGTCCGTGCTGTAGATCGCAGTTCCTTCGCAGCCGCTGACCGCCATGACCAGCGCGCCGGATGGATCCAGGATTTGAGCGGCAGGTCCGCCGCCACAGGCAAACCGGATCGTGATCGGGTGGCTCCCCGACGCCAATCGGCTCAGTTGGATCTGCTGGTCACCAAACCCGACGGTGGATGCAAGCAGGTCTGCCGGTGGGGGTGAGTCAGTAACGTTCGGCAAGCCCGTCGGACTTGGAGGCGATGGCTGTTGCGTTGTAGGGCTTGGACTAAACGTCGCCACGGACGGCTTGGAGTTACGACAGTGGCGGTTGAACTCGGACTGGCAGTCGGGTTCGGGGGGGTGTTGCTGGCCAGGGTAGGTACAGGACTGATTTCTTGGGTGCCACACCCACCAATAGTGAGAACAAACACAGCCATAAGGACCGCGCCAACAAGGCGTTCAGCGGCCCTGCATCTGGTCATCGCAGACGCGTCGATCTGCTAGTAGGACTCATCGGCCCACAACGCTATGAAACCGCTCGAGAGGCGCGCAGGGGACAATGGGCCCTTCATGCAGTCCGTTTAGCCTCCTGAGCGAAGGTTTGCGTCTGGGCCCCACCCGAGCCATCGACAGGGCGGGCCGTAACCATCTCCGGTGGCACCTGAGATCGCGGACTTCATCATCGGTGCGTTGGGCAAGCTGCGTCGTGCCGAGGTGCGGTCGCTAACGGCCGCTGCATTGGCTCGAGCCCCTCCGGCTGCCGGCCGTAAACTTGCAGCGTGCCGGACATCGAATATGCCTTTCTCGCCGATGCCGCCGAGGCGCGTCCGGGCCAGAAGTTCGCGGTCATCGGCGGCGGCGTGTCGCGCCTGGGTGGCCCGCAGTTCCCGCTCCGCCATCCGCACCTGGCCCTGGTCTGTGGCCTGAGCGTGACCAGCCCCGAGCTCGGCGCCGAGCACGACCTGCAGTTCGTGTTGCTGACGCCGGCCGGTGATCCGCTGTCCAACTCCACGGCCAAGGTGCTCGCCAACGGGCCGGCCGACGGTCGCGACACGGTGCTCACCTTCAGCCTCGACCTGTGGAACCTAGCTTCCCCGAGCCTGGCGATTACTCGATCCGTATCATGGTCGACGGTTCCGAGCGCAAGCGCCTGCCGCTGATCGTCGAACAGCGCGAGGTCGTGCCGGCCGGTGGCCAGCCAAGGGCCGCCGCCAACGAGCCGCCCTTTCCGCCGCCGACGGGCCAGGCCTGATCGCCGCCGCCGAGACCGCCTTCCTTGCTCGAATTCATCGACCGCATCGTCATACCGTTCCTGACGAGTCTGTATGGCTCGCTCGGTTACCTGGGCGTGCTGGTCGCCATGACCATCGAGTCGGCGATGATCCCCATGCCGTCGGAGCTGATCCTGCCCTTCGCCGGCTTCCTGGTCTCCGACCCGACCGCCGTCGAGCCGCTCACCGGCGGGCCGTGGAATTTCTGGGTGGTGGTGATCGTGGCGACGCTGGGCAACACGCTCGGCTCGCTGATCGGTTACGCGATCGGCGCGTGGGGCGGCCGACCGTTCCTGGAACGCTATGGCCGCTACCTGCTCATCCGGCCGCACGAGATCGAGCTCGCCGACCAGTTCTTCCAGCGCTATGGCGCGGCAACCGCGTTCTTCAGCCGGCTGCTGCCGATCGTGCGCACCTTCATCAGCTTCCCGGCGGGGGTGGCACGCATGCCGCTCGGGCGGTTCATCGCCTATTCGACGGCCGGCGCCTTCATCTGGACGATCGTGTTGACCGAGGCGGGAGTGCTGCTCGGCCAGCGCTGGACGGAGATCCGCCAGGCACTGCAGCCGTTCGACCTGGTCATCGGTGTGCTGGTCGTGGCCGCCGTCGTACTGTTCGTGTGGTGGCGGCTGGGCATGCCCGGCCGACACCTCCTGACCGGCCGCCGAAGCGAAGGGGATTGAGCGATGCCAACGCGAGACGACGCCTGGGCGCTGCTGTGCGAGTGGACGGCATCGGACGCCCTGCGCAAACACGGTCGTGCCGTGGAGGGCGCCGTGGGCTGGTACGCGCAGCACCGCTTTGGGAGGAGTGGCGCCGAGCTTGAGACGTGGCGTTCGGCGGGCCTGCTGCATGACTTCGACTACGAGCGTTACCCCGAAACGCACCCGTTACAGGGCGCCGACGAGCTGCGTGCGCGCGGCTATCCGGAAGAGCTCGTGCAGGCCGTACTCGGCCATGGCGATCACACCGGCGTGCCGCGCACGACCGACCTGGCGCACACCGTCTACGCCTGCGACGAGATGAGCGGCTTCATCATCGCGGTGACGCTGGTGCGGCCCAACCGTACGCTCGACGAGGTCGAGGTGGGCTCGGTCAGGAAGAAGATGAAGGACAAGGGTTTCGCCCGCCAGGTGCCGCGCGACCAGCTGGTCAAGGGCGCCGAAGAGCTGGGCGTGCCCTTCGATGAGCACGTGGGCAACGTCATCGATGGCCTCAAGACGGTACGCGAGGACCTGGGCCTGTGAAATCGGCGGATGAGAAGTCGGGGTGAGCCTGGCGGCGGACAGTGCACGTCACGCGCGACCTTGACGCGCCGCCGGACCGCGTATACCGGGCGTTCGCCGCGCCGGAGGCATTGAGCGAGTGGTTCCCCGACGGCGTCGAGGGCTCGCTTGCTCTCGGCACGCGCAGCACGCTCGTCTTCCCCGCGAGGCGCGTGTGGTGGGAGGTGATCGAGGCCGAGCCACCGAGCACATTCCGCTTCCGCTGGCCATGGACCGACGACGAATGGTGGATCACCACGGCGAGTGTCAGCATCCGGCCGCGTGGCGCAGGGAGTCAGGTGACCGTCGACGATGGGCCTTTCGACCTGCGCCACCCACGGCTGATCGACGCGTTCGCCGCCTGCAACTGGGGCTGGGGTGAGGCGCTTGCCAATCTGCGTGCGGTGGTTGATTTCTCGGTCGACCTGCGCCGCTGGCGCCGCTGACCAGTTGCATCGCGTCACACGAGCTCCCCAGGGGTGAAGGCCTCGGTCACGAAGACTGACGGCGCAGCGGGGTTGTAGACCAGCAACAGCGACTTCTTCGCCCGGGTCCAGGCGACATAGGCGAGGCGCCGCTCCT
Source organism: uncultured Chloroflexia bacterium (assembly GCA_963775225.1). GTDB lineage: Bacteria > Chloroflexota > Limnocylindria > Limnocylindrales > CSP1-4 > JALYGJ01. Next base: position 3,233 of record CAVZHW010000001.1, read on the forward strand.
CCTCGAGCGCGCGCTTCGGGTCGTCCGATTCTTCCAGCGTCCGTCGGCTCGGAAAGACACCTTGGTCGAGGCCGATCACCGCAACGTGGTCGAACTCGAAGCCTTTGGTGCCGTGGGCTGTGGCCAGAACGAGCTGCGCATCGTCTCGCCGCAGTTCCGCGCGCCGCTCGCGCGCCGCGGCCACGGCGGTACGAAGATCGGCGACGCCGGCAAAGGCCAGCGACCAGGCAGAGCTCGAACGGGCCAGTAAGCCGCGCGCGGCGCGACCGGCAAGGTACGCGGCGGGGTGCCATGCTCCGGCAGCGCCGCCAGCAGCTCGTCCAGCCCGGGGTCGTCGAGCAGGAGACCGTCCCCGGCTGCGCGGTACGCGATGCCTGCCTCGAGGGCGACGGCAGCGAACGGGGCGAGCTCGGCATTGGTGCGCGCCAGCACGGCGTGGATACCCGGAGCGGCCGGCAGCCAGTCGCGTAGCAGCCGCCGCGCCCGGGCCAGCTCGCCGCCGCCGTCCGGTCCCAGCAGCAGCGCACCCGCCGCGGAGGGTCCGGCGCGGATGGTCTTGGCAAACCGCTCGGTATTGCGACCGATGAGCCGCACCGCCCGCTCGACGACCGGCCGCGGACAGCGGTAGTTGGTTACCAGGTCGATCCGCCGCAGCCCGGGCAGCGACGCCGCCAGGTCCAGCACCCGCCGCACATCGGCCAGCCTCCAGGCGTAGGTGGTCTGGACGATAGTCGGATCACATCCAGATTGGCTCGGGCGTCCTGCCGCCTTTTGCTTGGATGTAGCACGGCGCGTGGCAACTCCTCGAGCCGCCGGATGTAGCCGCGGATTCAGTCCACCTCGTCGACCTCTGCCAGGCCCGTGCCGTGCTCGAGTACGTCACGGGCGTTCCGCACGAGGTGATAGACCACGGCCCATCACTTGCATTTTGCACTATCCTCACCGTGTAAATCAAACTTTGGGCACGCCGTTCGAGGAGACCTCGCAGGCAGCAGGAGGCACAGCGATGGAGAAGCAACAGGAGCGGTTGCGCCGCGCCCCAGTCGAGCGGTTCGCCGGCACGGAGCACGTCTACGACCTCGCCGAGATCGCGGGGCAGCTGCGAGCGGAGTCGCATCCGGCCACGGACGGCCATCGGCAGATGACGATCGCCCATCACGGGCCCGTGGCGCTCGTCCTGTTCGACTTCGAGGCGGACGGCCGGCTCGTGGACCATGTGGCCGACGGGTTGGTCACGATCCACGTGCTGGCCGGTCGCGTTCAGGTGAAGACGGCGGAGGGCGATCACGAGCTGGGTGCCGGGACCCTGCTCGCATTGTCCCCGGGGGTGGCGCATGACCTTCACGCGGACGGGCCGAGCCAGGTCCTGCTCACCGTCCACATGCAACCGACCACATAGCACGACCGGGTACGGGCCGCCGGCCGGTTTGGGGCGAGCGGCTCGACATCGCGAAGGAGCAACCCAATGACTGACGACCACATCCTCGACGCTCGAGCCGAGCCTTCGGTCCGCCGCCACTACCTGATCTTCGAGACATTCGAGGCGCTGGAGGCAGGCGCGAACTTCGAGCTCGTGAACGACCACGACTCCCACCGCCATCCCGAGTCTGCAGCAGTCTCATGAGCGCCTCGCCCAGCAACGTCCGACTACAACGGGCCTACGACGATCCGACCCCGGACGACGGCCACCGGGTCCTGGTCGACCGGGTCTGGCCACGTGGCCGGACCAAGGAGCAGCTTCGACTCGACGCCTGGGCGCGCGACCTCGGTCCGAGCACGCAGCTGCGCAAGTGGTTCGGGCACGACCCGGCACGCTGGGAGGCATTCGAGGCGCGCTACCACGCGGAGCTCGCCGACCCCGAGCGCGCGCAGGCGCTTGATGCCCTCGCCGAAAGGGCGCGACGCGGTCCGCTCACCCTGGTCTTCGGTGCGCACGACACGGAGCACAACCAGGCGCGGGTGATTGCCGACGAGCTCGAACGACGGCTGGCGATTATCGGTCGGAGTGCGGCCCCCAGGCCGGAGCCGACCCATGACTGACCGGGATCGAGCTGACTGGGATCCTCGCGACCCTTCCGTGCTGAGGGACCAGCGGCAGGCCTACGACGAGATGCGTGCACGTTGTCCCGTGGCCCACAGCGACTTCCTCGGGTGGTCCCTGTTCGCCCACCGTGACGTCGTCGAGGCGGTGCGCAACACGGCGACGTTCAGCAGCATGACGAAGCGCCGCGCCATCCCCAACGGCATGGATCCGCCCGAGCACACCGTCTATCGCCAGGTACTGGATCGGTATTTCACCTCCGAGCGCATGGCCGCGTTCGAGCCGCGCAGCCGGGCGATCGCGTCGGCTCTGTTGGGGCCGATCCAGGCGCGCGGCGCAGCAGAGTTCATCAGCGAGTTCGCCCAACCGTTCCCGCACCAGGCATTGTGTGCGTTCATGGGCTGGCCGGTCGCCGACTGGAACCGTGTACACGGCTGGACGCACGGCAACCAGGAAGTGGCATTCCGGCAGGATCACGAGGCGGGGGCCGTCCTGGCCCACGAGTTCGCCGCCTATGTCACGGAGATCCTCGACGCTCGGCGCGCCGGCGTCGGCCCAGCAGATGACCTCATGGGCGAGTTGCTCGGGACTGTAGTGAGAGGCGAACCGCTCAGCAACGAGGACATCGTCAGCATCCTGCGTACCTGGACAGCCGGCCACGGAACGGTGGCCTCGGCCGTCGGGATCGTAGCCCTCCATCTCGCCTCCGACCTCGACCTGCAGGAACGTCTGCGCCGCGAACCGGTGCTCATTGACCGGGCCATCCGAGAGGTCCTCCGAGCCGACGGCCCGCTGGTATCGAACACTCGAACGGCGACCCGCGAGGTGGAGGTCGCCGGCGAGACGATCCGCTCAGGTGAGCGGATCTCGCTGATGTGGATCTCCGCTAACCGCGATCCCGAGGTCGTCCCGGCTCTGGACGACGTCCGCTTGAAGCGCGAGGCCGAGGATAACCTCCTGTTCGGGGCGGGTATCCATCGGTGCCTCGGCGAACCGCTGGCCATGCTCAACACGCGCGTTGCGCTCGAGGAACTGCTGAGCCGCACCAGTCGGATCGAGCTCACCTCGATGCGGGCCCAACCGCGGGAGGTGTATCCGAGCAATGGCCTACGCAGCCTGGCGATCACCCTCACAGCACCAGCTAATGAGCGTTCCCGAGACGGGCGATGACAAACGGGGCCGCAAGGAGCGAACCATGAGCACGACCGCGACCTGGCCCGTCTTTCAGACAGCGCTGCTGACCCGCGAAACCGTCGCCCTACAGACCATGTCCTTCCGGTTCGCCAAGCCAGCCGACTGGTCCTACCGCGCCGGCCAGTTCGTCGACATCACCCTGCTCGATCCGCCGGAGACCGATGCCGAGGGGAACACCCGCGGCTTCTCCATCTCGAGCGCACCACGTGAGAACGTGATCATGATCACGACCCGGTTGCGCGATACGGCCTTCAAGCGCGTGCTCCAGCAGGTGCCGCTCGGCACTGAGGTCAAGATCGAAGGCCCGTTCGGCGACCTCCGGCTCCATCATGCCGATCGACCGGCCGTCCTCCTCGCTGGCGGCATTGGCATCACGCCATTTCGCAGCATCCTCGTCGAGACGATCAGGGGCGGTTCCCTGCGCTACCGTGTCGTCCTGTTCCACGCCAACCGACGGCCGGAGGATGCGGCGTTCGCCGACGAGTTCCGGGCGCTCGAGCGGACGGACCCCAACCTGACCTTCGTGCCGACTATGACGGCAATGGCCGGCTCGCCGTCGAGCTGGGATGGAGAGCAGGGCCACATCGACGCAGCCATGCTCGGGCGACACCTCGATCGTGTAAACAACCCAATCTACTACGTCGCTGGCCCAGCGGGGATGGTTCAAGCCTTGGGAGCGATGCTCGTCGCATCGGAGGTGAGCGAGGATGACATCCGGACCGAGGAATTCACCGGCTACTGATTGACGCAGGGGTTACGTGTTGATCAGGCGATACCCATCTCCGTGCAAAATGCAAGCGATGAGAACAGCGCAGCACCGCCACCGCGTCCTCGCGGGGCTGACCCGCTCGAGACTCCTCGCCACCCTCCGCCAGGCGGATGGCCCGATCGGGGTGCGCGAGCTGGCCGAGACAGTCGGCCTCCACCCGAATTCCGTGCGCGAGCAGCTCGACCAGCTCGTCGACGCGGGGCTCGTCGTCCGTCGTGCCGCGCCACCATCGGGCCGGGGACGGCCGGGCCTGCTGTACGCCGCCGGCCCTGAGGCCGACGAGCCGGATCCCAACGCCTACCGGGAGCTCGCCGAGATCCTGGCCGACGGGCTCGCACGTCAGCCCGGGGCGGCGGCGCGTGCCTTGGCAGCCGGCGAACGTCGGGGCCGCGCGATGGTCGCCCACGCTGCCCCCGCTCCCACGGCCGATGCTGGGATCGATCGCCTCGTCGGGCTGCTCGACGACGTGGGCTTTGCCCCGGAGCAACCGACTGGTCCGGACGACCCGATCCGGCTTCGGCACTGCCCGTTTGGGCCGCTCGCACAGGAGCACCCGACGGTAGTTTGCGGGGTCCACCTCGGCCTGATGCGTGGCGCACTGCGCGAGCTGGGGGCGCCGCTTGACGTGGTTCGCCTTGAACCGTTCGTCGCCCCGAACCTGTGCGTCGCCCATCTGGAGCCGCGCGAGACGTCGGCCGATGGCTGACCAGCCGCTCGGCCTATCCCGACTGCTTGGCCCCGAGGTGGACTCGACGCGACTCGTCGAGGAATTCCGCGCGGTCATCGACCCGGAGCTCGGCGTCAACATCGTCGACCGCCCCGTCCTTGTTGGGCGAGGTCTAATTCCATTTCGCACTCGCGGAGGAGCAAATCCTCACGGAGGATGACATCGAAGTGTTCAACTTCGGCATCGGCGACAGGCTCGTCGCCATCGGGCTCTTCCGCGATCGCGAGGGCGAGGTAAAGAACATCCCCGTGATCCGCAGCGGAATCGTCTCGGCTATGCCTGTGGTGCGGATCTCATGCGCCTGGCCCGGCGTCTCACAGGCAACATCGGAACAGGTGTGGTGGGTACCGTGATCGACCCCGCCGCGTTGCGTCAACGCGCCAAGCCGATCGACCGCACATCCGACCGGTGGGTTGTCCTGGGCGCCATCGCTGCAGCGGTCGCTTTCCTTGCTGCCGCGGTGCTTGCGCTGTTACTACCCGAGAGCGAACGACGGGGTGCGTGGTTGCCGCTGCACCTGGCGCTCGCCGGGGCGGCAACAACCGCGATCGCCGGCGTAGTGCCGTTCTTTACGGCCGCGTTTGCCGCGGCACCGCCGAGCGATGTGAGATTGCGCACGTTCGCAGTGAGTGCCGTTGGCCTCGGCGCGGTCGCGGTCGCAGTCGGAGTAGTAAGCAATGTAGTCGAGCTCGCCGCGCTCGGCGGTACCGCGTTTGTGACGGGCACCTTCCTGACGGCCATTGCGACTGTGCGCCCGATCGGGCGCGGGTTAGGCCCAAGTCGTGGACTCATCATGCGCGGCTATGTAATAGCCCTCGGCGAGGTCGCCGTCGGCGCGAGCCTTGCAACGCTCTTCGTGTCCGGCTGGGCTCCAATCGTCAATGACTGGGCACAGATCAAACCGGCTCACGCCTGGCTGAACCTTGTCGGCTTCGTCTCGCTCGTGATCGCCACCACCCTGCTGCACTTCTTTCCGACCGTCGTTGGCGCGCGCATCAGATCGCACCCCAGCGCGCGTCTGACTGTCGCGGGTCTGGCCCTTGGACCAGCACTGGTTGCGTTGGGCTTTGTCATGCCTTCGGATCTCGTCGCGCGCGCCGGCGCGATCGTGGCCATCGGCGGGGCAGCCGGGCTCGCCGTGTACGCGGTGCGCACGTGGCGAACGAGGGCTCGCTGGACAACTGATCCAGGCTGGCATCGCTTTGCCATGGCGGGCCTCGTCTCGGCCATCACGTGGCTCCAGGTCGGAATGGTTGCCGCTGCCGGGCGCGTGCTCATGTTCGGGGCCGACCCGGCAGGCTGGTCCGTCGAGCCTGTCGCTGGCCCACTCATCGCAGGCTGGGTGGGGCTGGCCATCCTGGCCTCGGCGACACACCTGACGCCGGCCGTCGGACCCGGTGATTCTGGGGTCCACGCACGCCAGCGGCAGCTGCTCGGACGCTGGGCAAATGGGCGACTCATCCTTCTGAACGCTGGTGTGCTGGCACTTGTCATCGGTCTGCCTCTCGGTCCGGCCCCCCCGGCCACTTTGGCGGCCGCCCTGATAATCCCGGGTATCGGGAGCACGGCCGCCCTGCTCGGGGCTGCGGTGCTGATGGGCGTGGGCCGCCTGCAGACCTGATGGACGCGGCCGAGGTATATGACGTCGAGGCGCGTTGGCCCCCGCGTGTTCTAGAAGTTGGCGAGCGTAACGGCCGCTAGCTCACCCAGGTACGCTTCGTCGGCGCGGGCCAGGATCCCGTGAAGGCGGCAGGGGATGTTGCCGCATGGGCGCTGGGTGAGCGCGCACTCAGTTCGGCGGCGCACGCCTTCAACCGCTTCGACAATTGACAGGATGCTGACGTTGGCTGGATCCACGGCCAGCCGGTAACCACCGGCACGCCCGAGCAACGGCTCCACGAGGCCGGCACGGGCAAGGTCGGTCATAACCGGAACAACGAATCTGGCCGGGATGGCAGTTCCTTCACGGATGCGCGAGCTACTGACGACGACATTCCGGCGAGCCGCGAGCAGGGTCATCGCCCGCACCGCGTAGTCGCTCCGCCTAGTCAATTCGAGCCGCATATCACCAGTACGGCCGATCGCCGCGGACGGAAATAGGGCCGAATGGCCCATGACAGGCGGGTTAAATGAACACTAAGCATATGTGTGTTCATTATCGCATCTCGGTCATAGAGGTGGTCCAATGAAATGGCGGTCGTGGCTCCTGACGATAACCATAAGTGCCCTGCTGGCCAGCGGTTGCGCCGCCCGCAAGACGCCTGAGTGGACGGGGCCTCCCACCACCGCCTCGTCATCGCCGGCTGCGACTGCCGAACCCGGCGTGGCGTCTGCTCAGCCCAGCGCGAGCCCAGCGGGGGACGACTCGGTCCTCCCGGCTCTCACTCCGAAAGCCGATCTCAAGCCTGTGCCGGCAGGTGAGGTGAACACCGCCTATGCCCCGAACGTGCCGCCGGCCGCGACGCGCGACTACCAGGCAATCGTCGACGTCCACTTCGACGTGGTGGAGGGGGTGCAGGCAATCGATCCGAACGGAACGCAGTACACCACCTGGGGCTACCGGCTCCACGGGGACACCGCGGTCACGACCGGCACGCCCGGGCCGATGATCCGCGCTCGCGTCGGCGACATCCTGCGCTTCACGCTGACCAACGACGGCACCATGCCGCACAACGTGGACTTCCATGCCGTGACCGGCCAGGGCGGCGGAGCCAAGGACCTGACCGTCAATCCGGGCGAGACCGCGACGATCGAGGCGCGCCTGCTTTACCCCGGCATGTTCCTGTACCACTGCGCGGCCGGCGACGTGCCGGGCCACATCGCGCAGGGCATGTACGGCGGCATCCTGGTCGATCCTGTCACCCCGCTGCCGACTGTCGAGCACGAGCTTTACATCGTCCAGTCCGAGTTCTACACGACATCGTCCGGCGGCGGACCACTGACCACCGATCGCCAGGCAATCACCGATGAGAACCCCACCTATGTCGTCTTCGATGGCGCCGTCGGCAGCCTGACCGGTGACAACGCTCCACACATGCAGGTTGGCCAGACGATGCGCATCTACTTCGTCGACGCCGGGCCCAACCTGCCCTCCAACTTCCATCCCATCGGATCGCATTGGGATCGCGTGTGGGTGGACGGCGCGACACTCAACGCGCCTCTGCGCGGCGTACAGACGACCGTGGTTCCGGCCGGTGGCGCGGTGATCGTCGACCTGACTGGTCGAGTGCCCCAGACAGTCGTGCTGCTCGACCATGCAATCGCGCGCGCGTTCGACAAGGGGGCGCTCGGACAACTCGTCATTACGGGCGACCCGAACCCGGAGATCTACGAGGGCTTCCCGGCCGCGACGCCTGCTGCCACCCCGGCCGCGTCGACGCCGATGCCCTCGATGTCGATGCCGGCAACCTCACCCTCTCCGGCAACCTCCCCATCGGCCTCACCGGCCGCGACAGGCGAGGGAGCCCAGGTCAGCATCTTGCCTGGGTCGGGCACGTACCAGCCCATGGACGCTCCGGACGAATTCGCGCCCACGGAGAACCCGCCAGACTATTCGGTCAACATCCTCACGATCGCGGTGGGAACGACCGTGACGTGGACCAACAACGACCCGGCAATGCCCCACACGGTGACTGCGGTCGATGGTTCCTTCGACTCGGGCCAGCTTGCGTCCGGGCAATCGTTCTCGTACACCTTCGACAGCCCCGGCGAGTTCGAGTACTACTGCACGCTCCACCCGTGGATGCGCGCCAAGGTCAGCGTGATGACCCCCTAACGCGGTGCGGCAGCGCACGTGTGCCCCGCTGGCGGCGGCGGTCCTGCTCGTGCCGGTGGCGGCTCTAATGGGCATCGGAGCGGCCGGGGAGGCGTTCGCTGCCGCGACACCTGACGTTCCCGGCGCAGTCCAACTGATTGGCGGGGGCATCAACACGCTCCTGTCGGTGGCGATGTTCGTTGCCGCGGTCGTTGCGATCGTCGTGGTCATCCAGGGCCGCCGCGAGCGCAACTCGCCTGCTGCGCAGCCCACCACGAGGGCCGACTAACCGCGCCGACCCACACGATGGTTCCTCGCGCCGCGCGATAAGACCCCGCTGACAGAACAGTCGAACGCCGCTCGGGCGACAGTGCGCAAGATGGCGTTGCGGTGTCCGTCGCGGATTCCCGCGAAGACGCCGACGAGTCTCAGGCGATGCTCGCGCGTTCTGCGTTGCCGCGACAGCGCCCGATAGCCGGCCTGGCGGCGCCGCAGGGAGGCGTCAGTCCACAGGAGGCACTCGATGGCTGCGTTAGAACGGGCATCGTGCCCACAGATACCATCAGCACGTGCCAGCACGTCCGCTTCACCCATCCGGCCCCGCCATGACCAGTCCTGGCGCCACCGGTGTGTGGATGACCGCCGACTCCGCCACAGTGTTGTCCTGGAGCCCTGAGCGGACCGTGCGCCACTTGATCGTCTCCACGGTCCCCGGCCGGCACCGCTCAACCGGACGGCCACCGACTGAAGGGCCATCGGGCGGCGAAGGCCATCGCGATGAACACATGCGGACCTTCCTGGCTGATGTCGCCAAAGTGCTGCCGGTCGAAGACGACCTGCTGCTGGTAGGTGACGGCGAGGTCGTCGAGCACTTCGCGAACCACGTCCGCATTGACGACGACAAACACGGCCGCGAGCGGCGGATCCAGGTCGAGAAGAGCGGTCCGATCACCGAGCGCCAGTTGCTCGCCCGGATCCGCACCTTCGCCGGTTCGCCTGCCAAGCGCTACCTGCCGCGCTGAACGGACGGCGCCGCGCTGAACGGACGGCGCCGCGCTGCGCCGTGTTGTCACTCTCCGCGCGGGACAAACGGCCTTCTTAGCGCGATTGGGCCAGGGTTCACGGTTTACACATACATTCAGACCGATGCGAGCCAGATGAACGCGACAATCTGCACCACCGCGAGCTGCTAGGCCAAACACGATGTCGCGTGCCGAGGTTGTGCTCATCGCTGTGGTTCTGGTGTTGGTGTTCATCGTGATCGTCTTGGCCTGCACATCGCGGGCCATTCCGATGTTGACGCCGATCTAACGACAATGTCTGGTGCACCACCTCTGGTCGCTCGGTTGATTCGGACCAACGCGTAGTCACCTGTCGCGCGATGCTGCGCATCCGGCCACTGTTGCCCTTGCGGGCCGCCGATGAACCTTAACCCTCGCGAACACCCGGCCAGCCAAGGGAACCTCGCCTGTGATGGAGTCGGCCGCGGCGCGCGCTCCGTGTCCCGCTGATCGATGCCGACGTCGCTTTCGAGGTCGATCTGTCTCTCGGGCAGCGAGGCGACAGCGGCCTGATCACTTGGCGCCCGAAAAGAGTCTCTATGCCACCTGGCAAGAGCTCTCAATGACTCTCGAGGCTATGACGTATCACTCCTAGGTCCTGAGCTCGGCTGCCGAGAATGCCTCGCGCATGAAGACTGACGGCGCCGCCGGGTCGTAGACGAGTAGCAGCGACTTCCTGGCGCGCGTCCAGGCTACATAGGCGAGTCGTCGCTCTTCCTCGAGCGCCCGTTTGGGGTCGTCGGCCTCCTCGAGCGTGCGGCGACTCGGAAAGACCCCATCATCGAGGCCGATGACGGCGACATGATCGAACTCGAGACCCTTGGTGCCGTGGGCCGTCGCGAGGATCAACTGGGCATCGTCGCGGCGCAGCTCCGCGCGCCTCTCGCGGGCGTCGGCGATGGCCGACCGCAGGGCATCCACCGACTTACAGCCGAGCGACCAGGCGACCAGCGAGCGGGCCAGCACTCCGCGCGACGCTCGGCGTGACAGATGGTGCGCGGGAGACTCGTTGGGCGGCAGCCCTTCGAGCATCTCGTCGAGACCCGGGTCGTCGAGCAGAAGACCATCCTCGGCCGCCCGATACGGGATGCCTGACTCCAGCGCGACGGCGGCGAAGGGCGCGAGCTCTGCGTTGGTGCGCGCCAGGACGGCGTGCACTCCGGGCGCGGCCGGCAGCCACTCGCGCAGCACGCGCCGGGCGCGCGCGAGCTCGTCCCCGCCGTCAGCGCCGAGCAGCAGTGTTCCGTCGGCCGATGGCCCGGCGCGGATCGACTTGGCGAAGCGTTCGCTGTTGACACCAATGAGACGCACCGCCCGCTCGACAACGGGGCGCGGGCAGCGATAGTTGGTGACCAGATCGACCCGGCGCAGCCCGGGCAGTGACGCGGCAAGGTCCAGTACGCGACGTACGTCCGCCAACCGCCATGCATAGATGGTCTGGTCGTCGTCGCCGACGAGGAAGACGTTGCGCCGCTCGCCGGCCAGCAGCAGCGCCAGTTCGAGCTGGGTACGGTCGACGTCCTGGACCTCGTCCACGAGCAGCGCTGCACAGCGTTCCTGCCACATCGCGCGCGCCAGCGCGTTGGCACGCAGCTCGAGCGTGGCGCGGCGGACCAGGTCGTCGAAATCGAGCGCGTCGTTCGCGGCCAGCCATCCTTCGTAGGCGACGTACGCGTTGAGCATGTCGGCCGGCAACGGCAGCGGCTCGTCACCCGCGAGCAGGTGCAGGGCGTCGTCGGGCGCCAGGGCAAGGTCGAGTTTCAGCCGTGAGAACGCGTCCTCGAAAGCGCGCATGGTGTGGCCCGGCACGGCCCGGCCGTTGAGCCGGTGGATCACTTCGGCCCGATCGACGAGATTGGCCACGTCGATACCGGCCTCCGCCAGGATCTCGCGGCCCAGGGCGTGGAAGGTCTTGACGCGGGGTGGGTCGGCGGCCAGCTCGAGCGGCTCGAGGGCGCTGGCGAGCCGGTCGTGCAACTCGTCGGCCGCCCGCTTGTTGAAGGTCACGGCGGTGATCCGAGCCGGATCGGTGCCCGTCGCCACCAGCCAGCAGATCCGCGCCACGAGCGTGGTGGTCTTGCCCGAGCCTGCCGGCGCGACGCACAGCACGGGCCCGGCTGGCGCCGTTGCAGCGGCTCGCTGGTCGGGCGCCAGCCGGGCAAGACGGTCGGCGACGGCGGGATGCAGGTCCATTGCCGGCTAGCGCACCCCGAACTCGATGAAGTGGAGCCACCACAGGGCAAGGAAGCGGAGGATCGGAGGGCGGAATTGGCCCACGAGCCACGCCCAGGCTTCTCGGGGGGTGAGGCTGTGAGTCGGCCGTGCAGCCCACGTCGGAGCCGGGGTCGGCGTGGACACGGGCGCCGGCGTTGAAGTCGGCGCAGCAGTCGGCGTGGCAGCTGGGGTGGGCGTTGGAGTGGGCGTTGGAGTGGGCGTTGGAGTGGGTGTCGCCGTTGGAAACGGGGTTGGGCTCGGCGTTGGAGTGCTCCCTGGGCAGGGGTTCAGCGGCGTGGCCGAGTTGCGTGGCGAGGGCGCACTGACGGCGAAGTCCGCGGCGTTGTCGTCGGTGTCGGTGCACCCGTCCGCGGCGCGCAGGGCGGCCGTCGTGTTCGACAGCGCTGCCGCCGCAGCGGACCCCTCGTAGAAGTTGCTGCTGCCGTAGCCGACCAGATCGACGATCAGCCCCAGGTCGCCCATGCCGCACGGGTTGCTGCCGCCATTGCAGTCGAGGCCCGTCGCGGTGGCGGCCAGGATCAGCTTGCCCGAGCCGGCCGCCGGGTTGATGCTGCCGGTCGCGTCGAGCGGCGGTAGTGGCGCGCCGTTGGCGCCCCCGGCCAGACCGACCAGGAAGTAGCCGCCGGGCGGCATGCTCGCCGCGGGCAATGCGACGACCTTGCCGCTGAAGTTGGCGGTGCCGGTTGCGGTCGCGTACTGGATGGACCAGCCGTCCAGGTCGACGGCAATGGCGCCGCGATTGAAGAGTTCGATGTACTTGGTGTCGTACGGCGCGCCGCTGTTGCCGCCACCGCCGTAGACCTGGCTGATGACGATGCCCGGCGATGCGGCGAGGATTGGCGACGAGCGCGCGATGGGTACGACGATCGAGGCCAGGAGCAGGCCGATCGCGATGGGCGACGAGATGTGCAGGCGCATCCGCGGTTCTCCGAGGCGCCGCGGCGGGCCGGCTGGGTGGCGGCAATGGGCCGGCCCATTCTGCGCGGGGGCACTTAGCGCACGGTTTGGGCGCGCTTATCTCCCGCTTATCCCAGAATGGCTGGCAATGACCCAGACGATGAGCCCGCAGATCAGGGCGACACTGGCCAAGCTGCCGACCAAGCCGGGTGTGTACCTGATGCGCGACGAGCGCGGCCGGGTGCTGTACGTGGGCAAGGCGCAGAACCTGCGCAACCGCGTGCGCCAGTACTGGCAGGCCCGCGGGGCATCGACGCAACCGCTGCGCATCGAATCGGCGCTCGATCGAGTCGTCGACGTCGAGTACACGGTCACCGACACGGTCAGCGAGGCGCTGCTGCTGGAGGGGACGCTCATCAAGCGCCACCAGCCGCGCTTCAACGTGCGGCTCAAGGACGACAAGAGCTACCCGTACATCAAGCTCACGCTGGGCGACGACTTCCCGCGCATCGAACGCACGCGCAAGCTGCCCAACGACGGTTCGCGTTACTTCGGGCCGTATGCGAGCGCCAGCAGTGTCGACGAGGCGATGAACCTGATCCGTCGGCTATTCCCGTTCCGCACCTGCACCATCCCGATCTACGAGGGCAAGCGGGCCCTTCCGCGACCGTGCCTGCTCTACCACATCAAGCGTTGCCAGGGCCCGTGCATCGAGGCCATCTCGAAGGACGCCTACCGGGCCGACATCGACCAGGTGATGCTCTTCCTCGATGGCCATTCGGAGCAGGTCGCACGCCGGCTGCGGGCGGATATGACGGCGGCGTCCGACGCGACCGACTTCGAGCGCGCGGCCGACCTGCGCGACAAGCTGCGCGCCGTCGAGCGAACGATGGAATCGCAGAAGATGGCGGCCTTCGCGCGCACCCATCTCGACGTGTTGGGCTACTCGAGGTCCGGGGGTGGCGCTGCGGTGCAGCTCTTTGCGATACGTGACGGGTTCACCGTGGCACGCGATGTATTCCTGCTCGAGAACGTGGGCGATTCGCCCGACTCGGAGGCGCTCTCGGCGTTCATCAAGCAGTACTACGGCGCGACCGAATCGATCCCGCCACGCGTCCTAGTGCCGGCGCTGCCGCCCGATGCGCAGGAACTCGTTGGCTTCCTCGAATCAAGGCGCGGGCATCGCGTGTCGTTGTCCGTGCCGCAACGGGGCGACGGTCGCGCGCTGATGGACCTGGCCGCGCGCAACGCTGCCGAGACACTCGCGCGCGAGCAGGCAAAGTGGCTGGCGGACGAGGGCAAGACGCTGGCCGCGCTTGAGGAGCTTGGCGCGGCGCTGAACCTGCCGGCGCCACCGATGCGCATCGAGGGCTACGACATTTCCACGATCCAGGGCACGAACACGGTCGGATCAATGGTCGTCTTCGAGGAGGGGCGGCCGAGGAGCGGCGAGTACCGCCGCTTCCGCGTGCGCACGACCGCCGTCGCCCCGGGCAGGCCGGACGACTACGCCAGCCACCGCGAGGTGCTCCGGCGACGCTTCTACCGCGCGCTCGAAGCAGAGGAGGGGGTCGCCGAGGAGCTGCGCTGGCGACTGCCCGACCTGGTCGTCATCGACGGTGGCCTGGGCCAGGTCAATGCGGCGCGCGGCGTGCTCGACGAGCTCGGGCTGCACGAAATGGCGGTCATCGGCCTGGCCAAGCAGCGCGAGGAGGTGTGGCTGCCCAACGCGACCGGTCCACTGGTGCTGCCGGCCACGTCGCAGGCGCTCTACATGCTGCAGCGGCTGCGCGACGAGTCGCACCGCTTCGCGATCACGTATCACCGCAAGCTGCGCGGCAAGGCACAGACGAAGTCACTGCTCGATGAGGTGGCCGGCGTGGGGCCGGCGCGCAAGCGAGCCCTGCTGCGCGTCTTCGGCTCGACCCGCCAGATGCGTTCAGCGACGGTCGACCAGATCGCGGCGGTGCCGGGCATCAGCCGCGCCCTGGCGGAAAGGATCCACGCCGGCCTCAACACCTGACCCAGCCGACCAGGCTGGCTGGAACGGCCGATGCGTACGGCGCATCGCAACCGGCCGATTTGCTGCGTGAACCTGGTCCGTAGGTGGCCGTCTGAGGGGAGTTTCGTGCGGAAATTGCAGTGAAGTGATGCGTCACGCGCATCAGGGCCATTTCATGCCCATGTGCGAGATGGAGTGTTGGTCTCGCGACCCTGAGTCTCGACAGGACGGCCTTCTGAGCTCGCGGCTGCTAGCATCGTCGGCCGATGCGTCGCTTTCTCCCCCTGCTCATCGTGGTGGTCGGCCTTGCCGCGCTCGCGCTCGACCTCCTGACCCTGCCGCGCCCGCTCAGCGATTCGCCGTGCAATCCGCCGGCGGACACCTCGGGCTGCGTCACGACCAAGTTGGGGCTCGACCTGCAGGGCGGCCTGGTGGGCGAGTATCAGGCCATCCCGACGGCCAACCATCCGGTGTCGGCCGACGACATGGCGACCATCCGCTCGATCATCGAGGACCGCATCAACCAGTACGGCGTGGCCGAGCCCATCGTCCAGACGCAGGGATCCGATCGCATCGTGGTCGAGATCCCCGGCGTCACCAACGAGCAGGACGTCCGTCAGCTGATCGGCTCGACCGGCCGCCTCGACTTCGTGCCCATTCCGCGCTCGTCGACCGGCAGCGTCGGTCAGGGCACCGTGCTCGGCACCTCCCTGCCGCCGTGTCCCGACAACCTGTCGAGCATCACGGATCCGTGCCTGCTGTTCAGCGGCGACCAGATCGCTTCAACCTCTGCGGGCGTGGATTCGACCTCGGGCGAACGGGTGGTCAACTTCACCCTCAAGTCGCAGGGCTCCACGCTCTTCGACAAGTTCGCCGCCGTCGCGTACGTGGGCAACAACGATCCCAACAACGAGCAGTTCGCCATCGTCCTCGACGGGACCGTCGTGTCGGCGCCAAGCGTCAACGCGCAACGCTTTGGCGGCTCGGGCCAGATCGGCGGCGGCTCGCCGGGTTTCACCTCGGCCGAGGTCACGAACCTGGTGACGGTGCTCAAGTACGGCGCGCTACCGCTGGCGATCCAGGAGGTCAGCTTCAGCAAGATCAGCCCCACGCTCGGCCTCAACTTCCTGCAGCAGAGCATCCTCGCCGGCGCCATCGGCGTGCTGCTGGTGTTCATCTTCATGCTGCTGCACTACCGACTACCCGGCCTGATCGCCTGCATCGCATTGGTCTACTACGCGCTGGTCGTGTACGCGGTCTTCCGGCTGATACCGGTGACCCTCACGCTCGCCGGCGTGGCCGCCTTCGTGCTGTCGATCGGCATGGCCGTCGACGCCAACATCCTCATCTTCGAGCGTACGAAGGAAGAGCTGCGCGCGGGCAAGACGCTCGTGCCGGCGATCGAGGCCGGCTTCAACCGGGCCTGGAATTCGATCTTCGACTCGAACATGTCGAGCATCATCACCGCGTCGATCCTGTTCTACTTCGGCTCGCCCACCATCCGCGGCTTTGCCCTCGTGCTGATCATCGGTGTCCTGACCTCGATGTTCACCGCGGTCACGCTCAGCCGCGAGATGCTGCGCTGGGTAGTCCGCCAGCCGTGGGCGCGCAAGGCGCGCTACTTCGGTGTCCAGGAGGATGAGCTGGTGCTGACCCAGCCACGTGCGCGCGGCCGCGAGGCGCGTGCCGGTGTTTGACATCATCGGCAAGCGGCGCTGGTTCTACGCGCTGAGCTTGGCGGTCCTGATCCCGGGGATCATCTTCATTGCCTTGACGCCGATCACCGGCGGCAAGGAGGGCCTGCAGTTCTCGATCGACTTCACCGGTGGCACTGTGTGGGAGATCCACTTCGCCAACGGCACGCCGACGCCCGCCGACGTGCAGCAGGTGATGAACACGCAGGACCTGCCCGGCGAGGTCGCAATCACCACCTCCGGCGATCGATCGTACGTCCTCATCCGCACCATCCAGATCGGTCTCGAGGCGCTGCCCTCGCCGACGCCCAGCCCGAGCGTCTCGCCGACGGCCAGCGGGTCGCCTGGCGCCAGCGCATCGCCGACTGCCAGCGGGTCGCCTGGCGCCAGCGCATCGCCGACTGCCAGCGGGTCGCCTGGCGCCAGCGCATCGCCGACTGCCAGCGGGTCGCCTGGCGCCAGCGCATCGCCGACTGCCAGCGGGTCGCCTGGCGCCAGCGCATCGCCGACTGCCAGCGGGTCGCCTGCAGCCACCGGGCCAGCGTCGGCTGCGCCAAGCACTTCGGCGTCCGCCAGCCCATTGGCTTCCGAGAGCCCATCGCCCGCCGCCGTGGGCGCGTCGCCCAGCCCCAGTCCATCTGCCTCGCCTCAACCAGGCAGCAGCATCGGCCTGCCCACGACTGGCAAACTGGCCGACCTGCGCTACGCCCTGGAGGCCAAGTTCGGGCCTATCGACGAGGTGCGCCAGGAGGCCAACATCGGCCCGATCATCAGCAACGAGATCGCCCAACAGGCGCTGCTGCTGATCATCCTCGGCTCCATCGGCATCCTGGCCTGGGTGACCTTCCGCTTCGCCGACTTCCGGATGGGCATGACCGCCATCGCCGCCCTGATCCACGACGTGATCGTCGTGGTCGGCATCTTCGCCATCCTGGGCACGTTCATCGGGCTGCAGGTGGACGCCCTGTTCGTGACGGCAATGCTGACGGTCATCGGCTTCTCCGTGCACGACACGATCGTGGTTTACGACCGCATCCGCGAGAACCGCATCCGCCATGCCGGTGAGCCGTTCCCGGCGATCGTCAACCACAGCCTGCTGCAGACGCTCGGCCGCTCGCTGAACACCTCGATGACCACCGTGCTGGTGCTCTTCGCGCTGCTGCTCTTCGGCAGTGACGCCATCCGCGCCTTCGTCTTCGCGATGATGATCGGCATCATCTCCGGCACGTACTCGTCGATCTTCAACGCCAGCGCGCTGTTGGTGACCTGGCACGAGTGGGCCGACAAGCGGCGCCAGCAGCAGTTCGCTGCCGCCCGCGTCCGCTGAGCACGCGTTGAGCTACCTCGCCCGACTCGACGCCCGGGTCGCGGCGGTTGGCTCATGCCTGTGCCTGGGGGTGGACCCCGATCCCGCGGGCCTGCCGCCCGGTTATACGCGTGATGTCCGCGGCATCGAGTCGTTCGCGCGCCGGGTGCTCGATGCGGCCGTGCCGCACGCGGCCGCGGTCAAGATCAACGTGGCCTTCTTCGAGGCATTCGGCAGCGCGGGCATCGCCGCCCTGGAGCGTGTGCGCGCCGCCGTCCCGGCTGATGTGCCGTTCATCGCCGACGCCAAGCGTGCAGATATCAGCAACACCTCCGCGCGCCAGGCCGTGGCCCTCTTCGATTCACTCGGCGCCGACGCGGTCACGGCCAGTCCGTACCTGGGCCGTGACGCCCTCGCGCCGTTCCTCGAGCGAGTCGACCGTTTTGTCTACGTCCTCTGCCGCACCTCGAATGCCGGCGCGGGGGAGCTGCAGAACCTGCCGCTCGAGGACGGCACGCCGCTCTTCGTTCACGTCGCCCGGCGAGCCGCCGAGTGGGCTGGCGACGCCGCAAACGTTGGCCTGGTGGTGGGCGCGACCGCCCCCACGGAGATGGGCCAGGTCCGCGAGGCTGCGCCCGGCCTGCCATTCCTGGTGCTTGGGTTGGGTGCGCAGGGTGGCGACGCAGATGCGGCGGTGAGGTTCGGCGCGGCGACTCAGCCGCCCGGCAGCAACGTCCGTGGCGGCGGATTGGTTGTTAACGTGTCGCGCGGCATCAGCCAGGCGGCGGCGGGCGCCGCGGATGCGGGCGAGGCGATCGCCGCCGCTGCCACCGAGTGGCAGCGGCGGCTCGCGGTCTGAGCGCTGCTGCTCCCAACGAGGGCCGGAGTAGAATTTGAGCGTGCTCGCGAACGTCATCGATATCAGCCCGCTGACTCTCGTCGTGCTGCTCGTGCTGGCCCTGCTGATCCTGGGCCCGGGCAAGCTGCCGGAGGTTGGCGCCGCGCTGGGCAAAAGCCTGCGTGAGTTCCGCAACGCCACCAATGAGGTGCGCGAATTGGCCCAGATCTCGACCAGTACGCCCGCCGCCCCGACGGCGCAGGATGCAACAGCTGCCGAAGCCGGCACGGATGCAGCGGCGGAGGCGCCGCTCGACGATAAGGAGAGGATCCGCAGGCTCGAGGCCCGCCTGCACGAACTCGAGCAGGAACGCCAGTCCGAGCCCGGGTCTGCCGAACACTGACCTAGACACGCGCTCCACCGGGCGCCATTCCGAGGAGCGGTGATGGCGGAACTTACCGAGCGTCAGCGGGCGGTGGTACCACGTCCGCCAGTTCCGGGCGCCGAGCAAACGGACGAGAAGGTAATGCCGCTCCTCGACCATCTCGCCGAGTTGCGCCGCCGGCTGTTTGTTGGCATCGTGGCCGTGGCGTTTGGGTCGATCGTCGGTTGGCTGTTGGCGCCCGATGCGATTCGCATCCTGAAGGCGCCCATCAGTGAACCCTTGAGGTTCACCACGCCAGGCGCGGCGTTGTTCATCGAGGTCAAGCTGGCCCTGGTCATCGGTTTGCTGCTCGGCTCACCGGTCGTCTTCTACGAGTTATGGGCGTTCATTTCGCCCGGCTTGACGGCCCGCGAGCGCCGGCTGGCACGGCCCTGGCTCCCGCTGGCATTGCTGTTTGGCATCATCGGCGTGGCGACTGCCTACGCCATCCTGCCTGTCGCGACGTCCTTCCTTCTCGGCTTCCAGATTCCCGGCGTTATCGAGCCGCTCATCACGGCCGACGGCTACTTCTCGTTCGTGACGATGCTCTTTCTCTCCTTTGGCCTGGTGATGCAGTTTCCGATCGTGCTTTTCCTGCTGACCAAGGCCCGCATCGTCAGCGTTGACCGCTTGCGCCGCAGCCGGCGTTACGTTCTACTCGGCATGTTCACCATGGCAGTCGTGGTGCTGCCAACTGGCGACCCGTTCAGTCCGACGGTCATGACCCTTGTGATGTATCCGCTCTACGAGCTGACCATCTGGATGGCCGCGCGCTCGCAGCGACCGGCGAAACGTCCGGCTGCTGATGGCTGACGCAGTGGCACTCGCCGGCGACGGCTCGGGGACGATCGCTCCGCGCCCGCACGTCGCCATCATTTCCGGGCTGTCGGGGGCGGGCAAGACCGCCGCGAGTAAGCTCCTCGAGGACGTCGGCTACCGCGTCGTCGACAACCTGCCGGCAGAGCTCCTGCGCAACCTGGCGCAGCTCGTCGCGCGCGACCCGTCCGACTATGAGCGGTTGGCGCTGGTGCTCGACGCGCGCACGGCGGACACGCCGGTGGCCTTTGCCCAGGCGCGCAGCGCGCTCGAGTCGCGCGGCATCAGTCCACAGGTGTTCTTCCTCGAGGCGCGCGACGACGTGCTCATTCGCCGCTACAGCGAGACGCGGCACCGCCACCCGCTCGACACCGACGAGCGCGGTGTGGCCGCCTCGATCGCCCGCGAACGCGACCTGTTGAGCGAGATCAGGGCGCAGGCCGACGTGATCATCGACACCTCCGAGTTGTCGGGCCGCCAGCTGCGCGAGCGGCTGCACTCCGCCATCGATCTGCCCGGCCCCACGCCCGGTATCGCCCTGCACCTGATCAGCTTCGGCTACAAGCACGGCGTGCCGCTCGAGGCGGACGTCGTATTCGACGTGCGCTTCATGGAGAATCCCTTCTACAACGACCGCCTGCGGCCGCTGACCGGGCTCGACGAGCCGGTGCGCGAGTTTGTCCTCAGCCAGCCGATCACCGAGCGTTTCCTGGACATCGTCGCGCAGTACCTGGCGCTCACGCTGCCCGGCTACGAGGCAGAAGGCAAGTCACGGCTGGTCGTCGGCGTCGGCTGTACCGGCGGGCAGCACCGCTCGATCGCCATCACCGAGGCGCTCGCCGCCCGCTGGCGCAAGGCCGGCGGCGTGCCAGTGACGGTCTGGCACCGCGAGCTGGAGCGGGCGTGAGCAGCCGCAACGGCGATCGTGCCAGCCGGCCGCGGATCGGGCGCAGCTGGTGGACGCGCTGGATCGTACCGTCGGCTGGCCCGGTCGGCCGCTCGCGTGGCCCGCGCGTGGTGACCATCGGCGGCGGAACCGGGCTGTCGGTCCTGCTGCGCGGCCTCAAGGAGCTGACCAACAACATCACCGCGGTGGTGACGGTCGCCGACGACGGGGGCTCATCGGGCCGCCTGCGCTCCGAGCTGGGCGTGCCGCCGATGGGCGACATCCGCGCGTGCATCGTCGCTCTGGCCGACAACGAGACGCAGATGGGCCGCCTGCTTCAATACCGCTTCCCGGAGCAGCCCGATGGCCGGCTGGCAGCCGAGCCGGGCGGCGGCGAGCGCGTCCACGAGGTAGCCGGCCATAGTTTCGGTAATCTGCTCATCGCTGCCTTGACCGACCTGACCGGCGACTTCGAGGAGGCCGTCCGGCAGGCCAACCGCGTTCTCGCCGTCCGCGGCCGGGTGATCCCGGTGGCCGGGCAGTCGATCACCCTCCACGCACGACTGGGCGATGGCAGCGAACTGGTGGGCGAATTATCGATCGAACGAGCGCCGGGCATCGACCGCGTGTGGATCACGCCAGCCGACATCCGGCCCTCGCGCGAGGCAGTCGATGCCGTACGCGCCGCGGACCTGATCGTCATCGGCCCGGGCAGCCTGTACACCAGCCTGCTGCCGCCGCTGCTGATCCCCGAGATCCGCGAAACGGTGGCCGCGGCGAGCGCGCCGCGAGTCTACGTCTCCAATGTGGCGACCCAGGTAGGCGAGACGCAGGACTATGCGCTGTCGGATCATCTCGCGGCCTTTGCACGACACGACCTCGACCGGTTGATCGATGCCGTGCTGGCGAACGACAACTATGCCGCGCAGGTGCCCGAGAACTACCCGGCTGCGCCGGTACGCCTGGATGTCAGCAATCTGCGCCAATCGCGGCCGTTGATCGTGCCGCGCGACGTGGTCGACCACGGTAATGCTCACCGCCACGATGCGCATCGGCTGGCCGCGGCGCTGATGGAGCTGTACGACGATCGCGTGTTGCGCGCGCGCGCACACGCAACGATGTCGCCCTGATGGGCTCACCTTGATGAGCGCGCGCACGTCCCGCTCGACACCGGCCGCCGGAGGTGACCTGGTTGCCGCGGTACGCGCCGAGCTGGCCACCATCGAGCCCACCCGTCACTGCTGCCAGGCCGCCGAACGGGCGGGACTCGGCCAGGCAGCCCTCGGCCGTGCCCGCTCGCCGCAGGTCGGCCGCCTGGCTGTGCGGCTGGCGGCCACCGCGGAACCTGCGCACTTCGACTGGCCAGGCGCCGCCGATCACTGCCGCATCGCCTGGCTGCGCGGGCTGGTGCTCGCGCATGGCTCGCTCAGCATCGGGCCGTCGGGCACCCACCTGGAGCTGGTCGTGCCGGCCGAGGAGCTGGTGATGGTCACCGGCCGTCTGGTCGAAGTGGGGCTGACCTTCGGTGTCCGGACGCGGCGGGGCAGGGGAGTGGTTACCTGGAAGGACGCCGGCGCAGTGCTTGACCTGCTCCGGCTCGTCGGCGTCTCGTCGGCGGCGCTCGCGATCGAGTCGCGCTTCGTCAGTCGCTCGCTGCACGGCCACCTGAACCGGGTGGTAAATGCAGAGAATGCGAACCTGGCAAGGGCAGTGGCTGCTGCCCACCGGCAACTCGTCGACATCGACGCCCTCGAACGCGCCGGTGCGCTGAGGCGAATGCCGAATCATGTGCGCCGGGTGGTGGCGGCCCGCCGCCGGGCACCCGAGGCGACGCTGGCCGAGCTGGCATCCATGGTCGACCTGTCGCGCGGCCAGGTGCAGCGGGTTTTCGAACGAATCTCGAGCACCGCGCTGAACGCGGCAGGGGAGGCACAGACATGAACGAGGAGCAGCCGGCCGGCGCAGCAGCGCGGCCGGTGATCATCGCCGCCAACTGGAAGATGAACACGATCCCGGGGCAGGCCGGCGAGCTGGCGGCGGATATCGCGTCGCGCACCAAGGTGGCCGGCGTGACGCGGCTGATCTGCCCGCCGTACGTGTCGCTGGAGGTCGTCGGGCGTGCGCTCCAGGGGAGCGGCGTGGAGGTTGGCGCCCAGAATGTGCACGCCGAGGGGTTCGGGGCGTTCACCGGCGAGGTGTCGGCGCCCATGCTGGTGGGGCTGGCGACATGGTGCATCGTCGGCCACAGTGAACGCCGGCGCGACCAGTGCGAGGATGACGTCCTGATCGGTCGCAAGCTGTCGCGCTGTGCCCAGTTTGGGCTGCGCCCCATCCTGTGCGTGGGTGAGCAACTCGAGGATCGCGAGGCGGGCCGCGCCGAGGCAACGGTGCGGCGGCAGCTCGAGGCAACGGTCGGCGAATACCAGCGCGATGCGACGGACCTGCCGGCCGACCTCGTCGTGGCCTACGAGCCGGTGTGGGCGATCGGCACCGGGCGGTCGGCGCGCGGCAGTGACGCGGCGGCCATGGCGCAGCTCATCCGGAGCGTGCTGTCCGATGCGCGCGCACCGAACGGCGGCGCGTCGGTGCCGGTGCTGTACGGGGGCAGCGTGACGAGCGCGACGATCGAGGAATTCCTCGCGGAGCCCGATATCGACGGGGCGTTGGTCGGCGGCGCCAGCCTCAAGGTCGACGAGATGGCCGGCATCGTCGCCCGGGCCGGCCTGACGGTGGCCGGTCGCGCGGCATGAGCGGGCCATCGCGGACGGACAAGCGCCCACGACCGCTGGTGATCGTGGTGCTCGATGGCTTCGGCATCGGCACGCGTCCCGATGCCGACGCCATCGCTGCCGCGCGCATGCCGGTGTGGCGCAGCCTGCTCGAGAAGTGGCCGCACGCGCGGCTCGACGCGTCGGGCGAGGCAGTTGGGCTGCCCGGGGGCCAGATGGGTAACAGCGAAGTCGGCCACCTGAACCTGGGCGCCGGTCAGCCGGTCATCCAGGACCTGCCGCGCATCGATGCCGCCATCGCCGATGAATCGTTTTTCGATAACGCGGCGCTGCTCGATGCGATCCGGAGCGCCGCCGGCGGCCACCGACTGCACCTCATCGGCCTGCTCGGGCCGGGTGGCGTCCACTCGGTCGATCGCCATGCGGTGGCCATCGCGCGCCTGGCCTGGCAGAACGGTGCGCGCGACGTCGTCGTCCACGGCCTGCTCGACGGCCGCGACACGCCGCCACGTTCTGCCGAACTGTTCGTGCCTGACTTCGAAACGCGCCTGCGCGACGCGCATCCGCAGGCGCGCATCGCGACCATCGGCGGCCGCTACTACGGCATGGACCGCGACAAGCGCTGGGAGCGCGTCAAGAGGGCCTACGACGCGATCGTCCACGGCGAAGGGCCGGTTGCGGCTTCGACCACGGAGGCGATCGTCGAGGCGTACGCCCGCGGCGAGGGCGACGAGTTCGTGCAACCGACGCTGATCGACGGTGTCGACGGCCAGGTGCGCGACGGCGACGCGGTCATCCATTTCAACTTCCGCGCCGACCGCGGACGCCAGCTGATCCATGCCCTGGTCGACGGCGACGAGTTCGACCAGGATTGCTTCAACCGCGGGGAGCGGCCGCGCGACCTGGTGGTCGTGACGATGACCGAGTACGAGGCCGGGCTGCCGGTCGCGACGGCCTTTCCGCCGCTGACCGTGACCAGTCTGGCCGAGTTCTGCGCGAGCCTCGGTTGGCGCCAGTTCCACGTGGCCGAGACGGAGAAGTACGCGCACGTCACCTACTTCTTCAACGGCGGCGTCGAGCAGGCCTTCCCCGGCGAGGAGCGGCTTCTCATTCCGAGCCCCAAGGTGGCCACGTACGATCTGCAGCCCGAGATGAGCGCGCGCTGGCGTGACCGACGCCCTGGTCACGGCGATCGCCGACGACTATGACTTCATCGTCGCCAACTACGCCAACCCCGACATGGTCGGCCACACGGGCGTGTGGGACGCCACGGTCAAGGCGGTCGAGTTCGTCGACGGCTGCCTGGGCCGGGTGGTCGGCGCGATGCCCCACGACGGCCTGCTGTGCATCACCGCCGACCACGGCAACGCCGACGAGCTGCGCGATATTGGTGGCAACTCGATGACCGCGCATTCGCTCAACCAGGTGCCGATCATGCTCATCGGCGACGCGGCGCGCGGCCGGCGCCTGCACGATGGTCGCCTGGCCGACGTGGCACCCACCCTGCTCGAGCTGGTCGGGCTCACGCCGCCCGTGAGCATGACCGGGCGCTCACTCCTGGAGCACTGAGCGACCAGCCGCGCGGCAGGGCCATGCGGACATCCTGCTATCCTGCCGGCCGTGGAGAACATCCTTCTGTTCGGTCAGGCCCTGGTCAGCATCGCGCTGATGGCCTCGATCCTGCTCCAGGCACGCGGGGCTGGCCTGGGCGCGACCTTCGGTGGCGACTCGACCGTCTATCGCAGCCGGCGCGGCATCGAGAAGCGCCTGTTCCAGTTCACCGTCGTGCTGGCGGTGCTGTTCGTCATCTTCTCGCTGGCCACCTTCCGCCTCTCGCAGCTCAACATCTGACCTCGCCGGACGGGCGGTCGTGGCAGCCGCGCATGGTAAAATCCGGCTTCGCCTGAACGCCGAAATGCGGTACAGGCTGCGCGCCGAGGTGGCGGAATAGGCAGACGCGCTAGGTTCAGGACCTAGTGACCGCAAGGTCGTGTGGGTTCAAGTCCCTCCCTCGGTACCACTGCCCAGGTGGCGGAATTGGTATACGCGTACGTTTGAGGGGCGTATGACGCAAGTCATCCGGGTTCAAGTCCCGGCCTGGGCACCAATTCGCTGATTCATGACAGAACCCAAGGTGACGTAAGCCGGGCTGACGCCCATCGGCCGCCGTCGCCCGCGGCCCGGGCCGTGCCGGCTAGACTGCGCCCGCGGGCGGTTAGCTCAGCTGGTCAGAGCGCCTCGTTTACACCGAGGAAGTCGGGGGTTCGAGTCCCTCACCGCCCACCACCAGGACAGGGCCGCTAGTTTGCGCGCAGTGCGCCGCGGACGAAATTGAGCGGATTGACCGGCCGGTTGTCGTGGAAAACGCCCCATAACAGGTGCGGTCCGGTCGAGTGCCCGGTCGAACCCATATAGCCGATCAGTTGCCCCTGCTTGACGTGCGCGCCCTTGTGGATCCCGGGCAGTCGCCTCACGCCCAGGTGGCCGTACATCGTCGTGAACCCGTCGGCGCCTTGAGACGACCAACCAGGCCGGGTTGCGCTTGAGCCACGGTTCCCAGCCCGCGACGGGATCACGCCAGCCGCCGCTGCGTAGATGGGTGCGCCCCCGCATTGGCGATGTCCACGCCGTAGTGGAAGTGGGCACAGGCGCCGCGCCGCGGCTCCATCGCAAACCCGGTGCAGCCGAACTGCTGCGTTATGCGGCCCGCGGTGGGCCAGATGAATGACAGCCCAGCGATCGTTGCGGCGCTACGCATCGGCATAACTCGCGCCGCTAAGCGGTGTGCGACGCGGCGAGGCACGCCAAAAGCGCCGAGGCCGGCAAGCATCGGACGCATAGAGCACGAACCTGCGCGTCGAGCAGCCGCGCACCATCTGCGCCCACGATCCGGCTCAGACTCGCCCGCTGATAGACTGGCAGCCTCGGCAGTGTCACCTCGCCGGCCCTCACCCTACGGAAATCCTGGAGGGTCGAAAGACCCCTATCCTCATTAGCCCTCATCGTCATCGTCGTCGTCGTGGTCGGCGGGCATGCTGATCTACAACGGGCTGGTCCAACGCCGGCTGCGCATCGACGAGGCATACGCCCAGATCGACGTCCAGCTGAAGCGTCGCCAGGACCTGATCCCGAATCTCGTCAATGCCGTGCGGGCTACATGGGATTCGAGCAGACGGTCCTCACGGACGTGACCAACGCCCGAGCGGCCGCCGTCGCCGCGGGCGCCCAGGGCCCCGCGCAGCAGGCCGCGGCGGAGAACGCCCTGACGGGCACCCTGCGGTCGCTGTTCGCGGTCGTCGAGAATTACCCCGACCTGAAGGCGAACCAGAACGTCCTCTCCCTGCAGGAGCAGCTGACGACGACCGAGAACCAGATCGGGTTCGCGCGCCAGCACTACAACGCCACGGTGCTCGACTACAACACCAACATCGCCACGTTCCCGAACGTCCTCATCGCCGGACCGTTCGGCTTCCAGCGCCGCAATTCTTCGAGGCAGAGCCGAGGCCCAGCAGGTGCCGACCGTGAACCTGGGCTTCGGCGCCCCCGGCCCCCGCCCCGCCGCGCCGCCGGCGGTCCCGCCCCACCCGCGCCGCCGACGCCCCGCCGCCCGCCGGCGGCTGACGGTCGCCCGCCCGCGCTCGGGCCGCCCGCCGTCGCGCGGGCCGAATCCCATGACGCGTCCAGGCGACCCAGACCTTCTACCAGCAGATCGCGGCGAACCGCCGCCGGTCGTTGCTGCTGATGCTGATCGTCATGCGCCTGCTCGCCGCCCTCGGGTTCTCCATCGGCTATGCCTCAGCGGGCGGGTCGCCGGCGGGCTATCGCGCTGGCCATCGCGCTGGCGCATCGCTTCAGTCATGACCGCCTTCCTTCTTCGCCGGTGACAGTCTGGTCCTGGCCATGTCCAGCGCCCGCAGGTGACGAGGCAGACGCGCCGCAGCTGCTGAACGTCGTTCGGGAACTGGCCATCGCGGCCGACGTTCCCATGCCCCGCGTCTACTCGATCAACGACTCCGCGCCCAATGCCTTCGCCACCGGGCGCGACCCGAAGCACGCCAGGTCGCGATCACCACGGGTCTGCTCGAGAAGCTCGATCGCGAGGAGCTCCAGGGCGTGATCGGCCACGAGATGTCGCACGTGCGCAACCACGACATCCGGTTCGCACTGCTCGTCGGCGTGCTCGTGGGCGGCATCGCGCTGCTGGCCGACTTCTTCCTGCGCTTCACGCTCTGGGGCGGCATGGGGGGCGGCGGCCGGCGGCGGAGCAGCAGGGCGGGGGAGACGGCGGCGGTGCTTCTTCATCATTGCGCGTGATGCTCTCCTGCGGTCCTCGCGCCGATCTTCGCCGCGCTCGTCCAGTTGGCCGTGAGCCGGCAGCGCGAGTACCTGGCCGACGCGTCGAGCGTTGAGCTGACCCGTAATCCATACGGCCTTGAGCGCGCGCTGGCCAAGATCGCGGCCGACCCGGAGCCGCTCGAGGTCGCCAACCGGGCCACCCAGCATCTGTACATCGTCAATCCCATCAAGAAGCTCGGGGAGCGGTCCTCGGCGACTCATTTCGACGCACCCGCCGATCCTCGATCGGATCAACCGGCTCCGGCAGCTGACCGGCGAGCGCCGCTCGACCCGCATGACGATGGCCGCGCTGGGCCGGCCTCTCCCGTCACGGTGCCCGGCGGCCGGACCAGGCGTGGTCTCGGAACCGGGTCGACGCTCGCCTGTGGTTCAGTCACTGTCCGATCGTAGATTGTGGTCGAGCAGCTCTGGACGCGCCGAGATAGCTCAGTTGGTAGAGCACGTGACTGAAAATCACGGTGTCGCCAGTTCGATCTGGCTCTCGGCACCACCTACCGGTGGGCCGGCGGTCAGTGGCAACGGGCGGAAGTGGCTCAGTTGGTAGAGCATCACCTTGCCAAGGTGAGGGTCGCGGGTTCGAGTCCCGTCTTCCGCTCCACTTCTTCCCTCAACTCGGCCGCGAGCGTCCGCTGGCCCTTCGTCTAGCGGTAGGACAGCGGACTTTGG
>CAVZHW010000002.1:0-307735 GCA_963775225.1 uncultured Chloroflexia bacterium
CCAAGTCAGCCGGCGTCGCAGGCGCCGCAGTCGCAGGCCGCGTCGCCGACCGCGGTGCAGAGCCAGACGGCACAGTGCACGGTTGGCGTGTCGTGGAACAACTACCAGCAGCCGCGCTGGGCGGCCGCTGACCAGCCGAACATCAAGAAGGCGGTCGAGGACGCTGGCGGCACGTACATCGATAAGGACGCCAACCTGAGCAGCGACCAGCAGCTCACGGACGTCACGACACTCATCAACCAGGGTGCCAACGTCCTCATCCTGCTGGCACAGAATGCCGACGCGATCCTGCCCGCACTGCAGGTGGCGAAGGATCACAACGTCCCGGTCATCGCCTATGACCGCCTGATCGAGGATCCGAGCATCCTGTACATCACGTTCAACAACGAAGGCGTCGGCAAGGCCGAGGCAGCCGCGCTGCTGGACAAGGTTCCAACTGGTAACTACGTGATCATCAAGGGTGACCCGGGCGATCCGAATGCCTCGACCTTCCTGCCCCAGGGCTTCAAGGATGCCGGCCTCCTGGACAAGGAGACCGCCGGTGACATCACCATCCTGAACAAGAGCGGCAACAACTTCCCGCAGGACTACGGCACGTTCACCAACGCTTGGGATACGGCCACGGCTCAGTCCAATATGGAAGCCATCATCGACAAGGCGAAGGCCGACGGGAACACCATCGGCGCGATCCTGGCCGAGAACGACAGCACGGCGCTCGGCGTCGTCGCTGCCGAGACGGCCAAGGGCATGGCGTTCGTGCCGCTGTCCGGCCAGGACGGCGACAAGGCCAACCTGAACAACGTGGCGCTCGGCAAGCAGTACGTTGACGTGTGGAAGAACGCCAACGAGCTCGGCAAGGCGGCTGGCCAGGCGGCCATGCAGCTGTGCCAGGGCACGGCAATGGCCGACATCTCGATCAACATCGATTCGTCGGTCGCGCCGACCGCGGGCAATAGCCCGACGGACTTCACGACCCCGGGCGGCAACACGGTCAAGTCGCTCATTCTGCAGCCGACGCCGATCACGGCGGACAACCTCACCGACGTGATGAGCGCCGGCTGGTGGGTCACCAAGGCCGACATCTGCAAGGACGTCAAGTCCGGCGATCCGGGGGCGACGGCCTGCGGCGTCTGACGAACGAACGTGACTTCCTGACGTAGTTATTGAATGCGCCCCCGGGTCTCCCGGGGGCGCATCTCATAACGGAGTAGACGGGAGGGCCACCGTGGCAAACGGGGCCGACGCAGCCAAGGCAACGCCAGCATCTCAGCGCTCGTTGACCGGACCTTTGCGCCGCCTGGTCGGCGCGACGGAGATCGACCTGCGCCTCTTCGGGATGCTCGTCGCATTGGCGGTCATCCTCTTTGTGTTCGACGTGCTCAGCGGCGGCAAGTTCTTCCGGCCCGGAGAACATGGTCACGCTCGCGGTGCAGGGCACCACGGTCGCCATCCTGGCGACCGGCATGGTGCTCGTGATCGTTTCCCGCAACATCGACCTTTCAGTCGGTTCGCTGGTCGGTTTCGTCGCCATGACCTACGCGCTGTTGATGGCCGACTGGCTCCCCAACATCCTGGGCTTGAGCCTCGATTTCCCATTCCGCTGGGTGGTCGCCCTCGCGCTCGGCATCGGCGTGGGTGCCGCGTTCGGCGCCCTTCAGGGCTTCATCATCGCCTACATCGGCGTGCCCTCGTTCGTGGTCACGCTGGGCGGGCTGCTGTCAATCCGCGGCCTGGTCTGGTACCTGTCCAACGGCGCCGCCGTAACCGGGCTCGATCCCACGTTCCAGCTGTTTGGCGGCGGCGTCCGTGGTTCGATCGGTGGCGACCTGACCTGGCTGGTCGGCGCCATCGGCTGCGTCGGGCTCGTGTACATCCTGATCAGCGGCCGCCGGCGGAGAGGACGATACGGCTTCCCCGTGCGGCCGGTCTGGGCCGAGACATTGCTCGGGGTGGTGGGCTGCGCCGCCATCCTGGGCATCTGCGCCTTCGCTAACAACAACTTCCTGCCACCCAACCTGGCGCAGCAGTACGCGCAGGATCACGGCATCACGGTTCCGCCCGGCGGCCTGAAGGTCCCGGTGGGCCTGCCCTACCCGATCGTGCTGCTCCTCGCCGTCACGCTGGTCATGACCTGGATCGCCAACCGGCGACGCTTCGGTCGCTATGTCTACGCCTACGGCGGCAACCCCGACGCTGCCGAGCTGGCCGGCATCAACACGCGCTGGACCATCATGAAGACGTTCATCGTCATGGGCATCCTCGCCGCACTGTCGGGGGCGGTTGCGGTGGGACGTCTCAACGCGGCCACGCTCGACATTGGCGAGAGCTACGAGCTGTACGTAATCGCCGCAGCGGTCGTCGGCGGCACTTCGTTCTCAGGCGGCATCGGGACCATTCCGGGGGCCGTGCTGGGCGCTTTCGTCATGGCTTCGCTGTCGTAC
Organism: uncultured Chloroflexia bacterium; assembly: GCA_963775225.1. Lineage (GTDB taxonomy): Bacteria > Chloroflexota > Limnocylindria > Limnocylindrales > CSP1-4 > JALYGJ01. The sequence continues at coordinate 2,442 of CAVZHW010000002.1, forward strand.
GGCCTGTCCTTCCTGGGCGTGAACTCGCCCGGCCAGAACGTTGCCGCCGGCATCGTGCTGATCCTGGCAGTGGCCTTCGACAGCTGGAATCGGCGGCGCGGGAAATGAGCGGAAGGAGGAACAGGCGATGACCGTGGAAACTGGTACGCCGCTCGTCGAGATGCGCCACATCAACGTCTCGTTTGGCGGTGTCCACGCGGTGCGCGATGTCTCGATCGACCTCTTCGCCGGCGAACTGATCGGCCTCGTCGGCCACAACGGCGCGGGCAAGACGACGCTGATGCGCGCCCTCTCGGGCGCCCACCCCGCCGACAGCGGCGAGATCGTCATCGGCGGTAAACCGGCGACGATCAGGAACCCGCGTGAGGCCAAGAACTACGCGATCGAGACGATCTACCAGAACCTCGCCCTGGCGGACAACCTCGATGCGCCCGGCAACCTCTTCCTGGGCCGTGAGCTGACCACTCGCCTCGGGGAGCTCAACAATTCGGCCATGGAGTCCGAGACGCGTAAAGTGATCACCCGGCTCAACCCGAACTTCACGCGCTTCAAACAAGCCGCTGTGTCACTCTCGGGTGGACAGCGACAGTCGGTCGCCATCGCGCGCGCGGTCTACTTCAACGCACGCATCATGATCATGGACGAGCCGACTGCGGCCCTCGGGCCATCCGAGACGGCGCAGGTGCACGACCTGATTCGCCAGCTGAAGTCAGAGGGCATCGGCATCTTCCTGATCAGCCACGACATTCACGACGTGTTCGACCTATCGGACCGGATAAGCGTCATGTACCAGGGCCGCATCATCGAAACCGTCAAGCGTGACACGGTGACCACTGACGAAGTGCTGGGCATGATCATCGCCGGTCAGCGGCCGGGCACGCACGGTAACGGCGAGATTCCAGCTGTAGCCACATGAGCGCCATAATCGAGGGGGCAACCACGGTGTCTGACTTTTTTGCCGGCGTCCCCGACCAAATCTCATACGGCGGGCTCGACGCCACCAACGATTTCGCGTTCAGGGTCTACCAACCCGATCGAATGGTGCTCGGCACACGAATGGAGGACCAGCTCAGGGTCGCGGTGTGCCTATGGCACTCGTTCAACTGGCCCGGCTCGGACGTCTTCGGCAGCGGCACGTTCGACCGGCCGTGGCTCAGCAACCCCGACACGATGGCCGGCGCGCGGGCGAAGATCGACGCCGCATTCGAGTTCCTGGCCAAGCTCGGCGCACCGTTCTTCTGTTTCCACGACCGGGACGTCGCCCCCGAGGGCGCTACCTATGCCGAGACTCGGGCCAACCTCGACGCGATGGCCGACTACATCGCTGAACAAATGGAACGCACCGGCAGGCGGCTGCTGTGGGGCACGGCCAACCTCTTCAGCCACCCGCGCTACGCCGCGGGTGCCGGGACCAATCCCGATCCCGAGGTCTTCGCCTACGCGGCCGCCCAGGTCAAGGACATGCTCGAGATCACCCTGCGGCTGGGTGGCGTGAACTACGTCTTGTGGGGCGGCCGAGAGGGCTACGAGACGCTGCTCAACACCGACCTCGCCCGCGAGGAGGCGCAGCTGGCGCGCTTCCTGACGCTGGTTGCCGAGCACAAGCACAAGATCGGCTTCAAGGGCATGCTGCTCATCGAGCCCAAACCACAGGAGCCGACGAAGCACCAGTACGACTACGACGTGGCGACCATCCTCGGCTTCCTGCATCGTCACGGCCTGGCGGACGAGTACCGCGTCAACATCGAGGTCAACCACGCCACGCTGGCCGGCCACACCTTCCACCACGAGGTCGCGCTGGCGCTTGCGACGGGCGTCTTCGGCAGCATCGACGTGAACCGCGGCGACTACCAGAACGGCTGGGACACCGACCAGTTCCCGAACTCGGTCGACGAGCTGTCGCTGGCCATCTACGAGATTCTGCGCGGTGGCGGCTTCACCACCGGCGGCTTCAACTTCGACGCCAAGCTGCGCCGCCAGAGCATGGCCCACGACGATCTGTTCCACGCCCATATCGGCGGCATGGACACGCTCGCCCGGGCGTTGCTGGTGGCTGCGGACATGCTCGAGGCGCGGACCTTGGACGTGTTCCGCGAGCAGCGTTACGCGGGCTGGGACGAGCCGCTCGGTCGGCAGATCATCAACGGCGATCTGTCGCTCGCCGATCTCGAAGCGAAGACGGTTGCGGGTGAGGTCGAGCCACGCCCGGTGTCGGGCCGCCAGGAGCTGCTCGAGAACCGCGTCAACCAGCGCATCTGGGCAGCCGACCGCTGAACGTGTGCCCGCGGACCGGGCAGGCAGGCACGTGAGCTTCGTCCTCGGCGTCGATGTCTCGACCACCGCCACCAAGGCGGTGCTGGTCACCGCTTCTGGTTCGGTGGCCGCCGTGGGCTCCTCGGAATATCCATTCGCGGTGCCGCGACCACTGTGGAGCGAGCAGGCGCCCGAGTTGTGGTGGCGGGCGGCGATCGAGGCCATCGGCAGAGCGCTCAAGACGGCCGGCGTGGGCGGCGAGCAGGTCGCTGCCATCGGGCTGACCGGGCAGATGCACGGCCTGGTGGTCCTCGACGCGGCCGACCGAGTGCTGCGGCCGGCGATTCTCTGGAACGACCAGCGCACTTCCGCCGAGTGCGACCTGGTTCGCGCGGCGGTCGGGCCGCAGCGACTCATCGAGATCACCGGCAACGATGCGTTGACGGGTTTCACTGCACCCAAGCTGGTATGGGTGCATGAGCACGAGCGTGACGTCTGGCGGCAGATCGCGCACGTGCTGCTGCCCAAGGACTACCTGCGGCTGCGGCTGACCGGCGACCACGCCGTCGACAGAGCGGGCGGCTCGGGCACGATCCTGTTCGACCTGGCGAAGCGCGACTGGTCGGCCGAGGTGACGGATGCCCTCGAGATCAATCAAGGCTGGCTGCCGCCGACTTTCGAGGGACCCGCCGTCACGGGCACGATAAGCGCGGTGGCCGCGGCCGAAACGGGCCTGCGTGCCGGGACGCCGGTGGTCGCCGGTGGCGGCGATCAGTCGGCCAACGCCGTTGGCGTCGGCGCCATCGAGCCGGGCGTTGTGGCCCTGTCGCTGGGCACGTCCGGCGTCGTGTTCGCCTCGACGGACCGGCCGCTCTACGAGCCTGCCGGGCGCGTCCATGCCTTCTGTCACGCGCTGCCCAAACGCTGGCACATGATGTCGGTCATGCTCTCGGCGGCGGGCAGCCTGCGCTGGTTCCGCGACGCGCTTGCCCCGGGCGTCACCTTCGGCGACCTGCTGGCGGAGGCAGAGGCGGTGCCCGCCGGCAGCGGCGGGCTGCTTTTCGCGCCGTACCTGTCCGGCGAGCGCAGCCCGTACCCGGATCCGAATGCGCGCGGGGCATTCGTCGGGCTGACCCTGGCGCACGATCGGCGGCACATGACGCGAGCGGTGCTCGAGGGCGTCGTCTACGGCTTGCGCGACGGGTTGGAGCTGATGGTCGCCGCGGGCACGCCAGCGCCGCAACGAGTCCTGGCCTCCGGCGGCGGTGTGGCCAGTCCCCTCTGGCGCCAGATCCTGGCCGATGTGCTGGGCGCTGAGATCGCCATTCCCCAGACAACCGAGGGCGCCGCCTACGGCGCGGCGACGCTCGCATCGGTCGGCGCAGGCTGGTTCCCGACGGTTGCCGAGGCGTGCGGCGCTTTCACCGCCGCGCGTGTCGTCGCCGCGCCGGGCCCCGACGCTGCCGCGTACGCCGAGCTCTTGCCCCTTTTCCGCGCTCTGTATCCGGCGCTCAGGCCCACGTTCAACGCGCTCTCCGCGCGCGACGCCTGATCGCGGTGGGCGTCCGCGTCGTCACGCTCGCCCATGGCGATCTGGAGCTATCGATCGTGCCCGAGTACGGTGCCCGGTTGCACGCTCTGCGACTACGCGGGCAGGACATGCTGCGCACGCCCGATGACCTCGCGATGCACGAGCGCGAGCCCTTCTTCTGGGGCGCCTTCACCATGGCGCCCTGGGGCAACCGGGCCACCACAGAGCGCATCACCGTCGCCGGCCGCGCGCTACATCTGCGGCCGAATTTCGAGGACGGATCGGCGATCCACGGCCAGGTCTACGTGCTGCCGTGGCAGCAGGTAGACGAGAGCGTGTTTCGGATCGAGCACCGGGGCCACGGCTGGCCGTGGCCGTACGAGGTGCGCCTGCTGATCCAGATCGACGCTTCCCGGGCGAGGCTGAGCCAGCGCCTGACCAACCTGTCGGACTCGCCCATGCCGGCCGGCATGGGCATTCACCCGTGGTTCGCTGGCCAACCAGAGATCGCCATCCACAGCGGACTTGCCTACCGCTCGAACACCAATCCGGACACTCGGCCGGCGCCGGTCACAGGTCCGGTCGACCTGCGGCAGCGGACGGCCATGGCCAAGGGCGTCGATGCCACCTGGGCGGACCCCGGCGATCCAGCTGCCGAGCTGTGGTGGCCGGACGGCCGTCACCTGGCGATTCGCGTGCTGACCGCCACTCCGCACATCGTCGCCGCCAATCTGCCGGGGATCGATGCCATCGCGGTCGAGAGCGAAACACACGCGCCGCCGGGCCTGGGCCGTCTGCTCGACGGCGAACCGGGCGGCGTTACGTTGCTCGATCCTGGTTCGATGCTGACGCTGACGACCATCCTCGAGTTCGCGAGCGTGAGGTAGCTCAGGACCGGCCGCGCGGGCCCTCGACCACGGCCACGTGCAGGTACTCGTCCCCCTGGTCGCTCGCCTGGAGCGAGCTCAACGCGAAGTCGATCGAGCGACCGGCGGCCAGCTCGGCCGAACCGGGCAGGTCGGCGACCCAGAGCCCCAGACCGGTGTCGAAGGCATCGAGGTCGGACCAGGTGAGCGCGTCATCGAACGAGTAATGGACGCGCGCCGGCGCCGGCAATTCCAGGCGCAGAGTCCGACCGACGGCCATCGTCGGGCGCCGTGCGTCGGGGCGCCAGGTTGCCCGCCGCGCTGATGGCGCCCTGCCGCGGTAGCGCTTCCAGGCCGCCGCCGGGCGGTCGACGAGATGACCGAGCGCAACCGAGCGGGCAAGCTTGACGAACTCGGCGTGCGCCCACGCCAGCGGCATCGCCGAGCCGCTCGGCCGGCCGGGAAAGAGACCGCGTTCGGGGATCGCCGCGCTGTCCCAAACCTGCTCGGGCAGCATCCCGGCAGCTGACGCCATGCGGCGCATGGTTTCCAGGTACGGCAATGCGTCACGACCGGCAGCCAGCTCGTAGTGGCCACGTTCGCCGACCAGCAATGGCCACCCACGGCCCACGCCGGCTCCGTCGTACGGGCTGCCATCGGGGTGTTCGCCGTAGCCATCGCCGTTGTAGCGGTGCCAGACCGGGCCGCTCGGCGTGTCCGTACGCAAGAGGGCATCGGCCACCGCGAGGCTGGACACGATGGCCGGATCGTCGGGCAGGCGAAGTCCGAAGCGAACGAGGGCAAGAAAGTCAGTACCGACCATTTGGTCGGCCGGCACCATGGCCCTCCCGCCGGGCTGATTGGGCACGGCAACCGGCGTGGACAGCGGGGCACCGGAAAGGACCTCCAGCGAGGCGATCCGAACGTAGTAGCCGTCGACGCCGTGCTGGTCGGCAAGGTCGGTCGCGCGCGCATAGGTCCAGTCCTCGATCGAGGCGTTCCAGTCGTCGGCCAGTTCCAGGCAGTACGAGGCTGCCGGCTCCGGCAGATGACCCGCGGCAGCGACCAGGGCGGCCACCACGGGCGCGAGGGTCGAGGGCGCGAGGCCCGCACTCTCCTCCCAGCGGTCCTGGCCGGTCGCCGGGCCGTGGCGGGCGATAAAGCTCGCCGCTCTGCTGATCATTTCGTCGAGTGCCCGAGCGTCGACGAGATTCGCGAATGCCGCCGCCCGCGCGCCCGACCGGCCATGCATGTCCGTCGCACCGGTGCGCACGGCATCCGCGAGCAGCAGTGGATACGCCGCCTCATCGAGCTGCATCCCCGACCAGTACGGCACGCCGTCGATCCACTGGTTCTGCGGCCAGTTACCCTCTGGCTCCTGCGAGGCGATCAGGTACGCGAGAGTTCGCCGCGCGGGTTCCTCGAGGCCAAGGGCCACGAAGGCACCGGCCGACTCCACGAGATCGCGCGCCCAGACCAGGTGATAGCCGCCCAGGTCGTTGCGCGTGTTGCCCCAGGGAATCGACAGGCTGGCGACCGTCGCCCCCGGCTGCGTCTTGTCCTGCAGGCAGCGCAGAACCGCGGCCGAGGTCATGTACAGGTCGCGTTCGGGAGCGCTCAGCCTGGCCGGCGGATCGACGGCCCCGGCGAGGAAGTTCTGCCACTTGTCGCGGTACCCGGTCCAGGCGGTCTCGAAGCTGCCCACCAGCGCCGTACGCGCCGCAAGCGCGGCATCCTCGGACCGTTCGCCAAACGCCAGGGCGATCTCGGCCCTGCCGCCGTTACCGGGCGCCAGCTCGACCATCACGGCCACGTTGCCGGCGTCGGCCCGCGCGTATGCCCAAGTCATTCGCCCGTTCGCCGCGAAGTCCTGCCAGCCATCCGACTCGCCGACGTAGCCCGCGCTCTGACGCAGCGGCAGCGGGTCGGTCGCCAGGGCCAGGGCCCACGGTTCGGCCTCGGCGAAGACCATCGGGCGACCCTTGTAGTCGGCGATCCGTGCAGTGCCGCGGCGCCCACCGAAGCCAAGATGGGGTGCCAGCAGCGGATAGAGCCGCAGCGGATGGCTGGCGCGGTCCGGATCGGTCGGATCGCGTCGGTCTTCGAGCCGTGCCTCGATGCGTACCACATCGGCGTGGTCGTCGGCGCAGATGCGCAGAGTGAGCCGGTAGCGCCGGTGAGTGTGGACGGCGGTTATCGCCGGGACACCGTTGCCCGCGCCATGCACGGCGTGCTCGGCATCGCGTTTCACCTCGCTCCAGAAGCCGGCGTCGTCGGCGACGATGAAGCCCAGGTCGCGGACCTGCGGCTTGTCCGCACGCGGCCAGTAGATCTCGTTGAGGATGCCGTGCCCCACCGTGAACCAGACCCGACTCGAACCCAGCGAAGTACCCACCGCATCCTTGTCGCTGCTCGACCACGTGGGCGCGATTCCCGGCCCGCCGGGCGCTATCGGGAGTGACGGATCGGTCACCGCGTCGGTGGGACCACTGCGGCCGGTTCGTGCCAGTGATCGCCCTTTAGCAGTACCCGCGCCGCCTCGGCCGGACCCCCATGGTGATAGATGGCGGTCAGCTCAACCGCCTCGCCGACCATCCCCGCCCCAACGCCAGGTGTCGATCTCGAGACGAAGCGCCACGAACGTCTCGACGGTGGAATCAGGCGCCACCCCTTTGACGTCGCGCTAGCCGCGGTACTGGCCGCGCACGAGATCGCCGGCCGCAAGCGGCCCGATCGAGTCGACGACCTTGAACTGCTCGTTGCGGATGGCCTCGCGTGGGTGGCCCGATGGCGGCTCCATGGCCAGCAGGCTGACGACCTGCAGCAGATGGTTCTGGCGTACGCCAGATTGCCGGTCGCACCGAAGAAGACGAAGGCGTCGGCCTCCGCCAGGGAGCTGTCACGGTGCTGCGTGTTACCGGTTGATGATGGCGTGGGGTCTGTGATCCAGGTTGGTGCACGTTCGAACCACGATTTTAGGAACAAGCGCGATTCGGCGCCCGCGCCGCCGCCCGCCGCTACCCTGCCCCCATGAGCCGCACGTTCGCAATCGTGTTCGAGCCTGGCAGCCAGGCCTGCTAGGACCCGTGGCGGACGAGGATGAAGAGGTCACCTGGGCCGACACCCAGTTCACTGGGCTGGTGGCGCGTGCGCTGGGACTGATCCCCGAACCATTCGCGGCGCACCTGGATTCGGTCGCGGTGGTGGTCGACGACGAGGCCACGCCCGGCCAGCTGGCCGCCACCGGCGCACACGGCCTGTTCGGCCTGTACCAGGGCGTGCCGCGCACGGTGCTCGGTGCCGATGGCGCACCGGTGGCGAGCAAGATCACGATCTTTCGACGGCCTCTCGAGGCGGCCTACCCCGATCGCGCCGACCTGTCGCGCGCGGTGGAAAGCACGGTCTTCCATGAGGTCGCGCACCACTTTGGCATCAGCGACGCCCGCCTGCGCGAGCTCAGTCGACGGTCGGACCGCTCCCCTGACCAGGCTCGTTCAGCCAGGGACGCTCGTTGAACACGTCCGTGAGCCAGCGGCCCAGCGGCCCCGGCGGTCCCTCCTGCGGCGCTCCGGCCAGCAGTGCGTTGAGCGTCGACTCCAGTTCGCTCGTCAGGCGCGCCACCGATGCGCGATCCGCTCGACCAGCGACCGCCAGGGGCTCGCCCACCCGCAACGTAATTCGCTTGCCGAAACGCAGCCAGCGGGTGCCGATGATCGCCAGCGGCACGATCGGCACACTGCTGCGCAGTGCGATGTACGCGGGACCGTCCTCGAGGGGCACGACCTCGCCCTCACGGTCGCTCAGACGTCCCTCTCCTGCGATCGCCAGCACGTAGCCGGCCTTCAGGACGCCGGTCGCCCGTCGGGTGGTATCGATCAAGTCGGTGCGCGACGGCTTGAAGGGCACGGCCATGCGGCCCCAGCTGATGAGCCTGTTCCTCCAGCCGGCGCGCATGTCCTCCTCCCTCGGCCCGAAGATGAAGAGGGGTCGGCTCGCGGGCCAGTAGGCGGCAATCAGGAACGGGTCCGCCCAGTTGGGGTGGTTGAAAATCAGCAGATGGGGGCTGTCGGCGGGGATCCGATCCCAGCCTTCGCGTCGGACGCGCAAATAGCAGCGCAGGAAGAAGCGGATGCCGTAGCGGATAAAGGCGCGCTTGAGGCGCCCAGCCGGCTCAGGCGCCGGCTGCGAACTCGGGCGCAAGGTGGGCGGCCACGGGCAACGCTACGACTGGCGGCAAACCCTGCGTGTCGCGCTCGAGCTCGTCGAGGAACACCGGCACCAGGTCAGGATCGAATTGGCGGCCGCGCAGCCTGGTGAGCTCCTGGGCAGCGCGGCCATGGGCCTGCGCCGGTTGGTAGGGGCGCCCGTGGACCATCGCCTCGTAGGCGTCGGCAATGGCCACGATGCGCGCTCCGAGCGGGATGGCTTCGCCGCGCAGGCCGTCGGGATAACCGCGCCCATTGAAGTGCTCGTGATGGTGGCGAATGATCGGCGCGAAGGCGGTCGACGAGCGCAGCGGCTGGCAGATCCGCTCGCCGATCTCGGGATGCCGGCGCATGATCAACCACTCATCCGCGCTGAGCGGCCCCTCCTTGCGCAGCAGGTGCTCGGGTACCCCGATCTTGCCCACGTCGTGCAGCAGCGCGCCATAGGCCACCGCCTCGAGTTCCTCGCCACGCAGCCCGACCTGGACACCGACACGCGCGGCGTGGTGCGCCAGCCAGCGACAGTGGTGCACCAGGCCGGCGTCTTTGGCCTCCACCGCATTGGCCAGCGCGGCCACGATCTGCGTCGCACGCTCGAGACTGGACATCGCCCTTTGCAGGCGCATGGCGCTGCGGATGCGCGCCAGCAGCTCGGTCTGCTGGACGGGTTTGGCCAGGAAATCGTCGGCGCCGGCATCCAGCGCGGCGACCATGTCGTCGATCGAGGTGTGTGCCGTGACAACAATTACCGGCAGGGTGACGGTCAACGGGTCGGCGCGCAGCTGGCGCAGGATGGCGTAACCGTCCAGGCGCGGCAGGCTCAGATCGAGCAGCACGAGGTGCGGGGCGACCTCAATGATCAGGCGCAGTCCCTCTTCGCCATCGCGCGCCGCGAGCACGGCATAGCCGTCACGCTCGAGAACCCGGCTGAGCAGCTGGCGCTGCGTCGCGTCGTCCTCGATGACGAGCACCAGCGGTCGTGCCTCGTCCGCGGTCATGCAGACCTCCCGTAGCAGCCGGCGCCACGTAAACACGGCTTGCGGCGCCGCCATCGGCTGACTTGTTCCTGCGGCACGTGCGGGAACGTCGGCCACGAGTATAGCCTCAGGGAGCGGCCGCGACGGCCCCCAGCAGAAGCTCCACAAAGCGGCGCCGGTCGATGCCCACGCCGACGTTCGCGTTACTGGGCAGCGCGCCTGCACCTTGCCTGTCGACGACCGTCCGGCCGCGCGACGGGCCGCTGCCGAGGCCGATCTCGACGTGGTGCGGCTCGGTCGTAACGAGGCCGAGGCCGAGGCCATGAGCCACGGCCACTGCGTCGTGGATCGGTGCGCCATCCCACCCGTAGCGCTCCTGGTGGAACCTGGCAAAGAACCGCAGCAGATCGGCGAAGACAGGCCCCGACTGATTGCCGAAAGCGGCCATCCGGTCGGCGTCGTCGAGGCTGAGCAGCCCCTGATGGGTCACGTCCAGGCCGATCATCGTCAGCGGTAGCCCCGAGGCGAAGATCTCGCGGGCCGCTTCGGGGTCGACCCAGATATTGAACTCGGCCTGCGGCGTCACATTACCTCCGCCCATCGAGCCCATCAGGCAGATTGATGCGAGCCGCTTGAACGTCTCGCGATGACGCCGGCGGAACATGGCCACGTTGGTAAGTGGGCCCGTCGCCACGAGAGTCACCGGGCGTGGTCTGTGAGCGACCATCTCGGCCATGAAGTCGGCGGCGTGCTGGCCGGCCACCGGCGTAGCCCGCGGCTCGGCAGCTGCGCGCCGGCGAGACCAGTGCCGCCGTGAATGTTGGGGGCAGTGACCAGAGGGCGGTCGAGCGGCGCATCGGCACCCGCGGCGACCGGCACGTCGTCACGGCCGAGCAGCGTCAGCACGGCGAGCGCATTGCGGGTCGCGTTCTCGAGCGTCGAGTTACCCGCGACGGTGCTCACGCCGAGCAGATCGAGCTCCGGCCGCTGGAGCGCCAGCAGGATTGCCAGGGCGTCGTCGTGGCCCGGATCGCAATCGAGCAGCACCGGCCCGCGACAACGCGGGTCCACTCACTCCTGGGCGCTCACTCCTTGCGGTAGAGCTGGCCGTCTGCCGCCGGCGCGCGAACGCGCCCGACCAGGCCGGCAACGACGACGATCGTCACGATGTAAGGGAGCATCAACAGGAACTCGGACGGGACGGGAATCTTTAGAATCGCTGCCCGCGCCTGGATCGCATCGGCGAATCCGAAGACCAGTCCGGAGCCGGCGGCACCGACGGGATTCCAGCCACCAAAGATCATGGCGGCAAGGCCGATGAACCCGCGACCACCGGTCATCTCGCGCTCGAAAGTGCCGGTCGAGCCGAGGGTGAAGTACGCGCCGCCGATGCCCGCCACGATACCGCCCAGGATCACGTTGCGGTAGCGAATGAAGTTGACGCTGATGCCCACCGTGTCCGCGGCGCGCGGGTGCTCGCCCACCGCCCTGACCCTGAGCCCCCAGCGGGTCTTGAACAAGGCGAACCAAATGACCCCCACGAGGATGAACGCGGTGTAGATGAAGATGTTGTGCTGGAACAGGATGGGGCCGATGACCGGAATGTCCGACAACAGGGGAATCGGCAGCCGCGGTACGCGCGGTGGCTGGTTGAGCGCGGGGTTTGGCACCAGGACGCTCTGGTGGATGTAGCTGGTGAGGCCGGTGACGAGAATGTTGATCACGAAGCCGGCGACGATCTGGTCGACCAGGTAGCGGATGGCAAGAACGGCCAGCAGCAGGGCCAGTAACGCGCCGACCAGCATCGCTGCGATGATCCCGCTCCAGTAGTCGCCAGTCACGCTCGCCGTCACGGCAGCCGCGAAGGCGCCCGCAAGCAGCATTCCCTCAATGGCGATGTTGATGACGCCGGAGCGTTCGCACAGAACGCCCGAAAGGGCGCCGAAGATGATGGGTACCGAGCGCTCAACAGTCGTCTGCAGGAGGCCGGTCAGGTTCATCGAGCCCTCGGCCGCAACCCAGGTCAGGAAGCCGAACACGAAGGCCAGCGCAACGGCAGCCAGGACCAGCGCCTGGACGGTGCCGAAGCCGCGCGTCAGCTGGACCGCGCCCGCAAAAGCGGCGAGCAGCGCGAGGAAATAGAGGGTCGGCGTGGACGGCAGGACGAGGTCAGGTACCTCGACGCCGCCCGGGCCCAGCTGGAGCACGAAGGTCGACTGCGTCCCGCCTGATAACGGGGCGGCGAAGGAGATAACGATGACGGCTGCGGCGACCAGGTAGATCATTCCGAGGATGCGCTGGCGGCGCAGCGCAGCGCGCTCGCTGGCGGTCATCAGTGGTGCCGCGACTGCCGTCGCCGCCGCGGTCATGCTCCCCACCCCTTTGCGAACGCGTCCGCTCCAACGACGGCCTCGGCTCGAATCCGGTAGATCGCCCGGATCAGGGCGGGCGCAGCCACGAACATGATCACCAGCGCCTGGATGACGACGACGAGATAAACCGGCGTGCCGGTGGCCACCTGCATTGGTGTCGCGCCGGCCCGCAGGGCCCCGAACAGGATGGCTGATGCGACCACTCCCAGGGGCCTCGAGCGACCCAGCAGCGCGACTGTGATCCCATCAAAGCCGGCGCCACCGGCCAGTCCAGGTATCAGCGTCCGCGTCGTCCCCAGCACCGCCACAGAGCCGGCCAGGCCGGCGAGCCCGCCGGCAATCATCATCGACACGATGATCGATCCGCCGATGCTCATGCCGGCATAGCGTGCCGCGTGCGGGTTCAGTCCCACTGCTCGAAACTCGAATCCCTTTGTCGAGTGGAACAGCAGCCAGGAAACGAACATCGCGGCCAGGACGGCAAGCACGATTCCCCAGTGCACGCGCAGGCCCTCGATGATCGGTGACAGGGCGGCCGAGGACTCCACGACCTTGGAGATAGGGTCGCTGCGACCCGGCCGTTGAAACAGCGGCGAGCGGAGGGCAAAGTTGACGAGCTGGACCGCGACGAAATTGAGCATGATCGTGGTGATCACCTCGTGGGCGCCGGTACGCGCCTTGAGCAGACCCGGGATGAAGCCCCACAGGGCGCCAGCCACGATCCCGGCGGCGAGGGCCAGCGGCAGGTGGATGAACCACGGCAGGCCCGTGAAGCTGAACCCGACGAACACCGATGCCAGCGCGCCGAGCTGGAGTTGACCCTCGCCGCCGATGTTGAACAGGCCGGCACGGAACGCCAGTGCGACGGACAGGCCGGTCAGGACGAGTGGCGTGCTCGACAGCAGCGTTTCCGACAATGGATTCAGCGCTTTGACCAGCGCGTCGGGATCGAGCGCGACGATCGCTGCCACGATCTGGCTTGGGTCGCCCAACGCCCCGCGGATCAGGGCGGCATACGACTCGATGACGATGGACCACGCCGCCGCCAGCCCGGCAGCCGGATCGTGCTCGATCAGACCGACAACGTCACGATTGCCGGCGACGATGATGAACGCGCCGACCACGGCGGCGCTGAAAAGGGCCAGTGCGGGCAGCAACAGGCTGCGGCCAACGTCCACCAGACGAGAACCCAGACGCCTGCGTTCGACCGGTGCGCCCGCGCCGCCGTCGAGGGCCTGCTCGTTTTCGCTCATTGTGCAGCGGCCGCCATCTCGGCAACCTCGCTGGCCTCATGCTCCTCTGGATGCGCGCCACCCATGAGCAGTCCGAGCCGCTCAAACGAGGCCTCGGCAGGCGTGAGCACGCCGACGATGCGGCCCTGGTACATCACCGCGATCCGGTCTCCGAGCGCCGCGACCTCGTCGAGCTCGGTCGAGATGAGCAACACCGCGCAACCCTCATCGCGCTTGGCGACAAGTTGCCGATGGATGTACTCGATCGAGCCGACGTCGAGACCGCGCGTGGGCTGGACGGCCACGAGCAGTTTGAGCGGTCGCGAGAACTCGCGCGCGACGATTACCTTCTGTTGGTTGCCGCCCGAGAGGTTCGACACGGCGTTGAAGACCGAGGGCGTGCGGATGTCGAACTCCTGTATCCGCTGCTCGGCAACTCGGACCATCTCCTCGCGCGACAGGCTCCAGCCGTGCCCAAATGGCGGCGCCCAGTAGCCGTTGAGCGCGATGTTCTCCGCAACGTTGAACCCTGGCACGAGCCCGTCCTCGAGACGATCCTCCGGCACGTGACCGACGCCGGCACGGTAGACCGACCGCGGGTCGAGGTGGACGGCCTGACCGCCGATGCGAATCTCGCCGATCTCGATAGGGCGCAGCCCGGTGATCGCCTCCGCCAGCTCCGACTGGCCGTTCCCCTGCACTCCGGCGATGGCGAGGATCTCGCCCGATCGAACAGCAAGGTCGACGTCGTTCACGGCAATCTGGCCGCGTGCATCGCGCACGCGCAGGCCCTGGATTTCGAGCACCGGCTCGCCGGGTTTGGACAACGACTTCTCGACGACCAGCTCGACCGGCCGTCCGACCATCATCGTCGCCAGCTCCTCCGACCCGCTTTCGGCGGGAACCGTCGTGCCGACCACCTGCCCATCCCGCAGGACCGTGATGCGGTCGGCGACCTCCAGCACCTCGTTCAGCTTGTGGGTGATGAAGATGATCGATGTGCCGTCGGCCACCAGCGAGCGCATGATGCCGAAGAGCTCCTCGGTCTCCTGCGGCGTCAGGACGGACGTTGGTTCGTCGAGAATCAGCACCCGGGACCGACGGTAGAGCGTCTTGATGATCTCCACTCGTTGGCGGACGCCGACAGCCAGGTTCTCGACGCGCGCGTCCGGGTCGACCCTCAGGTTGTGCCTTTCGGATATCTCCGCGATGCGCCGACGCACGGCGGGCAGGTCGAGCTGACCGAACGGACCCCGCGTCGACTCGACGCCAAGCATCACGTTCTCCGCGACGCTGAAGACCGGCACGAGCATGAAGTGCTGATGGACCATTCCGATGCCGGCCGCGATAGCGTCTCCGGGGTTCTCGAACCGGACCGGCCGGTCGTCAATCAAGATCTCACCCGCGTCGGGGTGGTAAAGGCCATAGAGGATGTTCATCAGCGTCGTCTTGCCGGCGCCGTTCTCGCCCAGCAGTCCGAGGATTTCGCCGTCGCGCATATCGAGGCTGATGGCGTCGTTGGCGAGTACGCCGGGGAAACGTTGGTGATCCTGCGAAGTTCGAGCTTCACCCTCTCGCCTGGACCCTCCGGATAGAGCACAGGCGGCGTCGCGCGCGACGCCGCCTGTCACCCAATTCTTGACTGAAGCCCGCGACTACTGGGCCGTCAGGTAGTCGCTGACCTTCACCGAGCCGTCGATGATGGCCGCCTTGAGTGCAGCGATCTCGTCCTTGGTGGACTGTGAGATCTGGCTGTCGTAGTTGTGGAATGGGCCGATGTCGACGCCGCCGTTGGCCAGGTCGTTACCCGAGACGGGTACCGGCGCCTCGCCGTTGACGGCGCGCTGGACGGCCAGGAATACCGACTGCTGGAGCTTCTTCAGGACACTCGTCAGCAGCAGGTCGATGTCCTCGGGATGGGTGTCAGCCCAGTCCACGTCGACGCCGATGCCGACTGCGTCAGCGCTCTGGTCCTTGATCGCCTCGAAGGCGCCCTGGCCGATCGGGCCACCGACGCCCATGATGACGTCGGCGCCTTCCTGCAGGAAGCCGGTGCTCAGCGCCTTGCCGTCATCGATGCTGCTGAAGTTGCCGGTGAACGAGCCGGTTTTCGCAACCGGATCCCAGCCCAGCACGCTGACCGTGTCGTTGTGCTTCTGGTTCCAGTAGTTGGCCCCGGCGACGAAACCGTCCATGAACACCGTGACGGTCGGGAGCTGGATGCCGCCGTAGGTGCCCATCTTCTTGGTCTTCGACCACGAAGCAGAGGCATAGCCGACGAGCATCGCTGCCTGATCGGTCGAGTAGACCAGGCCCTCGAGGTTGGGCAGGTTGGGCTGCGCCTCGGTGCCGTAGGCGTAGTCGACGATCGCGTAGCGAATGTCGGGATGTGCCTTAGCCGCGGCATACGTGTCGTCACCGAGCAGGAAGCCGACGGTGATGATCATGTTGCAGCCCTGCGCGGCGAAGCTCTCCAGGTTGCGCGCGTAGTCCTCCTGCGCAGCGGACTGCAGGTGCTTCTCCTGGATGCCCAGGTCCTGGACCGCTTGCTGCAACCCTGCGAGCGAGTTCTGGTTGAAGCTCTTGTCGTCGAAGCCGCCGATGTCGCTGACCATGCAGGCCAGGAAGGGCGAGCCCGAGGGCGACGGAGCCACCGTATTCGTGGCCGTCGCGCCTGATCCGCACGCGACAACCAGCATCGTCATGGTCGCCAGCAAGGCGACAGCGTTCCTGTGCAAGGTTTCCTCCTCTTGGGGCTCCGTGAATATTGCCAGCATGTGACTGATGCAGGCTGCGGAGCCGCCACCCGAAGTATGAACACCGGCCGGGCCTGCGTGTAATCATCAGGCGGTGGAATCGGAGCGCAGCAGGGCGCGGGATCTGCTCGATCTGCAGGACGGTACGGGGCCGGTCCAGGTGTTGCAGGGAGAGGAGCCGGCCGGACTGTTGCGTGGGTCACGCCGCATCGCCATGGTCGGCGCCTCGCCAAAGGCCAACCGGCCGTCGCACGGCGTCATGCGCTACCTGCTCGACCAGGGCTATGACGTTGTGCCGGTCAATCCCAACGCCACCGAGATCCTGGGTAGGCCGGCCCACGCGACGCTCGAGGCAGCGACCGCCGCCACCGGCCATTTCGACATCGTCGACGTCTTCCGGCGCTCTGAATTGACTCCGGACATCGCCCGCGCGGCCGTCGCCACTGGTGCCGGCGCGCTGTGGCTGCAGTTGGGCGTCGTCAACTGGGAGGCGGCACGTATCGCGCACGCCGCTGGCCTGCCGGTCGTCATGGACCGCTGCACGGCGATCGAGCACCGACGCATACCGTCGATCCGCCGCCCCAGGGCCTGACCGCCGAGCATCGCTCGGCGTATCTACTGGTCAGGACCCGCTGAGCGCCCGCGCCGGATTGTCGGTGACCAACGCCTGCACAAGGCTGGCCGACAGGCCGCTCGCCACCAGCCGTCCGCTGAAGGAGCGCAGGATGTAGCCGTAGCCCGATCCGCCGCAAGCCTCCAGGTGCGAATCGAGACAGACGTCGTGCGACAGCAGCAGGCGATCGGCGAAGCCTACATCGACGAGGGCATGGATGGCGCGCACGGTCCGCTCAAGGTAATACTCATTACCTGCCTGGATGGTGTCGAACTCGACCCACGCTCCCCGCTCGGCGATGGCGCGGTGATACTCGCGGTCAGGAACCATGTCGCAGTGACCGATGACGACGCGCCCGGCGGGCACGCACTCGGCCTCCAGCAGGTCGAGCTGGGCCAGTCCCACCGGCCAGCGCGCGGCGTGTGTGCTGATCGTCACGCCGGTCGCCTGCTGGGCGCGCGCGGCCGCCCGGAAGGACTTCTCCTCGGCGGCGGTGAAGGTACGCTCGCAGCCGATCTCGCCGATGATCCCGGCGCGCACGCCGGTGCCGTCGATCCCCTCTTTGATGTCGCGGATCAGGATCTCGGCCACGTCGTCGATCGTGTGGCGCTCAAACCAATCCTCGTCGAGGTAGGGGCTGCGATAGAAGCCGGTGCCCATGATCACGTTCACGCCGCTGTCCGTCGCCACCCGGCGGTTGAGCGCTGGCTCGGGACGCAGGCCGCGCGCGGTCAAGTCGACTATCGTCGAGCCGCCGGCGTCTCGGAACCTCACCAGCTCGTCGGACACCAGTTCCGGATCGTTGATGAGCCCGTTGCCACGGTACTCGCGCAGCAGGTCGATGAAGGTGTGCTCGTGAGGCATGGCCACCCCCAACCGGTCGATCGCAATCGGGCCGTTAACCGACTGGATGGCAGACAGCATGGCAGCTAGCGGATGGCGAAGCCGGCGATGAGCAGCACGATGCCGATGATGCCCGCCACCACCCAGAGGTAGACCCGGCGGCGCAGCAGGTCGCGCATCTCGTCAGCGCCGGTGCGCTCGTCAGTGCCGCCGCTCGTCCGGCCGCCACGCCAGGATTCGTAGCGCTGCGCATTCTCGGCCAGCCGGTCAAGCTCGCTCAGCCGGACGAATGGCGCGCGGATACGCCATGCGGCGAAGACGACGAGGACGATGCCGCCCGCCCACAGGACGATGTTGATCACGACTTCAACCGCCGTTCGAGCATCTCGGCGACGATCGTCGCGTTGGCCTGACCGCGCGTCTGACGCATCACCTGGCCGACCAGGAAGCGTAGTGCGGCCTCTTTGCCCGACAGGTAATCGGCGACGGCCGAGGCATTGGCGGTGAGCACCTGGCCGATGATGTCGCTCAACGCGGCGCTGTCGCTGATCTGGCGCAGACCCAGTTGCGCGACGATCGACTCGATCGCCTCGCCTGTCGCGAGGTGACGCGCGTAAACCTCCTCGGCGTTCTGGCTGCTGAGCTCGCCCGCCGCCACCAGTCGTGCCACGCGCGCCAACTCTACCGGGTCACGTTCGCCGAGCAGCGTCGGCCGCGCCTTGAGCTCGCGCAGGGTGATCTTGGAGTAGAGGCTGGCCACCCGCTTGGTATCGCCCGCGGCCACCGCGCCGACCGCGGCATCGAAGTAATCGCCCGGATTGGCGGCGATGACCGCGGCGTCGTAGGCCGATAACCCGAGCGCCGAGCGGTAGCGCGCGCGACGCGCCGCCGGCAACTCGGGCAGGCTCGCGCGGATCGACTCGATCCATGCCGCGTTGGTGCGCAGCGGCGGCAGGTCCGGCTCAGGGAAATAGCGGTAGTCCTCCGATTCCTCCTTGAGACGCATGGTGTAGGTCTCGCCGCGGCTGTCGTCCCAGCCGCGCGTCTCCTGGACGAGCGGCTCACCGGCGTCGAGTGCGGCGCCCTGCCGGGCGACCTCGAACGCGATGGCACGCTCCACGGACCGGAAGGAATTCATGTTCTTGACCTCGACACGTGTCCCGAGCGCCGTCGTGCCGGCGGGCCGCAGCGAGACGTTCGCTTCCACGCGCATCTGGCCCTCCTCCATCGCCGCGTCGGAGGCACCGATTGCCAACAGCAGCAGGCGCAGCTCCTCGGCGTAGCGGCGGGCCGCCTCGGCCGAACCGATGACCGGTTCGGTCACGATCTCCATCAGCGGGATGCCGGCACGGTTGAAGTCGACCAGGCTGACGCGCGAACCGTCGGGCGTCGTCTGGTGCAGCAGGCGCGCCGTGTCTTCCTCGAGGTGGGCGCGCGTGATGGCGACCGAGACCGTCCCTTCGGACGTTTCCACCGCCAGCGTCCCACCCGCGCACAGCGGCAGGTCGTACTGGCTGATCTGGTAGCCCTTGGGCAGGTCGGGATAGAAGTAGTTCTTACGATCCCAGCGGGTGACCGGCGGAACGGCCGAGCCGAGCGCGACGCCGGTGGCCAGCACGTGCTCGACCGCACGGCGGTTGATGACCGGCAGCGCGCCGGGCAGGCCGAGGCACACCGGGCAGGTGTTCGAGTTGGGGGCGGCGCCGCGGACGTCGCTCGAGCACGCGCAGAACATCTTGGATGCCGTCCGCAGCTGGACGTGGATCTCGACCCCGATTACGACCTCATAGCGAGTGGCAGCGGGCGCGGTCAACCGTGCAGCGTGTCCATGAAGCGGCCGATGCGCACGAGCGCCTCCTCCAGCTGCTCGTACGCTGTGGCGAGCGTGGCGCGCACGTGGCCCTCGCCCGAAGGCCCGAACGCGTTGCCGGGAACGACCGCGACCTGCTGCTCGAACAGCAGCCGCTCACTGAACTCCTCGCTCGACAAGCCGCTCGGGCGGATGCTCGGGAAGGCATAGAACGCGCCGTGCGGGTCGACAGTGGGCAGGCCGAGCTCGACGAGGCCGGCGACGAACATCTTCCGCCGGCGGTCATACTCGGCGACCATGCGCTGGACGTCCTGCTCGGCGCCCTTGAGCGCGACCACCGCGGCGTCCTGTGCCGTCGTCGGCGCCGACATGATCTCGTACTGATGGACCTTGACGATGCCCTCGAGGATGTCGCGCGGCGCGCATACGTAGCCCACCCGCCAGCCGGTCATCGCGTACGCCTTGGAGAAGCCGCCGATGAGCGCGGTGCGCTCGCGCATTCCCGGCAGCGTGGCGATGGGTACGTGGCGATGCCCGCCGTAAACGAGCCGGTCGTAGATCTCGTCGCTGACCACGACCAGGTCGTGGCGCACGGCGATGTCCGCCACGGCGCTGAGCGTCTCCGGGGTCAGCACGGCGCCGGTCGGGTTGCACGGGTAGCCCAGGAACAGGACCTTGGTGCGCGGCGTGATGGCCGCCTCGAGCGCCTGCGGGTGCAGCTCGAAGTTGTTTTCGGCGGTGGTCGACACGAGCACCGGCACGCCACCGTTAAAGACGATCGACGGCAGGTAGGAAACGTACGAGGGCTCGTGCAGCACCACCTCGTCGCCCGGGTCGACGAGCGCGGCCATGGTCGCCGCGACCGCCTCCGACGCGCCCACGGTCACACAGATCTCGGTCTGCGGGTCATAGCTCAGTTCGTAGAGGCGCTCGAGGTGCGACGCCAGCGCGCGACGCAACTCCAGCGTCCCGTAGTTGCTGGTGTAGTGCGTCCGACCGCTGCGCAGCGAGCGCACGCCCTCCTCGATGATCTGCGGCGGCGTGGTGAAATCGGGCTCGCCGACGCCCAGGCTGATCACATCGGGCATCGTGGCGATGACATCGAAGAACTTGCGGATGCCCGACGGCGGGACCGCCTGTACGCGCTGGGACAGGCGCCCGGGACCGGCGGACAATGCCTCGGCTTGGGACTCCGGCACCGTGGGCATGACGGGCACGGCTTCTGCGGTCATGGAACGCGTCCTCCTCGGCCAGTGACGAGCCGAGTATAGGCTCAGCTCTGCGCGCGAACCTGCGCCGCGCGGTTGGCGGCAGAGGGCGTCGCGGGATCGGCGAGCGCAGCCAGGTCATTGGGTTCCACGGCGCGCCAATCGGCAGCGGCGGTGATCGCCTCGTAGGCACGGCCGAGCTGGAACAGGCGCAGCTCGTCCCACGGCCGGCCGATCAGCTGCAGCCCCACCGGCAGTCCTTCCGACAGCCCGCAGGGCACCGACAGACCCGGCAGCCCGGCCATGTTGACCGGCAGCGTGCACGCGTCCGACAGGTACATCGCGACCGGGTCGGCCAGACGGGCGCCGAAGCGGAAGGCGACGGTCGGGCTGGTGGGAGCCACCAGCGCATCGACCTGTTCGAAGGCGGCGTCGAAGTCGGCCTTTATCAGCGTGCGCACCTTCTGCGCCTTCAGGTAGTAGGCGTCGTAGTAGCCCGCACTCAGCGCGTACGTCCCGAGCATGATCCGCCGCTTGACCTCGCTGCCGAAGCCGCTGCCGCGCGTGGCCAGGTAGTCGGCGATGTAGTCGCCGTCGGGCAGGCGCACCGAATGGCCGTAGCGGATACCGTCGTAGCGCGCCAGGTTGGCCGACGCCTCCGCGGGCGCGATGATGTAGTAGGTCGCCAGGCCGTAGTCGGTGTGCGGCAGGTCGATGTCGACGATCTCCGCACCGGCGTCGGCGAGCTTCCTGACGGCGGCCTCGGATGACGGCCTCGACGCCGGGCTCCATGCCCGCCACGAAGTATTGCCGCGGCAAGCCGAGGCGCACGCCGCGCAGGCTCGCGGCGGCCTCATCGTCGCCGGCCGGCAACTGCGCGGCGTAATCGGGCACCTCGGCGGGCGCCGAGGTCGAGTCACGCTCATCACGGCCGGCCACCGCGGCGAGGAGCATGGCCGCGTCGCGCACGTCGCGGCCCAAAGGACCGATCTGGTCGAGCGAGCTGGCGAACGCGACGATGCCGTAGCGGCTGACGCGGCCGTAAGTAGGCTTCATGCCCACGGTGCCGGTCAGCGCCGCGGGCTGGCGGATCGACCCGCCCGTGTCGGTGCCGATACCCAGTGGTGCCTGGTAGGCCGCAACAGCCGCAGCCGAACCACCGCTGCTGCCGCCCGGCACGCGCTCGAGGTCCCATGGGTTGGCCGTTGGGCCCCAGGCGGAAAACTCGGTCGACGAACCCATCGCGAACTCGTCCATGTTGGTCTTGCCGGGCAGCACCGCACCCGCGTCGCGCAATCGCTCACTGATGTGCGCGTCATACGGGCTGATGTAGCCCTCGAGGATGGCGCTGCCGGCCGTCGCTCGTTGACCACGCGTCAGCACGAGGTCCTTGAGCGCCACCGGGATCCCGCACAGGCCGGGCAGACCTGCCACGGTTGCACCGCCTGCCGAGCGCGCCTCGGCCAGCCGATGATCGACCGCGTCAGCCTGCCGGCGGGTGTCATCTTCGTCGACCCATAGCCAGGCGTGCAGTGGGCCGTCCGTCGCCCGAATGCGCGCCAGGTGGGCGTCGGCCAGTTCACGCGCGCTGAAGTCCCCCGCGCGCAGGCCAGCCGCCATCTCGTGGGCGTGCAGACGCGTCAAATCGGCCATCGGCTAGTTGCCGTGCTCGCCGAGGATCGGCGGGACGATGAAGTAATCGCCCGAGGTCTGCGGCGCGTTGCCCAGGACGTGCGCCTGCGGCAGGCTCGGCCGCACCTCGTCGGCGCGCAGGATGTTCTCGAGCTCGATCGTCTGCGCCGTGGGCGGGATGTGCTCGGTGTCGAGCTCACTCAGCACCGCGTACTGGTCGACGATGTGGTTCAACTGGCCCTCGAGGCGCACCAGTTCCTCGTCGGTCAGCCCGAGGCGGGCAAGTTGGGCGACGTGCTCGACGTCTTTGCGCGAGAGAGCGGCCATCGCTGCCAAGGATACCGACGCGCGGCGTCAGCTCACGTGCAGGGCGGCTCCCAGCAGCGCGGCCGACAGCGCGGCCAGTCCGGCGATGACCACGAGGCGAACGCCCTCGGCCAGCCAGGCATCGCCCGACAGCCGGCCAGTGAGCGAGCCAAGGAGGAACAGTCCACTTATCGACAGCGCCAGCGTCACCCAGATCGCCGATGACACGGCCAGGAACGCGAACGGCACCAGGGGGATCATGCCGGCGACGATACCGGCCGCGAAGGTGACCAGGCCCGAGGCCGCTGGGCCTAGCCTTGAGGGTCCGCTGCGCGTTGCGCCGGAGGCTTTCTCGAGGCGCATCTCCGCCCGCGTGGCGTTGTACAGGACGCCGCCCATCGAGATCGACTCGGCGAGGCCGGCCGACAGGCCGGCCAGTGCGACAAAGTCGGCGCGGCCGGTGCCGATCGTGACGCCGAGCACCACCGCCAGCACGTTCGTCAGGTTGTCCTGTGCGCCCATCAGGATCTCGTGCACGGTCGCCCGCTTGAAGTACTCGGACCACGTTGCCCGGGCACGCTGGGCCATCGCAGCAGCATCCACGTTCATGATTGGTCTACTGCAGCACCTAGTCCCCGTGCTGGTCAGATCGCAACGGCCCAAGTCACGGGGCCGAACGTCACCTCAAACGGTCAGTGTTTCTAATGGTCATGAACTCTCTGGCGGTGAGAAGACGACCAGCATCACAAGCCTCGCGGCGACGCTGTGGAAGCGATGGGCAGTGCCAGCCGCCACGAACACCACGCTGCCCGGCTGTACCGGCCGCTGGTCACCGTCGACCTCGAGCACGGCCCGGCCCTCGATCACGTGATACAGCTCGTCCTGGCCGTGCGGCTCCTGGCGGTCGTCGGCGCCGCCGTCGAGGACATAGATGCCGGCGCTCATCGATGCGCGTCGCAGGAACTCGAGGTATGCCTGTTCGCCATGGACCATCTGCTGCGCCTGCAGCGTCGACATCTCAAAGCGCTCATATGCGGCCTGCTCGGCCTGGTTCATGACACTTCTCCTTTGAGCAGACGCTGGAAGGCTTCCTCGTCGAGCACCGGCACTCCCACCTCGTGCGCCCTGGCCAGCTTGGATCCCGCGTTGTCGCCGGCTACCACATAGTCGGTCTTCTTCGAAACCGAGCCGGCCGGCCGGCCGCCCGCGGCGCGAATGGCCGCCTCGGCGCCCTGCCGGTCGAACGAGCTCAGCGTACCGGTGACCACCAGGGTCTTGCCCGTCAGCGGCCCTTCTTCGGCCGACTCCGGCACGGGCGGCGCCGGCCGCTCCGGTTCGACGCCGGCATCGACCAGGTCGTCCAGCGTACCCGCCGTGGCGGGGTCGCGCAGCCATTGTTCCAGACTCGCCGCGACGGTCGGCCCCACGCCGCTGATCTCCTCGAACCTTTCGGCATTCACCGCGCGCAGCTCTCGCGCGACGCGCGCAAACCAGCTATCCCGGCCACCCATCGGTTCGCCGTCGCGCGGTGGCCAGGTGCGGGCGATCCAATTCGCCAGGTCGATCGCCGTCTGGCCGCCGACCTGTGGAATGCCCAGGCCATGCAGGATCCGGTAGAGCGGCCGGACGCGTGCGCGCTGAATCGACGCGTACAGGTTCTCGGCACTCTTGCGCGCGAAGCGGTCGAGAGATTCGAGGTCCTCCACGCTGAGGCGGAAGAAGTCGCCGCGCGTCTTGAGCATGCCACGCTCGAGCAGCTGCACCAGCACCTTCCAGCCCGCGCCCTCGATGTCCATCGCCCCCCGGCCCGCGAAATGGCCGAACTCCTGCCCGACGCGGGCCGGGCACAGGGGATTGGGGCAGTAGTGGCGCACCGTGTCGGGATCGCGCACGATGGCGGTGCCACACACCGGGCAAGTCGTCGGCATCTCGTACAGACGCTCGGCGCCGGTCCGTTTCTCGACGATCGGCCGCACGATCTCGGGGATCACGTCGCCGGCCTTGTGCAGCACGACGTGGTCGCCGATGCGCACGTCGCGGCGGCGGACCTCGTCGAGGTTGTGCAGCGTGGCGCGTGAGACCGTCGAGCCGGCGACCTTCACCGCAGTCAGATGCGCCACCGGCGTCAGCGTCCCGGTCCGACCGACGTACGGCACGATGTCCTCGACATACGTTTCGACCTGTTCGGGTGGGTACTTGTAGGCGACCGCCCAGCGCGGCGCGTGCGAGACCATGCCCAGCCGCCGTTCCAGCTCGAACAAATCGACCTTGACCACAACGCCGTCGGTCTCATAGGGCAACTCGTGGCGCAGTTCCTGCCAGTGCTCGATGAACCCGACCTCACCGTCGAGGTCGAGGTTCGTGCGGCGATTGGGCTCGACCGGGAATCCAAGTGACTCCAACCGGTCGAGGGCCTCGGCCTGGGTGGCCACTGTCCCTTCCTCCACGAGCACGTAGAACCACGCCGCCAGGCGCCGGCTGGCGGTCACCTGCGGGTCGATCTGGCGCAGCGAGCCGGCACCGCTGTTGCGCGGGTTGGCATACAGCGGCAGGCCGGCTTCTTCGCGCTCGGCGTTGATGCGCGCGAACTCCGCCTTGGGCATGTACACCTCGCCGCGCGCCTCGATGCTGACCGCCTCACGCAGGCGCTTGGGCACACTTTCGATGGTGCGCAGGTTCGGCGTCACGTCCTCGCCCGTCGTGCCGTCGCCGCGCGTAGCCCCCTGTACGAAATGCCCGTTCTCGTAGCGCAGGCTGACCGCCAGTCCGTCGATCTTCAGTTCGGCGTCATAGCGCAGGTCGGCCGATTGCTCTTCCGGCCCGATGCCCAGCAGCCGCCGCACGCGCGCGTCGAAGCCGCGCAGCTCGTCGGCCGAAAAGACGTTGTTGAGCGACAGCATCGGCGTGGCGTGGCGCACCTCCTTGAGCAGGCCCGACGGCGCGCCGCCCACTCGCTGGGTTGGCGAGTCGGACGTCCGCAGCTCTGGGTGTGCCTCCTCGAGGTCGACCAACGCGCGGAAGAGCGCGTCGTACTCGGCATCGCTCATCTCGGGCGCGTCGTCCTGGTGATAGAGCCGGTTGGCGCGCTCGATCTGTGCCCGCAGCTGCGCCGCACGAACGACGAGTTCGTCAGTCACGGACAAATGATCTTCGATCGCGGTCCCGGTGGCTGCCTGTGCGTGGAGTCGAGCAGCACAACGACGAACCGCCCTGATGCGGGCACGGCAGCGCGGCAACGCGCTTCGTGCGGCGAACAGGCCACAAAGAGCCGGTATGGACGGACTTGATGCAGGCATTCGGTGTCTGCCGATGCACCATGCGCATCAGGCGGCATGAACGTTGACGACCAGTCCTAGCCGAGCAGCTCGAGGTTGGCCAGCGAGGCGAGCAGCTTCTTCACGCCGCGCGCGGGGAAGGCGACGGTCACCTCCTCGTCGTCGCGGGTCAGCTTCGAGGTCACCACGGTTCCCTCGCCGAAAGCGGCGTGGCGAACGCGATCCCCGTCACGGTAGCGCCGCTCGCCGGGGATCACCGGCCGCGACTGGACCACCTGTCGTTGTGGCGCTGCTTCGTCGGCCGCGTCCGCACGTCCGTAGTACGCGGCCCGCCGCGCGGCAAGGTCGCGCGATGGACGGAACAATTCGCCATCGCGCGGGGCACCGGGCGGCGGCGTGAAGCCGCCGCCCGGCGGCAGCTTGCGCAGGCTGGTCGAGCGGCGGCCCACCAGCCGCGACGCGGCACGCGGGCCGAGGATGTAGGACAGGTCGTAGCCGGCGCCAACGCGCTCGTCGGCCGGCCGCTGGTCGTCGTCACCGTCCTCCTGAGCGACGAGTCGGGGACCGTGCATCAGGTCGGCCGGGATCTCGAGCAGGAAGCGCGAGGGCACCGAGAAGCCGCCTCTGCCCCATGTCGCGCGCATCGCGGCATGGGTCAGGTACAGCCGATGGCGCGCCCGGGTAAGACCCACGTATGCCAGGCGGCGCTCCTCCTCCATCTGCCGCGCATCGTCCAGCGCCCGTGAATGAGGGAAGACGCCCTCCTCGAGGCCGCTGATGAAGACCACGTCGAACTCGAGGCCCTTGGCCGCGTGCAGCGTGATCAGCGTCACCGCGTCAGCGTCCTTCTCGTACGAGTCCTGGTCGGCGACCAGGGCGGTCTCCTCGAGCAGTCGATCGAGCGCGTCGTCCGGATCGAGATCGCCATAGCGCGCCACGACCTCGCGCAGCTCGAGCAGGTTGCTCCAGCGATCCTCGCCTTCCTGCGAGCCATCAAGCAGGTACGCCCGATAGCCGGTCTCCTCGAGCACGGCATCGAGCAGCTCGGGCAACGCCAGCACGCCCACCCGCTGGCGCAGCGACCCGATCACGCGCACGAAGCCGGTGATCGCCGACCGCGCACGTGTCGCTGTCTCGACCTCCTCGCCCGACGCCAGTGCCTCGAGCGCCTGCCACGTGTTGGCTGCGCGCCGTGCCGCGTCGTCGCGGATGAGCGCCACGGTCTTCTCGCCGATGCCTCGCGGCGGCACGTTCAGGATCCGCTCGTACGCGGCCGCATCGAGGTCGGAGCGCAGGACACGCAGGTAAGCCAGCGCGTCCTTCACTTCACGGCGCTGGTAGAAGCGCGTGCCGCCGACGAGCTGATAGCGCAGGCCATAACGCAGGAGTGCTTCCTCGATCGGCCGGCTCTGGGCGTTGGTGCGGTACATGATCGCGATGTCGCGCAGGCGATGCGTGCGCTCGTCACCCTCATCGGCGCGCCGCGCCAGGAACGACCCGCCTGCGCCACGGCCACCGACGAGCGCCTCGACCTGGCGCGCGATCCACTCCCCTTCCTCGTCCTCCGAGTCGGCCTCGAAGCGCTCGATGAGCACGCCGCGGGGGTTCTGTGTCCACAGCTTCTTGTCCTTGCGCGCCTCGTTGCGCGACACGACCGCGTGGGCGGCGTCGAGGATCAGCTGGGTCGAGCGGTAGTTCTGCTCGAGCTTGACGACCGTGGCGTTGGGGTAGTCGCGTTCGAAGTCGAGGATGTTGCGCAGGTCGGCGCCACGCCAGGAATAGATGCTCTGGTCGTCGTCGCCCACGACCGCCAGGTTCTTGCGCTGGCCGGCGAGGTGGCGAATCCAGAGGTACTGCGCGCGGTTGGTGTCCTGGTATTCGTCGACGTGCAGGTAGCGCCAGCGATCCTGGTAGTGAGCGAGAACGCCGGGCGCCTCGTCGAACAGGCGCACCGCCTCGTTGAGCAGGTCGTCGAAATCGAGCGCGCCCTGGGCGTGCAGGCGCGCCTGGTAGCGCTCATAGGCGCGCGCAGCGATCTCCTCGTGATAGCCCCGTGCCGTGGCCGCTGCCTCCTGCGGACCGAGCAGATCGTTCTTCCAGCGTCCGATCTGGCCCAGGATCGCCTGCGGCTTGAGCTCGCTCGAGCCGACCAGCTCGAGGTTGCGCATGACCAGCTTGATGGTTGCGGTCTGGTCGTCGGTGTCGTAGATGGCGAAGCGGGGATCGATGCCGATGGCGCTGCCGTCGCGGCGCAGCACGCGCGCGCAGAGCGAGTGGAAGGTGCCCATCGCAACGTCGCGCGCCGCCTCACCGACGAGCCGTGTGATCCGGTCGCGCATCTCGGCCGCGGCCTTATTGGTGAACGTGACGGCCAGGATCTGCCACGGCCGTGCGCCCTTGACGCCGATCAGGTACGCGACCCGATGGGCGAGCACCCTGGTCTTGCCCGAGCCGGCGCCGGCGAGGATGAGCAGCGGGCCCTCGGTGGTCGTGACCGCGCGCGCCTGCTCAGGATTGAGGCGCGACACGATGCGCTGCTCGAGCTCTTCACGGGCAAGGCCGGATTCCGCGTCGTGTTGCGCCGGCGCGCGCGGCACAACGGCCAGCGCGGGATGCGGTGCATCGTCGAGGATGTCCGGCGCGGCGGGCGCGCGGCGGCGCGCGTGTGCGCGAGGGTCAGGCGAGTCCTCGGCCGGCTCCAGGTCGTCGGGCGGCGGCGCGTCGGGCAGCGGGGGCAGTTCGCTTGGCATCGAATGCTATTGTCGGCCGCAACTGCCGAGTTGAGGGACCCGGCGCGAGGGAGAGGGAGCCATGAAACGTCTGGTCGCGGCCGGCGGCGTGGCGACGCTGCTGCTGCTCTACCTCGTCCTGCCGGTGCAGGCCGCCGATATGACCGGTGGGTGCACGCTGCAGGTGCGTTCGTTCGACGCCAACGGACAGCAACTGGCGGAAGGATCGCTACCCGGCCCGGCGGAGGGACCCTTCGCGCCGGTGGGCGATCAGAGCAACCCGTTCCGGATCGAGTGGGACGGAACCGTCGATTTCCTGTTCCAGACCGGTACCACGGTGTTCCAGAACAATCACTGGTCGATCCAGGTCCAGGGCCTGCCCGTGCTGTCGGGCAGCGACGACAACCCGCTCGACACGGACGAGAGCGGCACGGTGTCGATCGGCAGCGTATCGCCGTTGCCGGGCGCGCTGGTGGGCCTGTTCCACGTCACCGGTGACCTGTACGGCAACAACGACGCCAACCATTGCCACGGCGATGGCTGGGTGTACCTGGTCGGCGACCCGGTCGGCAGTATCCCGTGGGACGTGGCGGCCGGCGCGATCGTGCTTGGCCTGCTTGGCCTGGTTGTTACCCCCTATTCGACCACGTGGGAAACCGACCCCAACGCCGGTGAGCAGCTGCACACCGGCCCACTACCGATGGGTTGATCGGAGGAACACCGAGATGCGACAGCGACGGCGCCGCCACCCGTGGCGGGGCATCATCTTCGGGCTCATCCTCGGCCTCGGCCTGGGGCTGATGTCGATCATCTACGGCATCAACACGCTGGGCGATCTGACGCCCTGGGTCGGCGTCCTGGTCGGCCTCGTGCTCGGGATCCTGTTGATCTTCGTGCCGCGACCGTGGGGCCGCAGGTCGGCCCCGCCGGCCGTGGGGTAGACGCTCGGGCAGGACAGCGGAGCTCCGCCGGCGAACGCTGTGACCATCGTGTTTGCGCACGTGTGAACTGAAACTGGGAATCGAGAGGCCCGGGCCGATCGCTCGGCCCGGGCCTTCGGATTTTCCGTGTCTGGAGGCAGACCTAGAAGTCCATGTCCTCGCCGTGATTGTGCCCGGCTCCGACGGCCTCCTTCTTCTCCGGCTTGTCAGTCACCAGGGTCTCGGTCGTGAGCACCATGGCCGCGATCGAGGCCGCGTTCTGGAGTGCCGAACGGGTCACCTTCGCCGCGTCGACGATGCCGCGGTCGAACATGTTGCCGTACTCACCCTTGAGCGCGTCGTAACCCTCGCCGGTCTTCATGCCCTTGACCGCCGCGACGATGACCGAGCCCTCCTGGCCGGCGTTCTCGGCGATCTGCCGCGCCGGCGCCTCGAGCGCGCGGCGCACGATGTTGACGCCGATCATCTCGTCGCCATCGAGCTTCAGGCGGTCGAGCGTCGGAATGGCCTGCAGGAGGGCCGTGCCGCCGCCGGCGACGATGCCCTCTTCGACCGCCGCGCGGGTGGTCGAGAGAGCGTCCTCGATGCGGTGCTTCTTCTCCTTGAGCTCGACCTCGGTCGCGGCGCCGACCTTGATCACCGCAACACCACCGGCCAGCTTGGCCAGCCGCTCCTGCAGCTTCTCACGGTCATAGTCCGAGGTGGTCTCCTCGATCTGCGCCTTGATTTGGGTCATGCGGCCCTTGATGTCGGCCTTGTTGCCGCCACCATCGACGATCGTCGTGTCGTCCTTGGTCGCAACCACGCGACGGGCCGAGCCGAAGTCCTCCGCGGTGACCGAGTCGAGCTTGCGCCCGACCTCTTCGCTGATCACGTTGGCGCCGGTGAGGATGGCCATGTCGCGCAGCATCTCCTTGCGCCGGTCGCCGAAGCCGGGGGCCTTGACGGCGAGCACGGAGATGGTGCCCTTGAGCTTGTTGACGACCAGCGTCGCAAGCGCCTCACCGTCGACATCCTCGGCGACGATGAGCAGTGGCTTGCTCAGCTGGACGCTCTTCTCGAGTGCCGGCAGGAGCTCCTGGACGCTGGAGATCTTCTTGTCGGTGATCAGGATGGCCGCGTTCTCGAGAACCGTCTCCATCCGATCGGGATTGGTCACGAAGTAGGCCGAGATGTACCCCCGGTCGAACTGCATGCCTTCCGTGTATTCCTTTTCGAGGCCGAGCGACTGGCCCTCCTCGACGGTAATGACGCCGTCCTTGCCGACCTTGTCCATCACCTCGGCGATCGTTTCGCCGACCTCCGGATCGGCCGCGCTGATGGCCGCCACGGCGGCGATCTGCTCGCGGTTGTCGACCGCGAGGGCATTCTTCTGGAGCTCCGCGACGACGCGTTCGACGGCCTTGTCGATGCCGCGCTTGACAATCATCGGATTGGCGCCGGCGGTCACGTTCTTAAGGCCCTCGGTCACGAGTGCCTGGGCGAGCACGACCGCGGTGGTGGTGCCGTCACCGGCCACGTCGTCGGTCTTGGTCGCAGCTTCCTTGACCAGTTGCGCGCCCATGTTCTCGAAGGGCTCTTCGAGCTCGATGTCGCGCGCAATGGTCACGCCGTCGTTGGTGATCGTGGGCGCGCCGAATTTCTTGTCGAGGACGACGTTGCGGCCCTTGGGACCGAGCGTCACCTTGACCGCATCGGCGAGTCGGTCGACGCCCCGCTTGAGCGAGCGCCGCGCCGCCTCGTCAAAGATCAGTTGCTTTGCCACTTGTGTGTGAAACCTCCCTGGCAGTACAAGACCGGCCGCTCAGCGGCCGGCTCAGCTCTCGACGATGGCGAGAATGTCCTTCTGGCTGACGATCAACAGTTCGTCGCTATCGATCTTGAACTCGGTCCCGGCGTACTTGGCGTACAGGACGGTGTCGCCGGCCTTGACATCCATCGGCTCACGCTTGCCGTCGTCGTTCAGGCGACCTGGGCCAGCAGCGATGATCTTGCCCTCCTGGGGCTTCTCCTTGGCTGTATCGGGCAGCACAATGCCGCTCTTGGTCATCTCCTCGCGCGGAGTGGGCTGGATGACGACTCGGTCGCCCAGCGGCCGAAGCTTCGTCGCAGTGGCGGTTGCCAACGCGGTACCCTCCTGTGTGGTCTGCCTATGGCCACGGCGACCGGTGGCGCTGGACTGCGCACGGGGCGCGCACGACCGGCTCGGCGCCATTGTTGAATTAGCACTCTCCGACGGAGAGTGCTAGCAGATTAGGCCAGCCGCGGGCGGGCTGTCAAGCGGTCCGCGATCACTGCTGCCGCGAGGACCCTGATCGTCTTGCTACCGGACTGGCGCAGCGTGAGCGCCCGTAGCGCGACGGGCAGCAGCGACCCACCGGACTTGCGCCAAACGCACGACTTGTCCCGCGCGATCGCTTCCGGATGCGCGCCGGCCGGCAGCTGGGCCGACGCTGTGCTAGGGCCCGCTCAGATCGTCCCGCGTCGCTGTCGCGGGCCTCGGATCTCGTCGCGCTCAGCCCGCATTGGTTGTGTGGAGCGCTATATCTGGACGAGTCGTGCGTTAGGCGCAAGTCGTAGCGCCCGTAGCGCGACGGGCAGCCGCGGGTCGCACGAACAAGCGGCCGTGGGTGCGCGAACCGGTATCGTTGCGGCATGACCTTTTCGATCGTCGCACGTGACCCGGAAACCGGCGACCTGGGCGTCGCCGTGGCGTCCAAGTTCCTCGCCGTCGGCTCCGTCGTGCCAATCGCGCGGGCGGGCGTCGGGGCGATTGCCACCCAGGCCCTGGCCAATGTGAGCTACGGACCGGACGGCCTCGGCCTGCTCACCGGCGGAGCCTCGGCAAGCGACACGGTACACCGGCTTACGGAGGCCGACGAGGGTCGCGGTCACCGCCAGCTGGGCATCGTTGACGCTCACGCCGGCGCCGCCACGTACACCGGCAGCGCGTGTATTTCATGGGCGGGCGGACGCACCGCTGAGGGCGTCGCCGTGCAGGGCAACATCCTGACCGGCGCGGACGTGGCAGATGCCGTCATCGAGACTTACCTCGCTGCGCGCGGCACGGCGTTTCCCGAACGACTCATGGCCGCGCTCGCTGCAGGCGACGAACGCGGTGGTGACCGGCGCGGCCGGCAGTCGGCGGCGCTGTTGGTGGTCCGCGACGGCGGCGGCTACGGCGGTGGCAACGATCGCTGGCTCGACCTGCGCGTCGACGACCACGAAACACCGATACCCGAACTTCGCCGCATCCTCGATATCAGCCACCTGCTGCTCGATCGTCCCAGGCCCGAGGATCTGCGAGCGATCGACGAGAGGCTGGCCGACCAGCTGCGCCACGACCTGCAGCGCCTGGGCTACACGCCGGAAACGATCAACCGCCAGGCGGGGCTGGCGGCCGTGGCCGAATCGGCCGGCCTCAAACGAACCGGCGAGCCGCGCGCACTGCCGGCCAACTGGGACGAGGGCTGGCAGGCGGCGCTGGATGAGTGG
Source organism: uncultured Chloroflexia bacterium (assembly GCA_963775225.1). Lineage (GTDB taxonomy): Bacteria > Chloroflexota > Limnocylindria > Limnocylindrales > CSP1-4 > JALYGJ01. The sequence goes on from CAVZHW010000002.1 coordinate 35,486, forward strand.
ATGGGCACGGAAAACCTCGAAGAACGCGCGGCGGCGCGCGGCTGGATAGACCCTCGGGTCCTCGAGCACCTGCGCGCGAAGGCCGGCTGAAGCATGTCACACAGTTGACGGCGGAGCTGTCGGCTGCCCGCTGGTCGTAGGGCAGGCCTGAGACGGACAATCGCCCGAAACTTGGGAGCGAATAGGAGGCAAACGATGAGCGAGCAGGGATTGGCGATCACCATCGCCGACGGGCAGACGATCTACGCCATGCCCGGACCAGAAGATCAGCGACAGCTGGCAGAACTCCTCGGTGATCGCGCCACGATCGAGCTGGTGGCGACCGAGGACGATGTCGAGGGCCATGCGATTGCGGGCAATGACGTGCTGGTCGATGTCGAGGGCCATGCGCTGACGCTGCGGCTGCCGAACGGCACCGACGCGGCTGCGCTGCGGCGGGCACTCACCATCGGCGCGGTCACCGCGACGCTGGTCGGCGCGGGCGCCATTGCCGCGCTGCAGAACCCGACCCAGCCGGCGAGCATCCAGGCACCGGCACAGGTTTACAGCCAGGAAGTGCCGGCCCAGGCGCAGCGTGCAGCGCAGGCCGAGACGGTGCGCGAGCAGGGCATCCAGGCACCGGCACAGGTTTACAGCCAGGAAGTGCCGGCCCAGGCGCAGCGTGCAGCGCAGGCCGAGACGGTGCGCGAGCAGGGCATCCAGGCACCGGCACAGGTTTACAGCCAGGAAGTGCCGGCCCAGGCGCAGCGTGCAGCGCAGGCCGAGACGGTGCGCGAGGCAAGTCTGACCGACTCGCAGGCAGCCAGCCAGGACGCGCCACCCCAGGCTCAGCGGGCGGACCAGGCCGAGACAACGCGCGAGCAGAGCTACTCCGAAAACAACCACTGAACACCAGCAGGCCGCCGGCGGAGCCCATCAAGGGCGCCGCCGGCGGTTTTGATTTCGAGCGGGCGAGCCACGCGGGTCACCCTGGGCGAAGCCGTAGACTTCGCGACGTGACGGTCCCGGCGCGACTGGAGCGCACCTACCGCGTCCGCTTCGATGAGGCCGGGCCGGACGGCAACCTGCGCAGCTCGGGACTGCTCCGTTTCGCCCAGGACCTCGCCTGGATCCACTCCGAGAGTGCCGGGTTCGGCCGCGAGTGGTACGCCGAGCAGCAGCTGACCTGGCTGGTGCGCGCGATTGAGCTCGACGTCCTGGCCGAGACCGCCTACGGCGGGGAACTGGTGGTGTCGACCGAGGTCACCGGATTCCGGCGCTTCTGGGCGCGCCGGCGGAGCGAGTTCCACCGGCCCGACGACGAGCGGCTGACTGCCGTGGCGCTCACCGACTGGGTACTGCTCAATGCCCGCGGCACGCCCACCCGCGTGCCGCGGCCCATCGCCGAGAGGTTCCCCGTCAGCGGCACCGGCTTCACGCCGCTGCGTCTCGACTTGCCGGACGGCCCGGCCGGCACGAACGAACGCCGCTTTGCGGTGCGCCGCAGCGAGCTCGACCCCATGGCGCACGTCAACAACGCGGCGTACCTCGACTACCTGGACGAGCAGTACCTGGCCGACCAGCGGGCCGGCGGCGCCCCGCCGCTCCCCCGCCGCTACCGCGGCGAGTTCCTCGCCTCGGCCGAGCCGGGCGGTGAGCTGACTGGCGTCGGCTGGCCGGCCGGGCAAGCGTGGTGCTACCGGCTGACGGGCACAGCTGGGCGCGAGCTGTTCCAGGCGCTTGTGGAGGCCAACTTCAGTCCGACGGCCGGCTCCTGAAGATCGTGTCGTAATTGGCGACCAACTGCTCGCCCAGCGCGTCAGGCGCCATGTCGCGATGCTCGGCCAGCCAGTCCGCCGTTACCGTCACGTTGCGCGGCTCGTTGCGCCGCTTCGGCGTGCCAGGCGGCGAGAGATACGGTGAGTCCGTCTCCACCAGCAGCCGCCAGGCCGGCACCAGCGGCGCAACCAGCGCGCTGACCTCCTCGCCGGCGCGAAACACGAGCCCCGAGAAGCTGATCGCGAGGCCCATCGTGAGAGCCTGGTCGGCGTAATCCAGCGGCCCGGAGAAGGAATGCAGCAACGCCGGCGGGCGGCCGTGTTCGCACGGCCAGTCGGCCGTGCCCGCGCCCAGCGCGGCGAGCTCGCGCAGCAGGTCGTCCTGGGCGTCGCGTTCGCCCGGCTTCGAGCGGCAGTGCAGGATGGCCGGCTTGCCCAGCTCGCGCGCCAGGGCGAGATGGCGCCTCAGGTTGGCCAGCTGCACGTCACGAGGCGAGAAGGCACGGTCGTAGTCGAGCCCCGTCTCACCCACCGCGACGCAGCGATCGAGCTCGGCCAGTTCCATGGTCGCCCGCCACGCCGCGTCGTCTGCCTCCGCGGCAACATGCGGGTGAATTCCCGCCGCGGCGTCGACCGGCAGCTCATCTGCCAGCTGCGCCGCGGCGCGCGAGGACGGGACGTCCCAACCGGGGACCAGGAATCGCTCGACACCCGCCGACTTCGCCGCATCGAGAACGGGCTCTACGTCTCCCGCAAATGCGTCGGCCTGGAGGTGGCAGTGTGAGTCGATCAGGTGCAAGCGACCGTGCTCACATGCGCGAGTTCGGCGCGTTCTCGTACAGGGCGAGCTCGTTGCCTTCGCTGTCGTCGACGACGGCGTACCAGCCTTGGCCGGGAATCTCGGTGCGCGCCATCTTGACCTTGCCGCCCAACTCCGGGATCCGGGCCAGCAGTGGGTCGATCGCATCGACCGAGATGTAGAGCCGCGTCTTGTCGCCAGCCGACACGTTGCGCTTGCCGATCGCTCCGCCGGCGCTGTCGATCTTGCCGACGCTGAACAGGAAGTAATCGGGGAACTCGGGCATCTCGCCGAACTCCCAGCCGAACAACGCACCGTAGAAGCGCTTCGCCCGTGCCGGATCGTCGGCCGCGATCTCCAGGTGACTGAACTGACCGTGCGCCACGTGGACCTCCTTCGTACTCAGTGGGGGGACTTCGTATGTACTACGAACCGGATTCGGCGATTTCGACACGTGGGAAGAGGATTTCCTGCGTTCCCGTGTGGCCGGCTGCTGGGCCGCCGCCCCATGCCGCGAGTTCGGCAAGCGGCGGCCCGCCATTGCCATCGGCGCCGAATGGATAGTCGATCCCCAGCTGGGCCAGCACCCGCGCCACCGCCGCGGGCATGAATGGCGCCACGGCCAGTGCCACCACGCGACACGCCTCGAGCAGCTGACCGAGCCCCGAGCGCAGCCTTTCCGCCGCTGCCGGGTCACCCGCCTTGGCCTGTTTGGCGAGTACCCATGGCTGCTCGCGGTCGACGAAACGGTTCGCCTCGCCGACGTACTCCCACAGCACGGCCAGGGCGTCATGCAGCCGGAAGGCCGAGATCCGCTCCGCGTACGCCGGCCACGTCTTTGACCAGCCGACGGCCAGCTCGCCCGCCGGCTGCGGCATCGGTCGCTCGCCTTCGAGGTAACGCGCAGTCATCGTCAGCGAGCGATTGAGCAGATTGCCGAAGTCGTTGGCCAGGTCGGCGTTGTAGCGGCGCACGAACGAATCCCACGAGACGTCGCTGTCACGGTCGAAAGCTACCTCGCGCAGTACCACGTAGCGGGCACCGTCCGGCCCGAAGGCGGCGACCATGTCGGCGGGATCGAGCATGTTGCCCAGGCTCTTGCTCATACGCTCGCCCTGCACAGTCAGGAAGCCGTGGACCCAGATTTTGCGGGGCGGCTCGAGCCCGGCGCTCATGAGCATGGCCGGCCAGTAGATGGAGTGGTGGCGGTTGATGTCCTTGCCGATGATGTGCACATCGGCCGGCCACCAGCGGTGGAACATGTCCATGTCGGCCGGGAAGCCGACGCCGGTGATGTAGTTGACCAGCGCGTCGAACCAGACGTAGATGCGCCCGGCCGTGGCGTCGAAAGAGCCGTCGGGCAGCAGCGCCGGGCTGCCGTCGGGCCAGATGGGAAACGGGATACCCCATGAGACGTGCTCGCGGCTGATCGAGAAATCCTCGAGGCCGTGGGCGATGAAGGCGAGCATCTCGTTGCGCCGATACTCGGGCTGGACGAAGTCCGGTCGCTCGGCGAACAGCTGCTCGATGCGCTGCTGGTACGCCGACAGCCGGAAGAACCAGTTCTTCTCGGCGACCCACTCGAGCGGCACCGAGGGGTGGTTGGGGCAGCGCACCGTGTCGCCGTCGCGCACGATGTCGCTCTCCGCCCGAAAGCCTTCCGAGGGGCAGTACCAACCCTCGTACGTGCCCACGTACAGGTCGCCATTGGCGTATGCGCGCCGGATCATCTCCTGCGCGGCGAGCAGGTGGTCGGGGTCGCTGGTGCGGATGAATCGGTTCGGCGAGATGAGCAGATCGGCCTCCGACTGCTTGAAGATTTCGACGATCTCGTCGACGTATGCGCCCGGCTCCTTGCCGAGCTCAGCCGCGCGCCCGGGGATGTTCAGCGAATGCTCGTCGGTGCCCGTCAGGAAGCGGGTTTCGTCTCCGACCATGCGATGCCAGCGGGCGATGACGTCCGCCGCGATCACCTCGTAGAGCGTGTGCACGCCGGGCCGGTTGTTGGCGTAGGCGATCGCGGTCGTGAGGTAATAGCGCGGGTGCTGGCGCATCGGGCCGCGATGGTAGCAGGGCCCACCTCCCAGCCAGAGTGGCTGTGATCCAGCCGACACGTCAGGGTGGCGCTGGCCGACAGCCTCGCTATCGGGAGGTTGACGGCACACCTGTCAGGCAGCTGATCACGCCGGGACGGTCACCGGCCGCAACATGGGCTCATCGACAAACAAGCCATACAGCAAACGACCCACAGGTCGAGGAGGTAAGTCATGTATCAGCAGGGAAGGTCGCTCAACCTGAACGCCGAGTACGCGCACTCGTACCGCGACGAGAGTCACCGGTACCACCGGTTCGACCTCGAGGATGGCAATGAGCAGCACGCTGGCCTGACCCATCTCGCGAGCCTGCGCCACCAGGTCCAGCCGCGACTCGTGGCTCTGGCGGCAGCGGCTCTGACCGCAGCCTTCGCGGTCCTCAACTTCTAGGCCGTTCCCCCTCCAGCGCCGGCCCCCGCGGGCCGGCGCTTTTTTCGCGCCCCGGTGGCGGCGGCAGGCGTTTCTGGCGCTTGCGGTGCCCCCGGCACTGCCCCATCAGCCGCCTGCGCAACCTCGGCCAGTTCACGCGGATCGTTGGCGACGGCGGCCAGTACGGCCTTCAGCTCGAACGCGGTCAGCCCGGGATGCTTGCCCAGAATGCGCGCGACCATGCCGCAGATGTGCGGCGCGGCAAAGCTGTTACCCGTGGCGACGATGGTTCCGCCATCCTTCCAACCGATCGGGACGTCGACTCCCCACGCGCCCCACTCGACCGGCGGCGTCGGGTTGTAGAAGAAGATCTCGGGATCGGGAACGGCGTGTGCGGCGACCGAAAAGACCGACGCGAACGTCGACGGAAAGCTCAGGCCGGGGACGTTGTTCACCGCACACACGAGAGCGACGTGCTTGAAATAGGCCTCGTCGACGACCTCGTGAAAGTACGGCAACAGGCGTTCGCTCTTGGACGACAGGCTGAGGTTCATGGCCTGCACGCCCTTCTCGACGGCCCACTGGAGTCCGGCCAGGAAGGCGACGCCCTTACCGCGCAGGTCGGCACCCAGCACGCGCACCGAGTAGATCTCGACGTCTGGCGCAAGGCCGACGACGATCCCCGCGCAGGCGGTCCCGTGGCCGTACATGTCGACCGGCTCGTCGGGCACCACGCGCGGCTCGTCGTCGACGATCTCGACGGTCACCGACTCCACCAGCCGGCCGTGCACGACCGGATGATCCGGCTCGACACCGCTGTCGATGACCGCCACCTTGACGCCCGCACCGGTCGACCCACCCCACGCCCACTCGCGATCGATCTGGCGCAGGGCGGCCGCACGCACCAGCTTGGCGCGCGCGTCGGTCATGAACGGCTCGGACCACGCCGGTATCAGCTGCTCGGACATGGGCTCAGCGGCGCCGGCGATCGCGCGCTGCGTGCGCCGCGACCACGCCGAGGATGTCCGCGACGAGGCTCATCTCGCGGTCGCCCAACTCGCGCAGCCGGGAGACGCGGTCGACGATCTGCCAGAAGGGCGTCTCCTCGTCGGCGTCGAGCTCGGCCGACGCGGCACTCACCAGCGCGTCCACCGACGCCTCGTCGAGGTCGTCGGCCACGCCCTGGAGCACGGCACGAAACAGCCGTTCGCTGTCGCGTTGTACGCGTGACGCCCGGATGGCCGCTGCCGCCTGGCGCGCAAATACCGCCAGCAGCTCCATGTCACGCAGTGAGAACGTCGGCTCGGTGCGCTTGTCGAGGACCTGCAGCACACCGACGGTCTGGTCACGATCGATGAGCGGCACGGCGGCAATGGAGCGCGGCACGTAGCCCGTGCGCTCGGCCGCGGCACGGTCCCAGCGCGGATCGCTGGCCACGTCGGACAGCGCAAGCGGCTGTCCGGTCGAAAAAACAAATCCGACGATGCCCCGCGTGGGTGGCACTGAGAGACCGATTGCCCCGGCGCCCTGGGCGCCGGCGGCGACGCGGAACTCGAGCCGATCCGGATCGCGCTCGAACAGGGCGATCGAGGAAGCCTCAGCCTCGAACAGCGTGGCGGTGGCATCGACGATCGTCTGCAGCAATGCCTGCTCGGAACTGCCGTCGATACGCCGGGCAACGGAAGACCGCCGCGCCGCCAGGCGCAATGCCTGCAACGCGGCGGCCAAGCCGGGGTCGGTCATTGGGGCGGGGCGGTCAGGCCGTCACTCCAAATGATCGTCAAGTACTGCGTATCAGCGCAGCATGCGGTGGCCTTCGGCGTCGTCATCGTCGCCTTCGGTCGCCTTCAGCATGCGGTGGCCTTCGGCGTCGTCATCGTCGCCTTCGGTCGCCTTCAGCATGCGGTGGCCTTCGGCGTCGTCATCGTCGCCGGCAGCCTTGAGGAGACGGTGGCCCTCCGCGTCGTCCTCATCACCCGCGGCCTTCAGGAAGCGATGCCCTTCGGCGTCGTTCTCGTCACCCGCAGCCTTGAGGTAGCGATGGCCCTCCGCGTCCTGCTCGTCGTCGCTCGCGCGAGGCATGCGGTGACCTTCGAGATCATCGCTCGCGCTCTCGCCGCCTCGCAGGAACACCGAGTCGCCGCCCAACTTGTCCTGACCCATGGTGGGAACCTCCCTTTCTTGGTTGTTCGCTACTCTCGCAGCGATCTGCCTCAGAGTAAAGTCCGGGCCGCCGATCACTCAGCCAGCCAGCCGACAGCCATGGTGTCTACTTGCCGACACCGACGCCCGGTTTGCGCCCGGAGCGATCAACGCTCCGCCCGGCGTGCCAGGCTCGGCAGGTCGGAAATCAGCAGCGCGTCGGCCTCGATCCGGATCAGTCCCTCGTCCACGAACTCGCTCAACAGTCGGTTCACGCTCTGGCGGGTGCCGCCGATCATCGCCGCCAGGTCGGACTGAGTGTACGGCCAGTCCAGCCGGACGCTGCCCTGTGCGTCGGGCACCCCGTCCTGCGCCAGTCGCGTCAGGCGCATGGCCAGCCGGCCGGCCAGATCGAGGAAGTGCAGCTCCTCGACCTGTCCCGTGAGCCGGCGCAGCTCCTTGGCCAGGCCGGCCAACAGCGCGTCGCGCAGGCCCGGCAGCGTATCGAGCATCTCGATGAACACCGAGCGCGGCAGGACCAGGTCCTCCGACGGCTCGACCGCAGTCGCGGTGGCTGAGCGGGGAGCTCCGTCGAGCAGCGCCAGCTCGCCGTGGAAGTCGCCCGGTCGCAGCGTGGCGATGATCGCCTCCTCGCCCTCGGTCGACGGCAGCACGATCTTGATCGCGCCGACCGCCACGACGTGCAACGAATCACCCGGATCGCCCTGGTGGTAGATGACCTCGCCGCGGCGGTAGCGCCGGCGGCGCAAGCGGTTGGCGAGCGATTCGAGCATCTGCTGATCACCATGCTCGAACAGCGGGCAGCGGCCGAGCGCCTCAACCGCGAAGCTTTCGTCCATCGCTACTCCCCTGTCAGCGGCTCACGGGCTGGCCGGCCGGCATGGCCTCGCTGCCGCTGCCGATACCGAAACGATGAAGATCGAGTACCCGGTACGTCAAGCCCGGGCCTTCCTCGACCAGTTCGAGGAACGTATGTTTGTCGAGAGCGATCAACACGCCCGCGCTCAGGGCCGTCACCGACGCCGTCCGCGGCACGCGCGACAGCAGCCCGATCTCGCCGAAGAAATCGCCCTGCTTCATCTCGCGCAGGCGATGAGTTTCGCCCTGGGCATCGGCCTGGGTGACCTCGACGGTGCCCTGGGCGATGACGTAGAAGAAATCGGCTTCGTCGCCCTGGCGAATGATCACCTCGCCCGGCGTCATTGGCCTGACGGCCGCGCGCCTGATCGCCGCTTCGAGGCGCGCCGGGGGCAGGCCGGCGAAGATCGCGACATCGGCCAGCCTGCGGCGGACGTCATCGGTCGGCCGCTGGATGCTGTATTGGCCGATGAGCACTACCGACACGACCGCCGCCCCTGCGACCACCAGCGCCGACATGACCAGGACGGCTCCGGGCTGGGTCGCCGCCAGGAGCGGCATCACGAACGAGCCCGCGGCGTAGGCGCTGATCGACACAGTCTCCATCCCGCCCAGCGTCCGACCGCGTACCGCGTCGGGCACGATGCGCTGGAGCAGCGTGGTGTTGACGATCTCCACCAGCAGGGCGCCGGCGGCGATGACGGCCATCGCCACCAGCGCCAACCCGAAGGCATCGGCGGGCGCCTCGCCAAGCGTCACAAGGCCCAGCGCCAGGCCGGCGGCGCCGATCAGCAGCGGCGGCGCCAGGCGCTGCCGGAGGACCAGCGCGCCGGCCAGCAGCGCGCCGACGATGCCGCCGACGCCGATGGCCGAGTTGAGCAGACCGGTACCCGTGGCTTCATCGACCGCGAAGATGTCGACGGCCAGGATGACGGTGATGACGCTCAGGCCGCCGAAGACGAAGTCGCTGACCATGTTCAGGAGGCTCAGCCCGACGAGCGGCCGGATCACCGGGCGCAATACTTCGCGCAGCGACGAGGCGGCGGCGGAAGGCTGATCGTCCTTGCCGCCGTCCGCCGCGGCCGCGGCTGCCACCGGACGCCCGGCGGGCAGGCGCAGCAGGACCAGTGCGACGATGGCGAAGGTCAGCGCATTGAGCAGGAACGCCATGGCGATGGAGCCGATGCTCAACAACAGCGCGGCGATCGCCGGGCCGATGAAGAAGGCCAGGTTCTCGAGGCTTGAATAGGCGCTGTTGGCGGGCCCGAGCTCGGATTCGTCGCGCACCAGCGAGGGTAGGAAGGCACCGATGGTCGGCGAGAAGAAGGCCGAGAAGCAGGTCGCGATGATGGCCAGCGTGACAATGAGGATGATCGGCGCGTCGACGATGACGGCCGCGGCGATGACGACCATGATCACCCCGCGCGCGACGTCGGTTGCCAGCAGCACGAGCCGCCGGTCATAGCGATCGGCGACGATTCCGGCCGGCACTGAAAGGACGATGTAGGGCACGATGCGTGCGGCGCCGACGATGCCCAGGATGAGCGGGTCCTGGGTTTGGTTCCAGACCAGGACAAGCAGCGCGACCAGGTACAGCCAATCGCCGATCGAGGACACGAATTCGCCGAACAGCACGCGCGCAAGTGCGCCGTTACCCAGCACGCGTCGGTAAACGGCGATGACTCCCATCGGGCCCTCAAGTCGGACGGCCGTGCGACGACCGGCTGTCGCCCACTTTACAGTTACGTTGTCGGCTGCCGCATTGACCCGGGACGATGTGAGGCGCCATGCTGCACCTACCCGTGGACCAGGCGACCGGGGGAGAACGGCAGAAAGGAATGCAACCGTGAGCGAAGATCAGGATCTGAACAAGAAAGTCGACGAAGACGAGGACACCGAAGGGCATAACGTCTTCGCCACCTTCGACTACTACTCGCAGCGCGGCCGTGACCGTCAGTCGGAGATCGAGCGCGAGTCACGCCAGCGCGAGCAGGCACGTGAGGCGCGCGAGGCGAAGAAGAACCGCCGCTAGGCGACAAACGGGGGAAACGCGAGAGCCGGCGCCGGTGGCGCCGGCTCTCTTCTATTCGGTGTGGCCCAGCCGGGTCAGCCGGCGCCCGGCGCGGCCTCCTGGTCGGCCGGCTCGGAGTCGGCCTCCCCGGTCGCCGACGGCACATCGGTAGCTGCCTGAGCATCGGCAGCTGCCGGCACATCGGCGTCAGGCTGGAATTCGTGCCCGCGGCGCAGATCGGCGGCGACCTCCTTCGAGCGCGCCGCCACACGCTGGCCGACGTTCTCGGTCACCCCCGCTGCCCTGTGGGCGATGGGGCCCGCCTTCTCGCCGGCCACCGCGGCCAGCTCAGCTGCCTTAGCGGCGACTTCGCGCATTACCGGCGCGGCCTGGGTTGCGAGGGTGTCGATCATCTGCTGCAGCTGGACCAGCATCTCGCGCCCTGCGGCGCCCCGTGGGCGCTCGGACTGCTCTTCGTTGGGTTCCGTCGTGTTCTCATCCATCGCTGAATTCTAATGGCGGAAGTGGCGCACGCCGGTGATCAGCATCGCCGCGCCGGCCGCCTCCGCGGCGGCGATCGCGTCGGCGTCGCGGACGGAGCCGCCCGGCTGCACGAAGGCGGTCACGCCGGCCGCCAGGCAAACCTCGACGGCGTCGGGGAACGGGTAGAAGGCGTCCGACGCGCAGACCGCGCCCGATGCCCGTCCGGGTCCGGCCTTGGCCACCGCGAGGCGGGCACTGTCGACGCGGCTCGCCTGGCCGGCACCGACGCCGACCAGCGCACGGTCCCTGACCAGCACGATGGCGTTCGACTTGACGTGGCGGCAGATGCGCCAGGCCAGCTCGACGGAGGCAAGCTCGGCTGCCGTGGGCGCGCGACGTGTGGCGGTCCGCCAGGTCGCGGGGTCGTCGCGTGCCGTATCGGCCTGGCTGACGAGCAGCGCGCCGCCCGCGCTGCGCAGCTCGTAACCGGAACCTGGCGGCGTGCCAAGGCCGGGATCGAGGAGCACACGCAGGTTCGGCTTGCGGGCCAGGACCGCGAGTGCCGCGGGCGAGCAGGCGGGCGCCGCGACGACCTCGAGGAACATCTGCGTCAGGCGCTCGGCGAGGGCCTCGTCGAGCGGCCGGGTCAGCGCGACCACGCCGCCGAAGGCGCTCACCGGATCGCCCGCGAGGGCCAGCTCCCAGGCCGTCAGCAGATCGTCGGCCTCGGCCGCGCCGCACGGGTTGGCGTGCTTGATGACCGCGCACGCGGGCCCGCGCAGGTCGCGCGCCAGGCCGGTCGCCGCCGCGGTGTCGAGGATGTTGTTGTAGCTGAGCGGCTTGCCCTGCAGCAGCGCGGCGCCGTCGCTGAAGGTCCCCGGTGCGAGATCTATGCCGCTGGCCCGATACACCGCCGCCGACTGATGCGGGTTCTCCCCGTAGCGCAGGTGCTGCAGGCGGCGCAGCTCGAGGCGGAGGCTGGCCGGCGGCTCGGGGGCCTGCGCGTCGGACGCAACCGGCAGCGGGCTGTACCAACGTTCGGCGAGTTCGCGCGCGATCAGCGCGTCGTACGCGGCGGTCAGCTTGAATGCGGCCAGCGCGAGCTCGCGGCGCATGCCCTCGGTCAGCCCGCCACCATGGCCAATCTCGGCGATCACCGCGTCGTACTGCGCCGGATCGGTGACGATGCCCACGCTCTGCGTGATTCTTGGCCGCCGCGCGCACCAGAGTCGGCCCGCCGATGTCGATCTGTTCGATCAGCTCATCGAGGGCGGCGTCCTCGCGCGCGGCGGCCTCGGCGAACGGGTACAGGTTCACGATCACCAGCTCGAACGGCTCGATCGCCGCGGCCGCCAGCTGCGCGCGGTGGTCGTCGCTGCGCAGGTCGGCCAGGACGCCCGCCGCGATGCGCGGGTGGAGCGTCTTGACGCGGCCATCGAGCATCTCGGGAAAGCCGGTCACGTCGGCAACGTCGGTCACCGCCAGCCCGGCGTCGCGCACGCGTCCGGGCCGTGCCGCCGGTCGACACGAGCTCGAAGCCGAGGCCGGCCAGGCGCGTCGCGAAGGCCGCCAGCCCGGTCTTGTCCGATACCGAAATCAGCGCCCGGCGGCGGCGCAGCGCGCCGGCTGCCCGTGCCGCATCGACCACCACGCGACGGCCAGAGACAGTCAGCGCGCCGGCGATCAGCAGGTCCACCGCGCGCGGCAGCACCTGGTACTCGACCGCATGCAGGCGTGCGAGCAGGCTCTCCTCGTCATCATCGCCCAGCACCGGTACCGCCTGCTGGGCGACGATCGGGCCGCCGTCGAGGGTGTCATCGACGAGATGGACGGTCACGCCGGTCACGCGCACGCCGGCGGACAGCGCATCGCGGACTGCGTGCGCGCCGGGGAACACAGGCAGCAGGCTGGGGTGCACGTTCAGGATGTGCCCTTCAAAGGCGGACAGCGTCGCGGGACCGAGCATGCGCATGAAGCCGGCCAGCACGACCACGTCGATTTCCGCGGCGCGCAGGGCATCGGCCAGCGCGGCATCCCACGACTCGCGACCGGAATGGATACTCGGATCGATCAAGGCCGTGGCCAGGTTCTCATCGGCCGCAAAGGCGAGCGCCGGGCATGGACGATCGGCGACGACCAGCGCGATCGATCCGGCCAGCGCGCCGCCCCGTTGTCGAGCATACAGGGCCCGCAGATTGGTCCCCTCCCCCGAGACACACACCGCGACGCGCGACGCGCCGCCGGCGCGCGGCCGGTCAGGCTTCCGCGTAGCGGCCACCCAACTCCTCTGCCGGCCTGACCGCGCCGATTACCCACGCCTCGATCGCCTGCTCGCCGAGGAGCTCGAGGGCCACGGGCGCCGCCTGCGGCTCGACTACCACGGCGAAACCGATGCCGCAGTTGAACGTGGCGCGCATCTCGGCGCCGGTGATTCCCGCGGCGGTCGCGACGCGCTCGAAGATCGGCGGCTGCGGCCACGTTGACGGATGCGCGAGCACGCCCAGGCGTTCACCCACCGCGCGCGGCAGGTTACGGGCGATACCGCCACCGGTAATGTGCGCCATGCCGCCGATCCGCAAATGCTGCGCGCGCAGTCCGGCAAGCACATCGAGAACAGCGGCGGCGTATAGCCGCGTGGGCGTCAACAGATCGTCGCCGAGCGGCAGCCGGCCCTCGTCGACCAGCCGCCGGATGAGCGAGAAGCCATTCGAGTGCAGGCCGGAGCTGGCGAGCCCGATGACGACGTCTCCCGCCCGGCTGAGGTCGGCGGTGATCACCTCGTCGGCCTCGACGAAGCCGATGCAGAAACCGGCCAGATCGAACTCGTCCGCTTCGAGCAGGCCGGGATGCTCGGCGGTCTCGCCGCCCACCAGGCTGCAGCCGACCTCGGCACACGCCCGGGCGACGCCGCCGACGAGGTCCGCCACGCGATCGGGATCGAGCCGGCCGACGCACACGTAATCGAGCATGAACACCGGCTGCGCGCCGTGGCAGACGACATCGTCGACGCACATGGCGACGAGGTCCTGGCCGATCGTGTCGAGCCGGCCGAGCCGGCGCGCGATGTCCGTCTTGGTGCCCACGCCGTCCGCCGAGGTCACGAGCCGCGGCTGGCGAAGGTGATCGGGGATCGATGCCAGGGCCGCGAACTCGCCCTGCCCGGCCGTTGGATCGAGGCCGTCGAGCGCCAGGCGCGCACGCATCAGCGCCACCGCGCGCTCGCCCGCGGCGACGTTCACTCCGGCGCGCGCGTACTCCGATCGTGCGGCGGTCACCCGACCTTCACCTCGTCGCGCTCGAGCAGGAACTTGCGCCCCTCGGGGTCGTACGGCACGGGCACGGGGTAGCGCCCGTCGAAGCAGGCGAAACAGAAGCGCTCGCGCGGCAGGTCGAGCGCCTCGAGCACGCCGTCGATGGACAGGTATGAGAGTGAGTCGGCGCCGATGAACTCGCGGATCTCGTCGACCGAGCGCGTCGCGGCGATCAGCTCGCGCTCGATCTGGGTGTCGATGCCGTAGAAGCACGGGTGGAAGATGGGCGGTGCGCTGACGCGGACGTGGACCTCGCGCGCCCCGGCTCGGCGCAGCAGACCAACGATCTGGCGCGTGGTCGTGCCGCGCACGATCGAGTCGTCGACGACCACCAGCCGACGGTCGCGCACCTGCTCGCGCAGCGCGGACAGCTTGACCGTCACGCCACGCTGGCGCATGCCCTGTGACGGCTGGATGAAGGTTCGTCCGGCATAGCGGTTGCGCACCATGCCCTCGCGGTAGGGAAGCCCGCTCGCCTCGGCATAGCCGGCCGCCGCCGGCGCGCCGGTGTCGGGCACGGGCATCACCAGGTCGGCATCGGCCGGTGCCTCGTGCGCCAGGGCCACGCCCATCCGGCGGCGCGCCTCGTACAGGTTGCGGCCGAGCATGTAGGAATCGGGCCGCGCGAAGTAGATCAGCTCGAAGACGCACAGCTGCTCATGCGCCTCGGCGAAGCGCACCGAGCGCGGCTCCGGACCGTCGCCCAGGACGACCATTTCGCCGGGCGCCACGTCGCGCACGTATTCGGCGCCCAGGACGTCAAGCGCCGCGGTCTCCGAGGCCAGCACCCAGCCCTCGCCCTCGGCGGAGTGCAGCACGCCCAGCACGAGCGGCCGAAAGCCGTACGGATCACGCACGCCGATGACGCGCGTTTCGTCCATGACCACCAGCGAGTAGGCACCCGACACGCGCGGCAGCACGCGCAGCAGGGACTCGACCAGGTCGTCCGCCGGCTCACTGGCCAGCAGCGCGGTGAGCACCTCGGTGTCGGTCGTGCCGACCAGCCGCGATCGGCCGCCGGGCAGCTGGTCGAGCAGCTGCGCGGTGTTGACCAGGTTGCCGTTATGGCCGATTGCAACGGTGCGCGCAGGTCCCAGCCGGAACGCCGGCTGGCTATTCTCCCAGACCGTCGAGCCGGTGGTCGAGTAGCGGCAGTGGGCGATCGCCAGGTGGCCGCGCAGCGATGGCAGGCGCCGCTCGTCGAGCACCTGGTCAACCAGCCCGAGGTCCTTGTAGACCATCACGCCGCGCCCGTCGCTGACCGCCAGCCCAGCCGATTCCTGGCCGCGATGCTGCAGCGCGAAGATGCCCAGCGCGGCCAGCGCCGAAGCCTCCTGCCCCGGGGCGAACACGCCCACTACTCCGCACATCGCGCCGCTCCTACGCTGCCGTCTCGAGCACGCGCGGCAGCGCCTGCGTCCAGGCGCGCCGGAGCTGCGCGACGCTCACGTCGACGTCGTCGGCAACGTCCGCCCCGCGCTCCTCGGCGGCGCCCGTGGCACCGACGCCGACCAGCCGGATGCGTACCCGCTCGCCAGCGACTTCGCCCAACCGGCTGAGCGGCACGCGCAGGCCGACCGCCAGGCGTTCGAGCGCGCGGCCAATGCTCGGGCCGGACGGTCACGATCGCCCGGCCGGCGCTCTCGCCGAACAAGGCGACCGCCGGCGCGAGCGCGACGGCCAGCTGGAGCACGACGCCCAGGTTGCCCCATATGGCGCACTCGGCGACGGCCACAGACAGGCCACCAGCGCTCACGTCCTGGGCCGACTCGAGCAGCCCCTCCGCGGCGGCCCGCTGGAGCAATCGGTACAGCGCGGTCTCGCGCCCGTAGTCGATCTGCGGCGGCCGGTCGTCGGGCGCCGCGCCGGCGAGCCGTTCGTAGGCCGAGCCGGACATGCCGGCGACGGTTTCGCCGAGCAGTACGACCTCGTCGCCAGCGCGGCGGAAGGCCGGCCGGACCAGGTGGGCCACGTCTTCGAGCACACCGACGACGCCGATCTGCGCCGTGGGCGCGATGCGTCCGAGGGGCGATTCGTTGTACAGGCTGACGTTGCCACCGGTGACCGGCAGGTTCAGCGCCCGAGCCGCCTCGGCCAGGCCACGCACCGCCTCACTCAACTGCCAGTACGCCTCGGGGACGGTCGGGTCGCCGTAGTTCAGGCAGTTCGTCAGCCCGATGGGGCGTGCGCCGCTGACTGCGACATTGCGGGCGCACTCGGCCACCGCCAGGGCGGCGCCGAGGGCCGGGTCGTGCAGGCCGGCTGCCGGCTGCGAATCGGTTGCGATCACGAGCGCCCGCGACGTCCCGCGCAGGCGCAGGACCGCGGCAGCGTGATCGCAACCTTCGACGGTATCGGCGCCGACCGTCTGGTCGTACTGCGTCGTCACCCACGCACGACTACCCAGGTTGGGGTGGCCCACCAGCGCCTCGAGGACGGCACCGGGGTCCATGCCCCGCTCGGGCAGTCCGTCGTGGGACATGGGCAATTCACCGGGCGCCGGCGCAGCGCGGCGCCGCTGCGGCGGAGCCGCCGACCGGGGCGGCTCGGGCGATTCGCTCGCCAGCGCCGGCGCCGGAATCCGTGCCAGCTCGGAACCATCCTCGACGACCACCACGTCGCCATCCGCGGTCACCTCGCCGACCACAGCGGCCGGCAGTCCCCAGCACCGGCAGACCGCCAGCACCTCGTCCAGTCTCGGCGGCGTTACGACCGCGAGCATGCGTTCCTGCGACTCGCTGATCATCACCTCGAAGGGCGCCATGCCCTCCTCGCGGCGCGGCACGGCGGCGAGCTCGATGCGCATGCCGGTGCGGCTCGTGTCGGCCATCTCCGAGGCGGCGCAGGTGAGACCGGCGGCGCCGAGATCCTGGAGGCCCTCGACCAGCCCGCGCGCGACCAGTTCGAGACTCGCCTCGATGAGCAGCTTGCCGGCGAACGGGTCCCCGATCTGCACGCTCGGCCGCATCTGGCCGGAACCCTCGTCGAACACCGCGCTGGCCAGCACCGACGCGCCGCCGATACCGTCGCGCCCGGTCGGCGAGCCGTACAGCACGGCCAGGCTGCCCGGTGTGGGCGCCACCGCGTGGGCCAGTTCGCCCTCGCGCAGCAGGCCGACACACATCACGTTGACGAGGGGATTGCCGGTATAGGTGGGATCGAACAGCAGTTCGCCGCCGACCGTCGGCACGCCCACGCAGTTGCCGTAGCCGCCCACACCGCCGACCACGCCGCGCACCAGCCGGCGCGTCGGCTCGTCGTCGGGCCAGCCGAACTTGAGCGCGTCGAGCAGCGCGACTGGCCGCGCCCCCATGGCCACGATGTCGCGCAAGATGCCGCCGACGCCAGTCGCCGCGCCCTGATACGGCTCGACCGCGCTCGGGTGGTTGTGCGATTCGAGCTTGAACGCCACTGCCAGGCCGTCGCCGATGCGCACCACGCCGGCGTTCTCGCCCGGTCCGGCAAGGACGTCGTCGCCGGCACTCGGCAGCCCGCGCAGCAGGCGGCGTGAACTCTTGTACGAGCAGTGCTCGCTCCACATGACGCTGAACATCGCCAGCTCGAGCTCGTTCGGCTGACGGGCGAGCAGGGCGACTATGGCTGCCAGCTCATCGTCGGTCAGGCCCAGGCGGCGGTGCAGCTCGGCCAAGGGAGGTGCGGCGATCAAGCCGCCACCGCCGCGGGCACAGGACGAGGAGTGCCGGCCGCGCTCTCGACCAACGAGCGCAGCAGGAGCATGCCGTCGTCCGAGCCGAGCAGTGCCTCGGCAGCTCGCTCCGGATGGGGCATCAGCCCGCACACCCGGCCGTCGCCATTGACCACGCCGGCGATGTCGTTGAGCGAGCCGTTGGGATTGCCCTCCGGCAGCGCGTAGCGGAAGACGACACCGCGTGCCGCCTCGAGCGCCGCGAGCTCGTCGGGCGGCAGGTAGTACGAGCCCTCACCGTGAGCGATCGGCAGGCGCAGCGTGACTCCTTCGGGGACCTGCCAGGTGAACGGGGTGTCGTGCCGCTCGACCGACAGCCGCACCCAGCGATGCTCGAAACGCAGCGTCGAGTTGCGCCGCAGGGCGCCGGGCAGCAGGCCGGCCTCGGTCAGCACCTGGAAACCGTTGCAGATGCCGAGGGTCAGGCCGCCGCGCGCAGCGTGCTCGCGCACCGCACCCATGACCGGGCTGAAACGGGCAATGGCGCCCGCGCGCAGGTAGTCGCCGTGGGCGAAGCCGCCGGGCAGGATGACCGCGTCGGCGCCGTGCAAGTCCGTTTCCTGGTGCCACACCAGCTCCGCGTCAGTGCCGGCCAGTTGCGCCGCGTGCAGCGCGTCGCGGTCGCAGTTCGAGCCGGGAAAGACCACGACGGCGACCTTCATGCCCGCTCGATCGCCCAGTCTTCGATGAGCGGGTTCGACAGGAAGTCGCCGGCCAGCTTCTCGACCACCTCGCGCGCCGCGGCCTCGTCGGCCGCCTCGACCGACAGCTCGATGCGCCGGCCGACGCGCACACCGCCGACCATCGACGCGCCGAGCTGCGGCAGTGCCGCCTCGACCGCCCTGCCCTGCGGGTCGAGGATCCCCGCGCGCGGCATGACGTCGACGGCGAAGCGGAAGGCGCTCATTCGCCGGCGAGCCGGTCGTGCGCCAGGTAGTCGGCGAACGAGCCGCCGGTGATGCGCTCGAAGGCCTCGACGTAGCGCTGCTGGGTGCCCGTGACCACGTCGGGCGGCAGCTCCGGCCCGGGATAGGTCTTGTCCCACGGCTGCGCCTCCAGCCAGTCGCGCACGAACTGTTTGTCGTACGAGTCCTGTGCGCGGCCAGGTTCGTACGCGGCCGCCTCCCAGAAGCGTGATGAATTGGGCGTCAGCACCTCGTCGATGAGCAGCAGCGAGCCGTCGTCGAGCGTGCCGAACTCGAACTTGGTGTCGGCGACGATGATGCCGGCGCCCTCGGCGCGCGCGGCCGCGAACCGGTAAAGAGCGATCGACAGTTCGCGCGCGCGCTCCGCCGCATCACTTCCGACCAGTCCCGCCATCTCGTCGAACGAGATGTTCTGATCGTGCCCCACCTCGGCCTTGGTCGACGGGGTGAACAGCGGCTCGGGCAGCCGATCCGATTCACGCAGGCCGTCGGGCAGCGGGATGCCGCACACCGCACCGGTGCGCCGGTAGTCCTTCCAGCCGCTTCCGGCCAGGTAGCCACGCACGATCAGCTCGACCGGCAGCACCTTGGCGCGGCGGCAGATCATCGACCTGCCGCGCAGCTCGTCGGCGGCGCCCGCGTACTCGACCGACAGATCGTCGACCGAACTCGTGAGCAGGTGGTTGGGCATGATGCCCGCGCGTGCCGTCTCGCGGAACCAGAATCGGGCGAGCCCGGTCAGTACCCGGCCCTTGTCGGGAATCGGCGTCGGCAGCACCACGTCGAACGCGCTGATGCGGTCGGACGCAACCAGCAGCAGGCGGTCCTGATCGAGCGCGAAGATGTCGCGCACCTTGCCCGAGCGAACGAACCCGGGAACGGCCTCAACGAGCGGCATGGGCAACCTCCTCCAACTGGTCCAAGCGGCTAATGACCTCGTTCACATGGCGCAGCACGTGTGCCTCGTCGAAGCAGGCCGCCAGCGCGGGGCCGTCGAGGACACTCGTCACGTCGCTATCCGCCGCCACCAGCTCACGCAACGGCCGGCGTTCGTCGGCCGCACGGAGCGCGGCCCGCTGGACGATCTCGTAGGCGCGCTCGCGCGCCAGCCCGCCCTGCTCGACGAGCGCGGTGAGCAGCGTGCTGCTGGCGTACAGGCCCAGCCCGCGCTCGATGTTCTCGCGCATCCGCTCGGGACGGATGACCAGGCCGTCGATGAGGCCGTGGAAGCGCACCAGCATGTAGTGCAGCAGCGTCGCCGACCCGGGCAGCGCGACGCGTTCGACCGACGAGTGGCTGATGTCACGCTCGTGCCACAACGGCTGGTCTTCGAAGCCTGCCAGCGCATAGCCGCGCAGCAGCCGCGCCAGGCCCGCCAGCCGCTCGGACAGGATCGGGTTGCGCTTGTGTGGCATGGCGCTCGAGCCCCTCTGGCCGCGCCCGAACGGCTCCTGCAGCTCGCCGATCTCGGTGTGCTGCAGGTTCCTGACCTCAGTCGCGAAGCGCTCCAGCGAGCCACCGCTGATCGCGATCGCGGCCAGCCAGGCGGCGTGCCGGTCGCGCTGCACGATCTGGGTGCTGACCTGATCCACCGCCAGGCCCAGCTCGGCCATCACGTCGGCCTCGATCTCCGGTCCGAGCTGGCTGTAGGTGCCGACCGGTCCTGACAGCTTGCCCGTCGCCAGGTCCTCCCCCGCCGCCGCCAGCCGGCGCCGGTCGCGATCGAGCTCGAACGCCCACGATGCGAACTTGAGGCCGAGCGTGATCGGCTCGGCATGGACCGAGTGGGTACGGCCCATCATCACCGTGCCGGCATGCTCGCGTGCCTTCGCCGCCAGCAGCCTGATCAGCGCGTCCAGTTCGGCCAGCAACAGTTCCGTCGCGGCACGGCACTGCAGCGCCAGCGCCGTGTCGAGCACGTCGCTGCTGGTTAGACCAAAATGCAGGTAGCGACCCGCTTCACCGGCGAGCTCGGCCACCTGCGTGACGAAAGCGACCACGTCGTGGTCGGTCGTCTTCTCGATCTCGGCGATGCGCGCCACGTCGATGCGTGCCGTACGCTCGATCGCCTCGACCGCCGCCTTCGGCACCATCTCGCGCCGCGCCAACGCATGCAGTGCCGCCAGCTCGACGCGCAGCATGTACGTGAAGTGTGCCTCCTCGTTCCAGATGGCGGCCATCTCCGGTCGCGTGTAGCGCCCGATCATCCAACGGCTCCCGCGAATGCCCGGCCGATGTCGCGGCGCACGAATTTGCCGGGATACTCGATAAGTTCGGCGGCGGCATAGGCGGCATCGGCAGCTTCGGCCAGGTCGCCGCCCCTGCCGACCACGGTCAGCACCCGGCCCGCGGCCGTTACCAACCGGCCGCTCGCCTGGGTGACGCCGGCGCCGAAGACCAGCGCACCAGCGGCGCGTGCGGCTTCGATGCCGCTGATCTCATCGCCCCGCCGCCCAGCATCCGGGTAGCCCGCCGCAGCCAGGACGAGGGCAACCGTCGCCTCGGGCAGCGCGGCCAGAACACCAGTCGAACGCAATGAGCCTGTCGCGCAGTCGTGCAGGAGGCCGGCCGTGGGCATCGCCAGTCGCGGCAGGATGGCCTGCGCCTCGGGGTCGCCGAAGCGGACGTTGAACTCGAGCACGCGCGGCCCTTCCGGAGTGAGCATCAGGCCGGCGAACAGGGCGCCGCGGAATGGCGTGCCTCGGTCGGCCATCGCTCGCAGCACCGGCGCCATGACCGTTTCGCCGATTGCCGCCAGTTGCGCGTCGTCGATCTCGGCAACCGGCGAGTACGCGCCCATGCCGCCCGTGTTGGGACCCGTGTCGCCCTCGCCGAGGCGCTTGTGGTCGCGCGCCGCTGGAAGCAACTCATAGTGCTCTCCGTCACACAGAGCGAAGACGCTCGCTTCTCTGCCGTCCAGCCGGCGCTCGACGATGATGGTCTCGCCCGCCCGGCCAAGGCGTCGGTGTTCCAAGGCGTCGCGGATCGCTACTTCCGCCTCGGGCAGCGTGGCGCACACGGTCACGCCCTTGCCCTCGGCGAGGCCGTCCGCCTTGACCACGACGGGGCCGCCCAGCTGTTCGGCGTACTCCAGTGCGTCGCCCACGCCGGTGAACGGCCGTCCCGCCGCCATCGGCACGCCTGCCGCGTCACAGATCTCGCGCGCGAACGCCTTGCTGCCCTCGAGCCTGGCCGCGGCGGCACTTGGTCCAAAGCACGCTATGCCCACGGCGGCCAGCTCGTCGGCGAGGCCGGCGACGAGCGGATCCTCGGGTCCCACCACTACCAGGTCGATGCGCTGCGAGCGCGCCAGCTCGACGACGGCCGGCAGGTCATCCGCGGAAACGGACGGGTGCAGTTCGGCGATGTCGGCGATCATCGGGTTCCCCGGGGCGACCGCCACATGAGGCACGCCCTCCGCCACGAAACGCCACGCCAGTGCATGCTGCCGCGCTCCACCACCCACCACGAGCACACGCTTCGGAACTCCGCTCCCCGTCATGTGCGCACCAGCGTCTGGTTGCGCTCGGGCCCCACGCTGACGATGCTTACCGGCACCCCGGCGCGCTCCTCGATCGCCGCGATGTAGTGGCGCGCATTGGCCGGCAGATCCTCCATCCGAGCGCACTGGCGCAGGTCCTGCGTCCAGCCCGGGAAGTCGCGATACACCGGCTCGGCCCGCTCGAGCTGCGCCTCGCTCGATGGGACCTCGTCGGTCAACCGCCCGTCAATGCGGTAGCCGGTACACGCGCGCACCTGCTCGAGCCCGGTCAGGATGTCGATCTTGTTGAGCATGATGCTGCTGACGCTGTTGATCTGGACGGCGCGCCGCAGTGGGACGAAGTCGAGCCAGCCGCAGCGCCGCCGCCGGCCGGTGGTCGTACCGTATTCATGGCCCACCGCAACCAGGTGCTCGCCCACCTCGCCGTGCAGCTCGGTGGGCATCGGCCCGCCACCGACGCGCGTCGAGTACCCCTTCAACACGCCCAGCACCTCGTCCACCTGGCGCGGGCCCACGCCACCGCCGGTCGTCACGCCCCCGGCGACCGGACTGCTGCTGGTCACGTACGGGTAGTTGCCGTGGTCCAGGTCGAGCAGCGTGCCCTGGGCGCCCTCGAAGAGCACGTGCTCGCCCGCCGCGAGCGCGCCCTGCACCAGAGCGGTCGTGTCGACGATGTGCTCGCGCAGCCGCTCACCCCACTCCAGCGCGCAGCGATAAAGCTCGTCCAGCTCGAAGGTCGCCTGGCCGTACGCCGAAAGCAGCGCGTTCTTCTCGCTCACCGCGGCGGCCAGCCGCTCGTGCAGCGGCGCAGGCTCCAGGAGGTCACCCATCCGGATACCAGTCCGCGCGGCGCGATCAGCGTAGGCCGGGCCGATACCTCGTCGCGTCGTGCCGATGCCGGCGTCGCCGGCCGCGATCTCCCGCGCGCCATCGAGCGCGACGTGGTACGGCAGGATCACGTGCGCCGCGTGGCTGACGCGCAGCCGCGCCGGGGAGACGCCGCGCGCGGCGAGCATGGCCATCTCGTCGAGCAGGGTCTGTGGATTAACGACGACGCCGGGGCCGATGATCGGCGTGATGTGCTGGTGGAGCACGCCGCTCGGAACGAGGTGGAGCTTGAATACCTCGTCACCGAGGACGATCGTGTGGCCGGCGTTGTCCCCGCCCTGGTAGCGGACGCACAGCGACACGCGCTCGGCAAGGAGATCGGTGGCCTTGCCCTTGCCCTCGTCGCCCCACTGCAGGCCGCAGATCACTGTGACCGGCATCAGCGGGCCCGCCCGATGCGGCTGGCGCGGGATAGACGGGTGCCGTGGTGCGTTCCGCCCTTCGGCAGAATCCGTGTCTGGCTGCGTGCCGGCCTCACCGGACCGACGCCGCCGTCGGGCAACAGCTCCTCCCTGATGAAGCGCGAGTTCACGGCTCCCGCGCGCGCCGAAGGGCAGAGTCTAGCAGCGCAGGGATCAGGCAACGCGCCCGCCCGGCCGGTCAACAAGACTTGCTCCGAAAACGAGCAGTCGGGCGGGGTGGTCGGTGCTGTTCGGCACCGCCGCGTTCTTGGTGACCTTGATCCCGCGCCAGCCGGCGGCTCGGTATCTGGCCAGTACTCGTGTCTCATCGCTCGTCGCGGCACTGGTGCCGTTGGTGACCTTCGCGGTGGTTGCGGGGACCGACGAGCCGGCCGACGCCTGCGACCAAAGTAAGGGATTGCCTGATCTTCCCGGCCGGGGTTAAGGTCAGGGCCGAAAGCCGCTCAGCGAGGTGCCCCAGCACCTCCAACGACTCCGTCGTCGCGCCCCAGCGCGGCGACGGAACAACCCGGCAATGGAGGGAGCCTGACCGTGTCCTTTGGACGTCTCTTTGCGCGCATCCTGCTGTCCCTGGTTTTCGTTGCCGGCGCACTCGGCTCGGCGATGCCCGCCGCCGCGGACCAGGTCACCATCACACAGGCGCAAGAGATCGTCCAGATCGCCGAGCGGGAGGTGGGCCACCGCTGGGCGTTCAAGGCCACCGGCCCGCAGAGGTTCGACTGCTCAGGCCTCGTGACGTATGTCTTCCGCCAGGCCGGGCTACTCGACCGGATCGGCGGCAAGCGGCGCACGGCGAGGGGCTTCCATGCGTGGTTCAAGAAGCATGGGCAGGCGAACATGAAGGCGCCCAAGGTGGGCGACCTGGTCGTGTGGGGCCGCAACCGCCACGTCGGCATTTACGTGGGCAATGGCAAGGCCGTCAGCGCCCTGTACAACCCTTACGGGGTGACCGAGCACAAGCTCACCTTCATCACCAACATGCACGTCACCGCTTACCTGCACGTCAAGCTCCAGCGCAGTTAAGCGAGGCCGCGACAGGGGGGAGCGCGGCGAACGGGGAGGAGCGGCGCTCGCCGCGCGGAAAATCTGGGGGACGCGCCTCGCAGCGATGCGAGGCGCGTCTTTTCATCTGCCTAGGCGGCCACCAGCTGGTCTTCGTCGGGCACCGTCGCAGCCTCGCTGTCGGCCGGCTCGTCCGCGTCGGCCGCGGCTTCATCGGCGGGATCGGCGCTGAAGACCGGGGCAACGCCCATCGCCGCCGCCTGCGCCGCCAGAGCCTCGGCTGCGGACTCGGCCGCGTAATCCTTCTTACGCTTGCCGGACAGCATCTCGACCGAACTCGCCACTATCTCTGTCTTCCAGTGGCGCAGCCACCAGTGTCAAGTTATCCCGTCAACTGGTCGCGACCGAGACCTGGGTACAACCGGGTCAGTCATCTCGCCGGTCCTCCGGTCGGTCGTGATAGGTCGGCAGGGTCGGGATCTTGTCAAAGAGGCGCTTGCTTAGAGCGTGCAGCCAATCAGCAAGCACGGCGAGGTTTTCGATGGCGTAGTAGAGCACGATGATGACGATGCCAAGCAGGATCAACTCGCCCACCGTGTGATCGAAGGCCGTAACCGGGCAGTTGGGATCGCAGTTGGGATCCCACTCCGACCAGGCCAGAATGAAGGTCATGAGCTCCACCCCGTCTCGGTTTCAGACTGGGAGCTAAACGACCACGGAGCTACAACTCGCCGAATAGTCGTAACACCGGGGAACCTCCTGGGAGCCGGTGGCGGCCCATATTTGTTTGGACGTCGATCGCCGGCGAGACCCAGCATGACGTGCAACACGATGGGGCCGACCCACGGAATCAGGGCGATGAGCAACCACCGTCCCGACTGGCCCGTGTCATGGAGCCGGCGCACCGCTACGGCTAGCCAAGGGATGAAAGACGCGTAGACGAACAGCACGAACGCCATTGCCACGCCCGAATCCAGGCCGCGGTATATGACGCCGTAGGCGACAACCAGCAGGAAGATGAAGACTTCGAACCAGAAATATTCCGATCGACCCGCACGTCCACTGAAAGTGGCGAACTTGCCGTAGCACGATCGGACCGCTTCGGCGAACGACACGTCTAGCTGCCCACGTGCGTAGTCGTTTTGCCAGAAGGGGACTCCGTGCCAACACCCGGCCCCCGGCGTTCGCTTTTCACGCTCGGGCTGGTTTGACCGCCCCTATTTCGCCGTCGTTGCTAGCGCCATTGCTCATAGCGGTGGCATTGTGCCCGAATAGGGCCATTGGTTGTACCAGTCGGCTGGGCAGCCGCTGTTTGGACACATGCAGCCCCCGAGGCAGTCATTGATCTGCTGGCCCTGCCACCAGGGGAAGACGACGAAGACGACGAGCAGAATCACCAGCCCTATAGCCACCCCAATGAGCGGGTTCCTGAGTGGCGAGTTGCTGAGCCCTGCAATCACGTAGCTCACGAGACCGTCACGCGAAGCCAAGTGCCACGCTGCGAGCAGGGGCACCATTCCAACGGCCCAAATCAAGGCGAGACTGTAGCCGGGATCCGGTGGCCCCGTTGGACATGCAACTGCTGAGCAGTGATAGTCATACAGCGGGTCGATACCAAGCACAACAATCCCCGCGCATGACGCGGAGAAAGCAACAATGAGCCAGGAGGGCCAGCGCCAGTCGCGCCATCTGAGCAATCGACCAGGAACTCGCAGACCTCCCTCCCCACCAGCCGTCGCGCCCGGGAGTGGTGCAATCACGCGTACAGGTTGCGACGCCGCCCGCCTCGCCACTACGACACGGAAGTCGTAGGACCGGTTGCTTGTGGCGCGGGTGCTAGAGACTGCCTACTTCGGCACCCGCCCGGATACCGACCTCGGTTGGCGCCTGAGCCCGTCCATTCTTGGCTGCGCCGGCCAAGAGGCAAACTGCTCACCTGAGCGCCGCACACTCCTCGACAGCCGCGTAATACTTTGCCTGCAGCGCGGGCTCAGTCGGGAATTCTTCCTCGATCGTCGTAGTTGGCTGATCGCCCGTGCACGTCCCGGTCGCTGAGCCACGGCCCCCGCTGGTCCCCCTTTGGCTGGTCAGCGGCGCGAGATGTGTCTTCTGATCAATTCGAGGGCCACCAGGGCGACCACTGCCAGGACGATGAGAACAAGAGGAACTGCGCCGGTGACAGGGTCAATGCCGATGTTGGGCACGAGACGACTCTAGCTACCTAAAAGGTTTGTCGACAACGCAGAAAGCAAATCGGCGCTACCCACAGGGCAGCATCCACGACCGGGCCGGGCTGCCCGTCGAGGTCCGCGTACCAGCACGGTTGGACACCTCACGCCGCATGATCGATAATCTCCGAACAGAACACATGTTCGGTTGACGCCGAACCCGAGGAAGGAGGGCCGCCGAAGGGTGAGTGAGAAACCGTCGCGCGGTGCCCCCTATTCTCGCGGTATGCCCAACAACCTTGCTGCGCGCCGTTTCGCGTTCGGGCATCTCGGTGTCGACGAGGCGATGGGCCAGCTGCCGGGTCGAATAGCAGATCTCCTTACTGCCAACGTCCAGACGGCACTGCCGGCCATCGCCCGCGATCCGAACCTGACCTCTGAGATCGAACGCGTGGCCCGTCAGCTTCACAGCGAACACGCGCTCGTCGTGGGCGACTCGCGACGCATGAAGTCTCTGCCGGACGCGAGTGTTCACCTCGCAATCACCTCGCCCCCGTACTGGACCCTCAAGGACTACGAGCACGCTGACGCCCAGCTGGGCTACGTCGAGGACTACGAGACGTTCGTCCGGCAGCTCGCCCGAGTCTGGCGCGAGGTGTACCGGGTTCTGGTCCCCGGCGGACGCCTAGTCATTGTGGTCGGCGACGTGCTGCTTTCGCGCCGGGCGTTCGGCCGGCACGTGGTATTCCCGCTGCACGCGAGCATCCAGGAGTCATGTCGCCGGATCGGCTTCGACAACCTCGCAGCCATGATCTGGTACAAGATCGGCAACGCGTCGCTCGAAGTCGAAAACGGGTCATCGTTCTTAGGCAAGCCCTACGAGCCGAATGCCGTGATCAAGAACGATCTGGAGTTCATCCTCTTCCAGCGAAAGCCGGGTGGCTATCGCAGCGTCGACCCTTCGACACGCGTCCTGTCGGTGATTCCCGCGGCACGCCACGCGGAGTGGTTCACGCAGGTCTGGTCTCTCGCCGGCGCATCGACGCGCGAACACCCGGCGCCGTTCCCGTTGGGAATGATCGAGCGTCTAGTGCGTATGTTCTCGTTCGTTGGCGATACGGTGCTCGATCCATTCACTGGCACCGGGACGACGAACCTGGCGGCGGCGCGATGGGGGCGGAATAGCATCGGCTGGGAGGTTATCGAGAGCTACGTCGAGCAGGCAGCGCGTCGATTGACTCGCGAGAGCGCGGTGAGCGGGCAGCTCCGCCTGGACGTACCAGACGCCCAGGTGATTTAGACCCTCTTCACCTTGGCAGGAGGTGCCCGCTAGTCTCTGGCGGTGTCCGCGCCCGAGGCATACGTCGATTGGATCAACAACCACGTGGGGTTCAACCCGCGCGGCCAGGCCCACAGTGACCTCCTCACCGCCGCAGTTATCGCTGATCTGAGGGAACACTGCCCCGAGTTCGACGAGGCGTTGGCGACCGGCAGGCTGGAGTGGAGGCCCAATGTCGGGTTGACGGGCAAGCGCCACAACTCGCCCGTCGTGGACGAGGACGACGAGGATGGCGAAATCGAGCCGAACATCGACGGCGTTGTCCTACGCGGCGATGGCCTGCTCGCCGCGACGGCGAACGCCGTGCCCGTGCCGCTGACGATCGAGAACAAGACGATCATGACGGCTCACGGGAAGGCGCGGACGAACCGTTACAACGATGCGCGTGCGTATGCGACACACGTCCACGCGGCGAGCCCGGACACGGTGGCGGCCTTCACGATGGTCGTGAACACGGCCCTCACATACCGCAATCCCGACGAGTTCGCCAGAGCGGCGAAGAGCAGCGGCGTCAACTCACCTGATGCCGCTCCGAAGACGATCGACATGTTCCGCTCGATGCGCATCCGAACCGATACGACACAGCCAGTGGGCCGCTGCGAGGCCGTGTTCGTCCTCGTGATCGAGTACGACGGCGCGACTCCGACGGCCCGACTCGTGAACGAACCACCTGTGCCACAGCCCGGCGAGCCATTCAGCTACGAGTGGTTCCTCGATCGCATATGCGAGGAGTACCTCAAGCGAAACTCATAGCTGCCCGGCGCGCTTATCAACAAAGTCGGACATAAGCGCAGTCGCCTAAGCTCGGTCGTGGCCGCGCTCCGCGCCCGGAGGTTCGATCTCGCCGCTGGACCATGAACCGGCGCCGACCAGCTCGCTCCGGGGCGACGCGGCCTATTTGCGCCTGAGGTCTTGAACAGCCTGTGTCCCGGGCCGCTCGATGTTGATGGAGCGCGATCGTCGCGCGCGGTCGAGCATGTCCGGAAAGTTGGGCGCCCGCACGCCAATGGTGCTCTCGACGAAGTTGTCCACGTAGTCGGGCTTGGTGATGGTCAGCGACCACTCTGATCGCGTGACCGCAACGTAGAGCCGTCGGCCACCCTCGCCGACGGCGCCACGGTCGAGGAACCCCTGCTCGTAGCACCCAAGCAGGTACACATGCCGCCACTGCTGGCCCTTGGCGCCATAGACCGTGTAAACCAGTATTGAGTCGCCTTCTCGTCGCTCCGCGCTGGTTCGATACACCACCCGGCGACATTCAGCGAGGGCCACTCCCCAATCGTCGGAGGTTGATGCTTCGATTTCGTCGTCCTCGTCGCCTGCCTGCCCTTGGCCCGCGGCGGCGATGTCCGCCCACGGCACCACTGGAACCCCGAGACGACTAATGACCAAATCAACGGCTCCTGTCACTGCGTCGCGGGTGCCATGTTCGCGGGCCGCTGCGGCAACCGCGTCCGCATCCACGAGCAGCGCCGCCAGTTTGGGGTGGGCGTCGGATAGAAGACGGATCGCGGCCGACAGCCTTGGCTCTCCCGACTGGAACAGCCGGTCGCGCGTCGCCTCGCCGATGTTCGGTGCCAGTTCGACGAGCGTCCGCCACGCCAGCTCGTCGTTCCCGTCAGCAGCGAGGCGCAGCAATGAGTACGCGATACGGAAGGACTCGTCGTTCGAAAGAGGCAGCGATGTCCGGCTGTCCTCAAACGTGAGGCCGGCATGCATCTCAGTGCTCGACTCATTGAGAACATCCACGTAGTGGCCGAGGTCGCGTGGAACGATCACCGCGATCGTGTCTTCACGGCGCTCGTCGCGGCGGCGCTTGATGTCACGGACGATCCAGCGCGCCTCTGACTTCATGCTGGGGAGGCCGATGATCCGCACCTCGCCCTCCCCGAGTTTCGGGAGACTGCTCATGCCGGGCCGCCCAGACCCACCGACAGTTGGTGGCATCAACACCGCGATGCCCTCAGCCAATCCTACGACGCGCGCTGGATTGCGCCTGGAGACCTCGAGGTATGCGGGGTCTGGCGATCCATAGACTGCCGGGAACCTGGCCAGAGCTCCCGGGTCAGCCCGTCGAAACCCATAGATCGACTGACGATCGTCACCGCACGCGAACACGCCAGCGCCCGCGGCCTTCCCGACTGCGCGGATCAGGTCTAGTTCCTCGGGCGTCAGATCCTGGTACTCGTCCACGAGGATCGAACGAGGGGGATCAGGTAACGCACGACCCTCGCGTAGGTATCGGAGTAGATCGGGGGCGAAGTCCTCGAATAGCCGCAGTGCGAGGAATTGGCGCACGCTCAGCCAGGTGCTCTGGATGATCTCTTCTTCATGAGTGAGTTCCGACTCGGCGGTTTGCTCGTCTCTGAACCCAGCGCCTCGATCCCTCAGGTACTTCCGAATTCGCCGGACCGACACAGCTATTCCCGCGAACCGCAGCAACCTCTGGACATCGCGGCTGACGAGGAAGTGCGTCTCCCAGCGATCAGCGACTCTCACACCGCCCGTCGCGCCAAGCTTGTTCAGCGTCGTGAGCGCATACCCGTGCACGGTCCTGACCGGAATCGTCGGGAACCGACCGCGAAGCGTTCGCTTCGTCTCGTTGGTGAGCGTAAGAATCAGGATGTCGCCCGGCTGTACCTCGTGCCGATCCAGGAGGTGATCGTTGCGCCTCCCGATTTGGAAGGACTTGCCCGCACCAGGCCCCGCGATAACGACCCCATTCGCGTCCGGCGCTGCTAGAACAACCTCGTCAATGGTCGTCACGGCACAGAGTCTATCGAGCGCGCTAATACGAGTATCTGTACAGCGGTCTCAGGTGACCACGGGGTGGTATTCCGACTTCTCCGACCCGCCCCGGTAGTCGTTGGTGGCGACGGAAAACGTGGTAAGCGACGAGTATTACCCCACGCCTATTTCTTGGCCTGCTCCCTCCATGGAGGGGCGACAGAACCCGTGCCGGAGTCGCTGATTTGGAGCGCAACCGTCCAGTTGTTTGCGACCATGTCGTCGTGCGAGTAGGTCGTTGCTCCGCGCCGGCCAGCCTCAACCGAGTAGAAGGTGGCAGTGTCAGGGACGTTCGTGATCGTGAACAGGAAGCGGCATATTGGATTCGTTTCAGAGAAACCGGGCCCAAGAGCGCCTTTTCCCAGCGTGCCCGTCGCGAGGATCTTGCCACTCTCGTCCTTGACGGTTATGCCCATACCCTCCTGGACATCTGAGTAGCCTCCGCTGCCAGCGCAGCCTATGCCTCCGTCTGGCGCGCCACCGGGAATGATCACGCCACTCATCGTCACAAGATCGAAAGTTCCGGTGATTGTCCGCCTTACGGGCGTAGCGTTAGGTCCGCCACAGCCCACCACCACGGCAACCATGGCAACCAACCAGGCGATCCTCATTTCCACCCTCCCCGCGGGTAACCCTCGCCGTCTGGGTCCACGAGATAAGTCCCAGTCCGTCTGCGAGGCGAGCAGTTTCTCATTTGATTTCGTGCTCCCTTCCCTTCCGGGGACGGCTTGGGCAAGCCGTCCCACGCGTCGGTAACCTTGACCAAACATAGAAGTAAGGGCTATAGCCAAATGGTTACTTCGGCACCCGTCCCAGACTGATCTCGCGCAGGCAGCGGCCCATCTGGAGCAGGACGTGCAGCTCGCTAGTGCCCACTGCCGTCCACTCGCGCGAGCGCAGCCCGACCTTAGGGCGCTCGGAAGGGTCGAAGGCGTACTGCTCCCACTGCCGATAGTTGTCGTTGTAGCCCGGCCGGCCGACGTACCAGCCGGGCGGCGTGGCGTCGTGGATGGCGTCCCAAGCGGCGACCCGATCGTCTTCGCCCTCTGTCACCTCACAATTCCCCACCATGATGCGAGCAGGCGCCCTGGATTCCGCCGCTATGGCTCACCCAACCGTCGCGGCAGGTGACCGTGTAGCCAGGTTGGTGATAGGCCGGCGCCGGGTAGTACACAGGCGCCCCCGCAGCGGGGGCGGGACTTGGTGCCAGTCCGTGGAGGGTCACCGCACCAACGTAGAGCGCCGCGATGACAGCGACCACCAAGATAGCCGCCTGAGCTGTGCCTGATAGACCCGTCCAGGCGCCGAGCAACGCGGCCCTCCATCCTGGCCACGGCCTGGGAGCTGGTGGAGGCGCAGGTGCACTCATCCAGCCCTGGGTGGGCACGATCGACTGAGTGGGCGACGATGTAGCACGGCGCCGCGTGGCAGGGCGACACGCTGGATAGTTAGGGCAGCCCCAGAATGACCGCCCTGATCGCGGTCGGACCCACACGAGGGGAGAACCGCATCGGCGACAGGCGCGAACCGGAGACTTGGGCATCTCCTGTCTTCACATCCTCGCCATCGCATCTCGAGCGATCTGAATCGCGACTGTTTTCGGATCGACAGAGCTGCTCTCCACCATGACGGTCAACGTGTGCGTGCCGGAGAGAACCGCCAGCTCGCCCAGTGTTGGCTCCCACCAAGCCGATTGCCCGAGACCGCTGACGGTGAGCGACGTCGTGAAACGCTCGTCAGTAAAGACCGAAGCCGGGCCAATGCTGAGCGAGACGTACTTCGGGGGGCTGAAGCCAGACCGTCCACGTGCATTGATTGAGACCGCCGACGTCCATGAGGATGCCGTCGGTAATGGGCGCCTTGCTCATCGTCGAGGTGACCTGACTATTACTGACCAGCGTGCACGCGTTCGACGTGCCGCCTACCGGCGGTGCGGTCACGGCTGGCGGAACGTAAGGCGGCAGCGTTGCCGTGATGCCGGATCCGGGTCGAAATGCCACGTACCAGACCGCGCCGCCGAGGATGGCCAATATGACGACCGCCCCCAGGATCGCCCCGATGGGGTTGGAGGGCCTGGGTGGCTGCCCTGGATGCGGCGCGGGCGGGGGCTGACTGGGCGACCATTGAGGTGCGCCAGGCGGCGGTGGCGGTGAGGATGGCAGCATCGGGCAGTTCTCCCTTCCTTCCCTCATGGGCGGAGCTATCGGGAAGGGTATCGCCCGGGACCCGGTGGTCTAAGTCCACCGATGGTCCTTTGCTTAGTTGACCGGCTCGGGCGGTGCGGCCTCGGTCCGGACGTACTCTTCGTTGAGCATCGCCTCGAACGCGTCCATGCGCGCCAGCGGGTCCAAGCCGAAAGGCTTCAATACGCGGTCGAAAGCGACCAGCGCCTCGCGATAAGCACGCTCGCGCGTCGCGCGCGGGACACGCGCAAACTCGGGATCATCGGTCATTTCGTCACCTCATAACCACGGCGCAGGATCGGCCCCAAACCGGGACCCTGGGGCTTGGCCGGTAGCGGCAGGCCACGCCGGCGGCGGATCTCATCGTCGCTCATGCTCCGGGCGCCCTTGACCAGGTTGCACGCGGCGCACAGCACCCGCGTGTTGCGCGGGTCCATCAGCGCGCCGCCGCTCTGGCGCGGGATGCGGTGGTCGACGTGCATCTCCGTCGCCGGTCCCTGGGTGCCGCACACCTGGCAGCGCCATGCATCGCGACGCAGGATGCCGCGCTTCCACGTCCGGTAGCGTCGATCGGCCAACGGGTTCGCGCTTATGGCGTCCAGGGGGTGTGATCACCACCCACCCCGCCTACGGCGGGGACTGGCGGCGTCTGGCGGGGCTTAGCGGCGGCCATCGGCGTCCTCCTCCGGCTTTAGTTGCCTACCGGCTTGTGTGTGTGCAGACAAGTGGGGGCGTTGCCGGTCGCTTTCCAGGCTTAAAAAACCGCCCATCGCGCGTCAGTGAACCTGCGGCGCGTTGGCGCGCGGTCGGCTCGCAGTCGTCACCTTGACGGGCTTTGCCGTGAGCGCCGGCCGCTGCGGCTTCGCCGGTACCTCCTCGGCCCCCGGGTGCTCGGCGCACACCATCGAGCCACCGGCCAACGTCTCCGCCGCCGGCGCCTTGCAAAACGCGCAGCTCAACGGCTTGCCGGCCAGGTGCGCGGCCAGCAGCCGTTTCTCGTGATCCAGCCAGGCCACCAGGCCGGGACTGATCACGCCATCGGTGACCGCGTAGACCGAACCGTCAGGTGCCCGGCGCAACTCGACGCCACGCTTGCCCAGTTCGGCGATCGTCGCCTCGAGGCCGTGCGGTGGCTGGTTCGTGATCGGCTCGAAGGCCAGCGACTGGCGCAACAGGTGCGTCTTGAGGCCACGGCCGGCGGGGATGGCGCCGGGGGCGGCGACGGGACGACGGGTACGTCGTGGCGGGCGGACCGACCGCTCGGCCCGCTTGACCAGCGTCGCCCACCGCTCCGCGCTGACCGCGACCAACTGTAATGGGCTCGGCCTGCGTGGTCGGCGGACGGCGGGAACTCGACGGCGCAACGTTAGCGGGCGGCACTTGCCGCCGGCTTAGCCCAGGCTTATGCGCGACTTATTGGGGCGCGCTGTGCCACCACCCGCGCAGGGATTCGCAGCGGCCGCGCGCATCGAGCGCACCGACGAGCACCCCGTCGAATATGTGCGCCGCGCCGGTCGCGCGGAAGTGCGCCACGCCGTACGTCCGCCCGGCGCCGAGCACCTCGGCGCTGAACGAGACGGCGCCGGACTGCGCGACCAGCTCCTCCAGGTAGTCGCGAATGGCCCGCCGGCCGCGGATCGGCGGCGCGAACGGATCAGGCTGCAGCGTCGCCCCGACGACGAACAGCGCGGCCATCGACGCCGCGTCGCCTGCCTCCCACGCACCGCCGAAGGACGTCAGCCAGCCCGTGAAACGGCCGACTGCCTCGTCGACGTTCATCCCAGGCCGATCAGGCGCGATGGATCTCGAGCGCCGCGCGGATACCCAATTCCAGCGCCCCCTGGATCCAGGCGTGATAGAGCGAGCAGTGCTCGCCGGCGAAGTAGACCCTGCCCTCCGGCTGCAGGATGGCGGCCTGCAGGTTGGTCTGCTGCTCGGGCGCGAACAGCGCGAAGGCGCCGCGCGCCCACGGGTCGCTGTACCACGCGTGCGAGGCCCCCACCTCGAACTCCTCGGTGATGCCCGGGTGGATCTGCTCGACGTCCTCGAGCGCCTCCTCGACGCGCGAGCGCTCGTCCATGGCGCCCCACTGCAGCGCGTCCTGGCCCCACGTGTACGAGGCGAGCAGGACGCCGCGGGTGGTCGACGGGTCGGGCGTCGGGTAATTCAGCCGGCGCACCGGCAAATCGGTGACGGTGGCGCCGCCCTCGATACCGTCGGCGGTCTCCCAGATGCGGTGGCGCACCTGGAACAGGATCTTGGTCGAGGCGTGGTAGTTGAGCTCGCGGATGGCCTTCTCCTTGGCGCGCGAGAAGGAGCGATGCTCGACCGTGCGCAGCACGGAGAACGGCAAGGTGCAGATGGCGTAATCGCCGGTGAGCGTGTAGCGATCCGGGCCCTGGCGGCAGTGCAGGGTGACCGAATCGGCATCCTGGTCGATGCGCCGCACTTCGACGCCGAAGCGCACCACGTCCTGCAACTCGCCGTAGAACGCATTGGGCAGGCGGTCCATGCCGCCGACGATCTCCTGCATGTCGACGTAGAACTTGCCCAGCTCCTCGCGCAGCGTCTCGATGAACGCGTTGTGCAGGTCGCTCTCGACGAAGTTCATCACGGCGTAGTACTCGACCGCGCTCTCGGAGAAGCCGCGGTGGCGCAGGAATTCGTACAGGCTGAACTCGTCGTAGCGGCGCACGATCTGCGGCCACGCGCGTTCGGCGTCCTCGTCGACCATCGCCCGCAGCTCGGCGATCGCGGCCGCCCACAGCGCGTCGGCCGAGCGGCCCTGCTCGTGCGGCTCGAGGCTGAAGGGCAGGCGCTCGGGGTGCGCGTCCGCGTCGGCCATCGTCATCCGCTCGCCGGCCACATACACCAGCCCGCGCGGATTGCCCATCACGAAGGGGCGTAGCGGCAGGTCGAAGCGGGCGCAGTAGCCGAGCGTCAGGTTGTGCACGCGCGGGATGCGCATGGCGCCCGCCTCCGCGTACAGCCCGGGCGCGAACGAGCGCAGCGTGTAGACCCGGCCACCGACGCGGTTCTGCGCCTCGAGCACGACCGGCCGGTGACCTGCCCGCTGCAGCTCGTAGGCGGCCACCAGGCCGGCGATGCCGCCACCGATGACCAGCACGCGCTTGGGATCCGACGCTCGGCCGGGCAGGCCACGGTCGAGCACCGAGTTGATCTCGGCGGGCACCTCCGGCGCCTGGTCGGGCCGCGGCTGGGCCATCGTCATGTGCTCGCCGGCCCCTCGGCGACTGCCTGGAAAGCGTCCGGCGCCTCGTGGATCTCCTTCGCGGCGCGGATGCCCGACTCGAGTGCGCCCTGGATCCACGCGTGGTACAGCGAGGTGTGCTCGCCGGCGAAATGGATGCGTCCCTCGGGCTGGACGATCGCGTCCTGCAGGCGCGTCTGCTGTTCCGGCTCGAAGAGCGCGAAGGCGCCGCGCGCGTAGGGATCGTCGTACCACGCCTGGACGGCGCCCACCTCGAACTCGTCGGTCACGCTCGGATGGACCTGGGCTACGTCCTCGAGCGCCTGCTCGATCATCTGGTCGGGCCGCATGGCGCCCCAGCGCAGCGCGTCCTGGCCCCACGTGTAGGACGCGAGCAGAACACCACGCTCCTGTTCCGGGTCGGAGAACGAGGGGTAGACGATGCGCCGGATGGGCAGGTCGGTCACGGTCGTGCCGCCGACGATACCGTCCTCATGCTCCCAGAAGCGGTGGCGCACCTGGAAGAGGATCTTCGTCGACGCGTTGTAGTTCAGCTCACGGATCGCCTTCTGCTTGGGCCGGCTGAACGGCCGCCCGAGGATCTCGATGTCGCGCAATACGCTGAAGGGGATCGCGCAAACGGCGTAGTCCCCGGTCGCGCTGAAGCGTCCCGCGGCCGTGCGGTAGTGGACCGTGACCGACTCGTCGGTGTTCTCGATCGAGGTGACCTCCGACCCGAAGCGCACGTACGGCTTCAGCTGCTCGTAGAAGGCGTTCGGCAGGCGGTCCATGCCGCCCACGATCTCCTGCATGTCCTCGAACGAGCGGCCGACTATCTCGCGCAACTGTTCGACGACCGCCGCATTCATGTTCGACTCGCGGAAGCTCATCACGCCGTACAGCTCGATGGCGCCTTCGGAAAAGCCGCGCTCGACCAGGAACTCCTGGATCGAGTACCGGTCGTACTCGCGCAACAGCGCGTCGAGCGAGTTCACCCCGCCCTGCTCGTATCTTTGCCTGAACTCGCTCGTTGCCTCATCCCAGAGCTGGCTCCAGGTCTTGCCGCGCTCGGGCTCGGCCAGCTCGAAGGGCAGGCGCTCCGGATGGGCGTCCGCCTCGGCCACGGTCATGCGCTGACTGTCGATGAAGCACAGCGTCAGCGGATTGCCCATTACGAACGGCCGCAACTCGAGCCCGAACAGCTTGCAGTAGGCGAGCGTCAGGTCGTGCACGCGCGGGATGCGCATGGCGCCTGCCTCGGCATAGAGTCCCGGCGCGAAGTCACGAATCGTCTTTACCCGGCCGCCGACACGCTGTTGCGCCTCGAGCACCAGCGGTTCGTGGCCCTGCCGTTGCAGCTCGAAGGCCGCCACCAGGCCGGCGATGCCGCCGCCGATGACGATCACGCGCTTGCCCGGCTGTTCGCGCGGCTCGAGACCCCGGGCCGGTGTGGCGAGCACGCCCGGCGCGACCGGCGTCGGGTCGAGCGGCTGCTGTGCGCTCGCGGTATCCACTCACCGCGAGTCTATCCCGTCAGTAGACGCGCCGGCCCGCGCAACAGCCGTGAAAGTGAGGCCCAGGGTGGCGAGTCCGAACGGACCCACAGTGAGTGGCGACGCCACCGCCACCCGATGCGCGTGGCGCATCGACTGGCCAGCTTTCCCGCAACCAAGTCTGCTCTGACCGGGGATCCGCAGCGAGTTTGCCCTGGGAATTGGCCGATACCGATGCGCCGCGTGCATCACGCCGCCATCCCACGGCAGCTCGGATGACGGCGCTTCCAGTCGCGGACGCCGGGATCGCCGCCCGAGTCGGCTAGGCGCGAAAGAGTTCGCGGCGCGGCAGCCCGGTGCGCTGGGCCACCTCCTTTGCCGCCGACGAACGGCTCATGCCGGCGTCCACCAGCCGCTCGACCTCCGACCGACCCTCCGCCAGTCCGATCTGCGAGCCGTCCTGAGCACGCTCACGTCCGGCCACGACCAGCGTCACCTCCCCTCTCGGCGGGGCTGCCTGCGCCCGCTCGGCGAGTTCGCCCAGCGAACCGCGCCAGGCCTCCTCATGCAGCTTGGTCAGCTCGCGGCACAGCGCCGCCGGACGTTCGGCACCGCACGTGGCGGACAGGTCGGCGAGCGTCGCCGCGGTGCGATTGGCAGCCTCGAACAGCACGGTCGTGCGCTCGTCGGCGCAGATGCGCGCCAGGCGTGCCCGCCGCTCGGCCCCGCGCCGCGGCAGGAAGCCCTCGAACGCGAAGCGCGCGGCGGGCAGGCCACTGGCCACCAGCGCCGCCAATACGGCCGAAGCTCCGGGAATCGGAACGACCTGCCCGCCGCGTGCCAGCCACTCGGACACGAGCTCGCCGCCCGGGTCGCTGACGAGCGGCGTACCGGCATCGGTCACCAGCGCCATGTCGGCGCCGGTCGCCAGATGCGCCAGCAACTCCTCGTGCCGCGCCGGCGGACTCTGGGCGTGGTAACTGACCAGGTGCGTCGAGATCCCATGGCGCAGCCACAGCCGGCGAGTCATGCGCGTGTCCTCGGCAGCAACGAGGGGCACGGAGCGCAGCAGCTCGAGCGCGCGCAGCGTGACGTCGCCCAGGTTGCCGATCGGCGTGGCGACGACGTAGAGCGTGCCGCCGGCGCGAGGCACGCGATTTTCCGCTGTCACTGGAACGAGCGAATTCCTGTCATCGCCGGGCACGCCAGCCTGCTTCGAACGTACCGTGCCGATGACATCGGCATTTCTGCCCCATGGTCCGCCCAATACCTGACGATCGCGCATGACCCGGTGCAGCGGGCGGCCTGCACCCTTTGAACCGCAATGGTCGACCGGCCATCGCGCCTGCCGGTGGGCGCCTTTGTGGCTCGCTAACCCGAGTTATGCCGGCCCGGTCGGCACGAGCGGCTTCAACGAGGCGGCGGCGCAAACCCGTAGATGGGCCACTCCTCGTCATGGGCGAGGCTGCGGGCGCCGGCGCGGATAGAGATAGTCGACGCCCGGCGTGCGCGTGGTCAGCTTCGCCACCGGCGGCGTCTGGCGCTTGTACTCGGACGCGGCGACCAAGCGCTGCACGCGGGTGATCGTCGCCTGGGCGAACCCCATGGCGACGAGCTGCTTGTCGGTCCGCCGGCGGTCAACCCTCCAGTAGAGCAGGCGATCCATCTCCGCGTAGCTGAGGCCGAGTTCGCCCTCATCGGTCTGGCCCGGCCACAGGTCGGCGCTGGGCGCCTTGAGCACGACCGTGTCGGGCACGCCCAGCTCGACCGCCAGCTGGCGCACCTGGCTCTTGTACAGGTCGCCGATGGGGTTGAACGCAGACGCGTTGTCGCCGTAGATCGTGGTGTAGCCGAGCAGCACCTCGGTCTTGTTGCCGGTGCCCGCCACGAGGCCGTTCCAGACGACGGACTGGTCGTACAGCACGGCCATGCGCGCCCGCGCGGCGAAGTTGCCGACGCGTCGCCGGTCGGCCTGCTCGCCATCGAGCGCGCCGACGAAGTAGCCGTCGACGATGGCGGAGATCTCGATCGTCCGGCTGGGGCAACCGAGCCTGCTGACGAGCTCCCCGGCGTCGGCCGCCGATGCGCCCGCAGACGTCCTGTACGGCAGCAGCAGGCACAGCAGTTTCTCGGCGCCGATCGCTTCGGCGACCAGGTACGCCACCAGGGCCGAATCGATACCCCCCGAGAGCCCCAGCACGACGCGCTCGAAACCGGCCTGGTGCAGGTGGCCGCGGATGAACTCGCCGATCAGCCGGCGCGCGACGCCGGTGTCGATCAGCAGCTCGGGCGGCAGCGCAAAGGGCAGGTTGTCCGGCAGTGAGCTCACTCCGTGTCGGCCGCTTCGTTGCCAGCTCGTTCGCGCACGAGCCGTTCGAGCTGGCGCAGGACGAAGTCGGGCCGCTCGTCGCGCAGCAGCGGCAGCGCGACTCGCTCGCGGCGTACGTCGTCGAGGTCGATCTCGACGCTGAACAGCCCCGCCTCGAGCATCGGCGCGGCACACAGCACATCGCCCGCCGGCGAGATGACCTGCGAGCCACCCCAGAAGGTGACTGCCTCTTCGACGCCGACGCGGTTGACGAATACGACGAATGACGTCGTGAGCTGGGCATAGGCGCGCATCAGCGTGCGCCACGATTGCGCCGTGCCGAGCTGGTCCTCGACCACCGCGGCGATGTCCCGTCCCGGCGAGGAGGCGATGTTGACCAGCAGTTGGGCGCCATCGAGGGCCAGCAGGTAGGGCACCGGTAGATGCCAGAAGTCTTCGCAGATACACAGCCCCAGGCGCACGCCCAGGTGCGAGTCGACCGCCCGCAGCACGTTCCCGGCACCGAAGAAGCGACGCTCGTCGAACAGGCCATAGTTGGGCAGATAGGCCTTGCGGTACGTGTGCGCGACGCTGCCGCCTTCCAGCAGCGCGGCGGAGATGTACAGCTGATGCTCGGCCGACTCCTCGACGAAGCCGACAACGACGCTCATGTCGCCCGCCTCGCGCGCCAGCGCCAGCAACCGCTCATCGTCAGCGCGCATGGCCACTTCGGCGTTGAGATCCTGGAGCAGGTAGCCGGTCAGCCCGAGCTCCGGAAACACGAGCAGGTCAAGCCCCTGCGCGTGCGCCTCGCCGATCAGGCGCCGATGCTCGGCGAAGTTGTCCGCGACCACGCCCAGGCGCGGCGCGATCTGGGCCAGGCCGATCTTGATGCGCGTCATCGGGCTGATGTTAGCGACGCGCGCGTGCCCCTCGGAGTAGTCAATCGGAGGCGCGACTGCTAGTCTCCGCGGAATCCTGTCGAGAGGAGGCGGCCGCCGTGCGCGCGCATGCGCGCGGTGCCGCAGCTGGCAGGGGCCGGTGAGCCCGCAGGGAGTGCCAGCCAGCACAGGTGCAGTCCAGAGGAGGAGGACCGATGGGTAGAGCCCATCAATCCAGGTGGCTGAGTCTGGCCACCGTTGGGCTGATCGCGGCGTTCGTGTTCACCGCCTGTACGCCGGCCGCGGCGCCCACCACCACGCCGGCGACGAGCCAGGCGCCATCGACGGCGCCACAGAGCGAGCAGCCGAGCACGCCTGCCAGCGCATCCGCTAGCGGACAGCCAACCGGACAGCCGTCCGAGGCAATCGGCACGCCCTATCCGGAGATGGCGGCGCAGCCGGGTGATCCGACGGCGATCACCGATTCGTATCCCAACTACGGCGATCCGATCGAGTGCGGCACAGGGTCCTGGAACAACCTGCCCTACGCCGGCAACCTCAAGTCGCTGACCGCGCCCGACCCGATGACGGTCGTATTCACCTTCTGCAACCCGGACGTCGCGTTCCTGTCGAAGATCGCGTTCTCCGTTTTCGCGATCAACGACAGTGACTGGCTGATCAACCACATCGCTGCCGGTGACTGGATCAACACCATGAACGGCACCGGCCCGTACAAGCTCGACCAGTGGCAGCGCGGCACGGAGATCGACTACAGCCGCTTCGACAACTACTGGGGTACCCCGGCAGCTTCGTCGACTGGTGTCCTGCGCTGGCAGCCCGAATCGGCGGCGCGCCTGTCCGAGCTCCAGGCGGGGACGATCGACGGCATGACGCTCGTCGGCCCCAACGACTTCGCTACGGTCTCGAGTGACCCCAACCTGAGCCTCGACCCGTCGGCCGGCCTCAACACGCTCTACCTGGGCATGAACCACGACTATGCGCCGTGGGACAACCCTGATGTCCGCAAGGCGCTGGCCATCGGCATCGACCGCCAGCGCATCGTCGACAACTTCCTGCCGCCCGGCTCGGAAGTTGCGACCCACTTCACACCGTGCCAGATCCCGTTCGCCTGCAACGGCGACGATTGGCCGGCCTACGACCAGGCCACGGCCAAGCAGATGATCGACACCATCTTTGGCGCGCAGGGCCTGACGACCACCCTCAGCTATCGCCCCACGGCGCGCGGTTACATCCCGCTTGCGGCTGAAACCGCGGCCGATATCCAGGCCCAGCTCGAGCTGATCGATGTCCATGCGACGCTCGACGAGCAGGACTCGGTGACCTTCATCCAGAACTCCAATAGCGGCCTGTTGAAGGGCTTGTTCCTGCTCGGCTGGGGCGTCGACTACCCTGACATCACCGACTTCCTCGACTACCACTTCGGTGCCGGCTGCACGGCTGCCTTTGGCCAGTGCTACCCCGACATCGCACAGCAGCTGACAATCGGCAACACTACGTCCGACCAGGCGACGCGCGACGCGGCCTACACCGCGGCCAACAACGCCATCATCGCCGACGTGCCGATGGTGCCGATCTCACACGCCGGTTTCGCGAATGCGTACCTGGCCAGCGTTGGCGACCAGCAGATCTCGCCGCTCAGCAATGAGCTGCTGTTCCGCATGGTCCCGCCAGCAGGGCAGGACCAGATCGTCTTCATGCAGAACGGCGAGCCCGGCTCGCTCTACTGCGCCGACGAGACGGACGGCGAAGCGCTGCGCGCCTGCGAGCAGTCGATGGAATCGCTCTACGGCTTCCAGGAGAACGGAACCGCGGCGGTTCCGGCGCTGGCCACGAGTTGTGACGCCAACGCCGACCTGACGGTGTGGACCTGCCACCTCCGCTCAGGCGTCACGTTCCACGACGGTTCCACTTTCGAGGCGAAGGATGTGATCGTCTCCCTCGCCGCGCAGTGGGACGCCGCGCTGTCGATCCACAAGGGCGTGACCAGCACCTTCGAGTACTGGCCCGGCCTGTGGGGAGGTTTCCTCAACCCGCCGCCACCGTGCGGGATCGAGGGGCAGCCGGCCTGTTCGCAGTAGGCTGACAACTCGGCCAACTCGAAGGGGCGCCGGCCGCCAGGCCGGCGCCCCTTCGCCATTCTGGTGCGTCATCGATGACCCGCTTCGTCGTTCGCCGGCTCTTGAGCAGCATCCCGGTGCTGCTGGGCGTGATCGCCATCGTCTTCGTGCTGGCGCGCGTTATCCCCGGCGATGCGTGCTTCGCCGCTCTGGGTGAGAAGGCCACGCCGGCGACGTGCTTCCAGTTCCGCGAACGCTTCGGCCTCAACGAGCCGCTCCCGGTGCAGTTCGTCGTCTATCTCAAGGACCTCGCCACTGGCGACCTGGGTGAATCGACCAAGACCGGCCAGCCGGTTACCGAGATCCTGGTTCAGCGCATGCCTACGACCATCGAGCTGACGCTGTACGCGCTGCTCTTCGCGGTCAGCGTGGGCATGTTGCTGGGCATCGTTTCGGCTTACCGGCGCAACTCGGCGGCCGACGTTGGCACGATGATGGTCGCCAACCTGGGCGTGTCCATCCCGGTCTTCGTCCTCGGCCTGCTGCTCGCCTACCTCTTTGCCATCGTGTTCAAGGACACCGCGATATCCCTGCCGCCCTCGGGGCGGCTGACCGCCGGCACGCAGGTGGTGCCGATCGCCGTGGCATGGGGCATGCCCGACCTGTCTGGGCCGCCGCGGACCATCCTCGATTTCATCTCGAACATGTACACCTTCAACGCACTATTGACGCTCAACTTCGACCTGCTCGTCGACGCGCTGCGCCAC
This sequence comes from uncultured Chloroflexia bacterium, assembly GCA_963775225.1. Taxonomy (GTDB): domain Bacteria; phylum Chloroflexota; class Limnocylindria; order Limnocylindrales; family CSP1-4; genus JALYGJ01. Next base: position 78,991 of record CAVZHW010000002.1, read on the forward strand.
CTGGTCCTGCCCGCCGTCGCGCTGGGCACGATCCCCATGGCGATCATCGCGCGCATGACTCGCTCGAGCCTGCTCGAGGTCCTCGGCCAGGACTACGTACGTACCGCGCGCGCCAAGGGCATGCGTCCGCGCATCGTCATGTTCCGCCACGGACTGCGCAACGCGCTGCTACCGGTCGTGACCGTCATCGGCCTGTCGGTCGGCGCGCTCCTTTCCGGCGCGGTCCTGACCGAGACGATCTTCGGCCTGGCCGGCATCGGCAAGACGATCTACGAATCGATCACCGGCCGTGACTACATCGTCATCCAGGGCATGGCCGTGATCGTTGCGATCATCTACGTGCTGGTGAACCTGGTCGTCGACATCAGCTACGGCTTCCTCGACCCGCGCGTGCGCCTGTCATGACCGAGGAAGTGCGCGAGATCACCCTCGGGGCCGAGCAGCCGTTCGGGTCGCCGGCGCGCGAGCCACTCGGCTCAGACGAAGGGCTGCTGAGGGAGCAGGCGTCCCGGCGCACAGGTTGGCGTGCCACGCTCGCGCGCATCGTCCGCCAGCGCTCGGCCGTAGTCGGCCTGCTCATCCTTGGTTTCCTGTTCTCGATCGCGCTGTTCGCCGACGTGCTCGCCACGCACGACCCCATCCTGCCGATGCTCGGCATCGAGCCCGGCGCGCGCACCCGCGAGCTGCCGTGCATCCACATCCTGGGCTGCGCCGCGACGCAGCCCGAGCATTTCTTCGGCCTCGACGGGAACGCACGCGATGAGTACAGCCGGATCCTGTACGGCGCGCGCTACTCGCTGTTCATCGGCTTCGTCACGGTCGGCTGGTCGATCGTCGTGGGCACGCTCATCGGCGCCGTCGCTGGCTTCGCCGGCGGCTGGACGGACAACATCCTGATGCGCTTGATGGATGTGCTGCTGGCCTTCCCTGCCCTGCTGCTGACCATCACCGTCGTCACCGTGCTGGGCAAGGGCCTGACCAACGCCATGCTCGCGGTGGGTATCGTCTCGATCCCGGTCTACGCCCGCGTGATGCGCTCGTCGGTGCTTACCGTGCGCGAGCAGGACTACGTCACCGCGGCGCGCGCGCTCGGCGACTCGTCGGTCAGCATCCTGCGCCGGCGGGTCATCCCCAACGCCATAACACCGCTCATCGTCCAGGCGACGCTCGGCCTGGGCACTGCCATCCTCGAGATCGCGGCGCTGTCCTTCTTGGGTCTCGCGGCCCAGAATCCGCAGCCGGAGTGGGGCGTGATGATCGGCCTGGAGCGCAACCAGCTGTTCAGCTCGCCACTGCTCGTGTTCATCCCCGGCGTGGCCCTGACCCTCACCGTGCTCGGCTTCAACCTGCTTGGCGACGGCCTGCGCGACGCGCTCGACCCGAGGCTCGCCAGGTGACAACGGCAGAGGCGACACCGGCCACCGCAGGCCGGCCGGAGCAGTCGGATGCGCTGCTCGACGTGCGCGGGCTGCGCACCTCCTTCCGCCTGCGTGAGGGCACGGTCAGGGCGGTGACCGGTGTCGACTTCTCCGTGCGGCGCGGCGAGATCCTCGGCCTGGTCGGTGAGTCGGGCTGTGGCAAGACGGTGACCTCGCTGTCGATCCTGCGCCTTATCGCGGCGCCCGGCTCGATCGAGGATGGCGAGGTCATTTTCGACGGCGTGAACCTGCTGACACTGTCCGAGGCCCGGATGCGTGCCATCCGCGGTGCACGTATTTCGATGATCTTCCAGCAGCCGAGCTCATCACTCAACCCCGTCCTCAACGTGGGCTTCCAGATCGGCGAGGTACTCGAGGCGCACCAGAACATGAAGCGCAAGGCCGCCCGCGAACGGGCCCTCGAGCTGATGCACATGGTCGGCATCCCCGATCCCAAGCGGCGCCTGAACTCCTATCCGCACGAGATGTCGGGCGGCATGGCGCAGCGCGTGATGATCGCCATGGCGCTCGCCTGCGAGCCGGAGCTGCTCATCGCCGACGAGCCGACGACCGCCCTCGATGTGACCATCCAGGCTCAGATCCTGGACCTCATGCGCCGGCTCCAGCGTGAGACGCGAACCGCGATCATCCTCATCACGCACGACCTGGGCGTCGTCGCCGAGATGTGCGACCGCGTCGCAGTCATGTACGCCGGCGAGATCATCGAGGAAGCCGACACCGAGACCCTTTTCGCCAGGCCGCTGCACCCGTACACGGAGGGCCTGATCGGTGCGGTGCCGATCCTCGGTCAGCCCAGGGCGGAGCTCGCGGTAATTCCCGGCATGGTGCCCAACCTGATCGACCTGCCCAACGGCTGCCGTTTCGCGCCGCGCTGCGGCGCGCGCACGCAGTACGACGTGTGGCCGGCTACGGAGGTCCACCCCGACCTGCTGCCGACCGCCACCGACCACACGGTCCGCTGCTGGCTCTACCACCACTCCGACAGGGCGCCCGGCTGGCAGCCGCCTCTGGGCCCGCAGGCGACCCGCCCGCAAGCCGCCGAGCCGGACGGGGCCGGCTGATGGCGATTGGCTCGTTCGACGTTCGGGTACGGCCGATCGACACCCCGGCAGCCTCCGGTCAACCGCTGGTCGAGGTGCGCAGCCTGGTCAAGCGTTTCCCGGTCAAGGGCGGGGTGCTGCAGCGAACGGTGGCCGAGGTCAAGGCGGTCGATGGCGTCGATCTCGAGATCGCTCGTGGCGAGACACTCGGGCTGGTGGGCGAATCGGGCTGCGGCAAGACGACGGTCGGCCGCCTGATCCTGCGCCTGATCGACCCCACGTCGGGAACCGTTAGCTTCGATGGCACCGACATCACCAACCTGTCGGGTGCTCGACTGAAGCCCTTCCGCCGGCAGATGCAGATCATCTTCCAGGATCCGTATGCGTCGCTCGACCCGCGTTCACCCATCGGCGAGAGCATCGGCGACGGCCTGCGTATCCACGGCATCGGCACACCCGCGGAGCGACGCGCCCGCGTCCAGAAGACGATGGACCTGGTCGGCCTGGCGTCCTACCAGGCACGCCGCTACCCGCACGAGTTCAGCGGCGGCCAGCGCCAACGGGTGGGCATCGCGCGCGCGCTGATCCTCGAGCCGCAGCTGGTGGTCTGTGACGAACCGGTCAGCGCGCTCGACGTGTCGATCCAGGCCCAGGTGCTCAACCTGCTGCGCGAGCTGCAGCGCGAGTTGGGGCTGACGCTGCTGTTCATCGCCCACAACATGGCCGTGGTCGAGCACATCAGCGACCGGGTGGCGGTGATGTACCTGGGCCGCATCGTCGAGCGTGCGTCGCGCGAGACCGCCTACAGCGACCCGGAGCATCCCTACACCCAGGCGCTCATGTCGGCCATCCCCCTGCCCGACCCAACGGCACGACGCGAGCGCATCATCCTGCGCGGCGACGTGCCGAGTCCGATCAACGTGCCCGCCGGGTGCCGCTTCCACCCGCGCTGCTGGCTGTATGACGCGCTCGGCAAGCCGGCCGACTGCCGCGAGGCTGACCCGCAGCTGCGTGGTGTCGGCGAGCCGGGCCACGAGGCGGCATGTCACCACGCCGAGCAGAGCAGCCAGATGGTGGCGTCGGCCGCCCGGGCCCAGGCAGCGGCAGAAGTCGGAGTCGAAGCCGGCGACTGACCCGCCGTCTCAGTTGACGGGCGCGGTTCCCTTGTCGGACGCCGCGTCGTCGCCAGCGCCGTGCGCCCGTCGGGCGACATAGTCGATGCCCACGTCGGTCTTGAGCGACTCCTCCGCGTAGTGGCAGGCAGCCACGTGATCGGGCCCGAACTGGCGCAGCGCGGGAAACTCCGTGCGGCAGTTCTCGGGCCGGCCCAGCCGCTCATATAGCCAGCAGCGGGTATGGAAGACGCAGCCCGGCGGCGGATCGATGGGGCTCGGCAGGTCGCCCTGGAGCACGATCCGCTTGCGCTTGCGTTGCTGCTCGGGATCCGGCACCGGCACGGCCGAGAGCAGTGAACGCGTGTACGGATGCAGCGGCCGGGCGTACAGCTCGTCGCGCGGCGAGCTCTCGACGATGTGGCCCAGGTACATTACCGCCACGCGGTGCGAGATCTGGCGGACGACGGCCAGGTCGTGGGCGACGAACAGGTAGGCGACGTGGAACTCGCGCTGCAGGTCGCGCAGCAGGTTGATGATCTGGGCCTGGATGGAAACGTCGAGCGCCGACACCGGCTCGTCGCAGACGATCAGCCTGGGCCGCAGTGCAATCGCCCGGGCGACGCCGATGCGCTGCCGCTGGCCGCCGCTGAACTCGTTCGGATAGCGGTTGTAGTGCTCGGGGTTGAGGCCGACGCGCTCCATCAACTCCTGCACGGCGTGCTTGATGCCACCCTCCGGCTTCTCCTTCTGGATCTCGAAGGGCGCCGCGATGATGCCGCCCACGGTGTGGCGCGGATTGAGCGCGTTGTACGGGTCCTGGAAGATCATCGATGTCTTGCGGCGGACGGGCATCAACTGCCGCGCCGACAGGCGGGTGACGTCCTCGCCTTCGATCTCGACTGATCCCGAGGTGGGCTTGACGAGCATCAGGATCGAGCGCGCCGCGGTCGTCTTGCCCGATCCGCTTTCGCCCACCAGCCCGAGCGTCTCGCCGGCGTTGATGGTCAAGTCGATGCCGTCGACCGCCCTGACCTGGCCGACGACGCGCGGTAGGAGGCCGCGCGACCTGACCGGGAAATAGGTACGCAGATCGTCGACCTTGACGATCTCGCCGTTAGCTGGGCTCAAAGGTCGCATCCCTCAGCTGGCTCAGCACCTCGTGCGCGATGCGGCGCCGCTCCTCCGGCGGCAGGTGGCAGCGGACGAGATGTCCCGGGCCGGCCCCGGTCGGCAACAACTCCGGACGCACCGTCTCGGACAGGCCATGCGTCAGGTTGGAATAGCGGCAGCGCGGCTCAAACACGCAGCCCTTGGGCAGGTGGATGGGCGACGGCGGGTTGCCGGGGATCGGCTCCAGCCGCTCGCCGGCCTCCTTGTCCATGCGCGGGATGGATGACAGCAGGCCGAGCGTGTAGGGCATCTCCGGCTGCCCGTAGAGCACCTTGGTCGAACCAAGTTCGACGATCCGCGCCCCGTACATGACCCCGACGGTGTCGGCCACGTCGGCGACGATGCCCAGATCGTGGGTGATGAGGATCACCGTTGTCCCGAATTCGGCCTGCAGGTCCGAGATGAGCTCCAGGATCTGTGCCTGGACCGTGACGTCGAGCGCGGTGGTCGGCTCATCCGCGATCAGCAGCGCCGGCGAGTTGATGAGCGCCATGGCGATCATCACGCGCTGGCGCATGCCGCCCGAGAGCTGATGCGGGTAGGCGTCGATGCGCCGCTCGGCGGCCGGGATGCCCACGCGCTTGAGCATCTGCAGCGTTTCGCTGCGCGCGTCGCCGTGGCCAACCTTGCGATGCGCTTGGATCGCCTCAATGATCTGGTCGCCGATGCGGTAGAACGGATGGAGGCTGGACATGGGGTCCTGGAAGATCATCGCCATCCGGGCGCCGCGCAGCGCCTGCACCTGGGCCGACCGCATGCCCAGCAGTTCATCGCCGCCAACCCAGATCTCGCCCGTTACCTGTGCGCTGTGACGGTCGATGAGGCCCATGATCGCCTGCGCGGTGACGCTCTTGCCCGAACCCGATTCACCCACGATCGCCAGCGTCTTGCCCTTCTCGAGCGAGAAGGACACGCCGTCGACCGCCTGGACGAGGCCGTCCTCGGTGGGAAACTGAACCGCCAGATTCTCGACGCTCACGAAGGGTTTGTCGGCCGGTTCGACCATGGTGATGGTGCCCTCGGGCGACTCGCGCGCGACGGCCGCCATCAGCCCACCCTCACGCGCGGGTCGAGGACCCCGTAGAGGAGGTCGACGATCAGGTTGGCGAAGATGATGAAGCTGCCCGCAACCAGCGTAATCGCGGTGATGACCGGCAGGTCCGAGTTGATGACCGACGAGATGGCGAGCTGGCCCATTCCCTGCAGGCTGAAAATGCTCTCGGTGATTATCGCGCCGCCGAGCAGGTAGCTGATGTCGAGTCCAGCGGCGGTGACGATGGGCGTCAGGCCTGCGCGCAGTGCGTGCTTGACCACCACCACACGTTCAGGAAGTCCCTTTGCGCGCGCGGTACGGACGTAGTCCTCGCCGAAGGTTTCGAGTACCTGGTTGCGTGTGAGACGGATGTAGAAGGCCGCGTTGAGCACGGCGATCACGATCCACGGCAGGATCATCGTCTGCACGAAGCGCATGGGATCCTGTTCGGGAGGCGCGAACGACGGGAAGGGCACCCAGTGCCACTCAAGAACGACGAAGAAGATCAGCACCAGGCCGATGAAGAACGACGGCAGAGAGTAGCCGATCAGAGCGACGCCCATCAGGGTGCGGTCCTGCCATCGGCCCCGACGCAGTGCGGCGTAGATACCGGCCGCCAGTCCGGTGATGATCCACATGAGGAAACCACCGATGGTCAGCCAGAACGTGATCGGGAACGACCGCACGATCATCGTCAGCACCTGCTGGTGGCGGAGAAACGAGTAGCCCAGGCACGGTGCCGAGCAGACGATGGGCGCCGGCGTGTCAGCAAAGAAGTTGCGCCCGACGAAGATGCCGCTCACGAAGTTCCAGTACTGCTGGAGCAGCGGCAGGTCATACCCGAGGCGGTGGCGGTTGGCCTCCAGGAGGGCCGGCGTGCAGATCTTGCCGCATGTGAGCCGCGCAGGATCGCCCGGCAGCAGGTTGAAGAGGAAGAAGACGGCCAGCGTCAACAGGAACAGCAGCAGGACCATGCCCGCGATGCGCCGGACCAGGTAGCCAAAAACTGGACTATTCCTCCAGGAAAAGCGCTATGTAGGGCAACGGGGGAGCGGCAGGGCCGCTCCCCCGTTGCGAGAGAGTTCGGTTCCTACTCGAGGAGACCTTACTGCATCACGTACAGCTGTGCGTACGGCCAGGAGCCGTACGGACCCCAGCGGTACAGGTTGCCGACGTGGTCGCCGGCAAGGTTCTGAGCGAGGCCGAAGAACGTCGGGACGACGAACATCTGCGCGGCAGCCTCAGTGTTGAGGGCCTGCCACTCAGTCGCCTGCTGGGCGCGGTCGGTCTGCGACAGGTTCGCCATTTCCCTGTTGTAGAAATCGGCGTAGTTGTCCGGGCCAACCCGGGAGAGGTCGAAGCCACCTTCGGGGCTGAGCAGCGGCGGGATAACCGTCGAGGCGTTCGGCCAGTCGGGACCCCAACCGGAGCCACCCATCTGGTCCTGCGTCGAGGGATCGAGCACGTAGCCGTAGTAGCTCGTCGGGATGGCGTTCAGAACGACCGTGTAACCGAGCTGCTGGAGCGAGCTCTGGACGATGCCGGCAACCTGATCGGCCACGGTCCCGGATACGTAGTCCCAGGTGATCGTGCCGGGGGTCGAGCCGGACTGCTGGAGGAGGCTCTGGGCGAGGGTCATATCACCGGTCGGGGGAACGTCCTCGCCGAACGGACCGGAGGCATCCCACAGGTGCGTCGGCGCGTAGTCCTGGCCGATATTCGGCTTGATCAGGCCGTCGGCGAAGTCGCCCGTGAAGTCGCCACCACCGGCCTGGCGGATCGCGTCTCGATCGAGAGACAGAGCGATCGCCTGGCGCTCCTGCTGACTCGTGATCTGGTCAGTCCGGATGAAGTAGTAGCGCGAGTACGGGTCAAAGTCGCTGAACGCGCGGCCCTGGAAGGCGGCGGCCGCGGTGTGCGGATCGCTGAAGACGGTCTGGAAGTTCTCGGGCTGGACGTTGCCGTAGGAGACGGCGTTCTGGTCGTTGCCCGTCGGCTGCATCAGCCGCTGGTCCATGACCGAGGGTTCGATACCGAAGAGCACGTCCCACTCGTCGGGATATGCACCGCGGTAGGTGTCAGTCGCGGGATCCCAGTTCGGATTGCGCGTCAGCACCAGGCTGCCGCCAACGCCGGGCGACAAGCTCTTGATCATGTACGGGCCGTCCGACCAGGGGGCCTGGTCGTACTGCTCGACGGTGTCAGCACCCGGATGGTCCGTTGGGTTCGGCACCGCGCCAAAGCCCAGCGTGACCGTGTAGTTGAAGTCGGCGATGGGCTTGGACAGGTTGAACGTGATGACGTTGCCGGCGCACGAGACTGCGTGGTCGAACAGCGCCTTCTGTGCAGCGTTGGCCTTGTACGGCCCGGGGTACTTCGACGAGCCGTCCTTGTTGTTCGGGATGTCGAGGTACGGGAGCGCGTAAGTCGGGCCGCCCGTGATGACGTCGGTCGCGTATGTGCGCGAAACGCCGTACTTGAAGTCCTCGCAGGTGACCGCCGAGCCATCCTGCCACTTCAAGCCATCCTTGATGGTGAAGGTCCAGGTCTGGGCGCCATTGCTCGCGGTACCTGTGTCAGTCGCCGCGTCCGGGACCAGCTGGCTCGCCGCCACCGGGTCGTCCGTGTACGCGTAGGCCGTCAGGTCGCGCTCGATCGTGGCCTTCAGAAACGCCATGTCCTCGCCGGTGTAGGCGCGCTGCGGATCCATGTCCTGAAAGCCGGTGCCGCCGTTGGCGACCGCGGTCGACATGAGCATGTACAGCGTTCCGCCCTTTACAGGCGTGGCGGGGGTTGCCGTCGCAATGGGCGTCGGTGCGATGGTCGCCGGTGTCGATGTCCCTGTCGGTGTCGACGACGGCGGCGTTACCGACTCACTCGGCATCGACGTGGCCGGATTGCTGGCCGCCGGCGCGGAAGGCGACGGCGACGACTGCGTGCCGGAGCACGCCGACAACATCAGCAGGGCGGTCACGCCCAGCGCGAGGGCGCGCTTGGATCGCCCTTGGAAACTCACCATGTGTTCCTCCTCCAACGACTTGTGCCGGGAAGGTCCCGGCCCAAATGCCGCCTGATCATACACAAGCGTCCTGTGAATCGGTACTCGGCCACGTCACGTGGGCCAGGTATGTCCGCCTAGTGAGCTGTATGCGGATCGAGCGCGTCGCGCAGCGAGTCGCCCAGCAGGTTGAAGGAAACGACGATGATGACCAGGATCGTGCCCGGGATGAACAGGTAAGTGGGCACCACCTGGAAATACCTGACGGAGCTCGCGAGCATGGCGCCAAACGTGACGTCGGGCGGCAGGATGCCCACCCCGAGGAACGACAGCGCCGCCTCCAGGCCGATGTAGGCCGGCAGCGTCAGGGTGGTGTAGACGAGGATCGGCGCCCACAGGTTGGGCAGGATCTCGGTAAAGAGAATCCGGCGGCGGCTGGCGCCCATCGACACTGCCGCTTCCACGAATTCACGCTCGCGTAGGCCGAGCACCTGGCCGCGCACGATGCGCGCGAGGTATGGCCAGCCGAAGGCGCTGATGACCAGGATCAGGTACAGGATGCGCGACGCGTTGCCGCCCGGCACGCCCAGGTCGGTCAGGCGCTCGGTCATCACACCTGACAGCGCGAGGATGATCAGCAGGAACGGGAAGGCCAGCACCAGGTCCATGAAGCGGCCGATGATCATGTCAACCCAGCCACCCATGTAGCCGGCAACGATGCCGATGACGGTGCCCATCGTGACGACGAGCAACGTCGCCGAGGTGGCCACCGTCAGCGAGATGCGCAAGCCCCACAGCAGCTCGGAGAAGATGTCGCGCCCGGTACCCCATTCGACGCCCAGCGGATGCTGGAGGCTGATGCCGCCGAAGGGCAGGATCGGGCCGCCGGCCAGGGCGGAGCTGATCGCCGACCGGTCGCGGGCGTAGGGGTCAAAGCCGAACAACGGGGCGACGAACGGCCCGACGATCGCGAGCAGGTACATGAACAGCAGGATCAGGAAGCACACCATCGCGACCCTGTCGCGGCGAACGCGCGACCAGACCAGCTGCCGCAGGCTGCGGCCGGCGTCTTCCCGCTGCTCGGCCTCTTGCTCGCCCGAGGCGGGCACCTTTACGGTCGTGTCGGTAACGGCCATTCCTAGGAGGTTATCACCGAGTGTTGACCCTCACGTGCGCGGTGGCGCGGAGTGTACCCGTGTTTCATTCGCGCGTCAGCATCACTCCCGCGTGAGGATGACTATGGGCAGACCGGTTCACGGCCGGTCATCGGCTGCCAGTGCAGATCAGGATGCCGCGCCGCTGTCGCCTCGTCGAGCCGGCGCACCGGCGTGGCGTGGGGAGCCTGGCGCAGGAGATCCGGATCCTGGCGCGCTTCCGCGACGATCGTGATGAGCGCCGCGGCGAAGGCATCGAGCGTCTCGATCGACTCGGTCTCGGTGGGTTCGACGAGCATGTCCTCCTCGACCGTCAGGGGGAAGTAGATCGTGGGTGGGTGGAAGCCATGGTCGATGAGCCGCTTGGCCACGTCGAGCATGCGCACGCCCGTCTCGGCCTTCAGTTGCCGCGCACTCGCGACGAACTCGTGCTTGCAGACCTGCGCGAAGGGGATCTCGAAAGCGCCCGCAAGGCGGCGGCGCAGGTAGTTGGCGGCGAGAACGGCGTCCTCGCTGACCTGCTCGAGCCCGCCAGCGCCGTGCGCCAGCAGGTACGCATAGGCACGCACCAGGACCCCGGCACTGCCCTGGTACGAACGCACGCGGCCGATCGACTGGGGCCGTTCGCCGAGCCGCTCGAGCCGAAATACCGGCCCGCGGGGACCATCCTCGCGAAGGACGCGCGGGGCGGGCAGGAAGGGAATCAGCTTCTCGCCCACCGCGACCGGGCCCGCGCCGGGGCCGCCACCGCCATGCGGCGTGCTGAAGGTCTTGTGCGTGTTGAAGTGCATCACGTCGAAGCCGGCGGCACCCGGGCGAAACTTGCCCAGGATGGCGTTCATGTTGGCCCCGTCCATGTAGGCCAGGGCGCCGGCCGCATGGACTGCCTCGAGCAGCCCCCCGATGCGCGTTTCGAAGAGGCCGAGCGTCGAGGGGTTGGTGAGCATCACCGCGGCGGTCTGCGGCCCGAGCGCGCTGCGCAGGGCCTCGAGATCGACCTGGCCCGAGTCGTCCGACCGGACGGTCACCGTGCGGAAGCCGGCCATCGATGCGGTCGCCGGGTTGGTGCCGTGCGAGGAATCGGGCACGATCACCTCAGTTCGCGCCGTGTCGCCGCGCGCCGCGTGGTAGGCGCGGATCATCAGGATGCCCGTCAGCTCGCCCTGCGCGCCGGCCGCCGGCTGAAGAGTCGCGCCGGCCATGCCGCTGATCTCGAGTAGCCACTGCTCGAGCTCCCAGAGCAACTCAAGCGTGCCCTGGGCCAGCGCATCGGGCGCCAGCGGATGGAGCGCGGCGAAACCGCTCAGCCGGGCTGCCCACTCGTTGATCTTGGGGTTGTACTTCATGGTGCACGAGCCGAGCGGGTAGAAGCCGGTGTCGACCGCGTAGTTGAGCTGCGAGAGGTTGACGAAGTGGCGGGTGACCTCCGGCTCGGCCAGCTCGGGCAGCGCGAGCGGCGCGCGCCGCAACGCGCCGGCGGGCAGCCGGTCGAGCGCCTCGGCTGGTGGATGGGGCACGGTCGTGCTGCCCCGCCCGGGCCGCGACAGCTCGGCCAGCGTGGGCTGCAGGTTGCCCGCCACCGCGTGCGTCGTCGCCTGCGGGGTATTACCGGCAGCCGCGTCGAGCAGCTCGCCACCAACGCTGCCGGCCATCTCGCGCTCGCTGACGGCGGTCATGCCAATTCCTCGCGCAGGGCGGCCGCGAAGAGTCCTATATCGTTGCTCGTCGTGACCTCGGTCGCGCACACCAGCAGCGCGTCGCGCAGCACCGGATCGTCGGGGTACCAGTTCGCCAGCGGCAGGCCGGCCAGGATCCCGCGCGCCAGCAGTCGCTCGTGGACACGCGGCGCGTCCGCCACGTGCACAGCGAATTCGTTGAGATAGGCCGCGTCGTGGATGCGCGGTGCGCCCGCAGCGGCGAGAGCCACTTCCAACTCGCGGGCGCGCGCCGCGCCGAGCGCGGCCACGTCGTGCAGGCCGTGCGGCCCGAGCGTGGCCAGGTAGACGGTCGCGGCCAGCGCGCACAATGCCTGGTTGGTGCAGATGTTGCTGGCCGCCTTGTCGCGCCTGATGTCCTGCTCGCGCGCACGCAGGGTCATGACATATGCGCGCCGGCCATCCACGTCGGCTGTTCGGCCGACCAGCCGGCCGGGTACCTGGCGGACCAGCTCCGAGGTCGCCGCGAGCAGGCCGAGGTAGGGGCCGCCGTACTGCAGCGGGATGCCCAGCGGCTGGCCCTCGCCGACCGCAATGTCGGCGCCATATTCGACTGGTGGCGCCAGCACGGCGAGCGATATCGGCTCGACGACGGCCACCAACAGGGCGCCGGCCGCATGCGCGAGCTGGCTCGCCGCGGACATCGGCTCGAGCAGTCCGAAAGCGTTCGGCTGGCCGAGCAGCACGCCGGCGACCGGATGCGCCGGATCGGCCAGCTCGCGCGCAAGTGCGGCGAGATCTGTCGTTCCGTCGGCCAGGGTGGGCAGTTCGTCGACGACCAGCCGTCCGCCGCTGAAATACGTCCGGATGGTGTCGACGTAGTGGCGATGGATTGCGCGGCTGACCAACACGCGCTCGCGTCGAGTTGCGCGCACGGCCATCAGCGCCGCCTCCGCCGTCGCGGCGGCGCCGTCGTAATGCGAGGCAGACACGACGTCGAGCCCGGTCAGCTGGGCAATCAGTGACTGGTACTCGTAGATCGTCTGGAGGGTGCCCTGGCTGATCTCGGGCTGGTAGGGCGTGTAGGCGGTGTAGAACTCGCCGCGACTCAGGATCTGGTCGACGGTCGGCGGGATATGGTGGCGGTAGGCGCCGGCGCCCAGGAAGCTGGCCAGCTCGACTCGGTTGCGGCCGGCGAGCGTCTCGAGGCGGCGCGCAAGGGACAGCTCGTCGAGCGCCGGCGGCAGGTCCAGGCCGCGGGCGCGCACCGCCGGCGGGATGTCGGCGAAGAGCGCGTCGACTGACTCGATGCCCAGCGCCGCGAGCATCTGCTGGCGGTCGTCAACGGTGTGCGGGCTGTAGGCCACGAGGGTCAGGCCGTCTCGATCAGCGCTCGGTAGGCGGCCGGATCCATCAGCCGCTCGCCGTCGCTCCGCGCGGCCTCCGGATCGGCGAGCCGCAGGCGGATCATCCAGCCCGCGCCGTAAGGATCGTCGTTGACGAGCTCTGGTTTGTCGGCCAGCGCCGGGTTGACCGCCAGCACTTCGCCGGCCGCCGGCGCGTACAGGTCGGAGGCCGTCTTGACCGACTCGATGACGCCGAACGTCTGCGCCACTTCGAGCGTCACGCCCTGCGCCGGCAACTCGACGAAGACGACGTCGCCCAGCTCGGAGGCGGCATACTCGGTGACGCCGACGAGCGCCTCGTCGCCCGCGATGCGCAGCCACTCGTGGTCGCGCGTGTAAAGCAGATCGTCAGGCACCTGCACCCGGAATAGCTCCTCAGCTTTGGCGCTTGTAGAACGGCAGCGGGACGATCTCGGCACCGGCCCGCGTCGCCCGGATGGCGACCTCGACCATGGTACCGACCTGCGCGTCGGCGGGCGGCAGGTAGGCCATCGCGATCGGCACCCCGAGCGTCGGCGATGGTGCACCACTCGTGACCACGCCGGTCGGATTGGCCGCGCCGGGCATGAACACCTCGTAACCGTGCCGGGCGATGCCGCGATCGCGCATCATCAGCCCGACCAGCTGCCTTGCCGGCCCCTCCGCGGCCACCATCTCCAGCGCCGCCCGGCCAACGAAGTCGCCTGCCTTGTCGAGCTTGACGACGCGGCCGAGGCCCGCCTCGAAGGGATTGGTGTGCTGGTCGAGTTCGTTGCCATAGAGCGGCATGCCTGCCTCGAGGCGCAGCGTATCGCGCGCGCCGAGGCCGCACGGGAGGATACCCATGTCCTTGCCCGCGTCGAGCAGCGCGTCCCACACCGGCCCTGCCGCGTCCCAATCGAGGAACAGCTCGAAGCCATCCTCGCCGGTGTAGCCGGTGCGTGCCACGTGCGCCGGCCGGCGGCACACCCGGCCCTCGGCCATCGCGTAGTAACGCAGCGCTGGCAGATCGACGTCGGCCAGCGGCGCCAGCAGCTCGGCCGCGCGGGGACCCTGGACGGCGACCAGCGAGGTGCGCAGCGATGCGTCATCGACGGACGCCGCGTAGCCGGCCAGCCGCTCGCGCAGAGCGGCGACGACGGCCTCCCGGTTGGCCGCGTTGGGGACGACGAGAAACCGGTCGTCGGCCACGCGATACACGATCAGGTCGTCGATGATGCCGCCGTCGGCCGCGCAGATCATGCTGTATTGGGCGCGGCCGGCGGCCAGGCGAGTCGGATCGCTGACCAGGGCCACCGCCAATCCGGCCGCCGCTCCGGAACCGCTGACCCACACCTCGCCCATGTGCGACAGGTCGAACAGGCCCACCCGCTCGCGCACGGCGCGATGCTCGTCGAGGATGCCCGAATACTGGACGGGCATCTCCCAGCCGGCGAAGTCGATCAGCCGGCCGCCCAGCGCTCGATGGCGGTCGACGAGCGCCGTCTGATACACGCCGAGTTTCTCTAGCCCGCCGCCTGGCCGGACAGATCGTCCGTCAGGGCGCGCGCCTGGTCGAGCATCTGGCGCTCGGTCGGGAATGTCAGCCGCGCGCTCGCCTCCGCCAGCGGCAGCCAGCGCACCTCGTCGAGCTCGTGGTCATGCCCCTCGAGGCTGCCGCCGGTCGGCTCCATCAGGAAGAAATGGACGGTCTTGTGGATGCGCTTGCCCGACTGGCCGAAGAAGTATTCGATCGAGCCGATCGGGGCAACGATGCGCACCTCGAGCCCGGTCTCCTCGCGCACTTCGCGCAGGGCCGTCTGCTCGATCGTCTCACCATCCGCAGGCGTGCCCTTGGGCAGTACCCAGCTCACGCCATCACGCTCCCGCCGGCGCAAGCCCAGACAGGCCTGCGCCTGGCCGTCGATCTGGGCGATCACCACGCCGCCGCACGAAGTCGCACGAGCGGTGCGACTGCGGCGCGGCGTGTCCTGGCTCGTCGGCCGGCTCAGCCGCGCCACGGCGCCGCGCTGCGCGGCCTTGCCCGATGTGCAGTGCCGACCGTATTGCCCGCCCAGCGCACCGAATCAACGCGTCGCAGTGCGTGGCGCGCGTCGCGCAGCGTGCCTGAGGAACGCTTCCCCAGCGGGCGTCTCATGGCGCGCACGGCGTCATGCAGCGCGACCACCGGCGACCGCTGGGCGGCGCACGCCGGCGTCGCCGGCCGGATGACCGGAGATGTCCGGCGCAGGCCAAGCTCGCGCTGCCGGCGCAGGCCGGTGGGAATGGCGAATCGGGTCGTCGGGCGGCTACCGCGAATGGCCGCCGTGATCATGCGCATCGGTCGCTCATGGTACCGGTTTGGCCCGCCTATGCAATCACTCGGCGTTGCCCTCAACCCGCGGCATCGTCGAGCAGGCGCGCCAGTTCGGCAGCCTGCTGCTCGTCGAGTTCGCCCCGACGGCGCGTGATGGCCAGCTCGCGGCGCGCGACGGCGACGTACAGCGGCAGCGCCGCCGGCGCGTGCTCGCGCAGCACCTCGAGGTGACCGCGCACGGTTCCCACGTCGCCGCGCAGGAACGGCCCGGTCAGCGCGGCAGCGACGCCCAGCCGCTCGGCGTTGTCGAGCGCCTGGCGCGCCAGCGGCGCGTACACCGCGAGGGCTGCGTGCTCGTCCAGGCCGGCCGCGCGCGCCACCTCGACGATCGCATCGAGTAGCCCCACCAGACCGCCGGCGGCCATCATCGCCGCCGCGTGGTACGCCTGCTTGCCGCCCTCGGGCAGCAGCACCGGGCGGGCTCCGATCGACTCGGCCAGCTCCGCCAGCAGCGGCAGGATTTCGCCGTCACCCTCGAGCGCGATGGTCGCGCCGCGCAGGCTGGCCAGTGCGCGTTCGTGGTCCGCAAAGGCAACCAGCGGATGGAAACCAGCCACGTTCGTGCCGGCTGCCATCGCTGGCGTGAGCACGCTCGCCGGCAGGGCCCCGCTGGTGTGCACCAGCGCCTGGCCGCTGTACAGGTGCAGCGCATCGGCCACGCTGGCGACGGCATCATCGGGCACGGTCACGAAGATCAGGTCCGCTTCGTCGAGCACGGCCGGCGGATCGGCGAAGGCGCGCGCGCCGGGCACCAGCTCGGTGAAGCGTGTACGCCGGGTCTGGTCCCGGCTGGCGACCGCGCTGACTCGCCAGCCGGCGCGCGCGAACGCGACCGCGAGAGCTGTGCCCACTCGTCCGGCGCCGATGAAGGCGATGGCCGGACGGCCGTCGTCGTGCTCGTGCTCGGCCGTCTCGGCGGCGTGAGTGTGACCGGGCGCGCCGGAATGGTCATGCATGGCGGCCATTGTCGGTCGTGGGCCGGGCGTATACTCGGTCGGTCGATCAACTGCGACCCGCGGCGGGCACACCCGCCAGGAGCCGCTCAGCCCCGCCAAATGCCTGCGGGGGCGAGGAGGCCTGGCGCCGATGAACCGCTCCAACTCGGTTTCCGATCCTTTTGGCGCGCGCGCGACCCTGAGCGTCGGCGACCGTCAGTTCACGTACTACCGGCTCGATCGCGGCGGCATGGCTGACCTGGCGCAGGCGCCGATGACCGTCAAGATCCTGCTCGAGAACGTCATGCGCCACGCCGGCAACGGCCCGGTGCGCGAGCAGGAAGCGCGCGCCCTCGCCGGCTGGCAACCGCGCTCGACGATCGAGGCCGAGATCCCCTTTCTGCCTGCACGTGTCCTGCTCCAGGACTTCACCGGAGTACCGGCGGTGGTCGACCTGGCCGCGCTGCGCGACGCCATGGCCGACATCGGTGGCGACCCAGCGCTGATCGAGCCGCTGGTGCCGGCCGACCTGGTCATCGACCACTCCGTGCAGGTCGACCGCTACCGCACGGCGGATGCCTTCGCATTCAACGTCGAGCGCGAGTACGAGCGCAACGGCGAGCGATACCAGCTGCTGCGCTGGGCGCAGAGCGCCTTCCACGGGCTGCGGGTGGTGCCGCCCGGCACCGGCATCGTCCACCAAGTCAACCTCGAGTACCTCGCATCGGTGGTCACGGCGCGTAAAGACGGCTCGGGCACTGCGCTGGCCTTCCCCGACACGCTCGTGGGGACCAATTCGCACACGACGATGGTCAACGGCCTGGGTGTGCTCGGCTACGGCGTGGGCGGTATCGAGGCCGAGGCTGTGCTGCTCGGCCAGCCGCTGTACCAGCCCATGCCGCGCGTGGTCGGCGTCCGCCTTTTCGGCGAGCTACCGCGCGGTTCCACCGCGACCGACCTGGTGCTGGTCGTCAGCAACATGCTCCGCACGCACGGCGTGGTCGGCTCGTTCGTCGAGTTCGCCGGCGACGGGCTGGCCGGCCTCGCGCTCGCCGACCGCGCCACGATCTCGAACATGTCACCCGAGTACGGCGCCACCGCGGCGCTGTTCCCGATCGACGACGAGACGCTGACCTACCTGCGCATCACCGGCCGGAGCGAGGAGCACATCGAGCTTGTCGAGCGCTATACGAAGGAGAACGGCCTGTGGCGCGAGCCGGGCCGCGGACCCGAATTCGACGAGGTGCTCGAGCTCGACCTGGCGTCAGTCGAACCCACCGTCGCGGGCCCGCGCCGGCCGCAGGACAAGGTGCGACTGCCCGGCCTGCGCGACAACTTCCGCGACGCCTTCCCGCGCGTCAGCGAACGCCACCCGGTAGAGATCTCCGACGACGGCCGGATGGCGACCATCGACCACGGCTCGGTCATCATCTCGGCGATCACCAGTTGCACCAACACCAGCAACCCGACGGTGATGGTCGCCGCCGGCCTGCTCGCGCGCAACGCGCTGGCGCGTGGGCTGTCGGTGGGACCCGCAGTCAAGACGAGCATGGCACCGGGGTCTCGCGCGGTGACCGAATACCTGGCCACAGCGGGCTTGCTCGAGCCACTCGAGCAGCTCGGCTTCCGCGTCGTGGGCTATGGCTGCACGACGTGCATCGGCAACAGCGGGCCACTCGACGCGCCGGTGGCCGCGGCGATCGAGCAGAACGACCTGGTCGCGGTGGCCGTGCTTTCGGGCAATCGCAACTTCGAGGGCCGCATCCATCCCCTGGCACGAGCGAGCTATCTCGCCTCCCCGCCGCTGGTCGTTGCCTTCGCCCTCGCCGGCACGATCGAGACAGACCTGACGAGCGAGCCACTCGGCGCCGGCAGCGACGGCCGGCCGGTCTATCTGGCGGATATCTGGCCGTCGCCCGAGGAGATCCGCCAGACGATCGCGCAGTCTGTCTCACCGGAGATCTTCCGGCGCATCTACGCTCACGTCTTTGATGGCGACGATCTATGGCGGTCGCTGCCGGCGCTGATCGGCAGCAGCCGCTTCGACTGGGATCCCGCCTCGACCTACCTGGCCCGGCCGCCGTTTCTCAAGGGCATCACCAGCGAGCCGGCGCCGGTGACCGACGTGGCCGGCATGCGCGTCCTCGCCCTGCTCGGCGATTCGGTGACCACCGACCACATCTCGCCCGCGGGCACGATCCCGGCGTGGAGCCCGGCCGGCACGTGGCTGCAGGAGCATGGCGTGGGTCCGCTGCAGTTCAACAGCTACGGCGCGCGGCGTGGCCAGCACGAGGTGATGATGCGCGGCACGTTCGGCAACATCCGGCTGCGCAACGCACTGACCGAGAAGGAGGGGCCCTACACCACGCACCAGCCGTCGGGCGACGTGATGTTCATCTACGACGCGGCCATGCGTTACGCGCTCGAACGCGTGCCGCTGTTGGTCATCGCTGGCCGCGAGTACGGCTCGGGCTCGTCGCGCGACTGGGCGGCCAAGGGCACGCTGCTGCTCGGGGTACGCGCCGTTCTGGCCGAGAGCTACGAGCGCATCCACCGCTCGAACCTGGTTGGCATGGGCGTGCTGCCGCTGCAATTCCTGCCCGGCCAGAATGCCGCCAGCCTGGGTCTGACCGGGCGCGAGGAGTTCGACATCGAGGGTCTCGGCGGTGAGCTGGCGCAGCGTCAGACGCTTCGCCTGCGCATCCGCTCCGATGGCCGCGCACGGACGATCGAAGTCATCTCGCGCCTCGACGGCCCGGTCGAGCTGGAGTACTACCGGCAGGGCGGCATTCTGCCCGCCGTGCTGCGCCGCCTCGCTGGCGCTTCGGACTAAATTGTCCTGTCCCGGCGATGTAGCGACAGCAAATCCGGGGTCCGCCTGCGCCGGGCCGCCTGCGCCGTGTCTCCTGCGCCGCGTCTATCCCCTGCCGCAGCTAGTGCGGCGAGTGGGCGCACTTTTCCCGCCACCCGCGCCACTGCCGGCGTAAGTTGGGCCACACGCACGTGCTGGGTGCGGAAACGGCGGCACAAGAGGTGCTGGCGAGGGCCCCAGCCATCCAAGCAACGCGAAACGTGGTCGAGTGCCGCACCTGCTGTGGACATAGCCGGCAGCCCGCGTGGCCCGGCGTGGCGCATGCTGCAGGCCGCCGCCAGAGGCCACCGGCCACGGCCATCGGTAGAGGCGCAGGCTAAAGATCAGTACAGACTCGGAAAGCGGCGGTAGTGCGGGTAGCTGATGCCCGCCGCGGCATCGAGCGCGTTGAGAACCTGGCGGGTGCCGCCGAACTGCCACTTGTAGGCGACGTAGTAGTTGTGCAGGCCGGCCCAGAACCTGGCCGGACCGACGTAGTCGTAGTAGTCGCGCAGGTACAGGTTGCCCTGCACGTAGATGACCCACGGATAGCAGGAGCCGTACGAGGAGACCGACCCGTCGAGGTTCTGCACGCCACAGCTCCTGGGTGACTTCGCCCAGCGGTCGACCAGGTTGCGCGCCATGAAGTCGACCACCGCCTCGTCGGCGAACGGCTGGGTGACCTGGTCGTTGCCGACCACGGCATAGAACCACTGGTGCCCGGTCTCGTGCGTGACTGCCCACGGCAGCAGGCGACTCGGGGTGTTGGACGGCACCCAGAAGTGCTCGGGCGATTCGATCGGCGCGGCGTGGCGGTCCACCTCGCCGATGTTGAGTACCGGGTAGGCGTAGGCGCCGACCTTGGACGAATACCCGCGCAGCGCCGCGGCGACCCAGCGCAGGACCTTGCCGGCGGGCAGGCTGCGGTAGAAGAGCTTGACTCTGACCGATCCGCCCGAGGTGCCGACCGTCTGCGACCGGACGCGATAATTCGGCGCCGCGGTGAAGTTGAAGTCGCGCACGTTGTAGGCCACAAAGGTCTGGATCAGGCCGTTGGCGGACGCCGCGGTGCGCTGCCCGGTGGAGGCGATCTTCAACTTGCGGTCGCTCTTGATCGTGACGTCGACGCGGGGACTGAGCGGCGTCACCCACGGATCGCCCTGGCGGTTGGCCTCGAAGTTGATCGGCCGGCTGAGCCACGGAATCCAGCGGTAGGCGGTCATCTCAGTGGTGCGCGCGAACAACCAGCGGTCGCCCTTCGAGGTGGAGTTGAGGGTGGCGGTGTAGTCGATTTCGACCGACACCGACGCGCCGTGGGCCAGCGTCGACGGCAGGTCGACCACGAGCGTCTGGTCGGAAATGCTCCTCGCCGCGCTGTGGCCGTTGACCAGCACGCTGCCCACGTGGGCATGCCCGAGCAGCAGCGGAGTCAGGTTGAAATCGAGCTCGCCGACGGATGCGCTGCTGGTGTTGCGCACGCTCGCCGTCGTCTGCACGCTGACCGAGCGTGAGTTCCAGTCGAACTCGGCGGTGACCTGATATGTCGCGGCAAGGTCCAGGCTGCCGCCGGACACGCTGGCGCCGGCCACCGGGTCCGGCGGCGCAGCCATGCCGAACACCGACGCCGCGGCCAGCGCCATTGCGGGAACCAGGCGGGCAAGGTTGTGCATCATCACGGCAGCCCCCCTCGAGAAGGAATGGTGGGCGATACTGGATTCGAACCAGTGACCCCGCGGATGTGAACCGCGTGCTCTACCACTGAGCCAATCGCCCCCGCTGGCCCGTGCGGGCCTGCGCCCATTATCGCGGATGTCGACGGGCGCGCCAGCCCCCACTTCCGAGAGCGGTATCGGCCAGGTCCACGCCCGGCCAACGTGCAGCCATCGTCGCCGCGGCGACGCCCGACAGCTCGATGAGTTTCTGCCGGCCGGCCGCGCCGTTCACGATGCGGATGCGGGAAGGGGCGATGTCGAGGTCTGCAGCCACGACTTTCAGGAGGGCGACGTTGGCGGCGCCGGCGGCCGGCGCGGCGCGGACCCTCACTTTCAAGCGGCCCGACTCGTCCGCGCCATCCACCGCGTCCACGCCAGCCCGTGGCGTAACACGCACGACCAGGCGAACCGGCCGGCTCATCACGCGGGCGGCCGCTCGCCGAACAACGCCCGGCCGACGCGGACGACCGTGGCCCCCTCCTCCACCGCCACCTCGTAGTCGTCACTCATGCCCATCGACAGCCCGCTGCCCAACCCCGGCCAGGGGCTGCGCAGGCGCTCGCTCAGCTGTCGCAGCGCCACAAAGGTCGCGCGCGCCGCTTCGGGCTCGGCGACCAACCGACCAACGGTCATCAGTCCGCGCACCGTAAGCCCTTCGATCTCGAGCAGCTCGGGCAACTGCGCGGCGAGCTCATCAGGCCCGAAGCCAAACTTGTCGGGGTCGCGGTCGACGTTGACCTGCAGGTAGGTCGGCAGCGGCAGCTCGCTCCGTTCGCGGTGGGCACGGCCCAGCCGCTGGGCGAGCGCGAGCGAGTCAACCGACTGGATCACGCTGAAGAGCTCGGCGGCGGCGGCCACCTTGTTCGACTGCAGGTGGCCGACCATCTGCCAGCGTGCCGTCGCCAACTCGGCCGCCTTGGCGCGGGCCTCCTGGACGCGATTCTCGCCGAAGCACGTCAGGCCGGCCGCGAGCGCCGCGCGCAGGCGCGCTGCCGGTACCAACTTGCTGACCGGCAGCAACTCGACGGAATCTGGATCGCGGCCGGAACGGCGGCAGGCGTCAGCTATGCGGCGCCGAATCCCACCGGTCGCGGCGCGCAGCTCGTCGACCTGGGCCTCGTCCAGGCCCGTCAAGCTACGTCAGCCGGGTGGGCGGCGGCGCAGGAAGGCCGGGATATCCAGGTCTTCGACTTCGACCTGCGGGCCGCGGCGCGACTCCAGCGGCACCCGGCCGCCACCTCCCAGCTGGCCTGCAGACGCGGCCAGCGGCTGGTTGGGTAGCGGTGCCGTCGCTTCGCTGCCGATCGGGATCGCAGTCTGCTGACGAACCGACACCTCCTGCAGTTGGTCGCGCTCGCGCAGCGAGCGCAGGGAGCTGGCGCCGTCCGAAGCGGCGACCGTGAAGGTGCGTGCCGCGTCGCGCTTGCGCGACGAGTCGAAGCCGGTGGCGATGACGGTGATGGCGATCTCGTCACCCATCCGCTCGTCGATGACCGTGCCGAAGATGATGTTCGCCTCGGGATCGGCCGTGCTCTTGATGATCTCGGCCGCCTCGTCGACCTCGTACAGGCTGAGATTCGGTCCGCCGGTGATGTTGAAGAGCACGCCCTGGGCGCCGGAGATGTTCACCTCCAGCAGCGGACTGGAAATCGCTTCCTTGGCGGCGTTGGCGGCGCGCCCCTCGCCCGAGGCACGGCCGATGCCCATCAACGCCGAGCCTGCCTCCTTCATCACCGTGCGCACGTCGGCGAAGTCGAGATTGATCAGCCCGGGCACGGTGATCAGGTCGCTGATGCCCTGGACGCCCTGGCGCAGCACGTCGTCGACGACGCGGAACGCGTCGACGATTGATGTCTCCTTCTGGACGACATCCTTGAGCCGGTCGTTGGGAATCGTGATCAGCGTGTCGACCTTGTCACGCAACAGCTCGGTCGCCTTCTCGGCGTTCAGCCGGCGTCGGGCGCCCTCGAACGAGAACGGCTTGGTGACCACGCCGATGGTCAGTGCGCCGAGGTCGCGCGCGACCTCGGCTATGACCGGCGCCGCGCCCGACCCGGTGCCGCCGCCCATACCCGCGGTAATGAACACCATGTCCGAATCCTTGATCGCCTCGGAGATCTTCTCGGCGTCCTCCTCGGCGGCGCGCTGGCCGATGCCCGGGTCGCCACCAGCGCCCAGGCCGCGCGTGATCTTGTCGCCGATGCGGATCTTGTGCGGCGCGTCGGACTGGAGCAGCGCCTGCGCATCGGTATTGACGGCGATGAACTCGACTCCCATCAGCTCGGCGCGGATCATCCGGTTGACCGCGTTGCTCCCCCCGCCGCCGATCCCTATGACTCGGATCAGTGCAAAGTTCTCCGAGTCGGATCTCAGCGGCATTTCGGTACCCCTCCCAGGCGGATTGGACTCATTCCAGGCCCGTGCGCATCGTTCGTGACCGGGCGCCGGGTGGGCCGAGTATAGACGCGGGTCCCCTCCCCGGAGGCGGCCACTTCGAGGGCACCTGCCACCAATTCCGCGGCAGTTTCATGGGCGTTGTGGACGAATTGTGGATAGTGGCCGATCACGCCGTCACGAAGGAGAGTGAGACGCGGCGCAGCGGGTTGTCCGGGTTCGTGTCGAGGAGCGCGATCGACTGCCAGGTGCCCAGCTGCAGCCGACCGCCGAGAACAGGCACCGACAGGGACGGCGGAGCCAGCAGCGGCAGCACGTGATCTGCGCCGTGGCCCGGCGCGCCGTGCTGATGGCGCCAGCGCCCGTCGCGTGGCAACACGCGGTCGAGCGTCGACATCAGATCGTCGTCGGAGCCCGCACCGAGCTCCATGACCACCAGCCCGGCGGTCGCGTGGGGGACGAACACGACCAGGACGCCGTCTCCCTCGCCGGCGACGAACCCGGCGCACTCATCGGTCAGGTCGAACAGCCCGCGCCGCGACCCGGTCTGGACGGACAGCACCGAGGTCTTCATGGTCGGCCGAGGCGGTCGGCGGCGCGAGTCGCCGCTCGGCCGATCGCGCGATGCGCACAAGCGATCAATCCCGCCCCATTCTCTGCTTGGGAACGCCTCCCAAACGCGGTTTCGACGGTTGTTCGCGCAGAGAATTGGCCGTCGGTGATGCGCCATACGCATCGCGGGCCCAACCGGGCGGTGGCTGCCCTGAAGGACAAGTCCCTCAGGGCAGCAGGCCGCGGGCCCACTCGCGCATGCGTCCGAGCACGCCGGGCGCCGGGGCGCTCTCGTAGTGGGCCGGCTCGTAGCTCTGCACCGAGCGCGCACCCCACATCAGCAGTCCGAGCACGGTGCTGAAGGCGGGTGTCAGGAGATGATCGGTCAGGCCCTCGACGCCGGTCGGCCCGGCTACGCGCACGGGCATGTTCAGTACCTCCCGGCCGAGGCGGGCCGTACCCGCCAGCTGGGCCGCGCCGCCGGTCAGCACCAGGCCGGCGGGCAGCATGCCGCGCGCTCCCGCGTGCTCGATCTCCGCGCCGATCTTCTCGAATACCTCGCGCATGCGCGCCTCGATGATCATCGCCAGCTCGCGACGCGAGGCGGTCTCGCCCGAGCCCTCCTCGCCTTCGCCGATGGCTTCGATCTCGACGCGCTCGTCATCCTCGATCGACGCCGGGTCGGCCGTGCCGTGCCGGATCTTCAGCTCCTCGGCCGAACCGAGGCTCGTCTTCAGCCCGATCGCCACGTCATTGGTCACGTTGTTGCCGCCCAGTGGCAGCACCGCCGCGTGGAACGGCGAGCCGTCCACGAACAGCGCCAGGTCAATCGTCCCGGCGCCGAAGTCGGCCACCGCTACGCCCAGCTCACGCTCGGTCTCGGTCAGCACCGCGTCGGCTGAAGCGAGCGAGGCACACACCAGCTCGTCGATACGTATGTCGGCGCGCTGGACGCATTTCGACAGGTTCTGCACTCCCGTCGCCGAGGCGTGCACGATGAGCGTCTCGACCTCGAGCCGCACGGCGCTCATGCCCAGCGGGTCATTGACCCCCTGCTGGCCGTCGACCACGAAGCCGCGCGGCAGTACGTGGAGCACCTCGCGGTTGGAAGGGATGGTCACCGCGCGAGCGACCTCGGTGGCGCGCTCGACGTCCTCGCGCGTCACCTCCCGCCGCGCGCCGCTGACCGCCACCGCGCCGCGCGAGTTCTGGCTCTCGACGTGGTTGCCACCAACGGCCACGATCGCGGATTCGATGCGGTAGCCCGACAACCGCTCGGCCGCCTCACGCGCGGCACGGATCGAGTTGACCGTCTGGTCGATGTTGATGACGACGCCCTTCTTGAGTCCCGACGATCCGACCGAGCCCTTGCCGATGACCGTCACGGCCCCGTCACCGGATACCTCGCCGATGACCGCCACGACCTTGCTCGTGCCGACGTCAACCGAAACAAGAACAGCTTCGCGATCCACGCCTACATTCTGGCCTAAGCGGGCGGAGTCGGGGCCGCTGTCGTGCGCGGCACGAACGTGCCGCAGCGATCCTCGAGTGGTGAGAGGTAGATTGTCTGAACGGCACGCTCGCCGGCCGCCAGCAGCGAGCGCAGGCATTGCACCTGGCCGGCGATCATGTCCGGGGGCCGGAGGTTGGGCGTGTATTGGCCGAAGATCGCCCGCCAGCCGCCGTCGGTGGGGCTGATGACGTAGCCATCGGCATCGTCGGCACTGACCGCCAGAGCCGACGCGTGGCTGCCCAGCGCGGCCGGCGTCAGCGCCGCGAGCTGCAGCAGCGCGGCCAGGTCCACGTCATCCAGGCGGCTGCCCACGGCCAGCTCCGGCGCCCACGTGTACCGGTCATCGTGGACGGTCGGCAACCCGCGCGGCACGGCGCCACTCTCGCCGTAACCATCGAGGCGCTGCAATACGACGCCGGTCACGTCGAGCAGGTAGGTACCGCCGGGCGTCGCGATGGCCAGAACGGGCACCCGCTCGGTGATCGTGACCGTGAGCCGGCCGGGCAGCGCGGCTGCGACGTTCTCGTCGGCGACCGAGGGCAAATCGCTCAGCGCCTGGGCGATGGCCGATGTATCGACGCGGAAGACGTTTGGCTGCCCCTCGGCAGCGCTGCCGAGGGCGGTTGCCACGAGCGCGGGGTCGGTGTAGTGGACACCGCTGATCTGGGGCTGGCCGGCTGCCAGATCAAATCGATCGCTCGTCACCAGCCACCAGCCGCTGCCCAGCGTAAGGCCCATCAGCGCGGCACCCCAGAAGCGCGGCCAGTTCATCAGCCACCAGCGCCTGCCGCTCCGCCGGTTGCGCCCGCCGGCGACCGGTTGGCGACTGCCGAAACGCATTCAGGGCAGGTCGGCGCGGGTCAGCGCGCGGCGGGGTTGCAGGGCGCGACGCTCGAGCGCGAGCTCGATGATGCGCTCGCTGATGCCGCCGAAGTCGTAGCCACCGGCCCGGCACAGAACCGGGAAGAGGCTGATCGGCGTGAACCCCGGGATGGTGTTGATCTCGTTCAGGTAGAGGCGGCCGGCGGCGCCGCGTTCGAGCATGAAGTCAACGCGCGCGAAGCCTGTGGCGCCGATCGCCAGGTAGGCCTGCCGCGCCAGCTCATGCATGGCCGCGCGCAGGCCGGGCTCGAGATCGGGCGCGTCGCTCGTGCGCGAAACGCCGTCGCTGTACTTGGCCGTGTAGTCGTAGAACTCGTGGCCGGGAAAGATCTCGCCCGGACCGTAACTTTCGAGCGTCGCGGCCGAGTTACCCAGCACGCTCAGTTCGAACTCGCGCGGATGGTCCAGGTAGGCCTCGACGAGCACACTGTCACCGAAGCCGAGCGCGTCGGCGATCGCGCCGCCCAGATACTCGGGATCGTCGGGCCGATGAACGATGGCGATGCCGACCGACGAGCCGAGCCGCGCCGGCTTGACCATCAGCCGTCCGTCGGGCAGCCCGCGCGCGAAGTCGGCCACCCGCCGGCTGACGGCCGTGGCGTCGGCTGCCCAGTCGGCCGCGTCGAGGTGGGTCCAAGGCACCACCGGCAGACCCAGCGCCTCGACCAGGCGTTTGAAGAGCACCTTGTCCATGGCCAGCGCCGACGCCGCCACGGTGGCGCCGGTATAGGTCAGTCCGGACGCCTCGCACAATGCCTGGACGGTGCCGTCCTCGCCGTACGGCCCGTGCAGGGCGATGAACACGACCGGCGGCTTGTCCAAGGCGGCGAGCGCCTCGAGGGCGGCCGAAGCGCGCAGCGGCCCGCGGGCGCCGAGCTCAGTCGGCTGGTCGTACGCGCCAACCGCGAGCCGCACATCCATCGCCGTTGGTGGCAACTGCCACCAGTTGCCCTCGAGATCGATCAACCAGCCTTCGACGGCGTGGCCGCAGTCGGCGAGCGCGGCGCCGATGGCGCGTCCCGAAACCAGCGAGACGTCGTGCTCGGCCGACGGCCCACCGAGCAGCACGGCCACCGGGACCGGCTTCATGCCTCACCCCAGCCGGACCAGTCGCCGGCGAAGACGACTTCGAACATGAGCTCGACCCCGGTCGCGCGCCGCACGGTGGCGCGCACCTGTTCGCCCAGGCGGCGCACGTCGGCGGCCGTTCCGCCGCGGTCGTTGACGATGAAATTGGCGTGCTTCTGGCTGATGACTGCGCCCCCCACGCGTGTGCCCTTGAGGCCCAACCGGTCGATGATCGCACCGGCCGAGTCGCCCGATGGATTTCGGAAGACGCTGCCCGCCGAGGGCAGGCCGAGCGGCTGGTGCTGCTGCCGCCAACGCCTGATCTCGTCGAGCCGGGCGTCGATCTCCGCGGGCGCGGCCGGCGCCAGGTCGAAGGCCGCCCAGGTGACCACTTCGGGCTGGTCGGGCCGGCCGTGCTTGAGCAGGCTGTCGCGATAGGCGAGGCGCAGGCCGTCGGCATCGAGCGTCGCCTCCTCGCCGTCGGCACGCATCACGCTCGCCTGGGCGAGCACGTGACGGACGTCCGATTCATGGGCGCCGGCGTTGGCCCACACCGCGCCGCCGACCGTTCCCGGGATGGCTAGTCCGAACTCCAACCCTGACAGGCTCTGCGTGCGGCACAGTGTCGCGGCGCGCGCCATGGGCAGCCCGGAGTCGCACACCAGCCGCGCCTCCTCGAGGCGATGCTGCTGGGCACGGTTGTAGACGACCAGGGCGCGCATGCCGGCGTCGCTGATGACCAGGTCGGAGCCGCGGCCGAGGATGAAGTAGGGCAGCTCGCGCGTACGCGCGAAGCGTACGATGGCGCGCAGCTCGAACAGGTTGTGCACCTCGGCGAACAGGTCGGCCGGACCCCCGACGCGCATCGTCGTGAAGCGCGCCAGCGGCTCGTGGCGCGAGGTCTTGACGCCGATGCGCCGCTGGATGTCCGTGCCCAGGCGCGCCAGCGCGGCCTCGTCGAGTGGCATCACGGCGGCGGTCACGCCGCCGCCCGGGAGAGGCGCTCAATGGCCGCCGGCGTGGGCAGCGTCGCCCGCTCGGCGAGCGCCAGCACCAGCTCGGCGGCGGCGTCGGCGGCGCCCGGCCGGCCGAGGGCGTGCGCGGCGTTGCGCATGCGCTCGAGTTGCGCGGCGTCGCGCAGTAAGCCGGCCGCTGCGAGCAGCGCCGCGGCATCGAAGTCCTCGTCGGGCACGATCCGTGCCGCGCCGGCGTCGGCCAGCGCGCGCGCGTTGGCCGACTGGTGCGCGTCCGCCCAGGGATAGGGCACGACGACCATCGGCAGGCCCACCGCGGCGGCCTCGGCGAGGGTCGACGAGCCGGCCCGGCCGACGAGCAGGTCGGCCGCCAGCAACACGTCGGTCATCTCGGCGCCCAGGAAGGCATATGGGCGATAGTGCGCTCGCTGCTCGGCCGGCAGCGCCTCGCGCCGGCGCAGCGCGTCAGCGTAGGCCGCCTGCCCGGTCAGGTGGACCACGCAGCACTCAGCGACCAGCCTGGGCAGCGCGTCCCAGACCGCGCGGTTCAAGCGCCGCACTGCCTGCGAGCCGCCGAACACGAGCAGCACCGGCAGCTGCCCGTCCAGGTGCAGCGTCTCGCGCGCCGACGCGCGGTCGTGCCCGGAGAATGAACGGATCGGCGTGCCGGTCACGAAGCAGGGCCGCCGGCCGGCAAGCTCGGCGCATGTTTCGGCGAACGAGACGGCCACAGCCGTGGCCAGTCGCGCACTCGCGCGCACGCTGCGGCCGGCGACGAGGTTGCCTTCCCAGACCACGCTCGGGATGCGCAGGCTCGCGGCGGCGGCGATGACCGGAATGGCCAGGTAGCCGCCGGTGGTGAAGATGGCCGCCGGCCGGTTGCGGGCCAGGATGGCCAGCGCCTGCCCGTATGAAGCCGCGAGGCGGAGCGGATCGAGGATGGTGTGCGCCGATCGGTCGGTGGTACGCAGCGAGCGCAGCCAGAGCAGGCGCAGCCGGTAGCCCTCGCCGGGCACGATCGTCGATTCGAGACCGCGCCGGCCGCCCAGCCAGAGGAAGCCGGCGTCAGGCGCCCGATCGCGCAGCGAGCGGACGACGGCCAGCGCGGGGTAGACGTGACCGCCCGTTCCCCCGGCGGCGATCAGGATCCGCATCGTTCCAAATACCTCTGGGCAGCGTCTCGCGCGAGACCGACAGCAGGATACCGACGGCCGCGAAGCTGATCGCCAGTGACGAGCCGCCGGCCGAGACGAACGGCAGCGTGATACCCGTGACGGGCAGGAGCACCACCACCACGGCGATGTTGATGAACGCCTGGAAGGCCAGCCAGGCGGTGATGCCGGTAGCCAGCAGGCGGCCGAACTTGTCCGGGGTGTTCATGGCGATGCGCAGCCCCCGCCATGCCAGCAGCAGGTACAGGACGATCACCGCCAGCGCGCCGAAGAAGCCCAGCTCCTGGCCGATCAGCGCGAAGACGAAGTCGTTTGTCGCGTTGGGCAGGTAGGGCGCGCCGGGGCTGTTGTTGCCGCCCAGGCCGATGCCCAGCGTGCCGCCGACGCCCAGCGCCAGGAGGCCCTGCACGGTGTGGTAGCCGATGCCGTTCGGGTCCGACCACGGATCGAGGAACGCTCGCACCCGGTCCATCTGGTAGGAGCTGGTCGCAATGGCCGCCCACACGGCTGCCGACCCGAGTGGCACGAGCGCGGCGAACTGCCACAGGCTGGCACCGCCGACGAAGAACATTGTGAACGCGGTCAGCGTCAGGACGCCGGTCGTGCCCAGGTCGGGTTCGGCGAGGACCAGCACCAGCACCGGCCCGACGATGAGCAGGAAGGGCAGCGTGCCATGCACCAGCGAGGCCACGTTGCGCTCGTTACGCGCCAGCCAGTGGGCGAGGTAGATGACCAGCGCCAGTTTGGCGAACTCGGCCGGGTGCATCGCCGGCAGCGGTCCCAGCTGCAGCCAGCGCGTCGAGCCGCCGACCTCGACCGGCCTGATGGGTCCGATCGCGGGCAGCAGCACGATCACCAGCAGGGCAATCGCAATCAGTAACGCCGGAATGGACACGAGCCTGAGCCAGCGGAAATCGAGCCGCATCATCACGACCATGACCGCCAGGCCGAGCACGCCCCAGAATGCCTGCGGGCCGACCACCGAAAACGGGTTGTTGTCGCTGATGAGCGACGAGACGCCCGAGCTCGAGTAGACCATCAGGATGCCCAGCGCGGCCAGCGCCACGACCACGAACAGGAGTACGTAGTCGGGCTCGTGGCGCTCGCGCTGCGGGCCGCGCAGGCTGGGCGGCGTCGTCGGCTGCGGCACGCGACGGGAGGCGTGGCGACGCACGGTGGCACTCATCGCGCGCCCTGCACGGGCGCGGCCAGCGCTGCCACCGCGGCCTTGAACGCGCGGCCGCGTTCCGCGTAATCGGCGTACATGTCGAAGCTGGTCGCCGCGGGGCTGAGGAGGACGGTCGCCGAGCCGCCGCCGGCCAGCTCCCGGGCCAGGACATTGGCGCGCCGGACCGCGTCGGTCATGTCGCTCGCCTGCTCGACGTGGCCGGCGCCGGCGGCGCGAAACAGCCGCGCATACTCGGCCGCGGTTTCGCCCATGAGGACCACCGCCGCGGCTCGCCGCGTGACCTCGGCCGACAGCTCGGTCAGGTCGAGGTTCTTCGTCTGGCCGCCGGCGATGAGCACTATCGGCGGGGCGAAACTGCGCAGGGCAGCTATGACCGCATCGGGCTGAGTGCCCATCGAATCGTTGACGAAGGTGACGCCGGCGATGGTCGCCACCGGTTCGAGGCGGTGCTCGACGCCGTGGAAGGCGGCCACCGCGGCGGCGATGCCGTCGGGCGCGATGCCGAAGCTGAGACCCACCGCCACCGCCGCCAGCACGTTGCTCACGTTGTGCGCGCCAGGCAGCGAGATGTCATCGAGCGCCAGTACCCTGCCGCCGGGTCCGGTCATCGCCGGTCCACCGCCCACCGCCGCCAGCCGCTCGACACCACGCGCGACGATCCAGCCGTCGCGCACGCCAACGCCGCCAGCCTCCGGCTGGCCGCGGCGATAGCGGACCACGCTCGCCGACGTCGCCGCGGCGAACGCGGCGCTGACTTCGTCCTCGGCGTTCAGCACCAGGCGTCCGTCGGCCGGCAACAGCTCAGCCAGCCGGCGCTTCACCGCGCGATACGCCTCGATCGATCCGTGCCGGTCGAGGTGATCGCTGCTGACATGCGTGTAGACGGCCACGAGCGTGCCGCGCGAGAGGGTCGGCAGCTGCAGCTCTGACAGCTCGAGCACCACCCGATGCCGGCCGGTCAATTCGGGCAACCGCTCCACGAGCGGCACGCCGATGTTGCCGCCCAGCAGGACCGGCGCCTCTCCCGCTGCGAGCACCGCCGCGCACAGCGCGCTGGTCGTCGTCTTGCCCTTGGTCCCGGTGACGCCCACGGTCAGTGCCGGACACAGGCGCAGGAAGAGGTCGATCTCGCTGACCACCGGCACCCGGCCCTCGGCCTCGAGCGCTCCGAGCGCGGCGCGCAGGCGCGGCTCGGTGGTCGGGTAGCGGCTGCTGATCGAGGGCGAGGTGCATACCAGCGCCTCGCCGGCGAGCACCGCCGCGGGGTCGACTCCGGGGCCGAGCAGCAACCGCACCGGCCGCCTGCCGAGCGATCCGATCTGCTCAGCGAGTTCCGCAGTGGGCCGCGCGTCATAGGCGGTCACGAGTGCCCCCTGATCGGCCAGGAAACGACATAGGGCCACGCCGCTGCGCGCCAGGCCGAGCACCGCTACGGGGCGGCCGGCGAACGAGTCGAGATCCAGGCCGTCGAGCTCGATGCGCGCCGGTCGTTCGGCCACAGCGCTCACCTGACCGGCACGAACGTCGAGAAGAAGAAAGTCACGCCGAGCATCGCCGCCAGCACGCCGACGATCCAGAAGCGCATGGTGATCTTCTCTTCGTCCCAGCCGGCAAGCTCGAAGTGATGGTGCAGCGGGGCCATGCGGAAGATACGCCGGCCGGTCAGCTTGAAGCTGGCGATCTGCACGATGTCGGAGCCGACCTCGAGCACAAAGATGATGCCGATCAGCGGCAGCAGCAGGATCTGGCCGGTGATCAGGCCGATGACCGCCAGAGTGGCACCCATCGCGAGGGCGCCGGAGTCGCCCATGAACACCTGCGCCGGGTGGACGTTGAACCACAGGAAGCCGAGCAGGGTCCCGATCAGCAGCGCGCACAGGATGGCGAGATTCTGCTGGCCACCGAGCAGGGCGATGATCATGTAGGCCACGAAGGCGAAAATGAGCGTGCCACCGGCCAGGCCATCCAGGCCGTCGGTGAAGTTGACGCCGTTGGTCGTGGCCACGATCGCGAAGGCCGCGAACAGGATGTACACCCACGGCTGGATGAAGACATCGCCGACGAACGGAACGGTCAGCGTCTGGACGTCGTAGGTGCGCTGGATCTGGAACGCGATCGCCCCCGAGACCACCACCTGCCAGAGCAATTT
This sequence comes from uncultured Chloroflexia bacterium, assembly GCA_963775225.1. GTDB lineage: Bacteria > Chloroflexota > Limnocylindria > Limnocylindrales > CSP1-4 > JALYGJ01. Next base: position 111,727 of record CAVZHW010000002.1, read on the forward strand.
CTGGCGGATGCGGATGCCCTCGCCGGTGGTCGCATTGAGGTAGTCATCGGCTGCGCCGAGGCCGCCCACGACCAGCAGTGTCAACAGCGGCGCGATCGTCTGCGGGCCCAGGAACTCATCCTGGCCGACGACGTGGAAGAGCACCGCGGCCGCGCCGACGACGGCGATCATCAGGACGCCGCCCATCGACGGCGTGCCTTCCTTGACCAGGTGCGAGCCGGGACCCTCGACGCGGATGCGCTTGCCGAAGCCCAGCCGCCGCAATACCAGCACGAACGGCGGCATCAGGATGACCACCAGCGCAAAGGTGAGCAGGATCGCCTGGACGAGCGATGCTGCGATGTTCAAGACAGCAACTCGTCGACCAACCGGTCCAGCTCGACGCCACGCGATGCCTTCAACAGCACCACGTCGCCGGGGCGGATCAGGTCGCGCAGCAGGGCGAGGGCCGCCGCGCGGTCACCTGCCGCGTGGATCGACCGGGTGTCCATGCCGGCGTTGCGCGCCGCGTCGGCATAGGTTTCCGCCTCCGGCCCCACGCCGACCAGGACGTCGGCGGTGCGCGCCGCGTGCTCGCCGACGAGGTCGTGCGCCGCGGCGCTCGTGTCGCCCAGTTCGAGCATCTCGCCGAGCACCGCCACGTGGCGTCCAGGCAGGCTGGCCAGGGTGTCGAGCGCGGCGATCATCGAGTCAGGCGCGGCGTTGTACGTGTCGTCAAGCAACCGCCACTCCCCGGCGTCGATCAGTCGCGAGCGGTGTGGCGCCGACCACGGCCGGGCGAGCCCGCGCACGATGGCCGGCAGCTCGAGCCCAGCCGCGATGCCAACCGCCGCCGCCGCGAGCGCGTTGTGCACGCTGTGCCGGCCGAGCCCGCGAATCGCCACCTCGCGCCGACCGGCCGTGGTGCCCAGCGTGAAGCGCATCCCGCGCTCGGCGGCCGACTCTATGTCGCTTGCCGTGACGTCGGCCGCCGGATCGAAGCCATAGGTCAGCACCGACACGCGGGCCGGTGCGTGCGCGGCCATACGCGCCACGCGTTCATCGTCGGCATTGAGCACGGCCGCTCCGCCCGCGGGCAAGGCTTCGACCAGCTCACGCTTGCCGCGCTCGATCGCGTCGAGCGATCCGGCGCGTGACAGATGGGTGTTGCGCACCGCCGTGACCACGCCGATGGCAGGCCGGGCAACGGCCGCCAGTTCGGTGATGTCGCCCAGCGTGTACATGCCCATTTCGAGCACCGCCGCGCCGTGCTCGGGACGCAGCCGCAGGAGCGTCAGCGGCAGGCCGATCTCGTTGTTCTGGTTGCCCTCGTTGCGCAACACGCTCCAGCGTTCGGACAGCACCTCGGCCGTCTGTTCCTTGGTCGAGGTCTTGGCCAGCGAGCCGGTCACGCCCACGACCAGCGGTTTGAACCGCGCCCGCCACGCAATGGCCGCCCGGCGCAGCGCGGCGAGGCAGTCGTCGACCAGGATCACCGCGCGCCCCGACCCCGCCGCGGCCACCGCGGCCAGATCCGCTTCCGACGGTTGCCGCGAGACGATGAACGCCGCGGCCCCCCGGTGCGCCGCGTCGGCCAGGAAGAGATGACCGTCCGTCCGTTCGCCCGGCAGCGCGATGAAGACATTGCCGGGTTCGACGCGGCGCGAGTCGACAGCGCCGCCGTGAATTGGCAGCGCACCCGGCCGGATGATCTCGCCGTCCACGGCGCGCGCAAGGTCGGCCGCCTCGAACACGAGGCGCGAATCGGGACGATTCTCAGTCAAGGCTGGCCATTTTCGCATCGGGCGGCCCTATGGGCTGTGCTGCGCCGGCGTGCCATGGCCGGCCGGCCCTCGGGCGGGCGCCGGCGCATCGGCCGGCGACGGCGGCACGTAGCCGGGCAGCGGCGGGACGTCGAGCGCGGCGATGGCGTCGAGCGCGACGTGCCGGAAGAGCTCGTTGGAGGTCATCTCGAGCGTCATGCCCCAGCTCTTGCGCACGTGCGGCTCGGTGTCATGAATGCGCACCAGGATGATCAGCTGCGGGTCGGGATCGCCGATGAAACCAACGAACGTGTGGTTGTAGGTATCGGGCAACCACGCGCCTGAAGCGGTATCCCAGATCTGGGCGGTGCCGGTCTTGCCGCCCACCACGTAGCCGTCGATTTTCGTCTCGACCGCGTAGTGCGGGCCGGCGTCGACGACGTGAACCATCAATTGGGTCAGCTGCTGGGACAGGTCGCTGCTGATCACCTGGTGCGAGTCGGGCACTGCCTCCGGCTTTCCGTCGACGCTCTCATAGATGTGCGGGTGCGGCAGCCGTCCCCCGTTGACCATCGCGCAGTAGGCGGTCGCGAGCTGCAGCGGGGTGATCGCCATGCCCTGGCCGAAGGAGTGGTTGACGAGGTCGATCGTCTGCCATGGCTGCACCGCCGGGTCGGTCACCAGCCCGGCTACCTCGCCACCTAGCTCGATGCCGGTCGGCTGGCCGAGGCCGAAGCGCTGCCACATCTTGTACAGCACCGCCGAAGCGTCGGCCGTCGTCGGCCCGAGCATCATCGCCACGCGACCCATACCGACGTTACGCGAGTGGGCGATGACGTCCTGGAAGGGAATCCAGCCCATGCCCGTCAGGTCGCCGTCGTGGACCGTATCGGGTCCGATGTGCAGCGCCTGGCTGTCGAGTACGGGCGTGTTCATGTTCACCACGCCTTCCTCGAGCGCCGCCGCCGAGGTGAACATCTTCATCACCGAGCCGGGCTCGTAGACCTGGCCGATGAGCGGGTCGGCGAACAGCTGGGGATCGCTCTGCGCCACGCCCGCGTAGTCGTTTTCGTCGTAGCCGGGCACCGAGCCGTAGGCCAGGATGGCACCGGTGTAGGGATTCATCACCAGCGCCGACACCCGCGGCGCGGCGTCGGCGATCATCGCCGCATACAGCTCTTTCTCGAGGCTCAGCTGCAGCCCGGCGTCGAGCGTCAGCTGGACCGTCCCACCGGTCTGCGGCAGCGGCGCCACTGCCGAGGTGTCGGCGGTCGCCCCATCACTGCCGACCAGGACGGTCTGGCCGGCCTCCTCGACGCCGTAGCGCCCCTGGCCGTCGTCGGTCACGAAGCCCAGCAGCTGGCTGGCGAGGGTGGTGCCCGGGACGCCACCGCTGTTCGGATAGAAGCGCACCGGTTGGGGCTCGAGGTCGAGCGCGGCAAGCGTGCCGTCGGCCATTCCGGCGCGGATGAGCTGGCTCTCGGCGTCGGTCAGCTGGTGCGCGACGACCAGGTACGAGGGTGGCGGATCGGCGTTGAAGCTCGCGACCAGGTCGGCCGTCTGCTGGTCGTTGAAGGACAGGATCTGCGCGACCCGCTGGGCTACCTCGACGCGCGTGTTGCTATCGTCGATGGTGTCCGGGTAGGCCGCCAGCAGGTCGTGGTAGGCGGTGGTCGCCAGGACGTTGCCGCTGCGGTCGAGGATCTGCCCGCGCTGGACCTGCGCGTCGGCAGTGGTCGCCAGCTGCGCCGTCGCCTCCCGCCGCAGCTCATCTGCCTGGCCGAGCTGCCAGTAGGCCAGCCGCAGGGTGAGGGTCGAAGCGACTAATACAAAGGCGCTCAGCAGTACCAGCAGCCGCAGCCGCCCTCCCGCTCGACCGAACATCGGTCAGCGGACCGGCAACCGGATCCTGGTGGCCAGTTGATCGAGGCCCGAGCGCTGGGCGTGATCGAGCACGCTCGCCTCGGTACCCCACGGCAGGACGCTCGTCTCGAGTGTCTGCACCTGCCGGTAGAGGTCGTCGCGCTGGGCCACAAGCTGGTCGACGGCGTAGTTGGTGGCGGCAAGCTGGATCGTCTGCGCGAGATAGACCAGGCCAACGAGCATGATCACCAGCACCGCGGCAAAGACGATCGAAATGGGATTGGTGCGCCGGCCCGCGCGCGTCGGGCTGGATAGCCGGCGACGAGGCAGGGCGGTCACGCCGAAGCGTGTCGGAGGTACTGCCGCAGGGCGGCTGAAAGGGGCTGGGCGCGCGCCCGCCGATCGTCGGTCCGTGCGACGCACGGGAGCCGGCGATCGAACCGCGCCGGGTAGCGGGCGCGCGCCGCCGATGACCGTCATCTGGACTGGCCGCCCAGCCGGCCGTCCAGGCGACGATCTTCGACATCGAGGTTGATCAAGCCCCAATCGAGAAATTCTTTGTTGAGCGGCCACTCCGGCTGAACGCCGGCCGGCCGGCGTTCGCGCACTTCGCGCTGGCGGCGCGCATAGTGCCGTCGGCGCTGGCCGTTGTGACGCTGACCCATCGGCGGCCTCCTCGCGCTGGCCTATGCCGCCAGCCGCCGGGCGGCTCGCAGCAGCGCGCTTCGAGAGCGCGGATTTGCGGCGATTTCCTGCGGCTGCGGTCGCTGCGGCTGCGGCCCGACCGGCACCAGGCGCGGTGAGCGACCACAGACACAGACCGGCAACCCGGGCGGGCAGATACAGCCCTTGCGCTCGGTCGCGATGAAGCGCTTGACGATGCGGTCCTCGAGCGAGTGGTAGCTGATGACCGCCAGCCGCCCCCCCTCGCGCAGCGTCTCGGCGGCTGCGGCGAGCGCTACCGGGAGTGTCTCCAGCTCCCGGTTCACGGCAATCCGGAGTGCCTGGAATACGCGCGTGGCGGGGTGGACGCGCCGTCGGCCGCGAGGAGGAGCGGGAGCGACGGCGGCCACCACCTGTGCGAGTTGTCGGCCAGTCGTGATCGGTTGCTGCCGGCGGCGCGCGACGATCTCGCGTGCGATCCGGCGCGCCCGCGGCTCTTCGCCGTAGCGACGGAAGATGTCTGCCAGTTGCGTTTCGTCAAGCTCGTTGACAAGCTCACTGGCGGGCACACCACGGGTCGTGTCGAAGCGCATGTCGAGTGGGCCGTCCGCGTTGAAGCTGAAGGAACGTTCACTGTCGGCCAGCTGATTGGAACTGAGGCCGAGGTCGAAGAGCACGCCATCGGCCGGGCTGAAACCCGTTTCGCGCGCCATCCGGCCGAGCTCTTCGAAGTTCGCCTGGCGCAGCGTCACCCGGTCGCCGAATTCGGCCAGCCGGGCGCGCGACCTGGCGATGGCCGCCTGATCGGCGTCGATCCCGAGCAGGCAGCCATCAGGTTGGTTGGCCTTCAGGATCCGCAGGGCGTGCCCACCGCCGCCAACCGTCGCGTCTATCTGGAGGCTGCCGGGAGCGGCTGAAAGAGACTCCAAAACCTCTTCCAGCATCACCGGCACGTGCCCTTCCTCCACGTGCGCTGCGGCCGACCGCGGTCCCTGCGGATCCTGAAGGCTCATGTAGTCGGGCATCGCCTAGATGCCCAGGTCGCCGATGCGCGCGGCGAGCACTTCTGGGTTGCTCAGCTCGGCGCTGTACTCGGCCCATCGTTCGGGCGGCCACAGCTCGATGTGCTGCCCTGCCCCGGCGACGATCACCTCCAAGCCGAGATGGGCGAACTCGCGCAGCGTCGCCGGCAACACCAGCCGGCCCTGCTTGTCGAGCTCGACCTCGTAGGCCCCGGAGAAGATGAAGCGTGAGAAGGCACGCGCGCCGGAGTCGGCAAAGCGAAGGTCCGCCACGCCGTCGGCGAGCTTCTGCCATTCCCTGTTTGGGAAGATCGCGGCGCAGTTGTCGATCCAGCGGCTGACATGGGCGCCCGCCTCGAGATCCGCGCGGAACCTGGCCGGCACGGCTAAGCGGCCCTTCGCATCGATCGTGTGGCGGTACTCACCGGTGAACAAGCCGACACCTCTGGTCCGACCGCGGCCGGAGCCTTGACGTGGTGGCCGGCATCACCACCCGCGGCGCGAGTTGCCATCGGGCCGGCTGACCGTTCCACCTATCTCCCCACTTTGATCCACTTTGGACCACTTCGCCGCATGATAGTGGGCTCAGGCTCCACGTCAAGCCCTATTTCCGGCCCAACGCTGTTCAACAGGCAGCAGGCGCCACCGGATCTCGTGTTTCCTGCTTCCCGGCCACCGTTGAGGCGAACGACCCGATCACATCGGCAAACTCGGGCAAGCAACGTTCACGCGCGCTCGGCGGCCTGAGCATGGGCACCAGCCATGCGGGCCGTGGGCTCCGAGGGGTGGAGTGAGGGCAAGAGACGCCAATCGTCGGGAGCTTGCGGCGCGGCAGCCGCGTCATGCTGGCGTGGTCGGCACCCCGCGCCGGATAGGCATTCGCGCCTGCACCGGTTACCGACCAGCGGCTACCTCTAGTACTGAGGTGTGCCTAGGCGCACCGCCTGTCATCGCCTACCCTGCCCCGCATGGCGATAATGGCTCGGACCATAGATATCGGCAGGCGGCCGCCCGCGGCCGCCCCTGAGCCGCTGCGCCGCTGCACGTTCCGCCACATCAGCACTGCCGCGCGGGGCCGCGCGTTGCCCATGTACCAGGCATCGTGCACCCATCCTGACCGCGAGGAGCCCCCGGCGCTCGGCGATCTCGACTCGGCACGAGCCCTCTGCCAAGAGTGCACCCTGATCGGCACTTTCCGACCCGATTCCGACTGACCGCGGTCGCGGTCAAGGCAAAGCCAGCGAGACGGTCTGTAAGCCGAGTTCTGTCCCGATCGTGGCGATCGGGGACGGTCATCCATCTACGACGGCGGTTGCCCGCCGTCTCTAGCGGCCGACCCGAGAGCGGAGCGACGCACCCCCGCCAGGCTCGCGCCTGAACTGCTCTCCTATTTGGCCTTGCTCCAGGTAGAGCTTGCCCGTTTCACCCGGCCCGGCCGGTCACCCGGCCTGCCGGCTCGTCTCTGTGGCGCTGGTCCTCGCCTCTCGGCGGACGGGTGTTACCCGCTACCCTGCGTCGCGGAGCTCGGACTTTCCTCGTGTCGGTAACGGCTCAGAGCCGACGGGACACGCGACCGTCCGACCATCTCGCTGGCTGGCTGATTCTAACTGCCGAAGGCGCGCTTACCCGACTACGGCGCGTCGATCGCCACCTGCGCCGCACAAACAGATCCGTACCGCCCGGACGCAAAGACTCCTCTTGCTGGGCGTCGAGGCACGATCTTGTCAGCGTGGCTGACCGTGGAGGTCGTAGCGCCAGTCGTTGCAGCGCAGCCAGTTGCCCGGCGGGTACTCGAAGTCGTGTTCGCCCAGCAGCTCAAAGCCCAGCTTGCGGCAGATCGCGTTCGACGGCGCGTTGGCGACGGCGGGAAAGGCGTGCACGAAACGGTGGTGCGTCCCGTCACCACTTATGAGATCGAACAGCAGGCGCATGCTCGCCGACGCCAGCCCCCTGCCCTGCTGCTCGGGCAACACCAGCCAGCCGACTTCCCAGACAGTGCCGCGGCGCCACTCCTTCTCCCAGTAGCCAACCGCACCGACCGCCTCACCAGGGTCGCCGGCAACGATCTTGTACTGCCGCGACCCGGGCTGCTCGTAGCGCGCCTGCCGCTCGGCGAGCTTCTGCGGACTCTCCGGGCCGCCCAGGTGAACCGTCATGGCCGGGTCACCCAGCAGGCGCTCCATCAGCCACAGGTCACCCCTCCCCCACGGCTCGACATGTACGTCGGGGACGGTCACCGCCAGTTGCGTGCCGCGACCAGCCCGAACGCGGCGTTACCGGCGAGAGCGTCGCGCAGGCGTCGAACGGTGAAGTCGGAGATCGGCGTGGGCAGCTCGTCCAGCGAGTACCAGCCCACGCGGTCGATCTCCGGTGGCTCAGGAGTTGGCGCGGCATCGGCTGGCGATGAGCACCGGAACACCAGGTGCAGCATCGGCCCGAAGTCGTGGCCCGGTTCGAAGTAGACGCCCGTCAACGGACCGGCGCTGAGCGTCAGCCCGGTCTCCTCGCGCAGTTCACGCTCTGCCGCGCCGAGGGGCGATTCGCCGGGCTCCACGAGGCCGCCCGGCAGCGACCAATCTCGGTGGCCGTAGGTATGGCGGACCAGCAGCGCACGGCCCTGGGCGTCAAAGATCGCGCACGCGGCGCCGAGATTGGCGCTGCCAATTGGGCCTGGGCCCGGCGTGTCGGCCGGCTGCTGCTTGGACGGCGGCCTGGCCACGTCCGCTTCGGCAGCGGCGGCCGCAGCTGGATCGTCGAGCGCGAGGTTGGCCAGCGCATCAGCCGCGCGGTTAGTTGCCCGTGGTTCGTGCCGAATGGACCAGGGCTCGAAACCGGCCAGCAGCTCATGTGCCCGCGCGGCGAGCGGCGCAATCGCCGGATGCTTCACTTTCCAGCGCCCCGACAGCTGCTCGACGATGAGTTTCGAATCGAGGATGAGCTCGACCTCGCGCGCGCCCAGCGCCCGCGCCTTCTCGAGGGCGAGGATCACGCCGCTGTACTCGGCGTAGTTGTTGGTCTGGGTGCCCAGCGGCCGGGCGATGACGGCCACCGGTGGGCAGTCGGGATCGTGCGCGTCAGGCCGCGACAGGTCGATCAGCACGGCGCCCGACGCGGCCGGCCCGGGGTTGCCGCGCGCCGCGCCATCGGATCGGATCAGGATCCGCGACACGGCCGCGGAGGACTGGCTCAGACCTTGCGCTCCACGATGGCGCCGGAAACCTCGAGGATGGCCTGGGTGATGTTGATCCCGCGTGGGCACGCGTCGGTGCAGTTGAAGATCGTCCGGCAGCGCCACACGCCTTCTTCATCTGACAGGATCTCGAGCCGCTCGTCGGCACCGTGGTCGCGCGTGTCGAAGATGAAGCGATGCGCGTTGACGATCGCCGCCGGGCCCACGTACGACGGCTGCGCCCAGAAAGACGGGCAGGACGAGGTGCACGCCGCGCACAGGATGCACTTGGTGGTGTCGTCGAAGCGCTCGCGGTCGTGTTGCGACTGCAGCCGCTCACGCTCGGGCGGCGGCTCGTCGTTCACCAGGAACGGCATCACGCTGCGGTACTTGGCGAAGAAGCCGTCCATGTCGACGACGAGGTCCTTGATGACCGGCAGGCCGGGCAGCGGCGCGACCGAGATCTTGCGCCCGAGCTGGTCGACGCGGATCTTGCAGGCCAGCCGGTTGCGCCCATTGATGAGCATCGCGTCCGAGCCGCACACTCCGTGCGCGCACGAGCGCCGGAAGGTCAGTCGCCCGTCGCTCTCCCACTTGACCCGATGCAGCAGGTCGAGCACCCGATCCATGGGCTCCGACGCGACCGAGTAGCGCTCCCAGTGCGGCTTGGCGTCGGCCTCGGGGTCGTAGCGCAGGATGCGCAGGTCTACGTCCATCTGCTGCCGATGTTACCGGTCACCTTCGTGCCTTCCGGTCAGTAGGTGCGCGGCTTGGGCTGGAACTTGGTGATCGTGACCGGCTTGTAGCGCAGGTCGGGACCGCCCTCGGCGCGGAAGGCGAGCGTGTGGCGCAACCAGTCGGTGTCGTTGCGCTCCGGGAAGTCCTCGCGGAAGTGCGCACCGCGGCTCTCCTCGCGCGCCAGCGCGCTGGCCACCGTGGCCTCGGCACAGTCGAGCAGGTAGCCCAGCTCGCGCGTTTCGAGCAGGTCCGTGTTGAAGACCGTGCCCGCATCGTTGATCTTCACGTGCCGATAGCGCTCGCGCAGCTCGCGCAGCTCGAGCGTCAGGCTTTCCAGGATGGTGCGCGTCCGAAACACACCGCAGCGATCCGTCATCGATTGGGCCAGTTGGGCCTGGACGTGGTGAGGGCTCTCCCCATGCCGCCGGCTGCGCAGCTCGTCCAGCTCGGCGGCGACCTCGTCGGCTGCGTCAGGCGGCAGCGGCGGCAGATCGTGCGCCAGCGCCGCGAGGTCCTGGGTCATTGACCGCCCGGCGCGCCGACCAAACACCAGGATGTCGACGAGCGAGTTGGTGCCCAGCCGGTTGGCGCCGTGAACGCTCACGCACGCGCATTCGCCCGCCGCATACAACCCGTGCACCAGGTTGCCCTGCTCGTCACCCAGCACCCGCGCCTCGAGATTGGTCGGGATGCCGCCCATTGCGTAGTGCGCCGTTGGCGTAACCGGCACCGGCTGGGTGATCGGCTCGAGGCCCTGGTAGACGCGCACGAATTCGGTGATGTCAGGCAGCTTCTCGTCGATCACTTTCTTGCCCAGGTGAGTCAGGTCGAGGTACAGGTAGTCCTTGCCGCCGATGCCGCGCCCCTCGCGTATCTCCATGGACATCGCCCGGCTGACCATGTCGCGCGGCGCGAGGTCAAGCAGCGTGGGCGCGTAGCGTTCCATGAAGCGCTCGCCCAGGTCATTGCGCAGGATGCCCCCCTCGCCGCGCGCTGCCTCGGACAGCAGGATGCCGATGCCCACGATGCCGGTTGGGTGGAACTGGTAGAACTCCATGTCCTCGAGCGGGACTCCCCGGCGGTAAGCCAGCGCGCAACCGTCGCCGGTCAGCGAGTAGGCGTTCGAAGTGATGCGGAACATGCGCCCGAAGCCGCCAGTCGCGAAGAGCACCGCGCCGGCGTGGAAGACGTGCAGCTCGCCGTCGGCGATCCGATATGCGACCACGCCGCGCGTCACGTTCTCCTGGAGGATCAGATCGACGACGTGGTACTCGTCGAAGAACTCGACGCCGTGCTTGATGCATTGCTGGTAGAGCGTCTGCAGGATCATGTGACCCGTGCGGTCGGCCGCGAAACACGAACGGCGGACGGGCGCCTCGCCGAAGTTGCGCGTGTGGCCGCCGAAACGGCGCTGGTCGATCTTGCCGTCTGCCGTCCGGTTAAACGGCAGGCCCATGTGCTCGAGCTCGATCACCGTCTCGATCGCCTCGCGCGCCAGGATCTCGGCCGCGTCCTGGTCGACGAGGTAGTCGCCGCCCTTGACCGTGTCGTACATGTGCCACTCGGGGTGGTCTTCCTCCTGGTTGCCCAGGGCGGCACAGATGCCGCCCTGGGCGGCGCCGGTGTGCGAGCGGGTCGGATACAGCTTGGTCAGCACGGCCGTCTTGACGTTGTTGCGCGCGAGCTCGAGCGCGGCCCACAGACCGGCGCCGCCCGCGCCCACGATGACGGCGGGGTACTCGTGGACTTTGGTGGCCGTGTTGTTGGCCGCGCTCATGACACGCCCGGAACGGGGAGCGTCAACACCACGCTCGTACCGAAAACGAACAGCGACAGGCCCAGGATGTAGAGCGCCCAGAGCAGCACCGGGCGCCACTCCGGGTGGCGGACGTAGTCCAGGATGACGGTGCGCACGCCCATGAAGCCGTGGAACAGGACGGTCATCAGCAGGAGCCAGTCGAAGCCGCGCCAGAAGATGTTGTTCCAGCGCTGGTCGATTATGAATTGAGCGGTCTGGTTGGCCGGATCCCAGATGAAGTGAAGGATCGAGAAGTGCGCCAGAGCGAGCACGAAGAGCGCTACGCCGGTGACGCGCATCAGGTACCAGACAAACGTCTCGCGGCGTGAGCCGACCGGCCGTACCCGGCCGCGGCTGATGGGCGAGATCTGCGGCCCGGGTGCGGCCGGCTTGCCGGCCGAAGTGGGCGAGGACTCGGGCGCGGGGCCGGTGGAAGCAGGGCCCGGCGAAGCGGCGCCGATGGGAGCCGTCGGATCGGGCATCAGGCGAGTCCCAGCTGCTGCAGCAGCGGCAGCCAGACAGGACGCAGGATGATCAGCGCCCCGGGTACCCCGAGCGAGACAAAGATGATCCAGCTACCCCACCACAGCACGCGGTGGTAGACGGTCATCGCCGGCCAGAAGTCGATGATGATGATGCGCAGGCCGTTCAGCGCGTGGTACAGCAGCGCGGCGCCGAGCGTCACCTCGAGCAGCCGGCCGGGCAGGCTGGCATAGAACGTCAGCACGTCGTTGTAGAGCGTGGGGTCGCCGCCGACGAGGTAGATGTCGATGACGTGCAGGACGACGAAGGCGAAGATCCCGATGCCGCTGATGCGGTGGAAGGCCCACGCGACCATGCCCTCACGGCCGCGATAGCGAAGCAGGTTGGGCAGCCTGCTCATCGCTGGGCCGGCAGCGCGGCGACACGTTGGGCGACCGCTTCGCCGAACGCTCTCGTGCCGGCGTTTCCACCGAGGTCGCGCGGCACGGTGCGCCCCTCGCCGATCACGTCGCGCACCGCCTGCTCGACGCGCTGGGCCGCGTCCGTCTCGCCCAGGTGGCGCAACATCAACGCGCCCGAGAGTATGAGCGCCGTGGGATTGGCGACATCCTTGCCGGCATACTTGGGAGCCGAACCGTGCACCGGTTCGAATACGGCCGCGTGCTCGCCGATGTTCGCCCCGGGTGCGACACCCAACCCGCCTACCAACCCGGCGCACAGGTCGCTGACGATGTCGCCGTAGAGGTTGGGCAGCACCAGCACGTCGTACAGCTCAGGCTTCTGGACCAGCTGCATGCACATGTTGTCGACGATGCGGTCCTCGAACTCGATCCGCCCCTCGTAATCGGCCGCGATGGTGCGACAGCTCGCGAGGAACAGCCCGTCGGACAGCTTCATGATGTTCGCCTTGTGCACCGCGGTCACCTTGTGGCGCCCGTTGCCGACGGCGTACTCGAAGGCGAAGCGGGCGATGCGCTCCGACGCGGCGCGGGTGATGATCTTGATGCTCTCTGCCGCGTCGGCGCCCACCCAGTGCTCGATACCCGCGTAGAGGTCCTCGGTGTTCTCGCGCACGATCACCAGATCGACATCCTGGTAGCGCGTCTCGACGCCTTTGATCGAGCGTGCCGGGCGCAGGTTGGCGTACAGGTCGAGCGCCTGGCGCAGGGCGACGTTGACCGAGCGGAATCCCTCGCCGACAGGCGTCGTGATGGGACCCTTGAGGGCGACCTTGGTCTCGCGGATGGAGTCGAGGACGCCGTCGGGCAGCGGAGTGCCGTGGATGGCGATCTGCGACTCGCCGGCGTCGACACGCTGCCAATCGAACGACAGGCCGGTGGCTTCGAGCACGCCCACCGTGGCGGCCGCAAGCTCCGGCCCGATCCCGTCGCCGGGGATCAGGGTGACGGTGTAGGTCACGCGCGAAATTCCTCCTACGCGCAGGTCAAAGTGCCTGCGACACGCGGGAAGAACAGTGTATGCGTGACGCCCGATTCTCGACGGGCGGACGCGCGCCGGCCGCGGGCTACAATCGGCGCGCATGAAGCTGCAGGAGTTCCACGCCAAGAAGCTCCTGCTCGCCGAGGGCCTGCCCGTACCGGACTACGCGGTCGCCGAGACCGCCGCCGACGCGCGCGCCGCCGCCCAGCCCTACCTGGCCGGTCCGGCCGGACGCGTGGTGATCAAGGCGCAGGTACTCGTCGGTGGGCGGGGCAAGGCGGGCGGCGTCAAGCTGGCCGCCAGTCCGGCCGAGGCGGAGCAGGTCGCCGGCCAGATCCTGGGCATGGACATCAAGGGCACGACCGTGCGCCGCGTCCTGGTCGCCCCGGCCGCCGACATCGTCAGCGAGTTCTACCTGTCGTGCGTGCTCGACCGCAGCGCCAAGCGAGTGCGGCTGATGGGCTCGGCCGAAGGCGGGGTCGAGATCGAGGAAGTCGCCGCGACCAAGCCCCAGGCGATTCACCACGTGTACGCCCATCCCCACCTCGGGCTGCTCGACTACCAGGCCCGTCAGCTCGCCTTCGAGCTCGGCCTCGGCGGCTCCCATCTGCGCGACTTCGTGGCCATTGCCAAGGGCCTGTACCGGACGATGGTCGGCAACGACGCCGACCTGGTCGAGATCAACCCGCTCGCCATCGTGCGCGAGCCGGGCCCTGACGGCAGCCCGCACGAAGTGTTGCAGTGCCTTGATGCCAAGGTCACCATCGACGACTCGGCGCTCGACCGCCACCCCGCTCTCGAGCTGATGCGCGACATCGCCGAGGAGGACCCGGTCGACGTCGCGGCGCGCGAGCAGGGGCTGTCGTTCATTCGCCTCGACGGCAACATCGGCTGCATGGTCAACGGCGCCGGGTTGGCGATGACGACCATGGACCTGATCAAACGTGCCGGCGGCCAGCCAGCCAACTTCCTGGACATCGGCGGCGGGGCCAAGGCCGACAAGGTCGCCGCGGCGATGAAGCTCATCCTGGACGACCCGCACGTCAAGGCGATCCTGGTCAACATCTTCGGCGGTATAGCGCGCGGCGACGAGGTGGCCCACGGCCTGGTCGAGGCACGCCGCCAGCAGGAACGGCACGTACCGATGGTCGTGCGCATCGTGGGCACCAACGCCGACGAGGCTGCGCGCATCCTCGCCGACGCGGGCGATCCCGACCTGCGCACGGCCGAGTCCCTCGACGAGGCGGTCAGCCGGGCGGTGGCGGTGGCCACCGGCGCGGCCGCCGGCGCCTCGGCATGAGCATCCTCGTCGGCAACGACACCCGGCTGCTGGTGCAGGGCATCACCGGGCGAGAGGGCGGTTTCCATGCCCAGCAGATGCAGGACTACGGCACCAACATCGTGGCCGGCATGACCCCCGGCAAGGGCGGCCGGACGGCGCTCGAGCGGCCGGTGCCGGTCTTCGACACGTGCGCCCAGGCGGTACGCGAGACGGGCGCCAACACGAGCGTCATCTACGTCCCCGCGTCCGGCGCGCCGGACGCCATCCTCGAGGCGCTCGATGCCGGCATCGGCACCGTCTTCTGCATCACCGAGCACATCCCCGCGCTCGACATGCTGCGCGTCATCCCCGTCGTCGAGCAGCACGACGCGCGGCTCATCGGACCCAACTGTCCCGGTGCGACATCGCCCGGCCAGGCCAAGGTGGGCATCATCCCGGGCAACATCCACAAGCCCGGCCATGTTGGCGTCGTAAGCCGATCAGGAACGCTCACCTACGAGGTGGTCGAGGCGCTGACCGAGGCGGGCATCGGCCAATCAACGTGCGTCGGGATCGGCGGCGACCCGATCGTCGGCTCGAATTTCATCGACATCCTGCCGCTCTTCCGCGACGACCCGCAGACCGAGGCGGTAGTGCTGATCGGCGAGATCGGCGGTGACGCCGAGGAGCGCGCCGCGCAGTGGATCGCCGACAACATGCAGGGCGTACCGATGGCCGCGTTCATCGCCGGCCGGACGGCGCCACCCGGCCGGCGCATGGGCCACGCGGGAGCAATCATCAGCGGCGGCCAGGGCACCGCCGAGAGCAAGGTCGCCGCCCTCGAGGCGGCCGGTGTGCGCATCGCCGCGGCGCCCAGCCAGATCCCCCAACTGCTCATCGAGGCTGGCGTCCGAGCCGGCTGACAGCGGCCCGCGCAAACCCTCTTCCACGCTCATTGACGGCTCGCTAGACTCGCGCGGCTGCCGCGTGTTCTCAAGCGGGCGGGAGGCCTGATGTCGCAGTTCAGCGGGTCCACTTTCGGCCGGTACTCGCGCCTGTATCTGATAGTCCTCGGCGCGATCTTCCTGATCGCAGGATTGATCGTGATCCCGACGCTCGGCGGCATCCCCTACGCCGGCGGCGGGATGGTGTTGATGGGCGGCATCTTTGCCGCTGTCGGCGCCATCCTGATTGTCATCGGCATCGTCATCGGGCGCGGCGCGGCGGCAACCGACGGCCTGCTGGCGACGGGCATTCCTGCCGCCGCCACGATCACCGGCCTGACCCAGACGGGCATGTACCTGAACGACCAGCCACAGGTGTCAATGGACCTGACCGTCAATCTTCCCGGCCGTGCGCCATACCAGGCCAAACACCACGAGTTCGTACCGCTGATCCTGCTCGGCAGGCTGACCTCGGGCGCGCCGCTGTCGGTGCGCGTCGACCCCGCCAATCCGCAACGCCTGGCGGTGGATTGGAATGGCACCGGATTTGCCGCGGCACCGATGACTGCGCCCGCCATGCAACCACCTGCGATGCAACCGTCCGCCACGGCACCGGCGACGGGCAGCGTCGACGAGAGCCTTGGCCAGGTCCAGGCGGCGCTCGCGGCAAGCGGGGTCCCGGGGGTCGCCCAACCCTTCGCCATGGCGGGACAGGCGAACTACACCGTCGAGCAGCTGCGCAACTACCTGCGTACAAGCGGCCTGGAGGCGACGGCGACCGTTGATTCCCTCGAAGACACCGGCCGCATCGAGGGCGACGAGCGCGTCTATGCCATGGAGATGACGCTGAACATCCCGGGCCAGGCGCCTAAGAAGCTGCCCAAGTCGATGGCGATGGTGCCCATCACGCAGTCGTTCAAGCTAAAGCAGGGCATGACCGTCCCGGTCCGCTACGCGGCGGCGAACCCGGATCTGCTGATGGTCGAGTGGGACAAGATCTGAAGCACGCCTGACCGGCCGCTGCGCCCGCGCCGGCGGGCTACGTTGTGTGGTCGAGCGCCGTGTCGATCGACCAGGTCCGCCCCTCTGCCCAGGCGACCTCGAATTCCTCGGCCGCCATTTTCTCGCGGGTGGCCGGTTCCGGATCCGGCAGCCCGAACACTTCTGCCGGCGTGAAGAACGGCTCGCCGCGGTCGCGCAGTGCCTGCAACGCCCCGAGGAGCCGCGCCGAGTCCACCGGCCGGTCCTCGGCCACGGCCAGGCTGGCGCCGAACTGCAGGATGGCGGCGCGAGCCGAAACGTCGCCGATCAGACGCGTTACCGCGACACCCTCGGCCAGCGCCCGGCGGGCAGCGGCAGAATCGCCCTGCATCAGCGCCACGGAGGCGACCAGCCCGAGCGCATCAGCGAGGTTGAACCTGAGTCCGATCCGGCGGTATTCCGCGACCGCGTTCTCCGCCTCAGCGCGCGCCCGTTCGAAGTCGCGCGCGACGAGCGCCGTCGCGGCGATGCCGTCCAGCACGCGCAACTCACCACGCTCATCGCCGAGCCGCTGGTAAAGCTCCCGACTCTGTTCGAGCAGCTGCATCGCCGTGTCGATCTCACGAGCTATGGCCACGGTGAAGGCCAGGTCGTACATCGCCGCCGCCACTCCGGCGTCGTCGCCGGCAGCGCGGTACAGCTCGAGCGCCTCCTCGTAGACCCGCCGCGCGCCGGCATGATCGCCCTGCCAGTAGATCACGCCGCCGTAGCCCGTCAGGCCCCGCGCCCGAGCGGCAGGATCGTCTCTCGCCCCCGGCGCAGCGAGCAGGCGCTCCAGCATTTCACGGCCCTCGGCCAGGTGGCCGCGCTGCTGCCAGAAGCGCCACAGCGCTCCGCCCAGGCGCAGCCCGGCTGCCACCTTGCCCGACTCGAGCGCATATTCGATGGCTGCCCGCGCGTCGCCGTGGCCCAACTCCAGGCGGTCGAAGGCAGTCGCCGGGTCGCTGCCGAGCAGTTCCGGTTCCATCCGCTCGGCCAGCTCGAGCTGGTAGTCAAGGTGACGCTGGCGCAGTGCCTCGCGCTCGGGTGAGCGCGCGAGCAGCTCGGCCGCATACTGGCGAATCGTTTCCAGCATCCCGAACAGCGGCTCACCGGCCTGCCCCTCGCGTGCAAACACGAGGCTCTTGTCGGCCAGCAATTCGACCCTGGCGACTACGTCGCCAATCTCCCCGGGCGCGTCGACGACCGCCTCGATGGCCTCGAGCGCCGCCGGTCCGACGAACACCGCCAGCCGAGTGAAGACCTCTCGCTCCACCTCGTCGAGCAGCTCGTAGCTCCAGTCAATGGCGCCGCGCAGCGTGCGCTGGCGTTCAGGTAGATCGCGGTTGGACGACTGGAGCGCCGCCAGCCGGTCGTCCAGCCGAGCGAGCAATGCTGCCGGCGCGAAGAGACGGACACGCGCCGCGGCGAGCTCGATGGCCAGCGGCAGGTCGTCGACCGCGGCACAGATCTGGCGGACTTCGTCCAGCTCGTCGGCGCCCGGATCGAAGCCGGGACGGACCTGGCGCGCACGCTCGATGAACAGGTCCACGGCTGGTTGCCGATCGAGCGGCGGCACGGGATATTCCTGCTCGCCGCTGATGCGCAGTGGCTCGCGGCTGGAACACAGCACGCGCGGCGCCGGCGCGGCGCTCAACAGTGAACGGATCGCCGGTGCCGCGGCAACGACCTGTTCGAAGTTGTCAAGCACAAGGAGCAGGCGACGCCGAGCGAGCGCCTCCGCGAGAACGTCGCCGGGTGGTCGACCCGTCTCCTCGCGCACGCCCAGCGCGCGGCTGATCGCGGGCAGCACGAGCTCCGCGTCGCTGACCGTCTCGAGCTGCACGAACCAGGCGCCGTCGGGAAACTCGTCTTCCCTCGCGCGCGCCACCTCGAGCGACAGTCGCGTCTTGCCCGTGCCGCCGGGTCCGGTCAGCGTCAGCAGTCGCGTTCGCCCGAGCAGTTCGCCGACCTCCTCGATCTCCCGTTGGCGGCCTACGAAGCTGGTCAACGGCTCGGGCAGGTTGCCCCGGCCGAGCGAGCGGATCGGTGGAAAGTCGGATGGCAGGCCATCGATGACAAGTTGGTACAGGGCGATCGCCTCGGGGAGATCCTTCAGGCGATGCTCGCCGAGCTCGCGTAACGCAACCCCCGCCGGCAACGAGCCATGGGCAAGCGCCCGTGTCGTACCCGAGAGCAGCACCTGACCGCCATGGCCGGCCGCCGCAACCCGCGCCGCGCGGTGCACGTCGAGCCCGACATAGTCACCGTCCGACAGGACACCCTCGCCTGAGTGCAGACCGACCCGCACGCGGACGGCATGGTCCTCCGGCCACTTCTCTGCCGCGAGCGCCCGCTGCGCCGCGACGGCGCAGCCGACGGCGGCCGGCGCCAGGGGAAACGCGACGAAGAAGGCGTCGCCCTCGGTCTTGACCTCGACACCGCCGGCGGCGGCGATTACCTCGCGCCAGATCGCGTGATGACGCCGCAACACGTCGGGATAGGCCGTGCCCAGGTCCGTCACCAGCCGCGTCGAGGCCTCGATATCGCTGAACAGGAAGGTGACAGTGCCGATCGGCAGTTCGCCAGGCATCGCTCAGCCGGGCTTGAAGACCATCAGCACGAGGATGATCACCACGATCGCGATGGTGAGCATCCCGAGCAGGTTGCTACGGAGAGCTGCGGCCCGGTACGCCGCGGAGGATGGGTTGGCGACGCGCGAGTCGAGCCCGCGAATGGCGCTGATCGTGTAGGTCAGGCGGTCCATGTCGTTGCCGGCCAGGCGCAGCCAGTAGGCGTAGGTGACGTTGGCGCCGACCGCGACGATCGCCGACGCGATGTGGATGAACTTCTGCGGCAGCAGCCAATCCAGGGCGCTAACCCTCCTTCCCCGCGGCCATGCCGAGCGCCGCCCAGGCCGGTCCACCGGGTGCCTCGATCAGCTCGACCAGGACGCCGTGGCAGGAGCGCGGGTGGATGAAGGCGACCGGGCCTTCCGCCCCGCGCCGCGGCGCCCTGTCGATCAGCTCGATCCCGCTTGCCGCGAGCCGCGCGAGTTCGTCGGCGACATCGTCGACCTCCAGGCAGACGTGATGAAAGCCCTCTCCGCGCGACTCCAGGAAGCGTGCTACGCCGGTGCCCGGATCAGTTGGTTCGACCAGCTCGATGTTCGACTCGCCGGCAGGCAGAAAGGCGATGCGCACGCCGTCGCTGTCGATGGGCATCAGGACATCGAGCGGCAGGCCAAGTTGATCGCGGTAGACGCCGAGCGCCGAGTCCAGGTCGCGGACGACGATGGCCACGTGGTGGACTCGCGTCGGCGCCGAGAGTGGCACACCGAACGAGTGTCCGTTTTCGGCCATCAGACGGTGATCAGCTCACGGTGCTCGCCGAAGGCGATGCGCAGCCGGTCGCTGATCTCGCCCAGCGTGGCATGCCCTTTGACCGCGGCGATGACGTACGGCAGCAGGTTGGCGCTCCCTGCCGCGGCGTGCTCGAGCTCGGCCAGCGCTGCTGCCCATACGCGCTCATCCCGCTCGGCGCGCAGCCGGCGTACCCGCTCAACCTGCTGCTGCTCGGCACGCGGGTCGATCCGCTGCAGCTCGGGCGAGTGCAGCTCGTCGTCGCGATAGCGGTTGACGCCCACCACGACCTGATCGCCCGACTCGATCTCGCGCTGGACGCGGTACGCCGCTTCCTGTATCTGGCGTTGCTGGTAGCCGGCCTCGACAGCCGCCAGCGCACCACCCATGGCGTCGATCTCGGCCAGGTACTCGTTCGCGGCAGCCTCCAGCTGGTCGGTCAGACGCTCGACGTAGTAGCTGCCTGCGAGCGGATCGGGCGTCGCCGCTACGCCGGACTCGTAGGCGATGATCTGCTGGGTGCGCAGCGCCAGTCGAGCGGCGCCCTCGGTGGGCAGCGCGAGCGCCTCGTCGCGCGCGTTGGTATGCAGGCTCTGGGCGCCACCGAGCACCGCGGCAAGTGCCTCGAGCGTCGTGCGCACGACGTTGTTGTCGACCGATTGCGCAGTCAGGCTGGAGCCCGCTGTCTGGACGTGGAAGCGGCACATCATCGAGCGTGGCTCGCGCGCGCCGAAGCGTTCCTTCATGATCCGCGCCCACATCCGCCGCGCGGCGCGAAACTTGGCGACCTCTTCGAACAGGTCACTCCATGCCGCAAAGAAGAACGACAGGCGGCCGCCGAAGACATCGACGTCCAGCCCGCGTGAGCGCGCCGCATCGACATAGGCAATGCCATCGGCGAGCGTGAAGGCCAGCTCCTGCGCGGCCGTGGCGCCCGCCTCGCGCATGTGGTAGCCGCTGATCGAGATGGTGTTCCAGCGCGGCAGCTCGCGCGCGCAGAACTCGAAGATGTCCGTTACCAGGCGCATTGAGGCCTGCGTCGGATAGATATAGGTGCCGCGTGCGATGTACTCCTTGAGGATGTCGTTCTGGACCGTGCCGCCCAGCCTGTCGCGTGGGATCCCCCGCTCATCGGCGACAGCAACGTAGAAGGCGAGCAGGATGGCCGCCGTGGAGTTGATCGTCATCGACGTCGTCAGCTCTCCGAGCGGCAGCCCGTCGAGCAGTACGGCCATGTCCTCGATCGAACTGACCGGTACGCCTACGCGACCCACCTCGCCCAACGCCGAAGTCGCATCGGGGTCGTAACCCATCTGGGTGGGTAGGTCGAAGGCGACCGACAGCCCGGTCTGGCCCTGCGCGATCAGGTATCGGAAGCGCCGGTTGGTCTCCGCCGCGGTGGCGAAGCCGGCGTACTGGCGCATGGTCCACAGACGGCCGCGGTACATCGTCGGCTGCACGCCCCGCGTGAAGGGGTACTCGCCGGGCTTGCCGAGCTGCTGCGCGGGGTCGAAGCCGTCCAGGTCAGCAGCGGAATACAGCGGCTCGACCTCGATGTCACTGGTCGTGACGAATCGGCGTTCGTGCTTGTCGTCCATGCGTGTCCGCCAGTCTACGTGCTGGGCGGGCGTCGTCCCGCCCTAGGCCAGCGTCAGCAGCTCGTCGTCACGCTCGACCCGGCCGCCCAGCTCGACATGGACCGCCTCCACCATCCCGGCGCGCGGGGCACGTACCTCGTTCTCCATCTTCATCGCCTCGATCGCCAGCAGCTTCTCGCCTTGCTCGACCTGTTGCCCGGGTTCCGCCCACACGCGCACGACCCGCCCGGGAATCTGGGCACGCAACGCGAGGCGCGTGTGGGGCTGGTGCTCGGCCGCGGCGCGCGCCGCCCGCTCGCGCAGTTCGGCGCGGCGCGCCGCCTCCACGCGGACTTCCAGCGACCAGCCATCGACGGTCACGCGATAGCGGCGAACGCCGTCCTGCCTCAGCGCCGCAAGGTACTCGACTCGCTCGCCCTGGCCAAGCGGCGTCACCTCGTCGATCTGCTCGGGTCGCAGCTGGACCTCGATGGGCACCGCCGGCACCGAGACGCGGACGGTTGCGCGTCGAGCGCTCATCGCTGCTCGGTCGCCTCGGCGACGCCCGCTCGCCACCAGGTCTCGGACCCTCGACCCGCCCTGGCGTCGCTGCGTGCGCCGGCGCCGGCGCCTGTGCCTTCGCCTGCGCCGTCGCTGTCCTGCGCAGTGAGTCGGCGCGGCGCAGACCCCTGTTCGGCGGCCGCAGCGAGTTCCGCCGCCCGGAGTGCCGCAGCCAAGAGGAGCGCTGTGGGATCCCACAGCCGCGCCACCAGGTCGGTCGACAGGTCGGCCGCGGCGGTGAACTCGGGCCGCGTCAACAGCCAGCGGTCGAACGGCAGCGTCGTCTGGAGGCCACCAACCTCCACCTCGCCGAGCGCCCTGCCCATGCGCGCCAGCGCCGTGGCGCGATCAGCGGCGACCACCAGCACTTTGGCCAGCAGGGGGTCGTAGTCGGGGCTGACCGTGCTCCCCTCCTCCACCCCCGCGTCGACGCGCACGCCCGGGCCGGCCGGCATTCGCCAGCGACTGATAATGCCCGGCGCCGGGGCGAATTCGTGTGCCGGATCCTCGGCACTCAGGCGGATCTCGAGCGCATGCCTGGACGGCTGGTGCGCCGCTGCCGCGGCTGCCCGGACGGCCTCCGACAGTGGCTGCCCGGCCGCCAGCCATAGCTGCTCGTGTACGAGGTCGAGCCCGGTCACGAGCTCGGTCACACCATGCTCGACCTGCAGCCGAGCGTTGACCTCGAGGAACCAGAACTCACCCTCGGGAGTGAGCAGGAACTCGGCAGTTGCCGCGTTGCGCAGGCCAACCGTCCGCGCGACCGCGACACCGAGCTCGTGCAGCTGCCGGCGACGGTCTTGATCCAGGCCTGGCGCGGGCGCCTCCTCGACCAGCTTCTGGTGCCGGCGCTGGACCGAGCAGTCACGTTCGCCAAGCGCGACGACGTGGTCGTAGGCATCGCCGAGCAGCTGGACCTCGACGTGACGCGCACGCTCGACGTAGCGCTCCAGGTAGACGGCGCCGTCGCCGAAGGCGGCGGCGGCCTCACGCGAAGCGGAGGCGAGGGCGCCGGCCAGTTCGGCCGGCGCGTCGACGCGGCGCATGCCCCGCCCGCCGCCGCCCGCCGCGGCCTTGACCATCAACGGAAAGCCGATGCGCTGCGCGGCGCCGAGGAGTTCGCGCGAATCGGCGGCCGGGTCCGTGGGTTCGAACGTGCCCGGCACCACCGGCACGCCGGCGCCCTGGGCCCGGGCGCGTGCGGCGAGCTTGTCGCCGAGTTGGGCGAGCGTTTCCGGCGATGGTCCGACGAACGTGATCCCGGACGCTAGGCATGCCTCGGCCAGCGCCGGCTGTTCCGACAGGAAGCCGTAGCCGGGATGGAGTGCCTGGGCACCGGTGGCGTGGGCCGCGGCAATGATCGCGTCGAGGTTCAGGTAGCTCTCGCGCGGCGCGGCACCGCCGATGGCCACCGCGCGGTCTGCGGCGCGGACGTGCAGGGCATCGTGGTCGGCCTCCGAGAACACCGCGATCGACTCGATGCCGAGCTCGCGGCAGGCGCGAATGATGCGCAGCGCGATCTCGCCCCGGTTGGCGACGAGCAGCGAGAAGAAGGGCGGACGCCGGGGACCGTCTTTACGCAAAGACACCGCCGCTAGAGCGGGATGTTGCCGTGCTTGCGCGGCAGGTTGGTCTGGCGCTTGCCATCGAGCATCGTCAGCGCCGAAATGACCCGCGATCGCGTCTCGGCGGGGATGATCACATCGTCGACGTAACCGCGGCTGGCGGCAACGTACGGATTCGCGAAACGTTCCTCGTACTCGGCTGCCAGGCGCACACGTTCCGCCGCCGGCTCGCTCGCGCGCGCGATCGTGTCGCGGAAGATTATGTTCACCGCACCCTCGACGCCCATCACTGCGATACGCGCGCTCGGCCAGGCAAGGTTGACGTCGCCACGGATGTGCTTGCTGCTCATGACGTCGTACGCACCACCGTAGGCCTTGCGCGTGATCACGGTGACCTTGGGTACCGTCGCTTCGGCATACGCGTACAGCAACTTGGCGCCGTGGCGAATGATGCCGCCGTGTTCCTGGCCCACGCCGGGCAGGAAGCCGGGCACGTCGACCAGCGTCAGCAGGGGGACGTTGAACGCGTCGCAGGTGCGCACGAAACGTGCCGCCTTGTCCGAGGCATCGATGTCGAGTGCCCCGGCGAGTACCGCCGGTTGATGGGCAACGACGCCGACGCTGCGCCCACCCAGGTGCGCAAAGCCGACGATGATGTTCGCCGCCCAGGCCGGCTGCAGCTCCAGGAAATCACCGTCGTCGACCACCCGCATGATCACGTCGTGCATGTCGTAGGGCTGCGCCGGGTCGGCCGGCACGACGTCGTTCAGGTGGGCATCGGCGCGATCGGCCGGGTCGCTCGTTGGCCGGAGACCGGGTCGCTCGAGATTGTTCTGGGGCAGGTGCGCGAGCAGCGCGCGGCACAACTCCATCGCCTGCGCCTCGTCGTGCGCGGCGAGATGCGCGACGCCGCTGATCGTCGTATGCACCGAGGCACCGCCCAGGCGCTCGCGATCAACTTCCTCGTGGGTCACGCTGCGCACCACCTCCGGGCCGGTGACGAACATGTAGCTGGTGCCGTCGACCATGATGGTGAAGTCGGTGATCGCCGGCGAATACACCGCGCCGCCGGCGCAGGGACCCAGGATCAGCGAGATCTGTGGCACGACCCCGGACGCGAGCGTGTTGCGCAGAAAGATGTCGGCATAACCGCCGAGCGAGACGACTCCCTCCTGGATGCGCGCCCCACCGGAATCGTTGAGCCCGATGATGGGCGCGCCGACGCGCACCGCCAGGTCCATCACTTTGCAGATCTTCTCGGCATGTGCCTCGGACAGCGAGCCGCCGAAGACGGTGAAGTCCTGGCTGAACACGAACACCAGCCGGCCGGCGATGGTTCCGTGGCCGACCACCACACCGTCACCCAGATAGCGCTGGCGATCGAGGCCGAAGTCGGTTGCACGGTGAGTTACGAACGCGTCGAACTCGACGAACGACTCCGGATCGAGCAGGAGCTCCACTCGCTCGTGGGCGGTCAGCTTGCCGCGTTCGTGTTGCTGCGCGATGCGGTCTCTGCCGCCACCTTCGCGCGCCTGTTCGCGCAGCGACAGCAGCCGCTCGATTTCTGGGCGCTGGGATGACACGGTTGGGCCTCCGGCGGACGGCTGATCTACGGCGTCCGCCTATCGTAGCAACGCCAGATGTCCACAGAATCGGTGAACAACTTCCTCAAGCTGTGGATAACCAAGGTGCGTCCGGCGGCGCTTTCTTGCTAGATTGACCTGGTTGTCAGCGCAGAGGGGTAACGGTCGTGCGGCCATGATCATCGCCATCGCAAATCAGAAGGGCGGCGTCGGCAAGACAACGACCGCCATCAATCTTGCCGGCTCACTCGCGGAACAGGGCTATCGCGTCCTGTGCGTCGATATGGATCCGCAGTCCAACCTGAGCGTTGGCCTGGGTATCAACATGCGCAACGTCGAGCAGTCGATGGCCGAGGTACTGATCGACTCCGAGGTGAGCATCGACGACATCATCCTGCCCACCCAGACCACCGGCGTCGACGTCGCCCCGGCGACCATCGACCTGTCGGCGACCGAGAACGTGCTCTTCAGCGCAATCGGCCGCGAGCAGGCGCTGCGCGAGACGCTCCAGGGGTCGCCGGCCGTCGCCCTATACGACTACGTGCTGATCGACTGCCCGCCAACGCTCGGCCTGCTGACACTTAACGCGCTGGTCGCGGCCGACGGAGTGATCATTCCGGTCCAGACCCAGTACTACGCGCTCAAGGGCTTCTCTGCACTGACCAACGTGATCAACCAGATTCGCGCCAAGGGACTCAACCCGAGGCTGCGCGTGCTGGGTCTGTTGCCGACCTTCTACGACGGCCGGACCCTGCTCGGCCGCGACATGCTTCAGGAGCTGCGCGACATGGGCAACCATCACATCTTCGAAAACATGATCAAGCAGACGGTGCGGCTGGGCGAGGCGCCGCTGGTCGGGCGGCCGGTGACGTCATACGCAAGCAACACTGACGCGGCGCGCGCATATCGGGGATTGGCACGGGAGGTGATCGAGCTTGGCTAGACCGGATTTCCGCGGGACCGCCGCACGCCGGCTTTCAGAAGAAGAGCGCGAGCTGCCACCAGCCATCCTCAGCCTGCTGTCGCCCGAATCGGGCGCGCGTCCCGCGGGCGTGCGCAACGTCCCGCTCGACCGGATCTCGCCCAATCCTGACCAGCCGCGCATGAACTTCGACGAGTCGGCGCTGGCCGAGCTGGCGGCCTCGATCCGTGAGCACGGAGTTCTGCAGCCCGTGCTCGTTCGCCCCAACGGCGAGCCACATCATTACCAGCTCGTCGCCGGTGAGCGACGCTGGCGCGCCGCGCGCGCGGCCGGCCTGGCCGAGATACCCGCGCTCATCGAGCAACTTGACGATGACACGGCCCTCGAAATCGGCATCATCGAGAACCTCCAGCGCGAAGACCTTTCGCCGCTGGAGGAGGCGATGATCTATGACCGCATGACCAGTGAACACGGCTACAGCGTTCGCCGGCTGGCACACAAGCTGGGCAAGGACAAGGGCTACATCGAGAATCGGCTACGCCTGGCCGGCGCCCCGACCGAAATCAAGCAGCTCGTGTCTTTACGCAAAGACACGCTGTCGCATGCCTACGAGCTGCTCAAGGTCGACGACCCCAGGAAGCGGCGCCGGCTGGCCGAGCAGGTCGCCGCCGGGGAACTCAGCCTGGTCAAGCTGCGCGAGAAGATCGAGGGACGCCACGTCACCCGCCAGCCGGCGCCGAGCGCGACGGCCGACCAGCCGGCAGCCGACGAAGGCGCCGCGACCGGCGACGAGGTCGCGCGCCTGGCGTCACATCGCCCGGCACCAGCCGGCGACAACGCCCTCGTAACGGCGAAGCAATCGCTGGCGGAAGCACTCGAGATGCTCGGCGATGTGCTCGGCTCGCCGGCCCTGCTGGCCGACATCGGCGAGGTCGATCGCGCCAACCTGGCGAAATACCTGATGATCGCCAAGTTGCGCCTCGAGAACGCCATCACCGTCGTCCGCAGCGGACGCGGTATCGAACACTAGGCGGCCAGCAGCCAGCCCACGCCCAGCATTGCGATCGCCAGGCATTGCGCCTGCCAGCCCGCCTCGCGGGCCGGCATCGCCGCCCGTGAGCTGAGGATCACGCCGAGCAGCGCCAGCGCGGAAGCGGGCGCGACCACGGCCAGCGGCGCCACCGGTGCCGCACTCACGGACCCGAGCGTCGACCACGCGAGCACGTGGATGACCACCATCAGCCCGGCCATCAGCGTGATGGCACGGCTCCGCCCGAGGCGGACACTCAGCGTCGCCAGTCCGGCGACGCGGTCGCCCTCGAGATCAACCAGGCCGTTGGCCAGCTGCAGTCCGGGGCCGGCCAGCGCAGCGACGGGCAACAGCACCTGCCAATGCGGTGGTAACGCGCCGGTTGCTCCGTACCAGGCATAGACCGGCAGGATCGGGAAGGCCACGGCGAAACACAGCCACGCGAACGGGGTCGGCTTCAGCCACGCGTCGTACACCAGCCCGGCGCCGAGCATCACGACCGCCATCAGCAGCACCAGCGCGCCGAAAGAGGCCGCCACCGCGAGGCCCCCAGCGCCGGCCACGACGGCCACCGCGATGGCAACCCGCCGGCTGACCAGGCCACGCGGAATCGGCTTGGACGGCTTGGAGATCGCGTCGCGCGGCGCGTCCAGCACGTCGTTGGCGGCACCGATGCAGAACTGCAGTCCGAGCATGCCCAACGCGAGCGCCCCGGGCACCATGATGACCGCCGCAGCGTTCTCCGAGCGTGCGAGCGCCAGCGTGGCCAGGGCTGCCACGAGGGCGGCATTGAGGAGCGACGGGAACGGGTGGACGACGCGGATGGAGGCCAGCGCGTGCTGCACGGGCCGCCGCCCTAGATGTAGATCAGTTCGTCGAAGTTCTTGACGAGATACGTGATCAGCCGGTCACGCGCGTCACCGAATACCTGGTGGGCACCGGTGACGAAGTACTGCAGCGAGATGGCCGGAACCATCAATTGCCCGTCGTCCGTTCGGCCGATGGCCGCCAGCGGTCCGCCACCGCGGGCATAGATCTGCTCGAGTCGGCGATCATCCGCGCCGAAGGCGGAGCGCAGGTTGCCCAGCACGTGGCGTACACCGTGGCGGATGGAAATGTCGCGCATCAACTCGGTCGCCCAGGCGTCGATCTGCTCGTCGGGCTGCGCCTTGAGTCGCTTGCGATATTCGGCCGGCGAGGCTGACAGGCCGGTGGCGGTCACGGCGCCCTCCTTCATGATGGACGCCGATTATCTCACCGCCACCGGCCCCACGATGGAACTGCCGAGTTGCCCCCCGTTAGGCCACTCCGGCGGGCCGGAACATGCGTAGCGCGGCGAGGACGATGAACTCGATGATCACACAGCCGATGAGCGCGACGATCGTGCTCATGTCGAGCGCGATGGCCCCGGCCTGGACCTCGTTCATGCTCAGGATGCCGCGGATCGTGTTCGAGCGACGATCCGCAGCGCGAGCAGAGGACAGGCCGCCGCGGCGCGACGGGCCAGCGGCAACAGCTGGTCGGGCACGTCGGGCAAGCTGACGATCGGATAGCCCCAGTCGTCGAGCTCGATCAGCTCGGGCAACAACTCCGCGCACAGGCCGCGTCCGTCGCAGGCGATACGGTCGACGAGCAGCCGACTCCGACCGGCGGCCGGCATGGCCAAGCCGCTCATGCCGCCACTGCCAGCCCGGGCGCGGCTCGCGCCGATCCCGTCACGCAGGTGCGCTTGGTGACGTGCGCCAGAAAATCGGCGTCGAAGGCAGCGAACGCCGACCCCAGAAGGGTTGCGGCGCCGTCGGGGTGATGACAGGCACCGCGACCGACCAGTTGCGAGCGCCAGCGTTCGACGCGCTCGATCTCGTCGGTCAGCGCACGCCGCTGGGCAATCGCCACGACGGCGTCGGCGATCGCCCGCAGGCCGAACACGCATGGCCCACATTGGGCTGCGCTCTGCGATGCCATGTACTCGAGAATGCCCGCGGTGGCCGCCACGCCACACTCGCCACGCTCGAGAAAGGCGACCACGCCGGCGCCGAGCGTGAGTCCCTGGGCGCGCATGGCGAGGGGGTCCAGCGCCAGATCAAAGGCGCGCTCGACCGCGACAAAGGATCCGAAGTAGCCGCCCAGGAGGACAGCCGTCACCGATGATTGCTGTACACCGGTTAGGGCCGCGACCGCCGCCAGGGGCGTCCCATACTCGATCTCGCGCACGCCGGGGCGGCTGACCCCGTGAACGGTGACCAGTGCGGTGCCCGGCGTGCGGGCGCGGCCTGCTGATCGGTACCACTCGGAGCCGAAACGCGCGATGAGCGCCACGTGGGCGAGCGTCTCGACGTTCTGGACGAGCGTCGGCCGTCGGTCGATGCCGCTCTCGTAGGGCCGTGGCGGCACGGTCGTCGGCCGCGCGTCGCCGTCGTTGACTCGGTGCACGGCGGCCGATTCCTCACCGGCCAGGTAAGCGTCCGGTGCCGTCACGAGTCGCACCGGGACGCGCGGCCGAGCGCGCGTGCCCCGGCGCTCCTGTAGCGCGGCGACGAGGGCGTTGCGAGCGGTGTGATGGCCCTCCCCCACGTACAGCACGATCTGGCGCGCGCCGACCGCGTCGGCCGCCAGCAGGGCGCCGTCGAGTACCAGTTGTGGGCGCACGCTCATGAGCGTCCGATCCTTGGCGCTCAGCGGCTCACCCTCCGCCCCGTTGACCAGCAGCCGCGCGTCGCCATCGGCGCGCTGCGCCACGCTCTGCCACTTCTGGCCCACCGGAAAGCCTGCGCCACCGCGGCCGAGCAGCCCGCTTGCAACAACTTCGTCAGTCAGTGCCTCTCCGTACCGCGGCAACATACCCAGCCGGGCGAGGTGATCGTCAAGCGTTTCGGCCCCGCTATTGAGCGGCGGGCCGGCCAGCAGTCGCGCGTCCATGTCAACCAGGCCGCTCGACGTATGGAGTGGGCAGGCGCGATTCGGCGACGACCAGAGCGAGTTCGGCCCGCCGGGCACCACCGAGCCAGATGCGTGTCGCCAGCGCGAGGGCGACTGCGAGGACGCAGGCGGCGGTGATCAGTAGAAACCAGCCCGCGAAAGCGTCACTGCCGGCCCCGAGCGAGTGTGCCACGGCCGTTGGCCAGCCGGCGTACGCCAGCCAGTGCACGGCCCGCCAGGCTCGCTGCCCGATCCGTTCGCGCAGCAGACTGGTGGCGATCATGGCAATGAAGGCATAGACGGAGATGACGCCGAGGCCGACCCACAGCGGCCGGTAGGAAGACGCGAACGGGATCGTGGCAGCCGCGACGCCAAGGGCGGTGAAGGGGTCGACAACCGCGGTGACGACGTGGACGGCAACGAAGGCAACCGACAGCAGGGCGAGGTTGTTGTGCAGGTCAGCCGACATGAAACGGGGGAAGCCGGGACGCTGCCAACCGGCGACCGAGAGCAGCCCGAGTACCGCCACACCGGTCAGCAGGATCAGCGACACGATCCCGGCACCGCGGGTGGCAAACCACAGCAATTGATCGTTCATGCCGCGGCTCTCGCCTCGGCCCACGCGCCGACGTAGGCGACCTCGCCGCCGCGCCCGATGAGACGGGCCGGGACGCCCTGTTCTGCCAGCCAGCCGGCAGCCTGCTCACCGAGCAGGATCGCCGCCGTGGAACATATGTTCGCGTCGACACAGCTTGCGGCCGCGATGCTGACGGTGCGCCACGGGCCGTCCGCTGGGCGCCCCGTGCGCGGGTCGATGAGATGGTGGACGCTGGCGTGTCCGGCACGCCAGCGACGGATCATGGTGCTCGACGTGGCCAGGGCACCTTCACGCACCACGGCCACCTCGCCGGCGCCGGTCCATGGCGTACGACTGTTCTCGGCCATGCGTACCCGCCACCCGGCTGCCGGCGGCTCGCCGGCTACGGCGATGTCGCCCCCGACGGAAACGAGCACGCCGGCCCCACGCGGCAGCGCCGCGAGCGCCGCCTGCGCGCCAAGGTCGACCAGCAGCGCCTTGCCGGTGGCTCCGAAGTCCAGCTCGACGCCGGCGGGCACCCTCACCCGCCTTCGCTCAGCGTCCCAGTCGATGACCAGCCAGCCGGCGATCGCTTCGACGACCGGCCGGGAGTTCGACCGGCGTCGGGCGACCAGCGCGAAGTCGGCGTCGTAACCGGCCAGCCGGAGCAGGCGGCCGACGGTCGGATCGACCAGTCCGCTGGTCAGGCGGGCACCGCGCAGGCCAGCCTCGAGGGCCTGGCCGAAGAGCGCGCCGACCTCGAGCGCGCGCCCGTGTGCCGCGTTGACGCGGGCCAGCTCGCTGTCCGAGCGGAATCGGCTGTAGCTGCGATCGGCGGCATCGATGAGAGCCTCGAGCGCCGCGCGCGCCGGCGCGAGCGGCGCGTCGTTGACGAGCAGGTGGACATTGGTGCCGATTGCGTCCCAGCGCGCGGCGTGGACGGTCATCCCGACCCGCCCGCAGTGACGCGCGCACGGCCGGTGCTGCGCGATGGCGGCTGCGCGACCTGGATCGGGATTGGCGCCGTGACCGTCTGCGGCGTGGTCGCGGACGTCTGCGGCTGGCTGACCCGCGCGTTGGTGGCGGGCGTTCCGCCGGTATACGTCTCAGCCGCGAGAGCGGCGAAGCCGACCGACGCAGCCGTGCCGGCGAGCGCCACCGCAACGGTCAGGCGCGAGACCCGGCGGATGGCCCGGTCGCGCGCGGTAACGGCGGCGCGCCGGTGCCTTGGCAGTCGATTGGCTGGCATGCGAGTCAAGCTACCGGCCCAGTCTGGGAGGCCGCTGTGTAACGACTGAGGCGTAACTGCCTAATGCGGCAGGGTGAAGACGCGCGCCTCCTTCATCTCTGATTCCTCGACATCCAGGCTGGCGCGCACGATGTAGCCGGCCAGCGCCAGCGCATCACCGGGCAGGTAGCCGCGCCCCGGATCGCCGACCAGCACCGTCGCCCCCGCAGCCGCCGCCCGCCGCAGCCAGCCCATCAGCCGTTGGGCCATGCCGGCTTCGTAGCAGACATCACCGGCCAGCACAACGTCCCAGCCGCTGGCCGACTGCTCGAGGATATCCCCGGCCACGATCTCGACGCGGACATGGTTGGCGCGGGCATTGACCGCGATGGCGGCCGCGGCAAGCGGATCGACGTCGATCGCGGTCGCCCGCCGCGCACCACTGCGCATGGCGACGATGGCGCACAGGCCGCTGCCCGACGCGACATCGAGTACGTTCCGTCCGCGTACGAGACCCGGCTGGGCGACCAGGTGATGGGCGATGGCCAGTCCGCCCGACCAGGCGTAGGCCCAGTACGGCAGCGGCGGGTCGGGCTCACCGGTTGCCACAGCAGCCAGGTCGAACAACGCCATGATGTCGCCGCCGGTACACAGGCGCAGCCCGGGCAGGCCGGCCACTTCGCGGACCGTGGTGTTCAGGCGGACGAACGCGCCCAGGCCGGCCGCGGGCGCAGAAGTCTCGACGGGTCGCGGGCCGGACCGGCTGGGCACGGCTGAAGGGTATGCCGGCCAGCTTCGCCGCATCACGCACGACGGTACTGCCCAATGGCATGCCGGGACGGGCGATCCGGCACTTATCCGGCCGGGCCGGCAGCGGCAGGGTGCAGCTACGCGATGCGCTTACGAGCGGTGGCCGCCGCAGGTGTGGCGTGTTCGGCCGAGTCAAACGAACGTCGGGGTTCAGGGAGGCTTGGATGCAAACGCAGTTCGTCGTCCAGCTTGACAATCGTCCCGGCGAGCTTGCTCGCCTAGCTCGGGCGATGGGCGCGCGTGGAGTCAACATCGAGCGCATCTCATGCGCGGGCACCGGATCGGTTGCCTGCGCCTTCATGACAACCTCGGACGAGGCGACGCGTGACGTGCTGCGGAGCCTGGGCCACGACTTCGTCGAGGGCGCGGCGATCGTGGTCGACGTGCTTGACCAGCCGGGCGGCCTGGCGGATGTAACCGAGCGGCTCGCCGATGCCGGGGTGAACGTGCTGGCCACGATGTGCGTCGGCCGGCGCGAGGGCGTCGTGGAAACGGCGTTCGTCGTCGATGACGAGGCGGCAGCGCGAAGGGTCGTCACAACCGCGCAACTGGCGGGTGTTCCCTGATCAGGGGGGACGCGAGGTGATCGGCGAGGCTCCCGCGACAGCGGCCGAAGGCGACCGCCCGCCCACACAGTCCTTCCTCGACGAGGTCCACGGCGCGGCAGCGATCGACACCGGCCTCGAGCGCTGCATCCAGTGCGGCACGTGCGCGGGCTCCTGCCCTTCCGCCGCCTGGATGGACCACACGCCGCGAGCACTGTTCGCGCTGGTGCTGGCCGGGTTGCGTGACGAGGCGCTGACCAGCAACACGGCGTGGATGTGCCTTTCCTGCTACCTCTGCGCCGTTCGCTGCCCGCAGCAGATCCATATCCCCGACGCGATGTACGCCCTCAAGTCGATCGCCGAGCGCGAGCGGTTGGCGCCCGAGCGCACTGGCGCGGACTTCTCGCGCACCTTTGTCGACAACATCGAGCACTACGGGCGGAGCTTCGAGATGGGCCTCGTCGCCCGCCACTACCTGCGTCACCATCCACTTCGGCTGCCCGGACTGGCGCCGATGGGCATGGCCATGCTCGCCAAAGGGCGGATGGGCTTCGTGCCCCAGCGCATCCGCGGCATGACCGGCCTGCGCGCCATCCTCGCCCGCGCCAAGGAGCTCGAGACCGAACGCGCGCGAACCGAGCCGGCCGCATGAGCGAGTACCTGTACTACCCGGGCTGCTCGCTCGATGGCAGTGCCCGTGCGTACGCCGAGTCGCTGACCGCGGTGATCGAGCCGCTGGGCATCTCGCTGCGCGAGATCGACGACTGGAACTGCTGCGGCGCGACCGAGTACCTGACGCTCAGCCCGCTGCGCGGGCACGCGCTGATCGGGCGCAATCTTGCCCTGGCCGAAACGCAGCGCGACGGTGCCGACACGCTCGTCGCGCCGTGCAGCGCATGTTACGTGAACCTGTCCAAGACCGAGCGCTACACGCGTGAAAGCGCGACGTTCCGGGATCAGCTCAACGATGTGCTGGCGGCCGACGACCTGCACTACACACCCGGTGCACTGCGCGTGCGGCACCTGCTCGAGATCCTCGTCGAGGAGGTGGGCCTCGATGAGGTACGCGCCCACGTCACGCGTCCACTGCGCGGCCTGCGCGTAGCGCCCTACCTGGGCTGCCTGGTGTCGCGCCCCGATTACGACCGCCGCTGGGCACAGCACGAGCAGCCGCGCATGCTCGACCAACTGCTCGACGCGCTGGGCGCCGAGGTGATCGACTTCCCCCTGCGCACGTCGTGCTGCGGCGGGCACATGACGCAGATCAGCCCGGCCACGGCGTGGGAGCTGATTCGGCGCATCGTCGATGGCGCCGATCGGCTCGGTGCCGACTTGCTGGCCACGACCTGCCCCATGTGCCAGATGAACGTCGACGCTTACCAGGGCGAGATGGACCGACATTACGGCACGCGCTACCAGGTACCCATCCTGTTCTTCACCCAGCTCATGGGCCTCGCCTTCGGGCTGCCGCCACGCGACGTGGGCATCGGCCACGAGATCGTGTCGGCCGCCGGCGCGCTGCGCCATATCGGCCTTGAGATCGAGCCGCCCGGCGAGCCGGACATTGCCGGCACCGCACACGAGCCACGCCGGCAGAAGCGGCCAAAGGGACTGCCCATGCCCGAGCCACTGGAGACGACGCGATGAGCGGCGAAGCTGCCAACGGTACCGGCGTGCCACGCGTGGGCGTATATGTCTGCCATTGCGGCACCAATATCGCCGGCACGGTCGACGTCGCCGCCGTGCGCGACTGGGCCGCCGACAAGCTCGCCGGTGCGGGCGTGGTCGTCGCGCGCGACTACCCGTTCATGTGTTCGAGCCTCGGCCAGGAGCTGATCGAGAACGACATTCACGAGCTCGGCCTCGAGCGCGTGATCGTCGCCGCGTGCTCGCCGCACATGCACGAGAAGACGTTCCGCGGTGCCTGCGAGCACGCCGGCCTGAACCCTTACCTGTGTGAGCTGGTATCCATCCGCGAGCAGGACTCGTGGGTGCACACCGATCGCGCGGCGGCGACGGCCAAGGCGGAGGCGATCGTCGCCGGGGGCGTGCTGCGCGTGCGCGAGCAGACACCGCTCGAGCCGTTCAGGGTGCCGATCAACGACACGACCCTGGTGGTCGGCGGTGGCATCGCGGGTATCTCCGCGGCGCTCGAGATCGCCGACGCCGGCTACCCCGTCCACCTGGTCGAGCGCGAGCCGTCGATCGGCGGCCACATGGCCCAGTTCGACAAGACATTCCCGACGCTCGACTGCGCCGCGTGCATCCTGACGCCGCGCATGGTCACCGCCGGAGCGCATCCCAAGATCAGCCTGCACACGTGGAGCGAGGTGACCGACGTGAGCGGGTACGTCGGCAACTTCGAGGTGAAGGTCCTGCACCGGCCGCGCTACGTCGATACCGACGCGTGCACCGGCTGCGGTATCTGCGAGGAGAAGTGCCCGGCCGTCGTGGTCGACAGCGATTTCCAGGCCGGTATCGGCTACCGCAAGGCCATCTACCGGCCCTTCCCGCAGGCGGTGCCCAAGTACCCGGTGCTCGACCCTGAGGCGTGCATCTATTTCGAGAACGGCAAGTGCAAGGCGTGCGAGAAGCTCTGCCCGCCGCAGGCCATTCGGCTCGACCAGCAGCCCGAGGAGATCACCCTCAAGGTGGGCAACATCGTGCTCGCCACGGGTTTCGAGACGTTCGACGCGCGGCGCATCGAGCAATACGGCTATGGCCGCCTGGCCAACGTCTTCACCAGTCTCGAGTTCGAGCGCATGAGCAACGCCAGCGGGCCGACCGGCGGCAAGATCGTGCTGCGCGACGGGGTGACCGAGCCCAAGGCGGTGGCCATCGTCCACTGCGTCGGCAGCCGGGACGTCAACTACAACAACTACTGCTCGGCGATCTGCTGCATGCAGAGCATGAAGTTCGCGCACCTCGTGCGCGAACACACCGACGCCACCGTCTACGAGTTCTACATCGACATCCGCGCGCCGGGCAAGTCGTTCGACGAGTTCTACCAACGCGTGCAGGCCGAGGGCACACAGTTCGTCCGTGGCCGGGTGGCCGAGGTGACCAACCTGGTGCGCTGGCCCGAGGAGGCGGCCGAGGACGGCCGGCTCATCGTCCAGGTCGAAGACACGCTGGCCGGCCGCCAGCGGCGCATCCCGGTCGACATGGTCGTGCTCTCAGTCGGCCTGCAGCCGCAGCCTGATGCCCACCAGGTGGCGCGCAGGTTCGGAATCACCTGCAGCTCGGACGGCTGGATCATCGAGCGCCACCCCAAGCTCGACCCGGTGGCGACCATGACCGAGGGCGTGTTCGCCGCGGGCTGTGCGCTGGGTCCACGTGACATCCCCGCCAGCGTCGCCAGCGGCGCCGCCGCGGCGGCGCGCATCTTGGGCCGTATCGCGCAGGGCGAGATGGCGCTCGAGCCGCTGGCCGCGGTGGTCGACGCGGACAAGTGCTCTGGGTGCCGCATCTGCAACGACCTGTGTCCGTTCAGTGCGATCACCTATGACGAGGCGCGCTCGGTCACCGAAGTCAATCCGGCCCTGTGCCAGGGCTGTGGCGTGTGCGCAGCGGCGTGCCCGGCCGGCGCGATCAGCGCCACCGGCTTCACCAACGAGGAGATCATGGGCCAGATCGAGGGCCTGCTCGCCGATCGGGCGGTGGTGGCGGCATGAACGAGCCAGCGGTCACGAGGTTCGAGCCGGTAATCCTCGTGTTCACCTGTAACTGGTGCAGCTACCGCGCCGCCGACCTGGCCGGCACGGCGCGTATCAAGTACCCGCCCAATGTGCGACTGATCCGGCTGATGTGCTCCGGCCGGCTCGACCCGCTGTTCGTGCTAAAGGCATTCGCCAGTGGCGCCGACGCGGTGGTGATGACCGGCTGCTGGCCGGCCGATTGCCACTACCGGGTCCAGAACACGAAGGCGCTGCGCCGTTTCGAGCTGCTCAGCCGCGTGCTGGTCGCGCTCGGGCTCGAGAAACAGCGCTTCCAGCGCGTCTACGCGAGCGCCGCCGAGGGCCAGCAGCTCGCCGATGCCTTCACGCGCATCGTCGAGGAAGTGCGCGCGCTAGGCCCGCTCGACTGGGGTCGCCGCGCGGGCCTGGCCAAGCTGACCGAATCCGGTGACCTGGCGCAGCCGGCGGAGGATCTCGCGGCCACCAAGGATGTCGCGCCGGCCGAGGATCTCGCCACTCTTGCGGAGATGCCGGCATGACCGAGCGCCGCAGGCATCGTTTCGCCATGTACTGGGCATCGGCGTGCGGCGGATGTGATGTGGCCGTGCTCAACCTGCACGAGGCGATCCTCGACTTCGCCGAGCGCTTCGAGCCCGTCTTCTGGCCGGCCGTGATGGACACCAAGTACGCCGACCTCGCCGCGATGCCGGACAAGTCGATCGACCTGACGCTCTTCTCGGGCGGCATCCGGACGAGCGAGAACGCCGAATTGGCGCGGCTGCTGCGCCAGAAGTCGGCCATCCTGGTCGCCTTCGGCTCGTGCGCCAACGAAGGCTGCATCCCCGGCTTGGCCAACCTGGCCACAACCAAATCGCTGTTGGACGTCGTCTTCGAGACGCCAAGCACGGACAACCCCGACCACCTGCGCCCGGCCTGCCACGTCTCGGTCCCCGAGGGCGAGCTCGAGCTGCCGGCCCTGCTGCCATTGCTGCAGACGCTCGACCAGTTGGTCGAGGTCGACTACCGCGTGCCGGGCTGCCCGCCGGAGACTGAACGCATCGCCGACGTCCTGGGCCTCGTCGGTGCCGCGCTCGATGGCCAGGCGGCCCTGCCGCCACGCGGTGCCGTCCTGGGCGCCGGCCACTCGACAGTGTGTGACGAGTGCCGCCGCGACCGCTCGAGCAAGCGCTTCGAGCGCTTCGCGCGACTGCCGGAACTGCCACCGCTCGATCCCGACCTGTGCCTGCTCGAGCAGGGCGTGCCGTGCAACGGACCGGCCACACGTGACGGCTGTGGCGCGAAGTGCCCACTCGCCGGGGCGCCGTGCATCGGCTGCTATGGACCGGCCGACGGCGTGACCGACTTCGGTGCGCGGCTGCTGTCGGCCTTCGCGTCGCCCGTCGATGCCACCGAGCGCGACGACGTAGACCGCATCCTCGACGGCCTGCCCGACCCCGTCGGCCAGTTCTACCGCTTCAGCCTGGCGCACTCGCTGCTACGCGGCTCGCGCGCCGCGGTCGGGGCGGCCGCGGCCAGTGACGAGGACGCCCGATGACGCGCCTGACGATCGACCCCATCACCCGCCTCGAGGGCCACGGCAAGATCGAGATCTTCCTTGACGAGGCCGGCGACGTCGAGCGCACCTACTTCCAGGTGCCCGAGCTGCGCGGCTTCGAGGCCTTCTGCGTGGGCCGTCCGGTGGAGGAGATGCCGGTCCTCACCAACCGCATTTGTGGCGTGTGCCCAGAGGCGCATCACCTCGCCGCGGCCAAGGCGGCCGATGCCGTCTACGGAGTCGAGCCACCGCGGCCGGCGCGCCTGCTGCGCGAACTGATGTACAGCGCGTTCTACGTGACCGACCACGCGACACACTTCTACGTGCTCAGCGGGCCGGACGTGATCCTGGGCCCTGATGCCCCGCCGGCCGAGCGCAACCTGTTGGGTGTCATCCGCAAGGTGGGCCTCGAGGTCGGCAGCCGCGTCATCGAAACGCGCCGTGGCGGGCACCGGGTGGTGGAGCTGATTGGTGGCCGGCGCATCCATCCGTGTACCTCGGTGCCGGGCGGCTTGACCAAGGGCATCACCGCCGCCGAGCGCGACGAGATCGCCGCCATCGCCGATGCCATGGTCGATTTCGCCGCCTTCAGCCTCGAGCTGTTCGCCACGCTGGTGGCCGAGGGCGAGACGCGCGACCTGCTGCTCGGCGACCTGTTCCGCCACGAGACGTACTACTCGGGGCTCGTCGATGAGCAGAACCGCGTGGCGATCTACGACGGGCGCATACGCGTCGTCGCGCCCGACGGCAGCGAGTTCGGCACGTATCCGCCGGCGGAGTACCAGGATTGGATCGCCGAGCACGTCGAGCCGTGGACCTACCTGAAGTTCCCCTACCTGCGCAAGGTCGGCTGGAAGGGCTTCGTCGACGGTCCCGATTCAGGCGTCTACTGCGTTGGCCCACTGGGCCGCCTGAACGCCGCGACGGGCATGGCCACGCCCCGCGCGGAGGCCGAGTACGAGCGCTTCTTCGCCTCGCTGGCACCGGCCACCGACGGCCGCCGGCACCTCGTCCACCAGCGCGGCGCGACGCACTGGGCACGGTTGATCGAGATGCTCTACGCGGCCGAGCACATGCAGGCGCTGGTGGTCGACCCGGACATCACCTCGACCGACGTACGGGTCGTGGCCACGCAGCCAATGGGCGAGGGCGTGGGTACGGTCGAGGCGCCGCGCGGCACCCTCACGCACCACTACTGGACCGACGAGCGCGGGCTCATCACGCGCGTCAACCTGATCGTGGGCACGACCAACAACCATGCCCCGATCGCCATGTCGATCGACCGCGCCGCGCGCGGCCTGATTCATCACGGTGTCGTCGTCGACAACGGGCTGCTCGACCGGATCGAGATGGCCTTCCGCGCCTACGACCCGTGCTTCGGTTGCGCCACGCACAGCCTGCCCGGCCACATGCCGCTCGAGGTCGTCCTGCGTGACCGGCGGGGAGAGACAGTTGGCGTCCTTCGGCGGGACGGCTGACCGGCCAGCGGCTCTGGTCGTGGGGCTGGGCAACCCCATCCTCGGCGACGACGGGGTGGGCTGGATGGTGGCGAGCGAGCTCGAGCGCCGGCTGGCCAGCGATTTCAGCTGTGCGCGGCCAGGTTGGACCACTCGAGATCGACCAGCTGTCGGTCGGCGGCCTGCGGCTCATGGAGCGCCTGGTTGGCTACGAGCGGGTCGTGCTGGCCGATGCCAGCCTGGACGGGCAACCGCCCGGGACGGTGAGCGTGGCGCCGCTGACGAACATTGATACCCCGCTCGCCGGACATCTCGATTCGGCGCACGACGCGACGCTCAAGGCCGCCCTCGCCGCCGGCCGCCGGCTGGGAGCGCGGCTGCCGGATGAGCTCACCGTGGTGGCCATCAGCATCGCCGTGGCCGACGAGTTCGCGGAGACCATGTCGCCCGCGGTCGCGTCCGCGGTGAATGGCGCGGCGGACCGCATCGTCGCCATCCTGTCGATGTCGGGAGGACGCTGATGCACGAAGCCGGGATCACGCGACGACTGCTCGAGGTGGTGCTCGAGCGCGCGGCAGCGGCCGGCGCAGAGAACATCACGGCGGTGCACCTCGAGATCGGCGAGGAGGCCGAGGCGTCGCCCGTGGCGATCGACTTCTACTGGCCGGAGATCTCGCGCGGCAGCGCGGCCGAAGGGGCGCAGTTGTTCTTCCAGCCCGTCTTTGACGACCCGTGGGCGTGTCGCGTGACCGCCATCGATGTCGACGACACGGGTCGCCGCGAACCCCCGGATAGGCCACCCGCTTCGCAAGGCAGGGACCGGCAAGGCTCCCAGCCGCGCCGGTGATGCGGGTGGCGCATCGCCCTCCAGGCATTTGCCTCAGCACAGCACGGCTACAAGGCCTATGTGGGCCCGTTTTGTTCCGAGAATTGGGCACCTCCGAACCTCTGTGTGCATCAGCGCACCTCGAGCAGGCGGGCGCCGGCGCAGCAGGCGGGCGTGTCCTAAGTGGCGAGCGTGCCCACGGAGGCACGAACTCGAGCTGGTCCTAGGCGTT
The DNA here is from genome assembly GCA_963775225.1 of uncultured Chloroflexia bacterium. Lineage (GTDB taxonomy): Bacteria > Chloroflexota > Limnocylindria > Limnocylindrales > CSP1-4 > JALYGJ01. The sequence continues at coordinate 152,296 of CAVZHW010000002.1, forward strand.
CTGCTCCGCACCGCGCGCGAAAGCGGTCAGGACACCGAAAGCGGCCAGGCCGGCACACACCAGAAGCGCCGCGTGCAGGCCGCCCAGGAACGTCTGCTGTAGCTGGGCGACCTGATCCGGAGGAGCTGCGTGAGCGGCGAGCGCGGCAGCGGCGAGCGCGGCACCGGCCGCGGCCGCGCCGAGGCTGGTGAACACTGCGCCGGACACCGCCACGCTCAGGCTCTGGCCAACCACGCGCGACGTGGCCAGGATGCCCGACGCCACGCCGACCCGGTCCGCCGGCGCGGCGCCCATGATCGTGCGCGAGTTGGGCGACGCGAAGAGGCCCTGGCCGACGCCGGCGACGACCAGCGCAACGATGACGTAGGCGTACGGGGTTGTCGCATCCACTCCTGAGAGCAGCAACAATCCGACGCACGCCAGCGCCAGGCCGGCCGGCGCCAGCCAGCGCGAGCCGGTCCGGTCGGCAAGCGTGCCGGCGAAGGGCGCGACGGCGCCGAGGGTGATCGAGTAGGGCGTCAGCAACAGGCCGGTGGTGAGCACGTCGAGGCCACGCAGCTCCTCCCAGTAGAAGGGCATCAGGAAGCTGACCGCGAAGAGCGCCAGCATGGCCAGCATGAAGCTCAGGTTGGCGAACACGAATACGCGGTTGCGCAGCAGCGACAGATCGACGATGGGCGACGCCTGGCGCCGCTCGACGACGATCGCCGCGACCAGCGCGACTACTGCAGTGATCAGCATCCCGATCAGCAGCGGCGACGTCCAGCCCCACTGCTCGCCGAATGACAGGCCGAGCGTCAGTGCGCCGAGCGCTACCCCGAGCAGCACCGCGCCGGCCACATCGAACGGCTGACGTCGCCCGCCACGCTGCTCGCCGAGGAGCCACCACGAAAGCGGGATCACGACCAGGCCGATCGGCAGGTTGACGTAGAAGATCGCGCGCCAGGTGAAGGCCTGCGTCAGGATCCCGCCCACGGTCGGCCCGGCGCTGATGCCCAGCGCGACGAGGATCAGGTTGATACCCAGCGCGCGGCCGCGTTCGCGCGGCCCGAAGGCGGCGGTGACCATGGCCACGTTGGTGGCGAAGATCGCCGCCCCGCCAAGGCCCTGGAAGCAGCGCGCAACGACGAGGATCGGCAGCGACGGCGCTGCACCGCAGATGACCGACCCGATGGTGAATACCAGCAGTCCGGCGAGGAAGACCGGGCGCCGGCCGACCATATCGGCCAGCCGGCCAAAGGACAGCAGCGTCGCGGCGATGACGACCAGGTAGCCGATGACGATCCACTCGACCTCGCCAGCCAGCGGCGTCTCGAAATCGTGGGCGATCGACGGCAGGCCGATGTTGACGATCGACGAGTCCAAGGTGGTCATGAACGCCGCTGTGCCGGACAGGGCGAGCACCGCCCACTTGTTGGTCGACTCGGGCGCCATCACGCGGAGTACACCACGAACGCGGGGCAGCAGCAGTCACCTGTGGGGTGATACAGTTGGGCAAGTGCCTAAGGCAAGTGACCAACTCGAGCGCCAGACCGCCGACCGCCAACCGGGAACACGCGAGCGCATCCTTCAGGCGGCTACCGAACTCATCGTCGAGGTTGGCTGGCAGCGGGTTACCACGCGGCGCATTGCCGCGCGGGCCGGCGTCAACCAGGCACTCGTGCACTACCACTTCGGGTCGATCGAGCAGCTGCTGCGCCAGGCGATGGTCGGCGCGATGGAGCAGGAGGTCGTCGAGCTGACCGAGCGGCTGCTCGGTAGCGAGAGCCCCGGCGAGGGCATCCGTGAGCTATCGGACTGGCTGAGCGCATTCACACCCACTTCGCCGATGGCCGTCCTGTCCGCGGAGATCCTCGCCCGTGCCACGCGCGACCCGGCCATCCGTGAGTGGATGGCACGTGTGCTCGACGCGGTGCGCGATCAGATGGCCCGCTCGATCGGGGCCTGGCAGCGCGCGGGTCGCCTGCGTGCCGACCTGCCCGCCGAGGGCATCGCCGTGCTCACCGCGGCACTGATCGACGGCTTGATCTTCCACGGACTGATCGACCCACAGCTCGACATCGCCGGGGTGGCACAGACGCTCGACGTCATGCTCACCGCGGCCCAGGCAAAGGAGAGGGATTGATGGCCGGTCTCGGATCCAGCATTCGCAGCCGTCTCGGTGGTCACCATACGGCGCAGCCGCCCGCCCAGCCCGAGCCCGCGCCGGCGCCCGTGCCGCGCCCGCCGGTGATCACGCTGGAGGATGTCCGCAAGCGCTACGGCGAGGGAGTTGCTGCGGTCGAGGCGCTGCGCGGCGTCGACCTCGAGATTCCGCGGGGGGTGTTCGCCGTGCTGCTCGGCCCGAGCGGCTCGGGCAAGACGACGCTGCTCAACCTCGTCGGCGGCATCGAGCAGCCGACCAGCGGGCGGCTGGTGGTCGACGGCATGGAGCTGGGTGACCTGAACAACGACCAGCTGACGCTCTTCCGGCGCCAACACGTGGGCTTCGTGTTCCAGTTCTTCAACCTGGTGCCCACGCTGACCGCGCTCGAGAACGTGCAGCTGGTGGCCGAGCTCGTGGGCGCGGGCGAGCCCGAGTCGCGCGACGCACTCGAGATTGTCGGCCTCGCCGATCGCGCCGATCACTTCCCCGGCGCGCTGTCGGGCGGCGAGCAGCAGCGCGTGGCCATTGCGCGGGCGATCGTAAAGTCGCCGCCACTGCTGCTGTGCGATGAACCGACCGGGTCGCTGGACCTCGCCACCGGTCGCCAGGTCCTGGCAGTGCTGCGCGATCTCAACGAAAAGAAGGGCGTCACGGTGGTCCTCGTCACGCACAACCAGGCGATCAGCACGATGGCCGACCTGGTCGTTCACCTGGGCTCGGGCCAGGTGGCCGGCGTCGAGGCCAACCCACAACCGACGGCCGCCGGGGAGGTGGCCTGGTGAGCCCGCTGTGGCGCAAGCTGCTGCGTGAGATCGAACGGCGGCGGGGCCAGTTCGCCGCGATCGTGCTGATGGGGCTGCTCGGCACCGCGCTCTTTGGCGCCTCGTTCGATGCGTATCGCAACCTGCAGGCGTCGTACGACCAGGTCTTCGTCGAGCTGGGCATGGCCGACTTCACCGTCGCCGGCGTGCCGACGGCAGGCGCGCCGGCGGTGGCGGCGATCGATGGCGTCGCAACCGTCGAGCAACGCGACGTGGCCGAGTCGGCGCTGCGCGTCGGCGATCGCACCATCGCCGCCCGGTTGATCGGCTATCCCACCAATCCCAGCCCGACGCTCGATCAGGTACAGATCGAGACCGGCAGCCTGCCGACGACCGACAACCAGGTCGTGCTCGAGAAGCACCTGGCCGGCGCCCTCGCGCTGGCCCCCGGGGCGACACTCGAGGTCGCCCTGGCCGATGGCTGGCGCGCGGTGACCGTGTCGGGCATCGGCGTCTCGCCCGAGTACCTCTGGCCGGCGCGCAGCCGCCAGGAGATCCTGGTGCCGCCCGATCAGTGGGGTGTGGCATTCGTGCCACCCGCCCTGGTCGCCGCGGCGCCACCTGCCGCTACCACCCATCAGCTCCTGGTCGCCTACGGCGCCGGCGCCGATCGTGTGGCGGTCGACGCGCGCCTTGAAGCGTGGGCCACCCAAGCCGGCGCGACCGACGCGTACACGCGCGCCGAGCAACCCTCGAACGCTGCGCTGAGCGAGGACATGAGTGGCTTCGGCGAGCTCGCATTGATGTTCCCGCTGCTCTTCCTGGGCGCAGCCGGCATGGCCGTATACGTTCTGCTCAGCCGGCTCGTGCGCGCGCAGCGCGCCGAGATCGGCACGCTGCTCGCGCTGGGGCTCTCCCGCGGACAGGTGATTCGCCACTACCTGGCTTTCGGCGCGGTGGCCGCGCTGGCCGGGGCAATCCCCGGCGCACTGCTCGGCCTGGCGCTGGGCGGGATCGTCACGGGGCTCTATACCGGCGAGCTCGGCATTCCCACCCAGGTCATCCGCTTCTACCCCGAGACGCCACTGATCGGCGTCGCCTTCGCCCTGGTGGTCGGCCTGGTCGCAGCACTGGTGCCAGCCCTGCGAGCCTCGCGCATGACACCGGCCGAGGCGATGCGCGGGACCAGCGTCGCCACCGGCGGGCAGAGCCTCGCCGAACGATTCATCCCTCCCCTGCGCCGGCTGCCAAGTCGCTGGAAGCTGGTCATTCGCGGGCTCGGTCGCAACCGCGCGCGCTCGATCGCAACCGTGGTCGGCATCATCCTCGCTGTCACCCTCGTGCTCACCAGCTGGGGCCTGCTCGACACCGTCCAGGTGCTCGTCGACCGCCAGTTCGGCCAGATCGAACGCCAGTCGCTCGAGGCGGCCACGTTCGCGCCGGTGACGCAAGCCGAACTCGATGTCGTGGCAGCCATCAATGGCGTCAGCGCCGCGGAACCTGTCGCCCGCATCCCGGCCGGCCTGGCCAGTGGCGAAGGCAATTACGGCACGACGCTGGTCGGCTTCGAGCAGGGCACTTCCATGCATACCTTCCTGGCGCCCGACGGAAGCAGCGAGGAACTGCCTGCCGACGGGCTGTTGGTCGGCGACGCGCTGCGCAGCAAGTTGTCGTTGACGAGCGGCGAGACGGTCACGTTGACGACGGAGGATGGTGGTTCGGCCAGCGTCCGTATCGCTGGCTTCGTGCACGAGCCGCTCGGCACGTACGCCTACGCGTCGCTCGACTACCTGCGCGCTACGCTCGGCGCCGCGGCCGTCGACGCGCAAACGCTCTCGATCTTCGTGCGCGTGGGCGATGCGGCATCGGTGAATACGGTCAGGTCGTCGCTGGACAACGTGAACGGCGTCGCCACGGTCATCAGCAGCGACGCGATCAAGCAGCTGCTCGACCAGTTCATGGGCCTCTTCTATGCCTTCGTGGGAGTCATGTTCGTGCTCGGCGCGCTGCTCGCATTCGCGTTGATCTACGCGACCATCTCGGCCAACGTGTCCGAGCGAACGGTCGAGCTGGCCAACCTGCGCGCCTCGGGCATGTCGTCGGGCGAGATCGGCCGCATGATCACCACCGAGAACCTGCTGCTCACCGCCATCGGGGTCGTTCCCGGGTTGATCGTCGGCTATCTCGGCGCCGCAGAATTCATGGCGGCGTTCTCGAGTGACTTATTCGCGTTCGACCTCCAGGTGCGCCCGCTCAGCTTCGTCGCTGCGGCGCTGGCCGCCTTCGTGGCCGTCGCGCTCAGCCTCTGGCCGGCGCTGCGCGCCGTGAACCAGGTCGACCTGGGCCGTGTCGTGCGCGAACGCGCCACCTGAGCGACTGGGCGACACGGTGCCTAGCCAGGTGACCAGCCGCGCATCCTTCCGCGCGCTGGCGCTCGCCGTGGTCGCTTATGCGATCGCGATGGGCTACCTGGAGGCGGCCGCCGTGGTCTACCTGCGCGACGCGCTGGGAGTGGGCGCTTCGGTGCCGGCTTCGGTGTCGATCGGCCTGGGCCAGCTCGAAACGGCGGAGATGGTGCGCGAGGCGGCGACGCTGGTGATGATCGCCGCCGTCGGCTTGCTGGCCGGCGGTTCGGGCCTCGAGCGATTCGCGTGGGCGGCAGTTGTTTTCGGCACCTGGGACATCGTCTACTACCTCGGCCAGTACGCGATCAGCGGCTGGCCGCCGACGCTGGTTACCTGGGACGTGCTGTTCCTCCTGCCAGCGATTTGGGTTGGCCCGGTCTGGGCGCCGGTCACGGTCAGCGTGGCGCTCATCTGCGGCGGCCTATTTGCCGCCTGGCGCCTGCGCGCCGGCTTCCACATCGTCGTTCGGCCGCTGCCGCTCGCCGCCGCGCTGGCCGGCGCGTTGCTCGTCGTCGCCAGCTTCCTGGTCGACGGTTCACGCGTGCTCGCCGGTGACCTGGCGCCGTGGAGCGGCTGGCCGCTGCTAATCGGTGGCATCCTCCTTGGCGCCGCGGGGACGCTGCCGGTCATTGCCCGGGCACAGCGACCGGGCGGCTCGAGCAGCGGTTCGGTGAGCCACATGGGAGCCTGACGGCGGCGTCAGGGTCGTGACCTGCCTGCGCCACAGCACGCTTGATGCGCACAGGGGTTCAAGAACGGGCCATTCCCTGCACAAACTTGGCCGACATCGACCAATTCCACCGACGTTACTGCAAGAATTGGCCGTGAGCGATGCGCTGCGCGCATCAAGAGGGCTGGCAGCGGTGTCGCGACTGCCGCTGCTGCGGCTAGCGTCCCTGGCGGGCCGGCAGCCAGCGCTGCGCGAAAGAGGCGTGCGCGGCCCACTCGTCGCGGTCGTCGAGCGGCGCAAGCTCGGTAACGCCCGACTCCGCCATTGCGCACAGCAGGATGTAGTCGGCCAGGTGCGGGTTGCGCGGCAGCAGCGGGCCGTGCAGGTACGTGCCCAGCTCGAAACCCGGCCGGCCGCCATCGCCGGGTAGCGTCATGATCCCCTCGGCGCCGTCACGCGCGTTGTTGCCGAAGCCTGACACGACCTGTCCCAGCGGCAGCCGCCCCTCGCCCAGGAAGGTCCGGCCGCCGTGGTTCTCGAAGCCCACGACCGTCTGTTCCTGCCCGCCGAAACCGGCCCGGGCAGCCGATTCACGGCCGACCGCGGCAATCGGCGAGCCATCGCCGAGCGACACCACGCAACCACCGACCAGCCGATCACCGCTTCCAGGCGCTTCCGTCCACGCGTCGAAGAAACCCGCGCCGGGAATCGTGCCCGCGTGGGCGGAGCGGTACTCGCGCCCCAGGTTCTGGTAGCCGCCGCACACCGCCAGCAGCACCGCGCCGTCCGCCACGCGCTCGGCGACGCGCGGCATGATCGCCGCGAGGTCGTCGGTGATGGCCGCCTGGTCGCGATCGGCGCCACCGCCGATGAACAGAATGCGCGTGTCGGCGGGGATCTCGTCGTCGGCGTGCAGCACCGGCCGCACGTCGACGGTGATGCCGCGCCAGCCGGCGCGGCGTACCAGCGTGGCCACGTTGCCGCGGTCGCCGTAGAGGTTCAGGCGATCCGGGAAGAGATGCGCGAGGCGGACGCAGGTGCCGCCATCGGCGCTCCGCGCCACTAGACCGGCATCGGCGCCAGGGCGCCGCGCGCCACGAGGGCCTCGCGCAGCCGCAGCAGCCCCGTGTACGTGGCCATGGTCACGATCGTGCCGCCCGCGGGCGTGTCGCGCACGAGCGCGTCGAGCGCCGCGATCGGCTCGTCATACGTCGGCGGCAGGCTGTCCGCCTCGGCCGGGTCATCCAGCTCGTATTTCAGGCGCAGTCGAAAGTCCCGCGCACGGCTGCCGCTGATCGCGCAGCGCAGGCGGTTGACCAGCGGTGCGGGGTTGACGTCCCAGTACCACGACACGTCCTGGCCGTCCTGGTAGCCGTCGTTCATCAGGAACATGACCGCATCGATGTCCGACGCGGCCGCGATCCGCACCAGCTCGCCCAGGCTGGCCGGGTTCTTGCCCAGGGTCAGGATCACGCGTCGCCCATCCAGCTCGACCGACTCATAGCGGCCCCACGCATTGCCCGCCGCCGGCAGCGCCGCCAAAGCAGCGGCCAGCGGGACGCCCATCGCGGTCGCGGCACAGACCGCTGCGGCGGCGTTGTAGGCGTTCGAGACGCCCGGCAGCGCGAAGTCGACCTCTGCCGACTCGTCCTCGGATGGCGCACTGAAGCGCAGCCGCTGTCCGGCGAAGCCATGCGACGCGACGATCTCGACCGAGAGCCACGGTTGCGGCCGCTCGAGCCCGCAGCTGGCGCACGCCCAGCCGCCCAGGTGGCCTATCGACCGCCATCCGTAATCGAGCGTCTCGCCGCAGTTGGGACAGACCTCTGAGTCGGCGGTCAGGCCGATGTCGAGGGCCACCGGGCCCGGTCCGGCCAAACCGAAGAGCCGCCGTGCGCCGGGTGCGCCGACGGCGACCGCCGCCAGGCGTGGATCATCGGCCGGTGCCACGACGGTGGTCGACGGCAGGCCAGCCAGCGCCAGGTGCCAGCGGCGCTCGATCTCATCGATCTCGCCGTAGCGGTCGAGCTGGTCGCGAAAGAGGTTGGTCATCACGATCACGTCGGGCGGCACCCTGGCGGTCAGGCGCGGCAGGGCGAACTCGTCGCATTCGAGCACCGCCACGCGTGGCACCGGCGAGCGGCTATTGGCACCAGCGGCCAGCAACGTCGTCGTGACCGACTGCCCGAGGTTGGCTCCCGAGCGGTTGGTGATCGCCGGCCGGCCGTTGGCGAACAGCACCTGGCTGAGCAGGTGTGTGGTCGTGGTCTTGCCGTTGGTGCCGGTGACGAAGGCCACGGCGTCGAGCCGGGCGGCCAGCCGGCCACCGATGCCCGGCGATAGACGTTCGGCGAGCAGGCCCGGCAGTGAGCTGCCGCCATGCCCGAAGCGCCGCGAAGCCACCGATGCGAAACGGCCGACCGCCGCCGCGGCGCGGTCGGCAAGGGTCAGCGAGCGTCGGCGTGCGGCCATTCGGCCGCAACTCTAGCGCGGCCACGCGTACGCCCCAGGCTTATGGCTCGCCGCGAACAGGACATTCGGCCCTATCGCCATATTCGGGCCCTATGTATGTTTCACACATATGGATGCGCTGGCCATTCATACACGGATGCAGTCAGCATTTCTATTGGGAGGCTCGCCATGAGCATGCTCCACAGTTTCGCCACACAGACTCCCATCCAGCTGAGCCGGGAGGTTCTCCTCGTGGCACTGGTAATCGTCGCGGCCATCCTGGCGACGGTCATATTCTCGGGTGCGGGGCAGCCACTTTCCTTCAACATCACGACCGATCCGCTGGCTGTCTATCCCTGGTAGATCTTTCGCCAATGCAGACCGGCCCTAGGCGGCAGCCGCCAGGTCTGATCCGCCCAGCAGCCGCTCTGTCGCCGCCACAGGGGTGTGGGAACGTCCCCGTGGCGATTCGACCCTATCGCCGCTCGCTTCGGAACAACTGAGCGACGGCCGCGGTTCGCGCCGTCCTGCCCGCGGTGCCCAGCTTCAGGTACGCATTCGACAGGTGTCGCTCAACGGTGCGTACGCTGATCCCCCGCTCGGCTGCGATCTCCGCGTTGGTGCGTCCGCCGGCGGCCAGGATGACGATCTCCAGCTCCCTCGGACTTAGTGCGTCGATGCGCGTCGGGGCCCCGCCCCGAGGCTCGGCGATCCAGCGCTCCGGGCCGAGGAACCCGGTCACCTCGGTCATGAACGTCCGCCACGCGGGCTCGTCGGCGAGCAGGATGTGGTTGCGCGAGTCGAGCGGGACAAACCGGGCGCCCGGAATGCGCGCCGCGATGTCTCGCGCGTGGTCGAACGCCACGGCACGGTCGCCGCGTGCGTGCAGGACGAGGGTCGGCGCCGTGATCTCGGGGAGCAGCCCCATGACGTTGATCTCCTGGCGCGCGATCCGGCTCGCGACCGCGTTCGCCGTGGAAGTCGACGCGCGCTGAAGATCGTCGAGCCAGCTCATCTGGATCTCGTCTGCATCGGGAATGAAGATCGACGTGAAGACGCGCCGGAACGTGCCATCCGGTCGTGCCCAGCCAGCCCGGATCAGTGCCCGGAAGGCCTCCTCCGCCGCGGGATCGTCGATGGCGCCGAAGCACCCGATCGCGATCCCGCCGTAGAGGACGAGTCGAGAGACCCGCTCCGGATGGCGCGCCGCGTAGGAGATCGCCACCGGCGCGCCGCCGGACATGCCGAGCAGCGCGAAACGCTCGAAACCCAGCGCGTCGACAATCGCCTCCAGGTCGGCCACGCGTGCCGGCAGCGAAAAGTCCGTCACCGACCAGTCGGATAGCCCGAAGCCCCGCTCGTCGTAGCGGGCGACCGTGGCGATGCCACCCAGCTCGTCGAGGAAATGGCGCCAGACGGGGCTCTGCCAGTCCTCCTGGAGGTGGCTCAGCCAGCAGGACACGACGAGGAGCGGCGGGCCGCTCCCGTGCACCGCGTAGGCGAGTCGAACCCCGTCGGGTGCCCGACAAAACCTGATCTCCTGCGCTTCGCCGAGCTTCCCAGCATCGCGGGCGATCGCCACCATGTCGCAATCCTACGGTCGCTGTCCAACCCAAATCTGCGCGACTGCCATACGTGCCTGCCGCCATGCCAGGGCGACGGCCCGACCTCCGATTGCGTGGCAGCGCGGATGCGGCAAACGGTCGTCGGCTCCTACGCTCGCGATCGACGCTCGTTCCTCCGCCATTCCGTCGCGTGGCGAGGCATGCCGGTCCGGCGCAAGCCATCCGGCGGCCTCGCCGCCCACATCGGGAGACAGCGATGACAAACGATCCGGGCACACATGAAGCCATCGACCCGATCGCGGTTCTCGACGGCAGCGGGGAATCGTGCGCCACGTTCACGCCCGTCGTCGCCGCGCAGATGCGCGGGCTGGAGCCGGGCGCCGTCCTGGAGGTGATCTCGGACGACGAGACGGCCCCCGAGGCGCTGGCGTCCTGGGCACGGCTCAGCGGAAACGAACTCCTCGAGACCCGCGCCGAGGGTGGCGGTCGACGGCGCTTCGTCCTGCGCCGGCGGCGCTGATCGGAAGTTCGGGGAAGAAGACCTGCCACGAAGAAGAGAGGTGCGAAATGGTGCGAATCATCACGCATGCGACGTTCGGTCGGGATGACGCGGAGCGGGCAACCATGCCTTTCGTGGTCGCCAACATCGCGGCCACCGCCGACCAGCCGGCGGCTGTGCTCCTGACCATCGAGGGCGTCCGGCTCGCCACCAAGGGCTATGCCGACGGCATCGCCAAGGAGGGGCTCCCGCCACTCGGTGAGCTCATCGCGCAGTTCGTGACCAACGGCGGCGAGATCTGGGCCTGTGGCGCGTGCACGAAGCCCCGCGGGATCACCGATGACGACCTGATTCCGGGCGCCCGCGTCGTCAATGCCGCATTCATCGTCGAACAGCTGGCCTCGGGGGCGGCGACGCTCGGCTGGTAGGTCGAGATCGCCTGGCTCGAACCGGGCGCGAGAAGGCCACAGCCATCCTGCTCCCTACCCCGGTCGTTCCCGTCAGTGGCTCGAGGGCGCGCTGCTTGAGCTCGGGTGTCACTCTGGTGGCTGGGTCGCCCACGGTCATGGGCGGTCGATCAGCGTGCGCATGCGCTCACGAGCGCCCGGGCCGTGAGAATCTCGTCCAATGGCTGGCCGGGGCCCAGCCCGATCGGGGCATAATGGCGTCCCGCGAGCTGCAGAGGTTGGAGCGATGGCTGACCCTGAGCCGATCGAGCGCCGCTTCTTCAAGGCCGGTTCACTGATGCGGCAACATCCCCCACGGTGGCGCCATCCAAACAAGGGCGTCGTGTTCACTGTCGCTTGTTCTCCCGGCAGCGTCCACCGAGGAACGGTCGGCTACACCCGCTGGGAGGCCATGCTCCTGCCGAACCGCCTCGAGGCCGGCGGCCGCGAGCTCGTCGATCAGGCTGCCGGGTTCTTCGACTACCGACCCGTCCTCGACCCTGTAACCGGGCTCGAATGGCACCTGAACTTCGCGGACGCCCACGTGTTCGTTGCGTATGGAAGCAGCCTGTTTGCGCAGGACGAGATGAAGGTCGCCGAGCATCCCGCGCTCGGCGCTCTCCGCGAGGCGCTCCTGGCTGCCGGCGCACGCGCCCTCACAGTCGAGGGCGGAGCGCCGACACCGGTGCTTGTCACCGGGGTGGAGCGGCGGGTCTCTGTCGCGACCGATCCAGATGAAGCGGCTGGGCGACCGGGTGGTCTCTACGGCAACGCCTTCGCACGGGCGGAACCCGATGTCGTCCAGGAGGCGTGTGCCCGGATGGATCCGCCCACCATGTCGAACATCCTCGCGATCTCGGCCCCACCTCCGGGCTATGGCGCGTACCGCCGGCACGAGATCGAGCAGACAACCGGCTGATGTTCCACACTGGAGCCGGTGGAGAAGCCGAACTCGTCCCGGGCATGGCGCTCCTTGATGAGCTTGTCGGAGGGCGTGGTATCGAAGTCACGTCCCTGCTCGACGGGATCCTCGACCAAGGCTTCGAGTGGGGGCTTGGCGACGGGAACTGACATGCCTGTTGCGGGCGGACCAACCACTCGATCACGATGAACCACACGAGCCTTATCACCATCGGCCGCTGCGGCGCGAGCTCGCACTAAGCCGCTGAGGCGTTACACAGATTCGAGCGCTGAGAGCGCAATCGGGAGCGCGCGTCCCCGGAGAGGGACGGCGCCGAGCGGACGGGCAACAACGCCCGCGGGCAGCGTCACACGTGCCAGCAGTTCGCCGGACGCCAGCACCGCCTCCCCGCGCGCGCTCGACTCGGCCTCGATCCTCGCTGTTGCGTTGACGGCGTCGCCAAGCAGCGCGATTTCACGGTGGATGTCGCCGATCTCGGCGATTACGGCGGGTCCCACGTGGAGCGCCGCGTGAAAGGCTGGCACGAACCCGAACGTGCGCTGATACCAGTCGGCGCGCGCGCAAATCGCGGCGAGCATGGCGAAACACGTCGTCACGCACGTGGCGCCTGCAACGCCCTGGTCGGCGCGCCACGTGACGATGATCTCGTCGCCGACATAGCGGTGGATCTCGCCGCGACCCTCCATCACGGGGTCGGCGACGTCGTAGGCAATCTCGTCCAAGAGGGACATGAACCGGATCGGGCCGAGTCGCTCTGCGGCGGACGTTGAGCCCGCGAGGTCAAGGAACAGGAAGACGCGGTCCTCGACGCGGGGGTGCCGATAACGCCCGGTGACGAGGGCGAAGAGGACGCCCGGACCGAGGTACCGATTGAGCTGCCACAGAAAGTTGGCCGTGACGGACACGGCGACAGCAACCGACACGGTCACCAGATTGAGAAAGGCCCCTGCGGAGGCGCCCGTGAGCAGCGCCGCTCCCGTCAACGCGAGGACGATGAGCGCGAACTGCGCCACGGACCTAGCGGCGATCGCAACGCCGAATGGGAGCCGCCGGATCGCCCGGCCACGTCGAGAACCAAGCAGCACCAGGTCGAGCAGGAAGAGCGGTGCTGCGATGAGAGCGCCGCTGATGCCACCCCGGAAGAAGCCCGCGGCACTGGGTCCTCCGAGCAGGAGCGAGACGCTCGCTCCGATTAGGACGGCAACCAGTTCGACTAGGACGGCCGCCCGAAGGAGCGCACGCCGTCGCGCGGTCACGACTGCGCGCGCTGGAGCCTTGCGGCGCTCCCGGGATCGTGAGCTGGGAGGATCGCCAAGCCGCCGGACCGGCGCTCGAACTCGAGGACACACTCGGTCGTCGCAGCGAGCGTTCGGCGCGTTCCGATTCCTGGATACCGTCCCGCGCGCATCAGATCCACGTCGTAGGTCAGGTCCCCGACGAGCAGCAGTGGGGTGCTTCCGCCGCGGACGAGCAGCGACATCGAGCCCTCCGTGTGCCCGGGCGTCGGCAGGAGCACGAGTGATCCGCCGGAGAAGAGATCTTTCGCGGCGTCGAACGGGGCCAGAGTGGTGTCAGCCGTGGGTGCGAAGGACACCTGTTCCCAGCGCGCGCCAGGAAGATCGGTATGGCGCGGCAGGTAGCCGTAGGTCTCGGATCCCTTCTTCTGGAGCGCCGCCCACTCCGTCACGGTCGTCACGAAACGTGCGCCCACCAGCTCGCGAAGACCTCCGATGTGGTCCTGGTGCAGGTGCGAGAGCACGACGTGGCGGACATCCCGAGCCTGGTAACCGAGCTTGCGCAGCTGCTCCGTGACGGTTTCGTCCGGCCGAATCTCGAACTCGGCCGTGTGGCGGTAGATCGTCGCCGCCAGGCCCGTGCGCGGGTAGTAGTCGGGATCGCTGACCGAGGCGGCATCCTGGCCGGTGTCGAACAGCACAAGCCCCTGGTCGTGCTCGATGACGAATACGTTGATCGGCCGAGGCGGCCCCCACCGGCGCGACAGGAGCAGCCACACGATGGTCGGAAGGCGGCTTCCGTGCTCATGTTGAGGATGAATTCGGACGCGCCCGGTGGAGAACACCCGGACCGGGGATGCATTCTGCGTCGTGGCGAGCGTCGGCCTTGTGCTCATGGCTCGCTAGGCTACATTCGGAGACGTTGCTGCCGTCCGTCACCCAAACGCGCCATCTCGCAGATGCCGAAAGCCGGGCGTGTCACCGGGCGTGTCACGGACCTTGAAAACCACGGCGAACCACGTGACTCCACGGGTCTAGATGGAAAGAAGTCACGCGTGAAATTGGCTCCGGCGGTAGGACTCGAACCTACGACCAAGCGGTTAACAGCCGCCCGCTCTACCACTGAGCTACGCCGGAGCGCAAAGACCCGCTGATCGAACGATCAGGGGACCACATCGATTATAGGTGGCGGACGGGCTTGGGCCTGCCGGCTACTCCTGCCGGTTGAACGCCAGGACCGCGCCGCCAAGCAGAATGATCCCGAGGGCGGTCACCACGAGGACGTCATCGAGGAGGCTCATCGTATGGCCGAGCACTGTCACGCCCAGGCCCTGCACGCCACCCAGAAATACCTGGCGGATTGCGTCCACGCCATAGGTCAAGGGGTTGACCTTGGAGATGACCTCCAGCCACTGGGGCACCTGGTTGACCGGGAAGAACACGCCGGCCAGGAAGATCAGCGGAAAGATCAGTAGCTGGATCAGCAACTGAAAGCCCTGCTGGCTGGTCATGAACGATGCGAACAGGATGCCCAGCCCGGCCAGGCCGAGGGACAGCAGGATCACGATCGGGATCAGTTCGAGCACGATCGGGATGCTCAGCTCGACGCCCAGGAACGGCGCCAGGATGAGCATGATCACCACCTGCAGCAGCGCCGTGACGCCGGCGCCGAGGGCCTTGCCGAGCACGATCCCGGTACGCCCGATCGGCGCCACGAGGATCTCGCGCAGGAAGCCGTACTCGCGGTCCCAGACCACCGACACACCGGCAAAGAGTGAGCTCGTCAACACGCTCATGGCGACGATGCCGGGGTACATGAACTGCATGAAGTTGACGCCCGGCGCGAGCGAGCCGATGACCTTGCCGAAGCCGGCGCCGAAGATGACCAGGAAGAGCAGCGGGAAGGCCAGGCTGGACACGATGCGCGAGCGTTCGTTGACAAAGCGCAGCAGCTCGCGGTAGGCAACGACCCAGGTGCCGCGCCAGTTCTCGGCCAGGCTCATCGGCCCATCCGCATGCGCCCGGCGTTGAGCATCTGTTCCTTCGCGTCGAGTTCGTCGTCGCGGATCTCGTGCCCGGTCAGGGTGATGAACACATCGTCGAGGCTGGGCCGCTCGAGCGAGATCGACTGCAGCGGCTGCGGGAACGTCTGCACGAACTGGGGCAGGAACGTGTCGCCCTGCGGAACATGGAAACGGACCGTCCCGTCGTGGCTCGCGGCATCGAAGCCGTAGCGCTCCTTCACCTCGCCAGCGGCCGCCTCGGGATCGGCCACCGAAAAGCTGACCAGGTCGCCACCTACCCGTCGCTTCAGGCCGTCGGGCGAGTCGAGGGCGACGATCTCGCCCCGATCGATGATCGCGATGCGGTCGCAGTTCTCGGCCTCGTCGAGATACTGCGTGGTGAGGAACAGCGTCAGTTGCTCCTGCTGGCGCACGCGCAGCAGGTACTCCCAGATATGGCGCCGGGTCTGCGGGTCCAGGCCGATGGTGGGCTCGTCGAGGAACAGCACGCGCGGGTGGTGGAGCAGGCCGCGGGCGATCTCGAGCCGTCGCTTCATGCCGCCCGAGAAGGTGCGCACGCGGCTCTTACGCCGGTCCCACAGCTCGACCATGTTGAGCATCTCCTCGATGCGCCGTGCACGCACATCGGCGGGAACGTGGTAGGCATACGCGTGGAAGAGGAGGTTCTGCTCGGCACTAAGGTACTCGTCGACCGTCGGCTGCTGGAAGACCAGGCCGATCGAACGGCGCACCTCGCTGCGCTGGTGGACGACATCGAAGCCGTTGACCGTGGCCGTGCCGCCCGACGGGTGCAGCAAGGTGCAGAGCATGTTGATGGTCGTCGTCTTGCCCGCACCATTGGGGCCCAGGAACCCGAACAGCTCACCCTCGGGCACCTCGAATGAAACCCCCTTTACCGCTCGGATGTTGTCGAAGTGACGCTCGAGGCCGCGGACTTCGATGGCATCGCCACTCACGCCCACAGGATAAAGGCCCGGGCCGTAGGCCCGAATCCAAGTGCCCGTCTACGCGCCAGGCTTGAACAGCATCAGGGCGAGAACGATCGCGAAGCTGACCAACTCGAGGCCTGAAACGAGAAACAGGCGCTGCGTGAGGCGCCTGCTGCCGGCATGAACAAACAGCGACTGCGGGCCGTGCTGCCGGGCACCGTGGCCACGCGCCATACTCGGGCGATGGCACTAATCAGCGTAGAGGCGGTGGCGGCCCGACTACTTGAGCAAGGCGCGCGCATCGCCGACGTGCGCTGGTATCTCAACAGACCAGGTGCCGGACGTGCGGCGTATCGGGCCGGCCACACCCCGGATGCCGTCTTCATGGACCTCGATGACGACCTGTCCGACCCGGCCGGCTTCGGCGCACCGGGCCGCCACCCCCTCCCCTCACCGGCGGACTTCCGAGCGCGGATGGAACTCTTGGGCTTCAACACGGACGACTTCGTCGTCGCCTACGACGACGGCGGTGGCGTCAACGCCGCGCGCCTGTGGTGGATGCTTGACAACCTGGGTCATCGCGGGGGAGTGGCCGTGCTCGACGGCGGACTGCAGGCGTGGCAGTCGGCCGGCCTGCCCATTTCCACGGATCTGCCGAACCTGCCGCCGGGGGAGCTGGAGCTGGCGGGCGAGTGGCGTGGAATAGTCGGCCGCGACGAGCTGGCGGCAGAGCTCGGGCGGGTGAGCCTGCTGGATGCTCGGTCGGCCGAGCGCTATCGCGGCGAGTTCGAGCCGATCGACCCGGTCGCCGGCCACATCCCGACTGCCGTCAGCGCGCCGACCTCGTGCAACCTCGCCAGCGACGGACGACTGCTCTCCCCCGACGAGCTGAGCCGCCGCTACCAGGCGCTGACCCACGCGGGGCGGCCCACCGTCGTCGCCTGCGGCAGTGGCACCACCGCCTGCCACAATGCACTGGCCATGCGACTTGCCGGCCTGCCTGACCCAATCCTGTACGTGGGCTCCTTTTCCGATTGGAGCCGCTCCGGCATGCCTGTGGCAACCGGCTCCGAACCGGGCTCACCGCCTGACCGTAAGGCCGAGCTGTGACCGACAGCGCACCGCGCCCGCTGCCGATCATCCGCGGCGAGCGGGTCTACCTTCGACCGGGCGAACGCTCTGATATCCCGACCTTCGTGCGCTGGTTCAGGGATGCCGAGACGATCTCCTTCCTCGGCATGCGCTCGCCGATGAGCGAGGCAATGGAGGAGCAGTGGTTCAACTCGATGCTCGAGCGACAGGGCAAGGAGGCATACCACTTCGTGATCTGCCTGCTGGCCGACGATCGGCCGATCGGCACGAGTGGCCTCTTCGAGATCGACTACGTCAACGGCCAGGCGGGCATCGGCATATCGATCGGCGAAAAAGAACTGTGGAGCCAGGGCCTGGGCACCGACGCGATGTCCGCCCTGCTCGACTTCGGCTTCGGCCAGCTGCGCCTCGAGCGTATGTGGCTCGAGGTGTACGACTTCAACAAGCGTGCGCAGCGCTCGTACGAGAAGTCAGGCTTCGTGCTCGAGGGCGTGGAGCGCCACGCGATGTTCCGGCAGGGCCGCTTCATCGACGTGCACCTGATGTCGATGCTGCGCGACGAGTGGGCCGCGCAGCAGCGCAAGCGCAGCTGGGAGCACGTCACCCCCTAGACTGCTTGCGATGGCGACGCTCACGCGCCGGCGCTCTCGCACGCTGGCGCTGGCGCATGCGCGCGCGCTCCTGCAGCGCCACATCCTGATCGATGGCCACAATGACCTGCCCTGGGCAATTCGCACCGCGGAGCAGTCGCCCGGCGACCTCGCCGCCTACGACCTGCGTCGACGGACGGCCGGCCAGACCGACCTGCCCCGCCTGCGGCGGGGTGGCGTGGGCGGCCAGTTCTGGAGCGTCTATGTCCCCACGGGCGGCGAAGGTGAGGACGGCGGCTTCGCTCGCACCCAGCTGGAGCAGCTCGACCTGGCGCGTCGGATGATTGCTCGCTACCCGCGCGACCTCACGCTGTGCTGGTCGGCGCGCGAGGTGCGCGACGCGTTCGCCGCGGGGCGGATCGCGTCGCTGTTGGGCATGGAGGGCGGCCACGTCCTGGAGAACTCGATGGGCGCCCTGCGCGCCTATCGCGAGCTCGGCGCGCGCTACCTGACGCTGACCCACAACCGGAACACCGACTGGGCCAATTCGGCCACCGACCAGCCGCGCCACGGCGGCCTGACCGACTTCGGCCGCGGGGTCGTGCGCGAGATGAATCGGCTGGGAATGCTGGTCGACCTTTCACACACGTCAGTCGACACGATGCGCGATGCGCTCGACGCGAGTGCGGCGCCGGTGATCTTCTCCCATTCCTCTGCACGCGCCCTGTGCGACGTGCCGCGCAACGTGCCTGACGAGATCCTGGCGCGCATCCCGGCCAACGGCGGCGTGGTGATGGTGACGTTCGTGGCCGGCTTCGTCTCGCCATCGGCGGCGGCGATGATGCTGCCGGCGATGTCCGAGGCAGACCGACGCCTCGCGGGCGTCACCGATCGAGCTCAACGGCGAGCCATCGAGCGCGAGCTGATCGACGCGCTGGAGGTTCCCCTGCCACCCCTGAGTATGGTCGCCGACCATATCGAGCACGTCGCGCGGATGGCCGGCGTAGAGCACGTAGGGCTCGGCGGCGACTTCGACGGAACCGTCTTCACCAGCCGGGGCCTGAAGGACGTCTCCGGCTATCCGAACCTCTTTGCCGAGCTCATCGAGCGCGGCTGGCGGGACCGCGACCTGGCCCGACTGGCAGGCACGAACGTGCTGCGCGTCATGCGCGAGGCGGAGGCCGTGGCGGCCCGCCAGCGGCGGACGTCCCCAGGAGGCTAGATGGCGTCCCCAGGAGGCTAGATGGCGTCCCCAGGAGGCTAGATGGCGTCCCCAGGAGGCTGGATGGCGTCCCCAGGAGGCTGGATGGCGTCCCCAGGAGGCTGGATGGCGTCCCCAAGCGGCTAGATGGCGTCCCCAGGAGACTAGATGGCGTCCCCAGGAGACTAGATGCCGGCGACTGCGCGGCGCCGCGCCAGTAACGCCCAGCTGCACCGTCAAGCCCATCCTCCCCGGCATGTTTGCTACCGGACCCGTCTGCCGCTTGATGCGCGCAGAGGATCGAAAGTGGGTGATTCCCTGCGTAAGCTCCGTCCAGATCGTGGTATTGGCGGCCGGATGCCTGCACGAATCGCTGGCAGATGATGCGGCACACGCATCACTGTCAGCGGCGGAGCGTGAGCATCCTGTGGATGAGCGAACGGTGAGCGGCTGCTGTAGCTAATCGGCCGTCTATGACGCTCGGTCCTGCTCAGCGGCGCGCGGCGCGCCGTGTGGTCGCACTGGCGCGCCCGGAGAATGCCGATCACGCCGCGCAGATGGGTGCGGCGAAGGGAGCCTCAGCATCCGGCGAAACGCTCGACCAGCTACGCACAGAGTTCCCCGACGGGATTGACGCCGTCGCCGAGGTGGGCCAGCTCCACAATCTCGGCAAGCTGGTGCCGGATCGGCATCGGCGAGCACCGGCAGGCGGCGCGGAAACGGGCCAAATCGCCTTCGGCGATCGGCTTCATTGCGCCTCACCGGCAGGCGCCAGGACCCGGCGCGACCGCGTTGTGTCGCGGGCCAGGTAAGTCATGCCGGCCGATGCCATGACGATCACCGCCGAGAGCAGCAGGGCATGCGCCATGCCCACCGTGAAGGCACTCATGACCGGCCCGCCGAGCTGGATCGACGTCCCGAGGAAGATCGCGCTGACCTGCGCCTGCGGAATGGCCGCGGCGGCCACCGCGAGCGCCAGGGCGAAGCTGGTGACCATGCCGGTCTGACGGAAGGTGGCCAAGGTCGCGCTGGCGACGCCCAGGCGGCGTACCGGCGCGGCGCTCATCACGCCGCTCGTATTCGGTGCCCAGAAGAGCCCACCACCGACTCCTAGCACCAGCAGGCCGGCCAGCAGCAGCGTGTATGAGGAGCCGGGGCTGAGTTGCGCCAGCAGTACGCATCCAGCGGCCTGCAGCAAGAGACCCACCGTGGCCGGGATGCGCGAGCCGAGGCGGTCAGATACCGCGCCGCCGATCGGCCCGATGACCGACTGGATGACCGGCAGCGGCAGGATCATCAGCGCGGCCGTCAGGGGCGTGACGCCGGTAACCGCCTGGAGATAGAAGACGACCAAGAAGTTGACCGCGAACATGCTCAGGCTCTGCAGCGTCGCCGCGGCGGTGCCAAAGGTGAAGACGCGCGACCCGAAGAGAGTCGGGTCGATGAAGTGGCTGCCCGGTGAACGCCACGATCGGACGAACAGCGCCTCGAGCACGACGAACGCGCCGAAGAGGGCCAACGTGGGTGGCGAGAACCAGCCCCACCCGACGGTCTGCGAGAGGCCGAAGAGCAGGCATGCGATGCCGCCCGAGAAGAGCAGCAGACCAGTCAGATCGAGCCGCTCGGCACGCTTCGGCTCACTCAGTTCGTGGAGCGCGAGATAGCCCCACAATGTTCCCAGCACGCCGATGGGTAGGTTGACCAGGAATATCCAGCGCCACGACAGCGCGGCCAGGATGATGCCGCCCGCGACCGGACCCAGGATGCCGCCAATGGCCCAGGTGACCGAGTTGATGCCCATCGCGCGGCCGCGCTCGTTGGCCGGGAAGGCCTCGGTGATGATGGCCATCCCGTTGGCCATGATCATTGCGCCACCGATACCCTGGACGAGCCGGAAGGCCACCAGCGCAACGCCGCTGCCGGCCACCGCGCACAGCAGCGAGCCGAAGGTGAAGACGGCGAAGCCCAGGTTGTACATGCGCACGCGCCCGAACATGTCCGCCAGCCGCCCGAACAACAGCAGGAAGATGGTGCTCATGAGGATGTAGCCCATCAGCACCCAGATCATGGTCACCAGGTCCGAGTGCAGGTCGCTCATCATGGTCGGCAGCCCGAGCACCACGATCGAGGAGTCGATCGCCGCCATCGCCGCACCGAGCGTCGTCACCGAGAGGGCGATCCACTTGTAGTTCGGGTGGACCGCCCATTTACCGCTCATGTCGCCAGCCTAGCCAGGGTTGTACCGATGTGCAGGTCCGCGGGATCTCCTAGGCGCTGATCGGAGGCCAAAGCCGATGTCGGACGCAGGCGACTTCTGACGCTTGGCTTGGGTCGCGCGGTGCCGCGCCGGTAACGCCCAGCTGCACCGTCAGGCCTATCTTCACCATTATGTATGCCGTGGGCGGAGTGGGAGCACCCTGAGCGGAGGGGACCCCTGGGCGGAGGGGACCCCTGGGCGGAGTGGGAGCACCCTGAGCGGAGGGGACCCCTGGGCGGAGGGGACCCCTGGGCGGAGGGGACCCCCGGGCGGAGTGGGAGCACCCTGGGCGGAGGGGACCCCCGCGGCGCTTGATGCGCGCAGAGGATCGAAAGTGGGTGATTCCCTGCGTAAGCTCCGTCCAGATCGTGGTATTGGCGGCCGGATGCCTGCACGAATCGCTGGCAGATGATGCGGCACACGCATCACTGTCAGCGGCGGAGCGTGAGCATCCTGTGGATGAGCGAACGGTGAGCGGCTGCTGTAGCTAATCGGCCGTCTATGACGCTGGGTCCTGCTTTCCAAGCTCTCCCGGACCGAGCTGCGTCTCGACGGACCGGACTAAGTGGTCATCGAGGCGAGTGATCTGATGGCCATACTCCGGCGCGGCTATCGCCGCACGAGCGTCATTCGGCAACCGCGAGGTCCTCGGGGACGGTTCAGTCTAGGCGGCCGGCACGACCTCGAGGCTCGGCACCGGGCGCAAGCGCCTGCTCCCGCCTGGCTGGGTCGCGCGTTGCGCGCGCCGGGCTTTGCGCGCGCCACCGCTCCTCAGCTCGGCCAGGCCGGCCTCCATTGCTCCCAGCGCCGAGGGTCGAGCAAAGTAGAAGCCCTGCCCGTAGACGCAACCCAGCGCGGCCATGCGCTCGGCCTCGTCGGCCGTCTCGATGCCTTCGGCGACAGTGGTCAGGTCGAGCGCCTTGCCCATGGCCACGATGGCCGAGGCCAGCGCGGACGACCTGGTATCGACGGCCGACTCGTGGACGAATTCGCTGGCGATCTTGAGCGCATCGACGGGCAACTGGCGCAGGTGGCTCAACGAGAAGTAGCCCGTCCCAAAGTCGTCGATGACGGCCCTGACACCGAGCGAGCGCAGCTGGTGCAGCGTCGCCAGCGTGTGGGGCGTGGCGCGCAGGAGGGCCGTTTCGGTGATCTCGAGCATCAGCCGGTCGGGCGGCACGTCGCCCTCGCGCAGTGCCGCTACCAGGCCGTCGATGAACCCCGGCTGCCCGATCTCACACGCGGAGGCGTTGACCGACAGAAAGGCGTTCGCGGGCATGTGACCGGCGCGCATGAGCTGGCCGACCTCGCGACATGCCTCACCCAGGACCCAGCGTCCAATGGGCACAATTGCGCCGTTCCCTTCGGCGAGCTCGATGAAGCGGTCCGGCTGGATCAATCCCCGCTCGGGATGCTGCCAGCGGACAAGGGCTTCGAAACCCACGACCAGACTGGTGCGCAGGTCGACGATGGGCTGGTATTCGAGACGCAGCTGGTCCAGCTCGACCACGCGTTGTAGCTCGACCGCCAGTTCGTGCTGCTCGCGAATGGCGAGGTGCATCTGCGAATCAAACTCCGCGACGCCAGCCTTGCCGTTGGCCTTCGCCATGTACATGGCCACGTCGGCGTTGCGCACCAGGTCCTGCGCACTGCCGGCGGCATCCTCGGCCGAGGCAATCCCGATGCTGGCCGTCACTGAGACACTGCTTTCGCCAATGCGGAACGGCGCTCGGAGCTCGCGCACGAGTCGTTCGGCGATGGCTCGAGATCGACGCAGGTCCGGTCGGTCAAGGGTCAGGATGGCGAACTCGTCGCCGCCCAGACGGGCCACCAGGTCGTCGCTCCGGACCAGCCGGCCGATTCGCCGGGTGATCTCGACCAGCAGGGCATCGCCGGCAGCGTGGCCGAGCGTGTCGTTGACGACCTTGAAGTCATCCAGGTCGATGAACAGGACGGCGGTGACGCTGCCGCTCGACCTTTCGCTGCCGACGCCCAGGACGCGCTCGAGGGTGACCTGGAACATGCGCCGGTTGGCGGCGCCGGTCAGGGCGTCGCGATCGGCCAGATTCTGCACGTGCCTCAACAGCACGGCGTTGCGCATGTTCAGGGCGGCGATTGACGCGAACTGGCCGATCACCGATGCGACTCTGCGTTCGACGCCGCCGATCGCCCTGCGACCGTATTCGAGGACGATCGCGCCGACGGGCCGGCCGTCGACGATCATCGGCGAGACGAGCAGGTGGTGAGCACCGGGAAGGACCTGGGCCAGGAGCGGGTTGCGAGCGGGGTCGAGGTCTTTGATGGGTAGCAGCGTGTGTTGGTTCCAGGAGCGGCGCACTATCGAGTCGACGGGAGCATCGGCCGGCGCAACGCCAACCTCACCGCGCACCGCAAAGACCGCCAACCGGTCATCGCTGGCGCCGAGGACGACACCGCGCGGAAAGTCGAAGCGCGCGGCCAGGGCGTCGAGCACGATCTGGGCCTGGCGAGTCGGGTCACCTTCATCGTCAAGGCGGTGGCCGACATCGACGAGAGCCTGGAGATCGGCTCGCCGTTGACGTAGCTCGCGCTCGTTCATCGCCGAGAACGCCGACGTCGCGAGAGCGAAGAGCCAGAGCGAGGCGACATTGAGAACCGGAATCTGATCAAAGGTGACGGCATGGCCGGCCGGCACGTCAACCGCCGGAATAATTGCCGCGGCCTGCGCATAGATCAGGACCAGGAAGAGCAGCGAGTACCAGATGGCGATCTTGAGGCCCGTCCGATAAGACGCCAGGAGTGACAACGCGACGATGTGCAGGTAGATCAGGAATCGGATCGGGCTTTGCATTCCGCCTGTCGCGTACAGCGCGGCCGCCAGGTAGGCGCCGTCCAGGAGCAGAAGCACGCTGAGCAGGAAGTGGCTGAGCCTGACTGAGCGCCTTCGGGCGAACTCGAGGAGGGCGGCCGCGGCGAGGTAGGCGCCGGTGAGGCCGGCCAGGTCCGAAGCCCGGATCCCGAGCAGCTCCGGGCGCAGGGTGGCCCACGCGAGGACGACGCAGCCGATCGCTATGCGCACCCAGAAGAGGTGGCGCATGCGGTCGTTGAGCACCGTGTACTCGCCTCGATGCTCCGTCGCGCTCACGCCTGGTCCTCGAGTTCAAACGGCAGCAGCGTGTCAGCGTCCGTCAGCGGCGCTGCCCGCAGCTTCGGGTCGCGACGATCGAGACGGTTCTGGATGACCAGGAAGGCAAGTACGGCAAGGAGCAGCCCGATCGGGAAGCCAAAGGTCTGGACAGCAGCGCCGACCTCTGGCTGCTTGAGCACGTTGGTTGCCTGATCAATGGTCGTCGAGATCACGTCCCGGACGACCGCGATGGGGTCGTCGGGCTCCTTGTTGGGTCCCGATCCCGGTACGTCCGGGCTTGGCGCAGGGCCTGGGCCGACCGCCGGAGCGAGCTCCGGTGAGGCGCTGGGATGAGGTGACGAGCCGACCGTCGGCGCGGGCGTCGGCGTCGGCGATGCGGGCGGCGCCGGCGTCGGCGTGGGGGGCACAGGCGTCGAACCGGTGGCCGGCGTCGCCGAAGGAAGCGCGGCAATCGACGAGGAGGTCGGGGTTGGCGTCGGGGTGGGCGTCGGCGTCGGGGTGGGCGTCGGGGTCGGCGTCGGCGTTGGGGTCGGCGTCGGGGTTGGCGTCGGCGTCGGCGTCAGCGTCGGGCTTGGCGTTGGCGTTGGGGTCGGCGTCGGGGTTGGCGTCGGCGTCGGCGTCAGCGTCGGGCTTGGCGTTGGCGTTGGGGTCGGCGTCGGGGTTGGCGTCGGCGTCGGCGTCAGCGTCGGGCTTGGCGTTGGCGTTGGCGTCGGCGTCGGGGTTGGCGTTGGCGTTGGAGTGGGCGTTGGCGTGGGCGTCGGTGTCGGGGTTGGGGTTGGCGTGGGCGTCGGTGTGGGCGTTGGAGTGGGCGTTGGCGTGGGCGTCGGTGTGGGCGTCGGTGTCGGGGTTGGGGTTGGCGTTGGCGTTGGAGTGGGCGTTGGAGTGGGCGTTGGCGTGGGCGTCGGTGTCGGGGTTGGGGTTGGCGTCGGGGTTGGCGTGGGCGTCGGTGTCGGGGTTGGGGTTGGCGTCGGGGTTGGCGTGGGCGTCGGTGTCGGGGTTGGGGTTGGCGTTGGCGTTGGAGTGGGCGTTGGCGTGGGCGTCGGTGTCGGGGTTGGGGTTGGCGTTGGCGTTGGCGTGGGCGTTGGCGTGGGCGTCGGTGTCGGGGTTGGGGTTGGCGTTGGCGTTGGAGTGGGCGTTGGCGTGGGCGTCGGTGTCGGGGTTGGGGTTGGCGTTGGCGTTGGAGTGGGCGTTGGCGTGGGCGTCGGTGTCGGGGTTGGGGTTGGCGTGGGCGGATCAACGATGACGCGTTGGACTACGTCGATCTGGTCGAATATGTCGAACCAGTCGAAGCACCACGGGAGCCAGTCAACAGTCGTTGCGCAGATGACGTCGGTGCCAAGGTTGGCGGCGGAGTAGCTGACCGAGCACTCGCCTGCTTCGCCGGTCTGGCATTCGAGATCGGAGTTGCTGCGGCCGGCGTTTGCGCTGCTTGGCTTGAAGACGAAGCGCACGTCAGTGGAAGTGCCGGGTCCCGAGAATGGCGCGCCATGCTGGCCGTAGACCCAGACGGTCACTACGACAGTTGAACCCTGGTCAGCTTCCGCCCAGTCCGGCCGAACGTCGACCTGGCGTGCCTCCGGCTGGTCGGCCATCACCGGGCTCGCCCCGGCCACCGTGCCCAAGGTCATGCTGACTGCGGCAAGACAGGCCGCAAGGAGGACCCGAGCCGGGCCACTCTGGGAAACGACCTTCACGTAGTCGACCTCGTGCGTTTCGACGGGAGGCGCAGCTCATCTGCGGACGATGTGCACTGGATACGCTGCCGAAAGGACTGCCGGCTCTAGCGCTGTTGTCCTATGTGCGTCAGAGCAACAGGGCGCCAGCGCGAACTGGTCTGACAGGTACCAGTAATCGCCCCTTACTTTCTTCCTATTCGTCTCTCGCCCGGCGGCCAAACCGGCGGGCCAGCGGCCAGCTGGCGATCCGGGTGGCAAACGGCGCGCCGGATATTCGCGGAGCATCGAGTCAACGCCCCGGTCGTCGCACCGGCCTGGGCCGGCCCACGCGCTCAACCCGCGCGCACGATCGAACGGTTCTGACAAGCATCATTTGCCGGGGCGCAGCGAGGGATAAGGCGGGCATGGTGCGGTCCAGTACGATCGGGTGGGAGTGGGCGACCCGCGTTTCCGGGGACACTCGCGTGGAAATGGGAGAGCTGCTGCCCTACGTCTCAGGGCTGGCCATCCTGGGGGTCGTGGTGGGCGTCGCGCTGTTCGTGCGCGGCATGGCCGCGTATCGGCGCGGGGCCGTGGTCTCCTCGATCGCCACCTCCACCGCGAATGCGCTCGCCGCCGGCGAGGTTCGGCTCACCGGAACGGTCGAGCCACTCGCGATGACCCTCGTGTCCCCCCTCCAATCGCGTCCGTGCGTCTGGTACCACGGCCGGATCGTGGAGCAGGAGGGCCGCACCGAGCGCGTGCTGCTCAACGAGACGCGCGGCCTTGACTTCGCGCTGCGCGACGCCACCGGCACGGTGCGCGTCGTTCCGCGTCACCTGAATGCGGAGCTCGATCCGGCCTTCGACGCCTCGACCAACCTGCTCGGGTCGGAGCCACCCGGCCTGCTCAGGCGCACCGGCCCGTCGAGCGCAGCCGTGCCGGAGTTTGATCGACAAGCGGCCATCGCTGATCTGCTCACGGTCAAGCCGGCGACACCCGTCCCTGCGTCCGAGTCCGGGTCGCTGCTCGGCGGCATGCTTGGCGGTCCCGCTTCAGGGCGGTGCCACTACATCGAATACCGCATCGAGCCGGGTCAGCAGATCACCGTCGTGGGCTTCGCCAGGCCTTACGGCCAGATCGATCCGGCCAGCCCAGACGGAGTGGCCGAGGCGGACCCGGAGGCGCTCGACGATCCGGTGGTGGCGCGCGATCTGGAGGAGGCGCGCGCGGGTGGCAGGCTGGCGAGCTCGCCCCGCGCCGCATGGGGCAACTTCGCCATTCCCGGCTTCGGCATCGGGCGGCCGGTGGAAAAGCCGGTTCTCGATCCCGGCGTCCGGCCCCCGGAGGCACCCGATCCCGCTACCGCACGTCGCGCGAAGGAGCTCTTCGACGTTCCACCCGAGACGCTCGTCGTCACCACGGGCGCCGCGCGCCAGTTGACCGTCTACGCGGGTTCTCCGGCGGCGGCGACCACCTTCGACCGCGCCGCCTACCTGCGCGGCCTGGCCGGTGGCGCGCTGGCCATCGCATCCGTGCTGGTACTCGCGCTCGCCGCGAAGGGAGGGGTTTGATGCCGGTCGAGGTCGCGCTACTGGTGATCGTGGCTCTGCTGGCCGTCCTCGCCGGCGTGGTTCTGGTCACGATCTACAACACGGTCGTGGCGATGCAGCGCCGCGCCGATCGTGCCTGGGCCAACGTGGACGTGGCCCTCAAGCAGCGCCACGACGAGTTGCCCAACCTGGTCAACGCCGTGCGCGGTCAGCTTGGCTTCGAGCGCACCGTCCTCGACGAGGTGACGCGCCTCCGCTCCGCCTACTCCCCTTCCGCGCCGCTTCCCGACCAGGCCGCCACCGCGGACGAGACGTCGCGCGCGCTGCGATCTCTCTTCGCCGTCGTGGAGCGCTATCCGAATTTGCATTCGCAGGAGAACGTGGCCGCCCTCCAGGCGGAGATCGAGCGGCTCGAGACGCTCATCGCGCGGCGCCGCGAGCTCTTCAACGAGCAGGTCTACGAGTACAACGCGACCATCGCCCAGCTTCCCGCTGTACTCCTCGCACGTCTCTTCGGCTGGCGGCCGCGCACACTCTTCAACGCGGCTGAGCCCGAGCGCGTCCGGCCGGAGCTCGGCATCACGCCCGGCTGAGCCTGGCTGCCGCGCTACAGCACGATGATTGCGTGCTGCCGGGCGGCGCGCCGCAAAGTGTCTCGAATCGCGACAGCGCCGGACCAGGGCGAAGTGAGGGCCTGATGCGTGCAGGGCATCAGTCCACATCGATTCCCTGGGCAATCCCGGCCCGAATCGCCGCATTCGAGCGACTTTGCTGCGGGAACTGGCCGGCGGCGATGCTGCACGCGCATCAGCGACCCACCGCGCTGCCGGTTGCCGCTGGCGGGACGGGCCGGGCACCGGGAGGGCCTGATGCGTGCAGGGCATCAGTCCACATCGATTCCCTGGGCAATCCCGGCCCGAATCGCCGCATTCGAGCGACTTTGCTGCGGGAACTGGCCGGCGGCGATGCTGCACGCGCATCAGCGACCCACCGCGCTGCCGGTTGCCGCTGGCGGGACGGAGCAGCCGGCCGCGTGGGGGCTGGCCGGGCGATCGGCCGTCTACTCGAGGGCGGTCGGCCGTCTACTCGAGGGCGGTCGGCCGTCTACTCGAGGGCGGTCGGCGCAGGCCTACTCCAGGTAGTCCTTGAGCTTGCGGCTGCGCGAGGGGTGGCGCAGCTTGCGTAGCGCCTTGGCCTCGATCTGGCGGATGCGCTCACGGGTCACGTTGAACTCCTTGCCCACTTCCTCGAGGGTGCGGGCACGCCCGTCCTCGAGTCCGAAACGCAGCTGGAGCACGCGCCGCTCGCGACCGGACAAGGAGTCGAGCACGGCTTCGACCTGCTCCTTGAGCAACTGGTGCGACGCGGCCTCGGCCGGTGCCAGGGCCGCGCGGTCCTCGATGAAGTCACCCAGGTGCGAGTCCTCTTCCTCGCCGATCGGGGTTTCCAGCGAGACCGGCTCCTGCGAGACCTTGATGATCTCGCGCACCTTGTCCGGCGTGACGACGACCTCCTGGCCCCTGGACATCGCCTCGGCGATCTCCTCGACCGTCGGCTCACGGCCCAGCTCCTGGAGCAGTCCACGCGAGACGCGGATGAGGCGGTTGATCGTCTCGACCATGTGGACCGGGATGCGGATCGTCCGTGCCTGGTCGGCGATGGCGCGCGTGATCGCCTGCCGGATCCACCACGTCGCGTAGGTCGAGAACTTGAATCCCTTCTCGTAGTCGAACTTCTCGACCGCGCGGATCAGGCCGATGTTGCCTTCCTGGATAAGGTCCAGGAAGCTCATGCCCCGGCCGATGTACTTCTTGGCGATCGAGACCACCAGGCGCAGGTTGGCCGAGGTCAGCTGCTCGCGGCCTTCCTTGCCGTAGCGCACCAGCACGCCGCGCCGGTCGCGTGGCTTGAGCGAGGTGTCCTGTTCCAGTGTCCAGCCCATCTCGGCCAGCAGCTCGGGATCGTGGCCGCCGAAGATCCAGCGCCGCAACGCTTCGTGCGCGACGTCCAGCGTCCAGTCGTACAGGGTGCGCAAGGTCGAGTTGTCGTGCGTCTCTGCGTCGGACGAGTGTGCCGCGAGGTAGGCGAGGTCGACCAGCTCCAGGAAGCTGTCGGCCGTCAGCTCGTCGTTGTACGCCTTGACACGGTGCGCGGTCCCCTTGAGCGTCTCCTTGGCCGGCTCACCCTCGACCGACTTACCGGCCTTGATGAAGTGCAGGTCGGTTGTCGGCTGGAGCAGTCCGTCCTTCTCGGCCGCAGCGAACGCACCGCGAACGATGCGATCGGTTTCCTCGCGGTAGGGCAGGCGGTGCTGCGGATGCTTGTCGCGCGACTTTGTCTCGGTCGCGTTGCGCGTCCACTCCCACAGCGAGAGGACCGCGTTCTGCGGCTCGTCGATGATCTGCTCACCGAGTTCGATCGCCTTGGCCAGCACGACCTCTTCCTCGGCATTGAGCAGCGGCACCTTGCCGATCTCCTTGAGGTACATACGCACCGGGTCGTCGATGCCGATCATGTCGGCCGCGATCGCGTCGAGCTCCTCGGTCGTGGGCTCCTCGGCGGCCTCCGAGTCGAGCTTGGCCGGCGGCTCCTCCCACGGCGTCTTGTCCAATTCGTCGAGCGCGACCTGCACGCCCAGCTCCGCCGCAGCGGAGATGCCGTTGCCGCTGCCCTCGTCGAGTTCGTCCTTGTTATCGAGCATGTCGTCGTCATCGCGCCGGCGCTTGCCGCGCTCGAGCACGCTTGCTACCAGCTGCTTGTCACCTACATCCATTCAGGCATTACCTCCGACGCTGCTGG
This sequence comes from uncultured Chloroflexia bacterium, assembly GCA_963775225.1. Taxonomy (GTDB): domain Bacteria; phylum Chloroflexota; class Limnocylindria; order Limnocylindrales; family CSP1-4; genus JALYGJ01. The sequence continues at coordinate 182,623 of CAVZHW010000002.1, forward strand.
CCGCCGCGGCGGCCGGGGTTGAGTTTCTACGGGGTGTGAGAACCGTTGTTGATTCGCGCCGGCGATCCAGCTCGAGCCGCTGTTCCTGGAGCGTCAGCGCTTCGTGGCGCAGCCGCTCGGCCTGCGCGTCGTCGCTTGCCGCTTCAGCTTCAGCCAGCTCGGCCCGGACGAATTCGAGCCGCTCCCCGACGCGGTTGCGTTCGAGCGCCAGGAGGCTCTGCTCGACCGCCTGGTGGAGCGCGCTGTCGTCCTCGGGGAGTGGCTCGGCGCTGGCGAACAGCGTGCGCGCCACGGCGGCCAGCGTGGGATCGAGCGATTCCAGGAACGCCGCACGATCGAAGCCGACCGTCGGCGCGATCTCCATCTGACGCCACAGCTCACGTGCCGGCGTGGTCACGAACAGGCTGGCCTCGAGCCGACCGGTCACGCCCTCGCGCGCGTACGGGCGCATGAGCAGCAACCGCAACAGGGCAGCCTCGATCGGCTCCAGGGTGCGCGCCACCGCCTCGGGATCGAGTGCCTCCGGGCTGGCCAGGACGGCCTCCAGGTTGATCCGCGCGCCGACATGGGCTTCAGTTGGCCGACCGACCGCGCGGCCAGCCTGCTCCGGCCGGCGCAGTTCCTCCAGCAGCACGCGCTCCTCGACGCCACTGCGCCGCGCCAACTGCTGCAGGTAGCCGTCGCGCTGGGTCGGGTTGGTCACCCGACGGATGGTCGGCATCACCGCCGCCACGAGCTTCTCGCGCCCGGCGAGCGTGCGCGGATCATGCCGACGCGCGTGGTGATCGATCAGGTACTCGACGATCGGCTGTGGCTCGGCGGTCGCCGCCCGCCAGGTGTCGGGCTCATCGCGGATCACCTCGTCGGGGTCCTTGCCCTCCGGCAGCCTGATCACGCCCACGTCGGTCAGCCGTCCGCGGTGCGCGCTGCGCTCTATCTCGCCGACGAGTGCGGAGAGCTCCGTGGCGCCGAAGCTGGCCGCGCCCTGGCCGGCCGCATCGACGTCGTAGGCCAGCGCGATGCGCGGCGCGTAGCGCGTCATCAGTTCCACCTGGGCCGGCGTGAGCGCCGTGCCGAGCGTGCCGACGACGTTGTCGAAGCCCTGCTGGTGGGCCATGAGTGCGTCGGTGTTGCCCTCGACCAGCACGGCCACACCCTGCTTGCGGATCGCCGATTTGGCCCGGTCGATCAGGTACAGCGTGCGGCTCTTATCGAACAGCGGCGTCGCCGGCGAGTTGAGGTACTTGGGACCCTGATCGCGGCCGTTCGCGCTGGGTTGCTGGGCGCCGACGATGCGGCCGCCGAGGCCGGTCGCGTTGCCCGAGGCGTCGCGCAGCGGAAATATGATCCGGCCACGGAAGCGGTCGTAGGCGCCCCGCCGGCCCTGGCGGCGAGTCACGAGGCCGGCCGCTTCGAGCTCAGCTTCGGTGAAACCACGCTTCTCGACCAGCGCGCGGGAAAGGGTGTCCCAGGCGTCGACTGCGTAGCCGATCTGGTGGGCGGCGAGTGTCTCGTCGGTGAAGCCGCGGCCGCGCATGTAGTCGAGCGCAGCCTGGCCGTGGCGGCTCTCCGTCAGGACGCGGTGGTAGAAAGCGATGGCCGAATCGAGCGCGTCGCGCAGCCGCTTGCGGCGCGCGTCCTCACGGGTGGTCCGTTCGCTGAGCTCGACTCCGGCGCGCGCGGCGAGACGACGCAACGCCTCGGGGAAATCGATGGTGTCGCGTTCCATCACGAAGTTGAAGATGTCGCCGCCCCGCCCGCAGCCGAAACACTTCCATGTCTCGCGGGCGGGCGTGACCGTGAACGACGCCGTCTTCTCGCCGTGGAAGGGGCACAGGCCCTTGTAGCTCGCGCCCGCCTTGCGCAGCGAGACCGTCTCGCCGATCAGCTCGACCAGGTCGATCTTCTGTTTGACCTCAGCGGCAGTGCCTACTGACGTGGGTGACCTCCGGCATGTACTTCACGGCTGTTGTCCGGCTGCTCTACTGGACGCATCCGGCGTCCCGACTGTCACGTCCACCGCCCGCCACGCGGCGCCGGACACACGTATGGCCTTGTCAAGACTTGACAAGGCTTTCAGGAGATATTTTAGGCCCTTGACAACCCCTTGACAAGAGGTTTGTCAATACCGGGTGGGGGTATTGACAGCCACCATTGCCAGGTGTCTGTGTGGTGACATGGGTGCTGATGCGGGTGGCGTATCAACAACGGTCAATTCTCTGCGTGAACCTCATCGGAACAGGCCTTCGCGAGCGACTTTCCTGCACAAATTGCGTCGATGCGATGCCCCATATGCATCACGGGTTGGGCGGCGGGACGGATGCACGACGCGCACGAAACCGGATAAATCGGCGCGCCAGGGGCTAAGAGCCCTGATGGCACACCCAAACCAACATCGAACAGGCGCCGAGGACCATTAGGCTCCGCACGCCGCCCAGCGGAAGCTCTTGGCTGATCGACATGATGATGAACCCCGCCAAGGCGAGGGTCGGATCGCGGAGCTTTGATCCGTTCCGGTACGCCTGCGCGAGCCATATCGCGGCGCTCAACTCGGATACGGCGGACAACATCAATGTGCGAGGGCTGCCATCCGGCAATTCCCAGCAAATGGCCACGACGACGAGTCCCATCAGGACAACAGCGGGAACGGTAAGGCGGGATCTGGTGCGGTAGGCGTGCACAAGCCTGAACAGCTTGTCTACCTGACCTTCTACGAGCGCGGCGGCGGCTACGTGGTCGACAAGCGGACGACGACAAACGGCTGCCCATTCCTCGTCGGAATGCAGCGCGCGGTCATCCTCGTCCTGCGTGCCCCGATCGACCCCACGCTGGTCCACTTCGTAGGCGACTGGGCGGAGCCCCGCGCAGCCTGAACACCAGCTGGAAAGTGGTAACCCGTGCCGAAGAGCCGGTGGTCAAGGAGTACTTGTGGCGAGCTCCTCGAGGGCCTCGAGCACGCGCTCGACCTCTGCCGCGGTGTTGTAGTGGACGAGGCCGAGCCGGAGCAGGCCGCCTGCCTGGGCGAGGCCGAGCCGCTCGACGAGTCCGGTCGCGTAGAAGTCACCGTCCCAGGCGAAGATGCCGCGTCTGCCCAGCGCCGTGGCAGCGTCACGAGCTGACATACCGGACAGCGTGATCGAAACTGTTGGCACGCGCTCCGCCGCGAAACGTGACCCGTCGGTAATGCCCCAGATCCGAACGCCCGGGATGGCGCCCAGCCCGCTGATCAGCCGATGGGCGAGACCTAGCTCATGCTCCCGGATCGCTGCCATCGCCGCCCGAAGCTGCTCCCGCCGGGACGTTGATCGTCCACCGACGCCGAATCGACTACCGACTGACGCCAGGTACTCCACTGCCGCGAGCGTTCCCGCCACCCCCTCCAGATTGGGCGTCCCGGTCTCGAAGTCGTCGTGGGCAGGTCGGACCTTGTAGTGCGGCAGCTCGGCCAGCAGCTGTGCCCTCCCCCACAGCGCGCCCAGGTGCGGCCCGAACCACTTGTAGGCAGACGAGACCAGGAAGTCCGCGCCGATTGCCCGCACGTCGATCAATCCGTGCGGCGCGAAATGGACGGCGTCGACGTACACCCACGCACCCACGGCGTGGGCGCGGCGTGCGATCTCGGCGACCGGGTTGATCGTGCCGACGGCGTTCGAGGCGTAGCCCACGGCGACGAGTCGGGTCCGTGGCGAGAGTTTGGCGTCGAGGTCGTCCAGGTCGAGCGTGCAATCGTCCGCGTGAATGTCGATGGGGCGCACGACCAGCCCACGGTCGCGCGCGATTGCGTGCCAGGGCGAAACGTTCGCGTCGTGGTCGAGCGTTGTGACCAGGATCTCGTCGCCCGGCGCCAGGCGCGCCCCGATCGACCTGCTCATGTGGAACGTGAGCGTGGTCATGTTGTAGCCGAACTTGATCTCGTCCGGCGAGGTGGCGCCGTAGAGATCGGCGACTGCCGCGCGCGCGTCCCGAGTTATGGCATCGCTGCGCTCGCTCGTGGCGAACGCGCCGCCCTCGTTCGCATTCGAGGTCCGGTAGTAGTCCGCGACGGCGTCGATGACACGCTGCGGTACCTGCGTGCCGCCCGGGCCGTCGAGGAAGACGACCTGCCGCCCGTCCTGGGCGAGTAGCAGCGACGGGAACTCGCTGCGGATGGTGTCTACGTCCAGCTGAATGACCTTCACCGACAGTGATGATGGCACACAAGCCGACGGCGGCACGAGCGACAGAGGGAAGGGATGGTCAGACGCGCGCCACGCTGGGAACGCGCCCCGCGGCCCGGTGGCGCCTGATGCACGCACAGCATCGGAAGCCGCCGATTCCCTCGGCAAACCGGGCCCAGATTGGCATCTGGTGGCGAGTTGCCTGCGCGATTCGGCCCGGATAGATGCGGCGCGCGCATCGAGGCGGAGGCGTGTCAGCGTCGCGCGGGCGCCCCCGGTTCTCCCTGGTGCGCGTACCCGCGTTCAGCGGGCGAGGGCGGCGAACCAGGACAAGACCGAGCCGAAGAACTCGGTGCGCTCAGGTCCTGACACATCGAGAAGGTAGCGCTGGCCGTCGGGTCCGACGGCTGTCAGGACGACTCCGGCCCACTCGACCTCGGGAGCTTGATTGAACACGATGGTTCCCGAGAGTGTTGTGCCATCGAGCTGGGCAGGGGCCACGGCAAAGGGGCCAGTCTGGCCGGGGACCAGGTGCCAATTGTCGCGCGGCGCCTCCCCGATCCAGGCCTCGAGTCGGAAGTCCCTGAGCGGGGCGATGGCCTGTTGGCTGACGGCGTCATATTCGACGCTCTTAGTTCCGACCGCCGTCGAGGTCGACTTACTGGCGTCGAAGCGGTTATGCGCGCTATCGGGTGAGCCGCCCCACCACGGCGGAAGGATTCCCGCGCCAAGTGTCTCCTCGTTCCATGAATAGCTGGCGGGATGACCGGCAGCGGCCCATGTTGCGAAGCTCCCGACAAGCACGATAACCAGCGCCGCGACGAGCAGGACGCCGAGATCGCGGAACCTCCGCAGTGGCGGCGTCTCGATCCGCGTGCCCGCCGCGAAGGCACAGGGCACGAGGATAAGCGCGAGGACACTCGCCCAGTTGAGCGACGCTTCGTACACGACCAAGATCAGGAACGCGACCGTGATGGCGCCGATCACAGCTACATCACGACGGATCTCCGATGGCGCCCACCAGCCCCGCCGCGCAACCCCGCGGGTGGCTGCCGCGCCGGCCGTGTAGGCCCCCACTGCGAGGACCAGGGCGGTCAGGACCGTGTTCCATCCGCCTGCCCAGCCGGTGAAATAGACGCCCAGGGCGTCGACCGCCCAACGAGTGACGATGAGTCCAACGACGGACGCGATGACAACCACGACCCAGCCGGTGAGGGCGCCGTACACGCCTGACCCGAGTGCCGCCCATGTCCCCGCCCCGGCAGCAGCCAGCAGCTGAGCCGGCCGACGCCGGGCTGCAATCAGTGCATGAGCAAGGGTCGCCGGCGGTCCGAGTCGCGCGAGAGCCTCCAGCTCGGCGACGTCGGGCGGGTGGCCGTCAGCCTGGAGATCGGCCGCGGCATCGCCGAGATGCGCCGCCAGTTCTTCGAGGACCTCTGACCGGACATCGTCGGGCAGCGTGAGGTGGGCGGCGACCTCGGCCAGATATCGGTCCGCGGGGCCCATCAATCGGCACCTCCGGCGACCGCGGCCACACCGCCGGTGAAGGCCTGCCATTCGGCGCGGGCGCTGGCGAGCTGTTGCTTGCCGGAAGGTGTCATCCGGTAGTAACGACGGCGCGGTCCGCGGTCACTCGCGCGCCACTCGGCCACCACCGCTCCGTCCCGCTCGAGCCTGTGCAGCGCTGGGTACAGGCTGCCCTCGCTCGGCGCGAGAAAGGCCCCGGACCGCTCCCGGATACGCTCGGCGATCTGATAGCCGTAGAGCTCACCGTCGCCGAGGACGCTCAGGGCGAGGAAGGGCACCGTGCCTTTGAGCAGCTGCGATCGGAGCATCGGGCGAATGCTACCTCGGTTGCCGAGATAGTCGAGGGCCATCCGGTCCAAACTCGTTGGGGCTCAACCATTAGGCCTGACACCCCGACGCGGTTTCCCGAGCCGGATCGGCCGTCGTTGGGCGTTGTTACGCTCACCGCTCATCCACCAGGAGACACCGATGCGCGTCACGGTTACACCCAGCCAGATCCAGTCCGCCTTCGAGGCGGTCAAGGACGATCCATCGTTCGACGAGAGCCGCGCTCTCTGGGAACGCGGCCAGCCGCCGGTCGAGATGGTCCAGGCGATGTGCCTGCGACCGGAAATCCTGCGTGCGTTCGCCGGCTTCGGGGGTGCCGTCTACCCGGGCGGGCTCCTCGAGCGTCGAGTCAAGGAGCTGGTCATCATCACCGCTTCGCGAGCCAACGAGTGCCAGTTCTGCACGGCCTCGCATTGCGATCTCGTCGACGTGTTCGGGATCCTGGCCGACCCGCTGGCGCTCATCGACGAGCCCGATCACCTGGCCGTCAGGGAGCGCCTGGCGGTTGCCTACACCCGAGCGGCGATGACCGATTTCGAACGCCATCCCGGAGGACCTCACCCGCCAAATGCACGGCGCGTACAGCGACCCGGAACTGGTCGAGCTGGCGTTCCTCATCGGCTACATCAATATGCTCAACCTCTTCAACAACTGCCTCGGCGTCCGCTACCACGGCGAGTACTCGCTGCTGCGTCCGACTCCGGACCAGCCGCCCTCCTGACCGGCCCGGGCCACTCGAGGGTTCGCGCTCGAGATAGACCGTTAGTGCCATAGATCGGGACGCTCCAAACCATCACGGTGGTCGTGATGGTTACGTTTACGGTGCCGAACCAGCGCAAATGGGTGGTGGCTTCGCTTGCGGTCGCGTGCGCCCTGTCCCTGGTCGTCGTCGGCCCAGCCACGGCCACCGCGTCGACCATCGTGTCGCCCTCCGGCGCACCACTGCCCGACTGCCGGATCGACAACGTGCCTGCCGTCAACCAGGACTACAGCGACTGGCAGAACACGATGGTGGACACCACCTACATGATCCCCAGGTCGTACGTGCCGCCGGACCTGGTGTCGGTCTCGCGCGCCAATATCAGTGGTAGCGGCAAGGTCCGCGCGCTGGCCATCGATGACCTTAGTACGCTGGCGGCGGCCGCCCGCGCTGCCGGTAGCCCGATCGCGGTGCAGAGCGCCTACCGCAGCTACTCCACCCAGGTGTCGGTGTTCAACAACTGGGTCAAGCTGGAGGGCTACCGGAAGGCTCTCTTGGACAGTGCCCGCCCGGGCCACTCCGAGCATCAGCTGGGTCTGGCCATCGATTTCAAGAGCAACGGTGGCAAGGCGCCTTGGAAGTACGCCAACTGGGCAAAGACTGCGGCCGGTCACTGGATGCTCAACAACGCCTGGAAGTACGGCTTCATCATGAGCTATTCCAAGGGCGAGAGCCCGGACGTCACCTGTTACATGTACGAGCCGTGGCACTACCGCTACGTCGGGCGTGACCTGGCCGCGGCCATCCACGACTCGGGCCTGACTGCGCGCGAGTACATGTGGCAGCAGGGTGACGGCGAGGCCCCTGACACCGGAGACCCCGGATCTGGCTCGGGCTTCGCCCCCGGTACCTCGACCATCGTGGTCACGGCCCCAAGGGCATTAGTGGACAGTCAGCAGCTAACCAAGACCAGGGTGCCGTTGAGCGTTACCTGGTCGTCCGACGACGAGGTCGACGTCAGCAGCTACACCCTTCAGCAGAGCATCAACGGCGGCAGTTGGCAGACACTGACACTGGCGTCGCCGACTGACACATCGGCCACACTCATGAACCTACCCGGCCAGACCTACAGTTACCGCGTGCTGGCGACCGACACCAACGGTGATCAGAGCAATTGGGCGCTCGGCGGCACGGTCGCCCTGGACGTGGTCGCCGAGAACGACGGCGCGCTGAGCTACAGCGGCGACTGGGTCGCCGGCCACCCGCGCTCCGCCTTCGGCCATCACCTGCGCTTCACGCAGGAGGCCGGCGCCAGCGTCAGCTACGCCTTCACCGGCTCGAGCATCGCCTGGGTCGCGCCGGAGGGCCCAAACCGCGGCCAGGCGCAGGTGTACCTCGACGACAGTCTGGCCGCCACAGTTGACACCTACAACCTGGCACGCCAGCCGCGCAGCGCCGTCTTCAGTCAGGCGTGGAATGAGGTCGGCGAGCACACCATCACCATCGTCGTCGAGGGCACCGACAGCCGACCCCGGGTCGATCTGGATGGCTTCGTCGTCACCCGCTGAAGAGCCGGAGGAGCAGTGGAAATGGCCAAGCTGGTGCGCCGTGCAAAGAACAAGTCGACACCGCAGCTGGGGCACGTCCGCTGAGTCGAGAAACTCGCGGCGCCGCACTGCGGGCAGGCTGCGCTCATCGACCCGGGCCCTCATCGGCGATGCCCTGTCCCAGGCGGCGCAGCGCTCCCTCTGGCGGCGGGTTCGGCCAATCGTGCTTCGCCCGGCCGATCTGTTCGCCCAGTACACCGCGCAGAGTACGCAATTCTCCGGCCCGGCCCGCGACGACCACGATGCGCGGCGCGACGCCGGCCGCGTCGATCTGGGCGAGGCGCTCCGGCCACGCCCTGCGCCAGCGTTCGAGAGTGGCTGCAACCTGGTCTGATCGGCCGCCCGGCCGGCCCAGGATGATGAATTCGTCGCCCCCGATGCGCACTGCCAGCACCCCGGGCAGCTCGCCCAGCGCGCGGCCCAGGCACTCGATCACCGCATCGCCGCGCACTTGTCCGTGAGTGGTGTTCCAGGCGCCGAAGCCGGCCAGGTCGATGAAGGCGGCTTCGATCGGCTGGGCAGCCAGAGCGGGCAGGCCGCCGAGGATCAGCTCCAGTTCCTCGAGCGTGGCCAGGGTGGTCAGGCCGCTCAGGCGGTCACGCGCCCAGATCGGCGCCGACGGCCAGGCGAAGCGAGCCGCGAAGGGACGCTGACTCGTCTCGAGCCAGTCGGCGATCGCCGCCGTCAGCCAGGGCACCTCGGGATCCAGTGCGCGCCACCAGCCGGCCGGTTCCTGGTGGCGCACGAACCAGGCGACCGTAGGTGACGGGTTGAAGTCGGGCGCGAGGGCGCCGAGCAGCTCGGCCGCAGCGAGCGTGGTCATCACGTCCGACGGCTGGCCGTCGTCACCCCAGCCGCCGTCGGTGCGCTGGGCGTCGCGCACGGAAGCGACCAGCCCCGGGATGACCGAGGGGTAGATGCCGCAGCGCCACAGACCGGCCGCGAGGTATGCGTTGGCCGACACCAGCGGGCGCCCGTAGAAGGGATAGCGCAGGCCCTTGATCAGGCAGAAGCGCCGGCGATGCGTGCGGAGGTTCGGAACTGGTCAATTCCCTGCACAAACCGGGCCGCAGAAGGGCGTATGGGTGGACTTTGCTGCAGGAATTGCGACAGAGCGATGCGCCACCCGCATCTGCCAGGGAACCATGCGTGCAGACCAGAAGCACCCGTGATGCGTACGGAGGTTCGGAACTGGTCAATTCCCTGCACAAACTGGGCCGCAGAAGGGCGTATGGGTGGACTTTGCTGCAGGAATTGCGACAGAGCGATGCGCCACCCGCATCTGCCAGGGAGCGATGCGCCACCCGCATCTGCCAGGGAGCGATGCACGACCCGCATCTGCCGCCGGCCGAGTCTCCCGCAAGCACGACGCCGCGGCGGGTCAGGCGGGGAGTCGACTCCCGCGCGGGATCCGGACGTATCGCTCCCCGCTGACGCTCGCACCTGATCGCAGATCGTCCACGGCCGGCCCCGGCTGGCTGCGGTTCAACGAGCTGTGGCGGGGGCCCACGTCGGATCCCTGTTGTTGGCCTTGCCGCTGGTCAGGCGAACCAGGTCAGACCCGTCGGCATTCATGACGTAGATCTGCCATGAGCCGTCGAGGTTCGAGAAGAAGGCGATTTGGGAGCCGTCCGGCGACCAGTCCCCCATCTCGTCCTGGGCGTCGTCATGGGTGATCCGGACCACGTTGGATCCGTCGGCATCCATTACGAAGATCTGGTCGTAGCCGGCCTTGGTGTCGCTGTCCGACGAGAACGCGATGCGTGAGCCGTCGGGCGACCACGCCGGGCGGTAGCCCCTGGTGGCAATGCTCGTCAGCCCCACCGCGTTGGACCCGTCGGCATTCATGACCCAGATGCCCAGGCTGTCCGCCTGCTGATGAACGAAGGCGATCCGCGTGCCATCGGGCGACCATGCCGGGTCGAACTCGCTGTAGGCGTCCGACGTGAGCTGCACGAGGTTCGAGCCAGCGCTTCCGACCACGTAGATGTGCGCGTGGAGTCCCGACTGGGAAGCGAAGGCGATCCGCATCCCATCGGGCGCCCATGCCGGGTCGAAGTTCTGCGCGTCCGTGTCGGTCAGCTGAAGCACCTTTGAGCCGTCGGCATCCATCGCATAGATCTGCGCGTAGGCACCCTGCGCTGACGAGAAGGCGATACGCGAGCCGTCGGGCGACCACGCCGGGTCATCGTGGCCAGCGTGGTTGTCGGTGAGGCGGACCTCCTTGGAGCCGTCGGCCTTCATGACATAGATGGCCGCGTTGGCGGACAGGTTGGTGCGCCTCGATGCGAAGGCGATGAGGCCGTTGGCCGGCAACGCGACAGTCGGTGAGGGTACGGCTGTTGCCGTTGCTGTCGGCGTAGGAGCCGGAGATGGCGTAGCGGCCGCAGATGGCGTAGCGGCCGCAGATGGGCTTTGGCTCACCGCTGGAGAAGGGGTGCCGGTCGGCGTGACCGCCGATGTGGCCGGAGATGCCGTTGGTGGCGCAGTGGTCACGGGTGGTGTCTCCGGCGAGCACGCCAACGTGAATATCGCGAGCCAGATCAGGATCCACTCCCGCGCCGCGTTCGTCCTCACCAGCTTCAAGCGTAGCCGCTGGCCCAACGTATCACCGCGTCGGCCGCCCCCGGCGCGGCCTCGATGGGAGACGCTGCAAAGAAGGTGAGGGCTGTCAACGCCGCATGGGCGGCGACCCGGGCGGCCCACGCATTCATGACGAACGGCCCATCGACCGCGCCTGCGTGCGGGCGCACGCTCGTGGCCCGTTGGTGGTGCGCTACTTGGCCGCCGCTACAGCTGCGGAGACAACATGAACGGCTTCTACCTTGTCCTTGGGCTGCTGACGCTCGCTGCCCTGGTGGTGGTCCCGGCGCTGCTGGTCCTGCGCGCACGGGAGTCGGCCATTCGCGAGGCCAACAACGAGCGCCGCATGGCCGCCCTGCTGGCCAACGCGTCGGAGGCGCTCGCCGTGGTTGGGCCGGATGGGGTGATCAGGGTGTCCAACCCAGCGGCCGAACGGATGGCCGGAGTGAGCAGTGAGATATCGGTCGGCCGCTCGATTCTCGACTTCTTGCAGTTGGTGCACCCGGATGACCGCGCGGGCAACGCGGAACGTATCAGCGCGGTCCTGGCTGTCCCGGGTGCCACCGACAGCGGCGAGGTACGTGTGCGCAAAGCCGGCGGTGACTACCGCCTGGTCAATGTGGCGGCCACCAACCGCGTCGCCGATCCGGCGGTCGGGGGCGTCGTCATGAGCTTCCATGACGTGACCGCACAACGTGCCTCCGAGCAGCACCTGGGGCGGCTCGCAGCGGCCGTCGAGCAGGCCGACGAAGGGGTGGTCATCTCGGACCCGACGGGGCGTATCGAGTACGTGAATCCGGCGTTCGAGCGGATGACCGGTTATACCGCCGCTGAGGCGATCGGCGAGAACCCGCGCATGCTCAAGAGCGGGCACCAACCGGCGTCGTTCTACACGGCCATGTGGGCGACCTTGACCGCCGGGCGGCCATGGGTGGCCGACTTCGTCAACCTCCGCAAGGATGGGACCGAGTACCAGTCATCGGCCGTCATCTCCTCGATCCGCGACGCGGACGGGTCGATCACGGGCTATGTCGGCGTGAACCGCGACGTAACCGCCGAGCGACGCGGAGAGGCGCACGCGGCGCAACTCGCGCGCGAGCGGGCGCTCATCACCGAGACCATTCGCGCGATCGACATACGCGAGTCGGCCGAGGCCATCGCCACCGCGATCTGCAGCCGCATCGTCGGCCTGCCCGATGTCGCGACATCGGCACTGGTCATCTTCGAACTCGATGGCCACGCCCTGCCGTACGGCATCGTGTCGGCCACCGGCGAGCAGCTACCGCGCCGACGGCTACCCACGCGCCGCGCGGGCGAGGTTCGCGCGCAGGCACACAAGGGCCCCTGGATCGAGGCCTGGAGCCAGCGCTCGTGGCACCCCTACAACGAGGTGCTGACCGCGCTGGGAGTGAAGGCCGTGGCTTACGCCCCGATTCGCGCAGCTGGCGAGGTGATCGGGTATCTGCTGGTAAGCAGCGCCGCGGACAACTCTGAGGAGACCCTTCTGTCCGTGCTTCCGGCGCTGGTGGAGTTCGCCGATGTCAGCGGGGCGTTGATCGGGCCGAAGGTCTCGGAACGCACGCAGGCGAACGAGGTCAAGCGGCGAGTCGGCCGCGTCATCGAGGAAGGCCTATTCGCGCCCGTCTTCCAACCGATCTTCGATACCAGCACCAATCGCATCGTGGGCTACGAGGCACTGACGCGCTTTGATGACGGAACGTCGCCCGAGGAACAGTTCGCGGAAGCGGCCGCGGTGGGCATGGGCAAGCAGTTGGAGATGGCGACCGCGACGCGCGCACTGGCCGCAGCGCACGAGCTGCCCGCGGGCGCGTGGCTCGACATCAACGCCTCGCCCGGCCTGATCCTGGGTGGCAACGGCTTCGCCCAACTGGTTCTCAACTCCGCGCGACCGCTGGTGATCGAGCTCACTGAGCATGAGCAGATCCACGATTACGCCGAGTTCCGGTCTGCGGTGCGGCGGCTCGGTCCGAGCGCCCGCCTGGCCGTCGACGACGCCGGCGCGGGTTTCGCCAGCCTGCGTCACATCCTCGAGCTCCAGCCGAGTTTCGTGAAGCTGGACCGCGCGTTGATCAGCAACCTCGACAGCGATAAGGCACGCCAGGCGCTCGTTGCCGGCATGCAGCACTTCGCCCGCGACGCGGGATTCTGGATCATCGCCGAGGGCGTCGAGACCAACGCCGAGCTAAGCGCCCTGCGCGACCTCGACATCCACTACGCGCAGGGCTACCTGCTGGGCCGCCCGGAGCCGGCAAGCCTGAGTGGCAAACTGGTGGAACACCGGCGCACCACGGGCGCGAGATCAGGCCGCTCGGTCAAGGAGGATCAGGTCCGCTTGGCACTTTCCTGAAACTGCGCCGCGGATCATTGTTGGGGCATGGACTCGACCCTTGGTCCGGCCGCCGGGCGCGAACTGCTCGACGAGCTGGGTTTCCTACACGTTCCCGGGCCGCCGTCGGCCGCCGGCGCCGCCTACCTGTTTGTCGCGTTGCGCCGGCGGCCGACGCTCCACCATTTCGACCCGGAGCGAATCGACTGCTGGCTCCCCTGCGCGGGGCGCGGCGTGCCGGCCGAGATCGAGTGGGGGGCGCAAAGCGAAACGCGCGAGCAGTTCGCGTGGGGTCCCATCCGGATCGTCGACCGCCTTGGCGTGACCAACGAATTCGTGGCCTTCGGCGGTGACCTGACCGTGGCCGTGCTCGGCGATCTCAAGATCGCTGTCTTTTCGTCAGATGCGCCGATCCTCGCCCGCGGCGGCCATTCGCAGGCTTGGGAGCCATGGTCACGCGACGTGGTCGCGTTCCTGGCCGAGCTGCGCGCCGCGGCCGATCCGCGCGCGAGCTTCGAACGGCGCCTCGCGGACGCTTCGCCGAGCGCGGTCTACGCCGCCTATGTGGAGCACGAGCTCGAGTTGAAGACCGCGGCGGCGCGGCAGACCGGCTGGCAGTTGGCGGCCGACCTGCTCCATCGCGAACGGAAGCGACTGGAAACGGCGCGGCCGGCCGATTGGCAGGCCGGACTCGAGCTGCTCAAGGAGCTGCAGGCCACAGCGGTCTAAGGGTCCGGAAAAAGTGGCCGGGGGGCCATATCGGCTATACTTGGTGGCCTCAGCAGACCGGTCGGTCACCGTCAGTAGCCCAGCTGGGACGCGACCACGTTGCGATACGTCCGCGTCCTTTTGCGTGGCGGCGGACCGTCACTGGTGACCAGGCCGGCACGATCGAGACGCACGAGAGGTCGACGCGTGACAACTTCCGGTTCCTCAGTTTGGCGCCGCTCCGTCCCCAAGGACGCCCCGCCCGAGCCCTTCAAGCATCTGATCGATCGCTACCAGCACCGTGAGCAGCTCGTGACGTGCACTTGTGGCTGGCAGGGCAGCAGCCTGGATAGCGCACCGGACGGCTGGAAGGCCCACCTGCTCGAGGTTCGCGGCCCGTCGCGCTGATCTCGCCGGCAGGCGCATTCGCGGCCGCATAACCCGGCCGGGCGAACCCCCTAAAAACGTGAACCATTCGGCTTAGTATTAGGGCCATCTGGCCCTAAGCCTGAACTGGGGTCTGGACGCACCCTTTTTGGCATGGAGGCACCGCCAGACAGGCGGTGAATAACGACGAACAGAGGGAGGTCGTTCGGGATGAGTTCGCTGCGCGCCATCATCTACGGACTGGGTGCAGTCGCTGCGGTAAGTCTCGCCCTGTTGGTGATTGGGCAAGTCGGACTGACCGGCGATATCCGCACCGTCGTCACCTGGATCTTCTGGGTCTCGTTCCTCGCCCTGCTGGTCGCACTCTTCTACGAAGCGCGCCAGGCGCCGGGGTCAGACGAAGTCCAGGTCGAGGGCCCGGGCTTTGCCCGGTTCCTGTTCAACAATCGGGCCGCCGGCCTGTTCTGGCTGCCGATCCGCGTATTCGTCGGTTATGCCTGGCTGGACGCCGGCCTGACCAAGCTGGGTGAGACAAGCTGGACACAGGGTGGCACCGCCCTCTTGGGCTACTGGAACAATGCGGTCGCCGTACCGGACACCGGTCACGCTCCGATCACCTACGACTGGTACCGCGGCTTCCTGCAGCTGATGATCGACAACCACACCGAGGGCTGGTTCGCGCTGCTGATCACCTTTGGTGAGATTGCCGTCGGCCTGGGCCTGATCTTCGGTGTGCTGACCGGCATCGCTGCGTTCTTCGGCGCCCTGATGAACGTGTCCTACCTGCTCGCCGGTTCGACATCCTCGAACCCGGTCATGTTCACCTTCGCCATCGGTATCGTCCTCGCCTGGAAGGTGGCCGGCTACTACGGCTTCGACCGCTGGTTGCTGCCCCGCCTGGGCACCCCCTGGCACCCGGGCACGGTCTTCCAGCGCGGCGAGACGACGGCGGGGCAGCAGCCCACAGGCGCCTGACCCGTCCGACAAGTAACGGGCGGCGCAAGCTGCCCAACAGGCTCCAGCCACGAAGGCGGAGGCGCAAGCCTCCGCCTTTCTGTTTGCCGGTTGGCGCAACTCACGTGCAGCCCTCGGTGCAACCCCCCCGGTGCAACCCGCCGGTGCAACACCCCGGTGCAACCCCTCGGTGCAACCCGCCGGTGCAACCCCTCGGTGCATTTCCATCATGCGAGAGGCGGCGTGGGCACCTGATGCGCGTGGCGCATCGCCCGCCGGCAATTCCCCCAGCAAAGTGTGGCTACAAGGACCGATCCGGCTCCGGTTTGAGCAGGGAATTGGCCGCTTCCGAACCTCTGTGTGCATCACCCATTAGTCGCCGGCGGCCGAGGTCCTTGTGCACAGACCGTGGCCCTGCCGACCTGGACACGGGAGGGCCGCTTGCTAGGCGGCGACGGCGGTCGACGGCGCGTCCAGCCGACGGGCCAGGTCGGACGCCTGATCGGAAGTGCTTCGGCCGGCTTCGCGGTAGGCCACCACGCGCAGCCCGGACGAGATGACGTACAGCAGCACGAACGCCGGGTAGCCGAGCGACACCGCTGCTGCGCCGGCGACCTGGCCGACCGTCATGGCGCCCGAGGTTTGGCCCAGGTAGCGTGCGTGGTGGCGCACCACCGCCGGCCCGCGGATGAGTCGGAACAGGCGCTCGTTGGCGGCCAGCATGCCCTGTGCGTAGCCCGTCGCGCCGAGCATCGAGGAAGCAATCAGGAACAGCGGCGCGGTGAGCGTGCCCGGCAAAGCGAAGATCGGACAGGCCATCGCCACGGCCCGCAACGCGTACGAGCTGCGCAGATGATCGTCCGCTGAGGAATGTGCCAGGCGCGAACCGACCAGCGTCGCGGTGACGACCTGGGTGAGCGTGCCGATCGAGCCGATCATCATCGAGAAGCCGGCCGACAGGCCGACGATCGAGATGGCATAGACCGACATCGCCGGCGCGAAGCCCATGCCCAGCGCGTTGACCACGCTGACGCGCAGGAAGCCGTTCAGTTCGGCCGTCGTCTGCCCGTCAGCCGCCACCGCCGCCGGCGGAACGATCACGCGCCCGGGGTGGCGCAGCCGGGCGAGCACGAAGATCTCGACCACGCCCAGAGCTCCCGAAAGGGTGAACGGCAGCGCATAGGCAAGCACGCCGATCGAGTGCGAGAGCAGGTCGAGCAGGCCCGCCATGGGCAGCAAGAGCATGGCGCCCACGGCGAGCGAGACGGCCATCATGCGTGGGACGACCAGGCGCCGGTCCTCCTCGGCCAGCACAGCCGAATGCCACGACAGCAGGTTGGCGCCGGACACCGCCGAGAGCACGCTGCCGAGCGCGATCATCACCGCCAGCAAGGCGACGGCGAGCAGGCCGCTGACAAGACCGGCCGCTACGAGCACCGCCAGGGCCACGTACCAGAAGCCGCGCGGCTCGGCGATGGCGGCAAACAGGATGGTCAGCCCGCGCAGGTTGCCGTGGGTGCGGTCGAGCAGGCGCGGCACGAGCATCTGCGCCATGCCCCCGACAAGCGGCAGCACGCCGAGCAGCACTGCTACCGGCGGCGGACAGCCGATCGCCAGGGCAAATGGAATGACCACGTCGAAGCCGGCGAGCACGCCGACGACGCCCTGGCACAACGCCAGATAGTGATAGAGCCGAAAACGACGCTCGCCAAAACGACGCCAGTCGTCGACCAGTGGCGCGGACAACACGAGAGCCTCGGGACGCCCAGTCCCCGGAGCCGGCCGATCCGGTCACCCGACCGTCGAGCCCTCTTCTCGCCGCCATGCCCTCGCGGGCTGCCATTGGGAACGCGGAGTGACGACCGCGTTCGCGAGACTCCAGAAGAACGGTGGGAAGCATAGCCGACACGGATCGATCGCGTGCCTGCCACAGGTACCAATCACACCTGCCGTTGGGCGGGTATCTTGGCGCCATGTGCCGCAGCATCGTGACCCTACGCCGACCCGACCACCCCGCCAGCGAAGAAGAGATCCGCGCCGCCGCGCTCCAGTACGTGCGCAAGATCAGCGGTTATCGGGTGCCCTCGAAGCGCAACCAAGAGGTATTCGAGGCCGCCGTCGACCAGATCGCCGACGCATCGCATCGCCTCCTGCACGCGGTGACGCAGCCGCATACGCCCGCGCCCGACACAGAGCTGGCCTGAAACAGCGGAAGAAGCCGCGAGCCGAGAAGCCGCGAGCCCGCGAGCCACGATACCGCGAGCCCGCGAGCCGCGATAAGGCAACGCCAGATGCGGGTGGCGCATCAATCTCCGGCGATTCCCCCAGCAAACTCGGCGCATACGACCGATCTTGGGTCGGTTTACCCAGAGAAACGGCCATTTCTGATCCCTTGCACGCATCAGCCGGAGACTCAGCCGACACGACCCGCGTGGCCGGCCGCCGGTGGCCGGCCGAGGCGCGCACGCCGGCGTCAGCTGCCTGACCCTCATCCGGTCCCCTGGCGGGCCGAGCAGGGGGGAACTTGGCCAGACTGTCACCCCGTGCGCGCTATCGAGCGGCATGCGGCTGGAAGTTGGACTAAGCCTCCCGCGGCAGCACGTAGTCCAGATGTCGTCGTCGCGCGACACTTGCCGCGCGCTCGTCCACGCTCACGAATCGCCGGCAGCCGGGCCCCAGCCGCCCGCGGATGTGGCGAGATATGACTTAGCGTTCGTGGCGAGACAATTAGTCCAGAAAGATCGGCCCGCTCGCGTTCCTGGATTCGCGTCAGATCGTTCCGCGGCTGCGGCCCGTACCGAGCACCATGTTCGCGACGAAGACGACGATGACCGCGCCGACGACGGACACGACGATGGTCTCGACGTTGATGCCGGTCGGGTCCTTCAGGTTCAGGAACATACCCGCCAGCCAGCCGCCGACGACCGCCCCGACGATGCCCAGGATGATCGTCAGCACGATGCCGTCCCGGTTACCCAGGATGAATGTGGCGATATAGCCGGCGATGGCGCCGACCACGATCCAGGCGATGATCCCCATGGCTGTTTAGCTCCTTCGTTCCGGCCCAGGCCCTGGCCGCTCGGGGACCGCGACGCGGTCATTCATTGGCTGTCAGGCGGGCGTGCGGCGGAAGATCCGCATGGCCCAGATCAGGACCAGCTCGAGGATCGTCCAGCCCACGAGGGCCACGATGGCGGCGACGTCCAGGGTCGCCCCGGACGCGTTCAGGGAGTCCGTCCGGAGGATGCCATTGAAGGGCGCGACGAACACCTGGCTGACGTTGAGGACACCCGCGACAAGATCGTTGGATGACCGGGCGTCAAGTAGCAGCAGGACGATGCGCGCCACGATGACGAGCTGGATGAGCCCGAAGACGAGGACGATGATGCGCCGGCCGTACTCGGCTACGCCCGGCCCGGTGCGCGTGATGAGCTGGCTGTCTGTCTGGACTGTCTCCTGCCCCGCGGCTCCCGCCGGTCCCTGGGTGACGACCGTCCGCTCCGATTGCTCGGTGACCATGGCTTGCTCCTTTCGCCGCAGGCCGTCAGGCCCGAAGGACCGGCAAACCCTGTGGACGTGAGGCCACCATGCACCGGCCCTTGGGCGTTGTCATGACAGAGCGTCATCTGGCCCGGATGCCGGACCCATCCAACCGTTTGACAGGAGAGGCCGGGCACCCGTATGCTCCGCCCTTCGCGCTCGCGCCTAGCCAGCCGTAACAGGAGTCGCAGTTCGAAATGTTGATGGTCAATCTCACCAGCGCCGCAGCTTGCATGCTGCGATTCGGCGCGCCTATCGGCGCCGCCGAGCGCGGGAGATCTGCGCCCATCGGGATCTGACCCAGGCGACCTTCGCCAGTCAGCAGCCGGAGGGCCAGATCGGGCCCCCCGGCTTTTTTGATGTCCCGAACCCATGCGGGACAACGAAGCCGCCCCTCCCGCCAGCCGTGAACCGGGGGCCCTGTCATCGGAAATCCGAAGAACAGGAGCACCACCATGGCAATGACTTTGGAACGACCCGTGGAGACTGCACGCGTGTCTGAGTCCGTGCGTGGCGTTCCGGCGCTGCGTATCGAGCACTTGACCAAGCGCTTCGTCGTCGGAGGACGGCGCAAGCGCAAGAGCGTCCTCGCGGTGAACGACATCTCGCTGCGCATCGAGCGCGGCGAGATCTACGGCCTGCTGGGTGCCAACGGCAGCGGCAAGTCGACGTTCATCCGCCTCGTCAGCACCCTGCTGACGGTCGAGGAAGGCTCGGTCGAGGTGTTCGGGCACGACATCAGGCGCGACGAGATGGGCGTCAAGCGGCTGATCAATCGGGTCAGCGTCGACGCGGCCTTCTTCAAGAAGCTGTCGCCGAACGAGAACCTGATGTACGCCGCGCGGCTGTACGGCGTCGACCCGCGCGTGGCACGCACGGAGATCGTGCGCATCATGGCGCGCCTGGGCATTGCCCGGTCGCGCCTGGACCGGCCGTTGGAGCAGATGAGCCGAGGCATGCAACAGAAGGTCGCCATCGCGCGTGCCTTCCTGACCAGCCCGGTGCTGCTGCTCCTGGACGAGCCGACCACCGGTCTCGACCCGCGCTCGAAGCTCGAGGTACAGAGCTTCATCGAGGAGATCCGCGACCGGCACGAAGCGACGATCGTGCTCACCACGCACGACCTCGACGAGGCCGAGCGCCTGTGTTCACGGATCGGCCTGCTCAACGACGGGCGGCTGGTCACCGAGGGCACGGTCGCCCAATTGACCGACGCGGTCGCCCGCGAGCGCGGCCTGCCGGCAACGCTCCAGGAAGTGTTCATGGCCCATACCGGCCGCAGCCTCGACGACGACGTCGAGGAAACCCAAGAAGACGAATAACGGAAGCGAAAGGTGAAAGAGATGTTCTCCGATCAGTACTACCGGGAACGCGACCGGCATTACCGGCGCTCCCTGCGCCACTCGCTGCACGGGCAGCGATCCAGCGCACCGCAGCGGCCGCCACGGCGCATCTCGCGCGCGATCGGCCGCTCGATGATCAGGTTCGGCAGCCAGCTGGCAGCCGAACCTGGCAGTCAACGGGCCCGCCTGCCGTAGGCGGCGGGCCCAACACCAACCGGAGACGAGAGCAATGACCGTTCTCACGCGCGAGTTGCAGGCGAGCTTCGCCTTCGTCGAGCGCAACTTCAACCTGTCCAAGCGCTACTGGGGCTGGGAAGTGGCCTTCATGGTCTACTCGGTCGCCGGGGCGCTGTCGGTCACCCTCATCGGGCGTGACCAGAACAGCCCGCGCCTGATCCTCTCGCTGATGATCGGCGCGACCTTCTGGAACTACCTGTCGGTGGTCTTCAGTGTCGTCGCCGAGCAGATCAGCTGGGAGCGCTGGGAGGGCACGCTCGAGTACACGATGATGGCCCCCGTTCGCCGTGTGTCGCAGCTCCTCGGCTCGACCTTCTTCGCCATCCTGTGGGGGCTGATCCACACCTTCGTCGTGCTGACCGCGCTGGTGCTCTTCTTCGGCATCGACCTGTCGCACGCGGACTTCGCCACCGCCGGCGCGCTGATGCTCGTCGGCTCGCTGTCGATCATCGGCATCGGCATGATGGCCGCCGCGCTGCCGCTGCTGTGGGTCGAGCGTGGCGACCAGATGGTCTTCGTGCTCCAGTCGCTGCTGCTGCTGATCAGCGGCGTCTACTACAGCGTCACGATCCTGCCCGCGTGGATGCAGGCGATCGCCGCGTTCTCCCCGGCGACGTACATCCTCGACGGCGTTCGCCAGGCACTCATCGACGGCGCGCCGATCGCGACCATGGGCGGCCACCTACTGCCGCTGGCGGCGATGGCCGTCGTGTTCATCCCGCTTGGCATCTGGGTGTTCGGCTGGGCCGAGCGCTACGCCAAGCGGACAGGCAAGCTCAAGAGGGTTGGCTAGATGACCGATTTGCAGACACCAACGACCACTGCCGCGGGCCGGCCACTGCCGGCCGGCTTCCGCCTGCGCCCCTTCGCCGGCGAGGCCGACGTCCCGCCCGGGGTCGACATCGCCAATGCCGACCTGGCCGCCGACGGCGTACCGAACCACGAGACGGTCGACGACTTCCTCGCCTTCGTGCGCCATCCGAACGACAACTTCGACCCACGGCGCGACATCATGGTCGCCGAGATCGACGGACTGGCGGTGGGCTACTCGGACAAGAACTGGGTCGACACTCGGGACGGCCTGCGCGAGTACCGGCTCGGCGCCGCGGTGCTGCCCGAGTGGCGCCACCACGGCGTCGGCAGTGCGCTGCTCGAAGATGCCGAACGCCGCGCGCGCTCGCTGGCCGTGGCGCACGCCAGCGGCCTGACCACGGTCTTCGGCAGCTGGGCCAACGACCGGCAACAGGCACGTATGGCAGTGCTGAAAGACCACGGCTACGAGGCCGTGCGCTGGTTCTTCGACATGACCCGGCCGCTGTCCGAGCCGATCCCCGACGTGCCTCTCCCCGACGGTCTGGAGGTGCGGCCGGTGACGCGCGAGACGGTGCGCCCGGTCTGGGACGCCGACACCGAGGCGTTCCTGGACCACTGGGGCGGCTTCGACGCATCCGACGAGCAGCTCCAGCGCTGGATCTCGCGACCAACCTTCGACCCCAGCCTGTGGGTGGTGGCGTACGACGGCGACGAGGTCGCGGCCGGGGTGATCAACGCGATCGACCCGCAGGAGAACGCCGCCCTCGGCGTCAGCCGCGGCTGGCTGCACAGCGTCTTCACCCGCCGGCCGTGGCGGAAGCGCGGCCTCGCTCGCGCGTTGATCGCGCGCTCGCTCGTACTACTGCGCGAGCGAGGGGTGGAGTTCGGGATCCTGGGCGTTGACGCGGACAACCCGACCGGGGCGCTCGGGCTCTACGAGAGGATCGGCTTCACCGTGGCCGAGCGCTCGACCGCCTGGCGCAAGCCCTTCAAGTTGTAGCCACAGCCGTTCGAGGCGTAGCCACAGCCGTTCGAGGCGCGGCTCAAGCCCTGCGAGGCGTAGCCACAGCCGTTCGAGGCGTAGCCACAGCCGTTCGAGGCGTAGCCACAGCCGTTCGAGGCGCGGCTCAAGCCCTGCGAGGCGCGGGGCGCGCAACCCCCGATGCGCGTGGCGCATCGCCTTGCGGCGATTCCTGCAATAAAATCCACCCATAACGCGGGTCTGCGGCCCGGTTTATGCAGGGAATTGAGGGGTTGCGAACCTCTGCGCGCATCGCCTGGACGCATCGCCTGCGCGCATCGCCTGGACGCATCGCCTGGACGCATCGCCTGCGCGCATCGCCTGGACGCATCGCCTGGACGCATCGCCTGGACGCATCGCCTGGACGCATCGCCCGGACGCATCGCTCGGACGCTCGCCCGCGCTCCTGGCCCAGAAGGTCACCGGCTTTACTTAGCCGCTGGTGGAAGCGACGCGCTAGAAGGGCAGGTTCCGGGTGCGGGCGACCTGCTCGAGCCACGGTTTCTCGCGCCCGATCGTTGAGCCGTTGCCATGGCCGGGCAGCACGTGCAGGTCGTCGGCGAGGTGGCTGAGGCGGGCGAGTGAATCAACCATCGCCGCGTCGGAGCCGCCGGGCAGGTCGGTTCTACCCCAGCTGCCGGCAAAGAGGGTGTCGCCGGTGAACAGCAGTCGGTCGGAGTCGGCCAGCAGGCAGACCGAGCCCTCCGTGTGGCCGGGCGTGTGCAGCACCTCGAGCTCGATCTCGCCGAAGCGGATGCGCGAGCCCTCGGCCAGGTCGACTGCAGGCACGCTGGGCGGAATCGGAAACGGCGCGAGGGCGGGGGTTGGATGCTCGAGGCCGTGGCGGTCGGCCGTGTGCGCGGCAATCTGCGCTCCGGTGGCAGCCTGGACGGCAGCGTTGTTACCGATGTGATCCCAGTGCCGGTGCGTACTGACGATCAGCTTGAGCGTCCAGCCGCGCTCGGCGAGGGTGGCGCTGACCCACTCCACGCACGGCGTGGCGGTGTCGATCGCGATCGCCTCGCGGCTCGCTTCGTCGCCGAGCACGTAGAGGTTCGTCGCGATCGGCCCGACCACGCGCTGAAGCAGCCTCACGGCTGCCCCCGACGCCGCCTGACGACCCTCACTCCAGCACTATCGTCGTGATCAGCGTTTGCTGCACTGGCGTAAGCCCGGGTCGAGCCCTGCCATGCGTCGCGACGGCGAACTTGAGCGCGGCGACGCGCGGCAACGCGCGGCGACGCGCGGCAACGCGACGCGCGGCAACGCGCGGCGACGCGCGGCAACGCGCGGCAAGAGCCTACCCCGCGCGAGTCGATCGCCGGCAGGACCATGTCCGGCCCGCAAAGCCACGCGGCTCCGATAGTGCTGGAGCCGAGCCCGCCCGAGGTGGCGGCCAAGGCTCCGGCATGGCGGCCAGGGTTCCCGCGCGCGGCCAGGGTTCCGGCGCGCGGCGAGACTGCGGTGCGCGGCGAGACTGCGGTGCGGGCGTCGAGCTCGTCGCGGCCAGGGCTCCGGCGCGCGGCCAGGGCTCCGGCGAAGGCTGGGGTGCGGGCGTCGAGCTCGTCGCGGCCAGGGCTCCGGCGCGCGGCGAGACTGCGGTGCGCGGCCAAGGCTCCGCGCCGGCGGTGGCTCGCTGCCACAGGAATTTGCCGGTCAGTCCGATTCGACGCGGAAGAACACGCCCACGCGGCGGACATGGCCACGCCCGAGGCGGTACATCAGGTTGCCCGGGAAGGGAGGCTGGCCGGTGGCCTGGATGGCGTGTTCGCGCTCCGGATCGCCCGGCTCGAGCTTCCTGGCCACGAAACGCAGCCGGCCGCCGTTCGGCCAGACGAGCACGCCGCGACCGGCTGCCGCGAGGTCACGTGTCCAGCCGACTTCACCATTGGGGTGACCCAGGTAGCGGTTGCCGTCGGCACGCAGCATGCCCACGAGTCGCGATCGGACGCCCTGCCCGTCGCGCCGGTTGACACGCAGTTCGAGCGTGTTGCCAACCCCGAAACGGCCCCAGAAAGCGCGCACGAGGGGATCGATCAGGGCGAGAATGCGGTACTGAAGTCGAAACGCCGTGTGCCAGATGCGGGACACGCAGACAAGCATAGGGAGGCGACCCGTTGGCCGAATCTTCTGCCTTTTTCACCTGGTATGGCCACTCATGCATCGAGCTGCAGACGCCCGGCGGGCTGACGGTCATCTTCGACCCATGGTTCTCCAATCCAACCTCGCCCAAGTCCGCGGACGAGGTGCAGCAATGCGACGTCATGCTCGTGACGCACGGCCACTTCGACCACCTCGGCTCGGCGCCACGCGAGGTCTCTAAGGCCGACGCGCTGTCGATCGCTCGCCGCACACAGCCAGCCTGGCCATGCATTCATGAGCTCTCGCTGTGGCTCGAGACGCAACTCGGCGGTTCGGGCGTCGAGATCATCGGCATGAACAAGGGCGGCACGGTCGAAACACGCGGCCTGAAGGTGGTCATGGTCCACGCCGACCATTCGGCCGGTGACTGGTCGAGCGCCGGCGCAGGCCCGCTCTACCTGGGCGAGCCGGTCGGCTTCGTGGTCGAGCTCGAGGATGGCCGGCGGGTCTACTTCGCCGGCGACACCGCGCTCTTCCGGGACATGGAGTTCATCGGCGAGATGCATACGCCCGACGTGGCGTTCCTGCCCATCGGCGGGCACTTCACGATGGACCCCGAGGCGGCTGCGCGCGCCACGCGGCTGCTCGGCGTCGACGCCGTGATCCCCATCCACTACGGCACGTTCCCCATCCTCGCCGGCACGCCCGAGCAGCTGCGTCGTGAGCTGACCCGGGTAGGTGTCGGCACCGTGCAGGTGATCGCCCCCGAGCGTGGGGTCGCCACTCCCCTGCCCTGATATGCGCGCGTTTCCCTGATGGGCGCGCTGCCCTGATTCGCGCGCACCCCTGATGCGCGGCCGGCGGACTTGGTCATACGCGCCGGTGGCGAACGCTAAGTGCGTTTCGACGAGGCTGGGCGGGGCTGGAGCTGCCGGGTCGCGCTCACTTCACGCTCAGCCACGTGCCGGCCCGCGAGCCTGGCCGGGCGCCTGACCCTCTTGACCGTGGCCAGATCTGACTTAACGCGCGAGGCTGGCGAGTTTGACCAGAAAGAGAGGCATGCGAGCCGGCCAGCCGGCCGCCGAAGCCAGCCGCCCATGGTTCTGCCATCGGTCGGAAACGCCGCGCGCAACGTCGTCCGGTGCGATCGAACGCGGCGACGATTGGTCGAGCCGTCGGCAACGATCACCCAGACCGATACCGACGCCGGTATCCATCCGCGCACGCGGGCGATCACTGGGGCGAGGCGGCGCTTGCGATCGATCGTGCCCATCAGCTCGTTGACGTCCACGATCTCGGTCTTGAGCTCGATTACCAGCAACGTTCGACTCTGGGCGTGCCACGCGAGAATGTCGATCACGCCACGCTCTCCGTAGACCGCGAACGAAACCTCGGGAGCGAACACCCATCCCGGAGTTGCGAGCAGCGCTCGAGCCACCAATTCGTGCATAGCGGAGTGGCGGGCGTTCAGCAGGCGATCCAGCTCGCCACCCTGCCAACGGACGACGAAATCCAGCCGGCCGCCCAGCGCCTCGACCACGTCCAGGATCACGTCGACACCCAGCTGACGCGCGAGCCCCCGTTCGAGTCGTGACACGGCCGAAGCGGATACGGCCGCCCTGGCGGCCAGATCGGCCTGCCGCCAGTGCTTGCGGATGCGCAACGCCCGGCAGACTCTGCCGAGGCGATTCGCGTCCACGGCCCCATCTTGCGGGCGAGCGCTTACCGGCGGCTTACCGGCGGCTTACCGGCGGCTTACCGGCGGCTTATCGGCGGCTTATCGGCGGCTCATCGCCTGGCTCATCGCCCGGCTCATCGGCGAGCATCGGGAGGGGGATTGGCTCGGGTGGCGGAGTGCCGGGTGCAGGGTCGGCCAGGCGGAGGGCGTACCAGGCGACGTCGACCCACTGGCCGAGCTTCCAGCCGACCCGCTCGTAGACACCCACGAGCGACATGCCGATCGACTCGTGCAGCCTGATGCTGGCCGGGTTGGGCAACCCGATGCCAGCGTAGGCGTTCACGAAACCCTGGCGCCGAAGAATCGGCAGCAGGTCGGCATACAGCGCACGGCCTATCCCGCGCCGCTGCGCTGCAGGGTCGACGTAGACGGAGATGTCGACCGACCAGCGGTAGCCCGCCCGCGACCGGTGCTCGCCGGCGTATGCGTAACCGACCACAAGTCCATCGTCATCCTCGGCCACCAGCCACGGCGTGCGGGAGAGGACGGTCAGCATGCGCGCCGCCACTTCGTCGGCGTCGGGTGCCTTCTCCTCGAAGGAGATTGTGGTGCCCATGACGGCCGGCCGATAGATCTCCGCCGCACGCGCTGCGTCGCGCACCGGATCGGCAAGGCGAATGCGCACCATGGGCGCCGTGCTCAGCGCGGCTGATGCGCGTGCCGCATCGCAATCAACCGAATCCCTGCGGAAACTAGCCCGCAATCCGGTGTTGAAGGGCCTGTTGCGCAGAGAATCGCCGGGAAACGATGCTGCTCACGCATCAACCCCCAAGGTTGAGCGCGGGGGACGCGTGCCACCGGTGCCGTGGTCAGCGGGGGGACCAGCTGATGATGCCGATCTTGGTCGGCGTCCAGTCGAAGGCGTAGCGGCCGTCGCGCTCCTCGAGCACGTCGGGGAGCAGCCGCTGCAGCCGCTGGTCCTTGTCGCTCCCGGCACGCAACCAGAGCTGACGCCGCGCGGTGGCGAGCGCATCGTCGACCGACTCGAAACTGGGCGGCACACGGTCGACCAGGCGCACCTCCGGCAGGCGGCCACGGGCGAGGAGCAGGGTGAGGAGTTCGGGCATGGCGGGGAGTCGGACGCGTGGTTCGCCGTGGATGCGCTCCCAGAACAGCGCCGACACGGTGGCCATGGCCGACTCACCCATGACCGCCACGCACTGCCGGGTGGCGGCCTGCTCGAGGGCGACCAGGAACGGGCCGATCTCGACGATGTCGTAGCCCACGTGCGACATCAGCGCAACGTCACCCTTGGGCGCCGCCGAGGACATAGGCCAGTGCGACTCGATCACGTCGATGTTGTCGATGCCGTTCGCCGCGGCGTCCTCGCGGAGTGCGCCGAGCATGGCCGGTGACGGGTCGATGGCGATCAGGCGGCGCACGGCGAGGGCGATCGGCAGCGCATAGCGGCCGCCGCCGGCGCCGACGTCGAGCCACACGTCGTCTGGGTGGGCAAGATCGAGCAGCGCGTTGAGGGTGGAGTCGTCGGTGCGGCGCGGGTCCACGCGAAAGCGGTTCGCTGTGGGCGCGTAGAAGTCGGTCGGGTCGGGCTCCTCGCGCGCGCGATCAACCTGGTCGTTGTCGGCCTTGACGCGAGTTCGCCACGCGTCGAGGAGTTCCGGTACGGACGGCTGCAGGGCGTCATTCACTCGGCGAGGGTAACCGAACGGCCGGCGTGCAGGACGCGCGGGCCGATGCGTACAGCTGATGCGTACAGCTGATGCGCACAGAGGATCGGGATCGGGCGATTCCCTGGCTAAACCCTCCTCACAGCGGGCGATCTGGAGCCAGTTACCTGCAGGAATGGCCAGGAAGCGATGCGCTGCCCGCATCAGGGTGCAGGCCGAGCCCTTCGTGACGACGCCCATGACGCAGGGCACGCTGATTCGCTGCCTCCTCCGGAGCGGAGCCGACGCAAACGCAGCGCTCCAGGTGCTCGCCGGCATGACCAGGCATGAAAGGCACGAGTTCTGGCGGGACGACGCGCCGTTCACGGACGGGACGCTGCGTGGAGTCGTGGGGCATCGCCAGGTAACCGACGCCTACCTCGCCGATCGTGCACGTGCAAACGGCGGCCAATTGGCCACGCTCGATCGCGGCATCGCGGCCGTTCACCCAGACGTCGCCCTGCTGATCAAGGCATAGGTCCTCAGGCTCGGTTAATCGATTGGCCGTAGGCCGCGGCAGTCGATCGGCAGCGCCGCCGCGTATTGCGCCTCGAACTCATCGTGCACGGCCAGCAGATCGACCTCGTGGGCATCGTAGTGGCGCCCCTCGCCTGTGCCGTCGGGTGTCACACAGACGGCATGAGGCGTGCTCTCGGCTCTCAACGGATGCAGGTGATAGCCGCGATGGCCGCCATGCACGAGGTCGAGGTAGTCGTAGTCGTAGCGCACGCGCACCCAGCCGAGCGACGAACTGCGCCACCACTCCTGGTAACTGAAGCGCGCCTCGTCCGGCAATCCGGCATCCTCGGTCAGGCCAGGCGCAACGGTGGCGATGGCCAAGCTGCGCACCGGCGTCGCCGCCCCGAGGTCGCGCAGTTCAACTCGGCCGAGCCTGTCAAGACGCGCAAAAAGGCGGTCGCGCCGCTGCTTGAACCCGTGAGTTGACAGCGGCCTCAAGAGACAGCCGATTGCCTGGCGGGCTCCCCTTCCTCACTGAGCTCACCCTCGACGTTGGTATCGGGCTCTAGCGTCATCGACGAGCCGAACAGTCGCTCGGGCGCCAGAAGCGCGATGACTGCCCGGGCCGGGATGCGATATGTCCGCTCGGATAGTTTCACCGCATACAGGCGGCCCGAGGCGATGTAGTTCAGGATCGTTGACGGGTGCACGCTGGCCATCTGGGCCACCTCACGGGGCGAGTAGAAGCCCTTCGTCAGTTGCAGGCCGGGGAGCCTGCCAACTTCGACATCGACCATGATGTCGAGTATAACGAACTTACTGCCTCACGATTGGCGCCGACCTATAGGTGGAGGACCTTGGTGCGGCTGTCGTGGCTGCCTGCTCCGCGGACGGTGAGCCTGACCTGGTAGTCGCCCGGGGCGGCATAGGTGTGGCTGGGATTCCGGGCGGTGGAGGTCGTGTCGTCGCCGAAGTCCCAGCGCCAGTGCGTGATGTAGCCGGTCGAGAGGTCCTGCCAATTCACCGTCAGGCCGTCAGCCTGGATTACCCCCGTGAAGTTGGCCGTGGGCGCCACCCTGAGGTGCAACACCTTGGTCCGGGTGTCCTGGCCACCCGGCCCGCGGACGGTGATGGTGACCGAGTAGTCGCCGTAGGCGGCATAGGTGTGGCTGGGGTTCTGCGCATAGGACGTCTTGCCATCGCCGAAGTCCCAACTCCAGTGGGTGACGTCGCCACTCGAGAGGTCCTGCCACTTCACCGTCAGCCCGTCGGACTGGATGGTGCCGGTGAAGTTCGCCTGCGGGGCAGCTGGCGGCGTCGGCGTCGGCTCCGACGTGGGCGTGGGCGTCGGCGAGGGGGTCGGTGTCGGTGTCGGTTGCAGCGTGGGCGTCGGCGTCGGCTCTGCGGTCGGGGTCGGCTCGGTGGTCGGAGTTGGCGCTGCCGTCGGTGTTGGTGGGGCGGTCGAAGTCGTTTCATGCGTTGGCTGCAGCGGGGTCGGCAGCACGTTGTTCACTGGGGTCGAGGCAGCAAACGTGTCGCCATCGACTGCCGGCTTTGGTGCCAAGCCGCTGACGGCCAGGAGCGCGACGAACGTAAGGACGACTAACGCCACGATCAGCATGGCGAGAGTCCTGCCTGTGCTACCCATCCGCGCCCAGCGCTGCTCCTGTCACTGACGAAAATGTACGTCGCGGCCATTGCGGTCACAAGGAATTCCGCGATCGCGGGCGGAGGCGTCGGGACCGTCAGTGAATGTGGTTCACCGTGCCGGCGACAATCGTGTACTGGAGCGGCGTGGCGTCGCTGAACTTGAAATGCCACTTGCCCGGCAGCAGCTCGATGTCCTGCGTGAAGGTATGCCACGACGTCAGCGAGTACTGCGTCGCGTTGCCGCTGTCGGAGTGCACGGCACCGGTCTGGAAGACCACCGGTGTTGAAACGTCCTGGGTGATCTCCACGGAGCTGTAGTTGTACGTCATCCTGAACTTGTAGCTGCCCGGGAACAGCGCGAAGGTCACGTTGCCGGAGCCATCGGTCGTGCCAACCGGGATCCACGATCCACCGCCCTGCTCGACCACTCCCCCCGAGAGGCCAGCGCCACTGTGGTCGAGCAGGCTTACGGTCGCGTCGACAGTCGCAAAGGTGAAGATCGAGTGAGTCGGCTGGCTGTCGGTCTGCGTCGCCGAGCCGTTGTGGTAGTCCACGCGGACCTTGATGCTGCCCAGCGCACCGTCGACCAGCAGATATGCCCGGCCAGTGCCATCGGTAGTGCCGAACGGCAGCCATGAGCCGCCCGGCGCGTAGTCGATCACGCCACCGGACAGCCCACTGGCAGATGCATCGTCCAGGTGGACGATGACCATGCTCTTGGTGTAGGTCTCGCCCGCGCCCCACGTGAGCGGTAGCACGTAACCACCATCGGCCGGATCGCGGAAGTGGAAGTTGTAGGTGCCGGCGAGCAGATTCATCGTGGGCTGGGTGAACCAGGCTGAGTCGCCAGAGCCGCCACCGTACGAGAGCGAGCCGCTGTAGTACAGCGTGACCGTGGCCGTGTTCCAGGTCAGGGTCGTGTCCGCATCTGGGATATCGACACTGACTTTAGTCTCAGCGGTGCCCTGGTACTCCATCTCGAACGAGTACGTGCCGGGGAACACTTCGGCAGAACTGGTGCCGTCGACGCCGGTCAGGCCACCCGGGAACCACCAGCTCGTGTAGGTCGAACCAATGCCGTAGCGCGCGTTCCCGCCGGCCAATGGATCACCACCGGCCGTCTCGAGCGCGAGCGTCAACTTCCGCGTCTGGAACTGATAGACGGAGTTCACGCCGGCGTCCTGGGTCACCATCTGGGTCGTCCCGTTGAGCTTCATTTCGTTGGTCACGGTCCCCACGAGACCCGGCAGATCGTAGGCGAGGATCCCGGGCGCCGATGCCTCATCGCCGGTCGAGCCCGGAGCGAACTGCCAGCTGCCGGCCTGATAGCGTGCCGTCCCCCCATCGATCGGCACGCCACCACTGTCGACCAGGCGCAGGGCGATGAGGCTGCGCGTGTAGGTCGCACCAGGGCCGGCAGCGACCGGCCAGCCGAGCCCGATCCGGCCCGATGCCCCACCAGTCCCGTCAAGCCGGAAGCGGACCGGGGTGACACCGTCAGAGAAGAGCTCCATCGAGGGCTTGGAGAACGAGGCTGCATCGCCGTTGGGCCCGCCAAAAGCAAGCGGTGCTCTGTACTGCAGCGTGACCCTGGTGGTGTAGAAGTTGAAGGTGGTGTCGGAGGTGACGTGCTCCGTCACTTGCTGGCTGAGCGTGTGGTCCTTGCCCACCCAGACCGTTACATCGCCGGCCGGCACCGTGCTTTCTCGACAACCGCTGGCGCCGACCGGCCCCACATAGTGGCTCGAGCCCTCAGCCCACCAGGCCTGGTCACTGTCCAGCACGATGGGAGCGCCGGTGCTGTCGTACGCGCAGACGGTGATCGTCGGGTCCGTCGGGGTGCTCCAGGTCCCGGAGCTGGCGGACGCGCCGAGACTCGCGCTCGAACTGAACCAGGCTCCCGACGCGGTGACGGGACCCGGATCCCCGGCCGGCAGCAGGTTGCCCACCAGCGGGATCCGCAACACGACCTGGCCGACCACGCGCACGTCGTTGGCGCTGAAGTCGTCGCCCACGCTGTTGGCGTCGCCCTTGGTCACGAAGGATCCATCGGAGTTGACCGTCGCGACCCGGTGCGTGACGACCGAGTTGTCCACTTCCATCGTCAGGATCATGCCCGGCTCGATCTGATCGGGCGGCCGGGTGATGACGACCAGGTCGCCGGCGCTGATGGTGGGCGTCATGCTCGCCCCCTTGACCACCAGCACGTGGTACCAGCGGTTGTTGATCAGCCCGTAGGCCACGAAGACCGCGAACACGACCGCCGCGACCAGGGCGGCGTCAAAGGCAAGGCCGACAATTCGCCTGACCAGGCGCAGTGCCCGGCGGCGTCGTGTCAGTGGCAGTGGGCGTGGTGCGACAGCCTCGACGGCCGCCTGGCCGCGGACGGGACCGTCTACCTCCGCTGAGCGTTCGGCCGCCGACGCGTCGTCCGGGTTGGCCGGCGGCTCAGGATCGCTGAGGTGCTGCAGCCGGAAACCGAGTGAGAAGAAGGTTGCCATGACGGTCACGCCGAAGATGAGGCCCGCGGCCTGGCCGACAAGGCTCGATCCTCGTCGTGCCAAGCTGGGTTTCAACTTCGACTCCGTTGCCGCCACTGCATGTCTCCTTGAGAGGGAAGACGAATCAAGAGGCTGAGGACGGGTGGGCACGCCGTCCTCAGCCGAGGGTACTTGGCTCTTACCAGCCCGGGTTCTCGACCTGTGTCGCGTCGACGTGCAGGTTGAAATTGGCGGTCTGGTTCTCGTAAGCGTTGGTGGTATTCGAGGCAAGCTCGAAGTACACGTTGTAGCAGGCGGTGTAGTTGATCGGCAGGCCGCCGGCGAACGGACCGGGATTCTGGGTGTTGGTGAAGCTCAGGCTCGTGAGGGCGGCTTCCTGGATCGAGGGGGTGATCTCAGAACCACCGCAGTAGATCTGGTTCACGCGCACCCTGATCTTGTTGTAGAAGCCGGTCTGGCTCTCCGAGACGAACTCGTCGGTGACGCGGTACTTGACCGGCACCGTCGAGAGTGCGGTGTTGTAAACCTCGAACTCGTACGGGCCGGACCAGACGCCGGGCATCAGGTTACTGACGGTGAAGCTGGTGGGATGCGCCTGGACGTCGATGTTGCCGGACGTGGCGGTGACGGCCACGTGATCGGAATCACTGAACCACGCGGCGCTGCCGACGGTACCGAAGGCCATGACCGCGAGCATCGCCAGGGCAAAGGCGGCTACCAAGGTTTTTCGCACAGTTACTGTCTCCTTCATTTCCCCCCGCCGGTGACGGCGGCAGACTGCGAAATACGTGTTTGCGCAGTTGCGCGGAGACGATGGTCCAACGCGCAGCGTCCGGACGTCATAGCCCACGAGTCCCATGGGGGGCCCAGGCGATAGTCCCAATTCGTGCGTACTGCCCGCCTTGGCCTCGCCCTTGGGCATCTGTCAGCGGCGCGGGACTAGTGCGTTGGTACGTGGCAGCCCAAACGGTCAGCGGGGCGACCGTTCCCAGTCGTCGTGGTTGCGGCGATGAGGTGGGGCTGGGCGACGGTTCACGCTCGCGAGCAGGCTGCGCCTCGGTCGGCGCCGGTGCGGCGTTGGGGTCGGTGTCGACATGGACGTCGAAGTCGGCAGGACCCGCAGGTGAAGCACCTTGGTCCTGCTGTCCGGGCCGGCCGCTCCGCCGTGCGTCAGAGACGTCAGGGAGCCGGAATCGCGCTCCAGGTCGACCCTTCGGCCGACCCTCCGACGGTCAGCAGGGCGCTGAACCACGCTCCAGACGCGTGGGCCACGGCCGCATCTCCAGTGGGTAGCAGGTTGCCGATGAGAGGGATGCGAAACAGGTACTGCCCGACCACACCGACCGTGTTTCCGCTGAAGTCGTCGCCCACGGAATTGGCGTCGCCCTTGGTGACGAACGTGCCATCCGGGTTGACCTTCTCAACGCGGTGGGTGACGACCGAGTTATCCACTTCCATCGTCAGGATCATGCCTGGCTCGATCTGTGCCGGCGGCGGGGTTATGACGATCAGGTCGCCGGCCGTGATGGTCGGATACATGCTCCCGCCCTCGACCACGAGCACGTGGTACCAGCGGTTGTTGACCAGCCCGTAGGCGACGAACACGGCGAGCACGACGGCTGCGATCAGGGCCGTGTCGAGAGCGACGCCTGCCACCCGCCTAGCCAGCCCGAGGGCTTGTCGGCGGCGTGTCAGCGGCGGCCGGGCGGTAATGGCGGTCTCAGGGGGCGAGTCGATGACGACAGGCTCGCCCGCAGCGGGCCGCTCCGCATCGGGCCGCTCCGCATCCGGCTCGTTCGCAGTCGCCTCGTTACCCGCCGGGCCGTCCAATCCGGACTCGTCAGCCGTGTCTTGCGTGGGCGGGGCGATGGTCACGCGCAGCAAATGGACCACGATGGCGAAGAAGGCGGCAACGACCGCCAGGACGACGATGAGCTCGACCACCTGACCGGCCGGACTCGCACCAGGCCGCTCGAACGTGGACTTGCGGACCGATTTGTTGGCCGCCATCACGGTATCTCCACCTAGAGAAAGAAAGTCGCTCGGTTGAGGATGGACGCGCTGCGCCCATCCTCAGCCCTTCGATATTGGCTGTCTTACTGAGCCCAGCCCGGGTTCTCGAGCTGAGTCGCGTCGACATCCAAATTGAAGTGAGCGGTCTGGCTCTGGAACGTGTTCGGTGTGGCGTCCAAAAGCTTGAAGTACAGGTTGTAGCACGCGGTGGTGTTGATCGGAAGGCCCGTCGTGAACAACGTTGGCCCATTCGCGTTGGTGAAGACGAGGTTCTCAAGGAGACCTTGGTAGGTAGCGGGCGTGATTTCTGGACCATTGACGCCGCAGTACCACTGGTTGACCTTGACCAAGATTTGGTCGTAGAAACCAGCAACGGTCTGCGAGACGAACTCGTCCATCACTCGATACTTCACCGGGACCGTGGAATCGGGCTCGTTGTGGATCTGGACCATGTATGCATCCGTCCACACGCCCGGCATCAGGTTGCTGACAGTGAAGTCGGTCGGATCGGCCGTGACATGGACCTTGCCAGACGTGGCGGTGACGGCCACGGTGTCAGAGCTGGTGAACCATGCGGCGCTGCCAATGGCGCCGTAGGCCATCACCGCGGTCAGGGCAAGAGCAAAAACGAATACCAGGGGCTTACGCACGATTAGTTACTCCTTGACTTGGCCGCCGGGCACGGCGGCGTGACCGAGACTGCCTGTGCCATCCCGGAGACAGGCGTCAAGAACGCTAGGCAATAGACCATCCCCTCCCACTGCGAGATCGCGTGCAGCGCTCGTTACGCGGCTGCGCCCGCTGCAGCCTTCCTGTTCTCCCAGGGCACTCGTCGTGCGGGCCTTCGAGCACCGGTGCCGCGGCCGTTAGTACTAGTCAGGGCCAGTACGAAAGGCATGTGCCGGATGGACCCCGGGGTGGGCCAAAGGGCCCTCCAGCGCCTTGGGTGGGACGGTCGCTGTCGCGTCTAAACTGCGTTGTTGTGAACGAATCGGGCTCGACGGCAAGGATCGCGGGGGTCGTCGAACGTGGTGCGCGGATGCACCACTTGCTGTCAGAGCGGATCGTCGTGCTCGACGGCGCGATGGGCACGCTCATCCAGCAGCGCGGGCTCGACGAGGCGGACTTCCGCGGCGAAAGATTTGCGGACCACTCGCGCGATCTCCGCGGCGCGAACGAGATTCTGAACCTCACCCAGCCGCAGGTGATCCGCCAGATCCACGACGAGTACCTGGCGGCGGGGGCCGACGTCATCACCACGAACACCTTCAACGGCACGGCGATCTCGATGGCCGATTACGCCCTGGAGCCCTACGCCGAGGAGATCAACCACGCCGCCGCCACGCTCGCCCGCGCGGCAGCCGACGAGCAGACCATGCGCACCCCGGACCGCCCGCGCTTCGTCGCCGGCTCGCTGGGCCCGACCAACAAGACCGCCTCGATCTCGCCCGACGTCAACGATTCCGGCGCGCGCAACGTCACCTGGGAGCAACTGGTCGACGCTTACTCGACCGCCGCGCGCGGCCTGATCAGCGGCGGCGTCGACATCCTGCTGATCGAGACCATCTACGACACGCTCAACGGCAAGGCCGCGATCTTCGCCGTCGAGTCGCTCTTCGAAGAGTTGGGCAGGCGGCTGCCGGTCATCGTCAGCGGCACGATCACCGACCTCTCCGGGCGCACGCTGTCTGGCCAGACCGTGGCGGCCTTCTGGAACAGCGTCCGGCATGCGCGACCGTTCGCAGTCGGGCTCAACTGCGCCCTGGGGGCAGAGCTGCTGCGGCCGTACGTCGCCGAGCTTGCGCGCATTGCCGACGTGCCGGTCGTCACCTACCCCAACGCCGGGCTGCCCAACGCCTTCGGCGCCTACGACGAACAGCCACCGCAGACCAGCGCGCTGCTCGGCGAGATGGCCCGCGAAGGCCTGCTCAACCTGGTCGGTTCGTGCTGCGGCACGACGCCCGACCACACACGCGCCATCGTCGCCGCGGTCGAGGGCCTGCCGCCGCGCGTTGTTCCGACCATCGAGCCAAGGACCCGGCTGGCCGGCCTCGAACCGCTCGACATCGGTCCCGATTCGTTGTTCGTCAACGTGGGCGAACGGACCAATGTCACCGGCTCGCGTGCCTTCGCGCGGCTGATCAAGGAGAACCGTTACGACGACGCCGTCGCGATCGCGCGCCAGCAGGTCGAGAACGGCGCCCAGATGATCGACATCAACATGGACGAGGCGCTGCTCGATTCCGAGGCGGCGATGGCCCGCTTCCTCGACCTGATCGCTGTCGAGCCGGACATCGCCAAGGTGCCGTTCATGCTCGATTCGTCGCGCTGGGAGGTAATCGAGGCCGGCCTGCGGCACGTGCAGGGTCGGCCGGTGGTCAACTCGCTGTCGCTGAAGGAAGGCGAGGCGGAGTTCCTGCGCCAGGCGCGCCTCGCCCGGCGCTACGGCGCGGCGGTGATCGTGATGGCCTTCGACGAGCAGGGCCAGGCCGACACGGTCGAACGCAAGGTCGCCATCGCCCAGCGCGCGTTCGACCTGCTGATTGAGGAAGCCGGCTTCGATCCGACCGACGTGATCCTCGACCCGAACATCTTCGCCATCGGCACCGGCATCGAGGAGCACGCCGGTTACGGAGTGGCCTACCTCGAGGCCACGCGGCGGCTGAAGAAGGAGCTGCCCAACTCGCTCGTCAGTGGCGGCGTTTCCAACGTGTCCTTCGCCTTCCGCGGCAACGACGTCGTGCGCGAGGCGATCCACGCGGTCTTCCTGTACCACGCCATCCGCGCGGGCATGGACATGGGCATCGTCAACGCGGGGGCCCTCCCCGTCTACGACGACATTCCGCCTGAGTTGCGTGAGCGCGCTGAGGACCTCGTGCAGAACCGCCGCAGCGACGCCACGGAGCGCCTGCTGGAGATCGCCGACGAGGTACGCGGCGGCGAGCGCGGCCTCGGCAGTGCAC
Organism: uncultured Chloroflexia bacterium; assembly: GCA_963775225.1. Lineage (GTDB taxonomy): Bacteria > Chloroflexota > Limnocylindria > Limnocylindrales > CSP1-4 > JALYGJ01. Next base: position 219,947 of record CAVZHW010000002.1, read on the forward strand.
GCGACCTGTCGTGGCGCGCGGCGCCGGTCGCCGAGCGCCTGCGGCACGCGCTGATCGAGGGGATCAGCGACTTCATCGTGGAGGACACGGAGGAGGCACGCGCCGCCGCGGTGCGGTCACTCGACGTGATCGAGGGGCCGCTGATGGCCGGCATGGACGCGGTCGGAGATCTCTTTGGCTCAGGAAGGATGTTCCTGCCGCAGGTCGTCAAGAGCGCGCGGGTGATGAAGCAGGCGGTGGGCCATCTCGTGCCGTTCATCGAAAAGGAGCGGGCGGCCGACCCGACGGCCTCGAACGGCAACGGCCGCCACTCCGAGCCGACGGTGGTGATGGCCACCGTGAAAGGCGACGTGCACGACATCGGCAAGAACATCGTCGGCGTCGTGCTGGCCTGTAATGGCTACCGCATCGTCGACCTGGGCGTGATGGTCCCCTGGCCGCGCATCCTTGAGGCGGCGCGTGCCGAGAACGCCGTGGCGATCGGCCTGTCCGGGCTGATCACGCCGTCGCTCGAGGAGATGCGCACGGTGGCCCAGGAGATGGAGCGTGAGCACCTGACGCTGCCGCTGCTGATCGGCGGCGCGACCACCTCGCGCGCCCACACCGCGGTACGCCTCGAGCCGGCGTATTCCGGCCCGGTCGTTCACGTACAGGATGCGTCGCGCGCGGTGGGCGTCGTCCGATCATTGCTCGACCCGGACGCGCGCGATGGTTTCGTGGCGCAGACGCGTGCTGCGTACGAGGGCCTGCGCCGCCAGTTCGCCGAGCGTGACGATCGCGTCCGACGATTGTCGCTCTCCGACGCGCGCGCGAACCGGTTGGTGCTCGACTGGACGGGTGCTGCCCCGCCACGGCCCGAGTTCCTTGGCACGCGCGCGTTGCGCGCCATCCCGCTCTCTGAGCTGGCCGACTTCATCGACTGGACACCTTTCTTCGCCACCTGGGAGATCCCCGGACACTACCCCGAGGTGCTCTCGGATCCACGCCGGGGCGCCGCCGCGCGTTCGCTGTTCGCCGACGCCGGTGTCCTGCTCGAGCGCGTGGTGAGGGAGCGGCTGCTGCACGCCTCCGCGGTCGTCGGCTTCTGGCCGGCCAATTCGACCGCCGACGACGACATCGTGCTGTTCACCGACGATTCACGCTCTGCCGAGCTCGACCGCCTGCACACCCTGCGCCAGCAGATGGCCAAGCCGGACGGTCGGCCGAATCTCGCGCTGGCGGACTTCAGTGCACCGGTCGAATCGGGCGTCGGGGACTTCGTCGGTGCCTTCGCGGTCACCGCCGGCGGCGGGCTCGACGAGGTCAAGGCACGTTTCGCCGAGGCGGGCGATGACTATTCGGCGATCCTGGTGACCTCGCTCGCCGACCGGCTGGCCGAGGCGGCCGCGGAGTGGCTGCACGCGCAGGTTCGCGGCTCGCTGTGGGGCTATGCGCCCGGTGAGGCGCTCGACAACTCGGCCCTCATCCGCGAGGAGTACCAGGGCATTCGGCCGGCGCCCGGCTATCCCGCCGCGCCCGACCACACCGAGAAGCGCACGATCTTCCGGCTGCTGGACGCAGAACGCGCGGCCGGTATGCGGCTGACCGAGTCGATGGCCATGATCCCGGCGTCGTCGGTCAGCGGGCTTTATTTCTGGCATCCGGAGGCGCACTATTTTGGCCTCGGTCGGATCGGGCGCGACCAGCTGGCCGACTATGCTCGGCGCAAGGGCTGGTCCCTCGCTGAAGCGGAGCGCTGGCTGGCCCTCAACCTGGCCGAGGAGCACGTTCCCGCCTGACACCACCTTGGCAGCCTGACCCGCACCGTACCCGGCAGCCTGCGGCACCCCTACCCGGCAGCCTGACCGCACCCCTACCCGGCAGCCTGACCGCACCCCTACCCGGCAGCCTGACCCCACCCCGTCCCCGGCAGCCTGCCGCACCCCTACCCGGCAGCCTGGCGCACCCCGTCCCCGGCAGCCTGACTCCGATCTCCCCCGACCGCCGTCACCTCCCCCAAAGAGACGGTTGATGCGCGCAGGGGATCGCAAACAGGCAATTCCCTGCATGAACCCTGCCTGAATCGGTCGATTCGCGGCCACATCACTCAGGGAATCGGCGGCAGGCGATGCTCCACGCGCATCATGACCGGGCAGAGCGGTCGCCAGTGAGGGCCAGGCGGGGAGGTCGGCCAGGAGGGCCGGCGGGAGATCGCCAGCCAGTCGGGTAGGTCGCCACGCGGGAGATCGCCAGCCAGTCGGGTAGGTCGCCACGCGGGAGATCGCCAGCCCAGTCGGGTAGGTCGCCACGCGGGAGATCGCCAGCCAGTCGGGTAGGTCGCCACGCGGGAGATCGCCAGCCCAGTCGGGTAGGTCGCCACGCGGGAGATCGCCAGCCAGTCGGGATCGGCAGCGCTGGGCAGCGCCCCGACCGCCATCACCTCTCCCAAAGAGACGGTTGATGCGCGCAGAGGATCGCAAACAGGCAATTCCCTGCATGAACCCTGCCTGAATCGGTCGAATCGCGGCCACATCACTCAGGGAATCGGCGGCAGGCGATGCTCCACGCGCATCATGACCGGGCAGAGCGGTCGCCAGTGAGGGCCAGGCGGGAAGGTCGGCGGTGAGGGCGAGGCGGGTGGTCGGCACGTGGGAGATCGGCAGACGGGAGGGCGGCGGAGATCGGGGTCAGAGGGGAAGATCGGCGGAGATCGGGGTCAGAGGGGAAGATCGGGCGAGATCGGGGCCAGGCGGGAGATCGGCAAGCGGGGTTTCTGTCGACGCCGGGTGAAAACTGAGCACTTCTCGCCGGTCGAAAACTGAGCACCCTTTCGGTTCGACTGGCACCCTCGACCACGACGAGCTCGTGTCGAGGAGGAAGGAGTGCATCACGTGGAGGACTGGGCCGAGGTCCATCGGCTCTTCGATCGGGAGGGCCGCCCGAAGGCGGCGATCGCCCGCCAGCTGGCGATGAGCCGGAACACCGTCGATCGGCTGCTGGGCCTGACGGAGCCGCCGCGCTACAGCCGCCCGCCGCGAGGCTCGCAGCTCGACCCGTTCGAAGGCCCGATCACGGCGCTCCTGGTGGCCGATCCGACGGTCCCCGCCACGGTCATCTGCGAGCGTCTCCGGGCGGCCGGTTATCGGGGCGGGCTGACGATCCTCAAAGACCACCTCGCGCGGGTCCGGCCGGGGTTCCTCGCTGCCCGCGCCTTCCAGCGCACGTCGTATCGGCCGGGTGAGATCGGCCAGGTCGACTGGTGGCACACGGGCGCGCTGGTGCCGGTCGGCCGGGGCCGAAGCCGACCGGCCTTCGGCCTCGTCGCGACGCTGCCCCACTCGGGTGCCCACGCCGCGACGTTCAGCTTCACGATGACCGTCGGCGACGTGCGACCGGGGCTCGTCAGCTGCCTCGCCCGGCTCGGCGGCGTGCCCGAGGCGCTGGTCTTCGACAACGACGCCTCGATCGTCGCCTCGCGCTCCGGCGGCCGTGCCCGGCTGCACGACGAGGTCGCCGGTCTGCTCGGTGCGCTGCGCACCAAGGCGATCGTCCTGCGCCCGCGGCGACCGACCTCGAAGGCCCAGGTCGAGCGGACGATCGGTTATCTCGAGACGAGCTTCCTGCCGGCCCGCTCGTTCGACTCGCTCGACGACCTCCAGGACCAGCACGACAGCTGGGCGACCAACGTCGCGGCGCGGCGCACCCTCCGTCGGACCGGGGCCCGGGTCGGCGACCGCTGGGCGGTGGAGCGCCAGTTCCTGCGCCCGCTGCCGGATCCGCTGCCCGACACCGACCTCCACCTCGAGACCCGCGTCGGCCGCGATGCGTTCGTCCGGGCGGCCGGCGTCGATTACTCGGTCCCGCCAGCGTTCGTCGGGCGGCGGGTCGCGATCCGGGTCTCGCCGGTCGCCATCCGAGTGAGCTGCGAGGGCGCCGAGATCGCCCGTCATGAGCGGAGCTTCGTCCCGGCTGATGTCGTCCAGGCGCCAGCCCACGGCCGAGCGCTCCGGCTCGCCCGGGAGGCGCGCGACCAGCTGGCCGCCGGCGACGTCGAGCTGCCCGAGATCGATCTCGCCCGCTATGACGCGCTCGTCGGCGCAAGCTCATGAGCACGGCCGCAGCCGAGCTCGCCTTCCTGTCGGCCGCCCTCAAAGCGCCCCGGATCAAGGCCGTCAGCGGGCGGCTCGCCAGCCGGGCTCGCGACGAGGGCTGGGATTACGAGGCGTATCTTGCCGCGGTTCTCACCGAAGAGGTCAACGCGCGTGACAGCCACGGCGGGGCGGCCCGGGTCAAGGCCGCCCGGTTCCCGGCGACAAAGACGCTCGACGACTTCGACTTCAGCGTCCAGACGTCGGTCAGCCGGACGACGATCGCCCATCTTGCCCAGCTCGACTTCCTGGCCGAGGCGCACAACGTCGTCTTCCTCGGCCCACCTGGAACGGGCAAGACGCATCTGTCGATTGCGCTCGGCGTCCAGGCTGCCCGGCGCGGCCAGCGGGTCGCTTTCGCGACCGCCCATCAGTGGGTCAACCGGCTCGGTGCGGCCAAGCGTGCCGGACGACTTGACGACGAGCTCGAGCGGCTCGGCCGGATCCCGCTGCTGATCGTCGACGAGGTCGGCTACATCCCGTTCGACCCCGAGGCCGCGGCGCTCTTCTTCGCCCTGATCAGCTCGCGCTATGAGCGGCGTTCGCTCATCGTGTCGAGCAACAAGACATTCAGCGCCTGGGCTGAGATCTTCGGCGACCCGGTCGCCGTGGCGGCGATGGTCGACCGCCTCGTCCACCACGCCGAAGTGATCGTTCTCAAGGGCGAGAGCTACCGCCTGCGGGGCAAGCGGGAGGAGGTGCTGACCGGCGAGAAGAAGCGCTGACCTGCTCAGTTTTCAACCGGCGATTTCTGCTCAGGTTTGGACCGGCGTTGACAGGTTTCGGGCGGTCTGGAGACTGCGGCATGCGGAAATAAGTGAGAGATAAGTGGCCGGCGCTATGAATCGGGCATGTCGGTGTCTGGTCGGGCGCTGCGAATCGACGTTGCGCGGACGATGCGGGACGTCCGGCTTGCGCTGGGCTGGTCCCAGAGAGAGTTGGCGAGGCGGGCGGATGTCACGCAGTCGACGGTCTGCCGCATCGAGCGCGCAACATTGGCCGCGCTGACGTTTGATACCGCGGCGCTGATCCTCGATGTGCTTGGAGTGCGGGCATCGCTCGAACTTCGTGCGCCGTTCATCGCCGATCGGGGACGGCAGCGCGATGCCGGTCACTCGCGCTGCGTGGCCTACGTCGCTCGGCGTCTGCGCCGATTGGGCTGGACCGTGGTGACCGAAGTCGAGATCGCGACCGGTTCCAGCCGCGGGTGGATCGATGTGCTCGCCTATCGGCCGAGCGACGGCCTGCTGCTGATCATCGAAGTCAAGACCGACCTGACCGATATCGGCATGCTCCAGCGTCAGGTGTCCTGGTACGAGCGCGGCGCATGGGACGCCGCGCGTCGCGAGGGATGGCGGCCGCGGCGGGCGATCAGCGCGGTCCTGGTTCTGGCCACGGAACGCGCGCTCGAGCGGATCGGCGACAACCGCGAGCTGCTGCGGCAGGCGTTTCCGGCGAGCGCTCGGGAGCTGGGCCTGACTGTGGCACGTGACGGCGGTGCGCCTTCTGGCGGGGGTGTCCCTTCTGGCGGGGGTGTCCCTTCTGGCGGGGGTGTCCCTTCTGGCGGGGGTGTCCCTTCTGGCGGGGGTGTCCCTTCTGGCGGGGGTGTCCCTTCTGGCGGGGGTGTCCCTTCAGGGCGGCGGGCAATGGCGATGATCGACCCGTACAACCGCTCTCGGCGGTGGTTGCTGGCTACGCCGCTGGCCGGTCGGGTCACTGCAGCCCCCTACGCGGATTACGCCGATCTCATGCGGAGAATCCGGGCGGGTTGAGAGGCGGGGGGCGATGCGGGTGGCGATGCGGGCCGTCCGGGCGATGCGGGTGGCGATGCAGGTGGTGCGGGCGGCGATGCGCGCGATGCGGGTGGCGCGGGCGATGCGGGTGGCGCATCAGGAGCGACCGAATCCTTGGGTAAACCCGGTCCGAATGGTTGCCTTGTGACCGACTTTCCTGGGGGATTCGACCGAAGGCGATGCTTCACACGCATCAAGCGTCCCAACCGAGCCGGGTCGAGGTGCGGGCGGCAATGCGGGCCGTCCGGGCGATGCGGGTGGCGATGCGGGCGATGCGGGTGGCGATGCAGGTGGTGCGGGTGGCGATGCGGGTGGTGCGAGTGGCGATGCGGGTGGCGATGCGGGCGATGCAGGTGGCGATGCGCGATGCGGGTGGCGCATCAGGAGCGACCGAATCCTTGGGCAAACCCGTTCCGAATGGCCGCTTGCGACCGACTTTCCTGGGGGATTCGACCGAAGGCGATGCTTCACACGCATCAGGCGTTCCAATCAGGCGGAGGGATTCGGGACGCCGGTCGGTACGATCAGACTTCGCGGCCGGGCCCGCCACTCACTAGAATTCGCTGTGCCGGTGGCGCGACCGGCTTCGTCACAGGGGGCACGAACTCATCCGCACACATCGCTTCTTGGCGCCGCTCGTGGGAGTGGCACTCATCTGGCTCGTCGCGGCGCAACCGGCAGGCGCGGCGCAACCGGCCGCCGGTGCGCCAGCGCCAGCAACGGCTCAGACCGCCTCGGCTCCGCCTGCGCAGGTGCTCGTGCACTGGGGCGGCTCGCTCGCAGCCAGCCTATCCGTGGTGGCACAGACCGACCGATTGCAGGCGGCGGCGGGTCCATCGCTGCAGTACATACGCCGGACGGCGTCGGGTGCCCAGGTTTACCGACTGCCGGATGGAGCCAACCAGGCGGACGTGATGGCCCAGCTGCGGACAGTGCCAGGCGTCGCGTCGGTCGAGCCGGACATCTGGATGGCGCCGGTATCGGCGCCGGTATCGGCGCCGGCATCGGCGACGCCATTGACGCCGCCTACCAACGACACGTATGCGGCGAGCATGTGGGGCCTGATGGGGCCGGCGCAGGGCAGTCGTTACGGCATCGACGCGGTCGATGCCTGGCCGCTGACCACCGGCCAGGGAGTCGCCGTCGCGGTGATCGACACCGGCCTGCTCTTCGACCACCCCGACCTCGCCGGACAGTCGCTGCCGGGCTACGACCTGATCACCGACTACGGACAGGGCCACACGGCCGATGTCGCGGGTGACGGCAATGGACGCGACTCGGATGCCAGCGACCCCGGCGACTGGCCGCGCAAGAGTGACGGCTGCGGGGCGGACGTCTCGTCGTGGCACGGCACTCACGTGGCCGGCACGATTGCCGCCGTTGCCAACAACTCTCTCGGCGTGTTCGGTGGTGCTCCGGGCGTGAAGGTGCAGCCAGTGCGCGTGCTCGGCCACTGCGGCGGCTACATGTCCGACGTGATCGACGGCATCTACTGGGCCGCGGGGTCCAGTCAGGTCGGCGACGGTAGCGGCGGCCTCCTGCCCGTCAACCAGTACGCCAATTGCGCCACCTCTGATCCCTGCGTGCGGGTGCTCAACCTGTCGCTCGGCGGCCCGGGCGGCACATGCGATGCGGACCTGGAGGCCGCTATCCAGTACGCGCTGGGGCAGAACAAGATGGTCGTGGCGGCGGCCGGCAACAATGACAACAACGTCAGGAACTTCTCGCCCGCCAACTGCACCGGCGTCTTCACCGTTGCCGCGACGAATTTTAACGGCCGCCGCGCGTCCTTCTCGAACTACGGCTCAGCGACGTACCCGCTGGTCGATATCGCGGCTCCCGGCGTCGGCATCCTGAGCACGCTGAACAGCGGCACGAAGGGGCCGTCGAGCACCTACAACGACACCGTCTGCTACTACTCGCGCTCGAGCGGCTGCAGCTACGACTTCTACGACGGCACGTCGATGGCCACGCCGCACGTCTCGCTCAGCGCGGCGCTGGTCGCGGCCGAGAACCCGTCACTCGACGTGGATCAGATCGAGCAGATCCTGCTCTCGACCGCAACCCGGTTCCCGTACTCGAGCGCCCGGCACTCCTGCTCGCGCAACGCCAACCTTTGTGGCGCAGGCATCGTGAACGCCGCGGCCGCGGTGGCCGCGGCGATGCCGCCGGCGACCGTGCCCGGCCCGCCAACGGGCGTCGCCGCTTCGGCCGGCCTGGGTGCCATCGCGGTGAGCTGGCAGCCGTCCGCCGATGACGGCGGCCGCGAGATCACCGGCTACGAAGCCACCGTGACACGCCAGGCCGACAACTCGACCTACACGTGCTCGACCCTTGGGACTCTGTCATGCACAGTCGGCAGCCTGGCCAACGGCAACTACATGGTCACCGTGCAGGCCCAGAACGCCATCGGCTACGGCGCTTTATCCGACCTCGTCGGCCCGATCAGCGTGCCGGCGGTCAGCCCGGCCGACACCGACCCGCCGACCGCCTTTGCGCCGACCCTCGCGATTGCGGGCGACCAACCGACCTCCGGTTCGATCGCGGTCCACGTCGGCTGGCCCGCGGCGACAGACACCGGCGGGCCGATCGACAGCTACGAGCTGCAGGCGCGGCTCGATGGTGGCGCGTGGTCGACGGTCGATCTCGGCAGCCCCGCTGCGACCAGCACGGACCTCAGCGTGCGACCCGGCCAGACGGTCGACCTGCGCATCGCGGCGCGCGACATGGCCGGCAACTGGAGCGGCTGGGCACACCTCGCAAGCAGCCCTGCCAAGATCAATCTCATCCAGGAGAAACCCACCGCGCACGTCGTCTACAGCGGTCGCTTCCGCAAGTTCAGCTTCAGCGGCGCGTCGGGCGGCCACGTGCGCGCCGCCGGCCACGCCGGCCGCAAGGTGACGTTCACCTTCACCGGCTCGAGCGTCGCCTTCGTCAGCACCCTTTCACCGACGCGCGGCATCGCCACCGTCCGGCTCGACGGCGGCGCGCCGCAGACCATTGACCTGTACCACGCGGGCGGCTATGAGATGGCGCAGGTGGCCTGGTCGTCGGGTCCGCTGAGCGCCGGACCGCACACGCTCGTGGTCACCGTGACCGGCACCAGGAACGCTGCTTCGAGCAGGAACCGGGTCGACATCGACGCCTTCCTGACCCTCTGAACCGGCAAAGTGGCACGGTATACTCGGCCACGGCCGGTCGCGCCGCGCTCAACGAACCGCGCGGCTGGCCGTTCCGAACCGCGCGGCCGGCGGTTGCGCTGCTGAGGGAGTCCACTTGACGTCGAACGTCGCCCAGAGCTACCCGTACACGACCGAGACGGACAGCGAACGGGCCGCGGCCGTCGCTGCCGCAGTTGAGCGCTTTCCCGATCTCGCCGACAAGATCGCCAGCGAGTCGCAGCCGCTCGAGTTCGACCAGCCCGCGGAGCCGGGCCGGCCGCACCGGACGTGGGTGTTCGTCTGCCCCAGCCACGTCAGCGGCCGGCTGCACGTGTGCGGCTATGCGCTGGAGCGCCACGCGCTCTACACGGTCTGCGACGAAGGCGGCGAGACCTACCTGCGTTGAGCGATCCGGCCGACACCCTGATCCGCTGCAACCAGTGCGGCAACTCCGTGCCGCGCATGGCCTACTGCGTCCGCTGCGGCGATCCGCTCAGCGACGAATACGACGAGGAGGCGCGCGAGCGCCAGCGCGGCCGGTTCGCGGCAGCCCCTGACGAGCCACTCAACTCCATCTCGGTGATCAGCACCATCTTCCCGCAGCTGCCCTATGCGCACATGCGCACATTCCGGCTGGCGCTCCTGCTCGGAACGGCGCTGGTCATTCTGCTGGCGCTGGTTGGCGCCTTCGCCGTGGGTCTCGTGGCGGCGGCCGTGCTCGTGCCACTGCTGATGGTGCTCTACCTGTACGTCGTCGACATATACGAGGACGAGCCGCTGTCGGTCGTTGCCGCGACCATGATCTGGGGCGCCGCGGCCGGCGCAGTCTTTGCCTTCGCGACCAACGCGGTGCAGACGTCCAGCCCGTTCGCCGGCGGCAATGCGAGCCAGCTGCTGGTCCACGGCATCGCCTTGCCCGTGGTCGCGGCGGCACTGATGTTCGTCGGTCCGCTCGCCCTGCTGCCCGCGCGGCGCTTCAACGACGTGCTCGACGGCGCGACCTTCGGCGCGGCGTCGGGCGCATCGTTCGTGGGCGCCCAGATGATCGTCAACGCTCTGCCGCTCCTCTCCGGCGGCCTGCTGCCGGGCGGCGACACGCTGTCGTGGAGCGTGCAACTGGTGTCGCTCGGGATCCTGCAACCGGTCATCGCCGCCGGCTCGATCGGGGCCGCCACGGCCGCCATCTGGCTGCGCTACCGGGCACCCGTGCGTGATCGCCAGGCACTCGGCCCGCTGGGCGTGCCGGTCATCGCCGTCGCGGCGGCGGTTCTGCTGCTCGTGGCTGCCGGACTCGCGCGCACCGGCCTGTCGCTCATCCCCGAGTCGATCGCGCTGCTGGCCATCGCCGCGCTCGCCCTGCTCTGGCTGCGGCGCGCCCTGCACCTGGGCCTGGTCGAGGAGCTGCACGAGCTGCACGATGCGCCCGACGTGCGCTGTCCCAACTGCGGCCGGCAGACACCCGGTATCGGGTTCTGCGGCAACTGCGGCATCTCCCTCACCGCCGTACCGCGCGCGCGGCGCGGCCGGCCAGGGCCGGTCGCGGGCGCCGGCGAGGCCACCGACCAATGAGCGGCTGGCAGCCATCGACGCCGCCGCCGGGTCCCTCCCTCAACCGGCCGCCGGCCCCGGCGAAGATGAGCCCGGTCGCGATCCTGGCCGTGTTCCTGGCCACCATGCTGGTGCTGTCGCTCGGCGCCGCGGTGGTCGTCTTTGCGCTCTCGCCGGGGCCCCAGCCGGCACCCTGTGCAGCGAACCAGGTGTGCGCACCACCACCGCCCGGCCAGCCGCGCGCGAGCACGCCGCCCGGAGCATCACCCGGGCCCACCAATCAACCGATTCCATCGGGCTCGCCCGGCACGGGACGCTTCGAACCGGCCGACGAGCCGCCGAGCACCGCCGCGCCGCTCGTCAACGGGGAGATCTGGAACAGCGGCAGCCTCGGTTATTCGTTCGAGTGGGACCCCGATCTGTGGTCGCTCAGCTTCCAGGACGACCAAACGGCGGTACTCGACAACTCGATCGGCGAGCTCGTCGTGGTGGGCGCCTCGTCCGACACGTCGGTCGACCAGCTGATCCAGCAGCAGCTCTCGATCGTCGACGGCTTCACTGTGGGCCGGGCGCTCGACAGCTCCGACGTCGACGCCGTCCTGGGCGCCCACGTCGGCTACATCGACGCCCACGCACAGGTCTACTCGGCCACGCTGCTCGACAACAGCGGCACGCCCAGCGCGCCGGCGAACGTGACCGTGGTCGGCGCGAGTAACGGCCGGATGAGCGCGGCGATAATCGTGATCGCCGCCAACCCCGACGACGACTCGCACGGCCAGCCGAACCTGACCATCGTGCGCCAGTCGGCCGACCAGATCCTCAAGACCTTCAACTGGGGCGGCTGACAGTGTCTGAGAAGCGCCGCGGCCGCATTCCGGTCACCAGCCTGGCGCTGGTGCTGCTCGCGGCGGTCGCCTGCTCCGGAGGGCCGTCGAGCCCAGCAGGGCGGCCGAGCGTCGCGACGCCCAACCAGGGCGCCTCCGCGTTCGGCGCCGCGCCGGCCACCGACGTCGCGTTGGGGCCGACGGCAGCCGACGCGTCAGTTTCCATCGCGGTCAGCCTGCGCCTGCCGGGCGAGGCGGCACTGGCCGACTACCTGGCCGGCCTGTCGAACCCGGCCTCGTCCGAATACGGCCACTACCTGACCGCCGCGGAGTTCGGCGCTCGTTTCGGCCTGCCGCTCTCGGAGATCGACCGTGTCGTCGCCTGGCTGCGCGACGGCGGGCTGGCCGTGACTCGGCTGCCGCAGCGCACGTCGCTGTCCGTTACGGGCACCGCCGGACAGGTCGAGCGGCTGCTCGGGATCGGCCTGATGGATCGTCAGACGGCCGATGGCCAGCGCTATCACCTGCCCACCGGCTCAGCGCAGATACCGGCTGAGCTGGCCGCCGACGTGGCCAGCATCGTGGGCCTCGACAACGAGCCGGCGCTGCGCTCAGGTTTCGACAGCGTGAGCGGCCGTGACGTGCCCAACGGTGCGCTGGGGCCGGCCGACGTCGCGCGCGCCTACGGCATCGACCAGTTGTGGGCCGCCGGGCTGCACGGCGAGGGAGTGTCGGTTGGGCTCGTCGCGCTCGACACCTTCACCCAGAGCGACGTCGACAAGTTCGACCGGCGTAACGGCATCAGCGGGCCACCGATTGACGTCGTGCGCATGCCCGACGCCCTCGCCTCACCGGGCGACGAAGCCGGCGAGGTGGCCCTCGACGTGCAGGTGCTGCGCGGCATCGCGCCGAACGCGCAGATCGTGGCCTACGAGGGCAGCACCGACTTCGGATCGATGGGCCCGCTCATCGCGCGCATCGTCGCCGACGGGCGCGTCAAGATCGTCAGCATCAGCTTCGGTCTGTGCGAGAAGTACTACCCGAACGACGTGCGCCGGGCGGACGAGCAGGAACTGGCCGCCGCGTACGCCGCGGGTATCAGCGTCTTCGTCGCGAGCGGTGATTACGGCGCATATGACTGCCGCAACCTGCAGCTGCGCAGCGGGCCGCAGGACCGCGACCTGACGGCCTCGACCGACTGGCCGTCATCCAGTTCCCACGCGATCTCGGTGGGCGGCACGTACCTGACCGTGCGCCAGGACGGCACGTACCTCGACGAGGCAGCGTGGGCCGATCCATTGAGCGGTGGCTCCACGGGTGGTGGCCTGTCGCTGGCCGTGCCCCGGCCGGATTGGCAGGCTGGTCCAGGCGTCGACAACAGCGACAGCAACGGCATGCGCCAGGTGCCCGACGTCGCCGGACCGGCCGACCCGTCGAGCGGCTTCGACATCCAGTACACCGAGGCAAGCGGCGACTTCGTCGATGCGCTGGTCGGCGGCACCAGCGCCGCCACGCCCTTCTTCGCGGCCACCATGGTGCTCACCGAGCAACTCGCCGAGCGCGAGGGCGTCGCCTTCGATCAGCCACTCGGCCCGTTGCTCTACCAGGTCGCTGCGCAACAGGGCGCCAATGCGTTCCACGACATCGTGCGCGGCAGCAACCTGCTCCAGGCCGCCGGCCCCGGTTGGGACTATGCCACCGGCCTCGGCTCACCGCGTGCCCCCCAGCTCGCGCGGGCAATCGTCGATTTACTGACGCGTTGACGCCTCCCGGCTGAGGGTCAGCAACAGCGCCGCGAGCAGGGTGGTGCGCGGCACGATCGAGTCGATCTCGACGTATTCGGCCGGCGAGTGGGGATTACCGCCCACCGGCCCGAGGCCGTCGAGCGTGGGCACGCCCAAGCCGGCCGTGGTGTTCGCGTCCGACGCGCCGCCGGTCGCGGCATCTTTCAGGGCGAAGCCCAGGCGCGCGGCAAGGGCCACCGCCTGATCCACCAGCGCACCGGCGGCGGCGGTCTTCTCCATCGGCCAGAAATGCCCGCGCAGCTCAACCGACGTCACGACGTCGGGCACGGTCGAGCGCTCGGCGATCGCGCGTATCTCCGCCTCGGCCCGCTCCAGCGCCGCCCGGTTGGTGGCACGCAGGTCGATCTCCAGTTCGGCGTGCTCGGCGATGACGTTGGCCCGCGTCCCGCCGTGCACGGCGCCCACGTTCACCGTCACGCCCGGCCAGCGGCCATTGAGCGCGGTCAGCGCCAGGATCTTGTGCGCCGCCTCGACCACCGCGCTGCGGCCCTTCTCCGGCTCGACCCCGGCGTGCGCGGCGCGCCCCGCGATGCGCAGCCTGATGTCGACGACACCCTTGCGCGCGCTGACGATGTCGCCGTTCGCGCGGCCCTCCTCGAGCACCAGCGCGAAGTCGATCGACTGCTCGCGAACCACACGCTCGATGACCGGGGTGCTGGCCGGCGAGCCGATCTCCTCGTCGGGATTGACGACGTACACCAGCCGGCCGAAAGGCAGCTGGTCGGGAGCACCGACCGTTGACTCCAGCGCGCGCAACGCATACAGCCCCGCCAGCAGACCCGACTTCATATCCGCCGCGCCCGGGCCGTAGGCCCTCCCGCCGCGCACGCTGAACGGGCGCGCGGCGACCGTTCCGGGTTCGAAGACGGTGTCGAGGTGGCCGATCAACAAGATGTTCGGCCCGCCCCGCCCGGGGAGCTCGCCCACCAGCGTGTCGCCCAGGCTCGCGTTGGGCTCGACTCGCACACTCGCGCCGAGCGCGCGCAGCTGCTCGGCAACCCAGCGCCCGACCTCATCCACGCCGGCCTTGGTGTACGTGCCGCAGTCGATGTTCACCAACCGCTCGAGATCGGCCAGGTAGCCGGGCAGCATGCCTTCGATCGACTGACGCAGGCGCCCCAGCTCGGCGTCGGTGACTTTTTCGTGCAACGGGTTAGCCGCGTGAGTAGGGTCGGTGGGCGGGATGGATCGCGTGGGCCGCGAGCCTACCGCTCCTCGAAGGCCAGGCCGCTCGTCAAGAGCGAGACCAGGCATGCTGCATAGGAGAGCGCGGTCACCAGGTAGGGTGTGGCGACGCGCCACGCATCTTCCGAGTGGGTGAACTGGTCGAACCAGATGCTTCCCGACAAGGCAGTCGCCAGCAACGAAATTACGATCCCAAGCACACCCGCCAAGGGATGGTGCGACCAGATGCCGCGGGCGGCCACGAAATGGAGAACCGCGATCACGACCAGCACCGCCGCGACCGCGGCGAAGAACAGCGCGACCGGTGGCGTGTTGACCTGCGTCCCATAGATCAGGATCGCCGCGGCGACGACGAAGGCGAGACCGGTGAGTCCGAGCACAAGTGCCGCGATCACCAGCCGTGCTGGTCGGCGGTTGAGGAGTCGAGAGTCCGAAGCCACGACGCTCTGCATAGCGCACCTCCCTCAGAGCTCGCTTTCAAGCATCGTCCTGCCGCTGCCGGAGCGCAAGACAGGACGATCTCTGAACACCGAGTCGCCTTCCGGCGGCCATATACTCCGGCGACGGTGCGGCTGGTCGAAATTCGCCTGCTCGATGGGCCGAACCTCTATCGGCTCGAACCGGCGGTGCGGATCGAGCTTGCGCTGGGCCGGCGGCGCTCCTGGTACGGGCAGCGGCTGCCCGAGCGTCACTCGGTCGTTCACCTGAGTGCCACGGTACCGCGCGCCGATGTGCCGCCGCCGCTGCTCGAACTGGCGCGCCAGATCCGCCTGCTGCACCGGCGCGCGCTGTCACGCGCGGTCAGCGTGACCTTCTACCGCACCAGCGAACCCGGCCACTGGGTCGTCGCCTATCCATGGCAGGCCGACGATGAAGCCGAGATGGTCGCGCGCACGGCGCTGCGGCTCATCAACGAGCCGCTTCCCGACAGCGCCGGCGAGCGCCTGTTGCGGCGCATCCGCGAGGCCGGCGGGCGGGCACCGGCCTGGATCACCGACGCGCAGCGGACCATGCCGCTCATCAGCATCAGCGGCACCAACGGCAAGTCGACGACGACGCGCATGATCAGCCACATCGCGCGCCTGGCCGGGCGGTCGGTTGGGACGACCACGACTGACGGCGTGCTGGTCGACGAAGAGCTGGTGGAAGCGGGCGACTACACCGGGCCGCAGGGCGCGCAGCGGGTCTTGGGCCGGCCGGGAGTCGAACTGGCCGTCCTCGAAACGGCACGCGGCGGCATCCTGCTGCGCGGCCTTGGCTACCAGTCGAACGACGTCAGCGTGCTGACCAACATCAGCGCCGACCACCTCGACCTGCAGGGCGTCCACACCCTGCCCGAGCTGACCGAGGTCAAGTCGATCATCTGCCGCGTCACGCGGCCGACAGGCGCGGTGGTGCTGAACGCCGACGATCCGCTCGTCGCGGCACTTGCGCGGCGACTGCGGCCGCAGATCTTCTTCTTCAGCCTGTCGGGCAAGGGGTCAAGACTACGGCGCCACCTCGCGCGCGGCGGGCGCGCCTACGTGTTCGAGGACGGCTGGCTGGTCGAACGCGAGGGAAAGCGCGCCGAGCGAATCGTTGCCGCGACCGACGTTCCGGCCACGCTCGGCGGGCTGGCGCGCCACAACGTGGCCAACGCCCTGGCCGCGGCGGCCGGGGTACGCGCGCTGGGCTTGACCGTTCCCCAGGTGGCGCGCGGACTGCGCGACTTTGGCCTCGACGCGCGGCTGATGCCCGGCCGGCTCAACGTCTATCGGCGCGGCCGGCGCCTGGTGATCGTCGATTTCGCACACAACGAGGCCGGCCTGGCCGCGCTGATCGAAACCGCCGAGGGGCTGGCCGGCGGCCGCCGAGGTCACCGCCGGACAACCATCAGCGTGATCATCGGCACGGCCGGCGATCGGCCCGAGGATTCACTGCGCGCCATCGGGCGCATCGCCGGCGAGCGCGCCGACGAGGTGGCCATCAAGGAGTCACTGGGCTACCTGCGCGGGCGGACCCGGGCCAGCATCGTGGGCGAGCTGCTGGCGGGACTCACCCAGGGCGGCGTCGCGGCGCGCGACGTGCCGGTCTACGGCGACGAGCTGGCCGCGATCACCGGCGAGCTGACGGAGCCGGCGCGACTGGCGGCAGGCCGCGGTGAGCAGCCACACATCGTGCTGCTGATGTGTCACTCGCACCGCGACGAGGTCGAGCAATTCCTCGCCGACGAGGGCTATGCCACGGTTGACAGCAGCGCCGCGCTGTCCGGCTTCGGCTGATCCCTTCCGCCGAGCGCCGGAGTTAGCCCTCCTCGACCTCGAATTCGCCGGGCGCGCCGATGGCCGTGCCGCCGGAGCGGTTCGCCCCACCGGCTGCCACCTGGCGATAGACGCCGGTGATGTCGTCGGCACACACCACGACGACGTCGCCCGGCCGTGCCTGACGCATGCCGGCGGCCACGGCTTGCCCTTCGTCCAGCAGCGTCTCGACGCGCTGCACTCGTCCGCCCGCGCGCCGCGCGCGCTCGATGCCCTCGGCCAGCAGGACGGCCGATTCACCCTCCTTGCGCCCGCGCAGGTTGGCGTCTTCGCGCAAGACCAGAGCGTCGAAGGCCTGCCCGGCGAGGCGCCCGTACTCGCGGTGGTCGTCGTCTCGGCGGTCACCCGGCATGCCGATCACGCCGATCGCTCGGCCCGCGCGCGCCGGCTGACGCCCGTCGCCCGAGTCGCCGACGGCCGGGTCGGCCGAGCCCTCGTTGGTCGGCTCCATGAGCAGCTCGACGAACTCGCCCAGCCGGCGCATGCCGTCGACGTTGTGGCAGTAGTCGAGGATCACCTTGTAGCCGTTGACCTCGATCTCGTTGAGCCGCCCGGGAGCCTGGAAGAACGACGTGCTGAAGGTGCGCAGAGCCTGGCGAATGTCGTGCAGATGCGCGCCGGCCGCCCACGCGGCCGCGGCCGCGGCGAGGGCGTTGGCGACGTTCATGCGCGCGCGGCCGCCGAACGTGGCCGGGATGAGGTGCGTGTACTGCAGGTGCATCGTCCGGTCGCCCTGGCGCAGCACGATCAGCTCGCCGTCCGGCGTCTGCTGCAGCACCATCGCCGCGCCGCCGCGGCCGCAGTGCCCGTCGACCCGGTCGTAGCCCTCCTCCCCCTCGTGCTGCTGCATCGAGAAGTAGACGACCCGGCCGCGGCATTGCCGCGTCATGCGCGCGACGAGCGGGTCGTCGGCGTTGAGCACGGCCATGCCCGCGCGCGGCACCGCCTCGACCAGCACCGACTTGACATGCGCCAGCTGGGCCAGTGTCTCGACGCCGCGCAGGCCCAGATGATCGCCGGTCACGTTGGTCACCACCGCGACATCGTTGCGGTCGTAGCCCAGGCCCTCGCGCAGGATGCCGCCGCGCGCGACCTCGAAAACGGCGGTGTCGACCGACGGGTTCTGGAGCACCATCTGCGCCGAGCGCGGGCCGGACATGTCGCCCTTGCGGATCAGCCGGCCGTCGATGACGATGCCGTCGGTCGTGGTCATGCCCACGCGGCGGCCCATCAGCTTGAGGATGTGGGCGATCATGCGCACGGTCGTCGTCTTGCCGTTGGTGCCGGTCACGCTGATGATCGGGATGCGCGCGTTCGACCCGTCGGGGAAGAGCAGGTCGATGACCGGCTTGGCCACGTACTGTGGCTCACCCGAGGTGGGATGCGTGTGCATCCGGAAGCCGGGTGCCGCATTGACCTCGACGATGGCGCCGCCCTGTTCGCGGACGGGGACGGCGATGTCGGGCACGATGAAGTCGATGCCGGCCACGTCGAGACCGATCACGAGTGCCGCGGTCTCGGCGATCTCGACGTTGTCGGGGTGCGCCTCCAGCGTTCGGTCGATGGCCGTGCCGCCGGTCGACATGTTGCCGGTCGCCGCGAGCAGCACGCGTTGCCCCTTCGCCGGCTTGTCGTCGAGCGACAACCCCTGCCTGGCCAGCAGCTCGTCTGCGGCCGGCGTCACGCGGATGCGCGTCAGCACCCGTTCGTGACCGATGCCGCGCCGTGGATCGGAGTTCTCCCGGTCGACCAGCTCGCGCACGGTGTGCCGGCCGTCGCCGACCACGCTCGCGGGCATGCGCTGAGCAACCGCCGCCAGCCGGCCGCCGACCACCAGCACGCGGTAGTCGTTACCGGTGACATACGACTCGACCACCACCTCACCGTGCCGGCTCTCGTCCCACGCCGCCTGGAAGGCATTGCGCACGTCGTCGTCGGTGCGCAGGTCGAGGCCGACTCCGCGGCCGTGGTTGCCGTCGAGCGGCTTGACCACGACCGGGTAGCCGATGCGCTGCCCCGCCTCGACCGCGCCCTTCTCGGACTGCACCACCTGCGAGCGCGGCACGGGCAGCCCGGCCGAGCTGAGCAACTGGTTGGTCAGGCTCTTGTCAGACGCGAGGTCGACCGCGATCGCCGACGTGCGTGACGTCATCGTCGCCCGGATGCGCTGCTGGTGGATGCCCTGGCCGAGCTGGACGAGGCTCGCCTGGTCGAGCCTGATGAACGGGATGTCGCGCGAAACGGCCTCGTCGATGAGCGCCTGGGTGGACGGACCGAAGGCCTTGCGCTCGGCGAGCAGGATGAGATCGGAGAGTTCGCTGGCGAAATCGAACTCGACCTGGTCGGGCGCAATGAGGTGGTTGAGCAGCTCGACGGCGATGCGCCCCGCCTCGCGACCGACCTCCTCCTCGCGGTACTCGAAGACCACGTTGTAGCGGCCGGGCTTGCCGGCGCTGCGTGTCTTGCCCAGCCGCGCCTCGGTGCCGGCCAGGCTCTGCAGCTCGAGCGCGACGTGTTCCGCGACGTGGCCGAGCCACGTTCCGTCACGCAGCCGGGCCAGGAAGCCGCCCCGCCGGCCGAGCGAGCAGGCATGGCCGTCGAGCGTGGGCAGCAGCTCGACGAGCGCCTCGTTGAACCCGGGAATCAGGTTGCTCGGCCACTCCTCGAGGGCGCCCAGGTCGACCAGCATCACGATGGCCGGGGCGCGCGCCCAGATGTTCGGTCCGCGCATGACGCGCGTCTCAAGGATGCGCAGCGTGGGCGCCGGTGCGCGCGACGATCCCGCGCCCGACTTCCCGGCACCCGGCGACCCCACGCCCGACTTCACGCGCCGGCCTCTTGAGCGCGCCGGCTGGCCACCGGCAACGGTTCTGGCGATGTCGCCCTCCCGGGTGATTCTCTCGCGCCTGCCTAGCTCGAGGCGAGCGAGTCGTTTTCGAGCGCGCGGAGCACGGGCGTCGCCACTCGCTCGCGACGCTCGAGGTCGAAACGGTAACCGGCCGGCAGCGAGTGCAGCACGACGTTGCTGATCATCACCGGCCGGTGCGCCTTGACCTCCCATACGTCGGTCTCCGATTCGGCGCCGTCGAGGATGGTGACGCTGCGTCGGCCGATGACCTCCATCACGTGATCGGGACCGATGTCACCCGCGGTGTCCTCGTCGAAGCCGAGGCCGAGCAGCGACGGGTTCGAGGCAATGATCGCCAGCAGCCGGCCCAGCCGGTTACGCTGCTCGAAGTGCTGATCGATGATCAATCCCGGCAACAGGCCCAGACCGGCCGCCATCTGGAACATGCGCTGCTTGGGTGTTTCACCACTTGCCCCGAATGCGACCATGTGGGTACTCATCGCGGAGGCGCCTGCGCTCGTGCCGGCGATGACGGCGCCTTCGCGGTGACGCCGCGTTATCGCCTTGCCCATGGCCGTGCCGCCGATGGTCGAGGACAGGCGCAGTTGGTTGCCGCCGGTCAGGAACACGCCGGTCGCCTCACGCACTGCGCGGACGGCGGCGGGATCGCCGGCCTCCTCGCGCGTCGTCGCGTGAATCGGCCTGACCTCGGAAACGCCCAGCTCGCCGAATATGCGCCGGTACATCTCGCCCGCCAGCGGCCCGAGCGACGACGCGCTGCTGATGACCGCGATGCACGCTCCGGAACCGCCGGCCAGCTTGACGAAGCGCGTGAGGATGGCGCGCTCGCGCACCTTGTCCTCCGCGCCGCCGATGACGATGACGTGTCCCGCGCTCACCTGCCGGAGTATGGCATGCGCCAGAGTGGCGGCGTGGTGCACGACTGCCGTTCGGGGCTTGCCGCGAGGCTTTACCATGTGCGCCGGGCGGGGGCGCCCAACAAGTTCGGACGAGGAGGACGAGCTCAGCCCCGCCCGCTTAGTCTCCCCAGCCAGTGACCGACGCGCTCCGTTCCAATTCGTCGTCCACCCACTCGCTGCTCGCTCGTGCCGTGCCGGCGCGCCTGCGCGAGCCGCGACGCGTGGCGGCCATTGCCCTGCTCGCGCTGGCCGGCGGCCTGATCCTGGCTTTCGTCGCGGCGCGTGGGCAGCTGGCCGGCTCGGACGCACTGGCCTACTGGACGGCCGTCCACCGCTGGTGGGTCGCTGCCGACATCTACCAGGCGCTGCCCGATCGCTACGTGGCGCCGCCGGGCGTGCTGCCTTACTCGTACGCGCCGTGGACGCTCTACCTGCTGCTGCCGTGGGCGGCGCTGCCGTGGGACGTGGCCTGGATCGTGTGGCGTGCCGCGATGGTCGTGACCTTCGCGCTTACCGTCGCATGGGCCTATCGCCAACGACCCCTGGGCACCGCTGCGCTGGTAGCGCTGTTCGGCGCCCCGTTGGCGGCCAATTTCGACACGGGCAACGTCAACCTCTTCATCGGCGTAGGGCTCTGGGCCGCCTACTGGACCGGGCCACGCCTTGGCGGACTTGCCTGGGGACTGGCGGCCGCGATCAAGTTCCTGCCCGTACCATTGCTCGCGTTCATGCCCCGCCGCTCGTGGAAGTGGGGCCTCGCCATATTTGGCGTGTTGATGGTCCTGACCTTGGCGACGTGGCCACAGACCCTGCGCCAGCTGGACATCGACCTCAACTACCCGCGGCCCATCCGCATCGACTACCTCGTCATCCTGTGGGGCATCGTGCCGTGGTTGTACTCGCGGCCATGGCCGCCGCGCCTATCGTGGTCCTGGCTGCGCGAGGCGCCGCCGCCGGCATGATCGCCCGATCCTCTTGATGGGCCACGTCGATCACACAGCTCTCAAGCTAGCCTAGGCCGGCCGCCGAACACTTCCCAGATGGCCGGGCAGCCCCTGAGGCGACGCGTCAGGCGCGCAGCAGCCAGCCGCGGTAAGAGCGCTGGAAGCCGGCGGCGGTGAGCGCGGCGACATGCGGCGAGTCGGCAACCGCGACGCCGTCGACGCGCTCGACCTGGAGAGCGCGGAAGCGGCCGCCGTCGAGCAGCTGGCGCAGGGCGGTGAGCGCGGCCGCGGCAACCGCCGCATCGGCAAATGCGGGCAGTGTCTGCAGCGATCTGCCGCCACGCTCGAGGTACAGCACGGCCTGCCCGTCGACGATGACCACGTAGGCGCCGGCGGCACGCGCCAGCGGGCGCCGGTCGTCGTCCGACCAGCGCGGCCAGGGCAGCGCCGCGCCGAAGGCATTGGCCGGGTCGGCGGCGGCGAGGATCAGCGGTTGCCCGGGGGCCCGATCCCCCGACGGGTCGGTGCGTTCGGAGCGCAGCCGGTCGAGCGCCGCCGGCAGGCAGAACTGGGCGCCGCCGAGGCCCTCGACGAAGTACCCCCGGCGCACCCGGCCGCGCTCCTCCATGTCGCGCAGGATGGGATAGACGGCGCCGAAGCCGCCGCTCAGGCCTTCCCCGGCGACCGTGTCACGCGTCACCACGCCGTACGCATCGAGCAGCCGCACCGCCTGCGCGTGGCGGCGTTCGGTCTCGCTGGGCGGCTGCCCGCCGCGCAACGCGATCGCCGTGGCCCGCGCGTCGGTGAGCAGCGACCAGCGGCCGGCGGCCTCGGGCGGGCCCATCCGCGCGGTCGCCGCGAAGCGCGGCCGCGCGGTCGCCGCGAAGCGCGGCCGCGCACTCGATACGGCGCCGCTGCGGCGAGTGCCAGTGCGCGGCCAGCGCAACGCACGCAGCGGGGCGAAGGTGTCGTTGGTGACCTCCGTCGCCCAGACCAGGTCCCACAGCCCGTCGAGCAGCTCACGCTCACGCACCGGCCGTTCGCCGCGCTCGGCGGCCGCGTGCAGCACCGCCGCCAGCAGGTCACGGTAGAAGGACGCCCCACGCCGCCCCAGATGCTCGCGGATGGCGTCGTGCAGCCAGGTCGACGGGCGGTCGGGCGCGTCACCATCGGGCGCCGGCAGCAGCAGCGGCAGCCGATCGGGCCGGTACAACGCGACGCGGCCGTCATCCTGACCGAGCGGGCCCAGGCCGACCCACACCACTTCGCCCGCCGCACCCAGTTCGTCGAGCAGCCGCGGCGTGTAGCCGGCGACGCGCGCGGGCAGGATGTCGCGCTCGAGCACACTCGCCGGCAGCGGCGTCCCGTCGAGCTGCGCCACCACCTCGGCCAGCCGGTCGATACCGCCGTGGCGCTCACCGACGCCCTGCCAGCGCGGCAGGAAGCGCGCCAGCGCCTGCGCCTCCACCGGCTCGATCTCACGGCGGAGCGCAGCCAGCGAGCGGCGGCGCAGCACGCGCAGCACCTCCGGATGGCACCACTCGCGCTCCACCCCGTTGGGCCGGAACTCGCCGCGCAGCAGCAGGCCGTCGGCCAATAGTCGATCGAGTTGCACCTCAACCTCCGCCACCGGCAGACCCCAGCGCGCGGCCGGTTCGGCCGCCAGGAACGGACCGTGGTGGCGTGCCCAGCGCAGCAGCAGGCCCGAGAGTGCATCGTGAACCGGCGCCAGGAATGCCTGGGGCACGCCCACCGGCGGCACGACGCCCAGCGCGTCGCGGTAGCGCGCCACGTCCTCGATGGCAATCCAGCGTTCCTCGCCCCGGACGCGGACGGCGATCGCGCGCCGGTCGGCGGCGATCGCCTCGAGCCACTCGTCCGCGGCCGAGAGGCGTGCCCGCTCGTCAGGCCCGCGCACGCGCGCGGCCACCTCGTCACGCGTCAGGTCGCCCAGCCGGCGCAGGAGGTCGTGCACCGCGTCGGCCGAGCCGGCTTGCCGCTCCGGGGTCAGTGCCTGGAGCTCGAGCTCGAGCTCGGCCAGCGCGCCGGCGTCGAGCAGCTCGCGCAACTCCTCGGCGCCGAGCAGCTCGCGCAGCAGGTCGCGGTCGAGCGCCAGTGCCTGAGCACGCCGGTCGACGAGTGGCGCGTCGCCCTCGTACATGTACGAGGCGATGTAGTCGAACATCAGTGAGCTGGCGAACGGCGAGGCGTGGCGCGTCTCGACGCTGACCAGGCGAATCTCGCGCCGCTCGATGGCGGCCAGGATCGACTTGAGCGCGGGGAGGTCGAAGACGTCCTGCAGGCATTCGCGGTAGGTCTCGAGGATGATCGGGAACGAGGCGTAGCGGCTGGCCACGCCGAGCAGCTGCGCCGAGCGCTGGCGCATCTGCCACAAAGGAGTGCGCTGGCCGGCGCGGCGGCGCGGCAGCAGCAGCGCACGTGCCGCGTTCTCGCGGAAGTGGCTCGAGAAGAGCGCCGAGCCGCCGAGCACACCGATGACCAACTCCTCGACGTCGTCGGCCCCGATCCTGATCGCCGCCTCCGCCGCCGCGACGGCGCCATGTCCGCCACCCGGCAGGCCGCCGGAGACGCCGTCGGCCAGGGCATCGCCGGCCAGCTCGTCGGCCATCGGCAGGCGGATGACGATGCCGTCGTCCGACCAGATCGGCTGGACCTCCAGCCCGAGCAATTCACGCAGGCGCGCCTCGATCGCCAGCGCCCAGGGCGCATGCACGCGCGCGCCGAAGGGCGTCAGCATGACTATCCGCCAGTCGCCGAGCTCGTCGCGGAAGCGCTCGACGACCACCGTCTGGTCGGTGGGCAGCGCGCCTGTCGCCGCCTGCTCCTCGGCCAGGTAGTCGATCAGGTTGCGCGCCGCGAGTGGGTCGAGCAGGTGCTTCTCCTGGAGTCGTGCCTGTGCTCGTTCGCGGCCGGCCGGGCTTCGTGCCGCCTCTTCGCCGACGCTGCGCGTGAATTCGCCCAGGGCACGCCCGAGCTCGATCGGCCGTCCCGGTCCCTCCCCCTTCCAGAACGGGATCTTGCCCGGTTCGCCGGGGGCCGGGCTGACCAGCACCCGGTCGCGCGTTATCTCCTCGATGCGCCAGGCGCTGGCGCCCAGCAGGATGACCTCGCCCACGCGCGCCTCGTAGACCATCTCCTCGTCCAGCTCGCCGACACGCCGCCCACCCGAGCGCGACGAGCGGGCGCCTGTTGACCCGGCGCCGTCCTCCGCGAGGTAGACGCCGAACAGGCCGCGGTCGGGGATCGTGCCGCCACTGATGACCGCCACTGTGCGCGCATCGCGGCGGCTCTCGACGGTGCCTGCGGCACGGTCCCAGATGACCCGCGGGCGCAGATCGGCGAACTCGTCGCCGGGGTAGTTGCCGGCGAGCATGCCCAGCACGGCCTCGAACGTCTCGCGACCCAGGTCGGCGAAGTTCTCCGCCCGGCGCGCCAGGCCGTAGAGTTCGTCGGCCGTCCAGCGTCGCTCGGCAGCGGTGGCGACGACCTGCTGGGCAAGCACGTCGAGCGGGTTGCGCGGGATGACCGTCTGCTCGATCTCGCCGTCGAGCATCCGTCGGGTGACCACGGCGCACTCGAGCAGGTCGCCGCGGTACTTGGGGAAGATGACGCCCTGGCTGGGCTCGTCGACGTGGTGGCCGGCGCGGCCGATGCGCTGCAGTCCACGCGCCACCGAGCCCGGAGATTCCACCTGGATGACGAGATCCACTGCGCCCATGTCGATGCCCAGTTCGAGGCTGCTGGTGGCGACCAGCGCCGGCAAGCGGCCGTCCTTGAGGCGCTCCTCGATCTCGAGGCGCTCCTCGCGCGCGAGCGAACCGTGATGGGCGCGTACCAGCTCCTCGCCGGCGAGCTCGTTGAGGCGCAGCGCCAGCCGCTCGGCGAGCCGCCGGCTGTTGACGAAGACGATCGTGGACTTGTGCGCACAGATGAGCTCGAGGATGCGCGGATGGATCTGCGGCCAGATCGAACTGCGCTGGTCGGGCGCGGCCGCCGAGCCACTCGGCTGCTGCTCGGGCGGCAGCACTTCGCCGATGGCGGCCATGTCCTCGACCGGCACCACGACCTGAAGCTCCAGCTGCTTGCGCACGCCGGCGTCGACGATGGCCACCTGGCGCGGCGTGCCGTCCGCCTCGCGGCCGCCCAGGAAGCCGGCAACAACGGATAGCGGTCGCTGCGTGGCCGAGAGCCCCATGCGCTGGGGCGGTTTGTCGGTGAGTGTCGCGAGGCGTTCCAGCGACAGCGCCAGGTGGGCGCCGCGCTTGGTCGCAGCGAGGGCGTGGATCTCGTCGACGATTACCCACTCGATACCGCGCAGCGCCTCCCGGGCAGCCGAGGTCAGGAGGAGATACAGCGACTCGGGCGTGGTGACCAGGATGTCCGGCGGCCGCTTGCCGAAGGCACGCCGCTCGTCCGCCGGCGTGTCGCCGGTGCGCATGCCCACGCGCAGCTCGCGCGCATTACCGCCTTCGCGCTGCGCGGCCAGGGTGATGCCCGCCAGCGGCGAGCGCAGGTTGCGGTTCACATCGTGGACGAGTGCCTTGAGCGGCGAGACGTACAGCAGGCGCAAGCGGCGTTGTGGATCTGCCGGTGCCGGCTCGTGCATCAGCCGGTCGAGGCACCACAGGAACGCGGCAAGCGTCTTGCCCGAACCGGTCGGCGCGCAGATGAGCGTGTGCCCGCCGGCGGTGATCGCCGGCCAGCCCTTTGCCTGTGCGGCCGTGGGCGCGGCGAACGACGACTCGAACCAGGCACGGGTGGCGGGCGAGAAGGCCGCCAACGGGGATCGGGAGCGGGGCACGGGCGCCGAGTATACGCGGGCCGCCAGAATCGAACAAGTGATCTAAATGGATTGCTGCTCGTGCCCAGCCACCCGCTATCCACCGGTAGCGCAGGCGCCCCCGGGGCCGCACGCTAGTGCCGAAATGAGCAACGCGATCAACAACGAAGGCCATCACCACCGTACCGAGGTGGCGGCACGACTCATTCTGGTCGTCTGCGACTCACAACAAGGACGGTCATTCCGGCGCAAACGATAGCGATCCCGCCGACGATCATCGCTGTCGCCAGCGCGACTGCCGGGTACTCGCTGCCCGGTACGCCGTAGGCGACCCGATCCAAGTTATTCCACGCCCAATCTTGTGGGTCGCTACCTTCGGGCGCGAGCGCCATCGCCTGCTCCAGCGAGAGCAGGTCGCCGCTCGCAGTTCGGAAGCGTTCTTCGAACACGATGGAGTGGGCGATCTCTTTACTTGGGTATGGGCCGATCACCTCTGGCTGACCGACGACAGCAGGCAGAAGGGCAACCGCGGCGAGCGCTGCGACGCCAACGATCACGCTCAGAAGCAGCGCCGGCAGCATCCGTCCCAACACTGCACCGAACAGGAGTGCTGCGCCGAACGTGCCTACCGCAACTGAGGCCAAACCGGGTCCGCGCATCGCGACATCGATGAGGCTGGCATTTGGACTGACCGAATCCTCGATTCCCCCT
Source organism: uncultured Chloroflexia bacterium (assembly GCA_963775225.1). GTDB lineage: Bacteria > Chloroflexota > Limnocylindria > Limnocylindrales > CSP1-4 > JALYGJ01. Next base: position 246,914 of record CAVZHW010000002.1, read on the forward strand.
TCGAGAAAATGACCAGCAATGGCGAGCGGGACAACAAGGAACGCAAGCAGCGCAAGTGCGACGGTTGCGCGGACCGTGAACCAGCGGACACGCGAACGGGCCAACGACCAGACGATCGGTGCCGTACCGCGTTCGATCTCCCGTGCGACCAGCTGACTTCCGAGCAGTGCGGCCGCCGTTAGCGAGACGACGACGTACCCAAGCATCACCAAGTGGCCGTTCTGTATCTGATCGTTGCGCAAGCCGTACGCCGCGCACGAAGGATCGCCACACTGCGAGAGCGGAGCAAGCCCGGCCAGCGACACCAGAACGTATGCCGTGAATGCGAGCAGAGTGAGCACGCATGCACCGAGGATCGCCAGTTCAAGGCGCTCGACGCGGAGCGCCAGTTGGAGCGAGCGCTTCATGCGCCGCCGCTCGCTTTTGCCTGGCCAGCCCGTCCTCGCGCCAGATACCCCAGCACGATCTCCTCCAGGTTTGCGGGCCTCCCGGCCCCGCCTGCCCCAGCCCGTATCAGCCACTCCGGTTGTCCCGGCAGTTGGGCGACAGCCGTTTCGGCGACGGACGAGTCGGCGACGACCCTGTGCTCCTGTGTCGCCGCAGCGGTACTGGTGCTGAGCAAAACGCGACCGACGCCGAGAACAATCAGGTGGTCGCTTGCTTGCTCGACATCGCGGACTATGTGCGACGAGAGCAGCGCCGTCAGACCACGCTCGTCGACCGCGCGCTGAAGAAGCTCGAGCACTTCGTGGCGCGCCAGCGGATCCAAGCTCGCGAGAGGTTCGTCCAGGACCAGTATTTCGGCCCCGCTTGCCAGCGCGATCGACAGCACGACTTGCGCCGCCTGCCCGCCGGACACCCTGCCCAGCCGCGCATCGAGTGGGATACTCAGCCGGTCGACATAGTCAATTGCGCCGGCCACGTCGAGAGTCGGCCGCAGGTACGCCGCGTAGTCGATGTTCTGGGCGACAGTTAGTTCCCGGTACAGCTCTGGGCGCTGCGGGACATACGCGATCTTCGCCAATGCTTGCACGGCCGAGCGAACGGGATCGATCCCGGCGACTGACACCTGGCCGGCCGTCGGTCGCTCGAAGCCTATCCACGTCTTGATGAGCGTCGATTTCCCGGCCGCGTTTGGCCCGACGAGTGCCGTGATCCCACCGCGTGGGACATCTACGGACACGTCGCGCAATGCCCACGTCGAGCGCCCGTAACGCTTCGAGACGTCGCCGGCGTGGAGCGCCACGTGTCGGGCGGAGGGAGGGGCTTGGTCTGTGGTCGGGGTCAAAGCCGGTGGCCCTGATCGGAAGTCTGACTAAGCCAGAGCCACTCGCGGGTGGTCATGCCCGAGGCGTTGATGGCAGCCGCACGCTCCGGGCCAAAGTAGCGGTAGTGCCAAGGTTCCGGCTGGTAGCAGGTTCGTTCGGGACTGCTGCCAAGGGGATAGCTCGCGACGAAACCGAAGCGCCACGCGTTATCCGCCAGCCACGCGTCGCCGCCGTCGAGATCAACGGCTGTCCCGAGCTGGTGCTCCGAATGGCCGGGTCGCGCGACGAAGCCAGCCGCATAAGCGACACCGTCGGCCGAAGCGGTCGATGAAAAGAGCTCAGTCTGCTCGTCGTAGCTCCGATACGAGCTCTTAACGGTCAACGTGACGCCATTGTTGTCGGCCGCGGTTACGAGCCGCCGCAGGTCGTCGACGACGAACGAGCGGAGTCGCACCGGCGAGCCTTCAACACTTGCACGAACAAGGTCAGGTGGTACGTAATCCGCACTGAGCGCGTGATCCGTGTCGAGCAGTGTCCATGCCCAGTCCGCGTAATCGCTGCGCAACGCGGGATCGTCGCCCGTGGTACAGGACGGCGTTGATCCGGATGTGACGGCGGCGGCTCCAAGGACGCAAATCAAGAGTGCGCCGATCAACAGCGTCGGCCATAGAAGAGAGGCTTTGTGCCTCGACACAGCTCAGCCCAACATCCGTACGAAGCGCGGCCCACATGGGTGACGGCCACGAGGGCGCCACGCGGCCAAGAGCTGCGGCCAACGGCAGCAGCGGTGCAGATCGACAGGCCAACCCAACGCCGGCTGGCGACATCCGGGCGACATAGCGGGTTACGTCGGCCGCCTGCGTCGCACGAGTGCCAGGGAAGCGAGCCCGGCGATGGCGCCGCCCAGAACAACGAAGCTGCAGTGGAGGAGGACTGCATCTGGGTAACGCTCTCCCGGCACGAGTAGCCAGACTTGGGTGAAGTTCCGGTCGAGCCATGTTCCGTCGATGCCGCCCGGCGGCAACTCAGGATTGGACGGAGCGAGCGCCGCCGCCTGGTCGTATGTGAGCAGGCTCCCATCCGAGGCTCGCAGGCGAAGGTCGAGGAACCGATCCGCGGCTGTCTGGCTTTCGGGGTTCGCTACTTCATACACCGCAGAAGCGGCATACCACTGGTCCATCATCATCAACGCGCCGATCACCAACAGGGCGGCCATGCCGAACCCCACGATGATCGCGGGAAGCTGCCGTCCGAGAACGAGACCGGCGAGGATGGCCAGACCGAAGCTCGCCAGCCCCCGCGCCAACAGGATCGGACCCCTGTAGTTGTCATCCAGAAACGACTGCGCCGGATTGATGGTCGGCGTCCAAGACGCCTCGAGGCGCTCCGACGCTAGCGCCACCGCGACCAAGGCGATGAGAAGGACGGCACCGAGGATGGCTGTCCGGGTGAGCAGCCACCGTCGTCGCGAGCCGCTGAGCGTCCAGGGGAGCGGTGCGGTGCCTCGCTCGAGTTCACGCGCCAGCACCGGCGCACCGAGCAACAGACCGGCGCCGATCGGCAGGAGCCCGATGAGCTGAAGCACTCGGACGCCGAAGCGGCTGCCGATCGTCGACCATGTATCTAGAAGCGCGCTGCAGGCCGCCGGTTGCGTCACGTCGGGTGGTGTGGGAGCGGGTGGGGTGGAAGCGAAGCACGTCAGCGGCACGCCGACGTCGTCCAGCAGTTTCGCGACGACAAGCGCCGCCGCCGCGAGCGCGAACGACGTCAGCAGCACGGCGGCGATCTCAAACCGATAGAGCTTGAGGGTTAGCCGGATGGTCGTCGTCATCAGGCAGCTAGCTCCGCCGCGGCGGCGGCGGCTCGGCTCGCCGCGAGGTAGCCAAGGACGATGTCCTCGAGCGTCGCGGGCGACGCGCCGCCGACTTTGTCTCGATTGAGCCGCCAAAGCTGGATGAGCGCCCGCTCCGCGCTTTCGAACCCGCCCACGAGCGTCGCGTCGTCGGGAATGGCCGCGTCAAGGCTGGTAACGACATGTCGCTCGAGCGCGTCGGCGATGGTCGTGTCGAGAAGCTTGCGCCCGTTGCCGAGCACCACCAGGTGATCGCACGCCTGCTCTATGTCTGTGACTACGTGCGAAGACAGCAACGCGGTTGATCCGTCGGCGCGTACCGCGTCGACAAGAACATGCAAGAACTCGCGCCGAGCGAGCGGATCGAGACTCGCGAGTGGCTCATCCAAGAGCAGGATGCGAGCACGCGTCGCGAGTGCGAGGGCAAGTCCAACCTGCGCCCGTTGACCGCCGGAGAGCTGGCTGGCCGGCTGGTCGAGCGGCACGCCGAGTTCGTGTAGCCGCTGCTCAGCGTACGGACGGTCGAATTGACGTCGAAGACTCTGCGCGAGGGCGAGGTGGTCGGCTACCGTCAGGCCGCCGTAGAGCGCCGGCGACTGTGGGACATACCCCAGGAGCCGGATGGCGCGTCCCGGATCCGCCCACGGGTCGACTCCGCCGACTTCAACATGGCCGGCGCTGGGCGGCTCCAGCCCGACCCAAGCCTTGATGAGGGTCGACTTACCGGCGCCGTTTGGGCCGACCAGTGCCGTAAGGCCAGGCTCACCGATTGTGATGTCCAGCTGGCGCAACGCAGGGTGCCGTCCATACCTCTTGACGAGCCCTTGCGCGACCAAGGCTGGAGTCGGGGTTTCAGCGATAGGCGCGCGTGACGGTTCGACCACACAACGACCCTAGGTCGACGTCGAGGGACGGACCATCGACGATGGTGCCGATGCAGGGTAAGGAGAATCCCGTACCCGGAACCCGGAGAAGCGGGCGAGAATCGCCGTGCCATGCCCGCTCGCACACGAGATCGAGTCGCGCTCGTAGTCGCCGTTCTGGCTTTCGTCGCCGGGGCGCTCGCCATGCTTGGCGACGCCAACGGCCAGTACGGTCCCTACGACATCCGCCTGGCCGGCGAGAAGTTGCTGCCGATTGGCCTGGCATTGGTCGCCGTCGGTGTCATGTGGCCACTTACGGATCGGGGCCCGTTGCGCAACCTGTCGATCACACTCGCAGTCGCGACGGCAACTCCGATCCTGCTCGAGCCGGCCAGGATGACGACCACGCAGCCGGCAACGCTCGTCGTGTGGACGCTGGGCGCCGCCGCGTCGCTCATCCTCGCGTTCGGGATTTCGCGTGAGCTCCCGGCGCCGCAGGGCCGCACGCTCCTGAGCATGGCGGGCATTCTTGCTGTGACCGCGATGGCAGTCGGCCTCGTCACCGTGTCCGGGTCGCCGCAGGGCCTTGGCGCCGGGGCGTCGGGCTTGCTGCTGCTGGGCGCGATCACCGCACTACCGGGCGTGGGCGGTGCAGTCCTCCGTTATCGGACGCCCGATCCAGCGGCTGCCCGGGAAAATGTCCCGGACGCAATCGAGCTTACGATCGCCGGGCTCACCCCGGCGATCGCATGGCTAACAGCCGCGGGCTCGGGCGGCGCCTTGAGCCCGCTCCTCCCGCTGGGCGTTTGGCTCGTGGCAGCGGCGATCGGAACCAGGTTTGCCATTCGTCCTCTCGTGCGATCTGCCGCCCGGGCGGCTGTCCAGCGAGACATGACCGTGGCGATCCTCGAGGCGGAACGCTCTCGGATCGCGGCAGATATCCACGACGAGGCGCTTCAGGACCTCACGCTCCTGGGATGGCGTCTCGATACGAGCGGCGATTTCGGCCAATGCGGCGCTGGCTCGCCACGTCGGCGAGCGATTGCGCGCGATATGCGGCGATCTGCGGCTACCGATCCTTGACGACCTTGGGGCAGGGCCGGCGCTCGAGTGGCTCGTCGAACGCGTCAGGCCCATGGCCGGCGGAGAGGTCACGTTGGACCGATCGGATGGCAATCGGCCACCGCACGAGGTCGAACTGGCCTTCTTTCGTGTGGCCCAGGAAGCAGTCTCGAACGCAATCCGGCACGGTCAGCCACCCATCCGAATCAACTACTCAACCAATCCCCACGGGGCCGCACTGTCGGTTGACGACGCGGGCCCTGGCCTCGCAAAGAGCGTCTTTGAATCGCCCGCGGAAGGTCATTACGGCTTGCTGAACATGCGTCAGCGAGCCGAGCGGATCGGCGGGCTCCTGGACGTCCAATCCAGGCCCGGCGGAGGGACGCGCGTTAAGCTCGACTGGCGGACGTCGTGATTGGCGATAGGCCAGATTCAACCCGGCCCGGCGACCAGATACGGATCGCCATAATCGATGACCATCCCGTCCTTCGCGACGGCCTGGCTTCGTTGCTCAACAGCGAGCCCGATCTCGAGGTCGTGGCCACAGGGCAGACAAGCAGCGACGCGGCCGAGCTTCTCGCCACGACCGGTGTTGACGTTCTCATTCTCGATGTGCGACTCGGCCAGGCCAGCGGGTTCGAGCCACTGGGTCAGCCGACGGGCCAGGCCACTCGTCCCGCCGTCGTCGTCCTGACCGCCTTCGACTACCCGCAGTACGCAGACGCGGCGCTGCGCCTTGGCGCATCAGCCTTCGTGCTCAAGAGTGCTCCGATCAGGGAACTGCTTGGAGCGATCCGTCGCGCCGCCGCAGGCGGACTCACCTTCTCAAGGCGTCCTGGCGCGACTGTGACACTCACCCGACGTGAACTCGAGGTCGTCCGCCTGGTGGCTGATGGCCACTCGAACGATGAGATCGCGGTGGCTCTCGGGATCGCGCCGAGGACCGTCGAGACTCACCTGCGCAAGGTATTCGAGCGGTACGACATCGCGTCGCGAACCGAGCTCGCTGCACGCGCGATCAGAGAAGGCTGGCTCGAACTGCCCTGACCACGGCCGGTCGTTGAGCATGCACCTATAGACAACGAGCAGGGAACCTGAGACGGCGAGCGCGGAGCGGCGGCCGCCCAACGTCATCCGCCTCTGGTACCTCACGAGGATGTCCGGGCCGGCTGACCATCCGTAGCGTCGCAGGCGATGTCCGCTCGGAGACAGGGCCCGCGCCGTGGGCCGACGCGGCTGGGCTTTTCGCTGTTCCTGGCACTCGTGGCGCTGGCGCTCTTGGCGCCGGCCGGCTCGGTCATGGGCGGCCTGGCCAGCCAGCCATTCGTGATCATGCTCGGCGATTCGGCCGCGTCGGTCGCGGCGGTCGACGAGGACGCGGCCGTTCAGCGCGTGACGAATCAGATCCGCCAGATCGCGTCAGCGGCGCGTGTGACCACGACCAACGTTTACCCGTACGTGAGCGCCTTCACGGCCGACCTCTCGCCCGGCCAGCTGCTGGCGCTCGAGCAGGACCCCGCGGTGGCCGAGCTCATCCCCGACCAACAGATCCGACTTGACGACGGCACCTCGGCGGCGGCCGATGCGCCGTCCGCGAAGGGCGCCAGCGTGCACACCGTGCGCCACCCCAATCAGCGCGTGCCCCCCGGCGTACGGCGCGTCGGCGGCGGCGTGAGCACCCTCTCGGCTGCCCGCAGCGGCGGCCGTCGGGTGAATGCCGACGTGGCCATCATCGATACCGGCATCCAGCCCGATCATCCCGACCTGAACGTCGCCGGTGGCTACAACTGCACCAGTCGCAACCCGAACAAGTGGGCCGACAACGACGGTCACGGCACACACGTCGCCGGGATCGTCGGCGGCACGGGCCGTGGCGATGGCGTCGTCGGCGTGGCACCTGGTGTGCGCCTGTGGTCGGTCAAGGTGCTCGACGCCGACGGCTTCGGCTGGATCTCGTGGCTGGTGTGCGGCGTGGACTGGGTGACCGCCCAGCATGACCCGCACAACCGTAAGAAGCCGCTCTTCGAGGTCGCCAATATGAGCATCAGCTACGTGCGCGCGAACGGCAATAACCGCTCGTGCGGCGACCCCAAGGCGGACATGCTCCACAAGGCGATCTGCCGCTCGATCGACGCGGGCATCGTGTACGTCGTGGCCGCCGGGAACGAGGGCCACGACGCGCGGCGCAACCGGCCGGGCGCCTACGACGAGGTGATCACCGTCGGCGCGCTGGCCGACTACGACGGCAAGGGCGGCGGGCAGGGCAAGGTTGCCGACTCATGCCCGTACTGGACCGGCATGCGCGACGACACGCTGGCGCCGTTCAGCAACTACGGCCTCGACCTCGACTTCGTGGCACCCGGCGTCTGTGTGCTGTCGACCTGGATCCACGGCCGCTACGCCTACCTGAGCGGCACGTCGATGGCCGCACCGCACGTCACCGGCGCGGTGGCGGTCTACCGTGCCGTGAACCCGGGCGCCACGCCCAAGCAGGTCAGCGCAGCTCTCGAAGCGGCCGGCCGGCGCGACTGGCGAACCAAGACCTATCCGCGCGATGGCCGGCCGCCCAAGGCGATCTGGTTCGGCTCGCTGAGCCCCGCGCCGGAAACCGAGCCGTAGCGCCTGCGCACGTTGTTGGCGTCGCACGAGCCTGCCTGCCCGTCAGCGTGATGCCCTGCATGGGCCATAGCACGCCTGATGCGCAAAGCGGTTCAAGAGCGGCCGATTCCCTGCACAAACCTGGCTCACAGCGACCATTGCGCTGACTATCCCTGCACGAATTGCCGGTGCGCGATGCGCTGTGCGCATCAGGCGTGCGCGCATCAAGCGCGGGTGGCAGGCTCGGCGCGCCCGCACACGGCGCTGCCTGGCTCAACGCCCTGTTCGGCCACGGTCCGTAACGTCCGTGGCACTCACAGCTAGCGGATCGTGGCTCAGTCCGAGGCGAGTGGCTACCAGGCCGCCAGCAGGAAATCGAGCACGAGCTGATTGAACTCGGCCGGGCTCTCCAGGCTGACCATGTGCGCCACGCCCTCGAAGACCTTCTTCTTCGCGCCTGATATCTCGCCGGCCATGCGCTCCCCCGCGGCAATCGTGTCGAGTGTGTCCAGGGTTCCCCAGGTGAGCAGCGTGGGAACTTTCACTTCTGCCAGCCGGCCGACCGCCGGCGGGTCGGTGCGGCGCACCTGGTCGGCCTCCTGCTCGGCGCGATAGTTCTCGAGGTTCCACTCGATCATTCGCCGGCGGACATCAGGATCGACGCGATCAGGCGGCTGCCCGACGCCGTCGGTCCAGACCTGTGTCTCGAGTTCTACCAGGGCTTCCCAGTCGCGCGCCTTCCACAGCCGCTCCTCCGCCTGCCAGGTCTCGGTGAGGCGCGGGTCGTCGGCGTCGAAGCCGCCCAGCCCGGCGGCCACGAGGACCAGTGAGCGCACCCGGTCCGGGTGCTCGAGGGTGAAATCGAGCGCGATCGAGCCTCCGCGGCTCGCGCCGAGCAGGTGCGTGCGCTCGGACCCGACGTGGTCGAGGACGTGGAGCAGGTCGTCGGCATTCGAATACGAAACGTCCTCGGTCAGCGTGCGGCCCCAGCCGCGCGTGTCGTACCTGATCACCCGGAAGTGATCGCGCCACGCGGCGACCTGCTCATCCCACATGCGCAGATGGGCCACACCGGCATGGATGAGCGTGAGATCCGGGCCGCTGCCCTCGACCTCGTAGTAGATGCGCGTGCCGGGAAACTCGACGAAGCCCGCATCGACCTGGCTCATGCTGCCTCCCTCACTCATGCTGTCTCCCTCAATAGCTCCAGCGCCCCGTCCAGGGCGCGCTCGGCGGTCGTTTCGTTGGCTGCCCGCACGTCCGGCGTGTCGGCCGGCACGAGATCGTCAGGGTCGATGAACAGCGCCGGCGCCGGCGACTGCCCGTACTGCTCCGCCTCGTCCTCCCAGCGCGCGCGCCAGTCCGCGTCCGTTTCCTGCGGCGGTTCGCGATGCGCCTGGGCCAGCCACACCAGCGTCCACGAGCGCGGCACGACCCGGTATGCGTCGTAGCCACCGCCGCCGGTCGCCAGCCAGCGGCCCTTGGTATGGCGGTGCGCGATCTGGTCGAGCAGCACCGTAGCTTCCCGGTAGGCAGCGGTCGTCAGGCGCAGATGGGCGAGCGGGTCGTACACGTGCGAGTCGCAGCCGTGCTGCGAGACGAGGAAGGTGGGCGCGAACGCGTCGGCGAGCGCGGGCACGACCTTGTGAACCGCGGCCAGCCACGAGCCGTCGCCGCTGTACGGCTGGAGCGGGACGTTGACGGCCGTACCGCGCGCGGCGTCGCCGCCACGCTCATCGACGAAGCCGGTGCCGGGAAACAGCGTCAGCCCGGTTTCGTGGATCGACAGGGTGAGGACCTGCGGGTCGTCCCAGAAGAGCGCCTGCACGCCGTCGCCATGATGCACGTCGAGGTCCACGTACAGCACGCGGTGTCCGGCGTCGCGCGCGCGGGCGACCGCCAGCGCGACGTCGTTGTAGATGCAAAAGCCTGACGCGCGTGCGGCCATCGCGTGGTGGAGTCCACCGCCGGGGTGGAAGGCATGCTTCACCTCGCCCGCGAGGATCCGATCGACCGCGTCGATCGAACCGCCGGCCACGGTTGCCGACGCCTCATGGATGGCGTCGAACGGCGGGCAATCGCCGGGTCCGATGCCGGCGGCCGGCGGGCGCAGCGGATGGTGCTCAAACGAGCGCACGGTGTGGATGTAATCGGCGGTGTGCAGGCGGCGGAGTTCTTCGTCGGTGGCCAGGCGCGGCGCGACGAAGTTGTCCGCCCCGAGCGTGCGCAGCAGCTCGATCGACGGTCCAAAGCGACGCGGCGTCAGTGGATGCTCGGGCCCGAAGTCGTACTCGAGGCTGGCCGGACCGTAGACCAGCAGCGGCTGGCTCACTCGCCGGCCGGCTCCCAGCCACTGCGCGCCAGGGCATCGTGCCACGCATCGGCCGGCAGCCGGCCGGCCTCCAGCTGCGCGGCATACAGACCGACCAGCCGGCTGAACGGCTCGATGTCGCCGTCGGGCAGCTCGAGCACGGTGGCATCGTCGGGCAGCGCCGCGCCGGGGGCGTCGCGCGCAACGACGACGATGAACGCGGCGCCGTGATAGGTGGCGGCCTCGGCCGCGGCCGCGAGCGGCGCCGGCGCGAGCGGCTCGCCGGCGACCAGTACCTGGCAATCGGCCAGGTAGCTCAGCCCGAGCGCCACGTCGGCGGCGTCGAGGTGCGGCGCAGGTGCGTCAAGGTCGGGCACGTGAGCGTCCGCTGGGGGCCCGGACGGCTCGTCCGCTGCGGTGGTCTCCCGTGGCGTGGCCGCCGCGGGGTCGCGCAGCAGCGCGGCGTGCCCGATGCCGTGACGGCCGAGTTCGAGCGCGACGTGCTCCCCGTCGGCGTCGTCGCCAACCGAGCCAACCAGCTCGACCCGCGCGCCCGCCTCGGCCGCCGCCAGCGCGATCCGTGCCGGCGCGCGGGCAAGGTCGCCGTCGGCACTGAGACCGGGCCGCCCGACAACGACGATCACGCGGTCCGCGCGACTCTCATCTGGGCGGGTGCGTCGATCAGCCGGGACTTGCGTCGGCCGGCACGACGGTCAGCTCACCCAAGCCGGCGTCGCGCAGCGGCCCCGCGACCTGGCTGGCGTCGCCGACGACCACGATCGACAGGTCATCGGGACGCACGTGCCGGCGCGCCGCCGCGAGCACGTCGGCGCTCGAAACACGCGCGATCATCGGCCGATAGCGGTCGAGCTCGTCGTCGGGCAGGTTGAGCACGACCAGGCCCGACAACGCGGCCACAACCTGGCCGGCGCTCTCGAAGCGCAGCGGGAAGACGCCCTCGAGGTAGTCGCGCGCGACGCCGATCTCCTCGGCAGTGACCGGTGCTTCGCGGATGGCGCGCACGATCTGGAGCGCATCGACGATCGCCGGCGCCGTGGCCGCCGTCTCGACCGCCGTACGGATGACGAACGGACCCGCGTGGCCGCGCATATCGAACGAGGAATGGATGCCGTAGGTGTAGCCCTTCTCTTCGCGAATGACGCGGTTCAGGCGCGAGTTGAAGGTGCCGCCGAGGATCGCGTTGAGTACCGAGATGGTGTGGAAGTCGTCGGTCCGGCGCGAGACGCCGATGTGCCCGATGCGCAGCTCCGACTGCGGTGCCCCGGGCCGGTCGACGAGCACCAGCTGCGGCCGCGCCGGGTTGGGTGCGACATCGCCATCGGCCGGCGACCCAGCTGGACCGGCGGGCGAACCGGGCAGCGAACCGAGATGCTGCGCGGCCAGCTCCTCGACCCGCAGGCCGGTCAGGTCACCGGCGACCACCAGCGTCGCGGTCGAGGGGTCGAGTAACTGCCGGTGGCGCTCGACGATCGCCTCGCGATCGAGTGGCCGGATGGTCGGCGGGATGCCGCCCAGCGGGCGGCTGTACGGCGTTTCGGGCGCGTAGATCGTCTCGGGGAAGACGCGCTCGGCACGGCGCCGCGCGTCGGCCCACGCCTGGAGCAGGTCGTTGAGCCGTTCGTCGCGCAGGCGCGCGATCTCGTCGGCCGGGAAGGCGGGCTCGAAGCACATCTCGGCGAGCAGCGCGAGCGCCGCGCCGAACCGCGAGCGCGGCACATCGAGCCCGGCCGATAACGCCTCCCAGCTGGCCTCCGCGTGGATCTCGGCGCCCAGGCGCTCCGACGCCTCGATGAATTCGTTCGCATCGCGCCGTTGCGTGCCTTCGGGCATCGCGCGCGCGGTGAGCACTGTCACCCCGCCGCGGTCGGCCGGCTCGGTCCACGCGCCACCGGGGAAGATCAGCTGCGCCGCGAGCAGTGCGCGGCCGGGCACGTGCGCGCTGAGTACGGTCAGGCCGTTGGCCAGCCGGCTGCGCTCGAAGCGTGGAAAGTGGTACTCCCGTGGCGCGCCGGGCTGCGGCCGCGCGTCGAGCACCGACAGGTCGACCTCCGTCGCGGCGATGACGGTTGCCGAAGGTGGTTCTGCGACGAGGCCGTCGCTGGTCGGCTGGTCGAGCGGGCCGACCGGCAGCTCGGGTGATATGTCAGTCGTCGACGGCGGCGTGTGCTCTACGTCGGTGCCCACCGGCTGGTCGGTCAGGAAACCGCGCTCGCCCTCGTCGGGGGTCATGCCGCCGCCTCGTCGCTCTCGGCAGTTTCGGGGACGTAGGTCAGCACCACGCGGTTGTCGGCGCGGAAAACGTCACGGGCGACGGCCCGGATCTGGTCGGCCGTGACCGCCAGGTAGCGTGGCAGCATCTCGTTGACCATCTCCGGGCGGTCGAACAGCGCCGCGAACATCGACAGCCGGTCGGCGACCTCCTCGACGCGGCCCAGCGCGCCCAGCTCGCTGGCCTCGATAAGTGCCCGCGCGCGGGCCAGCTCATCGTCGGTCACCGGCTCGTCGACCAGCCGCTGCAGCTCGGCGAGAAAGGCCGCCTCGCACGTTTGCGCGTCGCTTTCCGGGCGTACCGTCACCCAGCCGCCGAAGAAGCTGCCGCCACCGACGAGCGGCAGCGCGAAGGCGGTCGCGTCCTGGGCGATGCGCTGTTCGCGCACCAGGCTTCGGTAGAGCCGTGAACCGCGGCCGCCGGCCAGGATCTGGCTGGCGACCTCGAGCGCGTCGAATTCCGGCGTGCCGAAGGGCGGGCAGCGAAAGCCGATGTGCACGCGCGTCAGCGGCACGCGGTCGGGCACCACCTCGCGCACTTCGCGGCCGATGTGCGGCGCGACGGTCGGCAACGGTGGCTGCGTCAGCCCGGGGTTGGCCGGGATCGGCCCGAAGAAGCGCGCGGCGGCGGCGTGCGCTTCCTCCTCGTCGACGTCGCCGACGATCGACAGCACCGCGTTGTTGGGCGCGTACCAGCTGCGGAAGAAGTTGCTGACATCCTCGACGCTGGCCGCGTTGAGGTCCGCCATCGAGCCGATCGGCGTGTGGTGGTAGGGGTGCTCGGGCGGGAAGACCGACGCCATCAGCTTCTCGTAGAAGGAGCCGTAGGGTCGGTTGTCGTAGCTCTGGCGCTTCTCGTTCTTGACCACCTCGCGCTGGTTGTCGAGGTTCTCCTGGTCGAGCGCGTCGAGCAGCGTGGCCATGCGGTCGGCCTCGAGCCACAGCGCCAGCTCGTACTGATGCGAGGGCAGCGTCTCGAAGTAGTTGGTCCGATCGAAGTAGGTCGTCGCATTGTTCACGCCGCCGGCACTCTGGATGATGCTGAAGTGCTCGGTCTTCGACACGTGCCGCGAGCCCTGGAACATGAAATGCTCGAACAGGTGCGCGAAGCCCGTCCGGCCGGGCTGCTCGTGGCGCGAGCCGACCACGTACCAGATGTTGATCGCGACCACGGGTGCCAGATGATCCGGCGCCACGATCACGCGCAGGCCGTTGGCCAGCCGGCGCTGGCTGAAGTGGATGATGGGCAGGTCGGTGGACGACGCGGACGCCTCGGCCGGCGACGCGGGCTGGAGCTGGGCCATGCCCCGATTGTGACGCATCGCCAGCTTCCGTACGCGAACGCCCGGACTTTGGCGGGCCGCACTTGGCGTCAGCTGCGCACCCCACGCGTAGGTGGCCCGCGCACCGCCCGAATTCGGCGTCAGCTGCGCACCCCACGCGTAGGTGGCTCCCATTTGCGCCGAAAGCGACGCCTGGGCCTGGTTCGGGCGTTTCTACTGCGCGCCTGGTGCGCAAGTGGCACCAGCGAAAGCCGCCGACCAGCCGTGTCGTCCTCCTTTTCCCGCGTGATGCGCGCAGCGGTTCAACATTGGGCCATTCCTTGGACAAACCGGCCTCAAATCGGCGTTTTGAGAGCACTTTGCGCAGGGATTTGCCCGACATCGATGCGGCACGCGCATCAACCGTCGGTGGCGATGGTTCGGCGGGGCGTGGACAACGGCAACCGCGACAGCGACCGCAACTGCAACCGCGACCGCGCACCGTGATCGGCTTCAACTAAGCTCCGGGCACGAGCCAGGCGCCAACCGCGTGAGTTCGCCAGCACTGCCCGTTCGAGAGGGGGCGGAAGCCGGCCGCCCAACCCGTGCGTTGCCGTGGACGCACCTGCTCAACCTGTCGGTCTACTGGTTGGGCATCAACGTCATCTGGTCGGGCCTGGGCTACGTCATCTTCCAGGCCCGTTTCAACGCCATGTTCGGCGAGACGCTCGGCCCATCGTATGTGGCCTTCCTCGAGGTCATCCCGCTCGCCGTCGCGATTATCGTCCAGCCGACCGTCGCGGCCATCTCCGACTACACGGTCACGCGGTGGGGCAGGCGCAAGCCGTACATCCTGGCCGGCGGCCTGCTCGACATCGTCTTCCTGGCCGGCATCGCGGCGGCGAACGACTTCGTGGCCATCGCCGCCTTCGTCCTGCTGCTGCAGTTCTCGTCCAACTTCGCCCAGGGCCCGTTCCAGGGTTACGTGCCCGACCTCGTACCGGAACGCCAAGTGGGCGTGGCGAGCGGCCTCATGGGCGTGATGATCATCGGCGGCCAGGTGGCCGGGGTCGGCATCGCCACGCTCGGCCTGCTGGCGCCCAACCCCTATGCGCTGGGGACGCCCGACGCCGGCTCCTTCGCCCAGGCGCACTTCTTCCTGCCGACGCTCGGCCTGGCGCTGATCGAGATCGTGACCATGGTGCCCATCCTGCTGTTCGTCGACGAAGGTCGCCGCGCCCCGTCACGGGACGGCAGGTCGTGGCTCAAGATAGCCATGTCCACCTGGAGCCTCGACGTCCTGCGCGAACGCAGCTACGTGTGGTTGCTTGTGTCGCGCCTGTTCTTCCTGATGTCGGCGGCAATGGTCACCTATGCCGGCATCTACTACCTCGAACGCTCGCTGGGTCTCAGCCAGGACGAGACGGCGCTGCCGCTGGCCATCATCGCCGCGGTGCTCGGGGTCACGACCGGCATCGTCACGTTCCCGGCCGCACGCCTGTCCGATCGCGTCGGGCGCAAACGCATGATCTATGTCGCGACTGGCGTCGGCACCCTGGGCGTGCTGGGGGTCGCGGCGGCACCGTCGTTCGCGGTCATGCTCGCCGCGCTGGTGCTGGTCGGTGTTTCGTCGGGCGCGTTCCTGGCCGTCGACTGGGCGCTCATGACCGACATCATTCCCAAGGCGACGGCCGGCCGCTTCATGGGCCTGTCCAACGTCGCCACCGCGCTGTCCGGCCCGGTCAGCCGAACGACGGGCGGGCTGCTGCTCACGGTACTCGTGCTGGTCGGTTTGCCGGCCGACGCGCCGCCCGGAGCCCCTGCAACGGCAAGCAGCCTCTATGCCGCCGGACCGCGCATCGCCATCGGCCTGACCGTGCTGTTCTTCGCCGTCTCGGCCTGGGCGCTGCGCCACGTGGACGAGCACCGCCGCGAGGAGTAGGCGGCGGCCGATCAAACACCCCGATGCCGGCACTATCGGCACGGATGCACTCTCTACCTGGCGTTGCCGCTCCCAGCGGCCCTCCGCCCATGCCGTTCCCTGAGCAGCGGCCCGGTGACGATAGTGCCGGCATTGAGTACGCCTGCGGCGTAACTAGGGTGCGCGCCGAACGCGCTCGACGCGCGCATCCGTGACGGCCTCGGGCGAGCGCAGCACGTACAGCGCGGCGTAGTTCTTCGCGGGCAGGGCTGCCAACGTGGCCGGCATCCGCGCGGCCTGGCGTGCCACCACGTCATCGTCGACCGTCCGCCCGTCGCGCAGCGAGTTGTGGCGCACGTAGGCCTCCGTAGGAAAGTCGAAGGCGATGGCGACGGCCGGCACGCCGTAGCGCTCGGCCATCCGGCGGAAGCGTGTGCGTGACGGGGCGTGCAGGTTCGTCGCATCGACCACGGTCATCAGCCGTCGACCCAGCCTGGACTTGGCGATCAGTTCGACGACCTTGAAGGCGTCGGCCGACGCCGACTGGTCGGCCGGGTCATCGGCCACCAGCGCGCGAGCGAAGTCGCTCGAGACAATCTCGGTCGTGGAGAAATTGCGCGCGGCAAAGGTCGATTTGCCCGCGCCGGACGGCCCGACCAGGAGCACCAACGCTGGATCGGGAATGGCCAGTTTCACGCGCCCAGGACGGGCACCCCGTACTGCTCGAACCGCGTGTCGCGAGTGACGATTGTGAGACCTTCGATCGTGGCCTGGGCAATCAGCATGCGGTCGAACGGATCCCTGTGGTGGGGCGGGAGCGTCCCCGCCGCAAGGCTGTGCTGCTGAGTGATCGGGAGAGGCTCGAAACGGCTGGCCTCGATCGTCGCGACGAGGTCACCAGAGATTTGCAGGCGGCCGTTGGCCTGCTTGATCGCCAGCTCCCACACCGACGCCGCGCTTACGAACACCTCATTGGACGGGTCGCGGATCGCATCTCGGGCCTCCGCGCGCAGTTGCTCGGGGGCCTCGAGCGACCAGAGAAGGGCGTGGGAGTCGAGCAGGAGTCTCACTCGGCCGCTGACGTGCCCGGATCGTCCGGTAAGAGTTCACCCTCCTCGAAGTCCCGGATGATCTCGTCATCCACTTCGTCGAAATCGGGCGCGATCCAGATCTTCCCCTTCAGGAGTCCGAGCGGGCGCGGCTCAGTCATGGGTTGGTACGCGACAAGTCTGGCGAGGGGCTTACCCGACCGGGCGATGACGACATCCTCGCCGGCAGCCGCTCGGTCCACCAGTCGCGACAGATGAGTCTTGGCCTCGTGGATGTTGACCTTCATCGAGCGGCATCGTAGCACGCTGGACTGGACTTAGTCCGGTCCAGTCCCGCGTGGTCACCCCGTAACAGGTAGTGGGCACTCCGGAGCGCGCTACGCTGCGGTCCATATGACCGCCATCGGCAATGGCCCACGCGTCTGACCGGCAGGGTCGGCACTCACACAGGGCGCCTGTGCTCGACAACGAGGCTCGCGATGAGCACGGCTCCAGCAGCGGTGACGGTCAGCGTTCCAGTCTGGCCCAGCAGCAGTAGGAGGCGGGTATCCGACGACAATCCAACGCCGACTGTCGGCGACTGCGACGCGGCCGTCGGCCCCTCCGCAGCGGCTTGTGGGACGGGAAACACGCCGGGCTGTGTCAGGTCGATGGGACCCGCCGCGGCACCGCGCCACGCGGCGAAGCCGAGCTCAACCGCACCAAGGACAAGGCACGCGGCAACGAGCCCGATCACGAGGGCCTGCAGCGAGCGCCCGACGATGAGCGCGACCAGGGTACCCACGGCGAACGCGGCGATCGCGCGGGCGGGAATGAGCACGGCGGCGGTGTCGATACTGGCGGGCGCCGAGGTCGCGTCGAGGGTCGGGCCCAGTGATCCGCCCAGGATCACGCTCACCAAAACGAGTGGGACGGTGATAACGACGAGCGCGAGCAGTCCTGCCGTCAGCAGGTCGGCCAGCCAGCGCCTGCGGCTGCCGACGACCGACCAGGCAAAGACGGACGTTCCGCTATCGATCTCGCCGGCGATGAGCGACGCTGCGAAAGAGAGCCCCGCGACAACCGGCAGGCAGACCAGCGCCACTTGAAAATAGGGCACCCATTGCAGCCAGTCGAACTCGGCCGCGGTTCCCTGTGCTTCCGTCAGCTCGCGCGTCAGGGCGAGGCCCGCGGCCGAGACCAGGAAGACGGCGCCAAGGGCCAGGATGAGCTCGAGCCGCAGCCTCCGAACCAGGATGCGGACGGGCCACGTCATGCTCGCTACGGCCGCCGGTCGCGGGTCATCTTGAATGCCAGGCCGCCGAACACGAGGGCCACAACGGTCAGGATCGCCGACTCGCGCAACTCAACCGCTGGCATCTGCGAGCCCGCCAGGAAGAGCTCGCCAGCGGGACAGTTCGCGGCCTCCCACGCGTTTCGCTGGCTGCCATCGGGATCAGCTCCGAACGACGGCTCCGCGGCCATGCAGTCAGACATCGGTATGAATCGCCCGTCGGGCGTGAGGGCCCCATACTGGACAGACATTGCCTCGCTCGTCGTCGGATCGGTGATGGGGATCAGCCTGGCTGGCTCAAACGCCCGGCCCATGATGAGCGCAGCCGTGGTCACCACGGTCACCAGCACCAGCGCGACCGAGAAGGCTGCCACGACGCGCCCGGAGCGGATGCCGATGGCGAGACCGATGGCGTAGCCGCACAGCGCTCGGATGGCGAGGATGGGGCCCCACAGGCCATAGGCGACGAAGGTGGCCGCGATGTCGTGGTCCGGATTGAGCCGGGCCACGATGAATGCGTTCGCCGCGCCACAGGCGAGGCCGAACACGACGATGGCCACGCCATCCACCAGGACCCGTTCAGAGAGCCAGCGCACCCTGCTGCGAGCGATCGACCAGGCGAACGCCGCTGTTCGCTGCTCGATCTCACCGCCGACGGCGGCGACGCCGAGGATCAGGCCGAGGAAGATGGGCGCGACCGCGATGACGAACGTCAGCGCCGTCGAAGGCGGATTCGCGTTGAGATAGCGTTCGCACTTGTAGGTAGACAGGGAGGGATCGCAGGCAATGGTCGTCGCGTAGAAGACGCCGACGGTCGCGGTCACGATCGCCACCGCCAACACCAACAGAACCAACCGCCGATTTGTCCGCCACCACAGCCTGAAGACGGTCATCCGGGCGAACCTCGACCGGCGGCGAGGTAGCCGAGCACGACATCCTCCAGGTTGGCCGCCCGGGCGTGGACCGGGCGTCCGTCGGCAGCTCCGCGGAAGAGCTGCGAACGGTCGGGCAGGCGAGCGACGAGCGCGGCGCCTTCCGGGCCAGGCTCATCGCTGACGAAGTGGTCCTCCAGGATGGCGTCGACGCTGCCCTGGAGTTGGACGCGCCCGGCGGCCAGGACCACCAGCCGGTGGCACGCACGTTCGATGTCCGAGACGATCTGCGACGAGAGCACGGCCGTCGCCCCGGTCCGGGCGAGCTCGTCGGTCAGCACGTCGATGAACTCGCGCCGGGCGAGCGGATCGATGGACGCGAGCGGTTCATCGAGGATCAACACCTCGGCCCGCAGGCCCAACGCGATAGCGAGGCCGACCTGGGCCGCCTGGCCCCCCGAAAGCGTCCCGGCCAGGGCATCCAGGGGGACGCCGAGATCCGCGAGTCGTTGCGTTGCGAGGCGGCGATCGAAACTCGAGCCGCGGTAATGGGCCACGTAGTCGAGGTGGTCGCTCACGCGAAGGTCGCGATACAGCGCAGGTGTCTGGGGGAGGTACGCGACATGGCCAAGCACGGCAGCTCGTTGCCGCCACGGATCGATGCCCAGCACGCTGACGGAGCCCCGGGTGGGACGCTCGAAGCCGACCCAGGTCTTGAGGAGGGTCGACTTCCCGGCGCCATTTGGCCCGACCAGTCCGATGGCACCGCCGGAGCCCAGGGAGAGGTCGACGTCACTCAGCGCCCAGACGCCCTGCCGATACTGCTTTGAAAGGCCCTGGGCCTGCAATAGGGCGTCCGGCATGTTCTTCTTGCTCCTCCGCACCCAATGAGCATCCCGGATGCTCATGCAGGCTAGGACAGGGGAGCCAGTCCCGGCGGTGCTGTTCGGCCCTGGTGCCATGTGCCGGCCGTCATCGGTTGCCAGCCGGCCGGGCGGCCCGGAGGGCCTGGACTTAGCTCGTCAGGCGGCCGCCAGCGTGCCGTCCGAGAGCCACTCGCCGAGCGGACGGACGTCCGCGAGGCGATCTGCGATCGACGGATCGAGTGCCGCCGCGGCGGCGAGCGCGGTGTCGACCGAGGTCAGGCACAGCACCCCCTCATTGATCGCGGCCATCCGGATCGCGCCGGCATCGCGGACGGGTACGGACTCCGGTGACGGCGTGTTGACGACGAGCAGCACCTCGCCCGAGTCAATCGCTTCGAGCACCGACCGACCTTCAGCCCCAGCCTCGCCCACCCGGCTCAACTCCTCCACCACGTGGCCCAGGTCGCACAGCGCGCGCGCCGTGCCGGCCGTTGCGCAAAACGAGTAACCGGCGCGAGCCAACCGCTCCGCCAGTTCGGCCAGGTGCGCCTTGTCGCGATCGGCGAGCGACAGCAGCGCCAACGCACCGCCCTCCCCCGCCACCGGCGGTCGCAGTGACGCGGCGACCAGCGCCTTGGCCATCGCCACGTCCGCATCCGAGTGCAGCCCGATCACCTCACCGGTCGACTGCATCGCCGGCCCCAGGCTCGGATCGACGCCGCGCAGCTTGTACGTTGAGAAGACCGGGGCCTTGACCGCGACCAGCGGGCGCGGTGGCATCAGCCCGCCCGGCCAGCCGAGCGAGCGCAGCGATGCGCCCAGGGCGACGCGGGTGGCCAGCTCGACCATCGGCACCCCGGTCACCTTGGACAGGAACGGCACCGTGCGCGAGGCGCGCGGGTTCACCTCGAGCAGGTAGACGCCGTCGTCGCGGATGATGAACTGGCCGTTGATCAGGCCGCGGATGCCGATCGCTCGCGCGATCCGCGTGATCGCGTCGACCACCAGCTGCTGGTCGGCGGCCGATATGTGCTGCGGCGGGTAGACGCCAATCGAGTCGCCGCTGTGCACGCCGGCCCGCTCGACGTGCTCGATCAGTCCCGGAATGAGCACGTCCTCGCCGTCGGTCACGGCATCGACGTCGAGTTCGAGGCCCTCGAGGTAGGCGTCGATGCGCACCGGTCGCTCCTCGTCTACCGCCACCGCGCGCGACACGATCCGCGCCAGGTCGTCCGGCCCGTAGGCGAAGCCGATGGCCAGTCCGCCGATGACGAAGGACGGCCGGACGATGACCGGGTAGCCCACCCGCTCGGCGACGACGAAAGCCTCGTCGACCGACGCGGCCATGCCGCCCTGCGGCTGCGGGATGCCCAGGCGCTCCACCAGCCCGGCGAAACGCATGCGCTCCTCGGTTATGTCGATCGCGTCCAGGTCCAGGCCGCGCAGCTCGACGCCGGCGCCGGCGATCGCCGGCGCGAGGCCGAGCGGAGTCTGCCCGCCGAACTGGATGAAGGCGTCGGGCGCCTGCCCGTCGACCGTTTCGGCGCGCAGCACCTCGAGCACGCTTTCGGCGTCGAGCGACTCGAAGTACAGGCGGGTCGAGGCATCGAAGTCGGTCGATACCGTCTCGGGGTTCGAATTGACCATCACCGCGCTGTGGCCCAGGCGGCGCAGCGCGTCGGCCGCCTGGACCGCGCAGTAGTCGAACTCGATGCCCTGACCGATGCGCACCGGGCCTGAGCCGATGACCAGCGATGCCGGCCGATCGACCGGCGCTGCCTCCGGCGGCGAACCGGCGGCGACATAGGTCGAGTAGAAGTAGGGCGTCTCGGCGGCAAACTCGGCGGCCGAGGTATCGACCATGGCAAAGCCCGGATGAAGGCCCAGCGCGTCGCGCCGGGCGCCGATCTGGCCCATTGTCAGGCCGGTCAGGGTGGCGATGTCGCGGTCGCCGAAACAGGCGCGCTTGGCGCCGACGAGCAGCTCGTCGTCCAGGTGGCGCCCCGCCGCGCGCAGGCGGCGCTCGAGCCCCACCAGCCGGTCGAGCTCGGACACGAACCACGGCGCGATGCCCGTCACGCGCTGGATTTCGTCCGCCGCCAGTCCTCGGCGCAGCAGCGCGATCACCCGCCACAGCCGCGAGTCGGATGGTGCCAGAAAGCGCGCCCGACGCGCCGCAGCATCGGCATCATCGGTGTGGCCAATCAATCGCCGGTTGGAGGGCGGAACAGCCGGCGACTCGGGGGCCGCTATGACGGAATCCGGCCCATCGGGCGCCGAATCGGCGACGGTAGGGGTCGAATCGGAGGTTCCGGGGGCAAAACTCGGGCTCGGTACCTCTGGCCAGCGCGCCACAACCGGCGTTTCATCGGAGTGACCGATGGCGCCCGGCGGCGAGTCGGGATCGGTCTGCGAAATCGGCCAATTCGACGGGAAGCGCGCCGCGAGGGCGTCGAGGTCGGGCGACCACTCGGGCTGCTCGGACAGCCAGCCGGCGCCGGCCTGCTCGAGCCCACGCAGTGCCTTGTTCAACGCGGCGCCAAAGGTGCGCTCGATTGCCATCACCTCGCCGGTCGCCTTCATCTGCGAGCCCAGGCCGCGATCGGCGCCGGGGAACTTGTCGAACGGGAAGCGCGGCAGCTTGACCACTACGTAGTCGAGCGCCGGCTCGAACGCCGCGACCGTCTTGCCGGTAACCGCGTTGGGGATCTCCTCGAGCCGGCGGCCGATGGCGATCTGTGCGGCAACGCGCGCGATCGGGTAGCCCGTCGCCTTGGACGCCAGCGCGGACGAGCGCGAAACGCGCGGGTTGACTTCGATCACGGCATATTCCGAACTGTCCGGCGAGAGCGCGAACTGAACGTTGCAGCCGCCCTCGACACCCAGCGCGCGGATGATCGCCAGCGCGGCCGAGCGCAGGCGCTGATGGACCTGGTCGGGCAGCGTCTGGACCGGCGCGACGACGATCGAATCGCCGGTGTGCACGCCCAACGGATCGACGTTCTCCATCGAGCACACGGCGACGCACGTGTCGGCGGCGTCGCGCATGACCTCGTATTCGATCTCCTGCCAACCGGTCAGGTAACGCTCGACGATGACCTGGCCAATGGGACTCGTGCGCAGGCCGGTACGCACGCGGTCGAGGTACACCTCCTCCGACTGCACGATCCCGCCGCCTGACCCGCCCAGCGTGAAGGCCGGCCGAATGATGGCCGGCAGGCCGATTTCCGCGAGTGCCGCGCGCGCCCGCTCCTGGCGCTCAATTGGCGTCGCGCCCTCGACGATGATCGACGGTGGATAGGGCTGGCCGATTTCGTCGAGCAACTGGCGGAAGCGCTCGCGGTCCTCGGCCATCTCGATCGCCTCGAGCGGCGTACCCAGCAGTCGCGTGCCGTGTCGCTCGAGCACGCCCTCACGGGCGAGCTGGACGCACAGGTTGAGCGCCGTCTGGCCGCCGAGGCCGGAGAGGATGCCGTCCGGACTTTCGCGCTCGAGGATGCGCTCGACCGACTGGACCGTGAGCGGCTCGAGATAGACCACGTCGGCCACGCCCGGGTCGGTCATGATCGTCGCCGGGTTGCTGTTGAGCAGGATGGTGCGCACGCCCTCGGCGCGCAGGGCACGGCAGGCCTGCGTGCCGGCGTAGTCGAACTCCGCCGCCTGGCCGATGATCACCGGCCCCGAACCGATGATCAGCACCGATTCAGGCTTCACAGCCGCGCCACGAAGCGGTCAAAGACCTCCAGCGCGTCGAGCGGGCCGGGTGATCCCTCGGGGTGGTACTGGACCGTCTCGATCGGCTTCGACAAGTGGCGCAGACCCTCGACCGAGCCGTCGTTCAGGTTGCGCTGGCTGACCGTGAAGCCTGATTGGCGCGGCAGCGTGCCGGCAACCACCTCCACCTCGTGGTTCTGCGCCGTCACTTGGACGCGCCCCGTGTCGAGGTCCTTGACCGGGTGGTTCGCGCCGTGGTGGCCGAAGCGCAGGCGGCGCGTTTCGGCGCCGGCGGCGCGCGCCACGATCTGGTGGCCCAGGCAGATGCCCAGCAGCGGCCGGCCGTCCTCGATGGCGGCCTGCGCCAGGCGCACCGGGCCCGCGAGCCGCGCCGGGTCGCCCGGGCCGGGCGATAGCACGAGCCCGCGAATTTCTGGCGCCAAGGCCAGCCGCGCGTCGGCGGTGTGCGGCAGCACGCGTACCCGCGCGCCACGCGCGACGAGCTGGCGCACGATGTTCTCCTTGAGGCCGTAGTCGACCACCCCCACGAGCGGACCGTCCACCGGCCCGACCTCGTGCGGTGCCACGGCCGACACCTGGCCGACGAAATCCTGGTCCTCCCAGCGCGGCACTTCCGCGACCGCGCGCATTGCGGCGGCCGCATCGACGTCACCGGGCGCGGTGATAAGCACTCGCTGCGAACCAGTTTCGCGGAGCCGGCGCGCCAGCAGACGCGTGTCCAGCCCGGCGATCGCGGGCACGCCCGAACGGCGCAGCAGCTCGACCAGCTGGCGCGCCGGCTCCAGCACAGCCGCCGTGGCATGCGCAACGATGAGCCCGGTCAGCCACGGCCGCGACGATTGATCGTCGAGCGCGATGCGCCCGTAATTGCCGATCAACGGGTAGGTCATCAGCACCGTTTGGCCGGCATACGACGGGTCCGTGCAGATCTCCTGGTAGCCGGTTTGGCTGGTGTTGGCGACCAAGTCGCCACCGCCGCCAACTGGCGCCCCGAACGCGATGCCGCGAAAAACGCTGCCGTCCTCGAGCGCCAGCAGGGCCGGGCCGTGGGGACCCAGACGCGGATCGACGACCGAGTCGGCGGGCAGCGGCAGGACACCGGGCAGTGGCAGAACGCCCGCCGGCGCACCGCGCGCAGAAAAAACGCCACCGCTCTCGGGTGAGCGGTGGCTGTGTACGGTCAAGCTCGACGTCCTCCTTCCCGGCCCTCTCGGAGCCGCCCTCGCCGGCCTCTCTGGACCGGTGTGAAGGGACCGCCTCAGGTTAGCACGCGCGGCAGGGCAGACTCCGCGCGTCGGTGCTAGGCGGGAATCTCGGTTCGCTCGGCAACCGCCTCGGGGGACTCCTGGCCCATGACGCCCACCAGCTCCGGGCCGGCCCCCGCGGCCGGCGCGCCGTCATCGGGTACCTCGGCCGGCACCTCCGCAGCGGCGTCGTCGGACGGGGTCATGTCGGCCAGCCGATCCTCGATGGCAGCCTGGCGCGCCCGGCGCCGCGCTGCCGCACGCCGCTGAAGCAGGTACATGACGCTGAGTCCGGCGAGAAAGCCAAGGAGCACGGCAACCAGCATCGGCGCATCGGGTTCCGACCGACGCGGCTCGGTGGTCAGGCGCAGCGTGCGCAAGCCTCTGCCTCGTGTGGCTGCCTGGCGGCGCGCGGTTGATGCCGCATTGCGAGCCTTCTTGTGGGAGCTCCGGGACACGCCCGCCGCCTGCGTGGCGGCCGTATCTGCGGCATCGCGTGCCGCGCGGCGGACGTCCATGTCAGCGATCAGCCTGGGGAGTCTCGCGATAGTGCTTCTGGAAATGACGACGCTCATGGGCACCTCCTTCTGACGGTGCCTACCATGGTCGTCCTTCGACGCAAGGAGCGCCCAGAGCCGTTCGTCACCACCCGCCTGCCGGACGTCGCAACGCTCGCGGCACAATCTAGGATTGAACCGTGCGCCTGACCGAGTGGGAACAACAGCGACTGCTCGTCTTCTCGGCCGCCGAGCTGGCGCGCCGACACCGTTCAGCCGGCCTCAAGCTCAACGCGCCGGAGGCGATCGCGTTGATGTGTGACGCGATGTTCGAGGCGGCGCGCGCCGGCGCGACCTACGAAGAGACCGCTGCGGCGGGAGCGGCGGCGGTCAGGCCGGACGAGGTGATGGACGGCGTGCCCGCACTCGTCGACGAGGTGCGCCTCGAGGTCATGATGGGCGACGGCACGCGCCTGATCTTCCTGCGCCACCCACTGGGAGAACCGGCGCCCGCCGATGGGCCCGGTTCCGTTCCCGGGCGCGCGCCGACACTCGAGACACGCACCGTCGAGGTCACCAACACGAGCGATCACATCGTGCGCGTCTCGTCGCACTACCCGTTCGACCAGGTCAACCGGCGGCTCGAGTTCGATCGCGATCTGGCGCGCGGCTTCCGTCTCGATCTGCCGGCCGGCTCGACCCTGCGTTGGGCCCCCGGCGAGATGCGCACCGTCACGCTCGTCCGCTACGCCGGAACCGGGGATAGATGACCGCCCGCGATTTCACCGCGCGCTTCGGGCCTACCGCGGGCGACCGCATCCGGGTCGCCGACTCGGATCTGTGGCTGCGCGTCGAGGAGGACCGCCAGGCGCACGGCGACGAACCAATTTGGGGCTACGGCAAGACGATCCGCCTGCGCGAGGCCCAATCGGAAGCGGCCGACCCCAGCGAACTCGACACGATTCTGATCGGCGCGGTGATCGTGGACCCCGTGCTGGGCGTGCTGAAGGCGGACATCGGCATCAAGGACGGCTGGATCGTCGGCATCGGCAGGGCGGGCAATCCGGCGATCAGCGACGGCATCGACCTGGCCATCGGGCCGCACACCGAGCCGATCATCGCCTATGGCCTGATCGCGACGCCCGGCGCGGTCGACAGCCACGTCCACCTGATCACGCCCGAACTCATTCCCACCGCGCTCGCCGCCGGCGTGACGACGCTCATCACCGCCGGCTTCGAGGAGCCACCGTGGGCCATGGAACGAACGCTACGCTCGTTCGAGGACTGGCCGATCAACCTGGGCCTGCAGGCGAACGCCCGGGCGGCAGCCGATTCGACGCTCGATGCGCTGCTCGACGCAGGTGCCGTGGGCTTCAAGATCCACGAGGATTACGGCGCGTATCCGGAGCTGATCGATGCCGTGCTGCGCTACGCCGACGCGCACGATGTCAGCGTCTCGCTGCACACCGACGGGCTCAACGAGGCGGCCGAGCTCGAGGACACGGTCGCCGCCATCGCCGGGCGGACGGTCCACGCTTACCACGTCGAGGGCGCCGGCGGCGGACACGTGCCGGACGTCATCGGCCTGGTCCGCTACGCCAACATCATCTGCTCCTCGACCACGCCGACCATCCCCTTTGGCGTTAACGCGGTGGCCGAGCACCTGCCCATGACCATCCTCAACCACGGCCTGACCTTCGATCTGGCGGAGGACCTGGAGCTGGCGCACGAGCGCGTGCGTGCCTCGACTATGGCGGCGGAGGGCCCGCTCCACGAGCTCGGCGCAATCGCGATCACCAACAGCAATTCGCAGGGCATGGGTCGCATTGGCGAGACGCTGCGCCGCACGCTGCAGCTTGCCCACGTCATGAAGGGCTGGGCGGCCGACCATCCCGACCTCGCGCCGGCCACAAACGCCGCGGACGACAACGCGCGTGTGCTGCGCTACCTGGCCAAGTGCACCATCGAGCCGGCCATCACCCACGGCATCGCCGAGCACGTCGGTTCGCTGCAACCCGGCCGGCTGGCCGACATCGTGCTCTGGAAGCCAGGCTGGCTGGGCGTCAAGCCGGAGGTCGTCTTCAAGTCGGGCTACCCGGCGTGGGGCTCGTACGGCGAGGGCAACGCGACCGTCGAGTGGGCCGAGCCGCGCCGTCTGCGGCCGGGCTGGGGCGGCCATGGCTTGGCACCGGCGGTCATTTCGGTAACTTTCGTCTCCGGGACGCTGGATACGGTCGAGTTCGCCATGCGACTTGGCAGCCGGCGAACCTTCCTGCCGGTTCGCCACACGCGCGGACTTACACGCGCCGACCTTGCCCTGAACACCGCCACGGCGGACATCGAGGTCAACCCGCTCACAGGCGAGGTGACCCTCGACGGCCGCGTTTTCGCCGTCGAGCCGGCCGGCGAACTACCGCTCAACCGCCGCTATTTCCTGCGCTGAGGTCGCTGCCCGGACTTGCGACGCCCACCGCCTGGCAGGCGCGGGCAAGCGTCAAGTCTCCACGCCCAGGGTCCTCTTCAGCCGGGTAGCACCCACGAAGGCCAGAACGTTCTTCCGGGCGTATCCCGCGTTGATTCGCGCGGGAGGGCCGATTGCAGCCTTGGAATAGTCCTCGTGGCGATTTCATCCGGGACGTGTGGTCCGTGGAAATCCATCGGCTCGCTAACCCACGCTTTACCGAGTCACGCGACTCTTGCATTGGGAGGTGAGAAGTGAGCGCAACCGTAGTCAACCGCCTGTGGCAATGGCCGAGCTTTGCCTGGGCAGGTGTCGTCGCCTCAGTCATTGCGTGGGCGTGGGTCTGGCTCCGGGTGGGCGGGGCGAGTGTTGTCATGCTGTTTCTTGCCATAGCCGCGGCCGTCTTCGTGTATCGCGGCACTGCCGGGATGCGCACTGCGTTGGCTGGCCTCCTGTTGGCCGCCCTGGCCATGCTCCTCGCGAGCCTCTACCTTGCGCTCCAGCTGCTCCTCCAGGGCAGCCCCGCCATCACGCCAGCGGACGTGCTAACAGAGTCGGTGTTCCCGATGGTTGCCGCCGTCTTCCTGGCCCTCGGTGCCGTGGCCGGCCTTCGCCATGTGCGTGTCAGCTGACCAAGCTGGTTCTGTCGCCAACATCTGGCGACACTCGTCGGGCCCCGGGGTTGCGCGCCCGGTGGGCCAAGTCGCGCAGGTAGCGCCCGGTCGATCGGCAGCGTCTAGGCCAGCCTGCGTGGCCGAGACTTGATGCGCGCAGGGCATCGAGAAGCGTCGATTCCCCCGGCAATCCTGAGCGCAACCGCCAGTCCGGAGCGACTCTTGTGCGTGAATCGGCCGGCAGCGATGCTGTGCCCGCATCGCTGCCCCGGCTAGCGTTCACGCACCCGCGCAGGCTGCTCGATATTTGACACAGACCTCTGTGAGCCATGCTCAGGGGAGGCGGTGCAGGGTATCCTGTGCCCGTGCGGGGACGAGCACCGCAGCTGCGAAGGAGACGACATGGCACGCGCGATGTGGCGCGGCGCGATCCAGTTCGGTCTGGTGACCGTGCCGGTCAAGCTGTACCTGGCGACCGAGTCGCGGGGTGGGCTGAGCTTTCATCTGCTGCACCGCGAGGACATGCAGCGCATCCAGATGAAGGTCCATTGCCCCATCCACGGGGAGATCCCGCGCAGCGAGACGGTGCGCGGCTACGAGTACAGCAAGGGCCAGTACGTGATCGTCGACGAGTCCGACTTCGAGTCCGTCCCGCTCAAGACCGTCCGTGCGATCGAGATCGAGACGTTCGTCGTCGCCGATGCCGAGGACAACGGCACCCGCTTCGTGAAGCAGGCCTACTACCTCGAGCCGGAGGCAATCGGGCGCAAGGCTTTCTACCTGTTGAAGTCGGTCCTTGCCGAGGAGGGTCTCAGCGCGATCTGCAAGATCGTGCTCAAGGATCGCGAGGCGCTCGCCGCGCTCAATCCGTACTCCAACACGATGTTGCTCTCAACGCTCTACTGGCCGGACGAGGTGCGCTCGACGGCGGAGCTCGACCTGCCCGCCGAGGAGTTCGAGTTCAAGCCGGCAGAGCGAGCAATGGCCACGCAGCTGGTGCAGGCGATGAAGGGTGAGTTCAACGCGGCCGAGTACAAGGACGACTACCGCCAGGCGCTGATGGCGGTCATCGAAGCCAAGATCGCCGGCCAGCCGGCAGAGGTGCCGCAGCAGGCCGAGAAACCGACCAGGATCGCCGACCTGATGAGCGTGCTCGAGGCCAGCGTCGCCGCCGCGCGCGAGGCTCGCACGCGAGCGGCAGCGGCGGGCGATTCGGAAGCCGCGGCCGCGTCGGAGGCAAAGCCGGCGTCCCGTCGCCGGCGCAAGGCGGAACCGGTCGCCGCGGCTACGGCTGAGGCGGGCGCAGCCGAAGCAAAGCCCAAGCAGGAACGCCGGCGCAAGGTCGCTTGAGCCGCGGCGGTCGTTCGCGTCGCACTGCAGCCGCAGGACAGCTGTCGCTCGATATCCCGGCGCGCGGCGCTACGCTCCCCTATCGCATCAAGCCCATGACGCCGGTGCCGGTGCCGGCGCCTTTCGACGATCCTGACTGGTTCTTTGAGCCGTGGTGGCCGGGCGCGCCGATGCTCTGCTTCCTGCAGGGCGACCACGTTCGGCTCCAGACTCCGCACATGGCCGACCCGGCCGCCGCCTTTCCCGAGCTGGCCATGATTCGCGACTCGTTCAGCGGCGACGGTCTCGTGATCGAAGGCTTCCTGCTGGTGCTCGACGATGAGGGCCGGCCCGACCAGGAGCTGCTGCGTGAGCGCCTGTCGGAGGATCCATATGCCGGCGGCCAGCCGGCATTCGTGGCGTCGGACCTGCTCTACGAGAACGATCGGCCGCTGCTGTCACGCCCGTTCAGCGAGCGGCGCGCGCGGCTGACGAACGAGCTCACGGACACGGATCGCTGCGTCATGAGCCGTGGGTTGCGCGGCGAAGGCCTGACGCTCGCCGAGGCCGTCGCCTCGATGGGCATCGGCGAGATATCTGCGCGGCTGCTGAATGCGCCCTATCGGCCGGGCGCCGCCGACGAGGCGTGGCTGCGCATGCCGGTTGTCGAGGCGCCGGCAGCGCAGACCCGCCCGCTGCTCTACCTCCTTCAGCGCCTGCCGCTCTAGCCATATGCCGGCGGGGCGCTGCTCCGCCGGCTCCGCACCTGGCGCGTGCACTCGGCGCTATTTGCCCCGCGCGTCGCGGCAATTACGGCCGTCTGTACGCGCAGAGTGCGGAATCTGCCGTAAAGAAGGAGATCGATGGGATCTGGCACGGCGGCGGCAGCGTTTCCCGACCGAGTGCCGCACCTTGTGCGGCACTCGACAGGCGGAAGTCCCGCGGGCTGTCACAATCCACGCATGCCGCTGAAACTCCACTTCCTGGGAGCTGCGGCGACCGTCACCGGCTCGCAATACCTGCTCGAGACCGATCGTGCCCGCATCCTCATCGACTGCGGCATGTTCCAGGGCCCGCCGGACGTGCATGTCCGCAATTTCGTGCCGCTCGACTACGACCCGACGACGATCGACGCGCTGCTGCTCACCCACGCCCACCTGGACCACTGCGGGATGATTCCGCGCGTCGTCAAGGCCGGTTTCAAGGGTCCCGTCTACGCCACCGCGGGCACCACTGAGCTCGCTGCGCTGGTGCTGCTCGACTCGGGCCGGCTGCAGCAGGAGTTCGCCAAGCGCGAGATGCGCTGGGAGCGGCGCCACCCCGATCGCGCGGTCGAAGACGACCGGCACGAGCAGGAGCAGTACCAGGCCGCGCTCGACCTGGCCGCCGCCGGTGAGGCGCTGGCCGGCAGCCCCGCGCTGGCGCCGGCCGGTGGCATGAACACCGGCGAGCACGTGCCGACGACGATCGAGCCCGCCGAGCCGGCGGCACCTGCCGAGCCGGACGTGCCTGCCAAGCCCGCAACGGCGGCCGAGCAGCAGCCCGGCCCGCCGGCGCCAGCAACGGTCGACCTGGACGAGCCGCTGTACTCGGAAGCCGACGCGAGGTTTGCGCTGACCAGCTTCAAGCCGATCGACTACGACCAGGAGCTCGAGGTCGCGCCCGGTGTGCATGCCCGCTATGTGGACGCCGGCCACATACTGGGCTCGGCCATCATCATCGTCCGCGTGGCCGGTTCCAACGGCGAATCGGACACCCAGATCGTCTTCTCAGGCGACCTGGGGAGGCCGGGTGCACCCATCCTGCGCGACTACACCGCGGTCAGCGAGGCCGACTACGTGCTGGTCGAGACGACCTACGGTGGCCGCGAGCACGAGCCCGAGGCGGAGGCCGTCCAGGTCCTCGCCGACACCGTGCGGCTGGTGGCCGAGGCAAAGGGCGTGCTGCTGGTGCCGTCGTTCGCGATCGGGCGTACCCAGGACGTCGTCTACGAGCTCGACCGGTTGATCGACGCCGGCAAGATCCCGCTGCTGCCGCTGTACCTCAATTCGCCCATGGCCTCGAAGGCCACCGACATCTACCGTCGGCACACCGAGTACTACGACGAGGAGGCCGCCAGCATCGAGCGCTCAGGCGGCACGCCGCTCGACTATCCCAAGCAGATCGTGACCAACGACTTCCACGACTCGCAGCAGATCGAGCAGGCCCAGCGGCCGTTCATGATCGTGGCCTCGAACGGGATGCTCACCGGCGGGCGCATCGTCAATCACCTGCGCGAGCTGGTCAGCGATCCGGCGGCAACCATCCTGTTCGTCGGCTACCAGGCCCACGGCACACTCGGTGAGAGCCTGCAGAACGGTGCCAAACAGGTGCGTGTCGAGGGAGCGACCGTCGCGGTGCGCTGCCAGATCCGCTCGATCGCCGGCTTCTCGGCGCACGCCGACGAGCCGCAGCTCCTCGCGTGGTTGCGCAACTTCGCCAACGGGAACAAGCCGCGCCGGGTATTTCTGGTCCACGGTGACCCCGACGCGCAGGCAGCCATCGAACCCAAGATCAAGGCGCTCGGGCTGGCCACCCACGTACCGCGCTGGCGCGAGGCGATCGAGCTCGACTAATCTGCCGCGGCGTTCGCCACGTCGCTGATGACCGCGGCGAGGTCGCGCGGTCGCGACCACATCGGCCAGTGGCTGGTGGGCAGGTCGATCCAGGTCACGTCGGTCAGCTCATCCAGGCCAGCCAGGAACGACGGGTGGTGCTCCTGCGCGTAAGCCTTGTATTCCGCTGACGGGAAGCCGGTCGCGATGATCGTGGTCGGGACGTCCTTGCGTGCGTCGTTGGTCAGCTCGAGGCCGTCGCGGATCACGCCGCCCGGCTCGGGCAGCGCGCGCCGTTGGAAAGTGTCCAACTGCTCCTCGCTCAGGCCGTCCACGTTCTCCTCCGCGGCCAGCTGCTCGGGTGATGGCATCGGCCGCACGGGAGCGTCGAAATCGGCGTCCATGGGAGCGATACCGGGGCCCGTGTCGACATAGACTGCCGCGGCAATCTGCTGCGGCAGGCGGTCCGTTGCCGCGTAGCCGGGGAAGCCACTGCCGCTGTGGACGACGAGCACGACCGGTTTGCCGGCAGCGCGAACGGCGTCGACGATGGCAGCCACGTGGTCCTCGAGGCCCACGCTGGTGGGGTCGGCGCCGGGCTCCAGGCCGGGCAGCGTGAGGGCAGTCACATCGTGGCCGTCAGCCCGCAACAAGTCGGCGACCTCGTCCCACGCCCACGCGCCGAGCCAGAAACCGGGAACCAGGAAGATCGGTGCAGTCATTGACCGAGGATACCGGCCTCAGTTGCTGCCGGCGATCAGCCGTTCGCGATCGAAGAGTCGCGACACGATGCGCCAGCCAACGACGTCAACGGTCACGAGCACGATCGTGAGACCGACTGCCAGGCCGGCCGTCAGCGTGATGATGCCCAGCGCGATCAACGAGGTGGCGATCGCCAGCGGCACGCTCGCCAGCAGGCTGAGCTGCTGGCCGACGCGCACGTCCTCGACGCGCGTCGAGATGGCGATGCCGATCCAGATCGGCGGACCGGCCAGCAGTGGCGTCAGGATCAGCTGGGCGGCGATGTCGACTGGCCGCAGGACGGCGCTGGCAATGCCCGGCTGCGCGAAGAGGGCAACGCACGCCAGGAAGATCGCGTAAACGACATACGCGATCAGCAGCGCGGGGACCAACACCGCCAGACCCTTGGCGAGCAGCAGTTCCTCGGCCCGGATCGGAGTGGTGAGGACCGGCTCGAGACTGCCGGTCTGGCGCTCGCCGGCAATGGCGTAGGCGGCCAGCAATGCCGGTGTGAGGATGGGTATGCCGAGCAGGTACAGCAGCACGTGGCCCTGGCTCAGCATCTCAGTCGCCGAAGCGGGGGTCACGAACACCACGACGGCCGGCTGGATCAGGAAGATCAGGGGAAAGATCGCCATCGAGATGACGATCGAGCGTTTGCGGGCGTACTCGCGCAGCTCTTTGGTCAGGATGGCCGCGATCCTGCGCCGGCTCAGGCTCACGCTCGCACCTCGTCCGCCGGGCGGTCGATCAGCTCCAGATAGATGTCTTCAAGCGAGTGGCGCGACTCGCCGATCGAGAGCACGTCGGCGCCCGCGGCGACTAGCGCTCGCGTGACGGCCGGTGTCGCGATCGCCGGGTCGGACACGGAGAGTACGTAACTCGACGGGCCGGCCGGATGCCAGGCATTGACGCCGGCGACACCGTCAAAGACTTGCGCCGGGTCCACGAGCGGCGCTGCCGTGGTGACCGTGACCGTGCGCGCGAAAAGCCGCTCACGCAGCTCGTCCGGTCGCCCAATGGTGCGCAGCGTGGTGTTCAGGATGGCCACCCGGTCGCACAGCCGCTCGGCCTCTGCGAGGCGATGAGTCGTCAGGAAGATCGTCACGCCGCGCTCGCGCTGGCTGGCGATCAGCTCGTGCACCTCGCGCGCCGCGACCGGGTCGAGTCCGGCCGTCGGCTCGTCGAGGAAGAGAAGCTGCGGGTCGGCCAGGAGCGCACGCGCGAGCGCCACGCGCTGGCGGAGGCCCTTGGAAAGCGAGTCGCATGGGTCGTTGGCGCGGCCGGCAAGTCCGACCGCGTCGAGCGCGGTTGTGATCCGCTGGCGAGGGTTGTCGATCTCGTAGAGATCGGCGAAGCAGCGCAGGTTCTCGGCCACGCTCAGGCGGGGAAAGAGGCCGGGCGACTCAGGCATGACCGCGATCCGGCTGCGTATCGCGACGCCGTTCTCGTCTGTCAGCGGCAGGCCGGCGACGGTCGCCGAGCCGGCAGTCGGACGCAACAGGGTTGCCAGCGTCCGCACGGTGGTCGTCTTGCCCGCGCCGTTCGGTCCCAGGAAGCCGAAGACTTCGCCGCGGCCGACCTCGAACGAGACGTCCTCGAAGGCCACGCGCTCGCCGAAGTGCTTCGACAGACGCTCGACGGTGATCGCCGGCGCATCAGTACCTGGTGTCGCCCGGGCCGCCATGAGGCTCACGGTAGCTGAACTCAACCCGATGCCGCCTTGGGCGGGCGCATTATTCCCACTTGCACTCTCGCTCTGGGCAACGGCGGCATGGTCGGGTTCTGGCTCTGGGAGTCACCGTCGCCGTGGTCACGGTTGCTTCGGCCTTTGCCATCGTGGCGGCGCCCATGGTGTGGGTGGCGCCTGTCACTCCAGTGCCGAGCATATCGCCCCAAGTTCTTGATAGCGCGATCAGGAGCGTGTCGCCCAGCCCAACTCCTTCAGCGATTACGACCGGCCAGCCACCACCGACTAATAGCGCGGCGCCGTCCTCATCACCCGCAGCGCCCGCAGCGAGCACGGGCTCAAACTCGGACGGCCTCGGCCTGACTGCGTCGTACAGCGTCGCCGCAAACTTCAGCTGGGCGTCACGCGCCATAACCGTGACGACCACCGCGAGCGTGCGCAACACCTCAGGCAGCTCGGTCGCGCGACTCGTCTTCAACGTGACGCCGTTGACGCTGGCCACCATCCATATCGACAGCGTCAGTGCCGGCGCCACGCCGGCGTCCTTCACTCGTGACAACCCCGACCAGGCGCTGACGGTCACACTGCCGACGACCCTCGCCGTCGGGGGGACGACGAGCGTGAAGATTACCTACCACGGGTCGCTCAACTCGACCTCGAGCGGCGACAGCTGGCTCTTCGCGCGCACGACGGTGGTCACCGCCTACCGCTGGATACCGTGGCTCAGCCGGGCCATCGCCTGGGTGCCCAGCGAGCTGGGCGACCCATGGGTAACCGGCATCAGCCCGCACGTGGACGTAACACTGACCACCGACCAGCCGCTCAAGGTCGCCTCCACCGGCCAGCAAGCGAGTGTCTCTGCGGATGGCCTCGTGCAGACGTTCTCGGCGAGCAATGTGCGCGACTTCAACTTCACTGCCGCGCCCGACTACCGCACCATGTCGCGCACCGTGTCAGTTGGCGGCAAGACCGTTCACGTCATCCTCTACTACCGCACGCTGCCGCCGCAGACCATCCTGAAGTGGGCAACCAGGGCGCTCAAGAGCTACTCGTCGCACATCGCGCCCTATGTCTACGACCAGCTCAGCATCGGCGAGGCGGACCCGAATGCCTCGCCGATCGAGTCGCCCGGCCACTTCTGGGTACCGGCTGGGACTTCGGCCCAACTGCTGCCGTGGACGGTCGCGCACGAGACCGGCCACCAGTGGTTCTACGCTGCGGTCGGCAACGACCAGGTCATGCAGCCCTTCGCCGACGAGGCGGTGGTCGATTTCATGGCACGTAACCTGACCGACACCTGGGCCAGTTCGCCGGCTCGCTGCGGCCAGCAGGAGCTCGATCGGTCGATCTCCTACTACGGCTCGTGCTATCCGTGGGTGATCTACGTGCAGGGCAACCTGTACCTCAAGGCCTACTACCAGCACGTTGGCAGCGCTGCGTTCTGGCGTGGGTTGCGCAATTACTTCGCTGCGTACAAGTGGCAGTTCGGCGGCACGCGCCAGCTCCTCGATAGCCTTGATGCCGCCGCGAACATCTGCCACCCGCACTGGCAGCGCTTCCCGACGCTTTATCCAAGCCACTGCTGAGGTGGTCAGAAGGTTTGGCCAGGAAAGCCGAGCCGCTCGCGCCTAGCATGCCGCCATGCAGGGCGAAGCGCTTCTAGTGGGGATCGCCACGATCGCTGTCGTGGTCGCCGGATTCACCGCCGTGACCTCCACACTTGTGCCGCCGGGTGGTTCATGGAGTCCGGCCCTGCGCATCCGACAGCGCGCGATCGTCTCGACGAGCTTCAACGTCATGTTCGAGGCCCTCGCGCCGTTGATCGCGTTCGCGTGGCTCGCTGACACACGCTCCGCGCTCGTCATCACCAGCGCCGGCGTAGCCGTCTATGCGCTCGGGATCGTCCTCTTGAGGGCGCGACAGATCGTTCGGACGGGCGGCTATCGAACGCGCGCGGGCCTTGTGCTCATGGTGGCCGGGCCGACCGCGACGTTGCTGTTCGCGGCGAACGCGCTCGTGTTCGCATCGGTCGCTGTCTACACGCTCGCACTGTGCGTCCAGCTGTCGGTCGCGGTGATCAGCTTCTACACGCTCGTCTCGGCCGCGCAGAGCTGACGCAGCCGATATCGATGGGCCTGAATCGTCACCCCCGCCCCCGCGCGATGACCGCACTGCTGCTCGCAGTCGGCCTGATCAGCGTTGGCATGGCAGCCCCCGCAGCGAGCGCCGGTACCCGCGCGGCCTCACTTCCGGCTTTTGATCACGTCTACCTGATCGTGATGGAGAACCGGGCATACGGCTCGATCGTGGGCAATCCTTACGCCCCCTACATCAACTCGCTGATCGCCGACTATGGCCTGGCGACGAACTACGACGCGGTGAGCCATCCGTCGGAGCCCAACTACCTGGCGCTGTTCGGCGGCTCCACGTTTGGCATTACCAACGACGGCATCCACACCCTGGCCAAGTCAAACCTCGCCGACCAGTTGCAGAAGGCAGGCCTGTCCTGGCATGTCTACGAGCAGAACTACCCGGGCAACTGCTCGAGAACCTCGTCGGCCCGGGGCGGGGTCGACCTGATCGGCCTTGGTGGCTGGTATGCGCGCAAGCACGATCCGGCGATCAGCTTCAAGGACATTGCGCGCCGGCCCAGGCGCTGCGCCCGGATTACGCCCCTGGCCGGCTTCAGCCCGGGCGCGGCTAACTTCGAACTCATCGTGCCCAACACGACCAACGACATGCATAGCGGTACCACCGCCCAGGGCGACGCCTTCTTGCAGGCATTCGTCCCGCTGATCACATCATCACCCGCCTTTGCGCACAGCCTGCTGCTGATCACCTGGGACGAGGGCAGTGGCAGCCGCGGCGGTGGCGGCCACGTGGCCACGATCGTCATTTCGCCACTGCTGAAAAGCCAGGGCGTGCAGTCCGCGGTGCCCCACGACCACTACTCTCTGCTGCGCACCATCGAGGCGGGGCTGGGGCTGCCTTGCCTGCGTCGCGCATGCCGGGCCAACGACCTTGCCGAGTTCTTCGGCCCGTAACGCCAAGGAGCCCGCAGCGCCGCGCGGCGCACCCTTTTGCACCGGCGTGCCGGGTTGCGACGCAGGTCCGGGCCCGCCTCGCCAGGGCTCACAGCCAGAGAGCGCATAATGGGTTGAGCGGAAGATGGCACGGGAGCCTGCGGGCCCCCAACGGCGCGACGCCCCAATACGGTCGCCAAGACCGTCGCGTGTGGCCAATGGCGAGTCCGACTTCCGTCGCCGGGCACGCACGTGTCACTGGAGGTTATCTTGCCGTTGATGGCAGTCGCATTCCCGATCCTTCCCGGAAAGACGCCGGAGTGGCGTTCTTGGATGGAGGAACTCAATGGCCCGCGCCAGCACGAGTTCGCCGAGTCCCGCCGAAAGGCCGGCGTTCACGAGCGAACGTTCCTGCAGCACACACCGATGGGCGATCTCGTGATCGTGACCCTCAAGGGTGACGATCCCGCGGCCTCGTTTGGTCGGATGGTCAGTGGCACGGACCCGTTCACGAAGTGGTTCATCGAACGTGCACAGGCGGTGCACGGCATCGATCTCGCAAAGCCCATGACCAGTGCGCCTTCGGAGCTTGTCGTGGACTCCGAGGCCGTAGCCGTTCCGGCCTGAACCACGGGGACTCCGTCTCCAAAATCGAAGACCCCGGACGCTCGTCCGGGGTCTTTTTCGTTCGATCAGAGTAGTGAGCCGCCAGAGACTCGAACTCTGAGGCTGATTAAGAGTTCGGGGCGTAAACGTCCACGAGCGTCCGCGACGTTCGGTTTCACGCTTGCCGAGCGTTCTAATTCAGGACTGACCGGGTCTGCGAGTACGCTCGTGCTGACCCGAAGGAGGGCGAGAATGGCCCTGCGATGTAACGGCTGCTGCTGCGACCAGCATTGTTGCGGCTGCGGCGGTCGCCACCCTCGAGCTGGGCCACGCCAATGACACTCGGCGATCTCGGTCTGCTCATCCTGCGTCTCGTGGTCGGCCTGACCTTCGCCGCGCACGGCGCGCAGAAGGCGTTTGGCTGGTGGAAGGGGCCCGGCTACGCCGGCTGGCGCACCGGAGTCGAACGCATGGGGCTCCGACCGGCAGGCTTCTGGGCCCTCGTCTCGATTGCAGCCGAACTCGGCGGCGGGGTCCTCCTCGCCGTGGGCTTCATCACCCCCCTGGCGACCGCGGCGCTCATCGCCCAGTCGGTCGTGATCGTCGGGTTGGTCCACCTGCCGAAGGGTTTCTGGAACAGCAACGGCGGCATCGAGTTCGCGCTCAGCCTTGCGGCAGCAGTCGTAGCCATCGCCGGCACGGGAGCTGGCTCGCTGTCGCTCGATGCGGCCGTGGGGCTGTCCTACCCTACCGAGGTCCGCGTGCTGCTCATCGCAGTCGGGGTCCTCGGCGCCCTCGCCGCGCTCGCGATTTCGCGCGCGCGGCCAACGGATCGCCCGGCCGCGGGGCGCCCACGCTAATCGCGGCGGATGCTCGGGCTTATCGCCCGCTAGGGCGTTAGGTCGATGATGCCCTTCATGCCGGCCTCGTAGTGGCCCGGCTCGTGGCACGCGAACGCATATGGACCGACGCTGCCGAACGTGTACACGAGGTAGTCGAGGTGAAGCGGCTCGATCTTGTCGACCTCGACGACGATCTGGCCGTCGGCCTGATCGAGCGCGACCCGGTCGGCCGGGCCAACCTGGAACTCGTGGGTCAGAGCTCGGCCTACGTTCGGGAGGACAAAGAGGATCGTCTCGCCCGGCGTGACCGAAACCTCGCTCGGCACAAACTCGAGGTAGTCGTCCATGCGAATGACGACCATGCGAGGATGGGCGATGGTCCCCAGCCACGACGTCTTGGGGATTACGTTCACGAACCCGAACATGCCGTTCTCGAAGTGCCCCGGTGCATGACACGCGAATGCGTACGGTCCGGTCCCGGTAAACGTGTAGGTCAGCGATTTCGTGCTGCCTGGGGTGATGCCCGCCACCTCGGGCGTGGTCGGCAGATCAGGCTGGGCACCGGCACAGACTCCAGCTCGGCCCCGTCGCGGAAGCGCATCGCGCGACGGTGACGGCAATGACGAGAGCGACGATATCGAGGGCCCAAGGCAGGCTGCGGTAGCGCACGCTCATTCTCCTCCGCCTGAAACCGCGCAGCCTCGTCGGCAAATCAGCGAGACCGGAGTCAAGACTCTGGCGCAGGCAGGCGCCGCCATATGTGCGGGGAATGTGGTGAGCCGCCAGAGACTCGAACTCTGAACCGGCTGATTAAGAGTCAGCTGCTCTACCATTGAGCTAGCGGCCCACGCGCCAATTCTACCGGACCGTGTAGCCCCGCTACGATCACCCCATGAGCGACCAGCAGCCGCAGTCCCGTCACAAGCCCGAACCCCGCCAGGAGCCGCAGCCGTCCAAGGGCGTGCACGACCAGCACGCTGACGAGGACGTCGATGAGGCATCCGAGGAGTCCTTCCCCGCCAGCGATCCGCCCAGTTTCACGCGCTCGACTGCGAGCGACAACAACTAGCCGTGTGCCGCGGCGATCTGGTCCAGGAACTCGCTGATCTCGGGCAGCACCACGAGGCGGCGCTGGAAGTAGTCGTTCACCGCGGCCAGCGCATCTCCCTGTAGGCGGCGCACCTCGGCGCTGCGCTCGCCGGGCTTGCGGCCGCTGACCTCGTCGCGCAGGCGCAGCAACTGGCTCACGACCTCCGCTTCGTGCGGGCCCTGCAGCGCGTCGATCGCCGACATGATCAACTGGTCGACGTCCTCGACCATCAGCTCCGAGTCGAACGGCGAGCCATCGGCGGCTGCCTCGTCAAGCGCGCGCAGCCGGGCGGCGAGCTGGTAAAGGGCGGTGGTCGGCTCGTCGAACAGCTCACGGATGTAGGCCGCCTCCGGGTAGCG
The DNA here is from genome assembly GCA_963775225.1 of uncultured Chloroflexia bacterium. Classification (GTDB taxonomy): domain Bacteria; phylum Chloroflexota; class Limnocylindria; order Limnocylindrales; family CSP1-4; genus JALYGJ01. Next base: position 287,225 of record CAVZHW010000002.1, read on the forward strand.
CGCCGTCAGCCGGAAGATGTTGTACAGGCGCCGCGCGACCTTGCCCCAGTTCGGGTCCTTGACGCTGTACTTCCAGACCTCGTGCTCGAGCTGGGCGACGTAGTCGGCCACCGCATCGGTCGACAGCTCGCCGATCAGCTTGTCGAATAGCGGCTTGCTGTCGGCGTCGAGGTAGACCTCCTGGAAGTACGGGTCAAGAAAGCCGTCGAGGGCGACGATCGTGCCGTCGGGCGCCTCCCAGGTGGAATCGAGGCAATTGCTGGCGTTGGCCAGTTGGCTGCGTTCCATGTCGGCGACGATCCAGTCGATCTTGCACCAACCCGGGTTCGTGGCCGCTTCCACCCACGTCAGCGTTCGCGGCGAGCCATCGGCCGCGATCACATCCAGCTGGCCGGCCGCCACCTCCTGCGGCGTCCACGACACCGGCGAGCCCGCGGCAGCCTCCTTGCCGTTCTTGGTCACCGGCGCGTCCCAGGTGCCGAACTTGACCTCCGCCAGCCGGTGCGTCTTGCCCGACATCGTCGCGCGCGCCTTGTCGCGGATCGCCTCGCCGAGCACGCGGCATGCCTCGTCGCGCGTGGGCGCCGTGATGTGCACGCGCTCGAAGAAGTCGGCGTCGCCGGGATAGCGCTGGATCCGACTCTGCGCGGAGGAACCCGACAGCGCCAGGGCAATCTGCACGCCTTCCGAATGCGGTATGCGCACGATCTCGGCGATGCGCCGGAAGTGGGCCAGGTCGGCTGGATCCAGGTCGAGCATCGACGCGCGATAGCCGAACACGCCGGTGTCGACATCGACGACGATATCGGTTCCCTGGGCCTCGGCCTCCATCGCGGCGATCCACTGCACCGCCTCCTGCTCGTCGATCTCGACGCCCAGCCGCTGCGCCGACTCGAGCACGCGCCCGATGGCTTCCTTTGTATCGGTCGTTTCAGTCAAGATGGCCCCTCCCGCGCTGCCCTCTTTCGGTCAGTGTGTGGTATCAGGCAAGATTTGTCGTGGTCGGCCAGCGGCCACGCTGGAGCCAGGTGGTAGTTCGGATGGAAGTCTGGATCGCCGGCGCGATCTTCGTGGCCGCCTATGCGCTGATCGCGGTCGAACGTGTCGATCGCACGCTGGTCGCGTTGCTGGCCGGCCTGTCGGTCGTGGCCCTGGGCATCATCGACCAGCAGGAGGCGTTCGCGGCGATCGACCTCAACGTCATCTTCCTGCTGGCGGGCATGATGGTCATCGCCTCGACGCTCGCCCGGACCGGCCTCTTCGAATGGCTGGCCATCCGCTCGGTGCGCCTCGCCCGGGGCCGGCCGCTGCCGCTGCTGCTCATCCTGTGCACCGTCGTGGCGGCGCTTTCGGCCGTGCTCGATAACGTCACCACCGTTGTCCTGACCGTGCCGATCACCCTGTCGGTGGCCCGCCGCCTGGGCGTCTCGCCCACTCCCTACCTGATATCCGGGATCCTGGCCTCGAATATCGGCGGCACCGCGACGCTGATCGGCGACCCGCCCAACATCATGATCGGCTCGGCGGCCGGTCTCGACTTCGTCGCCTTCCTGGTCAACCTCGCCCCGGTGGCCGCGCTGATCTTCGTGGTCTTCCTGGCGATCATGTTCGTCTCGTTCCGCGGCGCGTTGCGCATGCCGACCGACCGGCGCGAGGACGCGCTCGAGGCGACCGAGGCAGCGACCATCACGGACGTACCGCTGCTCCGGCGCTCGCTCGTGGTGGCCGGCCTCACGCTGGCCGGCTTCATGGCCCACCAGGCGCTCGGCCTTCAGGCAGCGACCGTGGCCATGCTGGGCGCTACGGCGATCATGCTGATCGGTCGTATCGACCCGCACGACGCGTTTCGAGAGGTCGAGTGGAAGACGCTGTTCTTCTTCGTCGGCCTGTTCGTGCTGGTCGAGTCGGTGGTCCACGTGGGCATCGTGGGCGGGTTGGCCGACTGGCTTGCGCGCATGGCCGGTGGCGACGTTTCGGCGGCGAGCGTGGCAATGATCTGGTTCTCGGCGGCAGTGGGTGCGGTGGTCGACAACATCCCCTACACCGCCACCGCGATCCCGATCGTCGAGCGGCTGATCGCCGACGGAGTGCCGGCGGCGCCGCTGTGGTGGTCGCTGGCGCTCGGCGCGTGCCTCGGCGGCAACCTGACGCTGGTCGGCGCGTCAGCCAACATCGTCGTCGCCAACCAGGCGGCGCGGGCAGGCCACCCGATCGGCTTCTTCGAGTTCATGCGCTACGGCGCGGTGGTGACCATTGTCTCGCTGCTGATCGCCACGGCCTACATCTGGCTCGTCTACCTGGGCTGACCCGCCGACCGGCCACCGCCGGGCATTCTCACCTTCGAGACGAGGTCCAGGAGCGACCACTTCTGCGGTTTCACGGTGCAGTTTCCGTTCCTGGGCCGTTACTGGTTGTCGATCTGCGCCCGCTGGAGCCGGCCCGAGTAGTCGACGTAGATCGACTTCCACTCGGTGAACGTGTCGAGCGCGGCGTGGCCGGCCTCGCGGTGGCCGTTGCCGGTGCCCTTCCAGCCGCCGAATGGCAGGTGCGTCTCCGCCCCGATCGTGCCGGCGTTCACGTACACGATGCCGGTCTCGAAGTCGCGCATCGCTCGGAATGCCGTGTTCGTGTTGGTCGTAAAGATGCTCGCCGACAGCCCGAAGCGGGTGTGGTTGACGACCATCGCCGCCTCCTCGTAGCCGCTCACCCGGATGACCGACAGCACCGGCCCGAAGATCTCCTCCTGCGCCACGCGATCCATGTAGCGCACACCGTCGATGATCGTCGGCGCGAAGAAATGCCCGTGCTGCAGGCGGTCGTCGGCTGGCGGTGCGCCGCCTGCGATCAGTCGGCCGCCCCCCTCCCGTCCGACTTCCAAGTAGCCGGCCACCTTCTCCACTGCCGCTCGATTGATCAGCGGGCCGACTTCCGTCGATTCCTCGAGCCCCGACCCCAGGTGCAGGCGATTCGCCCGATCGACCAGCCGGCCGAGCAGGTTGTCGGCCACCCTTTCATCCACCACCAGCCGGCTGCAGGCGGTGCAGCGCTGCCCGGTCGTCCCGAAAGCGGACCACAGGATGCCGTCGCTGGCCAGGTCGAGGTCGGCGTCAGCCATCACCGCGATGGCGTTCTTGCCACCGAGCTCCAGCGAGATGCGCTTGCCACGCCGTGCCGCGGCGATTGCGATCGCGCGCCCGGTGGCGCCGTTGCCGGTGAAGCTGACCACGTTGACGTCGGGGTTGTCGACGATGGGCATGCCCGCCTCTTCGCCGCTGCCGGTGACCAGGTTGACCGTGCCCGGCGGGAAGCCGGCCTCGTGCATCAGCTCGACGAGCAGCGCGGCACAGTGGGGAGTGTCGGAAGCGGGCTTGAGCACAACCACGTTGCCGCTGATCAGCGCGGCGGTCATCTTCCAGCACGGGATGGCGATGGGGAAGTTCCAGGGCGTGATGATGCCGGCCACGCCGATCGGCTGGCGGATGCTCATGGCCCACTTGTCGGGCAGCTCGCTGGGCGTCGTGTCGCCGAACATGCGCCGCCCCTCACCGGCCATCAGGAAACAGATGTCGATGCCTTCCTGGACGTCGCCGCGCGCTTCGGCGAGGACCTTGCCCATCTCGCGCGTCATGGCCCGCGCTAGCCGTTCCTTGTGCTGGGCCAGCAGCGCGCCGAAGGCGTACATGATCTCGCCACGCTTGGGTGCCGGCGTTGCCCGCCAGGCCGGCAACGCCTCCTCAGCGGAGCGTATGGCAGCAGCGACGTCGGCTGCGTCACTCGCCGCGAAGGTGCCGATGAGGTCGCGCGTGTCGGCCGGGTTGCGCGACTCGAAGGTCCGGCCGCTCTCCGCCGTACGCCACTCCCCGCCGATGAAGTTGCCGCAGGTCACAGGCTCACCGCTCACCGACCGGATTGTAGGTAGCACCAGTGACGGGCTGTGGCCTCGGTCCCTGCTAGTGTCGCCGGGTGCGAAGGGTCGTCCTCTGCCTGGTCGTCGCCCTCGCGCTGGTCGGTTGCGGTTCGCAGAACTCGCCGTCGGCGTCGCCCGCGTCAAGTCCCAACGCTGCGTCGATCGGCTACGCCTTCGTCGCCGCGCTGGCGGCGGGCGATGCCCAGTCAGCCCAGGCGCTTGAGGACACCGCGATGCGTAATTCCGCTCCGGCCGACAGCCTCACCGCGATCTGGCAACAACTCGTTACCCAGTACGGCAGCTTCGAGACCTTCGGCCGGCCGACGGTTGTTAGCGCGCCGCCCTACCTGGACGCAAGCGTTCCGGCCACCTTCGCCAACGCCACGGTGACCCTGCTGGTCACCGTCTCCGCCGCGGGACAGGTAGCTGGATTTCACATCGCCGCAGTGGCCGCGGCGACCCCCGGGTCGTCGGTGCCGAGCGCGTCGGAGACGCCGTCGCCCGCGCCGCCTTCGTACGTCGATCCCGCCGCGTTCACGGAAACCGACGTGACCGTCGGCAGCGCGCCGTGGACGCTGCCGGGCACGCTGTCGATGCCCAACGGCCCCGGCCCCTTCCCGGCGGTCGTGCTGGTCGCGGGCTCCGGCCCCGAGGACCGCGACGAGACCTACGGTCCCAATGCACCGCTGCGCGACCTGGCCTGGGGGCTGGCGTCGGCCGGGATCGCCGTACTGCGCTACGACAAGCGGACCGACACCTATGACGCCCTGATGTCCGTGCTGCCCAACATCACGGTCAAGCAGGAGACGACCGACGACGTGGTGGCAGCAATAGCCGTGCTGCGCTCGACCACCGGCGTGGATCCGGCACGCGTGTTCGTGGTCGGGCACAGCCTCGGCGCGTACCTCGCGCCGCGGATAGCCACCCTGGCGCCCGGCCAATTGGATGGCCTGGCGATGCTCGAGGCATTCAGCACGCCGCTGCCTGAACTGATCCTGATGCAGGCGCGCTACCTGGTCTCGCTCGTGCCCAGTCCAGACCCGTCGACCAATGCCGCGCTGGCCGATCTGGCGACCAAGGTGCAGCTCGCGGAGTCGACCGACCTATCGACCTCGACGCCGGCCGCGGACCTGCCGCTGGGGGTGCCGGCCAGCTACTGGCTCGACCTGCGCGGCTACGACCCGATCGCCACCGTGACCGGCCTCGATCTGCCGATGTTCTTCTCGCAGGGCGGCCGCGACTACCAGGTGCCGCCGAGCGAGCTCCAGCCCTATCAGACAGCTCTGGCCGGGCGGACCAACGTCAGTTTCAACAGCTACCCGGCGATGGACCACCTGTTGCTCGACGGTTCCGGAGCGCCCAACCCGGCCGAGTACAACGTCCCGGGGCACGTCGACGCGCAGCTCGTGAGCGACCTGGCTGCGTGGATCACGAGCCACTGACCGGGCTCGGCGCGCCGGCCAACCGCCTGGCGTGCGACGCGCTCCATATGCGACCCGACGAAGTCGGCCAGCTGAGCGTCGATCCAGCCCGCGCCGGCTGGCGTTACCTGTCCTTCCGCACCGTCTCACTCGCGGTGGAGCAACTCGAGGCGCTCGACCCGGCACAGGAGCACGCGGTGGTGGTGATCAGCGGCGACGACGTGACGATCGAATGCGCCGGCAAGGCCGCGATCGTCCTGCGTGGCCGTCCATCGCCCCTCGCCGCGCTGCCCGAGGCGGCCTACGTCCCTGCGGGTTCGCACGCCGGCGTGCTCGGCGCAGGTTCGCTGGTTGCAATCGCCAGCGCGCCGCCTTCCGGACGCGACGGCGTGGCCCGGAACCCGGTCGCCATCCGCCGCTCGGACGTGGCCGTGGAGGTTCGCGGCGCGGGCAATGCCACCCGCCAGATCAACCGGATCATCACGCCTGACTTCCCCGCTGATCGGCTCGAGGTGTCGGAGACATACACACCGTCGGGCAACTGGTCGAGCTGGCCGCCGCACAAGCACGACCTCGACAACATGCCCGCAGAAGCAGTGCTCGAGGAGACCTACTACTACCGATTCGGGCGCCCCGAGGCATGGGGCATACAGCGGCTGTATCGGCCCGACCGCTCGCGCAACTGTGCGTGGGAAGTGCGCAACGGCGACCTGGTGCTGGTGACCGACGGCTACCACCCGTTCGTTGCCGCACAGGGCGACGATGCCTACTACCTGAACGCGCTGGCCGGCGACCGCCGGACGATGGCCTGCTCCTTCGACCCCGACTACGACTGGGTGCAAGCGACCTGGGCGGACATGCCCCCCGATCCACGCCTCCCGCTCGCGGCGCCCGGCTAACCCCAGCGCTACGGCCCGGTGGCAGGCCGGGCTGGGTGTCAGGCCGGGCTGGGTGTCAGGGCAACGCCCTGATGCGGGTGACGCATCGACCTACAGCGGTTCCCGCAGCAAACTGCGGTCAAAAGGTCGGTCTGGGCCCCGGTTTCCCCAGGGAATCGGCCGGTTGCGAACCTCTGCGCGCATCGCGGGTGGTGGCGCCGAGAGCGGCGTAGCCGGCGGGGTCGCGTGCCGGACGCAACGCCTGATGCGGGTGGCGCATCGACCTACAGCACTTCCTGCAGCAAAGTGCAGCGACAAAGCCCATCCGCACTCGGTTTCCCCAGGGAATTGGCCGGTTCCGAACCTCTGCGCGCATCGCGGCTGGTGGCCCAGAAATGTGGCGTGGCCTGGCCGGCGAGACGCGGCCAGCCAGCGCGCTACGGACTGGTCGGCGCGTCGAGCCGGTCCTCGAAAGCGCGCAGCTGGAAGAGTGGCAGCATGGCGATGCCCATCAGCAGCAGGGTCGCGACCAGGAGGCCGTCGATGCCGTCCCACTCGGCCGCGACGCCGCCGACGAAGGCGCCGATGATCTGGCCGATGCCCAGGAACACGCTGTACAGGCCCATCACCGCGCCGCGGTCGTCGGGATAGGCCTCCGACATGTCGGCCAGCAGGCCCAGCGCGGCCGGCGTCGCGCCGGCGAGCACGAACAATCCGGCGCCGGCGACGGCCACGAACGGTGCCCGGGCGAGGATCGGCAGCTCGCCGCTGTGATTGAACGCCAGCGCGCCGATCACCAGAACCCCGCCGCCGAGGATGCCGTAGAAGATGATCGAGGTGCGCCGGAAGCGCTTGAATCGGTCGCCCCAGAAGATCAGTCCGCCGAAGAACACGGCGCCGGCGAAGACCATGCCTACCCCGATCTCGATCGGGCTCAGGCCGCCGGCGAGCAGTTGTTGCGGAAAACGGCCGCTGCTGTCGCGGATGAGGTTGAAGAGGCCCTGCCCGGCGTAGACGCCGAGCGCGGCGTTGACCGCGATCCACGTCGGCGCCAGCAGCCAGACGTGGGAGCTCCTGAGCAGGGCGACATAGCGCCGCCAGTCACGCGCCGGTTGGCCGCTCGGCTCGGCCGGCTGGGCCGGCTCGGCGGGCTCGTCGGGCGCGTCGACGCCGAAGCGGTAGATGGCGTACGAGACGGCGTAGATGCCGGCATTGAGGAAGAAGGCGACCGGCCCAATGAGCGCCCACAGGAAGTTGGCCGACAGTAGTCCCGCGCCGAGGCCGGCGATCGTGGCCAGTTCGAAACGTGCCGAGACCCTGCCGCGCAGGCCCTCGTCGCCGGCTGTGACCATCGCCAGGAAGCCCAGGATGCTCGGCACGCTGGCCGCCGTCGCGGCGCCCTCGAGCAGGCGGGTGCCGCCGATGAGCGGCAGGTTCACGGTCAGGCCGGTGATCGTGACCGCTACCAAGCCGAAGAGCGGCCCCCACTCCATCACGCGGTGATGACCCAGGCGGTCGGAGAGCACCCCGAAGATGGGCGAGGCGACCAGTTCGGTGCCGTAGAAGCCCGCGTACAGCAGCCCGAACAGGATTGGCGTGACCTCGATGCCGCCGTGCTCGGGCAGGTTGCCCAGGTAATAGGCGAGCAGCCCGCCGGTCAGGCCGGTGCTGAAACGCAGCGTGAACGTCCCTACCAGGACGTTGCGCACTGAGCGGGTCATGCCCAGAACGGTCTGACGAAGAAGAGCAGCGCGAAGAGGACCACGACGAGCAGCACGACGCCGCCGATGCGCACCAGCACGGAGTTGACCGCGGCGCCGCGGGCGCCCTGCCAGAACGAGGCCAGCGTCGCGGCGCCCTGCGGCGCGATTACGACGCCCAGCCACGCGCCGCTGAGCAGGCCACCGATGTGCGCGGCGTTGTCGATGCCGCCCACGGTGAAGCCGATGACCAGGTTGAGGACGATCAATATGCCGATCTGACTGGTCAGCGCGCGCGCCTGGCGGACGAGCGCCGGCTTGTGCACATAGCTCGCGGTGAAGAGCAGGCCGAACAGGCCGAAGATCGCGCCGCTGGCGCCCACCGACGGGGTCTGGAAAACGAGATAGCTGCCGATCGAGCCACCCAGCGCGGCGAGGACGTAGATCGCCACGTACGTCACGCGGCCGTAGAGCGCCTCGGCGAGCGGACCGACGATGTACAGCGCGTACATGTTGAAGCCGATGTGCAGCAGGTTGGCATGCACGAGCGTGACCGTCAGCAGTCGCCAGTACTCGTGATGCTGGAGCACGGCCAACTTGTTGAGCTCGAACAGCCCGCCCAGCTGGTCGCCCTGCGCGCCGCCGTAACCGATGTACAGGAAGGCCAGGACGGTGATCCCGATGATCCCGTACGTCGCCACCGGGCTGAACACGCCGGTGCGCGCGCGGCCGAAGTAGCGCTGCGCGGTCCAGCGGTTGCCCATCTCCTTGTTCAGCCAGCCGAGCCGCGAGGCGATCGCCGGTCGCTCGTCCGCGGGCGCACGCCGTTCCGCCTCGCGATACGCGCGCGTTGCGCCGGGCAGGTCGCGCTCACGGACGCGCGCGCCCGCGAGCTGCACCCAGGCCTGCCACATGAGCGGGTTCTCGGGCGCCTGCGTGGCGACTATCCAGGCCTGCAGGGCGCCCTGCTCGTCGTCGAGTCGGTAGCGCGAATCGGCCAGCCCGAGCAGGGCGGCGACGTGCACCTCCGGATCGCGGTTACCGACCAGCCGGGAGTAGAGCACCGAGGCCTGCTCGTACTCGCCCTGGTCGGCCGCCTCGCGCGCCTGGTCCAGAAGCGGCTGAGCGTCCGGAGCTGTCTGTTGGTTGTTCACGCCGATCCAGCCATTCGCCCGGCGAGTCTATCGGCTGTGACTGTGCCGCCGCCGTGTGCGAGCGGGACACCTACGACGAGGAACGCCGGTCGCCCGCCACGATCCTCACGAAGCCACGGTGTGCGGGCGGAGGATCGGTAGCTCCCGGAGGGCGCCCAGGATCAGCGCGACGGCCGCCGCGAACGCGATCAGGTCGACGATCCACACGAGCGTGATCCCCTGCTGCGCGTCAGGCGTGGCCGGCACGAGGCCGTTGAGCGCGAACAGTGCAGCGACTTGGAGAAGTTGCAGCGCTGCACCGAGCGCCATGAAGCGAAAGCCGCGGTCCACCGCTGCGCCGAGCAGGTAACCCATCGCGATCAGCACCGCCTGATGGGCGAAGCCGAGCAAAATGTCCAGCGCCGGCACGCTGGCAGCGCCGCCGCTGGCGACTATCAGGAGGTATTGGGTAACGCCGACGGCCGCCAGGAGCACACCCAGCCCGACCATCGCCCAGCCCAGCCGCGTCCGTACGCCGCCGAGCGCGACCCCGATCACGACCATCCCCACCGCCGTGAAGATCCACGCTGAGCCGACCGCGAGCCGGGCCGCGAAGTAGACCGCGTCGCCCCAATCGCCGACGACGTTCCAGGTGCCCCACAGGAGCAGGACGGCGAGCATGACGATCGGCTCGACCGTGAGCAGCAGCGCCCCGGCAGTCAGCAGTCGATTCGCCTCGTAAAGCTGGAAGACGACCGCCACGAAGACGACCATGGCGGCGACCGCCAGCCCGGGCAGGACGCCGGCGAGCTCGTCATAGCTGACGCTGATCTGCTGCGTGAAGACCACCAGCGCGAGCGCCAGCAGCAGCCAGGTTCCGAACTTGAGCCGCGCCAGCACGGGCTTAGAGCGTGCACCCCGGCGGCCCACCCGGCCGCGATCGGGTAGCGACTCGGCTATCTGGTGGTCCCTCTCTCGCGCGCCGCGCGTGGCGTGGACTGGCGCGCCCGGCAGGATTCGAACCCGCGACCTGATGGTCCGAAGCCATCCGCTCTATCCACTGAGCTACGGGCGCAATCGCGGCAATTGTAGGTGCGCGCCTCTGACGTGAAAGTGAAGTGCAAGGAGTACCGCGGTTCACCCGGAGCGGCGCGGGGCGGGCGTCCTAAAGGTCGGACGACCTCCGCTCGACGAGCCACCAGCCGACCGGCAGCAGTGCGGCCGCGACGACCAGCTTGACGAGGTCGCCGGTAACGAACGGCCACAACCCGTTGTTCAGCGCCCAGGTCAGGGTTTGGTGCGCCGCGAGCATCAGCCACGGCACGCCGATCAGGTAGACCACCGCATTGCCCAGCAGCATCGCGCCGACTGAACCACCGATATGGCGGTCCCAGCCCAGCTCGGCCAGTCGGCCGACCAGCCCGGCGGCGAACAGGAAGCCGATCAGGTAGCCGCCCGTCGGCGCCAGGCTGAACGGCAGGCCGCCGCCGACCTGGACGATGGTGCCCAGGCCCGACCGGTAGACGCCCGTCTGCGCATCGAGCGCAAAGACAGGCAGGCCGATGATGCCCAGGATGAGGTACAGCCCGACTGCCGCCAGCGCACGCCGGAAGCCGAGCAGAGCGGCACCGAAGAGCACGCCGAAGGTCTGCAGCGACACCGGCACGAACGGATCTGTTGGCAGGTAAAAGCTGATCCGCGCGCCGAGCACGATCAGCAGCGTGCCGATCACGACCATCAACAGGTGCCGCTGCCACGCCGCGGCACGCTCGCCGAGGCGGATGGGCACAAGGAAGTCCCCGAGCGTCAGGCCACGCTCGAGCGGCGGGACGCGTGCCAGACGCGTTGCGATCACGCCGCGATCGTAGCGGTGCGGAGGGGTCGCGTCACCACCCTTAGGCATTAGCCCGTTCGGCGTACTGCAGCGGTTCGGCGTAGTCGGGAGCGGCACCACGGGCGCCGGCACTGCCCCCGAAACACTGCCCCCGATGCGTGCACAGGATCAGAACCCGCCGCTTCCCCGGCCAAACCGGACCGAGATCGACCTCTTGGCCGCAGTTTGCTGCGGGAAGTGACGTAGCTCGATGCGTCACCCGCATCGCCGGTTGCCGGCCAATTCCACCAGCAGCCTTTCGTCAGTTGTCCGCGAAGGCGGGCGGGTAGTGCGCCACGCCGGCGAGACCCGGGTGCCAGTCGATGAGACGCAGCGCGAGCCAGTTCTCGTCGGGCCAGGCCACGGGCGGCTCGATACCCACCGCGCGCCCCGGCTCGAACTTGAAGCGCCGGTAATAGCCGGGGTCACCGAGCAGGCACAACAGCGGGTAGTGGCGCTGCGTTGCGAACGAGATCGCGGCGCGCATGAGTGCCGTGCCGGCGCCCTTGCCCTGGCGGTCGGGCAGCACGCCGATCGGCCCGAGCATCGCCAGCGCCAGCGGCTCCTCCTCCCCCACCCGCTCGCCTGCCCGCTCCAGGCGACCGCGGCTGGCGAGCACGTGGCCGGCCGCCTTCTTGAACTCGTCGATGGCCATCATCGAGCCACCCTTGAGCCAATCGTCGGTGCCGCGAATGGCGTCGACGATGTCCGCCTCGAGCGCTCGCCCAAAGGCCGCCTCCTCGATCGAGCGCACCAGGTCCTGCTCGCCGTCCCGTTCGGGTCGGACGGTGAAGGTGCTCATCGGCCCGACTCGGACACGTCCAACGGCACTCGCCGGCCGGCCGGCAGCCGGCCAACGTGACGCGCGGATCGGCCAAGAGGGAGGTTGTGCATGAACGGGCGTCCAAGTTTCGTCATGGCACTGAGCATGACGCTTCTGCTGGTCACGGGCTGCAACGTGTCCGTACCCGGCACGGTCATCGGCTCGGGCAACAGCGCCAGCGAGGATCGCACCTTGGGTGAATTCCACGCCCTGAACGTGAGCGCCGCAATCCACGCCACGGTGAGTGTGGGCTCACCCCAGCACGTAACGGTAACGGCCGACGACAACATCCTGCCGATGGTCAGCACGAGCCTGTCCAACGGCGAGCTGCAACTCTCGATGCAGGGCAGCACCTCGACCAGGACGCCCGTCAGCGTGAACATCGTGGTGCCGGCCCTTGACTCGCTCACGGTGACGAGCGCAGCGCGCATCGACGCGAGCGGCCTGACCGCTGACGCGTTGAAGGTGGTCGCCAACTCGGCGGGCGCGATCAGCGCATCCGGCCAGGCGACGTCGCTCAACGTACACGCGGAGAGCGCCGGCACGGTCGATCTCGCGGGCGTGCCCGTCCAGAGCGTGCAGGCCACGATCACATCGGCCGGGCACGTGATGGTCAACGTGTCGGGATCAGTGACGGGCACCGTGAACACCGCCGGCCTGCTGACGATCAGCGGCAATCCCACCCAGGTGAGCGTCGATACCGACGCCGCGGGCCAGGTGATCCGCCGCTAGGCGATGATCAGCCGACGCGGTCGCTGATGTTGAACGACAGCCGGCCGAGATTGATCTCGTACAGCTCGACCTCGAGCTTGTGCTCGCCCGGCGACAGCGGCGAACCCGCGACATGCAGCGTCACGCGGTCGCCCTTGGCGACCTTGACCGGGTTGGTGCGCGAGATGTCCGTGGCGCGGATCACCTCGCCGTCTGGTCGGCGCGCGCTGACCGAGTCGGGCGCGATTGATTGCCCATCGACGCTCATCGCTCCGACTCCCACTATCAGCCCGTCGCTGATGGGGTTGTGGGCCTGCAGCTCCCAGCCGCCGTCGGCGTTGCGCAGGCTGCCCTGCACGTAGAACTGGTGGGCGATGAAGCCGGGAACGTTCACAGCCACTAAGCGTAGCGGCCGCTCGACAACACCGCCCGCATTGCCATCGCTCGACCGGAATGCCTTCGTGCGCATGGCGCGCACCAACCTCGTGCTCGGCGCGGCAGTCGTTGTCGGCTGGCTGCTGCTGGGCGGCGACCGGTCGTTGCAGGCGGTCGCAGGCCATTGGCAGGTGTCGCTGACGATGGTGCTCGGCTCGCTGGTCGGCGGCGGGACGTCGGAAGGCGGCGGCGCGGTCGCCTTTCCGGTGCTGACCAAAGTGCTCGCCGTGCCGGCCGACCAGGCGCGCCTGTTCAGCTTCGCCATCCAGAGCGTGGGCATGACCGCGGCGTCGATCACGATCATCGCCAATCACGTGCCCATCGAGTGGCGGGCGCTGCGCTTCGGAGCGCCTGCCGCAGTGGTGGGCGTGGTGTTGTCCAGCGTGCTGATCGCGCCTCACGTCGAGAACGCCACGGTGCGACTGATCTTCACCGCGATCCTGGTAAGCCTGGCCCTGGCGCTGTGGATCAGCCGCCGCCACGCCCCGCACCGATACGACGAGATCGAGCTGTTCGGCCTTGGCGAAGAGGGCGCGCTGGTCGTCGCGGGGCTGGTCGGCGGACTGCTCTCCGGCCTGGCCGCGGTCGGCGAGAACACGATCATGTTCGTGCTGCTGGTGCTCGGCTTCCGTGTCTGCGAGCGCGTGGTGACGCCCACGACCGTGGTGCTGCTTACGACCGTCACGCTGGCCGGCTTCCTGACGCACCTGTTCGTGATGGGCGATTTCACCGGCCCGGTCGTCGACATGTGGCTGGCCGCAGTACCGATCGTGGCGTTCGGCGCGCCGACCGGAGCGCTGCTCGTGACGCGCATGTCGCGCGACAACATCGTGCGCATCCTGTACGTGCTGATCTCGATCGAGTTCGCCTCGACCCTGCTGCTGGTGCCCATGACCGGCGACCATGCGTTGCTGTTCGGAGCGGCGATCCTGGCGTTCTCACTGCTGTGCGTGCGCCTGGCGACGTGGGGTCGCTACGGTGTTCCCCCGAGTCAGGCAGCGGTCGGCGGCGCACCGGGCTGACCGATGGTCGCGGCGGGCGCCCATGCGATACTTGGGCCTCCCCCGCGGTGGCCTTAGCTCAACCGGCAGAGCATCGGACTGTGGATCCGAAGGTTATGGGTTCGACCCCCATAGGCCACCCCATTTCGCAGGCGTCTCAAGCGTGGGTTACTGCGCAACGGCCCCCAACCATGCGAAATCCGTGGCATCCAGCGGTGGCATCCAGCGCTGGATGAAGGCCGGTGTCTACCAGCCGTGGCTACCGGCGCGGGGCAGCCAAGCGGTTAACAGCGACGGTTTGCCACTATTCACGCGTGAGATCGCGTTTCAACGCGCTCGGGCGTGTCACCGGGCGTGTCACCGGGTGACGTAGGGCCCCGCCCCGGCGCTCACGTTTGTCGACCAATCCTTCCAACGCGCGTTTTTGCCCGCTTTCCAAAAAGAGGCTCTCACAGCATGAGCCGCCCCACCAAGCTGACCGACGAGCGCGTCGCCGGCGTTCTGGCGGGCATCAAGCTCGGCCAGTCGCACTCGCAAGCTGCCCGCGCAGTCGGGATCTCGCACAACACCATTCGGAACTGGGCGCAGCGCTCGCCAGTCTTCACCGGCCGCGTGGCTGCTCGAGCGCCGCTGGCCTAACGAGTTCGGCCAGAAGTCTCGCCTCGACGTGTCCATCGACCTGCAAGCCGAGATCCGCGACCTTGCCGCCAAGCACGGCCTCGAGGCGGATGAGGTCGCGGCGATGGCCGAGGCGATTATCAGCGAGCACGTCGCCGAGAAGCGCGCCCTGGACCAGCGGGGTCAGGAATGATCGCGCCTTGCGCCGTGGACGCCACGGGGCGCCGGAGTGGCGCGCGGCGGTCGTGGTCGAACACTCACGGCACCGGACAGAGAGAGGCCCCGGACTCGCGCCCGGGGCCCGTCGTGTGGCCGATGGGTGGTCGACTCGGCGGCGGCCCCGTCGCGCTCCAGGAACATGGCGACCTCGGCCAGCCAGCCGTCGGCGTCCTGCCCGGCGCCCATGTCGCGGTCGAGGCGCACGCCCGGGTAGGCGTCGACGCGCTGGTACAGCCAGTCGCCGCCGGGCAGGCGGCGGACGTCCTGCATCACCCGCTCGAAGCGGACCTGGAGCTCAAGCAGCTCCTCCCGAAGGGGCGCCCGGGCTGCACCCCTCGACGCGCTCGACTGGATTGCCGAGGGCGACGACCCGGCGGAAGAGCCATCGGACGAGTGGATCGACGGCCAGCTCCGCGAGTTCGGGCTCGATCTTCTAGCCTGGTATAGGTCGTTCCACACGGCGGGCACGCACTGGGGCATCTGCATACGTGAATGGGGGTTGGCCTACCTTGCCAGGCAGCTTGGCAACAGGCGTGATCTCGCCATGCGGACGCTCTGCTCCCACGAGTATTTCCTGATGGGTAGCTCGAAATAGCCCAGGATCTCGCGCCGCCAGTGCTGGAGGGTGCGTGCCCACTGCCATACAGCGGGGTCGTCGCTTGCCTCCATGGCGATGAGCAGGCTGGTCCAGCGCGCCGCGGCGGTGCGCCGGTCGGGCGAGTGATACAGCTCGCGCAGGCGCTCCTTGCACCAGTGCTGCTCGGCCAGCGTCGGAAAGCGGCGCTTGAGCTCGGCGAGCCTGGTGCGCTGGCGCTCGGAGAGGCGCTCCTCGCCCTTCAGCAGCGGCCAGCGTGTCAGCACCTCGCCCAGCACGGCGCCCTCGATGCGGCGCGTCTCGTCGAGCCGGCGGTTGGCGTCGGCGATGACGTGGAAATGGTCGGCGACGATGCGCGCGCCGGGCAGCTCGGCGCGCAGCACTGCGCGATAGCCGGCCTTGAGGTCGATGCAGACGCCGAATTCCGACCCCGCCCCCTTCAGGCCGGCCTCGCCGGTCCTCGGCACCTCGCCAGGCAAGCTCAAGCCTCCGGCCAGGTGTCAGTGCTGCGCTGACGTTTCCAGGAGCGCGTTCGGTTGAAGGGTCCCCTCGCGACCCTGAACCAGTCCGTTCACGATGGGCCACAGGTCAATGACGTCGTAGTCTTCGCGCGGAGCATCGTTCAGGGTGGGCTGGCTGCCAAGGAAGAGAACCACGTTGTCGCCCACCGCGAAGGGCAGGTCGGCGGATGAAAGGTAGGTTCGGCAGCCCACCGTCCCGCCCAAGAGCCGGACGCTAATTCGTGCGCCCGACACAAGGCTTTGACCGGACGCACCTTTGCCTACCTCGACGACGCGGACGGACACCACACGATAGACCGTCGGTGGTACCGGAACTTCAGCGTTCCCAGACGAAAACTGGCCATCGCTCGTGGCCCACCTGCCGTCGCTGACCGACAGTACCGTCCCGACCAAGACGGCATCGGACAACTCGCTTAGCCCTTCGACCGTGTTGGCGCTGGCCAGTCGTAGGTCCTGACGCACGTAGGTGCCGCAAGCTGGTAGGCGAACGAGGTCGGTGTTGCCGGACGTCTCGCCAGGTGACGCCTCGGTAGCCGCGAATGACCGTGATGTCGGCGTTGGTCCGGCGGCGCCCAGATTTGCCGAAGCCTGCGTCGGAGCCGGGGCGCCCGTCCCCGAAGTCAGTTCGTTTCCCATCTTGGGCGCAAATGCGAACAGCATCAACCCGATAGCGACGAGTGCAAGAGCGGCGGCGAGGTTTCTAGACACCATCATGGGTGTCCATACGCGTACTGAAGCCCAGCAACGTCGTTAGATGTGGGCTGTATGCCCATGTACTTGCTGTTGGGCCATGCGGGTACATGAGTGCTTTGTACGCCGTGTGACCCAGCCCAAGGCCATGGCCGAGCTCAACGCTTGAGCAGCTTGATCTTGGTGTGGCAGCCCTCGGTGAAACCATTGCCATTTCCTAACGTACATCTCCGCGACGTCGCTCGAGATTAGGACTCCGATCTACATCCCGTATCTCCGGCGCGACCACCGCGGATGGGCCGGCTGTCAGTTGGACGAAGCGCTCGCAAACGCATACGCCCTCGAGCAGTGCGGCCGCCGCCACGGAAAGGCCAAAGTCCGCGCTTTCATGCGACGCCAGCCGATCGGGTATCGCGACTTCGCGAGGTACAAACGACGGGCCGGTCACGATGGTCTGACCCAGGGTTATCGCGAGCTTGCTGAGCACCTACGTGAGTCGCCTCGCCCTTGCCAGGGTGACCGGGCTCACGGCTGAACTGGGCGAACTCCTCGTGGATGAGGACGGTCGAGCCGTGCTGCCGGCAGATGTCCCTGTTTACTCCGTGCCTCGCCGTCGATCAGCCCTGCGAGTTCGAATTCGAACTTCAAGTGGTTCTTCGAGAACATCAATTATCGGATCAAGTCGTGGATGGGGGTTCAGCGATACCAGGGCGGCGCATGGCAGCTCGGCCCTGACGCTTACTGCACGACTTCGGCCAACCCGTAGGTATCGTCGTCCGGTGCGGGGGAGCCAACTTGTGCAACCCCAGCCGGTAGGCAGTGGTGTCCAGAGGCGCCGTGAGTGCACGTTTCATCCGTTCGGCTGATGACATGGGACGCGGAAGGGACCATGCTTGGTCCGTGGTGGACGACGAACCCGACAATGGGCGCGGCACGGGACCCGACCTGACGTCGCTATCGGCTCGGGAGCAAGAGGTCCTCTCTGCTGCGCTGGAGGGACTGTCGGCCCGCGCCATCGCCAGTCGTCTGTCGCTTGCTGAAGCGACTGTCCGGAGCCATCTTTCGGCGATCTACTCGAAACTTGGCGTTGCAGGGCGGGTCGAGTTAATGGCAAGGCTCAGCGGACAGGAGGACCGGCTAGTGAGCGATCAAAGCACACCAACTTCGGGCCGCGAGCCATCCAGTCAGCCGCCCGCGAAGAGATGGCGGTTAAGCGGGAGAGCGTTCCTGGCAGCGCTCACCTTTCTCGTAGCCGTCGTTGCGGCCATTGTGTTCTTCGCCTCCCAACTGGCATTGCCGCGCCAAACCGACCTCGCCAACATCTCGCAACTTATCGCCTCGAATGGGGTCGAGAAGCTCGACTTGTCTGGGTCGACGTTGACCGTCACGGAGAAGAACGGCGAGTCACTTCGCGTCGAGTCGGTAACCGCCGACACGTTCCAACAGATACAAACCGCGGCTGCCGAAGCCGGCATACCCGTGCAGGCATCGTCACGTTCGCAGGCGTCACCTCTGTCCCAGCTAGCGTTCTTCGCGACCTTGCTTCTACCCATCGTCGTCATCGCGGTGCTCCCGCTCGTCGTCGTACGATTGATCAGGCGACCGCCACCGATGCGTTACGCGGGATAGCGCAGCTGCCTCACCGAATTCATAAGCGTCCCCCGGCCGGAGTCGGGACCGCCCGCACGGTCAAGCGTGCGCATCCCGATCACGGGACTGCGTTGAGTCTGCGGCCAAAGTCGCAGGGGCGACCGGTGCCAGGCAATGAAATGCGCGTTTGAGCTTCCTCAGTGGCATCCAGCGGTGGCTACCGGCGGTGGCTACCGGCGGCCCAATTCACGCGTGGAATAGGTCCACTGTGGATCCGAAGGTTATGGGTTCGACCCCCATAGGCCACCCCACTTCCACGCTCAAATCGGCCGATTTGAGCATGGATTCCGCTGTCCAGCTCCCTTATTTCTCTACCTTGGTCGGTTTCTGATCCTCGTCAAGTAGCGCCATCTGTGCCGCTGCTGCGGTTCGAGCGGATGGTGTCAACCGGCCGTGCCCGATGGTGACCGATGGCCCCCGGGTGTCTGTCCACCTGGAACTGGAACCTGGCCGCCGCCTGGCACCAGACTCGAAGCACCGAGCCCTGAGTCGAGCGGGGACGCGAATGTCACCGCCGCCCTCGCCGGAGCGGCCGGGCCGGTTTCGAGAAGCGCCGCGTTTGGCGCTTGAACACGCGGCGCTACCGCCTGTGCGTTGAGAGGAGGAACTCATGCGCTTTGTGTTTGCCGCCCTCGGCGTCATTGCCATCGTCGTGGTCATCGCGGTATTCGTCGTCTTTGGCTTCACATCGGCCCCGTTCGACTCCCAGGGAGAGTCGGCGGTGGGCAAGGCCCAGAACGGATTGGGCGCCCGATACACGGTCGATGCCGCCAGGCTGACGGCGACGTGGAGCTTCACCCGTGATGCACAGATCGTGCTCCGCTTCGATCAGGGCGACCTTGTCCTGGGTGGACAGGACCTGCAGCCCGGCTGCTACAGCGGCACGGTCAGCGAGGGAGAGGTGCTGACCATCAACGACGCTCAAGGCATCAGCTTCGCCAGCCCGGATTCCAATTCGACCTGCGCCCAACTGCCGTAAGGGGCAGCCGGCCGAGTGGCCATGTTGGCTGTCGCCCAGCGATGGCGATGATCGGCGTCCAATGCGTGGTGCGCCAGCGGGAGCGTTGCGACGAGACGGACGCGTCGCGACGGCATCCGGCTCATGATCGGCGACCGCTCGATCAGAGGGAGGGAGAAGTCATGTCACAGGCCTTGATTGGGGCGTTTCTCGTCGCCCATGGCTTCATCACGACCGCCATCGGCCTCGGCACCGTCACGAACCCGAACGGTGCGCCGATGCCCATGCCGGCCTGGTTCGGCTGGTAGCCGGGGCCGTTCGGGCGCTCATGGTTGTTCGAGGCCTTGGACCTTGGCGGCGGCATGGCGGTGGTCGGCGGGCTGGTATGGCTCGCCGCGGGGGTGGCCCTGGTTGCGGGCGGCCTCGGGTGGTTGGGCGTCGCAGCCCTGGCCGATATCAAGGTGCCGTTGCTCGTCGCCGGCGCATCGCTGGGCCTGGTTGCCGTGGCGCTCTATTTCCACCCGTTCTACCTGGTTGCGATGCTCATCAACCTGGCGGTGCTCGTCCTCCTGTGGGGTCGCCTGGCGACCGCGAGCTGACTGGAGGAAACGGCGTGGAGGCGAGCGTCGACGACGCGGTCGTGCTGTTCGTGCGCCAGGAACCGTCGCGCACCTGGATCAGGCAGAAACCGACGACCTGGCTGTCGGCCTTGATCAGGGATGGGTGATCAGCCATGAGGCATCGGCCCACTACTCGTGGGTCGTCGACCGCTTCCACCTCTCAGCTGCTGCCTATCAGGCGCTTCAGAACGGACGCGAGCTCGACTTCGGCTGGCTCGAGGATCGGCTCGTGCCGCTGGCTTTTCGCCTCCTGTGCACGCGCGCTGGCGACACCTTCGCTACGGCGCGCCCCGCGCGCCTGCCGGCCAGTGGCAAGCCGGACCAGTACGACGACCTGAGCGTCTTCGTCGAGGAGCAGCAGGCTGCTGCGGCCCGCTCCGACCGTTGCTGCGAAGATTGGGACTCCCTGCCGTGGGTTTGATTTCTGCATGACCACCAGCGCGCTACCTGAAGCCGCCACTGAAGGCGCCGCCTCGGGCTCGGCGCTGCCGTCGCGGACGGTGCGCCGAGCGCTACAGCCTGGCCCGGCCGCGACGGTCCGCCAGGTGCTCTTGCTGTACCTGCGCCAGCACAGCCGCTGGCTGATCGCCGGTGGCCTACTGACGGTTGCCGGCGCGTTCGTGTCGACGCTGCCACCGGTGCTGATCGGCCAGATCGTCGACGACCTGGGCCAGCCGGACCTCTCCGTGATCGTTCAACTCGGCCTGGCGATCATCGGGCTGACCATCGGTCAAGCCCTGTTCCAGGCGTTCGGCCGT
>CAVZHW010000003.1:0-24202 GCA_963775225.1 uncultured Chloroflexia bacterium
GCTCTCCTGCTCGCGGGCGCGTCGGTGTTGCTCGTGATCCTGGACCTCCGACTGGCGCTGGTGATCTTCGCGTCGCTGCCGGTTGTCATCGGCCTGACCGTCTTCTTCCGCAGCCGGCTCCGGAACTCGTTCGTCAACCAGCGCATTCGCCTCGCGCGCATCAATGCCTACCTGAACGAGAACCTGTCGGGCATGGCCGTCGTGCAGCTGTTCACACGCGAACGCACCACCTACGAGGCGTTCGACGTGCTCAACGACGACTTCCGCCAGGCGAGCCGGAACTCCATCCGCATCAACTCCACCTTTACGCCGCTCATCTCGATAACCCGGGCCGTGACCACGGCAGCACTGTTCATCGCCGGTGGAGCGTGGGTGATCGGCGGCACGCTCACCGTGGGCACACTGGTCGCGTTCTGGCAACTGCTCGACCAGTTCTTCTCGCCCATCGAGGACCTGTCCGACAAGTACAACCTGCTGCAGGCGGCGATGGCCTCGTCGGAGCGCATCTTCCGCATCCTCGACACGCAGCCCGCGATCGCGACCCCGCGCAGCCGAAGGAGCTGACGAACGTGCGCGGCGAAATCGTCTTCGAGCACGTTTCCTTCGCCTATGACCACGAAACGTGGGTGCTGCACGACGTCGACCTGCGCATCGAGCCGGGTGAGAGCGTGGCCATCGTCGGCGCAACCGGCGCGGGCAAGACATCGATCGTCAGCCTGCTGGCGCGCTTCTACGACATCCAGAAGGGGCACATCCTGCTCGACGGTGTCGACATTCGCGACCTACGCCTGGCCGATCTGCGGCGCCACGTCGGCATCGTGCTGCAGGATCCGTTCATATTCGCGGGCACGGTCGCGGCCAACATCCGGCTGCGCGACGAGTCGATCAGCGACGACCGCGTGCGTGCGGCGGCGCAGTTCGTCAACGCCGCGGGCTTCATCGAGGCACTGCCCGACGGTTACGACACGGTCCTTACCGAACGCGGCTCGATCCTGTCCGTGGGCCAGAAGCAGTTGCTCGGTTTCGCGCGGATCGTCGCCTTCAACCCGGAGATCATGCTCGTGCTCGACGAGGCCACCTCATCGGTCGACACGGCCACTGAGCGCCTGATCCAGGACGCGCTGCCCAAGCTCATGGCCGGACGCACGTCGATCGTCATCGCCCACCGACTCTCGACCATCCAGCACGCCAACCGGATCATCGTCCTGCAGCACGGTCGGGTGGTCGAGACCGGTTCGCACGCCGAACTACTTGCGAAGGGCGGCACCTACCGCCAGCTCTACGAACTCCAGTACGGCCTTCGCTGAGGGCGGCTAGCCCGCCGGGACGAGGGCGCGGACCTGGCGTTGGACGCGATACAGCATCGCCGCCGCGCCGCGGAGGCGGAGCGGGCTGACGGCCTCGGCCAGCCCCAGGCGGATGGTGATGTCGCCGGGGACGGCAAGCACCTCGTCGGCCGACAGGCCATCGAGACCGGCGTGGAAGATGCCTGCGAAGCCGCGCGTGGTGGGCGCCTGGGGCGGCGCGTCGAAGACCGTCCGCACCCGGTCGTCGGCATCAAGCTCGGTCGCCACGAACACCGGCGACTGGCACTCCGGCACCGGCTCGAGACGCTCGCGATGCTCCGCGTAGCGCTCCGGTAATGGCGGCAGCGACTCCGAGTACTCGAGCAGCAGCTCGAGCCGTTCCTCGCGCGACGAGGTCGCGAACTCGTCCACGATCTGAGCCAGGCGCTCGGGAAGCTGCTCTCTCACGCGCTGTCCGCCTCGCGCTCGATGGGCACGCGCACGCTGTTGCCCCACTCGGTCCACGATCCGTCGTAGTTGCGCACGTGGTCGAAACCGAGCAGGTGGGTGAGCGCGAACCAGGTGTGGCTGGAGCGCTCGCCGATGCGGCAGTAGACAACCACGTCGTCGTCGGGCGCCAGCCCCACCTCGCCGCCGTAGAGCGCCTCGAGTTCGGCGCGCGACTTGAACGTGCCGTCTTCGTTGGCAGCGCGAGCCCAGGGCACGTTGCGCGATCCGGGGATGTGGCCGCCGCGCAGCGCTCCCTCCTGCGGGTAGCTGGCCATGTGCAGCAAGCGACCGGTGTATTCATCGGGCGAGCGCACGTCGATCAGCGGCCTGCCCAGGTGGGCGAGGACCTCGTCGCGGAAGGCACGGATTGGCGCGTCGTCGCGGGGAACCTCCGGATAGTCGGACGCCCTGGGGTTGGGCTTGTCGGTCGTCATCGGCCGGCCCTCCGCCTCCCATTTCGCCCGACCACCGTCGAGCAGCCGAACGTCGGGATGGCCGAACAGGCTGAAGACCCACAGCGCGTAGGCGGCCCACCAGTTGCTCTTGTCGCCGTAGAAGACCACGGTCGAGTCGCGTGCGATGCCCTTGCGGCGCATCAGGGCCGCGAAACCGGCCGGGTCGACGTAGTCGCGCGTGACCGGGTCGTTGAGCTCGGTGTGCCAGTCGACCTTGACCGCACTGGGGATGTGGCCGGTCTCGTAGAGCAGGATGTCCTCGTCCGACTCGACCACCACCAGCCCCGGATCGCCCAGGTGCTCCGCCAGCCAGGCGGTGGTGACCATCTTCTCCGGGTGGGCGTAGTCGGCGAGCTTGGCGGCGGGGTCGTTCGGCAACGTCATGACCAGATGCTAGGCGATCGGCGTCGAGTCAGCCTGCTCGGGCTCTCAGTAGAAGGGCCACGAGCCGAGCATCGCCCAGCTGTCGCCTCCGTCGGACGTGCCGGAGATGCGCGTGTAGTTGCCCAGCGCACGCAGCGACGCGAAAGCAGTCGAGTCGTCGACCATCGCGATGCTCTCGAAGCCGCCGACCGGCGCTTGTCGGTCGTTTAGGCAACCACGCCACCAGGTGCAATATTCACCGCTCGCCTTGGTGGCCTACACCGTCAGACGGACGTCCTCGAAGGCACAGCCGGGCTCGTTCGAGTGCCCATCCTGCCCTCGTCGCCGTAGACCGCAGGTTTGCACGTCATGTACACACGCCACCCCGTATCTGGCGAGCAACTGCAGCGCAGACGGCCGCGAGCCGGGCGCTATTGGTAGGTGACGTGCAATGTTGCGCGTCTGGCCAGCCCGGGTCGCTCTCGAACTCCCCGATTTCGCCCAACGTTGTTCATGTCACATTCAAAACCGGCCTGGAGACGCGAGTCGGAGGGGACTCGAGCATGCCTGGGAGACGCAAGCAGGCGGGCGGCCGCCCTAGCGCGAGGCGAATGTGCTGCCGATGAGGATGCCGTCGGCCCAGTAATCGCCGGTTGGACCAGCGGGCAGCAGGTCAAAGGTCGCGCCACCGGCGTAAGCCACGAGCGCCGCCGAGACAATGGTCGAGCCGTCGAGGGGATCGCCCGGGAGGAGCGAGCCGACTGGTCGGCCATCGGCCAACGGGTGCCCGGGCGACACCTCGAGCGAGCGTCCGTCTGCCAGGACCAGATGGACCACCTGGTGGGTGGGCGGTCCGGGCGTAGAGCCGACGTCGATGACCGGCGCGGCAAGACGATCGCCGAATGCGTCGGCCGTCCAGACGATGTCGCCAACCGTCAGTTGCTCGACTGGAAGCGGGCCCGTGGGGGTGGCGATGAGTGTCCCGCGTGCGAGGCATATCGGGCAGTTCGGCCGTGCCGTCGACTCATCGACGGTCTCGGTGACTGTCCCAGCGGCAGTGATCTCGCCCGCCACGTGGTAGTCGGTCTGCCGCCCATCCGGCCCACGCAGGCGACGTAGTCGAAGCTGTATCCGTCGGCCGTCGGCGTGAGCGCGATCGCCTTCGTCAGCATCTTCCAGTCGCGATAGACGCTGACCAGTTGCTGGTCGCTGAGTTGCCGCTGGGCGCCCAGGCCGTTGTGCTCCAGGATCGTCGCATAGAGGGCCGGGTCCGCCTGCATCTCATCGAGGTGCTGCGGGGCCAGCGTGACCTCGTCGGCACGGGCGAGTGGGTAGAAGTCGGGGTCGCACCAGTCCGGACGCCCAAGTTGTCCCGCCAGCGTGTAGATCAGGTCGGCCAGCCCAGCCGGTTGTGGCGTGGCAAAAGGCGTCGGCGCCGGCGTGGGGGGTGGCGTGGCATTCGGATCGAAGGTTTCCGGATAGATGACGCCGCTGCCGGCTGTCGCGGCCGCGGCGGTGGCTTCGCCAGATGGCTGGGGCCCGGACGGCAGGACGCTGGGCGTGGCGGACGGGGCGGTCGAGGACAAGACGCCGACCGCCGAGCAGGATGCCAGGAGCGCGGTGGCGATGACAAGTGCGGCGATCGCGCCGCCTGACCAACGCGGTTGGGTCATGCCAGGCCGACGTCAGACACAGCGCCTCAGTTTCACTTCACCGATCAGACGGGGCCCTTCAGCGCCGCGTCGCTATCTGAGGTGGCGGCCTTCTCGTCCGCGGGGACTGGCGTCTCCTCTGGGCCGTGGCCGGAAGGACTCGGCTCGGACGCCGCGCGCCGGTCGGCCCGGAACTCGTACGACACCTCTATCCCGGCATCGAGCAGGTGCAGCTGGCGATCGATCGGCGGGTGGCGAAAACCCGGCGCGGCGCTGCGCACGTCGAGTAGGAGGTAGCGCAGGCGACGCGCGATCTGGATGGAGCCGGCGCCGAAGTGGCGGATTTCGTCGAGCGCCAGGGCGACATAGTCGTCCCAATCGGGCCGTGGCAGGTGCAGCAGGATCGAGCCGTCGTCGGCGAGGCGCACCGGCGACGGGATGCTTCGCGCCGCCAGCCGCCGGAGGAGATCGTGCAGCTCGTCGAGGGCCTGGACCGCGGTCGTCGGGTCGTTCGTACCCGGCGACAACGCCCGCTCAGCAATATCGACGATCTGGCGGATGCCAAAGGCGGCGTCCTGGGTCATTGTCCGCTCCTGGCCGGTCTCGATTGCATGCGCCAGGGCATCGAGCGGAAGATCGGTGGCTTTGTCGCCGTCGTCGGCTGACCCCGCTCGCCAGACTCGCAGCAGCGGCGCGTTGGTCGGGACAAAATCACCGACCGCGTGGATCAGCCCCACGCACACGGCGTGGTCGCGCGCGAGTCTGACGAGCACGCCCTCATCGACAGAAGTGATAACCCCCGGCGCCCGGTCGAGCGACACGACCGCGTCGGGCGGCCGCTCGGGCAGCGACGGAACCGGCGCTGCGGGCTCATCGCCAATGCCCTGTGGATACAGGCGTTCGATAGCGTGGCGGGTCTCATCGGCGACGCTGCGCAGGACGGTCGTGGCGCGAATCGCCTGGGCCATGTGGTGGATGTAGGCAACGAACGTGCCGACCGAGGCCAGGAGCAGTGCGTAAGCCACGCTCACGGCAATGGCAGGCACGAATGCGGGGCCGTCTGGCGGCGACCGTACGTCGCGCAGCACCAGCAGGGCATAGAGGAATGTCGCGATGAAAAGTCCGAGCACGCCCTGGTTCACTCGGTCGCGCAGGAAGGTCCGCATCACACGCGGCGAGAGCTGGGAACTTGCCAGCTGCAGAACGAGCATCGTGATTGTGAAGACGAGGCCGGTAAAGGTCAGCATGGCGGCGCCGATCGTCGACAGCACCAGCCGCGCGCTGTCGGGTCCGCCAGCAAACAGGATGCCGCTGAGCCCGCCCCCGACAGTTTGGTCGACGAGCCGGTCCAGGCTGACGAGCGCGATCGCGAGCAGCGCGGAGGCGACCGCCAACGTCCCGGGGATGAACCACAGGCGTGATCTCAGCCGATCGAGGAAGGCAGACAGGCGGAGGGACGTCGCGACTACTCCATTGCGCGCAGGCTCAGCGGCTCATCATATCTTTGCGCCCGACGGCCGCTGCTCCAAGTCGATGTGTCGGACGACGATGTGCCCGCCGCGGTCACGCGGATAGTCGACTGCCTCGCTGCAACCGGCGGCCTATTCGGCTCCTGGGGTGCGCAGGTTGCCCAGCTCCTCCTCGAGCCGACGGACCTCGTCGCGCAGGCCCGCCAGTTGGGCCTCCAGGTCCCCGCTGGCGTTCTCGCGCCCGCGCCCGCGGCGCCGACGGCGCGGCCGCTCGGTGTCCTCATACCAGTCGGCCGGTTCGTACCAACCGCGCTCATAGGGACCACGCGCACACGGTCCGTGCACATAGGGCGAGCTCTCGTAACCCCAGCCATACGACGGCCCACAGCCGTGCCAGCCATGACCACAACTCATGTCAACCTCCTTCGCCCCGATCCAGGGCTTCCGTGCCATCGAGAAAGGCGTCGATCAGGCGCGCTCGCTCATGCATCACCGATACCCACTCGTCCAGCGCACGCCGCCCCGCCACGGTCAGCCGATAGGTCCGACGGGGCGGCCCGTCGTCCGTCTGCCACGCGCTGGCCACCAA
This sequence comes from uncultured Chloroflexia bacterium, assembly GCA_963775225.1. Taxonomy (GTDB): domain Bacteria; phylum Chloroflexota; class Limnocylindria; order Limnocylindrales; family CSP1-4; genus JALYGJ01. The sequence continues at coordinate 6,325 of CAVZHW010000003.1, forward strand.
TCCGTCGGCCTCCAGCTCGCGCAACGTTCGGTAGGCCATGCCCACGTCCACGCCGTCGGGTGCCAGGCACAGGTCGTCGAGCTGGTCGATCAGTGCCGCACCGTGCGCTTCGCCTTCAGCGATCAGGCGCAGCAGGAACGGTTCGAGCCACCGACCACGCCGTCCGCCCGGGCGCACCCAGCCGCGGTAGCCGCCGTGGTGATGATGACCGTCGTCGTGGTGACCGTGGCGGATGTCGGCATGCATATGCTAATAGCATGCCCATGCTGACGGCATCCCGCCAGTGCCAAATGGCCTGTTCGCCTGCGAGGTTCCTGCGCGGATCGCCGGTGAGTTGACCGTGCGCTGCCGCACCCGGTGCGGTCACTGGGCACCGTTTGCGCCACCGGCACGCGCACGGCTATCGAAATTGGGCGCGGCGCACGTGCTGAGTGCGGCAACGCGGCAAAAGAGCCCGCGCTGGCGCGATTCCCATGGCGTAGCCGCCCGAAACAGGGTCGACTGCCGCACGTGCCGCGTACATCTCCGGGGATAGCGCGGGCTAGGGCAGTGGCGATTGGGCGTTGATGAGGTCGCCGCTGACGTAGTCGAGCAGAACCAGTTCAGCGCGGCCGTCCGGGGCATCGAGGATGATCGCCCACACCCACGGGTCGACCTCCTGCGGCCACCACGTCGGGATGGCTTCGGTTTCCAGCTCCACCGTCACCGAGCGGACCGTCGCGTTGCTCGGGAAGTCGCCGCCGGTCATCGCCGTGGCAATCGCCTGGGGCCAGGTGATCCTGGTCGGCGGCGCCGTCGGATGCGGCGTCGGCGACACGCCACCGGTGCCGATGTCGCCGAGCCAGGCGACGCCGACCAGGACCGGCGTCTGCGCGCAGTAAGGCTGCGTGCAGCGGTGCAGCCGATCGAGCCGGGCCGTGCACGAGCCAGGGCGTTGCGGTACTGCGGACCGGCGCCGCATGGCCAAAGTGGCCCGCCATGCGAGATTTTGACATTGACAGTGTCACGGCGGACCACTACAGCGATTGAGCGGCCGCCGGTGTGCAGAGACCTAGCCGAAGACCTAGCCGAAGACCTAGCGGAAGACCTCGTTGAAGGCCTCGCAGCACGACTCGCGCGCGCTCGCCTCGTCGATCTGATCGTCGCGATGGTGGATGTGCACCGTCCCGGCGACCGGATGGACGACGCTCTCGTGCCCATCCTCCCAGCGCACGCGATAGCGGATCCCGTAGGACTCCTCGAGGATCTCCAAGATCTCGCCGCGGCGCGGTGGAGCGCCCGCCTTCTCCGAGTCGACCACGATCTCGTCGCGTGGACCGCTCGCCGCTCTGACTGCTGTCGTCGTCGCCATCGCTAGCCTCCCGCCGCCACCGGCAAAGCTCGTTGATAACCCAGGTCGAAGGCCGCCAGGTCGGCCTCGAGGATCTGCTGGCCGCGCGACGCGAGCAGCTCGCGCAGTGCCCGGCGCACGGACTCGCGCTCGACGATCGGCCGGCGCGCGATGGCAGCGCCGAGCGCGACGATGCTCACAAGGAGATCGTCACCGGCCTCGCGCGCGAGGGCGGTGCACGGCACCGACACGACCTCGATGTCGACGCGCGACGGCTCGGCCTCGATCAGCGATGAGTTGAGGACCAGGAGGCCGCCGGGCACGATGATCGGCTCGAACTTGGCCATCGACGGCGGGTTGAGGGCGACCACAACGTCGGCCGCGTCGACCATCGGCGAGCCGATCGGCCGGTCCGCGACGATGACCGTGCAGTACGCCGTGCCGCCGCGCATCTCCGGGCCGTAGGACGGCATCCACGACACCTCGCGACCCTCGATGACTGCCGCCTGGGCAAGCACCTTGCCGCAGAACAGCAGCCCCTGACCGCCGAAACCGGCGAGGATGGCCGACTTTTCAATCGTCATTCCGACTTCACCTCGGGAGCCTGGCCCTCGAGCCGCTCCGCGACGCGGTCGGCGAACACGCCCAGCGGGTAAGTCTTGATCACCTCGGTCTCAACGTGCTTCATGGCTTCCTCGGGCGTCACTCCCCAGCCGACCGGACACGTCGAGAGCACCTCGACGATCGAGAAGCCGGCGCCCTTGAGCTGCGCGTCGAACGACTTCTTGAGCATCTGCTTGGTGCGGCCGATGAGCTGCGGCGTGGCGATCGAACCGCGGGCGGCGTACGCCACGCCCGGGACGAGCGCGAGCATCTCGGTGATCGGGATGGGATAGCCGGCCGCGCTCGCCTCGCGCCCGCTCGGGCTCGACGTGGTCACCTGGCCGAGCAGCGTAGTTGGCGCCATCTGCCCGCCGGTCATGCCGTAGATGCCGTTGTTGACGAAGACGACGCTGATGTTCTCCCCTCGTGCCGCGGCGTGGACGATCTCGGCCGTTCCGATCGCGGCCAAGTCGCCATCGCCTTGGTAGGTGAACACGAACGCGTCTGGTCGTACGCGGCGAACGCCGGTTGCGACGGCTGGCGCCCGGCCGTGCGGCGACTCGACGAAGTCGACCGCGAAGTAGTCGTAGGCGAACACGCTGCAGCCGACCGAGCCGATGCCGATCGTCCGCGGCGCGAGGTCGAGCTCGTCGATGAGTTCGGCGATGAGCCGGTGAATGATGCCGTGCCCGCACCCCGGGCAGTAGTGCGTCGAGCGGTCGACCAGCGACGCGGGACGCTCGTAGATGATGCGCGGCTGGTCGGGCGTCTGAATGCTCATTTGCCGGCTCCTTCGGTCAGCGACCAGGCGCGACGCAGGGCGTCGACCACCTCGCCCGGCGTGGGCACCATGCCGCCCTGTCGGCCGTGGAAGAACACCGGCGTTGATCCCCCGAGCGCGAGGCGAACGTCCTCGATCATCTGTCCGGCCGACAGCTCGACGACCAGCACCGCGCGCTTGCCCTTGACCGCATCGGCCAACTGCTGCGATGGAAACGGCCACAGCGAGATCGGCCGGAAGATGCCCACCTTCAGGTCGCTTTCGCGCGCCCGCTGGATCGCGGTCCGGGCCACGCGCGCGGCCGTGCCGTAGGCGACGATCGCGATCTCAGCATCCTCGAGCAATTCGGTCGCGTAGCGCACCTCGTTCCGCGCGATCTCGGCGTATTTCTCCTGTAGATGACGGTTGTGCTGCTCGAGGTCCTCCGGCAGCAAATGCAGCGAGCGCACGACGCGTGGCGGGCGGCCGTCGGCGCCGGTGAGCTGCCAGCCGTCGGTCGGCCGCGGCGGCTCGCGGTACTGCGGTACCACGGGCTCCATCGCCTGCCCGATCACGCCGTCGGCGAGGATCATCACCGGCGTGCGGTAGCGCTCGGCGATCTCGAACGCGTCGGCGACCAGCGCGACCGCCTCGCCGATCGAGGCCGGTGCCAGCACCGGCGTGCGGTAGTCACCGTGGCCGTGGCCCTTGACGGCCTGGAAATAGTCCGACTGCGACGGCCCGATGCTGCCCAGGCCCGGTCCGCCGCGCATCACGTTGAGCAGTACGACCGGGATCTCAGAGCCGGCCATGTAGCTCATGCCCTCGGCCATCAGGCTGATGCCCGGGCTCGACGAGCTGACCAGCACCCTGGCACCGGCGGCGCCGGCACCGAGCGCCATGTTGATCGCGCCCAGCTCGCTCTCGGCCTGGATGAACACGCGGCCCATCTCAGGCATGCGCTTGGCCATCCACTCGAGGACCTCCGCCTGCGGAGTGATCGGGTAGCCGAAGTACGCGTCGCAGCCGGCCTGGATGGCAGCTTCGGCCATGGCCTGGTTGCCCTTCATCAGCACCGGCCGACCGGGCGCGACGGTAGTCGTGGCACTCATGTGCGTGCCGCCTTTGGCTTGGCGTAGACGTTGAAGCTCGCCTCGGGGCAGATTCGCGCACAGAGGGCACAGCTGGTGCAGTCGGCCGCGTTGGTCAGCTCAACCGGGTGGTAACCGAGCACGTTGACGACCGATTTATTGAGCACAAGCACGTGCTGCGGGCAGACCTCGACGCACAACCCGCAGCCCTTGCAGCGATCGCGGGCGATGTCGATTGGCTGGAACGTCGTATGCACCTTGTGTCCGACGCTAGCCGCGCGCAGCCGGCCGACGTAGGGCCATAGGGCGCTCGCTCGCGGGCCGTTCGGACCGCTGTTGCGGTGGAGCAAGCCATCCGCTTATGTGCCTTGACAGTTACGCGGATGGGAAGGCACCGGCCGGATAGAAGCGTGCGAGCAGCCGCACCGGCTCCTGGTGTCGACCATCGGGCCGGGGCGAGCAGGGGAAGGCCGCATCGAGGTTACGCTCACTGCCGATGGCGATCAGACGATCCTTGTCTGGGAGGAACGGGGCATGCCCCTCGACCTGATCGACGCCTACGGCGCAGGGATCCAGGTTCACGTCGAAGATCTCATCGCCCATATCGCCGGCGGTGGGCGGATCGACGCTGAGGCGCGCTGGAAAGAACTCGAACCTTCGTATCGGGACCACGCCGTCAAAGCCGGGCTGCGAGGGCAAGATGCCAAGCAGTGAAAGCTGCGGGCACCCGGATACTGGGCAGTCTGCGATCGGCCGATGGCAAAGGTGGTCGTGAGCTCGGCGACACCGAGGCGCGATGGGAGGTTCTCGTCCCGGCCTATCGAGACCTGGCTGCCAAAGTCAGCTGAATTAGGACTCTCAAGCCGACCCGTACCGGAAAGCCACCCTCGGCCGGTGACTACTTCTTCTCGGCCGCCTTGAACCGCGCCTCGGCCACCTTGGCGCGCGTCTTGACAATCGAGCGGAGGACGAACAGGAAGGCGATCGCTACCAGCTGCGCGCCGAAGACGATGCGGTTGATGTCGAGCGCCGGCATCCAGCTGACCTGGTCGCCCTTGATCACGAACGCGCCCGCGGGGCGGCCGCTCATGCCGTAGCCACCGCCCGACCCCATGGGCCGCTTGCCAGGCTCCTCACCCGGCAGACCCTCGCCGGCCGGTGCCGGCATCTCGCCCTCGCCTGCTCCCGCACCGCCCATCACTCGTGCGGCCGGGATGATCGTCACGCCGTTCTTCTCGTACGGCTCACCGAAGATCCGCCTTGCGCCGATCTTATCGCTGGCGTTCTCGATGACCTCGGCAAGCTTGACCATGTCCCCTACCTCCTTGCCGGCACGCGCTCCGGATTGCCTGCGCGCATGCCGTCTGCCTGGCGTACCGTCGCTCATGCCGAAGTTCCGGCCGGATGCGGCTGAAGCACCTGCGGTTGCTGCGGGCCGCCGTGGCCGACGAGCGTTCGCCAGCCGGCGACGGTGACCGCACCCAGGCCGAAGACCGAGATGATCGCCGAGATCAGCGGCACGAGGCCCAGCAGGCCGGCGATGATGAGCCCCACAAACGAGGCGAGGTACGGCCGCTCGGCCAGCTGCCGGCCGCTGCGGCCGAGCAACCACTCACCCATCCAGATGGCACCGACCAGGTAGCCGATGAAGGCGACAGTCGGCAGCACGAAGAACAGGACACTCAGACCCAGCGGGATGCCCACGATGGTGACCATGAACAGGATCGCCACGATGGGCACGACGATGAACGTCGCCAGGCCGACCAGGAACGCCTTGACCGGCTCGCGGCTGATGACCGCCTCGGCCGAGCGGGTCTGGCGAGCGCCAAAGGCGGCCAGCGCCAGCCCGGCGACGATCGTCGTGATCGCCACGCCGAACCAGATCAACAGCGCGGCGAAGCCCAGGAACAGGACCAGGCCCGCGAGAGTCGTGGCCGCGTCGCGAACCGTCCCATTGACGATGACGCCGTCGGCCCGCACAACGGTCGAGTTGAACTGGACCACGTCGCCGGCGACGTTGGTGCCCGTTTCGAGATCGGCCGTTCCGTTGGCCACCACGACCGTGTCGACCTGCGCGCCGCGCAAGGTCGCCGTGCCTTCGACGACGGTCACGGTGCGGACCGAGCCCTCGACCAGCGCGTTACCGCGCACCACGACAACCGTGTCCACGGTGTCCCCGGCAGCGACCGTCACGTCGTGGCCGACGGCGATGATGACGCTGTCGATGTTGGCGGGCGGTTGATCGGCCAGCACCGCCGGTGCGGCAATCAACGACGCGAGCGCGAAGCTCGCGACGGTCGCCAGCAGGCGACCAGAACGCAGGTGCATCTTCCCTCTCCTTGTAGGTCAGCGGGCCGGGACGACCAGTGGCGCCTCGGCCTTCTCGATCACGCCCAGGGCCCAGTAGCCGGCGCGCTCCAGCTCGCCCGGCATCAGTTCCGGCACTCCACTGACGATGAAGCTCTCGGGCGGGACGACGGCCACCGCGCCGGCTTCGCGCAGGCGCTTGGTGATGCCCTCCGATGCCGCACCGGACAGCAGGCGCGGCCAGGCCAGCCGCGTGTCGAAGGCCGCCGCGGCGCGGCCGGCCAGAGCGCCGGCAACCAGGTTGTCGAAGAAGTGAACCATCGGCTTGGTCATCCCGTGGCCTTCGGTCGGCCCGCCGACGATGACCAGTTGCCCTTCAGGCAGTTCGCGGGGAGCGTCCTCCACGTTGATCAGCTCGACCGTCCCGCGCTTGCGCAGTAACTCGGCGATGCGCTCGGCCACCAGCCGGGTGTTGCCCTTGCGCGATGCATAAGCGACCACGACCTTCATCGTGCCGCCCTCCTCATCCACGCGACTCGCAGCGCGCCGCAGACCAATGGACCCGATCCAGTACCCAAGGCATGATGCACCAGCGCAGGCCCGCCGCCACAGTGCCGATCGGACTATTCGAGCCCCGAAGCGTGGCCCCCAGACGGCCGCGAGCCGGGCGGTATTACTGCGTGATGTGCAATGTCGCGCGTCTGGCCGGCCGGGTTCGCTCACGAACGTGCCGATTCCACCCCACCATGTTCATTTCACATTCAAAGCCGGCTGCTCGGTCCATCGGCTGCCCGCTCGGGCGGCAAGTCGACTTGGGTGTCGTACTCGGGGTGGCGCCGCAGCCACGCGCGGATGTAGGGGCAGCGTGGCACGATGCGCAGCCCGCGTGAGACGGCGTCGTCGAGCGCCGCCTGCGCAAGTCGGCCGGCGACGCCGTGTCCCTCGTACTCGGGTTCGACGACCGTGTGGGTGAAGGTGATGCGTCCGGGAGACGGCCGATATTCCGCATAGCCGACCACCCTGCCGTCAAGGCGCGCCTGCCAGCGCCGCGCCGCTCGGTTGTCGAATACCTCGAGCCGGCCCAGATCCTTCGCTTCCACGACGTCAAGCGTATCCTCGGCGCCAAGGACGGACTCCGACGATGACCGAACAACAGACCGACACCACCAGCCCCCCGCCCGCCGCCGAGGCGCCGGCATCGCTGCTGCGCTGCGCCGAGTGCGGCAAGCTCAACAAGATCCGCGCCAGCGAGCGGGGCGTGCCTCATTGCGGCAGTTGCGGCAAGGCCCTGCCGTGGCTCGTCAATGCCACCGACGCGACGTTCGATGTCGAGGCAAAGGCCGCGCCGGCGGTCGTGGTCGACCTGTGGGCGCCGTGGTGCGGGCCGTGCCGCTTGGTGAGTCCCATCCTGGAGGAGCTGTCGCGCGAATACGCCGGGCGGCTCAAGGTGGTCAAGGTCAACGTCGATGACAACCCGGCCACCGCGCAGCGCTTCGAGGCCTACAGCATCCCGACCATGGTCGTGCTCAAGAACGGCCGCGTCGTCGACAGCATCGTGGGCGCCCTGCCCAAGAGCTCATTGGCCGTCCGGCTCACACCGCACCTGTTGCGCACCTGACGTTCGGCCCGGTCGGGTGGGGCGTTCGGCCCTAGCGCGCTCGCCGCGCTGCGGCTCTCATGAGTGAATGCAGCCTCACGTCCTGGTCGTGACGGCCAGCCGGCACGGCGCCACGCTCGACATCGGCGACGAGATCGGGCGCGTCCTCGCGCGGCGCGGGGTGGCCGTCACCGATCAGTCGATTGACGAGGTCGACGGCGTGACCGAGTTCGACGCGGTCCTGCTGGGCAGTGCCGTGTACGCGGGCCACTGGCTGCCCGAGGCCGTCGACTTCGTGAAAGGCCACGCGACAGAGCTGGCCCAGCGCCCTGTGTGGCTGTTCAGCAGCGGACCGGTCGGCGAGCCGGCGATGCCCCACAACGATGCCCAGGAAGTGGCGGGGATGGTCGAGCGGAGCCACGCGCGCGAACACCGCATATTTGCTGGCCGGCTCGATCCCGAGCGCCTGGGCATGGGCGAAAAGCTGATCGTGCGCCTACTCCGAGCACCCAGGGGCGACTTTCGTGACTGGCCGGCGATCGATGCGTGGGCCGAGGCTGTCGCTGACGAACTGCTTGCGGGCACGCCTCGCGGCGCATAATCCGAGCGTGCCGCGCGCCGACGCCCGATCACCCAGGAGCAATCTCGACGCGCGTGAGGCCTTCAAGACCTTCGTACCGGACGACCCGCGCGTCTCGCTGCGGCCCATGTTCGGCACCATCGCCGCGTTCGCCAACACCCAGATGTTCATGGGCCTGTTCAACGACGAGCTCTTCGTGCGCCTGCCCGCTGACGAGCCCCCGGTCGCACTCGCAGCGGGCTGTCACCTGCTCGAGCCGATGCCCGGCCGGCCGATGCGCGAGTACGTCAGCGTTCCCGGCTGGCAGTCGGCGCCCGATCGCGTGCGCGAGTGGGCTCCCCGCGCGCTCGCCTATGCCCTCAGCCTGCCTGCGAAGGCGAAGCGAACCCGCCGCTGATTGCGGCTGATCGCTACCTGCGCGGATCGGGGTTGGCGAGGCCAAGCAGCCAGCGCACGATGACCGCGCCGACGAAGGCGACCACCAGCGCCCCGAGCCAGCCATAGACCTCCTGCTCGTTGAACAGCTGGCGGGCGAGGAAGCCGCCGACCAGGCCGCCCAGCACGCCGATGAGGATGTTGGCCAGGCAGCCGCCGGGGGTGCGATTGGCAACCACGATGCTCGACAGCGCACCGGCCAGGAAGCCGATGACGATCCAACCAACGACGTCCAAGACTGGCATATATACCTCCGCTTGAGCGGCATGCTACCGTCCCGCGGCCTGGCCTGGCGCCGGGCTGGTGCGGCCGGGGGTCGGGCCGGTGCTAGGATCAGACGACGGGCGGTCGAGCCGCATTGATCCGAAGCCGGATCCGGCTTACGACGCTCCGGGAGGACTTGGCTGATGGCGACGGTCACCTTCGACCATGTGTCCAAGAGGTACTCCGGCGACGTGCTCGCCGTGAAGGACCTCACTCTCAATGTCCAGGACGAAGAGTTCCTCGTCCTCGTGGGGCCTTCCGGCTGCGGCAAGACGACTGCGCTGCGCATGGTCGCCGGCCTCGAGGCGATCACCGAGGGCACGCTCAAGATCGCCGACCGGGTCGTCAACGACCTGGCGCCCAAGGATCGTGACGTGGCCATGGTCTTCCAGAGCTATGCCCTGTATCCGCACATGAGCGTGTTCGACAACCTCGCCTTTGGGCTGAAGCTGCGCAAGATGCCCAAGGCGGAGATCGACAAGCGGGTGCGCGAAACAGCGGGCACGATCGAGCTGACCGACCTGCTCGACCGCAAGCCCAAGCAGCTGTCAGGCGGCCAGCGCCAGCGCGTCGCCCTGGGTCGCGCCATCGTGCGTGAACCCGCGGTGTTCCTGATGGATGAGCCGCTGTCCAACCTCGACGCCAAACTGCGCGTCCAGACGCGTGCGGAGATCGCGCGACTGCACCAGCGCCTGCGCACGACCATCATCTACGTGACGCACGACCAGGTCGAGGCGATGACGATGGGCGACCGCATCGCGGTCATGAACTTCGGCGTGCTCCAGCAGGTGGGCTCGCCGCAGGAGCTCTACGAGCATCCCATCAACAAGTTCGTGGCCGGCTTCATCGGCAGCCCGGCGATGAACTTCGTCAACGTCACGGCCACCGCGGTAGACGGCAAGACCATGCTCAAGAACGCGAACATGGAGCTGCCCATCCCCGAGCGCCTGAAGACGTCCGTCCAGGACGGGTCGAAGGAACTCACCGCGGGCATGCGGCCCGAGCACTTCCAGATGAGCTCCGGCGGAGACGCGATCGGCGCCAGGGTCCGCGCCACAACCGACGTGGTCGAGTTCCTGGGCAACGAGGAGCTGCTGCACGTGAGCGTCGGCGACAACGACCTGGTCGCCATCGTCGATGCCTCCCATCGCGTACACCCGGGCGACGTCCTGGACCTGTTCGTGCCGATGGAAAAGATCCACCTGTTCGATACCGACGACGGCAAGGCGCTCGCGAAGGACTGACGCTTTGCTGACTGGCCGGCCCGCTGCGGGCGCGGCCGGCGTCACCCGGCGACTGCTGCCGGAGCCACCTCCAGCGGCACCAGCTCGCGTCCGTGCGAGCGCTCGACCTGGCCGCCACCGGTGCGTTTGGCGCCGTACATCGCCGCGTCTGCGGCGGCCAGCAGCTGGGCCGGCTTGCGCCCATCGGCCGGGTACATCGCCAACCCGGCGCTGATGCCCACGCTGACGGTGCCGCGGTTACTCAGCTCGTGCGATGCACCACGGACTGCGGCGACGACGCGCACGGCCACCGCTTCGGCCTGCTCCTCGCTCGCATCGGGCATGACGACCACGAACTCGTCGCCGCCGTAGCGCGCGACGACGTCGCTGGTGCGCACCCCCGCGCGGACGATCGCGGCGACGTTGTGCAGCACTCGGTCACCGTTGGTGTGCCCGTGCCGGTCGTTGACCGGCTTGAAGCGATCTAGGTCGAGCATCAGTACCGCCATGGTGGTGTGACTGCGCGCGGCGCGCGCCACCTCCTGGCGCAGCCGCTCCTGCAGGTAACGGTGGTTGTTCAGTCCGGTGACGAGGTCGATATCGGCGGCACTCTGGAGCTCCTGGAACAGCCGCACGCGCTCGAGTCCGGTGGCCGCCAGGCTGGCCATCGCCTGGCACGTCTGCATCTCGGCTTCGTCGAGCCGGCGCGGCACGTCCATGGCATAGAGCTCGACCAGACCAATGGTCCGCATGCCGGTGTTCAGCGGCAGCAGCACGACCGTCTGCGCGTCGCGCACGAAGGTGTGGCCCGACAGATCGTCGTCGTCGTGCGCGGCGGCCTGGATGATACGGGGCCGGCCCTCGCGCAGGACATCGCGGCGATCGGCTGAGTCGGCAGCATCGATCGTCTCCTCGCCCTCGGCGATCCAGGCGCCGTCCTGGGTCAGCAGCCGCAGCATCGTCGAGCTCTCGTCCCAGCGCCACACGGCGCAGCCGTCCATGCCGGTCGCGGCGCGCATGCGGCTCGCCAGCACGGCGGCCAGGCCGACCTCGTCGGCCGCTCCCCCCGCCGCCGTGCTGACATCGAGCAGCGCCGCAAGCTCCTGGACGAGCTTGTCGCGACCCATCATCAGGCGCGCGTTTTCAATTGCCACGGCCGCCTGCCCGGCAAGGATCTGGACCAGGCGCAGGTCGTCGTCATCGAAGCGTTCGCCGCGCGCCGTGAGGCAGATCACGCCGCTGATGCGACCCTCGTGCTGGAGCGGTACGGCCAGCAGCGAGAGCGTCTCGGGCGCGACCACGCCGTCGTGGGCCAGGCCCGCGGCGAGCACCGGCACTCCGCCGTAGGCAGCGCGCGCAACGGCTTCGCCGGCCGGACCCACCGTGAGCTTGGCTAGAGCGGCCGGCTCGGGGCGGCCGTCGCGGCGCGTGCTCGTGGCGACGCGCTCGAGCGTGCCCTCGACTCCAAAGAGAAGCACCTGGGCACCGTCGTAATCGATCACCTGGCGCGTCTCGTTGCAGATCGCCGTGCCCAGCTCGGGTATCGATGCCAGCCGGCTGAGCCGCGCCGCGACGCGCTGAATTGCCTCGAGTTGGCGTACCCACGGCGAGCGGCCGGGGGCCACGCCGGAGGGCTGCTCGTCGCTTGCCAGCCGGCGCGCGTAGAGCTTGGCGACGGCCGCGTCCTGCTGCGTGAAGCTCTCCTGGCCGCGGCGTGCCATGACCACCAGGCCGCCGTTCGGCGCCGGCAGCAGCATCGTCTGCGCATCCCGGCGGCGGCGCGTCGGCCGCAGCAGGCGTCCGCCGAGCGACCGTGGCTCGGCCGCTATCGCGTGCTCGGATACGAGTTCGTACAGGCCGTCACCACCGTCGTGGTAGAGACCAACGCCGCCGTCGGCGCCGACCGCCTTTGCCAGCTCGGCCAGCGTGGCGGCCAAGCGTTGCTGTGAACCTGTGTCAGCCATTGGCGTTTTGCAGGCTCGCGGCGGTTGCGCTCGGGCGCGCCACCGTGGGCGCCGCGGCGCCGTGCATCACACGCACCAGCCACAGCGCACCGCCAAGGCCGATCAGCACGTCGCCGATCGAGAACACGTTGGCGAACGGGATAGGCCGGGGCAACACGTACACATCGCCGAGCAGCGGCCACATGCTGTGCGGCCCGCTGAGGATCGAGTTGGAGAAGACGTCGCTGGGCACGACCGGGTGACCGGTCAGCAGGGCCAGGGCGGCTGGCGAGGCCGGCATCTGGCCGCCGTTGGCAGCTATGACAGCGAAATTCAGCAACGCGCCCAGGGTGATCAGCCAGAAACCTGGCTGGCGTACGTTGACGAGCAGGGCCACCAGTACCACCGCCGTCGAGAGCACGTACAGCAATGGACCCCAGCTGCCGACCACCTCGGCCAGCGGACTGCTGAACAGGGCGACCTGGAACGCCAACCCGAGCAGCGCCACCGGCCAGAGCCGGACACGGGCGTCGGCCAGATGCTTCAGACTGCCGTGGGTGGCAAAGCCGATGAGCACGCCGAACAGAACCGCGTAGAGCAGGAGCATTCGCGGGGCCCCCTAGCGGTCGATCAGGACCTGGTGAATGGAACGGCGCGTGGACAAGCGCGCCGCCGAACGAAACTCACGAGACGCCATCTGGGTGTCAGGCGTCCGCTGTCAGCTGGAAGCGCCGACTCGCGAGAGCCGGTCTAGAACCACCAGCGGAATGGCGCAGCCAGGACGAGCAGGAACGCTGCCAGGACCACGAGGCTGAAGGCGATGCGCCGAACGTCGGTCATTTCGGATCTCCATTTCCGGGGACGGCCTGGTTGGCTCCTCCCACGTGCCCGATCCTATGGACGCCATCCGGCGAAGCCTATGAGAAACAGGTACCAGTACGAGGCTGGCATACTCCCCCGGACATGCCTTCTGAACAGGAATTGGATCTCGTCGAACAACTCGTCAATCGCAAACTGGTGCGCGCGAGCACCTACATGACCTACGTGACCGACACGCTTGCCGATGCGCAGGGCCGCCAGCACACGCGCGAAGTGGTCATCCACCCGGGAGCGGTGTGCATCGTGGCACTACTCCCCGATCGGCGGTTGTTGATGGTCCGACAGTACCGCCACGCGGCCGGCGAGGTACTGCTCGAGCTGCCCGCGGGAACGCTCGATCGCCAGCCCGACGGCGAACTCGAGGACCCGCTGCACGCCGCGCAGCGGGAACTGAGCGAGGAAACCGGCCAGCGCGCCAAACACTGGCGCAAGCTGACCGAGTTCTTCACTTCGCCCGGCTTCACGACCGAGCTGATGCACCTCTACCTCGCCACCGATGTCGAGCGCGACCCAGACTATGGCGGGCCGATGGAGGACGAGCGCCTCGAGTTGGTGGTCCTCCCCTTTGCCGAAGCGCTCGAGCGTGCCGCTGCGGGCGAGATTCGTGACGGGAAGTCGCTGGTCGGGCTCTACCTCGTCGACCGGCTCACGGCCAGCTGATCGTCAGCGACAAGAAGACCGCCGTTACCTCTGCCTGCTCGTTGGGATTGCTGACGGTCAGTCGGTAGGCGACGCCATTGGTGGCCGACTGGCTGACGTTGAAGCCGCTGTTCGGCCCGCCGGTCTGGTCGTACAGCGTGGCGGCATCGGGGCCTAGTTGCTCGATGACGATGCGATAGGCGTGCTGGTGGCCGGAGTCGAACGCGCCGTTGAGTTGGAGCTGGCCGTCGGCGAGCGCCTCCACGGTCGCAGTCAGGCCGTTGTAGTTCGGGATCGGGATGCCCTGGAAGCGCAGGTTGTCGAAGCGGACCGACGGTTGGTCGGTGTTGAAGCCCAGGTCCAGGTCAACGTACGGGCTGACCTGCTGGTGGTTGCCGATCAGCGACAGGTGCCATGTGGTCTGGCCGGCACCGAAGGTGGCCACCTGGAGCTTGCCCCCATGAGTAGTGCGACACGTCTTGGCCAGGACGTCGTCGCCCTGCCACAGGCAGGCGCGGACCTGGCCAGCGCTGACGTTCGAGAGCTTGGCCGTTATCAGGCTCGGCCCGTCGACGTTGAAGGTCACCAGACGCGCGATGCCCACCTCCGGATCGTGGTTGTCCAGGCCGAGGGCGGACACGCGGATGTCGCGCCGCGGCGAGGTGGGGTTGACCGTCGGCACGGGGGTGGGTGAAGGCGTAGGCGAGGGCGTCGGCGTCGCTGGCTCGGTCGGCGTCGACGATGGCGTCGGCGTGGACACCAGGGTCGTGCCCGGCCCGCTGGGCGTCGGCTCGAGTGTCGAGGGCGAGGTTCCCGGAGATGTGCCGAGTGACGGCGTGAGGTTGCTCGGCGAGGGCGGCGCGGTGACCGGCGCCAGCGTGCTGCGCGGCGAATGCTGCGTCAGCAACAGGAAGATCGAGGCGCCGATGAGCACGATGAGCAGGAAGCCGAGCACCGCGGCGAGGGCCTGCGCGGACCGGGCGTTCACAGCTCGCTCCGGTCAGCCGGCGCGACCGGCCGAGCGCCTAAGGCGGAGGCAGCCTCTTGAGGGCGTTGCGGTAGAGCGCCGAGTCGGGCGCCAGCGCCACGGCCAGGCGCAGATGCGTGCGCGCCTCCGCGCGCTGCCCAAGTTGCTTGAGCGCCTGGCCCAGCCCAAAGTGGCCGTATGGCGCCGAGGGATCGATGGCCAGCAGTTCGCGGAAAGTCTCCGCCGCGCGACCATGCTGGCCGCTGTTGTAGTAGGCGCGCCCAAGCGCCTCGACGATCGAGCCCTTGCCCGGCTCCAGGCGCGCAGCCCGTTCGAGCAGCACCGCCGCCTGGGCGTGATGTCGCCGCCGCAGCAGCGTCCCTGCCCGCTGGAACAGCCCGTAGGCCGTCTCGCGCTCGGCCAGCTCGTCCAGCCGGCGCTGCGTATCGTCCCCCTGGTCCATGCCGGAATGCTGACACGGCCGCCCCCACCTGTCCGTTCACCCACCGGCCGCCGAGTTACGCCAGGCCGCAAGGTCGACCTGCTGGAGGCGCGGGCTGGGCGTGATGCCGGGTATGCGCCCGCGCTTGGCGATCGGCTTGCCGCCGATTTCCTTGAGGTCGCCGGTGAAGTCGATCGGCTGCGCGCCGGCGATGTACGAGCCAACCGCGTACGAGTCGACCTGGGCGCCCTGTTCCTTGAAGTAGCGGATCCGATCCGGCGTCAGCCCGCCGCTGATGATGATTTTCACGTGCTGATGCCCGGCCTGATCGAGCCGCGCGCGCACCTCCTGGACCAGGTCGGGGGTGACCCGACCTCGCTCGACCGGCGTGTCGAGGCGTACGCCGTACAGCCGATCTCCCAGGGCATCGGCAATGCGCACGCTCTCCTCGGCCTCGTCGTGGAAGGTGTCGACGAGCACGATGCGCGGCACGTCGGGCGGCATGTGGCGGTCGAACGCCTCGGCGGCCTGGAGGGTGTCGCCGAAGATGAGGATCAGCGAGTGGGGCATGGTGCCCGTCGGGCTGAGGCCGGCCAGGCGCGCGCCGGCCGGCGTCGAGGCGCCCACGCAGCCGCCCACGATGGCCGCGTAGTCCAGCGTATCGGCGATCTCGGGACGAACGTGGCGCGCCCCGAACGAAATCACCGGTTCCGGCGCGGCCGCGTCGACGCATTCGCGCGCAGCAGTGGCCCAGCCGGTCGACTGGGCCATCATGCCCAGGAAGGCGGTCTCGTACAGGCCAAAGGTGCGGTAGCGCGCGCGGATGCGCAGCACGACCTGCTTGGGCTCGATCGTGTCTCCATCGGCCAGCGCCTCGACCACCACCTCGCCGGCAGGCGCCTCGGCAAGCACCTCGGCCAGCAGCGACTTCGCCTCGTCGATGCCGCACAGCAGCGCCGCGCGGCGCGCAAAGACCTCCATGACGACGAGCGGATCGAGGTCCTCGCTGGCCAGGATGTCCTCGGCGCGGGCGAAGTAGACGTCCGCCGATTCGCCGCTCAGCACCTCGCTCGTGGGACGCCGGACGATGTGCCGAAATCGCGTCTTGCCAGGTGACGTCATCCTGTTGCGCAGTATGACGTTGTGCGTGCGCTCCCCGCTAAGCGCAAGGTGCGCCTTCGGTGGGAGGCGAGGGCATGAAGTTGACTGTTGCGCCGTGCTCGCCAACGAACTCCAGGCGGTCCCGGGCAGCGAAGGTCAGCTTTCCGCGCTCCAGGTTCGGGTCGAAACGCGGCGGCCAATTGCCGTCGACCAGGGTCGCTGGGTCGGGCATCCAGGTTCGCAGGTCGAAACGCATGGGCCCCGGACCGCAGGCGGTGCTCAAGGCGTAACGCGGATAGGCATCGCCGACCACGGGCGTTTCGGCAGCGGGCGCACGCGTCGGCCAGAGGCGCGGGTCGAGATTGGCAACGGCGGCCAACCAGGCGTCCGAGTGGGAGATCACCAGGACTTGACTCTCCGTCGCGGCGACGAACAAATGCTCGTCAGCAACGCTGAGTGGCAGCCTTGGACCCTGCCGCCACTCACTCCCATCGGCCGACAGGTAGACATCTCGGCTGGATGAAACGGCGATGAGGCCTGCCGGCATCGCCGCCATGTCCGCGATCGGCGCGGCCAATCCAAGCGGCGTGGCCGGCTGCCAGCCAATCCCGTCTGAACTGCTCACGATCATGCCGGCGCTCACCCCGGGGGAGGTGCAGCACGCGCTGCCACCAACGTATTCGGCACCCTCGAATGTCACGCTGTCGCCGTTTACGAACCAGAAGTCGGGCCCAAACGGCGAGGCCTGCCATGTCTCGCCCGAGTCTTCGGAGTACCAGGCCGGCCGATCCGCGGTGCTGTCAAACCCAAAGACGGTCGCCCCCATAACGCCGAGCCCGCTGAGTTCGCCCAGGGTTGCGGGCGGCTGGCGCGATCGATGGAACGCACCGCGCAACGCAATGTGGCCCAGCCACACGCCAGCGTGGCTGACGTCGTCGGCGAACGCTCCGCTCGCGATGACCCCGTCGAACGAGCTCAGCTGAACCGCGTCGAGTACCTCGTCGCCGGGCAGGAACCCGCTCACGGTGGGCTGATACCAGTCCGCCTTGTCCGACGGCATGTAGGCGGTGACTTCGCCGGCGCCACAGCCTGCCGGCCCGGAGTAGCCAAAGGCGGGCCAGCCATAGGGCTTCGTCAGCGCCGCGACCGTCGCATCGTGCGTTGCGCCGTTGATGGCATCGAGCCAATCTCCGTCGGGCAGCGACGTCCAGATGTGCGCGTCGGGACAGCCGTCGGTGCGCACGACCGAGCCACCCACGACAAAGTCGTATCGGTCGGCTTCGACGTCGCGGACGTCGGCGTTCGGTGGCGGGAAGTCGAGTAGCGGGTGCCAAATGCTCGTATCGGGGGCGAACGTCGGTGTGGCCTCGGGCGACGGCGTCGACAGCCACGACGGCGCACCGCTCGCGGTGGGGCTCTGAACGCTCGCGGTCGGCGTCAGGACCACGGTGGGCAGGGTTGGCGCGATCGTGGGCGCGAAGCTGCCCGTCGACTTGGCCGGCGTGGGCCCCATCGTCGCGGTCGGGGTCGAGGTGCATGCGGCCACCAACG
The DNA here is from genome assembly GCA_963775225.1 of uncultured Chloroflexia bacterium. Lineage (GTDB taxonomy): Bacteria > Chloroflexota > Limnocylindria > Limnocylindrales > CSP1-4 > JALYGJ01. The sequence continues at coordinate 24,037 of CAVZHW010000003.1, forward strand.
CGATCAGCACAACCGGGGAGCGCAACCTATCGCGCCACACATTCCCTCCGGACAGTTGACAGGGTGTGTGAGAAACGTAGCCCTGATAGTGACGCGCGCTCAGAGCCGGATGTCACTGTTTGGCCAATACATACCATCACGGGATGCACACCGACCCCGCAGTTGA
>CAVZHW010000004.1:0-269574 GCA_963775225.1 uncultured Chloroflexia bacterium
CTGCCATCACCGCGTCGCCGATGAACTTCTCTACCGTGCCGCCGTAGCGGCCGACGATCTCCGAGCACATGTCGAAGTAGCGTGCCAGCGTGTCGCGCACGTCCTCCGCGTCGCGCTCCTCGGCGAATGGCGTGAAGCCAACCAGGTCTGCAAACAGCACCGTTACGAGCCGCCGCTCGGCGACCGGGGCCGCCGCCGATGTCGCCACCCGTGGCGTGGCGCCGGTCAGGGCTGTGCCACATTCGTTGCAGAACTTGGCGCCGGGCTTGTTGGCGGCCCCACAGTCCGGGCAGCCGGCATGAAGCGGCGAGCCGCACTCATCGCAGAACTTGGCCCCCTCGTCGTTGGCCGTGCCGCAGTTGGCGCAGATCACGCTGATAACTCTACGTCCGTATTCGGCGGTCGGCGAGTATCGCCGCGGCGGCGAGGCGCCCGGGCAAGCCGGTCAGGCCGCCGCCCGGATTGGCGCCCGAGCCGCACAGGTACAACCCGGACAGCGGCATCCGGAAGTCGCCCAAGCCAAGCAGCGGCCGCCACGCGAACCACTGGTCCAGGCCGACTTCGGCATGCATCGGGTGGCCACCCCAGGCGCCATATTCATGCTCGATGTCGAGGGGCGTGATCACTTCGCGGGCCACGATCGAAGCGCCCAGACCCGGCGCGTAGAGTTCGAGCGTGCTAACGACGGTGTCGGCCAACTCCTCGCGCCGCCCATCCCACGTCCCGTCGCGGAGCACTCGTGGCGCGCCTTGCACGATGACGCTCATCACGTGGCGCACGTCTCCGGCGAGTGCCGGATCGACAAGGCTGGGGTCGGCGATGCTGGGGATCGTCGCCTCAAGCACCGGATCGGCAGCCAACTCGCCGTACTTGACCGCGCGCATGGCCTTCTCCACGTAATCGACCGAGGGTGCGATCAGCACGCGCCCGGCGAGGCGCTCCTCGTCGCCCGCCGCCGCCGTGAACGCGGGCGTCGCATCGAGCGCGAGGTTCACCTTGGCCGTGGCGCCCGACTGGCGGATGTTGGCCGCCCGCCATGACGGGCCGGGTCCGAGCACTTCCGGGTCGAGCAGTCGCAGCAGCGTCGTACGCGGGTCGAGGCTGGAAACCACGGTGGGGGCGCTCAACTCCGCGCCGCCGGCAAGGACGACACCGGTCGCCGCGCCACCGCTCCGACGCACCGCCACTACCTCCGTCTCGGTTTCGACGCGCACGCTGGCCGACCGGGCGGCCGCAGCCAGGCCGTTGGCCAGGGCGCCCGGGCCGCCGCGTACGAGGACGGCCTGACCCGCCAGGCCGGAGCGCGTCCCGGCGCCATCGGCGAGGAGGACCGCGGCGGTGTGGGGCATGTACGGCCCCAGGCCCGTCAGCAGGACGCCGCGCGCGGCAATGACGGCCTGCAGCGCGTCCGACTCGAACCAGTCGCCGGCCAGGTCGCGCACGGCCATGGGCAGCGTGCGACCGAGCTCGTCGACCCCCAGCAGCGTGGCAAGGCCGGCCCCGGCGCTGGCCGCTGGAACCCGGTGAGTCAGCCGCGCGAGCCGCGCCGCCAGGTCGCGATATCGCTCGTCAGCCGCGCAAAAGGCGTCCGCGTCGCGATGCGAGACGAGGTCGGTGCTGCGCAGCTCGGCCGCGGTACGAAGCGGGTCGGCCCACAGCGTCAGAGCGCGCCCGTCGGGCTGCGGCGCGAAGGTGGCCACCTCCGGGCGGATGAAGCGCAACCCATGTGCGGCGAGTCGCAGTTCGCGCGCGACGGCGGCCGACAGCCTGCCCGCGGTGTGGGCCAGCCTGGGCGCCCGCACGCCGGGCAGCAACTCCGTGTTGCCGGCCATGCCGCCGAGGTGGGCATTTCGCTCGAGAACCACGGTGCGCAGCCCGGCGCGGGCCAGGTACGCGGCGCAGACGAGGCCGTTGTGGCCCGCGCCGATGACGATCGCGTCGTAGTCGCTCATTCCACCATCGCCGGGTCGCGCCAATGCGCGAGAACCGCCCTGGCCGCGTTGCGACCGGGTGCGCCACTGATAGCACCGCCGGGATGCGCCGAGGAGCCGCACAGCCAGAGCCCGTCGACGGGCGTCCTGTAGCCCAGCCCGGGCAGCGGCCGGTTGCCGATCATCTGCTCGAGCAGTAGTTCGCCCTGGAAGATGTTGCCTTCGGTCAGCCCGAAGGTCCGCTCGATGTCGAGCGGCGTGACCACCTGCCGGCCAATCACCAGTCCGTCCAGGTCGGGAGCGTATTGCGCGATCGTCCGCTGTACGGTGTCGCCGAGCGCCTCGCGCTGCTCGTCCCAGTTTCCCTCCGCCAGCTCGTAGGGCGCGTACTGGACAAAACAGGCCATCACGTGCTTGCCCGGCGGAGCGACGGTCGGGTCGATCGCGCTGGGGAAACCGAGATCGACGTAGGGCTGCTCGCTGAAGCGTCCATCGACCGCGTCGTCGTAGGCCCGCTCGAGGTAGTCGATCGAGGGCGAGATCGAAACCATGCCGCGGTACTCGTCGGTCGTGCCCGGCGGCAGGCAGCTGAAGGTCGGCAGCCCGTCGAGGGCGAAGTTGACCTTGGCTGACGATCCGCGGAACCTGTAGCGCCCGACGGCAGCCAACTCGTCGGCCGTCAGCGTGCCCTCCGGTAACAGCCCGACCAACGTCGCGCGCACGTCCGCGTTGGAAATCACAAGCCGAGCCGGAATCTCCTCGCCGGATGCCAGCACCACGCCGGTCACCTGCCGGTCATCGACGACGATCTGCGCCACCGGCGCGTCCGTGCGCAGCTCTGCGCCCGCCTCGCGCGCAGCTGCGGCGATCGCCGACGAGACCGTCCCAGTGCCGCCCACCGGCAGCGCCCAGGCGCGGTACTCGCCGTCGATCTCGCCCAGGTAGTGGTGCAGCAGCACGTACGCGGTGCCGGGCGAGCGCGGACCGAGGAAGGTGCCGATGATGCCCGACGCCGAGAGCGTCGCGCGCAATGGCTCGGTCTCGAACCACTGGCTGACGAAGTCCGCCGAGCTCATGGTCAGCAACTGCACGAGCGTCGCCTGCCGCTCCTGCGGCAGCGCGGCGAAGCGCCGCGCGAGATCGGTCAGCCTCGGCGCGCCGCCGAGCAACGGCTTCATGAAACGCGCCATCTCGGCCATCAGCAGCGCGTACTCGTCGTACGCCTCGGCATCGACCTTCGACCAGCGGCGCAGCTCGTGCATCGTCCGTGCGTGGTCGTCGACGCGCCACAGGTATTCGCCTTCGCCGCTGCCGGTCGGCGTGAACGTCCCGTCGACGGGCAGTAGTTGCAGGCCGTGACGCGGGAGCTCGAGCTCGCGGATTATCTCCGGCCGCAGCAGGCTGACCACGTACGAGGCAACGCTGAACTTGAATCCCGGAAGGACCTCCTCGCTGACCGCGGCGCCCCCCAGCACGCTGCGCCGTTCGAGGACGAGTACGCGCCGGCCGGCACGCGCCAGGTAGGCGGCGCAAACGAGGCCGTTGTGCCCGCCGCCGACGATTACCGCGTCATACGGCTCGGCCCGGCTCACGCGTCGCAGCCGCTCAGCGGCGGCTGTTGTAGAACTCGACCCGCCAGCGCCACTCCAGCCCGTCCTCCGCGTTCCACCACTCGATCAGCGTGCCGACCTCGCCGCCGGGCAGGATGACCAGCGCGCCGAGGTCGGCCTGCGCGGGCCAGCGGTCCGCCCGCCGGATGCCGGTGCCCACCCGCTCGAGGCGCATCAACGGAAGGTATTCGCCGTCGCGCTTGAGGTGCTCGCCGCGGGCAACCACCCGGTCCTCGCCGTCGCGCACCGTTACCGACAGCGCACGCGGCGCGGCGTGGACCCACATCACCGTCGTCGGATCGACGCGCCCGCGTGCGAACGGCAGGCCGGTCGCGCCCGCGCCGGGAAACCAGAGGTCCCATGTTTCGAGTTGCTTTCCTGCCAAGGCTCGGCCCTCCTCGACGAACGATGGTAGTGATAGCGTCACGGCGTGGAGACGCGCGACGCCGCAGCCCGCTGGGCCGACACCTGGCAGAGGTGCTGGGAAGCCAACGATGCGCAGTCGCTGACGACCCTTTACGGCGCGGGCGCAACCTATCGCAGCGGGCCGTTTCGTGAGCCGACCCTTGGTCCCGAGGGCGCCCTGCATTATCTCGGCCGGGTGCTCGCCGAGGAAAACGAGGTTCGCGCCCGCTTCGGGACGCCCATCGTCGATGGCCGCCGAGCCGCCGTGCAGTGGTGGGCGAGCTATGTCGAGGAAGGCCGGGAGGTGACACTGGCCGGCACCAGCGTGCTGCGCTTCAACCCGCACGGGTTGGTGGTGGACGAGTGGGATGCCTGGAATGAAACCGGTGGGCGGCTCGAGCCGCACCCCGGCTGGGGCGCGGCATGAGCTTCGGAACCCCGCTTCACGAGCGCACGACGGCACTCAACCGTTGGTCTCAATGGCGTGAATGGTCCGGCTACATGGTCGCGAGCGCGTACGACGAGCCGCACATCCACGAGTACGCCGCCATCCGGCACGCCGCCGCGCTGATCGATGTCTCGCCGCTGTTCAAGTACTCGGTGCGCGGGACCGATGCGACCCGGCTGATCGACCGCGTCATCACCCGCGACGTAACGCGGATCCAGCCCGGCCAGGTGATCTACACGCCGTGGTGCGACGAGGACGGCAAGGTCATCGACGACGGCACGATTGCACGCCTCGACGACGATTCGTTCCGCTGGACGAGCGCCGAGCAGCACCTGCGCTGGTTTCGGCAGAACGCCCGCGGGTTGGCGGTGGAGATCGAGGACGTCAGCGAGCAGTTTGCCGCGGTTGCGCTCCAGGGCCCGCTCGCGCGCGCCGTTCTCGAGGCGGCCACCGGCGAGGCGTGGGATGACCTGCGCTACTACCGCCGCCGTCTGGCAAAGGTGGGCGACCTGCCGATCGACGTCAGCCGAACCGGCTATACCGGCGATCTGGGCTACGAGCTGTGGGTGCAGGCTGGACGGGCGGTCGAGCTATGGGATCGCCTCACGGCGGCCGGTCGGCCATACGGGCTGCGCGCGGCGGGCATGATCGCACTCGATATGGCGCGGCTGGAGGCTGGTCTGATCCTGATCGAGGTCGACTACACCTCTTCCAAGCGTGCTCTCAGCCCCGAGCAGAGCTACTCGCCGTTCGAGCTCGGCCTGGGCCGGCTGGTCAGCCTCGACAAGGCCGCGGAGTTCGTGGGCCGGCAGGCGCTCGCCGCAGCGCAGGTGAGCGGCAGGCCGGGCCGGCGGCTGGTCGGGCTGACGATCAACTGGGAATCGATCGAGACGCTCTATGAAGCGCAACGCCTGCCGATCGAGGTGTCGCGAACCCCCTGGCGTGAGCAGCGACCGGTATTCGCGAATGGCCGACAAGTCGGCCGGGCGACCAGCGGTACCTGGAGCCCCATCCTCCAGCAGCACATCGCGCTGGCGTCCCTCGATCAAGAGGTAGAGCTGGCCGGCACCTCGGTCGAGCTGGAATGGACGGTCGAGGGCCGGCGCAGCCGTGCAGCGGCCACCACCTCGACCACGGGGTTCTTCGACCCGCCGCGCAAGCGAGCCTGACACCCGAGCGGGCAACCGCGAACGGCAAGGGTGCGTCTTGAGGCCATAATCTCCCGCGTCGTGTTGAGGGCTCCGATGACCAGCTTGCGCAATCTGACCCTGTTCCTCCTTGCCGGCGTGCTCGTCGGTTGCTCGACGGCGGCCGGCCCGTCCCCGAGCGGATCGTTGTCAGCGGGCTCGGCACCGCCGGTGGTGCAGCCCAGCTCACCACCTCTCTCAGAGATCGAACTGGCGCAATCGGACGTAACCCGCGCGGCCGCCGACCCGGCGTCGGCGCTGGAGGCTGCGGCGGCCGTCAACGATTTCGGCTTCGACCTGTACCGGGCGCTGCTTACGGAGGACGCGTCCGGCAACGCGGTCATCTCACCGGCCAGCGTGGCCATCGCCATGGCCATGGCCCGCGTCGGCGCTCGCGGCGATACGGCCACGCAGATGGACACGGTGTTGCGCTCGCTCGGTGCCGACGGCCATACGGCGGGCATCAACTCCCTCGACCAGGCACTCGCATCACGCAGCGGGACGTTCAAGGACGCGGCGGGCAACGACCAGCAGGTCACGCTGGCGGTCGCCAACGCGCCGTTCGCCCAGCAGGACGAGCAGTGGCAGCAGTCCTTCCTCGACACACTGGCGCAGAGCTTTGGGGCCGGCCTTCAGCTGGTCGACTACAAGACGAACGCCGAAGGTGCGCGTCAGCTGATCAACGGCTGGGTGAGCGACCAGACCCATGAACGAATTCCGGAACTGATCGGGCAGGGCGCCCTGGACGTGATGACCCGGCTGGTGCTTGTCAACGCCATCTACCTGAAGGCGCCGTGGCTGACCCCGTTCGAACCCAATGCCACCAAGCCCGGCGACTTCACACTCGCCGACGGCTCGACCGTGCAGGTGCCGATGATGGCCATGCAGCACGATCTGGAATATGCGTCAGGCGATGGCTGGCAGGCGGTCGAGCTGCCCTACGCAGGCGGCAGCCTGGCGATGGACATCGTCGTGCCCGACGACCTGGCGGCGTACACGCAGCAGCTTTCAGCTGACTCGTTTGCGCAGCTGGCCGCGGCGCTGTCCGCGAACGAGGTCGTGCTGACCATACCCCGCTTCAATGCCGAGACCAAGGCCGACCTCGCCGACCTGCTCGGCGTGATGGGCATGACCCTCGCCTTCGATCCGCACAAGGCCGACTTCAGCGGCATGACCCTGCAGGATCAGCTGTACATCTCGCGGGTCATCCACCAGGCCAACATCACCGTCGACGAGAAGGGCACGGAGGCGGCCGCCGCCACGGCCGTCGTGATGGACGCCGCGGCGGCGCCGGCCGATATCGTCCATCTGGACGTCAACCGGCCGTTCCTCTTCGCGCTGCGCGATCTGCAGACCGGCGCGATCCTGTTCCTCGGCCAGATCGTTCAGCCAAGCGCTGGCTGAGGGCAAGCCTTCAGTAACCCGCGCTCTTCAGGGAATCGAGGGCCGCACTGCGGGCCAGGTTCCACGACGGCCAGCCGTGCCGCTCGACCAGATCGCTGAGCCGGCTCGTGCGCGTGGCCAGCAGGTTGGCCACCACAGCCTGGTCCGCCGCCGATAGCCGCGGAAGGTTGTCGATCAGAACCGGCAGGCTGTCCGCACCGAGGCTGCCCAGGTAGCCCACGTCTAGGCCGCTCTCGCCGCCGGCCGCGATGAGGCTCGGATCGACTGCACGTGCAACGTTCTGCCGGGTAACGAATGACTGTGGACCGATCGCGTTGCAGAGCAGCGCGATCGCGATGCCCGCGCCGAGCATCACGCGCCACACGAGAGCGACGCGATCCACGGCGAGGGCGACGATCGCCGCGATAACGCCCACCGCGAGCCAGCCGATGGCGGCGAGCGCGTAGAAGCGGAGCTCGGTCCAGCCATACGCTGCCTGGTAGAGACCCAGGCGGACCAGGGCCGAAACGAGCACTACGCCGGTCAGACCGGCCAGCACAACGGCCGCCACGCGATAGGCAAGCGTCCGTTCCGTTACCAGCGCGTCCAGGGTCAGGATGACCCCACCGGACAGCAGCGCCACCGCGATCAGCTCGAGGAAGCCGCGTCGCGCATATTCGCTGTAGGTCATGCCACTGACGGCCAGCGTATCGGCGCCGCCGAACAGGTAGGCGGCCTGGAGCGCCACGAACAGCGCGAAGACGAGGTCGAGCACGACCAGCACGACCAGCGCCTCGACGACGCCGATTGCCCGGACGCCGGGCTGCGACTGCGCTGGTGCCATCGGTGCGCGGGCTCTCAACCAGGCGCACGTCAATGTCCCGGCAAACAGCCATCCGGCGAGTACGCCGAGGACCAATCGCCCGCTGAGCTGGCCCCAGTCAAGCTCAAGGTTCACGACGCTGCGGGTATATGCCTCGAAAACGGCGTCTGCGGCAGCGAACAGCACCACGAACAGCAGCAGCAGTGGCAGGACGATGAGCAGCCCGCGCAGGATGCGCATGGCGTTCGACGACGAGCCGGGGCGGAGCGCGATGGCGAGCGGTCGCAATCCGGGCACCAGCCTGGTGGCGCCCATCCAGGCGATCACGATCCCCGTACCGCCCGCCCGGATAAGCTGCCCAAGACCGGCGCGGGTCAGCGGCCGGCCGCCAAAGGCCACCACCGTGGCGAGCGTCAGTGATCCGGCGGCCAGTGCATCGAACAGCATCAGCGGCCCGTCGTCGCGCAGCGCAAGGAATAGAGCGAAGCCAAGGGCCGCCACTGGTAGCCAGACATCGGGTCGGTCGGTGCGGGCGTCCGCTGGACGCAGCGCCACCGCCACGCCGAGCACGAGGATCACCCAGATCAGGAAGTTGACGCCCGGGAGTTGCCCGAAGAACAGCAGCTGGCCGAGGAGCCCGGCTGCCGACGCGGCCAACAGCATCCGTGTAGCGGTACGTTCCGGGATCGGCCTGACCCAGGCCGCAGGCCCGGCCTGCGCGGGCTCTTGAAGCCATGCCGCCAGGGCTTCGCCAGGCGGAGGCTCGCTCATCTGCATCACGCGCCGTTGACGATCGGCGAGTCCACCGCTGTGACGGCGCCGGCCAGGCCGAACAATCGCGCATCGACTCCGTAGACGTCGTGCACCCGCTGCGCGGTCAGCACCACGGCGGGTGATCCGTCCGCCACGAGGCGGCCGTGGTCGAGCAGCAGAAGGCGCGGGACGAAATGGCTGGCCAGGTTGACGTCGTGCAGCACCGCCAGCACGGTTACGCCCTCGTCGGCGGCCAGGGCGCGCAGCAGCTCCATGACCATGACCTGGTGGTGCAGATCCAGGTGAACAGTGGGCTCGTCGAGCAGCAGCAGGCGCGGCTGCTGCGCCACGGCCATTGCCAGGACCGCCAGCTGGCGCTCGCCGAGCGAGAGCTCGCGCACGTCGCGGCCACGCAGGTCGGCGATGCCGACGCGCTCGAGGGCTGCGTCGACCGCAGCCCGGTCGGCCGCGCGTAGGCCGAGCAGCGGGTGCTCGTAGGGCACGCGCCCGAGCGCGACCAGTTCCTCGACGCGAATCGGGAACGCCACGAGCAACTGGCCGGGTACCACGGCAATGCGGCGCGCGAGGGCGCCCCGATCGAACTCGACGGCCGGCCGGCCGTCGATCAGCACGCCGCCGGTCGGGTGTGGCGCAGTACCGGTGATGCAGCGCAGCAGGCTCGACTTGCCAGCTCCATTGGGGCCGATCAACGCCGCCAGCTCACCCGGCTCGAGGCTCAGACTGACGCCGTCCAGCACCGCTCCTCGGCCATAATCGAGAGCGATCCCCACCAGCTCGAGGCGTGCGCTCACAGCTCGTAGCCCGTTCGCTGGCGGCGCAGCAGGTACAGGAAGAACGGCGCCCCGACAACAGCCGTGACAATTCCCACGGGCAACTCGCCGGGCAGTCGCGCGACGATGTCGGCCACGGCCAGGAAGCACGCACCCCAGATGGCTGAGAGCGGCAGGAGGCGGCGCGCGTTCGGCCCGACCACGAGGCGCACCAGGTGCGGCACGACGAGGCCGACAAAGCCGATCAGGCCGGCGACGGCCACCGCGGCGGCAGTGACCAGGCTAGCGGCGCCGAGCAGCAGCAGCCGGTCGCGGCGCACGTCGAGGCCCAGGTGCGCGGCGGTCTCCTCGCCAAGAAGCATGGCGTTGAGCGAGCGCGCGTGGGCGACGATGACGATGCCGCCCAGGGCGATCAGCGGCAGCGCGACGGCGACCTGGGGCCACGAGGCGAGCGCGAACGAGCCGAGCAGGTAGAACAGGATCTGGCGCAGCGAGTTGCCGGCCAGGTACATGGTCAGTGCCAGACCGGCCGCCAGCAGGGAACCGATGGCATAGCCGGTCAGCAACACCGAGGTGAGCGAGTTGAGCGTGCCCACGCGCGAGGCGCGGTACACGACCGTCACCGCGGCCAGCGCACCGCCGAAGGCGAACACATTGACCAGTCCGAAGCCGAACAGCGCGACCTGGACGGGCAGCAGCAAGCCGATCGCCGCGCCGAGGGCCGCGCCACTGGCGGTACCCAGCACGTACGGGTCGGCCAGTGGGTTGCGCAACAGGCCCTGGAAGGTCACGCCGGCAAGAGACAGACCGGCACCCACGATCATCGCCGCCAGTACGCGCGGCAGGCGCAGGTCGAGCACGATCGTCTCGGCGCTCGCCGGCCAGCTCACCTGCGCCGGAATCCCCAGCAATCGATGGCCGAGGATTGCCAAGGTCTCGGGTACGGGAATGGCCACGCTGCCCAGCGCAATGCCGGCCGCCAGGACCCCGGCGAGGAGCGCCAGGCCAAGCAGTCCCGCGATCACCGGTTTGCTGCGAAGGCCGGCCGAGCGGCCTGGCTGCCCAGCTACGCGGGCCGCGACAGCGGCATCGCCGGTCACGGCGTTGGGCTCGCCCCGGCGGCGCAGTACGTCTGGGCGTCGGCCGGCGCTGCAATCTGCGCGTCGGGGTGGATGGCCAGCGCCAGCGCGGCGAGGCCATCGCCCAGGCGCGGGCCGGGGCGCGTCACGATGGTGTCGTCGACGGGCACGATGCGGCCGTCCGCGACCGCGCTGATCGACCCCCAGCCAGGCCGTGCGGCCACGTCCGCCGGACACGTCCCGTACGCCGCGTCGCCGAGCACCATGAGTTGCGGATCGGCCGCGACGAGTTGCTCGAGCGAGATGCTGAACACTGCCGGATCGCTGGTCGTCACCGGCTCGCCGCCGGCAAGCGCGACCATGTCCGCGACGAACGAGTCCGGCGCCGGGCCATAGATGTCCGGCTGATAACCGATCTCATAGAAAGTGCGTGGCCGATCGAGCGCCGCCACCGCGGCGTGCACGTCCGAGATCTGCGCCCCGATGTCGCGGGCAATCTGCGCGGCCTGGTCGGGCGCGCCCAACGCCTGCCCGACCAGCTCGACGTCGGCCAGCACTCCCTGGACATTCTGCGCGTAGACGACGAGCACCCGATAGCCCAGATCGCGCAGGCGGTCGATGTCCGCCTGGGCGGTGAACCCGTCGCCGCCGGCGATCACCAGGTCGGGATCGATCGATACCACCTGCTCGATGACCACGCCGTTGAAACTGGCGACCGCGGGAACCTGTGCCGCCTGCGCCGGATAGTCGTCCGATTGGGTGCGGCCCTTCAGCCGGTCACCCGCGCCGAGCGCGAAGGCCAGCTCGGTAGTGGCCGGGGTCAGGCTGACGATGCGCTGCGGTGCCGCGGGCAAGGTGATCGTCGTCCCTTCGTCGTCAGTCAGCTGAAGCGGAAAGGCGGTCGTCGAGGCTGGGGTTGGCGTCGCCTGGGCCGGCGTGCTCGTGGCGGTCGGCGTTGGAGTCGGTGGGATGGTCGACGGCACCGTCGGCGCGCTCGTCGCGCAGGCGCATATGAATGCCGCGATGGCGGGCAGGAGGGTACTGAAAAGCCCCCTCCGCGACGATGACCGGGAAGGGGCCTGAGGATGATGCGTGCGCACGGTGCGTTCCCTTTCTCGCGAAGGAAATGAGCACGACCGTGAGCCCGGCGACCGGACTTTCGTGGCTCCCGGCGGAGCCTCGATCACCGTAGCGGGACTGTGCCGGATTCGCACCGGCTTCGCGGGTCCCACGGCCAGATGTTCAGTTGATCGACGAAGTGTACGCGCGCGGCCCTGTGGCGGCGCCGCCGCTGTCGCAGATAAGCGGGCGATAACTGGCCGGTAAGCGGCGATCGCCATGATGGCACGGTCAATTCGTCGCGCTGCCCGCCGGCGGCTAAACCCTGCCGGAGGAGGTAGCAGATGCTCGGCGCCACCCGGCGCGTTCGTTCAGTCGCCCGCTGGAGACAACACCTGCCCGCCCTACTGGTAACCGCCGCCCTGCCGTTGGTCGCCCTGATCGCACAGGCGTCGGCCGGTGAGGCAGTTCCCATTGCCCTCGCCGGACACGCCAGGGCGGTGGACGATCACTGCTTGTCGCTCGACCCGAGCAGTGCCGGACGCGCTGCGGTGCGCTCCCCCCAGGCGCCGGGCGCGCTGAACCTCGTCGAAGAACTGAGCGGCTCAGGTGAGTTGGCTGGTCGCCGCCTCGCGCTATCAATCACGAACGGTCGCTCGGACAGCTTCGAGCTGCCGGTTGAGTCATCCGTGGCCGATGTGGTGGGCAGCCTGCTTGTCTACACGGAGGCACCCGCAAACGCTCCATCGGAGGTGCACGGGTTGGACCTCGAGACCGGCTGCGACACCCGGCTGGCAGTGTCGGCCGACGTTGTTCGCAGCGCGGTCATCGACGGTACCGGCGACGCCATCTATGCGCACTCGGTGAGCCGCGCCGGCCGGGATGACCTGGGCGTGACGCGCATCGATCTCGACAGCGGCAGCGCGAATCGCGTGGTTCCGCCACTGCCGCCGTCGCCGGACTTCGGGCCCACCTTCGGCACCGCGCTGCACTGGAGTGAAGACGGCGACGCTCTAGTCGTACAGTCGTGTGGCTTCAGCAGTTGCCGCTCGCGCGTGTTGGATATCGCGTCAGGCCACGTGTCGATGTACGACCACAGCGGCCAGGGCGAGCTCATTGGCCTGACGGCGAGCCACCTGCTCACCTACGCCGACTGCGCCGGCCTGCCCTGCGACGTGCTCAGCACGGACCTCCGGACGGGCGCGGTGCGCAGCCTGGCCGCGGATGTTTCATCCGCCACATTGGCCCGCGATTCCGGCGGCCAAGAGCTGCTGCGCGTCGATACGCCGCACGGGATCGAGGAGGTGGAGCAGTGAACCGCGCGCACCTGCGCCGGCCCGTGCTGGCCGCCGGCCTCATCCTGGCGCTGAACACACTCGCGGTGGTTCCCGTCACGGCGGCGACCCCCACGCCAGCCCACGGCTCGGTATGGGGCTCGAACCAACGCGTGGGGTACCGCTGGAAGGACGGCAAAGTGCCACCCGGCTGGGCCAGGGCAGCGATCACCGCAGCGGGGCGCGACTCGAACCAGAGCCGCGCGGCGCAGGCGGCGACTTTCGCCCAGGATGACTCCGGCTCGAGCTGGATCGCCTACACCGGCAACCTGCCCACCAACTGGGCGATCGGCTACACGGTGGCGAGGGCACCCGACTCCTTCAGCATCCGCATCCGACCGCAGGGCACGGTGCTCGACTGGGGCACGCTGCATTGGTGCCAGTTCTATTCGTCGCCGCCGCGCGGCTGCTACGACCTGGAGATGGTCACCCTGCACGAATTCGGCCACGTCCAGACGCTCGACCACCCGGACGAGGCGAACGTCGACAAGTTCCTCGACACGGTGATGCACGCGACCGTCCACTCGAAGCCCAGGGTGGGCTGGAACATGCACGAATTCGGCCGCTGCGATATCGCGCGACTGCAGATCCGCTACCACGCGCTGACCAGCGCGACCCGGTACAGCACATGTCTCGACCTGCCCAGCGCACTGACGCTGACCTCGAACAGCGAGGGCTTCGAAAGCTACGGCGCCGCGGTGACGCTGACCGCCCGGCTCTCAGTCGCCGATGACGTGAAGTACGCCAAACTGGCCGGTCAACGCGCCAGCGGCCGGGTTATCGAGCTTCAGCGCCGCGCGCCGGGCGGTTCCTGGGAAGACGCCGGCACTCTGACGCCGTTGAACGATGACAGCGGCCGCTATACGCGGACGATCAGCGTGAACGGCACGTATTACTGGCGGGCGGTCTTCGCAGAGCCCACCGACGAGGGCCTGAACGGGTCGACGTCCGCCGTCCTGCTTATTTCCATGGAAGTTCCGTGCGTTCAAAGTGCGGGTGTGGCCGAGGCCCACCCGCACCGTCTTGTGTGTTAGGGAGGGCTGGCCATGCGCGTCGGGAGAACAGCAATATCAATGACAGCATTGGTGTGGGTCGGCACGGTGGCAGCCTGTTCGGCGTTGCCCGCGGGCAGCAGTACGCCCTTGATCACCCCTGCTGCCACGCCCGCCGGCACATCGTCCCAGGCGTCGCTGGCGACGCCTACCCTGGAGCCGACACCGGCCGCCACGGCCGCCAGTGCCGGCCCGACCCCGAGCAGCGCGAATCCGTCACTCGCCGTAAAGGGTCCGCCACCGCCGGGCAACCTGGCGACCGACGGTGTCCCGCCCGTAGCCGGCCAGCAGGGTAGCTGGTGCTACGGCGGGCGCTGCGTCGACGTCGGCGGTGCCCCGAAGCAATCGTTGCCCACGGTAACGCTGCCGAGCTCGGGAGCAACGCTGACGTTCAGCATGCCTTCCGACGCTCCCTTCGTCCATTGGAGCGCCTGGTGCGCGGCGTCACTCCAGGATCCGCCCATCGTCCTCGGACAGGGCGGCTCGATCTATGACGTCGACGCACCTCCGGCAACGCCGTTCGAGGAATTAACAGGAGCAACGTTCGCTGCGCCCGCCGGCGGCGACTGGGCGCTCGTCGTCGAATTGGGGTTCGACGGTGATGCCGGTGGTGATGCCAGCTATTACTGGCGAGTCGTGGTGCCCTGAGCGACTCGGCCGGTGAACGATGAGGCCGGCCCGCGATGGGCCGGCCTCATCCAATCCGGTATCCAGCCTACGCCGGCTGGGGCGCCAGCTACGCTGGTGCGGGCTCGGCGGCCACCTCGTCTGGTGCTCCGAAGAAGCTCGTCTGGGCGGCATCGGGCAGCATCTGGCCCATGATCTTCTGCAGGGCCAGGACGTGGACACACGTCTTCCAGCTATCGAAGTAGTGGCAGGTGCACTGCCAGCGGTCGGCATCGAGCGACACTCGGTGGGTGTCGTTGTCGCCACGGAACGTGATTGACAGTTGGTCAATCGAGATCCTGTCGAGCTCGCGCGCGTAGCGATTGGCCTTCTCGATCTTGCCGATCACGCTCGAGTGCATTGGGCAACCTCCGTCGGGATGTGCGGCATCCCGTACCTGGGCGCTCGGAGCCGGCGACCGCTCGAACCGTCGGAGCCGAGCGATGATTAGTCAGACTACATCAGCCAGCCGGCGAAGTCAGTCCCCAGATGGTCCGGGCGGGCCGCCCATGTGGTCGTCTTCGCCGGCCAGCTCGTCGAACGTGCCCATGACGTCCTTGACGAGCGTGAGCACCGGCGTGGCAGCGGGGTCCTCGCCGTACAGCAGCCCGAGATAGATGCTGACGTAATCGCCCAGGCTGATTGCCGAGCAGGCCTCCGCGAGAAGTGACGGGCCAGAGAACGAAAGCACCTGGTGGCCGATGTGCGCGTCGTCGAGCAGGCGTGCCGTCAGGTTCAGCCGGCGTGTGTTGCGGGGATGGTCGTGACTGCCCGTCAGCAGGCACACGAACAGGTGGTCGCGCAGGGTGTCCGGCTGCGCATAGCCGACGACCGTGTTGTGCATCGCCTCTGGCAGCTGCTCCGCTCCTGCAGTTGACTTCGAGTTCTCGTTGAGCTGCGTCTTCCAGCGTCGCGCGACCGCCGCCAGCGCGCCCGAGCCCGCGAACGAAGGCAGCCGACCGACGAGCGACCAGGCGAGCTGCTTGGCCAGGTTGGTTGCCGTCTCCACGGTCGGCGCGTATTCGTCCGCGGCAGCCTGCACGGCCGTGGCGGCCACATCGATCTCCGGTGCACTCAGGTCGAGGTAACCCCCCTGCTCGAGCAGGCCGCTCAACAGCGACAGCGTGTAGCCGAGTGACGCGCGCGGGGGCGTTTCAGCGGGGTACACGAGCCGCGGCAGGTCGACGCGCGCGGCCACCTCACCGAGGGCACCGCCGGTGGTGATGACGGCCACCGGGCAGCGCCGCTCGAGAGCCGTGGAAAGCGCCGCGATCGTTTCCTCGGTCGCACCACTGTGCGAGATCGCCACGACCAGTGTCTGCGTGCCCGCCCATGCGGGCAGCTCATAGTCACGCACCGAGAAGAGCGGCACGCGCAGGCGGTCGGCGAAGATCGCGCGCACAAGGTCGGCGCACACGGCCGAGCCACCCATGCCCAGCACCGCCACGCTGGTCGCCTCCTGGTGGGCGCGCCCCAGCTGCAGGCCACGGCTGATCTGCCAACCCGAACGCAGCTGGTTCGGGAAGTTCGCCGCGTGGGCAAGCATGTTGCCCGAGTCACGCCGGCGCACCACCGCGACCTGGTCGAGCATACCCTCCGATTCGCTGGCCATCGCGTTTCGGCGGTCAGCCGTCGCCGCGCACCAGCGCCGCACCCTCGCTCAGGATCGCGTCGCGCAGCTGCTCGCTGGTTGCCTCGGCATAGACGCGCACCAGCGGCTCGGTGCCACTGAAGCGCACCAGCAGCCAGGAACCGTCGTCAAGCCAGAACTTGAAACCGTCGTTCGTCTCGAGTGTGTCGGTACGCACCACGGCGTGGCCGCTGATCGACTCAGGGGCGTGCTCGCGCAGCTCTACCAGCAGCCGTTCCTTGAGCGCGGGGTAGGCGGCGCGGTCGACGTGCACGTCGGTCCGCAGGTAGAACGACGGTCCGGCGATTTCGTGCAGGTGGGCGACCGCAGCGGACACCGGCCAGCGGCCCGCCTCGCGCTCGCGCATGAACAGGTCGAGCAACAGGAGGTCGGCGTAGATGCCGTCACGCTCGGGCAGGTGCATGCCGAAGCCGTAGCCGCCCGACTCCTCGCCGCCCATCATTGCCCCTGTTTCGAGCATCTTGGGGCCGACGTACTTGAAGCCCACGGGCGTCTCGAAGACGGGCACGCCATAGCTCTCGCCCAGGCGGCGCACCATCGAGGTTTCGTTCACCGTCGACACGACCGGCTGGCGCACCCCCCGGTGTTCGAGGAGGTAGTACATGAGCAGGCCCATCACCTGCAGCTGGTGAATGAACACGCCCCGCTCATCGGCCGCCCCGGCGCGATCGGCGTCGCCGTCGAGCAGCAGGCCGAGGTCGTAGCCGCCGCCGGCGAGGATGCCCAGTGCCTCATCGACGTTCGGCCGGATCGGCTCCGGGTTGACGCCGCCGAAGAACGGGTTGCGTTCGGAATGGATCTCGTGGACCCTGATCCGACCGCCCTCGAGAAGACGTGGAATCCAGCCTGCCCCGGCGCCCCACATCGGCTCGACGAGCACGCTCATGTCGGCGCCGCGGAGACGGTCCAGATCGACCGTCCGGCCGGCATATACCTGGTAGCTGTCGAAGGGATCGTACGGCTCGACCATGCCCGCTGCCTCGCCGTCGGCGAACGGGCGCGTCGCGGGCCGCGTTCCGGCCCGGTCGCGGATCGTGGCTTCGAGGGTGGCCAGGATCGCCGGGCCAGCTGCCGCGCCGCTGTCCGACTTGACCTTGAAGCCGTTGTCGGTCCACGGGTTGTGGGAGGCCGTGATCATGATCCCGCAGGCGGCCTTGCGCTCGAGCACCTCGAACGAGACCATCTGGGTCGGAATGGGTGCCGTGGCGAACATCACCCCGATGCCACGGGCCAGCAGCACCTCGGCCGCGGCCTGAGCGAAGAACTCGCTGCAGAAACGGCGGTCGTAGCCGACAACCACACCGCGCGACGTTGTCCCGGAGTTGACGACGAACTCGGCAACGCCCTCGGCGCAACGGCGAACGTTGTCGTACGTGTACTCGTCGGCGACGCGTGCCCGCCAGCCGTCCGTGCCGAAGACGATCGGCGGCAACGGGGGGCTTCCGACAGCAGGCGAGGTCATGCGCGCACCTCAGCTTCGACAGACTTGTCCGACCACTCGTTGACTCGCGCCAGCAGCTGGCCGAGCACGCGTTCATGTTGACGCGCGGCGGGCAGGAAGGCCATCGGCCTCGGCGAGGCCAGTTGGGCCGGGCCGCTGCGCAACTCGAGTTGGCCTCGTTCGCTCCGGATGATCGCCACGTCGACTCGCTCGAGGGCAGCCGACTCGCCACCCGGGACAACGCGCGCTGGGCCGGCGTATCCGCCCACCAGGGCGTCGACCAGCGCCGTCCAGCTGCCCACGTCCGACCAGCCGACGTCCATACCCGCCATGACCATCTGGCCGTCGGCCGCCGCATGCTCCATCAGCGCGTAGTCGATCGAGCGCAGCTCGAGGCTTTCGTAGGCTCGGGCGAGCGCGTCAGGCGACGCCAATGCCGGCGCGAGTGCCGCGACCAGCGTCGTATAGCGCTCGAAAGCGGCGCGAAAGGCGCGCCGGCGGGCGATGAAGATACCCGCGTTCCAGGCCACGCCGCGTTGGTCTGCGAGGAGGCGCTCGGCGCGCTCGCGGTCGGGCTTCTCGACAAAAGACTTCAGCACGTAGGCATCGAGGCGCAGGTGTTGATGTCGGTCAAGATCGGGCATCAGATAGCCGTACCCCGTCGCAGGATGGTCGGGCTGAGCGCCGAGCGTGACGATCGGAGATTCGATGCCTAGGGCTCCTTGGGCGAGCTCATCCACGGCATCCGCCAACACCCCGTTGAAGTGGGCATCGCGCATCAGGTGATCGGCCGGCAACACGATCATGACGTCGTCATCGGGACGCTCGACAGCCAACGTGGCCAGCGCAACCGCCGCGGCGGTGTTGCGGCCCTGCGGCTCGGCGAGCACCGCGATGCCCAGCAACTGGCTGCGTACAAGCGCCAGGTAGCGCTCATCGGTCACCACGCATATGTCGTCCGCCGTCAGCCGCAGCCGCGGCCCGGTCAGGCGGTCGGCAGTGTGCTGGAGCAGGCTGCGGCCGTCGGGCAACAGCGGCAGGAACGGCTTGGGTCGCTCGGGGTCGCTCAGCGGCCATAGCCGGGTCCCTCCGCCGCCGGCCAGGATTACCGCGTAGGGCGCGCCTCGCCTATGCGCGTCGCTCACCCGGCCGCGGTTGCCGCCGTCGGCTCGGGCATCGTCATGCCCGCCTCGGCAGCGAGTGCGGGCGCCCGATCAAGGCGCTCCCAGGGCAGGTCGAGGTCGGGCCGGCCGAAGTGGCCGTAGGCGGCGGTCTGCTGGTAGATCGGGCGGCGCAGGTCAAGCGTCTCGATGATCGCCGCCGGGCGGAGGTCGAATTGCTGCTCGATCATGCCCAGGATGCGATCGTCGGGCACTCGGCCGGTGCCAAACGTCTCGATCGAGATGCTGATCGGATGCGCGATGCCGATGGCGTAGCTGAGCTCGATCTCGAAGCGGTCAGCGAGGCCCGCGGCAACCACGTTCTTGGCGACCCAGCGCGCTGCGTAGGCACCCGAGCGATCGACCTTGGAGGGGTCCTTGCCCGAGAAGCAGCCGCCGCCGTGGCGGGCCATACCGCCGTAGGTGTCGACGATGATCTTGCGTCCCGTCAGCCCGGCATCGCCCATCGGCCCGCCGACGACGAAACGGCCGGTGGGATTGACCAGCACCCGTGGATCGATCATGCGCAGGGCGGACGGGATCACCGGCTGGACAACCAGCTCGACCAGGTCGTCGCGCAGGCGGTCGTTCGATACGTCGTCATCGTGTTGCGCTGCCAGCACGACGGTGCGCACCGCCACGGGCACGCCCTTGTCGTACTCGACGGTGACCTGCGACTTGCCATCCGGCCGCAGGTAGCCGACCTCGCCGCGCTTACGCACCTCGGCCAGGCGTTTCGTGAGGCGATGAGCGAGGGTGATCGGCAGGGGCATCAGTTCGGGCGTCTCGGTGCACGCGTAGCCGAACATCATGCCCTGGTCACCGGCGCCCTGGTCGCGCAGGTCGGTCCGCCCGCGGGTCTCGAGCGCGTTGTCGACCCCGCGCTTGATGTCGGGCGACTGCTCGTGCACCGACACCAGGCAACCGCAGGTGCGGTAGTCAAAACCGAACCGGTCGTTGGTGTAGCCGATGCGCTCGACGGTGTCGCGAATGACCTGCTGGAAGTCGACGTAGATGTCGGTCGTAATCTCGCCCATGACCATCACCACCCCGGTCGTGGTGGCCGTTTCGCAGGCGACACGGGCATCGGCATCGCCGGCCATGATGGCGTCCAGGATCGCGTCGGATATCTGGTCGCACATCTTGTCCGGGTGGCCCTCGGTGACCGACTCGGAGGTGAACAGGTAGTTGCTGTCGTCGACGATGCTCGTCATGGGTTCACGTCCCCTCCTGCCATGAGCTGACATAGCGCGCCTGCTCGGCGGTCATCTCGTCGATCTTGACGCCCAGCGCCGCGAGCTTCAGCCGGGCGACCTCGCGGTCGATGTCGGCCGGCACCACGTACACCTGCGCCGTCAGCTCGGTGTGGTGGCCGGCAACATACTCGGCCGATAGCGCCTGGTTAGCGAAACTCATGTCCATCACCGCCGCCGGGTGCCCCTCGGCGGCAGCGAGGTTGACCAGCCGGCCCTCGCCCAGTACGTACAAGCGCTTGTCGCCCAGGTCGTATTCCTGCACATTGCGGCGCACCTCACGGATACGGCCGCCGGCAAGCTCACGCAGCGCCGGCAGCTCGAGTTCGGCATCGAAGTGGCCACTGTTGGCCAGCAGCGCCCCGTCGTGCATCACCCGGAAGTGTTCAGCCCGGAAGACATTCAGGTTGCCCGTGGCAGTCACGAACAAGTCACCCCAGGCCGCTGCGTCGAGCGAGGCCATCACCAGATGCCCGTCCATGAGTGCCTCGATGGCGCGCACCGGATCCACCTCGACCACGGCCACGTGGGCACCCATGCCGCGCATCCGCGTGGCGATGCCGCGTCCGACCCAGCCGTAGCCGGCGATCACCACGCGCCGCCCCGCGAGCAGGATGTTCGTCGCGCGCAGGATGCCGTCGACGGTCGACTGGCCGGTGCCGTAGCGGTTGTCGAACAGGTGTTTGGTGAGCGCCTCGTTGACCGCCACGACCGGGAAACGGAGCGCCCCGTCGGCCGCCATGGCGCGCAGCCGGATCACGCCGGTCGTGGTCTCCTCGGTGCCGGCCAGGATGCTGGACAGCTGCTCGGGCCGCTCACGGTGCAGCAGCGAGACCAGGTCGCAGCCGTCGTCCATGGTCAGTTGTGGGTGCGTGTCGGCCACCGCGTTGAGGTGCGCGTAGTAACCATCGCGATCCACGCCGCGCCGGGCATAGGTGCTGATCCCGTACTCGCTCACCAGCGCCGCCGCGGCATCGTCCTGCGTCGAAAGCGGATTCGAGGCGCACAGCGCGACGCTCGCCCCGCCGGCAGCCAGGGTTCTCATCAGGTTGGCGGTCTCGGTCGTCACATGCAGGCAAGCACCGATGCGCAGACCCGCGAGCGGCTGTTCGCGCTCGAATCGTTCACGGATGAGGCGCAGCACGGGCATTTCGCGCTCGGCCCATTCGATACGCCGCTTGCCCTCGCCGGCGAGGCCGAGATCGGCAACGTCGTGGGCCGGCAGCTCGGCGCCCGACGAGGGGCTCGCCGTGTGCGTGAGATCCGTAGTCGTCACAGTCACTCCTATCTGAGGCGCCATTCGAGCAAGGGCCGAAGTCCACCCAGGCCCGCCATGCAGCGCCTCATGACGGCTGGCGGTTGCGCATGAGCAGCCGACCCAGCTGAGCAACGATGCTATCCCAGGCTGCCCCGCGGCGATGCGCGAGGCGCTCCTCAAAGCGACAGTATTCCCGGTAACCGAGAGCCCGGTAGGCGGCAATCGCAGGCGGATTGTCGGCGCGTACGTTGAGCACGACTTCATCGCACGTGCGCAGCAGCTCGCGCGTCACCTCGCCGGTGGTCAGTTTGGCGAAGCCACGGCCGCGGAAATCGACGTGCGTCAGGACGTTACCGACGACACCCAGCCGAGCCTGCGGACTAATGACATGCGTACCCGCGGCAGCCACCAACCGGCCGCCCACCCGCACGCCGTAGTAGATACCGTTCGCGATCGCCTCGGCCGGCAACCAGCCGGAAAAGCCGAGCCCGTACATCCGATTGAGATCGACGATCTCGGCCGGCGCCAGTCGTCCGGCCGCGCCCTGGGGCGGCCGGAACGTGTCGTGATCGACCCACATGCGCATCATCTGCGGACCGGGGTCGATGCGGTACACGCGTTCCATCGCCGGCAGCAGCGACGCGTCGGCCGCGAGATAGACCAGGCGCGGATGGATGATCTCGCGCAGCACGGCCACGATGCCGGCCTCGTCGCCCATCACGAAAAGCGGCTGGGGCGTCATCCCGCCGTACTCGAGCGCGACCGCCACCGGCTCCTCGCCGTCGAAGGCTACGCCCCACTTCGTCCGCGCGAACTCGCGTTCCTCGAGATCACACAGCGCGTACGCGGCGCGCAGGCGGTCACGTTCGAGGAAGGCGCGCAGCAATGTGCGATCGCGCGTGGCGGTGATACGCAAGGCACGCTGGCCGGTCGCTGTTCCGGGACGTGCCGTCGTGGCCATGATCAGCCGGCCTCAGTCAGCACGCGCTCGATCAGGTCGGCCGGCACCACGTCCGAGTGGGGAACGAGGCGGGCACCGAAGATCACCGACGGCAGCCCGGCGGGCCGGTCGTCGCCGCTACCAGCGGCCAGTCGCTCGGCGGCCGAGTGCAGCTCAACGCGCAGCGCGGAACCGTCGGCAGCGCGTGGGTCGTACGCCGAGCGCGGCGCCAGGCTGTGGACCGGCACCGACGCCGCGGCAGCCAGCTGCGCCACGTTCAGGCCCCCGACAATCGTGCCCGTGTCGCCGTTGCGGCACACGGCATCGGCGCGCAACAGCACCGCCTGGACCCTTCGATTGGCCAGCAGCCAACCAACCGCCGAATCAGAAATGATGGTGTGCGGGACGTCGAGCTGCGTGAGTTGAAACGCACCGAGTCGGGCGCCCTCGTTGCCCGGAGCGGCGTCTGTCAGCCACACGTGGACCTTCCGGCCGGCACCGATCAGAGCCATGAGCACGGCGGTCCCCGTGCCGACCAGGCCGCAGCTCAGCGGGCCCATGTCCCCGTGCATGAGCAGGTGGACGACCTCGTGCGACTCGGAAACGCTGGTCCGGCCGCCGTCGACCAGCTCGCCTATGGCAGCAGCGCCCAGCCGCCCGATCTCCGCGTGGCCTGCCGCCGCTTCCGCCGCCACCTCGTCGGCGGCGTGCCGCAGTTCCTCATGAACCTGCGCCGCGGGCGCCTCATCGGCCGTCAGTGCTCGATAACGCTGCTCCACGCGGTCGATGCCATAGCTCAGGGCATGCACGTCGTTACGCGCCGTCCGCAGGGTGTTCGCAGCCGCGTCGAAGTGCTGCTCGAGACTCTGGCGCGGGCGACCATCACTCTCGCGTGCGGCCAGCACGAGCGCGTATGCAGCCACCTCGGCGAGGACCGGGCCGCGGTTGAGGGCGCCGGCACGAATCGCCGATGCGACCTGGCTGGCGGCGCGACAGGCAACAGTCGTCACCTGGCCGGGCAGTTCGCGCTGGTCGAGCACGACCAGCTCGTCGCCCGCGAAGCGGTACGGGCTACGGAAGGTCCACTCGTCGGGCCCTGGCTCGCGCTCTTCGATCGGCGCGCGGGCTGCCAGGCGTTCGGCACCGGCCTGGGGTTCGATGGCGATCGTGCCCAGTTCGAGCAGCTCGCGCGCTGCCGCCGCGCTGCTGCGGCGTAACTCGGCCGCGGCACCCACCGCAGCGCCAACATTGCGTACTGCGTCGCGGCTGAACGTCCTGAAGAACTCGCGCCGCGACGGGTCGCGTGCGCGATCGTCGTCCGAACCGGGCATCATCGACGCCCCCGTTCAGTACTGGACGACGCTGTGGATCGTGTACTCGCCCAGCCGTTCACGTCCCTTGAGGAAGAGCAGCTCGACCAAGAACGAGAGGCCGACGACATCGGCCTTGAGCAACTTGACCAGCTCGATGGTGCCCAGCACGGTGCCGCCGGTCGCCAGCAGGTCGTCGACGATCAGCACGCGCTGGCCAGGTTGCAGCGCGTCCTTGTGGATCTCGAGTGTGTTGGTGCCGTACTCGAGCGCGTACTCCACGCTGGCGGTTTCGGCGGGCAGTTTGCCCAGCTTGCGAACCGGCACGAAACCAGCCTTCAACTCGATCGCCATGGGCGCGCTGAAAATGAAGCCGCGCGACTCCATGCCCACGACCGCGTCAACCTTCTTGTCGCGGAACGGCGCAAGCATCAGCTCGATCGACTCGCGGAACGCGCCGGCGTCCTTGAGCAGGGTGGTGATGTCGTAGAACAGGATGCCCGGCTTGGGAAAGTCGGGAATCTCGCGGATCTTCGCGCGCAGATCGTCAGCGGACACGGGATGCTTGTCCCTCGCTCAGGGCGCCCGGCTGGGTAGTGATGGGCGCGGTCAGTCTAGCGCAGCGTCGTCCGCGCCCGGCCGCGCAGCTGGTCGAGCACCGCGAGCGACGCACCGCTGACGACACCGACAACGATCAGGTAAATGCCGATCAGCCAACTCCCCGACGCCGACACCTGCGCGCACGCTCCCGCCGGCCACGAGGTGGCCAGCCACGCTGCCGGTAGCTGGCACGGCTCTCCCACTGCTACCCAGCTCCCAGCGATACCGAACAGGCCGAGGAAGACACCGATCAGGCCGCCGGCAACCGCCAACTGAAGGCCGCCCGGCATTCGCAGTGGGCCGAACAGCCAGAGTGCAGCCATTCCGAGCAGCCAGGCGCCGTCGAGCGCCATCGCTTCGACCGGAAACGGCGGCACAACGGCCGACTGTACGGCTGCCAGGCCAGCGCCGGCTAGTGGAACTGGCGCGAGCGCCAGAAACGCGAGTCCCACAAGTCTCGGCAGGTAACGCACGGCCTGATGGTGAACGGCGCCATGGCGCGCCGCAGGTGCCGAACGGCCTACTCCGCGGCTTCGCCGTAGCCCATCACCGGCACGTCGAACGCCTGGAAATCCTTGACGTTGCGGGTCACTACGGTGGCGCCAAGTACGTGCGCGAGCGCGGCGATAAGCGCATCGCCCGTGCTCGGCTTGCTGCGGCCCGCCGCGATCCGGCGGCGGCGTTGATCTCCCGCCCACCGCGCTCCGTCAGGGGAGAGCGCCACGTACTCGAGTGCCAGGAGCAGCGCCGCGACCGCCTCGAGCTCATTCTCGCCGCCACGCGAGAGTGCCTCGCAGGCCACGACGTCGCAGGTGTACATGTCTGCCGCTTCTGCGAATAGCTTGCGGACTATGTCCTCACCGTCCAGGTTACCGTGAGCGTGGTCGATGAGCACGGTCGTATCGAGGAGGTAACCGCTCACTCTGAATCATCGTCCCGCATCGAACGGACCCATCGGTACGCTTCGTCAGGTGACATGTGCCAGGGAGTTCCGACGAAGACACCTTGAGTTGCATCGATCGCCTTGCGCAACCGCTCGCGCTTGACCTTGGCCGCGACCGCCTGGGCCACGAACTGGCTGCGGCCGCGCGGCCCGGCCAGCTGGTCAACCTGCGCGAGCAACTCTATGGGAAGAGTCACGTTCGTCCTTGCGAGCGCCATACTCCGACGCCTCCTCAGTGAGTGTGCCATATAGTGTGATCTAAAAGCACACTACCATACGAGTTGTACCAGCGGGTCATGTCATGGGGTAATCGGGGCGGAAGCAAGGCTCGGATCTGAGCTGTATCAGGCTGCCGGCTGCTCCATGCGCGTGGCCAGGCGCTCGACGACGGCCTTCGTCGTCTGCCATGCGGCATCCGGCGAACGGCTGAGGCGGATACGCATCTGGTTCGAGCCGTAGTTGATGGCGCCGGGCGCGATGCCCGGCACTCGGTCCGCCGGCGATGTGGGCGCCATCGCACGGATAGTGGCGGAGCGCGACCAGTCAGGCCCGAACCTGATCACCAGCTCGTGGCCCTCGCGCGTCAATGAGGCGATGCCCGCAGCATCGGCGGCGATGCGTACCCGCGCGACCTCGAGCAGCCGCTCGACCGGCGCCGGCGGCTGACCGAAGCGGTCGACCAGCTCGGCGTGCACGGTTTCGACCTCGGCATCGGTCGCCGCCCGACCCAGCCGGCGGTACAGCTCGAGTTTCATCGGCTCCTCGGCCACGTAGTCGTTGGGCAGATAGGCGTCGACTGGCAGGTCGATCACGGTCTGCGCGCGCGGCTTGACCGCCGGCCGCTGCTCGAGCACCGCGCGGCGCTGCTCGACCGCCTCGGCCAGCAGCCGCGTATACAGGTCGAAGCCGACCGCCGCCAGGTGGCCGTGCTGCTCGGCGCCTAGGATGTTGCCCGCACCGCGGATCTCGAGGTCGCTCAACGCGATCTGGAAGCCGGCACCGAGTTCACTCGCGTTGAAGATGGCCTGCAGCCGCTTCCGGGCAACGTCCGACAGCTGCCCGCGCCGCCGATACAGCAGGTAGGCGTACGCCCGCCTTGAAGAGCGGCCGACACGCCCCCTGAGCTGGTACAGCTGCGCCAGGCCGAGTGCATCGGCGCGGTCGATCACGATGGTGTTGGCGTTCGGTATATCGAGCCCCGACTCGATGATGGTGGTGCACACCAGCACGTCGAAGTCACCCCGCGCGAAGGCCAGCATCACCCGCTCCAGGGCGCCTTCGGCCATCTGGCCGTGGGCGACGGCGATGCGCGCGTGCGGCAGCAGCTGGCGCAGCTGCTCCGCCTGGGCTTCGATCGTCTCGACCCGGTTGTGAACGAAGAAAGCCTGGCCGCCGCGGTCCATCTCGCGCAGGATCGCGTCGCGCACCAGCCCGGCACTTGCCTCGGCCACCCGTGTCTGGATGGGCAGCCGATCCTCGGGTGGCGTCTCGATGACGCTCATGTCGCGTACGCCCGCCAGGGCCAGATTCAGCGTTCGCGGAATGGGCGTGGCCGACAGCGTCAGCACGTGCACCTCGGTGCGCAGCTGCTTGAGGCGCTCCTTGTGCGCCACGCCGAAGCGCTGCTCCTCGTCGACCACCACCAACCCCAGGTTGCGGAAGCGGACGTCCTTCGACAGCAGCCGGTGGGTGCCGATGACGAGATCGACCGAGCCGGCTGCCAGCCCGGCGACGACCTCGCGCTGGTGGTCGGGATCCACGAAACGGCTGAGCATGCGCACCGTGAAGGGATACGCCGCGAAGCGCTGGCGGAACGTCTCGAGATGCTGCGCTGCGAGCACGGTCGTGGGCACCAGGACGGCCACCTGCATGCCGTCGGCGATCACCTTGAACGCCGCGCGCAGCGCGACCTCGGTCTTGCCGTAACCAACGTCGCCGACCACCAGCCGGTCCATCGGCCGGCCGCGCTCGAGATCGGCCTTGGCCTCCGCGGTCGCACGCAGCTGGTCGAACGTCTCCTCGTAGGGGAACGCCGCCTCCAGTTCCTGCTGCCATGGCGTGTCCTCGTTGACCGGCCGGCCCTGCGCCCGCTCGCGGGCGGAGTACAGCGCGAGCAGCTCCTCGGCGAGATCGGTGACCGCCTTTCGGACACGTGTCTTGGTCCGTTGCCATTCCCCGCCGCCGAGCCGCGAAAGGTGTGGATTCTCGCCGCCGGAGTAGCGCGAGATGCGTTCGATCTGCTCGACCGGCACCCACATCCGGCCGCCCTCGGCGAAGTGCAACTCGAGGAAATCGCGCTCCTCGCTGCCCTCCCCGCCGGCAGAGCGGCGGGTCATCCCCGCGTAGCGCGCGATGCCATGGTCGATGTGCACCACCAGTTCGCCCGGCTGCAGGCGCTCGAGTACGTCGCGTGACACAGCCCGCCGGAGCACGCGCGGGCGGCGCACGCGCACGGCGCCGAACAGCTCGCGGTCCGTGACCAGGACCATGCCCTCCGGGCCAGCGGCAAAGCCCGAATTGAGGCTGCGATCGATCAATATCAGGCCACCCAGTGGCGGCGGCTCGACCAAACGGTCGACCGGCGCGGCGATGATGTCCGCTTCAGCCAACAGCTCCGACAGGCGCGCTGCCTGGTCGGACGCGAGCACCACGCGGGCGCCCTCCGCACGCCACCGCGTCACGGTCCCGGCCAGATCGCGAATGGCCTGGGGTGGCAACACCGGCTCGTGCCAGCCGAACGGGTTGCCGCCCGGCGGCGCGTCGGGCGCGTCGCTCTCCCAGGTCAGTTCGAGGGTCCGCGCGGCGTTCAGACGCTGTTTCCACTCACGCCGTGGCGGGTACGGCTCCGGCCATCCGCGTGCCAGGACACCGGCCTTCTCCAGCTCGGTCCGGCGCTCGTCGGCCTGTGACCACAGAAAGTCGGCCGCCGCGGTGATGTCTGCCGGCTCGTCGATCACCCAGATCTCGTCAGCGACGTGGTCGAGCCCGGTCGTCGGCGCCAGGTGGCCGGCCCATACCTCCGCGGCGTCCGCCAGCTGGCCGTGTTCGAGGAGCGCCAGGTCGGCCTGCAGATCGGCCGACAGCCGAGCTGATGCCCCGCCCAGCCGCTCGCGCAGGCGGCTGCCAGCCTCGGCCCCCAGAAGGAACTCACTCGCCGGCAGCAGGCTGACTGAGTCGACCGCGCGGATGCCGCGCTGATTGGCCGGGTCGAAGGCACGCAGCGACTCGATCTGGTCGCCGAACCATTCCACGCGGATGGGCAGCGGCTGACCGGCGGGGAACACGTCGACGATCCCGCCCCGGCGCGCGAACTCGCCGCGGCCGGCCACCTCCGGCAGAGCCTCGTAGCCGAGGTCGATCAGTTCGTGCAGTACACGCTCCTGACTGACACGCTGGCCGCTGCTGATCGTCATTGGCCGGGCAGGCAGCTCATGCGGCGCAAGCGTGTGCTGGAAGAGCGCCTGGACGCTGGCAACGAGCACCTTCGGGCGCTGCGAGCGCCACGCGGCGAGCGCCGCAACGCGATCCGCGCTCTCGTCGCGGACCAGCTCCGATCGCTCGTAGGCCAGCGACGTTCGCGGCTCGAGGACCACCACCAATTCGGCGTCGCCCAGCCACGCGACGAGCTCCTCGGCCACGCGATCGGCAATTTCAGCGTCGCGCGCGATCCAGACCATGCGCTCTTTGCCGGCGACGGCAAGGCCCGCGGCAAGGAAGGACTTTGCACCGTGGGGCATTGCCGCGTAGCTGACGTGGCGCAACGCCTGGCCAACCCGACCCTCGCGCACGGTCCGGTAGCGCTCGGCGAGCGCCTGCAGCTCGCCCGAGCGCGCCAGAAGCTGAGCGAGTGGCGAAAGGTCGGGCAGCCGGCCGCGTGGATTGACCTGCTCCGCCCGCGCGCGCTCCGTCAGCGCATACTCGGCCGCCACGTGTTCGGCAAGACGTCGCTCGCGCGTCGTCCGGCCGCGCACGCGGACGGATGTCTCAGCCACGACGCAGCAACTTCCGCCAGCCGGTCGCGTGGCGCACTATCTGCGGCTCATCGGGCCTGCTCTCGGGGCTCGTCGGTTCCACTGCCTGGCCCGCCTTCGCCACTGGTTCGGACGTCCATGCGTTCCACCGGTTCGCGGCGCGCGCAGGTCCCTCGCGGGCCCAGTCCTCGACTGCGTCGGCAGCCGCGTCAAGGACCTCGTCGAGTACCTTGCGTTCGTCTGAGGTGAAGCGGCTGAGGACGTGGTCGATCGCCGCCGCGGACGGCTCACCGATGCCCACGCGCAGCCGCGCGAACTTCTGGGTGCTCAACTCGCCGACGATCGAGCGCAGCCCGTTGTGTGTGCCGGCGCTGCCCTCCGCGCGCAGGCGGATGCGGCCGAGCGGCAGGTCGAAGTCGTCGACGACCACCAGCAGATCGTCGAGCGGCGCTCGTTGGCGAGCGAGCACCTTGCGCACGGCGAGGCCGGACAGGTTCATGAACGTGGTCGGCTTGACGAGCATCAGGTCGAGGTCCCGGTAACGGCCGTGGACGCTCGCGGCAGCATCGCGCGCGCGGGCGTGGCCGACCCAGCCGGCCCGCTCGGCCAGCCGGTCGAGCACCATCCAGCCGACGTTGTGGCGCGTGTCTTCGTACTGCTTGCCCGGATTGCCCAGGCCCACGACGATCTTCATCTCTTCCGACGTCCGGTTCGGCGGACACGCCGACGACCCGGGCGATGTCTCGACCGGGCTTTGCCATCGTAGCGTCGATGGCCCGCAGCGGTTCGCTAGCGGACGACGAGCTCGGAGCTGTTCGGCGACCCGCCCGGCGCTACGGGGGCGTTAGGACGCGGGAAAGGGCAGCTTCTCGCCCGCAGTGACGGCGATCGACAGGCGGTTGCCGGGTGGCGGGTAGGGGCAATCGTAGGCTGGCGAATAGGCGCACGACGGGTTGTAGGCGAAGTTGAAGTCGAGCTCGAAGTCGGCCTGTCCGGACTCGTAGGGCACCTCGAGGTAGCGGCCCGCGCCGTACGTCTCGTTGCCCGAGGTCTCGTCGCGGAAGGGCACGAACAGCTCCTCGTAGCCCTGGGCGTCGTGGCTCAGGTAGGCAGCCAGCCGCCGCGCATCACCGGCGGCCTCGAAGACCAGCTGGCCGGCGATCATCATCTCGCGCAGCTGGCCGGTGGACGTCGCCAGCTCGACCATCTGGCCCACTCCCGGGACGTCACGGTCCAGCCGCGCCACCAGTCGCCAGGCCTCCGAAGGCGGGTAGTACTGGGGACCTTCCCAGCCCGCCACCGGTGGGCGGCCGTGGAAGTCGAACTGGTGGCGATAGTAGTGGCTGGCGGCGTCGCGCAGTGCGAGCAGCTCACTCCGCCAGTCGTGCTGGTGGTGTTCGTGTTGGTGAGCCTCGGTCATTTCCGCTCCAGTAGATCACGTTCCAGCCGGCGCATGGCGGCCTCCTCCTGCGGCCGCGCGTGGTCCCAGCCGCACACGTGCAGCACGCCGTGGACGACCAGCAGGCACATTTCATCGGCCGCCGACCAGCCCACGTCGCCGGTCTGGCCACCGCGCCCCTCGCTCGCTTGTGCAGTCGCACGCTCGACCGAAACGACCACGTCGCCAAGGTGCCGGCGCCGGCCCGGTGGCACAGGGAAGCGTCGGTCAATGGGCAGTGGCACCGGTTCCCGGGGCAGGTCTGGATCCTGGCCCTCGTGCTCTGGGAAGGCCGCCGGCGGAAGCATCGGGAAGGACAGGACGTCGGTCGGCCCTTCATGGCCCAGGTGCTCGCGGTTCAGTGCGGCTAGCTCGCGGTCGTCGGACAGGATCACGCCGAGTGCCGCCGGGGCCGGCGCAAACGAGGTGGCCAGCGCGGCGGCCGCGCGTCGCGCGAGCTCGACGCGCGCGACGGGGAGCGGGCCGATGATGTCCGGCCGCACGGTGATGTCGATCCGCCACGGCGGCAGGTAGAAAGCGCCTACGTGGCCGACCCCCGACGCAGCCGCGCCTCCGCAGCGCACGAGCGTCGCGTACCGGGCACAGCGGCTAGACGGCCGCTCGCCGCGACTCGATCTCCACGATCTTGTTCTGTGGATACTCGATGCGGCGGTGGTACATGCCCAACAACTGGGCCACGAAGGCCTCCCGAATTCGCTCCAGGTCGCGCAGGGTCAGGTCGCACTCGTCGAACTGCCCGTCCTCGAGCCGCTCGCGGATGATCCGCGCGACCATTGCCCTGATGGCCGGCTCGTCGTGCGCGCTCAACGAGCGGACCGACGCCTCGACGCTGTCGGCCAGCATCAGGATGGCCGCCTCGCGCGACTGCGGCTTGGGTCCCGAGTGCCGGAAGCGCGCTTCGTCGACCGTTCCTCCGGCGCCCGCCTGCTCCTTCGCCCGATGGTAGAAGTAGCTCATCAGCGCGGTGCCATGGTGCTGCGGGATGAACGCGATGATCGGCTTGGGCAGCTTGTACTGGTAGGCCAGATCGATGCCGTTGGCGACGTGCGCCTTCAGCAGCGCGACCGATTGTTCGGACGTCAGATCGTCGTGGACGTTCTCGCCCGTCTGGTTCTCGATGTACGCCAGCGGGTTGGCCAGCTTGCCCACGTCGTGGTAGTAGGCCGCCACGCGTGCGACCAACGGGTCGCCTCCGATCGCCTCGGCCGCGCGCTCGGCGAGGTTGCCAACCATCAGCGAGTGGTGGTAGGTGCCGGGAGCCTCGAGCAGCAGCCGGCGCAGCAGCGGCTGCGAGGGGTTGGCCAGCTCGAGCAACTGAAACGAGGTGGTGATGCCAAAAACATTACCGACCAGCAGGAATGAACCGACCGCCGCCAGCCCAGCCCCCAGTCCGGAAGCCAGGCTCGCCCCGCCGAGCTCGAGCAGGCCGGTGATGTCGCGGTCGCCGAGCAGCGTGAAGATGCCGACAACGGCCAGATTGACGACGGCGATGGCGATTGCCGCCTGGATGAACTGGCTGAAACGTTCGCCGCGACGAACGACGATGATACCGGCCGCCCCGCCGAGCAGGACGTAGGCGGCGAATTCGACCGAGCCCACGATCGCACCGGCGAGCAGCGCGAGCAGCGCGGTGATCATCAGCGCCGCGCCGGCGTCGAGCAGCACTGTGAGCAGGAGCCCGGCAGCGGCAGTGGGCAGGATGTACGGCAGCACCGACCGATCACCCGTCGCCTTCAGCGCGAGCGCAACGCCGATCACCAGCAACGCGATGAGCAAGAGGGCCGAGTTGCGATGCCAGATATGCGGCCGGAAGCGCCACAGCCAGGCCAGCATCAGCACGACCGCGAGCGCCGCCAGGGCCAGCCAACCGGCGGCACGCGCCAGGTCAGGTTGCGGGTCGAGCAGGCCGAACTGGTCGAGTTTCTCGCGCGACACGTCGTCGAGGCGCTCGCCGGACTGGACGATGATCTCGCCCTTGCGGAAGGTGAAGAGCACCGGCGCCACTGCGCTGGCAGCCTGGGCCTTGGCCGCTTGGGTCGCCTGGGCGTCGAACGTGGAGTTGGCAACCACGAGGGGCGCAATGATCTGTGCGGCGAGGGCGCGCTGGTCGGCCGGGAAGGTCGCGCTGATCTGGTCGGTGATGCCCGAGCGGACGTCGGCCAGCAGCGTGTCACGCACCTCCTGACGCTCGGTCGCCCCGAGTACGCGCATGATCTCGGAGCGCAACGACGTCCACGCCGATTGGTCGAGGCGGGAGAGCGTGATCGCGGCGCTGTTGGAGAGCGACGGGATCGCGAGGCGCAGCGCCTGTTGGCGCGCGGAGTCGGGCAGCACGGCGGCGAACGCGGCGTCGACCGGCGCGAGCTCGTCCTGGAGCGCGTTGAGCTGCTGCTCGGCGATCAGTTGGGCCCGATCGCCGTTGTAGTTGTACTGAGGCGGCACCTGCGCACTGGCCTCGTCGCGCGCCGCCTGCGTGGCCGCGTCGCTCTCATAGGTAAGTGCCCGCGGTGCGCGTATGTCGACCGTGGCAACTCCATTGACGACCGGACTGCCGCCGCTGAACGGCGCCGGCAGCGCATCGAGCCCCAGCACAGCGCCGAGCGCCAGCGCGAGGAGCAGGCCGACCAAGAGGAAGCGGCCCCCGTCTGCACGGACGAAGTTCTGCATCGGCGCCGATCGTGCGAGCACGCGTGCGGCCTCAGTGTTGGTGCAGCGCGAGATCGCGCTGCGCCAGCTCGCGCGCCACCAGCGCACTGACCCGCTTGCCGTCGGCCCGGGCGCGAAGCGTGGGCATGACTGCGGCCATTACCTTGCCCATGTCACGCGGCGACTGCGCGTCCACGTGGGCTATGGCCTGCTCGATCAACCGCAGGAGCTCGGCTTCCTCGAGTTGTTCGGGCATGTATGCCGCGAGAATCTCCGCCTCGGCCTGTTCACGATCAGCCGCGGCCTCTCGGCCACCCTGGCGATAGGCATCGATCGCCTCGCGCCGCTTCTTGATCTCGCGGCCGAGGACCTGCACCACCTCGTCATCGGTCAGCTCGCGGCCAGCCTCCTTGTGCGCGTTGTAGGCAGCAGCAATCGCCATGCGCAACGTGTCGCGACGCAACTCGTCGCGACTGCGCATGGCGTCGGTGAGATCCTGCTGGAGCCTACTTGAGAGAGTCACCGGTTTAGCGTTCCTGGGGCCGGGGCCCGTGGCCGGGCCGGCTGGGAGTCGAGCCGGCCGACCGACCAACGGTCAATCGGCGCGACGACTACTCCGAGCGGGCGGCCTTCTTGCGCTTTGCTTCCTTGCGCTTGCGCTTGACGCTGGGCTTCTCGTAGTGCTCGCGTCGGCGAGCCTCCGCGAGAATGCCGCTCTGCTGGATCTTCTTGTTGAAGCGTCGCAGGGCGCTCTCGAAAGTCTCGTTTTCGCCAACGCGGACTTCAGCCAATTCCGGTATCACCTCCCGCCGGCACGACTTCACGCCCATCTTCATGTCTCGGCGCCGGATCCCGATTCACGTCTTCGCGCGGTGCGGACGGCCGAGTCGACAGTGCCGTCAGCCGCGCCACGGGCTGCCGCAGTCTAGCGCGACTCGGCGCCCGACCGCAATTGGACCGTGACCGTATTGGGGCACAAGAACGCGAAGTCGGGATCGGTACGCGTCGACCGCGATGCCCTGCTGATCCTGAAGTGAGGGTCGGAACAGCCACGTATTCGTAGTGGATTGCGCGAGCCGGGAATTGCGTACCGCGATACCGTGACGGTATGGCAGACGGCGCACCCGGTATGGACGATCTTGCCCGAATCGGGCTCGGGACCAACCGGCTGACGCACACCGGCGACCACGTACAGCTGATCCGCGACGCTGTCGAAGCAGGCGTCCAGCTGATCGACACCGCCTACACCTACACCAGCGGCGAAAGCGAGACGACGATCGGCGAGGCACTCGGCCGGGCGCATGACGGCGTAGTTGTGGCGACCAAGGGCGGCTTTCGCCCCGGGACCGGCAGGCCGCCTGTGCTGCGCGAGCAGATCGAGGAGAGCCTGCACCGCCTGCAGACGGATACGATCGACCTGTACTACCTGCACCGCGTGGACCCCGAGACGCCGCTCGAGGACAGCCTGGGCACGATCAGGGAATACGTAGAGCGCGGCGCGATCAGGCACGTTGGCCTGTCGCAGGTGACCGTCGAGCAGATCGAACGCGCGCGCCGCGTGGTGCCCATCGCGGCGGTTCAGAACCACTACAACCTTGCCGAGCGCGGGTGGGACCAGGTGGTCGACTACTGCGCTGGTAAAGGCATCGTCTTCGTGCCGTTCTTCCCGCTGCGCGCCGAAGGCGGCCCAGCCGTCGCGGACATCGCCCGGCGCCGTGGCGCCACGCCCGCGCAGATCACCCTCGCTTGGCTGCTACGCCGCTCGCCGGCGATGCTGCCGATCCCGGGATCGCTGTCGATCGCGCACGTCCGCCAGAACCTTGGCGCGCTCAATATCGAGCTCACCGACGATGAATTCGAGGCGCTAACGGCCTTGGCGCCGAGCCCCTGAACAGAGCGTATGAACGGGGCGGGCGCGCGCCAATCCGGCATACGATTGTTCCCGCTTCTTCCCCGCACTTCTCCTCCGCGTCTGCCTGACCGCAGCACCCCGGCCCCAGTCTTCTGCTGGCCGCGCTGGACGAGTCGTGCGTTTGGCGCAGGCCGCGGCTGGCCTGCGCTCCTGATCGCAATGGGCGCTCGCGGCGGTGATGCCAAGTGCCTGGGGTCAGGCTGAGGTCCGCCAGATTCGGTACAGGTAACCGGGAAAAGTCGTCTGAGCGTGGCCAGTCGAGCCGGCTGCCGCGACTAGACTCGGCGGCGATGGGCTGGGAGGTACCCGATCCTCGCGCGTTCACTTCGCTGCTCGACCTGATCGAGGACGCAGCCACGCGCTGGCACGGAAGCGAACAGATGGTCCTGCGCACCGACGAGGGCAGCGAACTGCCGTGGTCGGCACGTGACGTGGTCTATTACTCGAAACTCGTCGCGTGGCGGCTGCGCGAGCTGGGCCTTAAGCCGGGCGACCGGCTGCTCACATGGAGCCCATCGACGCCGGCGCTGCCGGCAGTCTACTTCGGCGCGACGCGCGCCGGCGTCGTCATCGTGCCGCTCGACCTGCGCATGGCCCCCGACGTGTTGCGTCGCATCGCGGAGAGCGCCGGCGCGCGATTCCTGGCCATCGGTACCGGGTTCGACGCTCCGCAGCCGCAGGGATCGGGGCTCGAACACCTGAGCATCCACACCGTCGAGTGGCTCGCCTCGGAGCCGTCGCACGACAACGCGGCGGGCAGCGACGAGGGTGGCTACGCCTCGTTTCCCGACGACTGGGAGGCGCAGGTCGACGCCTGGCCGCGACCCACCCGCACTGACCTGTTCGAGGTCATCTACACCTCGGGCACGACCGGTGTGCCGAAGGGCGTCATGCTGACCCACGGCAACATCCTTGCCACGCTCGAAGCGATCGACAAGATCCTGCCCCCGCGCGAGCATCGAACGGTGAGCCTGCTACCCGCCTCGCACCTCTTCGAGCAGGCCCCGATCATCATGTACGGGACGATGATCGGCGCCCATATCAGGTGGGTCCGCTCGCGCACGCCTCGGGTGATCTTCGAGTCGCTGCGCGAAGAGCGCGTGACCACGATGGTCCTCGTACCCCAGCTACTCGAGATCTTCTGGCTCGGCCTGGAGCGCGAGGTCAACCGCCAGGGCCGCGCGAAAACGTTCCAGCGAGCCCTGCGCATCGCTCGTCTCCTGCCTTACTGGGCGCGCCGGCTGCTCTTCCGCCAGGTGCACCAGCAACTCGGCGGCGAGCTGCGCCTGATGGTCTCGGCCGGCGCGTACCTGCCGCCCGTGCTTCAGCAGAACTGGCAGAGCCTGGGCGTCGTCGTGCTGCAGGGCTACGGCGCGACCGAATGCGGGCCGGTCGCGGCGACGCGCGAGGACGATCACCCGACAGCCACGGTGGGCAAGGTCACCAAGCCCGTCCAGCTGCGCCTGGCCGAGGGCACACGCGAGATCCTGATCGGCGGCGCCACGGTCTTCGAGGGCTACTGGCAGGATCCGGCCGCGACGGCAGCGGCGAAGACCGACGACGGCTGGTACCGGACGGGTGACGTGGGCCGTTTCGACGAGCGCGGCAACCTCGTCCTGCTCGGCCGCACGAAGAACATCATCGTCCTGCCCAACGGCCTCAACGTGTACCCCGAGGACATCGAGAACGTACTCGCCGATGTCGGACTCGAGCAGGCGGTTGTCATCGAGACTTCGCCCGGCCGCATCGAGGCAGTGGTCCTCTCGCCCGACGCACCACCGCTCATCACACCCAACTCGCCCGCCCCGCCTGCTCCCGCGACGCCCGCAGAGGAGGCCGCCCTGCGGGCGAGAATTGAGCCACTCATTCGCGCGGCAAACGTGCGCCTGGGCATGCATCAGCGCGTGGTGGACTTTCGGATCTGGCCGGAGGCCGACTTCCCGCGCACCCACACGCTCAAGATCAGGCGTTCCGACGTCCAGGCGTGGGTTGGCGCCGCCACGCCCCTGCAGCTGGTCGAGACCGAGACCTAGCCCGGCGGCCAACCCATGGATCGGCCGCCCATCAGGTGGAAGTGCAGGTGCGGCACGCTCTGGCCCGCGGCCGAGCCCGCATTGGTTACCAGCCGGTAGCCGTGCTCCGCAACGCCTGCGTCGCGGGCGAGCTGGGCGGCAACGGCGAAGAGGTGGCCGAGCAGCGGCCCGTCGGCTTCGGTCAGTTCAGCGGCCGAACCGATGTGCCGGACAGGTACCACCAGGATGTGGGTTGGTGCGCGCGGGTTGATGTCGCGAAAGGCGACGACCTGATCGTCGCGGAGGACGATCTCCGCTGGAATCTCATCGCGAACGATCCGGCAGAAGAGACACTCGTCGGTCATGGCCGCGATGTTAGTGAACCGCCTCGAGCGCGATCCAGTCCGTTTCCACCAGCCGCCCGATCACGCGCAGGCCTGCTTGCTCGAACGCCGTGCGGACGTCCGCCTCCCGCTCGCCGAAGATCCCGCCGGCCAGCAACCGACTGGTGGGCCCCAGCACAGCCGCCAATTCGGGCGCCAGGTCGACCAGCAGGCCGGCGATCAGGTTGGCGAGCACGAGATCGAAGGTCGCCGGCGGAGACAATGGCAGGCTGGCACGTCGAGCGTCGATGATGTCACCGAGCCCGTTGCCGGCGGCGTTCCGTCGCGTTGTCTCGACCGCCAGCGGGTCAGTGTCGACGGCCAGCACTGAGGCGGCGCCGAGCAGCCCGGCGGCGATGGCCAGGATGCCCGACCCGGAGCCCACGTCGAGCGCGCGGGCACCATCCACCAGCCCAGCGTCGGCCCAATTCTCGATCCCCGTCAGGCACAGGCGGGTCGTCGGGTGCAGACCGGTACCGAAGGCCATGCCCGGATCGAGCGTGATGACGACGTCGGCAGGCAGCGCCGCGTGCTCGCGCCAGGTCGGGCGGATGACCAGATGGCGGCCGACACGCAGCACCGGGAAGTGCTCCTTCCAGGCCGCGGCCCAGTCCTCCTCGTGGACGACGCGCGTCTTGAGTTCGCCGATCGGGCGCAGCTCGAAAGCCTGCAGGTGGCCGAGCGCCGTGTACACCTCGTCGACGGCGGCATCCACCGCGAGCTGGTCGAGCGCCGGCAAGTAGCCACGCACCACCGCCGGGCGCGACACGTCGATGCGCGCGGCGAGGCCTTCGTTGAGCGTCTCGAACGGCGCCTCGACAGCGACTCCGCCGGGGCACACGCGAGCCAGGATCTCGCTGACCTGCTCGACCGCCTCGCTATCGGCCGTGACCGAAAGCTCGATCCAGCTGCCGCCGGCGGTCGTTCCGTCGTCCGGCGACCGCGACGAGTCGGTCAGCTGATCGCGTCCCGCAGTCGGTCGCGCAGGCCGGGCCGACGCGGGCGGCGCCGCGTGGCCGGCTTGACGCGTGCTGCACCGTCGGCCTGGTCGGCTGGAGCCGTCTCGTCGGCCGCCTCCTCGACCTCGTCCATCTCGACCGCGAGCTGCTCGAGCAACTCCCGCTGGCGATGGGTCAATCGACTCGGCACGTGAACCTCGACGAGCACATGGACGTCGCCGCGCACGCCGGGCCGGCGCAGGTGCGGCACGCCCCGGCCGCGCAGCCGGATCTCGCTGCCGGCCTGGGTTCCCGGCCGGATGTCGACGGTCTCTTCGCCATCGGCGGTGGGCACGCTCACACTCGCGCCCAGCGCGGCCTGGGTGATCGACAGGGATAGCTCGTAGAACAGCTCGCTGTCCTGGCGGCGCAGCAGCGGGTGGCGGGCCACGTGAGCGACGACGTACAGGTTGCCCGGCGCGCCGCCACGCGGCGCAGCCTCACCCTCGCCGGTGAGGCGAATCTGGTGGCCGTCGTCGATGCCAGCCGGCACGGTCACCCGCAAGTGGCGCTTGCGCTCGACGCGGCCGTCGCCACGACACGTGTGGCAGGGCGTCTCCACGACCTTGCCGGTGCCGTGGCAGCGGTCACACATGGTCACATTGACGATCTGGCCGAGCATCGTCGCACGCACCGCACGCAGCTCGCCGGTGCCGCCGCAGCGCGGGCAGGTCATCGGCTGCGTGCCCGGCTCGGCACCCGTGCCGCCGCAAGTCTCGCAGCGTGCGAGCGCCGTGAACTCGATCTCCGTCTCGGCACCACTGATCGATTCGGCAAAGGTCAGCTGCAGGTCGTAGCGCAGGTCCGCGCCGGTGGGTACGCGCTGGCGGCGACCCATGCCTCCCGCCGCGCCCCCGAAGAACGCGTCGAACAGGTCGCCGAAACCGTTGAAACTGGTCCCGCCCGCGAAACCACCGAACGGGTCGAACCCCTCACCAGAGGCGCCCCCGACGCCGGCATGGCCGAACACGTCATAGGCCTGCCGGCGTTGCGGATCGGACAAGACCTGGTAGGCCTCATTGATCTCCTTGAAGCGGAGGTCGGCCTCGGCCGAGGTGTTGACGTCGGGATGCCATTGCTGGGCCAGCTTGCGGAACGAGCGCTTGATCTCGTCGTCGCTCGCGCCACGGGCCAGGCCCAGGATCTCGTAGTAGTCGCGCGTGGTTGCCATTCGTAGCCGAGTATAGGAAAGGATGAACCCGCCCCCCGCGATTGCGGCGCCGACCAGGCCGCCGGTGCACATCGACCGGGCAACCGCCCGGCGCTTCATGTCGCTGCGACACGGGCTGGCGCCGGCCCGCTCGCTGCCGCCCGAGCCTCAGAGTGTGCTCACCGTGATCGAGCGCCTGGGCCTGCTGCAGTTCGACCCGCTCGAGGTGCCCGGTGCGCGCAACCATGACCTGGTGCTCCATGCGCGCGTCGCCGGGTACCGGCGCGAATGGTGCGAGCAGTGGCTGTACGGGCCCGATCGGCGGCTGATCGAGATCTACAACAAGGGCCTGAACATCGTGCCACTCGACCAGTTGCCGCACTATCGGCTCATCTGGCAGCGGTATGGCGAGCGCTACGCGGCCAGCAGTGCGGTCGCCGGCGAGCACGACGGAATCCTGACCGAGCAGGCGGATGTGGCCAACTCGATCCTCGAACGCATCGCCGCGGAAGGGCCGCTGTCGACGGCCGCGTTCGCCGAGCACAACCACTCGATCGACTGGTGGTGGGCGCCTACCCGCGCTGGACGGGCAGTGCTCGAGGCGCTGTTCGTGACCGGCCGCGTCGGTGTCGCACGGCGCGACGGGAACCGCCGCTACTACGACCTGATCGATCGGCTGGTGCCGAGGGAGGTTCTGCTGCGCCGCGAGAGTGAAGAGGATGCAACGCTGCACCGCCTGCTGTCGCGCTTTCGCGGTTCGGGCCTGACCTCGCCATCGGCCCCGACCGAGCTGATGTATGGCACGGGCGACGCGGCGCAGCGCCGGCGGCGGACCGCCGAGCTCGTGGAGCGTGGCGAGCTGGTGCCGGTGGACGTCGAGGGTCTGCGCGACGTTCGCTATGTCGTGGCCGGCGACCTGACCATGCTGACGCGGGCGGCCGACTCATCGGACGCAGCCTTCTCCAGCCAGTCGGTGGCCTTCATCGCTCCGCTCGACCCGCTCATGTGGGACCGGCGGCTGCTCAAGCAGCTGTGGGACTTCGACTACATCTGGGAGGTCTACGTGCCCGAGCACAAGCGGCGCTGGGGCTACTACGTGCTGCCGATCCTGTTCGGCGAGCGGCTTGTCGGCCGGATCGAGCCGCGATTCGACCGCAAGGAGAGGGTGCTGCGCATGCTTGGGGCGCACTGGGAGGAAGGCTTTGCGCCACGCCGCGCGGAAGGCTTCGTCGCGGCCCTGCGCGCCGCGCTGCGCGACTACATGTCATTCGTGGGCGCACAGACGCTTGAGTGGGCGCCCGCCGCGGCATCCACCAGCCGGCTGGTCGGCCGCATGCAGCCGCCGCACTGCTAGATTTCGCCGACATCAAGCGTGGCTTCAGCCAACAGGAGGCATGCCGGACAGATGTCACTCGCCGATGCGATGGTCGTCACCGCCTCCCGGTCATCCGAGCGCGCGCCGTGCGTGGGCTTAAGGACGCGGACGGCAACGTGCTCGGCCTGCGCGCGGGACCCACACCGGGCTGGGAGGGGTCGGCGATCGCAATGCACGGTGACGAGCGTGTCGCCGCGCTGGTCGACGTGAAGCAGAACATCGACTACCTGCGTTCTGGCGCGGTGCGCCTCGACTCGGGCGCGTTGTTCGACGTGTGGCAGGCGGGCGACGCCTCGATCGCGGTCAAGCCATTGCCGCCAGCACTCGCCGGCTCGCAGATCGAGGTGACGGTGACGTGGCCGAGTGCCGGGTCGGGCCGCGGCGGGCGGCTCGAGCTGCAGGCGGACGTCAAGGCGCCAAATCGACTGAGCAATATCGTGATCTTCTCGGCTGCAGTCGACCCGCAGGCCTTCCGCAACGGAGTCAGCCTGAACGTACCGATTCCCGCCGACGCGCCGGCGACGTTCGACGACCAGGGCGTCGGGGTCGCATATCGCATCCGCGCCTTGGTCGATCGGGCCCTCCGCTCGGACCTGGCCGTCGAACGGGCGCTGGCGGTGATGCAGGCCTAGCGCAGCAGCAGCCGGTCGAGGCGGCGCGAGACGACGGCCAGGCCAAGCAGGCCCATCACGGTCAGGTACACGACATGGACGAGCGTGGCCGGGCCGACGATGCCCAGTGACAGGCCGCGCAGCAGATCAACGCCGTGGTAGAGCGGCGTGAGCTGGACGATCAGGCGCACCGCGTCGGGATAGCGGTCGAGCGGGAAGAACGTGCCGGAAAATAGGAACATGGGCAGGATCACCAGCTGGATCAGATCGAAGTCCTGCCACGTGCGCATGAACGAAGTCGCGGCCATGCCGACCGACGCAAAGGCGAAGCCGATCAAGAGGGCCCCCGGCACGGTCAGGATGACCAGCGGCGAGCGAACGAGCCCGAGCAGGACGATGACGGCCAGGAAGCCAATCACGTACAGCAGGCCGCGAATGAGTGCCCAGACCAGCTCGCCGATGGAGATGTCGGCCGGTGACATGGGCGTGGTCAGGATCGACGCGAAGGTCTTGTCGTAGTTGAGCTTGAAGAAGAAGTTGAAGGTGCTTTCGGTGATCGCCCCGTTCATCGACGAGGCGGCGAGCAGCGCCGGTGCGATGAACAGCGCGTACGGAATGGGGTTGCCGTCCGGCCCCGGCACGTCGCCGACCATCTGGCCCAGCCCGAAGCCAATGCCGAGCAGGTAGAAGAGCGGCTCGAAGAAGCCCGAGAGGAGGATCAGCCAGCCGTGCTTGTAGACGAGCAGGTTGCGCTCGACCATGCGCGGCCAGCGGCCGCCGAGCACCATCGGCGTCAGGCGCAGAGCGGTCATCCGCGCACCAGGCGGGCGTTCATCGTCCGGATCGCGGCGAATGTGCCGAGCACGGCGATCGCACCCAACACGACCACGTGAATGAGCGCGAGCAGCGGGTCGGCACCGATCGTGCCCAGCATCAGCGCGCGGCACAGGTCGACACCGTGCCAGAGCGGCGATAGCCAGGCAATCGGCTGGATGAGCGGCGGCAGGTTGGAGATCGGAAAGAACGTGCCGCTGAACAGGAACAGCGGTGTGATTCCGAAACGGAAGATGTTCGAGAACGTGTCCGGTCTACGCTGGGTCGCCGAGAACGCGACGATCGGCGTCGCGAAGGCCATGCCGGTCAACACGGCAGCCGGCACCGCCAGCACGAT
Source organism: uncultured Chloroflexia bacterium (assembly GCA_963775225.1). Lineage (GTDB taxonomy): Bacteria > Chloroflexota > Limnocylindria > Limnocylindrales > CSP1-4 > JALYGJ01. Next base: position 42,766 of record CAVZHW010000004.1, read on the forward strand.
GAGCGGCGAACCGGCGGCGCCGAAGGCCACGATGACGGCGGCGAAGACGGTCCCGACCAGGGTCAGGCGCAGCACGATCCAGGCGATATTGCCGAGCGCGATGTCACGCGGCCGGATGGGGGTCGCATACATCGCGTGGAAGATGCGGTTCCACTGCAGCCCGCCGAGGATGGGGAACATCGACTCGAACGACGCGGTCTGCATGAGCGCCGCGGCGAGCAGCCCCGGGGCGAGGAACTGGATATAGCTTCCTCCGCCCAGCGAGCCAGTTGCGCCCTGGTTTACGTACGCACCGAGACCCACGCCCATTGCCGTGAGGAACAGGGCCGGGTTGATGAACGAGCCGAAGATCGAGGCCCGGAAGGTACGCCGGTATTGCAGCGCGCGATGCTCCAGGACACGCGCCATGGTCCACCACGTAGGCGCCACGGGTGGCACCGGCGCGAGCCGTTCACGAGCCAGAGTTGTCATGGGGCGGCCGCCTACTCGATAAGCGAGCGGCCGGTCAGCCGCAGGAATACGTCCTCGAGCGTCGAGCGTCGGACGAGCACGGTCAGCGGTTGGATGCCGCGCTCGCGTGACGCTGCAACGACGCGATCGCCGTCCTCGGCGTAGAGCAGCACGCGATCGGGCAGCCACTCGACCCGGTCGGCCAGGCCCTCGAAACTGCCGTCGAGCGTTTCCTGGACGCCGGCCGGGAAGCGAAACTCGGCGACCTCGCGCGACGAATACTGTGCGATCAGGTCGAGCGGAGTGCCCTCCGCGACGATCCTGGCCTTGTCCATGACCACCAACCGATCGCACAGCTGCTCGGCCTCATCCATGTAGTGGGTCGTGAGTACCAGCGTCACGCCCCGTTGCTTCAGTCGATAGAGGCGGTCCCAGAGCAGGTGGCGGGCCTGCGGATCGAGGCCCGTGGTGGGTTCGTCGAGGAGCATCAGGTCGGGCTCGTTGATCAGCGAGCGGGCGATGGTCAAGCGTCGCTTCATGCCGCCCGACAGGGGCTCGACCAGGTCCCGGCCGCGGTCGGTCAGCTGCACGAACTCGAGCAATTCGTCGGCGCGCCGGCCGCACTCGGCGCGCGAGAGGCCGAAGTAGCGCCCGTAGATGATCAGGTTCTCGCGCACCGTCAGCTCGTTGTCGAGCGTGTCCTCCTGGGGCACCACGCCGAGCCGCGAGCAAATCCGCGCGCCGTCGTGGCGCGGGTCCATGCTGAGCACCTCGAGCTCGCCGTCGGTGACCGGCGAGGTGCAGCCGATCATGCGCATGGTCGACGTCTTGCCGGCGCCGTTGGGACCCAGGAAACCAAACGACTCGCCGGGTGCCACGTCGAATTCGATCGCGTCGACCGCCGTGAAGGTGCCGAAGCGCTTGGTCAGATTGTGGGCATGGATGAGCGGCTCAAGGCCTCCGGGATTGGGCACTCGGCGATCTTAGCGGCGGACCCTGCGGCGCGCCGTCGCGCCGCAGGTGGCAAGAAGGCACACCCGCCATGCTCGATAACCGACAATGAGCCCATGCGCGTTTCCGCCAAGGCCGACTATGCCGTTCGAGCTGCCGCGGAACTGGCTGCCTCACCCGACAGCCATCCGCTCAAGCGCGACCAGATTTCCGAGGCCCAGGGAATCCCCTCGAAGTTCCTCGAGACGATCATGCTCGACCTGAAGCACACTGGCATCGTCAAGAGCACACGTGGCGCCGACGGCGGTTACGCGCTGGCGCGCCCGGCGGCGGACATCAGCGTCGCGGACGTGATCCGCGCCGTCGACGGCCCGCTTGCCTATGTACGCGGGGAGCGGGTCGAGAACGTCGAGTACGCAGGCGCCGCGCGCGCGCTGCGCGACGTGTGGGTGGCCGTTCGCGCGAGCCTGCGCGAAGTGCTCGAGTCGACCAGCCTGCAAGATCTGGTCGACGACACGTTGCCCGAACGGGTACGCGAACTCACCTCCATGCCGGAAGCGTGGACGTCACTCAGTCGGGTGCGCGGGGCGCCGCGCGCCGGCTAGCTCACGCCTCGATCAATCCCCATCGGCGCCGGATCGTCCGGTCGAGTGTCCCGAAGAGGATGAGGTCGACCGCGATGCCGATGGCCAGGATCACGATCATCGTCGCCAGCAGGCCGGGCGCGTCGGAGAACTCACGCGCGAAGTTGAGCCTCACGCCGATCGACGGCTGGCCGGCGATGATGACCAGCAGTTCACCGGCCATCAGGCTGCGCCACGCGAATGCCCAGCCCTGCTTGAGCCCGCCCACGAAGGCCGGCAGCGCGGCCGGAATGACCACATAGCGGTAGCGCGCCAGGCCGCGCGCGCCGAGTACCTGCCCGGCACGCAGCAGGATGCGCGGGATCTGGTCGACACCGGCGATCAGGCCGTTGGCGATGGATGGCGCGGCACCCAGGATGACGACGAACAGGATGGCCGTCTCGTTCAGGCCGAAGATCAGGATGGCCAGCGGGAACCAGGCGATCGAGGGCATGGTCTGCAGGCCGGTGATCAGCGATGCGACGGCAGCACGCAGTAGCCGCGAACGGATGATGGCAAGCCCGAGCAGCGAACCGATGGTCAGCGCCAGCGTGAAGCCGATCGCCGCGCGCTGCAGCGTGATCAGCGTCGCCTGGGGCAGGTCGGACGCGAACACGTCGTGGGCGAGGCGGCCGAGCACGGTGAGCGGTCCGGGCAGGATGTACTCGGGGCGAAAGTTGGCCCACACCACCAGCTGCCACAGGAAGAGCACGATGGCGATGGCGACCACCTTGGGCCACAGGCCGGACCACATCGAGCGCAGCCGGTCGACCGCGGGCCGGAGCGGCAGGTCGAGTGCGTCGATGCCGCGCAGCTCGGCGTCGAGCCGCGTCCCTGGCAGGCGCGTGACGTGGTCAGCCATCTGCGTGCCGCCTTACTTCGGCGCGTAGCCGTTCGGTGACGATGAACGCCAGCTCGGCGACCTCTGGCGACGAAATGTTGCGCGGCCTGCCCAGATCGACCGCGAACTCCTCCGCGACGCGGCCCGGGCGGCTTGTCAGCACGATGATGCGGTCACTCAGCCGAACGGCCTCGCGGACGTTGTGGGTGACGAAGACGACGGTCACGCCGGTCTCGAGCCAGATGCGCTCGAGCTCGTCGTGCAGCAGGTCGCGCGTCATTGCGTCGAGCGCGCCGAAGGGCTCGTCCATGAGCAGCACGTCGGCGTGCTGGGCAAAAGCGCGGGCGAGCGCCACGCGCTGGCGCATGCCGCCCGATAGCTCGTGCGGCCGCTTGTCGCCGAAACCGTCCAGATGGACGAGCGCCAACAGCTGGGCCACCTCCGCGCGACGTTGGTCGCGCGGGGTCTTGGCCAACCGCAGCGGCAGCTCGATATTGGCCGCGGCCGTCAGCCATGGGAACAGTGCCGCTTCCTGGAAGAGCAGTGTCGTACGGCCGTCGATGCTGATCTCGCCGCGCGTCTGGCGGTCGAGGCCGCTGACCAGGTTGAGCAACGTGGTCTTGCCGCAGCCGGACGCGCCGACGAGGCAGACGAACTCGCCACGCCGCACTTCGAGCGAAATGCTGTCGAGCGCGAGCACGTTGTTGCCGACCGGGCCGTAAGACTTACGCACATCGGTCACGGCGAGGACGGTGTTGGTCGCGGCGGCGGGCACAGGGGCCGGCGGCCGCTCCACTGCAATGACACTCACGGCTGGGCGACCGTTGGCCGGCCGGCCGCGCTCAGCACCTCGTTGAGCACGCTGAGGTCGAAGATCCCGGTCAGGTCGGACGAATCGAGGAATCCGAGAGTCAATGCTTCGTCGGCCGACTTCTGCAACGAGCCGGCGATCGGGTCCACGGTGAACGTCAGGTTGCCCCACGCCGCCGAGATCACCTGCGGCTGGAGCGTGCTGCCGGTCAATTGCGTCAACGCGGTGCCGACAGCGGCCTGCGCCTCGGCCGGCTGGTCGTTGACATAGTCGGTCGACTTGAGCAGGCCCTCGATGAGGTGCTTGACCACGTCGCGGTGCTGTTGCAGGAATTCGGTCCGGACGATCAGCAGGGTGGTCACGTACTGGCCGTTCGGCCACAGGTCGCGCTCGTCCACGAGCACGTGCCCGCCGCCCTCTTGGAGCAGTCGCGTAGCCCACGGTTCGGGCACCCAGGCACCGTCGATCTGGCCGGCGATGAAGGTTTGCAGCGTCTGCGAGTTCGACTGCGGCAGGATCGAGACATCGCCGCCGCCCTGCGTGTCTGCCGTGAGGCCCTGCGTCGTCAGCCACGATCGCAGGGCCACGTCCTGCGTATTGCCCAGCTGCGGCGTGGCGATCGTCTTGCCACGCAGGTCCTGGGCCGTGTTGATGCCGTCACGGACGACAAAGAAGGCCCCGCCGGAGGTCGCTCCGGCGACGATGCGGATCGCTGCGCCGTTCGACTTCACGAACGCGTTGATGGCCGGGTTGGGACCGACGAAAGTGGCGTCCAGGCTGCCGCTCAAGATGGCCGTGACGGCATCGGGCCCCGCGTTGAAAGTAAGCGTGTCGACGCCCGACGCGCCCTGCTGGGCGTCAACGAAGTAGCCGTTGGCCACGCCCGCGATCGCCGCCGCATGGGTGATGTTCGGGAAGTAGCCCAGGTGGGTGACCATCGGCGCGGTGGTCGGCGCCGCCTCTGCGCTGCAGCCGATAAGCACGGCCACGACCACCGACGCCAGAACCGTCCACCACGCGTGCGCCATTTCTTCCACCACTCCACTACTAATTCCACTAAGTTACCGGACTTAGTAGATATGGTGGCTATCACCCCTGTCAAGGGCCATTAGTCGCTCCTGGCCGCGACGCGCACCCGCTGGGAGTTTATGAAGAAAGCGGCCGCGGTAATGTCACGTTGCCCAAGCCGTAACCGCGCCACATGCAGATACTTCGACCCCGCTTCCGCACCCGCTGCGGTCACTGGGCACCAATCCCGAAGGTTGCGTGCCCTGAAGCTGCGAACGATCGAGAAAGTGCGGCAAGAGGCACGCGCCTGGTGCGGAATTGACTGCAAGAGGGCGTTGCAGCGACGCTCTTGTCCGGCCCAGGCGGTGATTCCCGCCTCACTGCCGCACGTGGCGCGGCATGCGGCCACGCCTGATGCGACAGTCGGCGGGTTGACCACCTCCGGCCGTGGCCGCGGCGGGTGACCGGCGGTCGCCGCGCCGCAGGAGGGTGGCTTTGCGCGCAGCGCAGTCGCCACCCGACGGAGGTCGCGACCGCCGGGCAGGACCCGCCGCTGAGTGCGGCTAAACCTCCTTGAACTCGCCCTCGACCGCTTCCTCACCTTCGGCGCCGGCCTGTTCACCGGCCTCAGCGCCGGTAGCCCCGTCGCCATCCGGCGCAGCCCCGTTCCCCGCGTCACCGGATGCCTCGTAGGCGGCCGTACCGACGCCCTGGAGAGATGACGCGAGTTCAGCCGAACGGGAGCGAATGGCATCGAGGTCATCGCCCTTGAGCGCCTCACGCAGCGCACTGACCTTGGTTTCCACGTCAGCCTTGGCTTCCGACTTGACCTTGTCACCCAGGTCACGCAGCGTCCGCTCGGCCTGGAATGCCAACGCGTCCGCCTGGTTGCGCGTCTCGATCACCTCGCGTCGCTGGCGGTCTTCCTCGGCGTGCTCCTGCGCGTCATGGACCATCCGGTCGACATCGTCCTTGGACAGCATCGAGCTGGCCGTGATGCGGACCTGCTTCTCCTTGTTCGTGGCCCGGTCCTTGGCCTTCACGTCCAGGATGCCGTTGGCATCGATGTCGAAGGTGACCTCGATCTGCGGAATGCCGCGCGGGGCGGAAGGGATGCCGTCGAGGATGAAACGGCCGAGCGTCTTGTTGTCGCCGGCCATGTCGCGCTCACCCTGCAGGATGTGGATCTCGACCTGCGGCTGATTGTCCGAAGCGGTCGAGAAGACCTGGCTCTTGGACGTGGGGATGGTCGTGTTCCGCTCGATCAGGCGCGACATCACGCCGCCCAGGGTCTCGATGCCCAGGCTGAGTGGCGTCACGTCGAGCAGCAGTACGTCCTTGACGTCACCAGCGAGCACACCGGCCTGGATGGCGGCGCCGACCGCGACGACCTCGTCGGGATTGACGCCCTTGTGCGGCTCCTTGCCGTTGAACATCGACTTGACCGCCTCGACCACGGCCGGCATACGCGTCTGGCCACCGACCAGGATCACCTCGTCGATGTCACCGGGCTTGAGCCCGGCATCCTTGAGGGCTGCCTGGACGGGGCCCTTGGTGCGCTCCACCAGATCCGCGACCAGATCTTCCAGCTTGGCCCGCGTGAGAGTCATCACCAGGTGCTTGGGACCGGCCTCGCCGCCGCCGCTGATGTACGGCAGGTTGATCTCGGTCGAGGTCGTCGACGACAACTCGATCTTCGCCCGCTCGGCCGCCTCCTTGAGCCGCTGCAGCGCTTGCTGGTCCTTGGACAGGTCGATGCCCTGGTCCTTCTTGAACTCGGCCAGCAGCCATTCGATGACGCGCTGGTCGAAGTCGTCACCGCCCAGGTGCGTATCGCCGTTGGTCGCCTTGACCTCGAACACGCCGTCGCCCAACTCGAGGATCGAGATGTCGAACGTGCCACCGCCCAGGTCGTAGACGGCGATCTGCTCGTCCTTCTTCTTATCCAGGCCATAGGCCAGGGCGGAAGCCGTGGGCTCGTTGATGATCCGCTTGACGTCGAGCCCGGCGATGCGGCCGGCGTCCTTGGTCGCCTGGCGTTGCGTATCGTCGAAATAGGCTGGCACCGTGATCACCGCCTCGGTGATCTTCTCGTTGGTGTATGCCTCTGCGTCGGTCTTGAGCTTCTGCAGGATCATCGCGCTGATCTCGGGCGGCGTGTAGCTCTTGCCGTCGGACAGCACGACGCGCACGCCGTCGCTCTTGGGATCCTTCTCGACCTTGAACGGCACCAGCTGCATGGCGCGCTTGACCTCCGGGTCGTCCCAGCGACGGCCCATGAAGCGCTTGATCGAGTAGACAGTGTTGGCCGGGTTGGTGATCGCCTGGCGCTTGGCGACCTGGCCGACGAGCCGCTCGCCCGACTTGGTAATGGCGACGACCGACGGAACCGTCCGCCCGCCCTCCGCACTGGGGATGACAGTTGGCTCGCCGCCCTCCATCACCGCCACGACAGAGTTGGTCGTGCCGAGATCGATGCCGATGATGCGTCCCATGGTCAGTTGGTTCCTCCGGAATTGGTTGGGTTGTGGTGTTCAGGTGTCTTGGCAACGGCGACCATCGCCGGCCGCAGTACGCGATCGCGAATCCGGTAGCCGCGTTGGAGTTCGGCGGTAACCGTGCCGTCGGGCACGTTGCTGGTTTCCTCCTGCACGACTGCCTCGTGCTCGTGCGGGTTGAACGGCTGTCCAACGGCCTCGATCGGCGTCAGCCCTTCCGAGTCGAGTAGCAGCCGGAGCTTGCGATCGATGGCGGCGATGCCGTCGACCCACGCCGTCTGCGGCAGGTCATCCGGCTTGGCCGCGATCGCGCGGTCGAAGTCGTCGACTATCGCCAGCAGCTTGGCCAGCAGCGCCTCGTTGGCCAGGCCGAGCGACTGTTCGCGGTCCTGGTCGGTGCGCCGCCGGAAGTTCGCGAAATCGGCTGCCGTGCGCTGCCAGCCGGCGCGGTTGTCGACCGCTTCCTGCTGAGCGCCGACGAGTTCTGCCCGCAGGCTCTCGATCTCGGCCGCCAGCTTCTGCGGCGACAGGTCGAGCTCGGCAATGCGCTCTTCGGCGCGCGTGCGGTGTCGGTGTTCGGTCATCTATACAACTGCTCCACGAGTTCGTTCATCAGCCCGCTCACGTACCGGACGGTGCCGATCGCCTGCGGGTATGCCATCCGCGTCGGCCCGAGCACGCCCACCACGCCGACGGCCCGTCCGGGTTGGCCGTACGCGGCGAGGACCAGCGAGACGTCGTGCATCTCCAGCGGCTCGTTCTCGGCGCCGATGAGCACTTGTACATCCGGTGCGCCTGCGAGGCGTCGCACGAGTGAGCCCAGATACTCACGGTTCTGCAACACTCCGAAAACACGGCGCAGCTTCTCGCTCTGCGTGAACTCCGGTTCATTCATCACGTTCAAGAGGCCGTCCGAGAATATGTCCTCGACCGTCGCCCCATCCGTTTCATGCAGGATCCGCGCTACGCGCTGCGCCACGCGTAGGGCCAGCCCGGGCGCCTCGCGATCCCCTTCGAGCGCCTCGACACGATGCGCCACCTGGCGTGCCGACAACCCGTCGAGATGCTCGTTGAGCAGGCGCGAGACGTCATCCAGCTCGCCCTGGTCGTAGCCCTCGTCGAGCGGCACGAGCTCCTGCTTTACGGCGCCCTCGGCGAGCACCACGACGAGGCTTGCGGTGCTGGCGCTGGTGGCCACCAGGTCGAGATGGCGCAGGCGACAGGCGCGTGGCTTGGCCGGCGTGGCGAGACCGGCGGCATGGGTCAGGCCGGCGATGGTCGTCGCCGCGAGTCGGAACCACTGCTCGCTGGCGAACTCCACCTGCCCGAACTGGTGGCGGATCATCAGCCGCTCGACCGGCGCAATGCTCCTTCGCGGCGCGATTTCCTCGACATAGAGGCGATACCCGGCGTCGGTCGGTACGCGCCCCGCGGAAGTGTGCGGATGGGTCAGGTAGCCGGCCAGCTCGAGCTCAGCCATCACGTTGCGCACGGTGGCCGAACTGACATCGAGCCGGTAGCGGTCGACCAACATCTGGCTACCGACCGGCTCAGCCGACGTCACATATTCCTCGATGACCGCCCGCAGGATCGCCTGTGAACGTGGGTCCAGTGGGCCGGCAGGCCGGCCCTTGCGACGCGCCATACCCTCACTTCACTTCCGAGATCGTTAGCACTCTCCCACCCGGAGTGCTAACAGTCAAGGGGCGATGGTACCAGCCTCATCCGTGCAGGTCAACGCACCAGCCGTCCGGCACACTGACCCACGATCAAGGATCCGGGAGTTGCACGAAGATAAGTTCGTTCATCTTGTTGGGCAGGCGTCAGGCACCTGAAGCGGAGGCCCTAGGCCGCGATCAGGCCGCCACCGGCGTGAAGTCCGGCATCAGGCGAACGAACAGCTCGTCGGCAACCAGCCGCCCGCGGCGGGTGAGGCGTACGCCTCCCCGCGGAGCGGGCTGCGTCAGGCAGTTTGCGCGCGCCCACGCAAGGGCGGCGGCGAAGTCCGGGGACTGCGCCAGGTCCGGCGGCAAGCCGTCGGCCGTGCGCAGGCGGAGCATGGCGCACTCGGCCAGGGAGGTCCGCTCGTCGGCAATTTCCCGGCCGCCCGGCGGCAGCCTGCAGGACTCGAGCGCCGCGAGGTAGCCGCCGAGGCCGGCAGCGTTCCAGCCGCGCGTGCGGCGGCCGTCGTAGCGGTGCGCGCCAGGTCCGACAGCTTCCCAGGCCGGGCCGCGCCAGTACGCGAGGTTATGCCGGCTGTGTCTGCCCGACCGGGCCCAGTTCGAGATCTCGTACCAGGTCAGTCCAGCATCCTCGAGCCTCTCGTCGGCCAGCTCGTACATCGCCGCCGCGCGATCAGCGTCCTGTTCAGATCGTGCTTGCGTGCGCCACTGCCGTGCTCCCCTGCGTACCGGCAGGTGGTCTCCGCGCGCGCCGGTGAGTCCCTCTACATCGGGGTCGTCGAGCGCAAGCGAGTAGGCCGAGATGTGCTCGATCGGCAGGCTCAGCGCCGCCTCCAGACTGGCACGCCAGGAAGCGAACGTCTGCCCGGGCACGTCGTAGAGCAGATCGAGGCTGACGTTGTCGAAGCCGGCTTGGCACGCCGCCATCACCGTCGCGCGGATGTCGTCGGGGGAATGCCGCCGGCCCACCCGGCGCAGTTCGCCCGCCACGAATGACTGCGCGCCGATGCTCACGCGGTTCACACCGGCAACGCGGAAGCCGGCCAGATCGCCACGCTCGTCCGGTCCTGGGTTGACCTCGATCGTCACCTCGACATCGCGCGCCAGGCCGAAGGCATCGTCAGCAGCGGCGAGCAACCGGGCGACCTGGTCTGCCGTCAGCAGCGACGGCGTGCCCCCGCCGAGATACACGCTGGCGAGTTCGGAGCGGCGACCACGCAGCGAGACTTCCGCCACGAGGGCATCAACCAGACGCGCGGTGCCGTCGGCGCCACCCCGCACGGCGCCCTGGTAGACGACGAAGTCGCAGTACGGGCAGACCGATTCGCAGGGGAAAGTGGATGTAGAGGCCGGCAGGGCCGGCCATCACCGCTGCGACTGCGGCAGTCCGGGCTCGTGGTCGGGGACGATCTCCCAGCCGGTCGGGAGGAAGTCCTCGGCCTCGGCCGCCAGCGGCTCCTCCCTTTCGATCCACGCGCGCATCGCACCAGCGTTGCCGGTTGAGACGAAGATCGCCAGCCGCGTCAGTGCGTGGCCCAACAGGGCGGCGCCGATGCCACCGGTCTGGACTGTCAGCCAGCCATTGAGCAGGCCCGTGCCGAGTGCGATGAACATCGGGCCGCGCGGCCGGCCCGACGCCGCCAGGCGCGTGGCCAGGGTGTACAGCACCGCCTGGAAGGCAATTGCCAGGTCGATCGGCCAGTTCGAAACCAGGAGCAGACCGAGCACGATCCCGCGGAAAGTCGCCTCGTCGATGAACGCCGTCAGGACGCTGTTCAGGAGCCCCGCCGGGTACCGGCCGGGGTTGGGCAGCTGTAACTGTCCGAAGTGCAGCCACGCGTAACCGAACGCGACCGCGGCGCCGACAGCACCGACTGCCAGGCCCACCAGCAGCGCCGCTTCACGCGGCTCGCCCACCTGCAGGTGGAGAGCCGTCAGGGGCCGCGGGTAGAGGAAATAGACGACGCCGATGAGCAGCAGCCCGAAGAGATACCACGACAGCCGCCGCGCCCATGTGTCGAGGCCGCCGGGAGCCTCCTCGTCGTCGTATTCGGCCGCCCCGAATCGGCGTGCGTCCAGGCGTAGCAGGATGAGCAGGCAAACGGCACCGAGCAGGACCAGGGTCGACAGCAGATCGGACACGGTTCAGGCGACCTCCGTCGAGCGCAGCACCGCGAGGAATGCCTCCTGCGGGATCTCGACGCTGCCGACCCGCTTCATGCGCGCCTTGCCCGCCTTCTGCTTCTCGAGCAGTTTGCGCTTGCGCGTCACGTCGCCGCCATAGCACTTTGCGAGCACGTTCTTGCGCATTGCCCGGATCGTCTCACGGGCGATCACGTTGGAGCCGATGGCCGCCTGGAGCGGCACCTCGAACATCTGGCGCGGGATGAGTTGCTTGAGCCGCTCCACCAGCGCGCGGCCCTCCGAGATGGCGCGCTCTCGATGTGCGATCAGTGACAGCGCGTCGACCGGTTCGCCGGCTACCAGCACGTCGAGTTTGACCAGGTCGCCCTGTCGGTAACCGGCCTCCTCGTAGTCGAGCGAGGCGTAGCCCTGGCTGCGGCTCTTGAGCTGGTCGTAGAAGTCGACGATCACCTCGGCGAGCGGTAGCTCGAAGCTCAGCAGCACGCGCTCGGGATCGAGGTACTCCATCGTCTCGAAGCTGCCACGCCGCCCGGTGGCCAGCTCGATCAGCGTGCCGATGTACTGGGCCGGCGTGATCACGCGGGCCTCGACCCACGGTTCGGCGATCGACTCGATCTCAACGACCGGCGGCAGCCGAGCCGGGTTGTCGACCATCACCTTTCCGCGTCCGGTGGTGAGGGTCACCTCGTACTCGACTGATGGGGCAGATGCGATGAGATCGAGGTCGAACTCACGCTCGAGGCGCTCCTGGACGATCTCCATGTGCAACAGGCCCAGGAAGCCGCAGCGGAAGCCGGTCCCGAGCGCGACCGACGTTTCCGGTTGGAAGGTGATCGAGGCGTCGTTGAGGTGCAGCTTCTCCAGCGCGTCGCGCAGCTCCGGGTAATCTTCGCCGCGGACCGGATAGATGCCCGCGAACACGAGCGGCTTGGCAGGCTTGTAGCCGGGCAGCGGTTGGTCGGCCGGGCGCTCCGCGCCGGTCAGCGTGTCGCCCACCTGGCAGTCGCGCACGCTCTTCAGGCCGGTCGCCACGTAGCCGACCTCGCCCGGCCGGAGCTCGGACACGGGAACCTGCTGTGGGCGAAAGACGCCCAGTTCGAGGATTTCGCTGTGCGCCCCGGAGGCCATCACGCGGACCGTCTCGTGCTGGCGAAGGGTGCCGGCGAAGAGTCGGACATATGCGACCACGCCCTTGTAGGCGTCGTAGTGCGAGTCGAAGATCAGGCCCTGCAGGGGAGCATCCGGATCGCCCGTCGGCGCCGGGACGCGCGCGACGATGGCCTCGAGCACCTCGGGCACGCCGGTGCCTTCCTTGGCCGACACCAATAGCACTTCCTCACGCGGAATGGCCAGCACGCTCTCCAGCTCTTCGATGACCACCTGCGGCTCAGCCGACGGCAGGTCGATTTTGTTGATCACCGGCACGATGATCAGGCGCTGCGCAAGCGCGAGGTGGACGTTGGCCAGCGTCTGCGCCTCGATGCCCTGCGCCGCATCGACGACCAGTATCGCCCCTTCACATGCCTGCAGGCTACGGCTCACCTCGTAGGAGAAGTCGACGTGGCCGGGTGTGTCGATCAGGTTCAGCGCGTAGCGCTGGCCGTCGCGCGCGTCGTACTCCAGGCGTACCGCACGCGCCTTGATGGTGATGCCGTGTTCGCGCTCGAGCTCCATCGAGTCGAGCACCTGGCTGGTCATCTGCCGTGCGTCGATCGTGTGGGTCAACTCCAGCAGCCGGTCGGCGAGCGTCGACTTGCCATGATCGACATGGGCAATGATCGAGAAGTTGCGAATGCGCGCCTGGGGGATCGTCACGGAGGGAGCATAGGATCTTCCGGCCGGGGGACCGCCCGGCGAGGACCTCGCGCCGGCTAGCTGAGGACCAGCTTGCGCGCGTAGAAGGCCTCGGCGTGGCCGGCAGCCGCATTGCACTCCATGCCGCGCAGCCGCATCAGCGCTCGGAACAGGTCCTCCGTGAACCACCGCTTCGCGCGCTGGCTCGCAAAGTGCGCCATGAGCGCTTCGATCTTGCGGCTGACGAACGTCTCGTCGAGCGGGACAAACACGTTCGGCGAGCCCATATCGCCGTCGTACTTGGGGATCTCGTACTCGAGCACAAGATGGTCACGGAAGGTATTCCAGGTCAGCTCGGCGAGCGTCCGGTGATCCTGGTGACGGTCATCGCCGTAATGGGTGAATACCAGGTCCGGCGCGAGTTCGGCCTTGAGTTGCTCAAACGTATCCTTGATGCGCGGCCATTCATGCGGGAAGAAGCCATCGCGGAACTCGTGGATGTGCACCGTGCGGCTGCCGGCGCCCGCCAGGAAGCTGGCTGCGCTCTGCCGCGCCTCGTCCGCCCGCACCCCGGAGGCGCTGAAGACGACCCACGTCACGGACAGCGAAGGGTGCGCGGCGAGCAGCGCGAGCAGTGTGCCGCCACAGCCGATCTCTATGTCGTCGGCGTGCGCACCAAGGCACAGCACGTGCGCCAGCGGCGGCCGCGCGTGGCCCAAGTCGAGGGTGAGCATGGCTAGCCGCCCGCGTCCCAAGAGACCGGCGGCGGCTGCCCGCGAGGCCCCTTCCACACCTCCCACGGCGGGTCGCCGCGCGAGTAGAGGTCCTCGAGGAGCTCGCGGTCGCGGAGCGTGTCCATGCACTGCCACCAGCCGGGTACACGATAGGCGAGCAGACGATTCTCGGCGATCAGCCGCTGAAACGGCTCCTCGACCAGCTCCTCGCCGTCGCGAATGTAGTCAAAGATGCGCCGCTGAAAAGCGAAGAAGCCACCGTTGATCCAGAAGTCAGCCTTCGAGACGTGGCGAATGTCGCGCACGATTCCGCCATCGTCAGTTGACACGATGTGGAATGTCTGGCTCGGCCGCACGCACAGGAAACTGGCCACGCAGCCATGCCTCTGGAACGCGTCCAGGTACTCGGTCAGGTTGAGGTCGCTGAGCCCGTCGGCGTAGTTCGCCAGGAACATCTCATCGTCGCCCAGGTACTCCTCCACGGCCTTCAGCCGCTGGCCGATGTTCGAATTCAGGCCGGTCTCGACGAAAGTGATCCGCCAGTCTTCCATGTCCCGGCTGTAGAGCTCGATCGAGCGGCCGCCGTTGGACAGCGAGAAGTCGTTCGACAGCGTCTCCTCGTACTCGAGGAAATACTTCTTGATCACGTCGCCGCGGTAGCCCAGGCACAGGATGAAGTCACGGTGACCGAAGTGCGCGTAGTACTTCATCAGATGCCACAGGATCGGCCGGTAGCCGATGGGCACCATGGGCTTCGGAACGCTATCGGAGTAGTCACGAATTCGAGTTCCCAAGCCCCCACAGAACAAGACGACCTTCATTGCGCGGTCAACGTTTCTCGGCCAGGAGCGTCCGGCAGAAGCGGCCATACAGTGTGGGACTGCAAGGCTCCCACCGGCTTATCGGGGCCTCCAAGCCGGCCGGACGCTAATGTCGGTGACCTCGGCCGTCCGAGGCAGACAAAGGGCGCCGAGGATGACCGCGGCCACGTCCTCGGGCTGCAGGAGCTTCTCGGGCTGGTAGGCCGCGCCTTCGATGGTGCTGAGCCGCCGCTGCAGCGGGGTTGCGACGCGGCCCGGGTACACGCTAGTCACGCGAATACCGTCGTCGTTCACCTCATCCCTTAGACTATCGGCCAGCGCGCGCAGCGCGTGCTTGGTTGAAGCGTACAGGCCGTTCGCGCGTCCCACACGCAGGCCGGCGCTCGAATTCACGAACACGACCTGCCCCCGGCTCGCCCGTAGTAGGGGCAGCAGCGCCTGCGTCAGCTGGAATGGCGCGCGGACGTTGACACGGTACTGGACGTCCAGATCCCGGACGTCGCTCTCGGCGTGGGAACCAATGCGCAGGATTCCCGCCCCGTGGACGAGCACGTCGATCCGCGGCAGCTCCGCCTCGAGGCCTTTGACAAGGTCGGCCAGGCTCGCATCGGACTCGAAGTCGGCCTGTCGGATGATCACCTGCGGCGACGTGCTCGCGGCGTCCCGAGCGACAGCTTCGAGCCGCTCGCGATTACGTCCGACCAGGCAGACAGCGGCCTCCTGCGCGGCCAGCGCCAGGACGACTGCCCGGCCGATCCCGCCACTCGCACCGGTGACCACCGCGACGGCGCCCGCCAGGGGCAGGTCGGTCACTGGCGTATCCGGTGATGGAGCAGACGTCGCGCCGTCGGCGAATTGGCACGCCTGCTCATTCCGAGGCCTCCTCGAGGAGGCCGTGCTCGACGAGCATCGCGACCGTGCTCTCGATCGCCTCGAGCGGATATCCGGAACGCTCGGCGATCTCGAGAATGCCGTGCCGTCCGTCCGAAAGATTCAGCACCCAGAGCATGGCCATCTCATCCACGCCGGCATCTTTCAGCCCGCCCAGAGTGCGATACAGGCCCCGCCGGCCGAGTTGCGGCTCGCCGTTCGGACTCAGGTTGAGGTAGGTCCGGTCGGCCTCGAGCGCGGCGACGATCTCGAGCACGAGCGCCAGCGAGTCGGCCAGCGCCTCCGGGCGCACGAGATCCAGGTCATCGGCCGAGGTGTGGTACTCGGGGAACTCGGCGTGGGGCGTCCGCGAGAGACAGCCAACGGGCAGATCGAAACCAGGCGAGCAGTACTGGCGCTCGTCATAGCCGTAGGGAGAGAACTCGCGCAGGCGCGGCTCGCCTCCACGGGCGCGCAGCACGCGCTCGGCGGCCCTGTCGATCAGCGAGTCGCCGCGGCGGCTGCGCTTGTAGGTCGGCGGCCCAGGGTCGCCGAGGCAGGCCAGTACGAGTCCGGCCCGGATCCGCTGGACGTCATCCTGGTGGGACGCGAGCCAGGTGATCGAGCCGATCGTTCCCGGGATGAACAGGAAGCGATACGAATTGCGCAGCTCGAGCCCGTGCAGCATCTGCGCCAGGAAGAGGGCGATCACCACTCCCGACAGATTGTCGTTGGCGAGCGACGGATGGCAGACGTGGGACGAGAGCAGGACTTCCCCTCGCGTCCGACCCGGGAGCAGGTATTCACCGTACGTGAGGTGCCCCGGCTCGAGCGTCGAATCGACGCGAACCTCGTACTCACCTTCGGGCAGCTCGTCCAGGTCGCGCTGGCGCATGCAGAAGCCCCACCGCTCCTGGTAGTACGACGTGCGATACGGGATCCAGTCCGGATGATCGGGCAGGGTGTAGAGGTGCGGCCGCAACTCGTCGAGGGTCATTCGCGCGTGCACCGGGACGCTGTAGTTGAGAACGTGCAGGTTCGACTCCCCGAAGTCAACGACCCGCTCCCCCGCCGCGTTCTTCACCCACGCGTCGCGGATGTTCCATTCCGGCGGGACCGTCCAGTCGAGGACGGCCGTGCCGCTCGGCACCTCGTGCACTTCGAGCGGCACCTGGAGCCCCAGCCGCGCGAGCGTTTCGCGCACGCCGGCGCCGGTAATGCTCCGCCAGGTTGGATAAAGTTCGGCGACGAGGCCATGCATCTCGTGCCCGATGGCTGCGGCGTCGAAGTTGCGACGGACGTCGGCGAGCGTCAAGAGCGCCTCGCCGGGCCGGCGTAATCCGGGCAGTCGCGGTCGCGGTCGTTGATGATCCGTTCGCCAGGAGGCCAGGGCAAGCCAAACGCCGGGTCGTCCCAGCGGACACCGCGTGCGTGGTCCGCCGAGTAAACCTGGGTCATCTGGTAGAAGACCTCGGTGTCGTTGGCCAGCGTCTGGAACCCATGGGCGCAGCCTTCGGGCACGTAGAGCATGCGCCGGTTGGCGGCACTCAACTCGATTGCCAGGTGCTGCAGGTAGGCCGGTGATTCTGGCCGCAGATCCAGCACGACATCATGGATTGCGCCAGCGGTGCAGCGCACCAGCTTTGCTTCCTCGAATGGCGCCGCCTGCCAGTGCATGCCGCGCAGCGTTCCCTTGCGGCTGTTGAAGGAGGTGCTGCACTGGACCAGGCGGGCGTTCAGGCCGTGTGCCTCGAATTCCTGCGCGCTCCACGTGCGGGCAAAGAATCCGCGCTCGTCCTCCATCTTCTCGAGTTCGATGACGAACGCCCCAGGCAGGGCGGTCGGCACGAAGATCATTCGTAGACTCGCAGTTCTGGGATGGGCACCACGAACCGTCCGCCCCAGGCACGAATGCCCGCCATCTGCTCGATGATCTCGTCCTTGAGGTTCCACGGCAGGATGAACAGGTAGTCGGGCTTCGTCTCGAAGATGCGCTCGGGCGGGTAGATCGGGATGTGCGTGCCGGGCGTGAAGCGGCCGTGCTTGTACGGGTTGCGATCGACCGTGTAGTCGAGGAAATCGGTGCGGATGCCGCAGTAGTTGAGCAGCGTGTTGCCCTTGCCCGGCGCCCCGTAACCGGCGACAGACTTACCGCCTCGACGAGCGTCGATGAGGAACTCGAGCACCCGCCGCTTGGTCTCGCGGACCTGCTCGGTGAACGAGGTGTAGCGTGCCGGATCGCGAAAGCCGGCCGCTTCCTCACGGGCACGAAGTTCGTGCACACGGGGGCCAACAGGCCTGGTGCCGTCCTCGGCGTGGCACGCCCAGATACGCAAGGAGCCGCCGTGTGTCGGTATCTCCTCGACATCGAACAGCACCAGCCCGTGCGCGGCGAAGACCTGTTCCACCGTGAGCAGCGAGAAATACGAGAAGTGCTCGTGGTAGATGGTGTCGAACTGGTTCTCGTCCATGAGGCGCTGCAGGTGGGGGAACTCCATGGTCACCACGCCGTGTGGCGCAAGCAGGATCTTCATGCCGGCGACGAAACCGTTCAGGTCGGGCACCTGCGCCAGCACGTTGTTGCCGATGAGGAGGTCGGCGTGGCCGTGCTCGGCCACCACCTCTGGCGCGGTGTCGCGCCCGAACATGATGGTCAGCGTCTCGACACCCTTCGCCTGTGCTGCCTCGGCGCAGTTGAGCGCGGGATCGATGCCCAGCGCGGGAATGCCCTTCTGGACGAAGTACTGCAACAGGTAACCATCGTTGCTGGCCAGCTCCACGACCTTGCTCGACGGACCGAGCGATAGGCGGTCGGTGACCATGTCGACGTAGCGGCTCGCGTGGGCGAGCCAGCTGTCGGAAAACGACGAGAAATACGCGTACTCAGTGAAGATCGTGTGTGGCCGGACGTATTCATCGACCTGCACGAGGAAGCACGCGTCGCAGACCTTGGCGTGCAGCGGATAGAAGGGCTCGACCTTGTTCTCGTCCTCGGGCGCCACGAAGCTCTCGCACAGCGGCGACATGCCTAGGTCGACGAACGTGCGGGTCAGCGGGGCGTTACAGAAGCGGCAGGTGCTCATGCGGTCCTCAGGCGACCTGCCGGCGTCGCCAGCGCAGGCTCGCGTCGATGCTGCCCTCGGCCAGCAGCCGCTCCAGGTGCGCGATGCGCTTGTAGCGCGGGCCCTCGTACTCGTCGCGACCCAGATGGGCGGCCCGATAGGCGTCGAGCAGCTCCTGCGCGCCACGGCGCGCAGTCCACTGCGGTCGGAAGGCCGGCAGGAGCTGCTCGATGCGCCCGAAGTCCACGCGGTAGTTGCGCGGGTCTGGGCTCGCGCCCTCGGCCAGTTCCACGGCTGAGCCCGGCACGGTCTCGCGCACGATCTCGGCGAGATCGCGGATCTGGTAGTTCTCAGCCGTCGCACCGACATTGAGCGCCAGGTTGTGGGTGACCTCGCGCGGGGCGTCCAGCACGGCCAGAAACGCCCGGCCGATATCCTCGATATGCACGATCGGCCGCCACGGCGTGCCGTCGCTCTTGAGCAGCACGCGGCCCGTCGTGTAGGCCCACGCCACGAGATTATTGAGCACCAGGTCGAAGCGCATCCGCGGTGAAACCCCATAGGCAGTCGCGTTGCGCAGGAACACCGGGCTGAAGTGGTCGTCGGCCAGTTTGGCGACGTCGCGCTCGACGCGTACCTTTGATTCGGCATAGGGCGTCAGCGGCGCGAGGTCGGACGCCTCGGTCCGGTAGGCATCGCCTGCGGAGCCGTAATTGCTGCACGACGAGGAGAACAGGTAGCGCGTCACGCCAGCCCGCTTCGCCAACTCGGCCAGGCGCACGGAGGCGACGTGGTTGATCTCGTACGTGAGCGCCGGGTTCAGATCGCCCAGCGGATCGTTCGAGAGCCCCGCGAGGTGCAGCACGGCATCGAATCCCCGAAGGTCTGCAGCGTCTACGTCGCGCACGTCCTTCGCGAGCGACGGGATCGGCTCGGGCTCGCGGCCGAACGTGCACTGCGCGAACAGGCCGCTGTCGAGTCCGACCACCTCGTGTCCGGCCGCGTTGAGCTGCGGCGCCATCGAAGCGCCGATGTAGCCTTCGTGCCCGGTCAGCAAAATCCGCATACTCGCTAGTCGCCTCTCATGGGGCTGCTGTCAGCCATCTCCCTTGGTGCTGCCCCGGGCCGGCCGGGGCCAACTTTCGAATTATCAGTCAGCGATGGCCGAGTATGTTTTGGGACATTGGTCTTGATCGCGGACGCCCCTCAGCGGCGGTGGTACCATCGGACGTCGCGCGTCCGGCGTTTCAAGCGAGCGGCGCGCCGAATCCCGTCATAGATCTTTCGAACGAGGTTTCGACTTGGCTCACTCGCAGCGTGGTTGGACCGGCGCACGTACCCCATCGGCCATTAAGAGCGTCCGCCAGGCGCAACGCCGCCGGGCTGTGAACCAGCCGCGGCGGAGCGCGGCGAAAACCCTCGTGGCACGCGCCCTGGCCAGTGCGACCGAGGCCGCCACCAACGGGGGCGACGCGCAGGAGGTCCAGGCCGCCGTCCAGCGCGCCGTTTCGGCCCTCGACCGTGCCTCCAAGATTGGCGCCATCCATGAGAACGCGGCAAGCCGGCGCAAGAGCCGGCTGATGCTCAAGGTCAATGCCGCGCTCGGTGGCCAGATCGCCGCGGCACCTGCGCAGGCACGCAGCACGAGCAAGGCACAAGCGGCCAAGCAGGCGCGCGCGCGCATCGCCGCGTCGAAGGCGAGCAAGGCCAAGGGCGAGCAGACGGCGGCCGGCAAGGCGCGTGCCGCCCTCGCGCGCAGCACCCGCGCGGCGACCGAAACGAGCCAAGGCGTTTCGGCGGCGACGGCCGAGCCGGTGACCGAGGAGAAGCCGGCGAAGAGGGCCGGCGGCCCCAAGGCGACGGCCAAGGCCGCTGCGGCCAAGCCGGCGGCAAAGGCTGCGGCCAAGCCGGCCGCGAAGCCCACTGCGAGCAAGGCTGCGGCCAAGCCGGCCGCGAAGGTCACTGCGAGCAAGGCTGCGGCCAAGGCCGACAAGGAATCCAAGCCCAAGAGCACGCGCTCGCGCGCCAAGTGAACCAGTCCGAACCGGCCTAAAGGGGACTACCGCCCGACCGTTGCCGGCGCCCTCGCGGCGGCCGAGGTTCCTTCCCCTATCGGGGTCCGCTCGGCTCGCGACCGTACACAGCGACCAGTGCGACCTGCGTTTCGTATCCCCCACCGCTCTGGAACAGGACGTTACCGGCCGTGCCCAATTGGCGGATGGGCAGCGCCCCGAGTGACCACAGCCGCCAGCCCTGTGGCGCGCGGCGCACTGCATCGCCGGCAGCGTAAGTCATGAGTGCCTCGACATCGACCTGCCCGCCGCTGTCGCGATTGATGAAGGCGGCGATCAATCGATCGGCACCGGCCGGCCGCTCCAGCGTGTAGACGCTATCGGTGTCGTCCATCTCGTAGAGCCCCTCCTGAGAGCAATCGCCGGAGCTACCGGCAGGATCAGGGATGCGGCGTGTGCAGCGTCGGGCGGGCCGCGACGAGCGGCTGGCGCGGAGCGGCGGCGGCCCTGAGAGCACCGCCGATCAGCGCGCCGCCGACCGTCAGCACGACCATGCCCGTACCTGTCGCGATCAGCTCGCGCCACACGGCGGCCTCGAGCGAGGACGCGTCGATGATGCCGTCCGTGGCCAGTTCGCCCGCCTGGCCCGCGGCGACGTAGCGCTGGTAGATGCACGCCGGGCCGGTCTGGCAATCGAGCGATGTGCCGTCGGGCAGTGCGCCCGTGTCGGCGTACACGAACACCAGCCGGATGGCAACGTAGAGCAGCGCCAGGCCGATGCCGCTGACAATGCCCGCCCAGGCCGCGTTGGCCAGAACGCGTCCGAGCGGGCGGTGTCGCTCGGCGCGCACGTTGGCGTAGACGCCGATGATCACGCCGACGGCCGGCGCGAGCAGGAACACCACCGTCTGCACGGGAATGATGAGCTCGAAGGCGATGGCCACCACCAGGCCAACCCCCAGGCCGACCCAGCCGGCAAAAATCGCCCCCGAATCGATGAAGCGGTCGATCACCGGCTGCGAGCCAGTACGCCTGCGCCTGGAAACCGTGCGGAGGCGCCGAGCTCGTTTTCGATGCGCAGCAACCGGTTGTACTTGGCCACCCGCTCGGAGCGCGACGGCGCGCCGGACTTCATCTGCCCGACGCCGGCGGCGACGGCCAGGTCGGCAATCGTCGTGTCCTCGGTCTCGCCGCTGCGATGGCTGATGACGGCCCCCCAGCCGTGGCGCAGAGTCATATCGATGACCGACAGCGTTTCGGTCAGCGTGCCGATCTGGTTGAGCTTGATGAGCACCGCGTTGACGGAATTCTCGTCGATCGCGCGCTGGACGCGCTCGGGATTGGTCACCAGCAGATCATCGCCGACCAGCTGGACCTTTGCTCCGAGGCGTTTGGTGAGTTCCTGCCAGCCGGCCCAGTCGTCTTCGGCCAGACCATCCTCGAGCGAAACGATCGGATAACGCTCGATCCAATCGGCCCAGAAGTCGATCAGCTGACCGGTCTTGAGGGCGCGGCCCTCCTTGGGCAACCGATAGGTCAGCTCGCCGTTGGCGTCAGCTGGCGTGTCCAGATCGACCAGCTCGTTAACGGCCGGGTCGATCGCGATCGCCACCTCGTCGCGCGGCTTGTAACCGGCGCGCTCGATGGCCTTCAGCACGACCTCGATGGCCGCCTCGTTCGACTCGAGCGACGGCGCGAAGCCGCCCTCGTCACCCTGGCCGGTGGCAAAGCCGCGCTCGTGCAGTTCCGCCTTCAGCGCGTGGAACACCTCGGCGCCGGCGCGCAGCGCTTCGCTGAAGCTGGGCGCGCCGACGGGCATGACCATGAACTCCTGGAAATCGGTCGAGTCGGCCGCGTGCTTGCCGCCGTTGAGGATGTTGAACTGCGGCACCGGCAGGATGTCGGCGCGCGCACCACCCAGGTAGCGATAGAGCGGCATGCCGTACTCGACCGCCATGGCGTGCGCACAGGCGAGCGACACGCCCAGGATCGCGTTGGCGCCGAGTTTGGCCTTGTTGGGCGTCCCGTCCAGGTCGATCAGCAGCTGGTCGATGGCAGCCTGGTCGCCGGCGTCCTGGTCGAGCACGGCCGGCCCGATGATCTCGGTGATGTTGGCGACTGCCTTGCGGACGCCTTTGCCACCGTAGCGTTCCTTCTCGCCGTCGCGCAGCTCGACCGCCTCGTGGGCGCCGGTCGACGCGCCTGACGGAACGGCCGCACGGCCGACGGCACCGCTCTCGAGAACGACCACCGCCTCGACCGTGGGATTGCCACGCGAGTCAAGGATCTCGTGTGCGTCGACGAGCTCGATGGCGCTCATGCGACACCTGCCGTTGCGCGCGTTCCGGCCTTGTCTTTGAGCACCGCGATGCCCGGTAGTTCGCGGCCCTCCATGAACTCGAGCGAGGCACCCCCGCCGGTCGAGATGTGCGTCATCTTGCCGGTCAGCCCGAGCTCCTCGACCGCTGCGACCGAGTCGCCACCACCGATGACGACGGTGACGCCCTTGTCCGTCAGCACGGCCAGCTCGCGGGCCATCGCGCGCGTGCCGTCGCCGAAGGTCGGTACCTCGAAGACGCCCAGCGGTCCGTTCCAGAACACCGTTCGCGCCGGCTCGACGGCAGCCGTGAACGCCTGGATGGTCTGCGGGCCGATGTCGACCACCGACCACGAGTTGGGGATCTTGTGCACCGGCACGACCTTGTGCTCGGCACCGCGGGTGACCTCCTTGGCTACCACCACGTCAGTCGGCAGCACGATCTCCACCCCGCGTTTCCGCGCGTTGTCGAGGATCCGGCGCGCATCGTCGACAAGGTCGCGCTCGAGCAGGCTCTTGCCGACGGTGTGCCCGGCCGCGACCAGGAAGGTGTTGGCCATTCCGCCGCCGATCAGGAAGGAGTCGACCTTGTCGATCAGGTTGTCAAGCACGCCCAGCTTGCCTGACACCTTGGCGCCTCCGATCACGGCTATGAACGGGTGCTCGACCGACTCGAGCAGCCGCGACAGCGCGTTGATCTCGGCCTCCATCAACAGCCCGGCGTAGGCCGGCAGGTACTTGGCCACGCCCACCGTCGAGGCATGCGCACGGTGCGCAGTGCCGAACGCGTCATTGACGTAGACGTCGCCGTACGATGCCAGCGTCTTCGCATATTCCGCGTCATTCGCCTCTTCCTGGGCGTGGAAGCGCAAGTTCTCGAGCATCAACACCTGTCCCGGCTTGAGGCGCGCCACCGCGTCGCGCGTGCCCACGCCGAGCGCGTCGCCGGTGATCGGCACCGGCAGCCGGAGCAGCGTCGAGAGACGCTGCGCGACGGCTCGCAAGCGAGCCGACTCGACCACCTTGCCGTTCGGTCGGCCAAGGTGGCTCATCAGGATCACCGCGGCGCCATGCTCGAGCAGATAGTGAATGGTCGGCAACGCCCCGCGAATGCGCGAATCGTCCTTGACCTTGCCGTCTTCGATGGGCACGTTGAAGTCGACGCGGACCAGGACCCGCTTGCCCTGCGGGTCAAAGTCACGAACAGTCATCTTTTCCATTACAGCCTGCCTTCGTGGTGTGTCAGCGGGCGCGGCTCCCGCGCCTGAGGCTTCGTTGTCTGGAGTTGCGGGTCGGCGACCTGCAACCGGTGGCGTCGGTCAGGTGCCAGCTGACGCCATCTCGCGCGCGGGCAGCCGTTCACCGACATAAGCCGTCAGGTCGGCCACCCGGCAGCTGTAGCCCCACTCGTTGTCATACCAGGCGATGACCTTGACGAGGTCGTCGATGACCAGCGTGGACCGTGCGTCGACGATCGACGAACGGCTGTCGCCCTTGTAGTCCATCGACACGAGCGGCTCGTCGCTGACGCCCAGGATGCCCTGCATGTGATTGGCCGCGGCGGCGCGGAAGGCATCGTTCAGCTGATCGACGGTAGCCGCTCGCTCCAGCTCCGCGGTGAAGTCGACGACGCTCACCGTGGGCGTCGGTACGCGCAGGGAGAAGCCGTCGAACTTGCCCTTCAGCTCGGGAATGACCAGCGCCAGGGCGCGCGCCGCGCCAGTCGTGGTCGGGATGATGTTGAGGCCTGCCGCGCGGGCGCGTCGCGGGTCCTTGTGAGCCACGTCCAGCACGCGCTGGTCGTTGGTGTACGAGTGAATGGTGTTCATGAGGCCGCGCACGATGCCGAATTCGTCCTGGACCACCTTGGCCACCGGGGCGAGGCAGTTAGTCGTGCAGCTGGCGTTGCTGACGATGTCGTGTCTGGCGGGGTCGTACATCTCCTCGTTCACGCCGAGCACGATGGTCACGTCTTCGTTCTTCGCGGGCGCGCTGATGATCACCTTCTTGGCGCCGGCGTCGAGGTGGGCACGCGCCTTGTTGGCATCGGTGAACAGACCTGTCGACTCGATCACGATATCGACCCCCAGGTCCTTCCACGGCAGCGCCGCGGGATCCTTCTCCTTGAGCACCTTGATCCCGTGGCCATCGATGATCAGCGAATCGTCGGTGTGCTCAACGGTGCCCGGATAGCGGCCGTACGTCGAGTCATAGTGGAAGAGAAGCGCGTTCATTTCGGTGTCCACGAGATCGTTGATGGCGACGACCTCGAGGCCCGTGGTGCGCTCGAGAATTGCCTTGAGCGACTGGCGGCCGATGCGCCCGAAGCCGTTGATGCCCACGCGAACAGTCATTGCCAACTCCTTGTCGTCGATACGCGGCTGTTCAACGCCGGACTCCCGACGGAGCCGCAGCGTACGATCGATCGTTCTTTACCGGGCCATCGTCCGCAGCGGGCGGTGGTGTTGCTAGGGCCACATGGCCCGCTCCCGGTACAACCTCCTGACTGCTTCCATGATCGCCCACGGAATCAAGATCGATTAGCGCACGAGCGCCGATCAGGCCGACGTCGTCGCCCAGCGCCGCCGGCACGATCTCCACCCTCTCCGCCTGGCGCCGATAGGCCAGCTGGCGGACCGCCTCACGGGCCGGCTCCAGCAACCGATCGCCTTGGCCGAGGGCGATCCCACCGCCGACAATGACCCGCTGCGGATTGAAGACGTCGACGATCGTCACCATTGCCGCCGCCAACGCGCTGCGGGCCCGCTCCATGATCAGGGCAGCAACACGATCGCCGCGCTCCTCAGCCGCCGCGACCGCGGCGGCGTCGATGTCGCCCAAGCCGAGTTCGCGCGCCGCCCGGGCGATGCCCGTCCCGGAAGCCAGCGCCTCCAGATGGCCGCGCGCTCCGCAGCCACACAACGGTCCATTGATATCGATCGTCAGATGTCCCAGCTCGCCGGCCACGCCATCCGGGCCACGCATCAGCCGGCCGCCGGTCACCACGGAGCCGCCGACACCGGTCGAGATGGTCAGGTAGACGTAGTCGGTCAGGCCGTGCGCGGCACCGAAACGGCCCTCGGCCAGCGCCGCGGCGTGGACGTCGAGGGCCATAACCGCGGGCAGGCCGAGCGCCTCGCTCAGGCGTGCCGCCAACGGGTAGTTCCACAGGCTTCTGTCCAGGTTGGGCGGATCGAGCAGCACGCCGGTGAATGGATCGAGCGGCCCGGGGGCCGAGATGCCGAGCTCCCGCGCCCGGCCGTCCCCGGTGGCGGCGGCACCAAGGGTCGCCGACAGGGCCGCCACGCAGGCAGCGGTGATTGTCCCGGCATCGGCGTGGGGAGTGGCGACCGCGCGGCGCCCGACCAGGCGCCCATCGGGCAACACCAGCGCAGTGCGCAGCTGCGTGCCGCCCAGGTCGAGCGCCAGGACGGGCCGCTCGTCAGGCTGGCCGGTGTCTCTCACGACATCGATTGTATTGACGTCCGGCTGCTCCCCCGGCGGGCACGAAAAAGGCCCCGGCGCGGGCCGGGGCCTGTCAGGATCCCTGACGGGTGACGTCAGGCGCCGATGCGGAAGACGCTGTTACCGCACTTGGGACACGTGCCCTTAACGGCTGGCTTGCCGTTCTTCATCGTGATCTTCTGTGGGTTCTGGATCTCCACCTTCATCTTGTCCCTGACGCAATAGGCTTCAGCCACCTCTCCTCCTTCCCTTTGAATCGGGTTCAGCCGGCGAGTCGGGCTGGTGCCGCTCCGCCGTCACACATCAGGATGCCATTACCGGCATCCACAGTGAGGGCCGCCAGTGCAACTCACCGGCGGCACTTACCGCCTCGTCCATCTCGGCCAGCAGGCGCAGGGCCTCGAGCCCGGTCTCGATGACCGCAGCCTCGGCCTGTTCCCGCTGGTCCTCCGGAATGAAGGCGCCACTCACACGCTGAGCGTACGCGGTGCAGACGACGCCCGCACGGCATTTCGCCAACCCTGCCAGCACGAGCAGCGCCGACGCTTCCATCTCGAAGTTGATCACGCCCTGGCGCGCCATCTCCTCCGCCAAGTCGGGGAAGCGGAGCGGAAGCCGTGGCATGGGCCGACCTTGCGCGCCGTAGAAGCCGGGTGCAGTCGCGGTGATGCCCAGGTGCGCGCGGTGCCCCAGGCTATGCGCGGCCTCGACGAGTGCCGCAACGGCTGCATAGTCGGCGACCGCCGGATAGCCCTCGTCGACGAAATAGCGGGTGGTTGCCTCCAGGCGCACGGCCCCGGTGGTGATGACCAGCTCGCCCAGGGCGATGTCCTCGCGCAGCACGCCGCTCGAGCCGATACGCACGAATGTCGGGTGGTCGGTGATGGCCAGTATCTCGGCAAGGACGATCTCGATGTTGTCGGCGCCGATGCCGGTCGACACGACCGAAACGCGTCGGCCGCGGTACGTGCCGGTGGCCGAGGCGAACTCGCGGTGACGCTTCTGGAACTCCACCTCCTCGAACAGCGCCGCGACCTTCGGCGTCCGATCCTGGTCGCCGGGCAGCAGGATGTACTCCGCGAGTTCACCCGGCGCGAGATCGATGTGGTACTGGCGATCGGTGTCGGGCATTGCCAAGCGCCGGTCCGCGTTCGGCACACATCCTCCTGGCTGGTCGCTCGCCCACGGAGCGAGCACGGGCGCGAACATAGGCCGCATACCATCCGAGCGTCAACCCGAAACGTGAGGAATCCAGGTGAACGATAGACGAACCACCGCGCGCGCCTTCCACGAGGCCGGTGGCGTGGATGACTGGCGCGTCCTGTACTGGGGCGCGTACGCCTACTACCGCACCAGTTCCTTCTTGGAGGGCGCTCGATTCGTAGCCGCCATCAGTGATGCCGCCCATGCGCTGGGGCATTATCCGGACGTGGACCTCCGCCCCGAAGGCGTCACCGTGCGCACTTTCTCGCGCCAGGACGGTGCCCTGGGCGAACGCGACATCGAGTTGGCCCGGCGGATCTCGGCCGCGGCCCGAACGTTGCAGCTCGAGTCCGACCCATCCCAGCTGCAGGTGGTCGGCATCGCGGTCGCACAGGATGCCGGCACCGACGTGCGGCCGTTCTGGGCCGCCGCCCTCGGCTACCGGAACCTCGAGGCCACCGACGCGATAGACCCTCACCGACGCAACCCCAACCTGTCATTCCAACGGCTTCACCCGCCCAAGCCGGGCCGCGGCCGGACCCACATCGACGTGAGCGTGCCGGCAGATCACGCCGAGGCCAGGGTCGCCGCCGCACTCGCCGCGGGCGGACGGCTCGCCGACGATTCGCATGTGCCCTACTGGTGGACGCTAGCCTCGCCGGAGAACCACGGCGTCGACATAGCGGCCTGGCCTGATTTCGAGGACGACGAGGAGGGCTGAGCGGGTCACCCGGCACTTCGTTTCGAAACCTTCGCACGCGCTCCGGCGAGGCGGGCGTGGATGCCGGCCGCACGCGCCCGGATTGCCGCGCGAACACGAGGATGCGCCGTGGCCAGCAGCCCGAGGCCGGCCAACAGCAGCACGACAAGCAGCATCGGCCCGAGCGGGCCTGTAGAGCTTTGGGCGCCGACAGTCGCAGCACCCGGGACGGTTGGCCAATAGGCAGACGGTGAGGGCTTTGGCGTGGGCAGCGGGCGAGTCGCACCGACCTGCGCCAAGCGCGTCAGGGCCCGGGCGTCGGACACCGCGATCGCCGGCGATCCGTCCGCACCTTCGACGACGATACCGATGGCGTTGAGCAGGTCGCCCGGGCTGAACGACGGCACCTGGTCGAGAGCCGATCCACTCAGCAGCACCATGACAACGCCGCCGCCGTCACTGATGGTGATCGACGCGCTGTTCACGACGACGACACGGCCCCCGACCGCGACCGTTTCACCGAGGTGGTCGGGAAGTTCGCCGAGGGCCACGCTGCTCGCCGACGGCCCGCCCACGCCATTGCCGTCGCCGGATCCGGTGCCCGCGGAAGGAGTTGGCCAGGCCGCTGACGAAGTCAGTCGGGTTGTCGGTGGCGCCAGCGAGGGTCCCGCCGAGCCCGACGTCGTTCCAGCCGCGCCGAGCGTTATGTCGGTCGGGCCACGCGGAACGAGGGCGAAGCGCTGGTCCGTCGCTGTTGGATAGGCGCGTTTGACGAGCCCGGTGATGGTCGCGTGCCGACCCTCCTCGACGGCGCTCGCCGCGATGCCGCTGCGACTCAGACCGCTGACCGGCAACGAGCCACCGGCGAGGGTCAACTCGGCGCGCCACGTGTCACCATCGCGGCTGACTGAGCTGATTTCGCCGCTGACCGTCACCAGCCGCCACTCGAGCGCGGCCGATAGCGGCGCCGAGCGCACTACCAGCGGCGTCAGCGACACGCTCGAAAGGCCGGTCAGGCGATCCGCGGTGAGCTGCGGCGCGCCGTAGTAGGTACCCACCGCTCCGCTGACGCGTATCCGATCGCCGACGGCGGTCGAGTCGTTGTTGGGCAGCCGGACGAGGATGGCACCTGTGTCGTCCTGGATCGTGACACGTGTGCCGTCCGAGTCCAGCAGCCCCGTGCGCACGCTGACCGTCCCTTCTACCGTGACCGTCTGGCCCGCACGCAACAGCGCCGCGCCGATCGAGATCGCTTCGCTTGCGGACGTCGGTTCCGGCGTGGCCGAGGTCCGCGGAGTTGGCGATGGCGCGGGCTCGCCGAGGTGGACGATGTCGGCTGACGATCGCGGCCACAGGCGGTACAGCCCGAGCCGGTCGCCGACCAGTCCGGTGACCGACAATTCCTCGCCGCGGACGAAGTCAGCGGCGCCCAGGCCGAGCGTGTCGTACACGAAGACCCGGCCGACCCCTGATGCGTCGGTGAGCATCACCGTCACACTGCCCGACGAGCTCGCCGAGATGCTGTCGACGGTGCCATCGACGCGCGCCAGCAAACCCTCGGTCGCCTCGCCGAATTCGCCCACTTCGAGATTGCGCGGCGCGACCTCGTCGCTGTGCCCGATAACTGCCATGCCGTTCGGGTTGATGTCGACCTGGAGATTGCCGTACGGCGCGGCGAGCACGCCCGCAACCTGCACGATGTCGCCCGGAGCCACGTCCGACGCCGACGCCGAGGGGAGCTTCGCGTATATGCCGCCACTGTCATCCTCGAGAGCAAGCGTCGTGTGGCCCAGGATCAAACCCGGCCCGACTGTCACTGTCCCGCCGACCACGACCGTGGCACCGATTGGCTGGACACGCGCCTCGGCAATGGACACGACCGGTGCGGGCGTGGGCGTGGCCGTCGGGGTGGTGGTCGGTAGCGGTGTCAAGGTCGCCGGTGGCGTCGGACTGGGCGCCGGCGTTGGAGTGGCTGGCGGCGTCACAGTCGGCGTTCCAGCCGGCGTGTCGGTCGGTACCTCCGTCGGCTCATCCGTCGGCGGAGCGGTCGCGCAGGCTGGCGCCGTCGCGGATGGGCTGGGTGTCGGCGCAGGCTGCGGGGGCGAGGCAAGGTTCTGCGCGATCGGAACGGGCTGGACGATCGTGTCGGCCGCGTTGTCGTTGGTATCGACCCAATTACTTCCCGCGCCGGGCAGCCGCTCGAGGCTGCTGCCGGTTGGCGGCGCCGGGCCGGTAGCGCCCTCCACATACTCGTTCAGAGCGCTTCCCCACGAGAGAGCGTCGATAACGCTATCGGTCCCCGTGTTGCGAACGACGAGCGTGCCCCCGGCGGTCGAGAAGCCGCCGCTGAAGGTGCCGTCGGCGATCGATGCGTAGCTCCCGGCCGCGTTGGCGACCAGCAGGTGGGCGCCAACCGGAAGAACAAGCGCGCTCCAGCTCTGCTTGACTGTCGTCGTCGCGCCCGATGCGGTCACGTAGTCGAGCTCGAACCCGCCCAGCTCGAACGGGGC
Source organism: uncultured Chloroflexia bacterium (assembly GCA_963775225.1). Taxonomy (GTDB): domain Bacteria; phylum Chloroflexota; class Limnocylindria; order Limnocylindrales; family CSP1-4; genus JALYGJ01. The sequence continues at coordinate 73,263 of CAVZHW010000004.1, forward strand.
GTCCGAAGCGTTGTACAGCTCGGCGTACTGGTCCGAGGCGGCCGCGCCACGGGTGACCAGCTCGCCGATGACCAGCCCTGACGACGATGGCCACGAGACTTCCGCGCCGGCGCGCAGCGCGACGAGCACGGCACGGGTGGATAGTCCGAGCAGCAGCGCGAGCGCGAGCAGCGCGATCGCACGAGTAAGCGAGGTGCGGACAAAGCCGGCCATACCTATCTCCGCGGCGGGCATGCGCGACGAGTGGGTCTGACGGGAAGGAGAAGCTTGACGCCGGCCGCTTATCCGACACTTAACTGCGGCTTATCGCCGCCCAACCCAGGCGCTGACGAGGCCTCCCGCGCCGCGTGCGCTACGATGCCCGCAGTCCCATTCGCTCAACCGAGGAGATCGCCCTTGGCCCGCGCCAAGAACACTGTCCGCGCCGAGGCTCGCCGGCGCACTCGAGAGACGCAACGCGCCGAACTGGCCGCCCAGGAGGCCGCCGAGTCGGACGAAGCGACCGAAGCACCGGCACAAGCACCGGCCCGGCCGTCGCTGTTCAAGATCCCCAACTTCCGCGAAGACATTCGCCTGCTTCCCTCGCTCTTCCGGTCGCGGTGGTTGTTGTGGGTACCGCTGGCGCTGTTCCTGGTCGGCCTGGGCATGGCGCTGGTCATCGCTGCCCTGCCGGCCGAGGTGGCCGGCATCGTCGACCTGTACCTGCAGTTCTTCTTCATGCCGCCGGCGCTGTTCACGTTCTTCATCGCCGGGTTCGTCGCGCCGCGTGCGTCATATCTGGTGGGCTTCGTCTATGGCATCACGGCCGGGATCGTCTGGTCCGTGGCGATCCTGGCCAACGGCCTGGCGGCAACTCCCGACCAAACCGTGCCCGCGACAACGACCGACCCGATCATGGTGACGCTCAACATGCTGGCCATCGGCGTCATCTATGGCACGCTGGCGGCGGCGTTCGCCGCCTGGTACCGCGATTTCCTGCGCGGTATGCAGGACCGCTCTCGCCAGAAGAAGATCGAGCAGGAGGCCAAGGAGCGCGCCAAGCGGCGCGAGGAGCGGCAGGAGGGCCGCAAGATCGCAAAGCAACGGCCGACGACCTAGACGAGAGCCGCCCTCAGCTGGCGCGGCGCATGCCGGCGTGGCCCATGTGACGCACGCCGCTGATCGGCTGCGGTCCGCCCGCCGGACGGCATACCTCGACCAGCGACTCGACACGGTCGGCGATGACGTTGACCACCTCCGACTCGCGCTCGAGCCGGCCCTCGACGTAGAGCAGCGCATGCCGGCGCACGGTCCGTCGGAAACGCGCCCAGGTGTCCGGCCAGAGCGTCACGTTGACCATGCCGGTCTCGTCCTCGAGCGCCAGGAAAACGGTACCGCGGGCGGTCATCGGGTGTTGGCGGGTGACCACCAGCCCGCCGATCCTTACCCTGCCCGGCCGGGTATCGCTCAACGCGCCTGCAGTGGTCACGCCCAGCCGATCGAGTGCGGGTCGGAACAACTCGATCACCTGGTGGCGGGCGTCGAGCGACAGGATGGCGTAGGCATCGCCCAACCGCTCCAGCTCCGACGGCTGCGGTAGTTCGGGCGCGTCGGTCGGCGGCAGGCGCAGGTCGAGCGTACGCGACCGGCGGGTAGTCGGCCGGGCACCCGCCTTGCGCGCCGCGCCGGCCACCTCGCGCAACTGCCAGAGCAACCTGCGGCGCGGCTCGCCGAGCGAATCGAGCGCGCCGGCCCGGATCAGCCGCTCGATCACCTCCTCCGCCAGCTCGGTACGCGCCACCAGGTCCGCCAGCGAGCCAAACGGGCCGGCGCGGTCCACCTCGCGATCGAGCGCCTCGCCTTCGGTCTCGCCGATGCCCTTGACCAGCCCGAGCCCGAGCCGGATGCCGTAACCGGGCGCGGGCGGAGCAGCCCAGCGGTCACGCGCCTCGCGCGACGGGACCACGCAACCTGACGACCGGACAACCGGCGGCCGGCGGTCGATGCCGGCGCCCTGGGGGAGCGGCTCGCCGGGCAGGCCGACCCACTCGGTCGTCGTCCGGTAGCGGCTGCGGTTGACGTCGACCGGCAGCACCGCGACCCCATGGCGTTTGGCGTCGTTGATGAGCACCTCGACCGGATAGAAGCCCATCGGCTGGGCGTTGATCAGGCCGGCCACGAACTGGGCGGGATAGAAGAGTTTCAGGAAGGCGCTCTCGTAAGCGGTGCGTGCGAAGGCGGCCGCGTGGCTCTTGTTGAAGCCGAAACTGGCGAAGGCCGCTACCTGGCGGAAGAGCTCCTCCGCCTGCTCGTGGCTGAGGCCGTTGCGGGTGACGCAGCCGTCCACGAACCGGGCGTGCAGCTTCTCCATCTCGCGGCTCGAGCGCCACGTGCCCATCGCCCGGCGGAAGCCATCCGACTCCGCCGCGCTGAAGCCGGCAACGTCGATGGCGATCTTCATCACCTGCTCCTGGTAGAGGATCACGCCCATCGTTTCCTCGAGCGCGGGCTGAAGGCTGGGATGGAGGTAGCTGACCGGTTCCCTACCCTGCCGGCGGCGCAGGTATGGATGGACCGCGTTGCCCTGGATCGGGCCGGGGCGGATGATCGCCACCTCGACGACCAGGTCGTCGAGCGTCGTCGGGCGGCTGCGCGGCAGCGTCTGCATCTGGGCGCGCGACTCGATCTGGAAGACGCCCACCGTGTCGGCCGACTGGATCATCCGGAAGACGTCCGCGATGTCCTCCGGCAGGCGATCCAGCACGACATGCACGCCACAGTCGGCCGCGATGTCGCGCAGGGCATCATCGATCGCGCTCAGCATGCGCAGGCCGAGCAGGTCCAGCTTTATCAGCTTGATCGTCTCGATGTCGCGTTTGTCGTATTGCACCACGACACGACCGGGCATCGTCGCCCTTTCGAGCGGCGCGATGTCGATCAGCGGCGCCTGGGTGACGAGCATCCCGCCGACGTGGATCGACAGGTGGCGCGGGAAGCCGTCGATCTGTGCGGTCAGCGCCAGCCAGCGCTGCCACGGCGACAGACCGACCGTCGAGCCAGGCCGACTACCAGCACGGCTTTCGCTGGCCTGGCCGTCGCCGTTAATCCTGGTCGCCACTGTCCCGGGCGTTGGCGCAACAGTGCTATCGGAGAAATCCAGCGCTTCAGGTGATCCCGCACGTTCAAAGCGCTTGAGTGGACGCAGCGAAAGTCCCGGATGAGCGCGGCCTGGCCGAATATTGGCAGGGTCGGCCGGCCCAGACAGCGCCTCGCCATCAGGCAGCCCCGGCTTCTCCGATAGCACTGGGGTCAGCTGAACCAACGGCAGGCGACCGTATTCATCGCGGTCGACGCCACGCGGCGCACGCACCAGCCCGCGCCCGAGCGGACGCTCAGCCGGCGCTCGGTCGGAGGCGCTCAGCCAGCGCACGCTGACCGGCGTGTCGCCCGGACCACCTTTGTCGTCGGAGGGAGCACTCGGCGTCCGCACTCGGCCACGGCCATCGTTGAGCTGGCCCATGCCGTCGACCAGCCCACGCTGACGGGCGACGTCCGCCGACTCTGCGACCGGCGCCCTGCCCGGCAGCTCGTCCGGCGCCGCAAAGAACTCGGCGAAACCACCATCCGCCTCGAGGTCACGGCGGACCATGACCGAGTCATAGGTCTCGAGCGCCTTGGCCACGCGATCCACCAGCGGCCGTGGGAAACCCAGCGCATAGCCCACCTCGCGCACCGCCGAGCGGGCACGATACGTGACCAGGTTGCAGACCATCCCCGTGTGCTCGGTGCCGTAACGCTCGTAGACGTACTGGATCACCTCCTCGCGCCGCGACGACGCGAAGTCGATGTCCACGTCCGGGTAGCTCGTCCGCCCCTCGTTGATGAAGCGCTCGAACAGCAGTCGGTGGCGGATGGGGTCGACGCGCGTGATGCCGAGCACGTACGCCACGATCGAATCGCCCGCCGAGCCGCGGCCCTGCGCCGGTATCCCCCGCTCGCGGCAGAACCGCATGATGTCCCAGCAGATGAGGAAGAACTCGGCCAGGCCGGTGCGCTCGATGACCTCGAGTTCGTGCGCGAGCTGCTTGACCACCGCCGGCCGCAGCGGCACATAGCGCCGGCGCATGCCCTCGTGGCAGAGTGCCTCAAGGTACGAGAACGCCGTCTCCCCCGACGGCACGGAAAAGCCCGGAAAGCGGTACTGCTCGAAGTCGAAGTCGACCGAGCAGCGGCTGGCCACCTCGCTCGCCGTGGTGATCCCCTCCGCCCACGCCCGCGCCACGTCCTTACCCAGCGCGCCACTTGCCGGCGGCAGCTCGGCCAGCTGCGCCGCTGACTTCAGGTAGTACTCGCCATTCGGCCGGCGCAGGTGAGCGCTTTCGTCGAGCGTCTTGCCGTGCCTGATGCACACCAGCACGTCCTGGAGTTCACGCTCCGCCGGCGTCGCATAGTGCGCGTCGTTGGTCACCACCACCGGCAACCCAGTCGCGCGGGCCAGCGCCACCGTCTCGCCGACCAGCCAGTCGTCGTCGGGCAGCAGGTGGTGCTGCAGCTCCAGGTAGAAGTCACCGCCGAAGACATGCGCCCAGGCTTTGGCCGCCTGCTCGGCACCCGACCGATCACCGGCCAGCAGGCGGCGGGCGACCTCGCCATGCCGGCAACCGGACAGGCACAACAGGCCCTCCACGTTGCGCCGTACGAGGTCGGTGGTGAATCGCGGCGCGCCCTTGCTGCCGGCGAGGTGCGCGGCGCTGACCAGCCGGCACAGGCTGCGATAGCCGGTCATGTCGCGCGCAACGAGGACGAGGTGCGGACCCAGTTCGCGCGGCCGAACGCCGCGCAGGTCCTCACGCCGGGGCTGGCGATGACCCGGTGGCCGGGGGCGATCCATGGCCGGCCTGACGATTCGCCCCTCGGTCGGCGCCTCGGCCGGCGGTACCGAATCCGGGTCCGGCGGCCGTTGCTTCCGCCCGCGCCGGCGAGCTGGAACGACCAATCTGTCTGGGTCGGGGGCGATCGAGTCGAGAAGGTCGACCTCGACGCCGATGATCGGTCGCACGCCGGCTTCCTGCGCCGCCGCCGCGAAACGCACCGCACCGTAAAGGCCCTGGTGGTCGGTCAGTGCGAGCGCTGCGAGGCTCAGCTGGGCGGCGCGCTCGGCCAGGTCGTCGACCGGTGAGGCGCCATCGAGGAACGAGAAGTTGGAGTGGCAGTGGAGCTCGGCGAAGGCGGCGGGCATACGATCATATTAGAACGCATGTTCTAATCAGTCAGCCGCGCGGCAGGGCCGGCCGTACCGTGCTTTGATACGCGTGGATGTCCTTCCCATTTCGACTGACGCCCGTGCGCGCGCTGGCTGCGGCCCTGGTTGTGGCCGTGCTCGTCCTCGCGGTCGCGCTGGCCGCGATACTCGGCTGGAGCAACCAGCCGCCGGCGGTCGCCAACGCCAGTCCCACGCCGACCACGTCCGCGGCAGCAACCAACGAGCCTTCGTTCACCGCCGCCGCCTCATCGAGCAGCGGCGCCGCGGCACCGTCGCCGCCCAGCGCCTCCCCGGCACCCGTCGCCATGGGCGTCAAGACCGTCGCGGCCCACAGTCTCGACCCGGAGCAGCTCACCAACTACGTCTGGCCGGTCCACAACGCCCTGATCACCAGCCGCTTCGCGCCGCGCCCCGCCACCGACGGCGGCTTCGTACTCATCGACGGCGTCGCATATCACGATGGTCTCGATATCGCCACCCACTGTGGCGACCGCGTTTACGCCGCCCATGACGGCACCGTCCTGTACGCCGGGCGTGATTTCGACGTCTTCTTCGGCTACTGGGGAGACGCCTCCCGTATCTACGCTCGCTACGACCGACTGAACGAGGTCGACACGCTGCCCATCGTCATCGTCATCGACGACGGCAACGGCTATCGAAGCGTGTACGTGCATCTCGAGAAGGCTCTTGTTGAAGCGGGCGACACGGTGAAGGGGGGTGACCTGATCGGACGCGAAGGGATGACCGGCTACGCCACGGGCTGCCACCTGCACTACGGCCTCATTCGCATGGACGGCACCTGGCAACCGGTCGTGCCACGACTCCTGCAGTACGACTATCCCGCGTACGTTCGAGAGCGCGTGAACCCGCTCAAGGTGCTGCCTTGGGCCGACCCGTATGCGCCGCTGAGCCTGCGCGAAAAGGTCGGCGCGGTGCCCTCGCCATCGCCTACTCTTATACCTTCACCGACGGCCATGCCCTTGCCGTCGCCAAGCGTGTCGACGTCGTCCCCGTCCGCCACGCCGATCACATCCGGCTGAACGCCGGCCGGACGGCAACAGCGAACAGGTCATCTCGACGGGAGCGCGACATGTCGACAATTCCCATCTCGAGCCACGCCCGTAACACACGCGACCTCTCGGACGTCCAACGCTCGATGAGGCCGCTGAACTTGGCAGTTCCGTTCCTGCGCGCGTTCATCCTGGCGGTACTCGCCACGGCCCTGATCATGATCGGGCTGCCGGCGGTCCTCGCCATCGCCTCTGCCGCCGCTCCCTGACTCGCGCCACTCGGCGCTGGCTGCGCGACCGGCCCACTGACCCGGGCGACACTCGCGCGTATCCTGTCGCTGTGCGTCCGACCCCCATCCAGATGCTCGCCGCTGCCGGGCTCGTGGTCGTGCTGATCGGTCTGGTGGTCGTCATCGTGGTCATGACCGTGCCCGCGGGAGGTCCGCCCACACTGCGCTGATTAGGCGTCGAATCCTGTGAATCGCCTGACAGTTTTCTTTCAGTCGCAGTACGTGCCGCGGAACACGTCACACCCTTGGGCCATGCCTCGTCCCACCGGCAATACAGGTCGCTCGGGCTCGCTCCTCCTCCTCTCGAGCCCGTCCGACGACCGCTCCTCCGTAGGCTCGGCCCCGGTCTCCCCCGGGGCCGAGTGCTTTTCGCGGAACATCTCGGAGGGCTCGTGACGCGACTCAGTCGTAGACGCGCTCCAGATGCCACGTGCCGTCGACGCGATCGAGGTACACCAGCGCCAGCAGCTGCCCGCCGGCCAGCTTGTAGTAGTCGCGGCTGACCGGGCGCCGCCACCACGCTTCGTCGATCCGCCACCGATTGCACACCTCGACCCGCTCGCTACCGCCCTCCCAGCGCAGACGCCACGGCTGACCCTGCTCATCGAGGTCGACGTCAATGCGCGGATGGTGACCCAGCAGCCGGGTCATCTCGTGTTCCCGGAACTGGCCGGCAACCATTCGCTGCGCCGCTCGGGCATAGGCGCCTCGACATCGAGCAGGCGCGCCCGTAGGACGCGATCGGGACCGAAGCGCAGTGCCAGACCAGCCAGCTGCCAGTCGAGCCGCGCGGCGCGCGCCAGCTGCGGCGCGAACAGGCCGAGCTGCTGGCCGGTGGCAACGGCCTCGCCGCGTAACTCGAGCGCCAGGCGGTTGACCGGCGCGTCGATGTCCGTCGCGGCCAGCCGGGCGAGCAGCAGCCGTTCGAGTAGATCGGTTGCCGCGCTGGATTCGGGCAGCGCCTGTGCGAGGACCAGCGTGCTCGCCGAGGTGCGGGCGCGCTCGAGGCCGAGCTCGAGCACCGCCGATATGGCGCCCGCGCCGCGCGCGGCGAGCTGCTCGCACAGCGTCGCGCACAGACTGCGCAACACGAAACGCAACGGTTCGAGCGTGTCGACCGGCGGGTCGAGCTCCGCTTCGGCGCGCAGTCGTGCCACCGGACGGCGGGGGCGCAACGGCCTGCCGTCCATACCGCGCGCCAAATCGTGCAGCGTCGCCCCCTGCGTGCCGAAGCGTGCCACGACCGCCGAGCGAGCCAGCGCGGCGAACTCGCCGAGGCGCGTCAGGCCGAAGACGCGTAACCGCTCGCGTGCCTGCTCGTCGGCCGGCAGGAGCCGGATCGACAGCGGCGCGAGGTAAGCAGCCTCGGTCGCCGTGCCGCCAGCCGGTATCGCCTCGACGTACTCGGCGCTGCGCGTCGTACCCAGCACCGCCGCCACCTGTGCGCCGAAGCGCGTGTTGCCGATGCCCATCCGCGGCCTTCCGGGCAACAGCGGTGCCGCCGTTGCCAGGACGCGGCTGGCAAGCAGCTGCTCGTCTCCCCACAACCGGTGCAGGCCCTCGATGCCCAGCCAGATCTGTCCGTAGCGCGGCGAATCTGGTTCTGCTTCCCCTTCCAACCCGGGCGTGAAGGCGGCCAGTGCGTCAAGCGTGTGCTCCAGCGCTCGCCGATAGGCGTCACGATCGGCCGCCAGGAAGCGGGCCTCCGGTACCAGCCGGTGCGCGGTGCCCAGCGGCTGGCCGGGCATGACTCCCAGCCGGTGCGCGGCCGGGCTGGAGTCGAGGACCGTCCCCTGTTCCCACGGCTGGCCGCCGATGACGACCAGATCGGGCAGCTCCGCGCCGCCCGCGCCGTCACGCTGGTCAGCCGATCGCGCGCGGGCGGCCTCGAGACGATGGGCGAGATGAGGCCAGTCGAGGTATAGGAGTCGCATCGCAGTAACGCTCGATTGCCGGGCTGTGCTCACCGTCCGCCGGGTAACGGATCTCGATCTCCGTCGCGCGGCCGGGCGGCCCGAAGCGGTTCTTGGCCACGTTGACCTGCACGCAACGGCCGACGATGTCGCGGCCCGCGCGCAGCCAGGAGCGCTGCTCGAGCTCCAGCCGGAGAGCCACCGTTTCCGCCAGGATCCCGTGGATGGGCCGCGGCAGCCCGGCCGGCTCGAGTACGATCAGGCGGATGCTGGACCGGCGGGCGTGCGCTGCGAGCCGGCGCAGCGCTTCGTCATGCCCGGCGCGGATCCGCCGCGGCAGGTCGACCACGAGCAGGTCTACGCCACGCCCGGCAACGAGTGCAGCGGCGAGCGCCCATCCCTCGGCGAGATCCGCCGGCCGGAGAACGAGCAGCCAGCGCAGATCGACGCCGCGTGCCACCGCCTCGAGCGGGTCGAAGCTGCGGCACAGGTCGAGGAAGGCGACGATGCCGCCACGCGCCTGCGCCTGGGCCAGGCAGTGCAGCGCGAGCGCCGTCTTGCCGCTCGAGCCCAAGCCACGAAACGAGACGCTGACACCGCGTGGCAGACCACCGGTGCCGAGCAGCGCGTCGAGATGCGCGAAGCCGGTGGGCACGACGTCGTCCGGCAGTGCCGCGAGCCGCGGCCCGTTCTCCGGCAGCGCGGCAAGCGCCAGGGCACCGGCCACGCCGGGCTGCGCGTCGTGCGTGTCCCCGCCGAGACGTACCACGGCACTGCCCCAGCGCGATTCGAGACGTGCCAGCGCGCTCGGCAGGGCCGCACTTGCGGACGACAGGACTGGGCTTGAGGGCACTCGCCGATGATAGAACAGATGTTCTAATCGTCAAGATCCCCCCGCAATCGCGCGCAGTTGCATACGATCCTCATCGCCTGATGCTGCAGACCACTCAACCGGCACACCCGCTCCGATCGGCGATCGTGCTCAGCGTGCTCTTCTTGCTCGCGGCGTGCGGCTCGACGCCGCCGACCCCCACGCCGCAACCGACCATCCCGCCAAGCAGCACGCCGAGCTCGGGCCCGGCAACACCATCACCGGTCAATCAGCTGCCCACACCCTCCGCCGCTGCCAGCCCGACCCCAACTGCCATTCCGTCACCCACGCTGCCGTTGCCGACCGACGCTGCAGGCATGCTGCTGGCACACATCCCGGACGACGTCCGGAGCTCATGCATCACCGGCACCGCGGAGCACGCGCCGGCCGCCGCGGACTGCAGCTCCGCCGTAGGCGGGCTGGCGGTGCGCTACGTGCTATACGGCGATGCCGCGACGATGGATTCCACGTATTCGGCAATCGCGGCGAACGCACAGATCGAACCCGACACCGGCAGCTGTTTCGTGGCGCAGGCCGATGGCCTCGTCAGCGCCACGCCGGACAGATGGCCGAGCGAGAACGCGTACGACGTCGACGGCGCACCCGCTGGACGATACGTCTGCCAGGTGCTCGACGACCAGCCAACCATTATCTGGACCGACGAGGACCTGGACATCCTGGGCCAGGCGACGGCCAGCGCGGGCGACTACGACCCGCTGGTCACCTTCTGGCTGCGCGACTCGGGACCTATTCCCTAGGCGACCGGCGCTGCCTCCGGTTCCGGCTCCCGAGCGAGGATCGGCGTTCCGAGCATGTCATCAGTGACTTCGGGCTTTTCGTCGCTGACGGCCGTGCGCTCGACGCGCTCCTTGATGCCCTCCATCTGCTTGCGTGTCATGAGCACGATGCCGGTGCCCATGATCTCGCCGAGCACCATGCGGGCAGGCCCGTTGCCGGGCGTCCGGGCACGGAAGCGCTCGATCAGCCGCGTCCCGCCAAGGTCGGTCGGCTGCAGGTAGAAGCCCCACGACGCGGAGAACTCGGGGAACGACGCTGTGGCCAGCGCGCCGGTTGCCTTCAGTCCGGCGGTCGGCAACTCGGTCTTACCCTCGGCCTGCGCCTGCTCGACCTGCGCGCGCACCAGCTCGGTGTCGCTGTACAGCACCAGCGCGTGCTCGGGCTCGACCACCTTGACCAGGAAACCGCCGCCCGGATGGGTCGGCATGATGTCGCCCGGCTTGAGTGCCTGGAACTCGGGCAGGATCTCGGTTGCGCTCGACCCGCGATTGTCGAGCATGTCGTAGCTGTACCAGCCCGCCCGGCCGAAGCCCATCTGCACCAGCCACGGCCATACCTTGTCGACCGGCGCGGCGATGGCGATGCCACGCGTCTCACTCGCCGTCGGCTCGGCGACCAGGTCATCGCCCGGCAGCGGTAGCTCGCCCTCCTGCGGAGCGATGCCCCAGTTGCGCAGGCGTGGCCGGACAACGGCCAGATAGGTAACCGTTAACGACAGCACGGCGCCGACCAGAAATATGAGCAGGGCACGAATGGGACGCATGTGTCACCTCCATGGCGATGCTCGCAGTTGCCTGCCTCGGCCGGTAGAGCCGAAGGTCACCAGGTGCCCGCGGACGAACAGCGCGGCGCATGGTCGGCGGGATTTCATGGCGGGAGCAGTCCGTCGAAACGCGCGACCACCAGATGGTCACGGCGCCCACTTGTCTGGCCGTAACTCGTCGCACGACGCCGAAATGTGCCCGCCGGCTCACTGCGGGCACGGGCGATACCACCGACGGGCGGTGGGCGACACCATCGAGCACTCGAGCGGAGCTCGCCACGAGCTGGCGCCCCAGGTCCCGGCAAATACCGACCACCCTCGCTAGAGCCATCCGTGACCATGTGGCGGTCATTGCAGCTTGGATGGGGCGCCACGCGACTCGCCGGTATACTTTCCGTTCCCGTGGGGATGTAGCTCAGCTGGGAGAGCACCGCGTTCGCATCGCGGGGGTCAGGGGTTCGAGTCCCCTCATCTCCACCACTCCACTGGCACCCTTCAGGCAGCTGCGGGCTGCATCGTTGCCGTTGATTCTGGACGGAGTCGCAGCCGGCGTAACAGCTGCGCGTTGAGAGCGACGATGATCGTCGAGGCGCTCATGACGATCGCACCAACGGCCATGGGCAGGTCGATGCCCCAGGGAACGAGCACGCCGGCGGCAATCGGAATGGCGATGACGTTGTAGGCCGTTGCCCAGACGAGGTTCTGGATCATCTTCCGGTAGGTTGCGCGCGACAACTCGATCGCGCCGACCACGTCACGCGGGTCGCTCCGCACCAGGACGATCCCCGCCGACTCGACCGCGACGTCCGTCCCGGCGCCGATGGCGATGCCAACGTCGGCGGTGGCGAGGGCGGGCGCGTCGTTCACGCCGTCGCCGACCATCGCAACCTTCCGGCCGCCGTGCTGGAACTGCTTTACAGCATCGGCCTTGTCGGCCGGTAGCACCTGTGCGGCTACCTCGTCGATGTCCAGCCGCCGCGCTGCCGAGTCGGCCACCGCCTGTGCATCGCCGGTGATCATTGCCACCTTCACGCCCATCCGATGGAGTCGCTCGACGGCCTCGCGTGATTCGGGTCTGATCTCGTCCTCCAGGCCAATCGCACCAACGACCTTGCCGTCAGCCACAACGTGCAGGACCGTCATGCCATCAGCCGCCCAGCGCTCGGTCGCGGCGAGCGGCGCGAGACCCGAATCGGCGAGCATGCGCGGTCCGCCGACCGTCACCACGCGCCCGGCGACGATTGCCGTCGCGCCGCGGCCGGCGAGCGCCTCGAAGCGCTCGGTTGGCGGGGCGTTGATGCCGCGTTCTTTGGCCGCCGCAACGATGGCCCGTGCAAGCGGGTGTTCGGAGTCGGCCTCAACGGCGGCGGCGAGCCGCAGTAGTTCGCCCTCGTCGTCAGCCGACAGCGTCGCCACGGCCGGCCGGCCAACGGTCAGCGTGCCGGTCTTGTCGAAGATGACGACATCGAGGTTGCGCGCTCGCTCGAGCGCAAGTCGGTCCTTGACCAGCAGGCCATTTCGGGCGCCGAGCGACGTGCTGATGGCGATGACCAGCGGGATGGCGAGCCCGAGGGCGTGAGGGCAGGCGATCACGAGCACGGTGGCCATGCGCGTGACGGCACCGCCCGGATCGCCGATCAGCCACCAGAACACGAGCGTGATCGCCGCCGACGCCAGGGCAACGTAGAAGAGGATCGCAGCCGCGCGATCGGCGAGCGCCTGGGCGCGCGACGCGGACGCCTGTGCCGCGGCCACCATCCGCATGATCCCAGACAAGGCCGTGCCTTCCCCCACCGCGGTTACTCGGATCCTCAGGCTGCCACCGGCGGCGACAGTGCCCGCGACGACCTTGGCGCCGGGCTCCTTCGACACCGCAGCCGACTCGCCGGTGATCATCGATTCGTCGACGTCGGCCGAGCCCTCCACGATGATGCCGTCGACCGGGACCCGTCCGCCGGGCCGGACGAGCACGACGTCATCGACCGCGAGCGCGTCGAGGGCCACCGTCTCGGTCCCCTCGCTGGTCACGCGTTCCGCCGTGTCGGGCAGCAGCTCGGCGAGTGCCGCCAGGGCGCCCTGGGCCTGGGCGATCGAGCGCATTTCGAGCCAGTGGCCGAGGAGCATGATTACGATCAGCGAGCTGAGCTCCCACCAGATCTCGATCTCGAACAGGCCCAGCGCCCCCGCCCAGCTTGTGACGAAGGCCACCACGATCGCGAGGCTGATGAGGGTCATCATTCCGGGCTTGCGGTCGGCCAGCTCGCCCTGGGCGCCGCGCAGGAACACCAGCCCGCCGTACAGAAACACGATCGTGCCGAGAACCGCGGGGATCCAGTCCGAGCCCGTGAACGAGGGTGCCCCATAGCCGAGCCACTTCTGCGGGTCGGGGCTCCAGATGACGACCGGGATTGTGAGGATGAGACTCATCCAGAACTTGTCGCGGAACATCGCGACCGAATGGCCGGCATGGCGATCGTGGGCTGCATGCTCGGCGCCCGCCTGGTGGTCGGCGTGCGTAGCGAGCGGTTGGCCGTGGCTCTTGTCGTGGTTCATTCACGTACTCCCTGGGAGTCTCGTCCCACCCGGGTCAAGACAGCCCTGCGGCTAGTGTGGTTCAGGCGCGCGGTACCCGAACGGTGAACCTCGTTCCCTTGCCCAGTCCGTCGCTCGCAACCGCGATCGTGCCGCCCATCGCCTCCACGAGCGACTTGGTGATCGTCAGGCCTAGGCCGCTGCCGCCCGCCTCTCGCGATCGTGACGGGTCGACGCGGTAGAAGCGCTCGAATACGTGAGCGCGCTGCTCGGCTGTCAGCCCCGGCCCGTCGTCACCGACCGAGATCGCTGCCGACGCTCCGTCGCTGGCAATGCCCAGGTCGACGTTCCCTCCCTGCTCCGAATAGCGGATCGCGTTTCCGATCAGGTTGTCTAGAGCCTGCCCGAGCCTCGTCCGATCAGCGCGCACGGAGACGGGCGCGACGAGCCCAGTCCCAAGATTCACGGAACGTGAGACGGCAAGCGGGCGGTTGCGCTCCAGCGCTTCGGCAAGCAGCGTCGGGCCGTCTAGCGCCTCGAGCGCGAGGCGCAGGTCGCGCGACTCGGCCCGCCACAGGGTCGCGAGATCATCGACCAGTCGGGCCAGACGCTCGGTCTGCTCATCAAGCACCCGCCACGCCTCCGGGCCGGGCTCGAACACCCCGGCCTCGAGACCTTCGACGTAGCCGCGCACAGACGCGATCGGGGTGCGTAGCTCGTGCGCGACATCACCAATCAAATCGAGGCGGCGCTGCTCGGTCGCCCCGAGAGTCGCTGCCATCTCGTTGAATGAGGCCGCCAGCTCGCCGAACTCGCCGGCCGCAGGCGGCACCCGCTGGGCGTAGTCGCCGCGCGCGAGGCGTCGGCTGGCAGATGTGAGCCGGCTGAGCGGACGCGAGATGTAGGTCGAGAGGAGGACGGCCACGACGACAGCGACTACCGCCGCCGCTCCCAGCCCGAGCAGCAGCGCCGTCCCGACGGCATCGCCGAAGGCCGCCCGGAGGAGCGGGTCCATCATGCCGCTCATGCCGGCCCCCAGCCCGCCGCCCATGCCCATCGCGTTCTCGAATGCGGCGGGTGCCACCAGCCAGACACCGATAGCCACGGCCACAACGCCGGCCCCAGCGGCCACGAGGTTGGCCGCGAGTAGGCGCCATCGAATAGCGCCTAGATCAGGACGTGTCATCGATCCGGCGCCGGCAGACGATAGCCAACGCCGCGTACCGTCTCGATGTAGATCGGGCTCCCGGGCTCGTCGCCGAGCTTGCGCCGGAGGTTCCCGACGTGAACCTCGAGGACATGGTCGTCGCCGACGAAATCGACGCCCCACACCGTGTCGAGGAGCTGCTGGCGCGTAAGGACCACGCCCGGGTCGCGAGCCAGCGCCTCGAGGATCGCGAACTCGAGAGTTGTGAGCTCCACCGGCCGTCCAGCAACGGTAACCTCCCGGCGAGGCCGGTCGACGACGAGATCGCGGACCCGCAGAACTGCGTCGCCTGCGGTGGACGGCGCGCCACGACGGCGGCGCAGTAGGGCCAGGACGCGGGCAACGAGCTCACGCGGCGAGAAGGGCTTGACGAGGTAGTCATCCGCGCCGACCGTCAGCCCGACGATCCGGTCGACCTCCTCGGAACGTGCCGTAAGCATCAGGACATAGGGGTCGGCGAAGGTTCGGATGCGGCGCAGGACCTCGAGTCCGTCGAAACCCGGCAGCATGATGTCGAGGACCACGACGTCGGGCGCGAACGCACGCGCCACATCCACGGCGGTTGGTCCGTCAGCCGCCTCGGCGACCTGCATGCCCTCGCGTTCGAGAAAGCCGCGCACGACACTGCGGATGGTGGGCTCATCGTCGACGACCAGGATGCGAACCTGCTTCGATGGCGAGGACATCCGCCCAGCCTACGACGCCGAGTCTCGGTCAGCCGACCACGGTGATCGTGCCGCGCATGCCGGCCTCATAGTGGCCCGGCGCGTGGCAGGCGAAGGCATACGGTCCGCTGCCATTGAAGGTGTAGGTGAGGGACTTCGTCTGCATCATGCCGATGTCGGCGATCTCCGGCGTGCCCTCCTGGTCGGCGGCGACTGTGTCTGCCGGCCCGACCATGAACTCGTGGACGAGCGGACCCATCGTGGTGACCTCGAAGGTGACCGTCTCGCCCCGCTGGACGGTGATGTTCGCGGGTGTGAACGTGTAGCCGGGACCGGCGATGATCTGGACCAGACGCGGTGCGTCGGCGGTGCCAGGGACCAAGCCCGCGTCGCCGGGCTGCGGGCTATTGTCGAATCCCGGGCCATTGCCGCCCATCATGCCCGGGCCGTACCCATAGCCGCCCATCAGGCCGTCGAACCAGCCATGGCCGCCGCCGATCACGGGACTCGACCCGAGGACGACGCTCGCCCGGACCAGCACGATGCCCAGGAGCACGAGCAGGAAGGCCGCAATGCCCAGCCGACGGCCGCTCATCGCCCTTCCTCCAGGACCTTCTTGGCCGCGCGGTACTCGTCCTCGGTGATCTCGCCACGGGCGAAGCGCATACGGAGCAGCTCGAAGGCGTCCTGTCCGACGGGCCGAGGTGCCGGGCCCTGCGCAGTTCCTGTGGATGCGGTCCGCGTGACCAGCCAGACGATCAGCACGATCACGCCGATCACGAGGACGACCATGCCGATTATCCCCAGCAGGCCGCCGAGGCCGAGGCCGCCGCCATATCCCCACATCATCCGCCAACTCCTTTTCCTACAGCCCGCCCAGCGCGGGCCTGCATTCAACGTTGCCGGATGTCCCTCAATCGCACCGCTCGGTCAGCGCAAGAATCGCTCAAGAAATGACGCACCCCGCTGCGACACTCTTGACTGCTAGGTGCCGTCGCGACGTTCAGTCCAGTGCATGGCGGATCTCGTGGTGGTGGTCACGCAGCCACCGGCGCGCCGGGCGATAGTCGCCGTAATGGCGCTCGACCAGTCGCCAGAAGCTCGGCGAGTGGCCGGCCACGCACAAGTGGGCGAGTTCGTGGACAACGACATAGTCGAGCACGTGCGGCGGACACAGGATCAGCCGCCAGTTGAAGGACAGCGTGCCGATGCGCGACGCGCTACCCCAGCGCGTGCGCTGATCGCGGATCTGGATGCGGGCGACCGGCACGCCCACCTGGGGCGCGCGAACTGACACCTGGCGGGCGATCGCCTGACGCGCCGCACGCCGCAGGCCACGTTCGAGTGCCGCGCGCTCGTTGTCCGTCTGGGCGTGCACAACTTGCGCAACTCCACCGACGGACAGCGGCCGCCCGGCGGCCAGCGACGGACGCTGGGCGAGCTCGATGCGTTGCCGCTCGAGCCGTGCGCGGTGACGATCCACCCAGCGCGCGTGGCGTCGGTACAGATCGGCCGCTTCCCCATCGGACGCCCGCAGCGGCAGGACGACAACCGCGTCGCCGTGCTCGGTCAGGGTGAGCCGCGAGCGGCGCGCTCGCGCGGACCGACGGACCGTGTACGGAGCCGCCGAGCCCTCTCTCGCCACGGCCTCAGCCGAAGAGGTGCTGGAGGTCGGGCAACAGGCTCTCGATGCCGAAAAGGAAGGCGCTGCCGATGACCAGGCTGAACGTTCCGGCAAGCACGCCAACCACCAGGTAGACGCCGCGGCGCGCCTGGCTGGCCAGGAAGCCCGACGCGGAAATGACCACGATCAGGGTATTGCTCACGAGCAGCCCGAGGATGAAGGCGACCATCATCGGGATGCCCAGGCCCAGCGACGTTGCGCCACCGATGGCCGCGATGAGCAGCACCTGGCTGCCCGTCTCGGCGCCGATGCCGTGGATCATCCCCACACCGAACGCCGTCCGCGGGCCATACGAGCTCATTTCCAGCGGCTCAACGTGCTCGTGGCCGTGCAACCGCGCCTGAAAGCGGCGCCACGTGTGCCGGGCGACATCGAAGACCAGCATCCAGCGGCTGCGCAGCCGGAACTCGGTTCCGTGCCTCAGGTAGTTGTAAAGCGAGGCGAACACCCAGACGCCGAGTACGAGCAGGGTCAGGCCGACGACGCGCGCCATCAACGGATCGACCCAACCCGGTAGCTGTGCGCCCAGCAGCAGCGCCGCGCCGCCGATGATCGCGACCACGAAGGCGTGGCCAAGGGCATAGAGGGTGCCCAGTACGACCGGCTGCCGCTCGAGCTGGAGAACGCGCCGCGGTGTGGCGTGTTGCAGGGGCGGTGGCGGCTCATGCGGCGTGTGGTCGGCCGTTGCGTGGACGACGGCTTCCCCGGCGCCCCCATGAGCGTGCTGGTGTGCCGGCGTCTTCATGTGCTGCTCGGCGTGCTCGATCTCGGCGGCTTCGGCAGCACCGCTCGTGCTGGTGATGTCCGAGATCGCGGCGAGGTGGTCCCAATCGATACCGTGCCGCAGGCCAAGCACCAGCGCGGTCAGCAGCAGAGCAAGTGAGCCTCCGTCGGCGGCTGGCATCCGCGCAGTATTGCAGGTTGTTGCAATTACATCGGCATGCAATTGATGTATCTTGGCGACGCGGTGACACCAACGACGCGCGGCAGAGGTTCACTCGAATGGGACGCCGTCCACGGTGAGTTGCGCGCGCGCGGCCTGCGCGGGACGCCGCAGCGACGCCTGATCCTCGACGTGCTCGCGTCGACGACCGGCCATGTCACCGGCGCGCAGGTCCTCGAGCGCTGCCAGACACGCGACCCGGAGACGCAGCCGTCGACCGTCTACCGCACGCTCGACGTCCTCGAGGAGCTGGGTTATCTGGATCACAGCCACGGCCCCGACGGGCGCGAGGAGTTCCACGTGCTGCCGGTGCGCGAACACGCCCACCTGCGTTGCGAGCAGTGCGGCCGCACATGGGAAATGGATACGCCGGCCGCCGAGCGTATCGTCGACGATGTCGCCCGTGACCGCGACTTCCAGGTGCACCTCGGCCACCTGACCGTGGCCGGTGTATGCGCGAACTGTCGGCGGCGAGGCTAGGCTCCGGCAGCGACCAGGATCAGGTCGGTGGCGAGTCCGGCCAGGAAGCCGACGAAGATGCCCCACAGCGTCATCTCCCACGACGCGCGCTTGCCCGCCGCGATCATCTCGCCGACCACGTAGAGGATCGCCCCTGCGGCCACCGCCAGGAACGCGACGAAGAGCACCGGCGACTTGAACACGCTGCCAACCACGGTGCCCAGAAAGGTCGGCCCGCCGCCGATCAGGCCGGCCGCGGCAAGCCACGACCAACTGGGCCGGACGCCGGCCGCGACCAGCGGCCCGACGATGCCGAAGCCCTCGGTCGCGTTGTGCAGACCGAAGCCGATGATCAGCAGCAGCGCCAGCGACACGGCGCCGGTGGCAGCCGACTGGCCGATCGCCAGTCCTTCGCTGAAGTTGTGCAGGCCGATGCCCATGGCGATGGTCATGCCCAGGCCCAGCGTTTCCGAGCGGACGACACCAGCACTTGCTTCGGCGACGGCCATCGCGCCGGGACCGATGCCACTGCGCGAGGGCCGGCGCAGACGGGGCAGGTACAGCAAGCCGAGCAGACCGAACCCGAAGCCGACGACGTATACCGTGGCCAGCACGGCCAACTGGCCCCAGTCGCGCGCCGCGAGGGCATTCTCCACCGGCGCGGTGGCATTGCTCAGGATGTCGAAGAAGAGGAAGACGAGTACCCCCGCCGACAGTCCGCCCAGCAACAGCTTCAGCGAGCGTCCACCGGCGCTGATGCGGCCAAACGGCAGGCCCAGGTAAATCGTCAGGCCGGCGATCGCCCCGAGCACGACCGTCTCTGGCATCGTCATCCGCAGCTTCCTCCGCGTCCACATGGCGTCGTGGGCGTAATCCCGACCGAGCGACTCGGAAATCCTAACGTGTCTGTTATCACGACGCTCGCTGCTAGAATCAGCCCTGACCGCGGGGCGATAGCTCAGCTGGGAGAGCATCTGCATGGCATGCAGAAGGTCCGGGGTTCGAGCCCCCGTCGCTCCACCACCCGCCCCCTCTGACTGGCGCAAGTGCCGTCGCCTCGCTTACCATGAGCCGGCAATGAGTGGCCGACCTTTTCGCATCCGAACCCTGCGCACCCTCGCGCTTAGGTGGGTCGCCGGCGCCTGACGCGCGCGCGACCCAAAGCCCTTCCCTTCGTCCTTTCAGCCACTCTTCTGCGAGGGTCCGACCATGACCTCCCCCAGCCACTCCAGCCGTAGGACAACAGGTGCACCGCCCTACGACCCCGCCGAGATCGAGCCGCGCTGGCAGGCGCGCTGGGAAGAGATCGGCTTGCACCGAACGGACCTCGATAACGATCCTCGGCCGCCGTTCTACCTGGTCACGATGTACCCGTACCCATCGGGCGACCTACACGTCGGCCACTGGTACATCGTCGCGCCGACCGACGCGATCGGCCGCTTCCAGACGATGAACGGCAACAACGTCTTCTTCCCGATCGGCTTCGACGCGTTCGGGCTACCGGCTGAGAACGCCGCCATCAAGAACGGCGTCCATCCGCGCGAGTGGACGTACCGCAACATCGACAAGATGCGGCGGCAGTTCAAGAGCATGGGTGCCCGCTTCGACTGGTCGACGGAGCTGATCACCGCCGATCCCTCCTATTACCGCTGGAACCAGTGGTTCTTCCTGAAGTTCATGGAGAACGGGCTCGCATACCGTCAACTCGGGGCCGTCGACTGGTGCCCGAAGGATCTCGTCGTGCTCGCGCGCGAGCAGGTGCTCGGGCCCGACCGCGTCTGCTGGCGCTGCGGAACCCAGGTCATCAAGCGTGACCTGGAACAGTGGTACTTCCGCACGACCGCATATGCCGACGAGCTGCTCAGCTACGACGGCCTGGAATATCCAACGCCGATCAAGGCCATGCAGACCAACTGGATCGGCCGCTCGGAGGGCGCCGAGATCACGTTTGCGGTTGCGGCCGACGATCAACAGCCGGGCGGCGAGCAGATACGGGTCTTCACGACGCGGCCCGACACGCTGTTCGGTGCGACCTTCATGGTCCTTGCACCCGAGCATTCGTTGGTCGACGAACTGACCCATCCCGATCATCGGGCCGAAGTCGATGACTACCGCGTCGGCGCCCGCCGGAAGTCGGAGATCGACCGGCTTTCTACGGACCGCGAAAAAACCGGCGTCGCACTCGGGTCATACGCAATCAACCCGATCAACGGCGAGCGCATTCCCATCTGGATCGCGGATTACGTCCTGCTCGGCTACGGCACGGGCGCGATCATGGCCGTGCCCGGTCACGACGAGCGCGATTTCGCGTTCGCCCAGAACTTCGGACTGCCCGTCCGTCAGGTCGTGGCGCCCGCAAAGACACCAGTGGCGGACGCAATGTCGCAGGCCTACGTCGCCCATTCGGCCGACGAGGTCCTCGTCAATTCGGGAGAATTCGGCGGAATGCCGGCGCCTGCGGGCGGTCGCGCGATCGTCGCCAGGCTGGCGCAGGAGGGCAAGGGCGAGTCGGCCGTCACCTATCGCCTGCGCGACTGGCTGGTCAGCCGGCAGCGTGGCTGGGGCGCGCCCATCCCGGTCGTCTATTGCGAGTCGGACCCATCGTGCGGAATGGTGCCGGTGCCGTATGAGCAGCTGCCGGTGACGCTGCCAGATGACATCGAGACGTGGCCCGCGCAAGGCAATCCACTCGAGACGCACGAGGCGTGGAAACGCACGACGTGCCCCAGGTGCGGTGGCCCGGGCCGGCGCGAGACGGACACGATGGACACATTCGTCGACTCGTCCTGGTATTGGTGGCGCTACCTGTCCGTGGACAAGGAAGACGCCCCCATCAACCGTGCCCGTGACGAGGTGTGGTGCCCGGTCGAGCAGTACACGGGCGGCGCGGAACACGCCGTGCTGCACCTGATGTACGCGCGCTTCTTCGCCAAGGCGCTCAACGACCTCGGGCTGGTCCACGAGCGCGAGCCGTGGCTGCGGCTGTTCAACCAGGGCCAGATCCTGGGCGCCGACGGCGAGCGCATGAGCAAGTCACGCGGCAACGTTCAGGATCCCGACGAACTGGTCGCGCGCTACGGCGCCGACACCGTCCGGCTGTTCCTGATGTTCATGGGGCCATGGGACCAGGGTGGTCCGTGGAGCCCGACCGGCATCGAGGGCGTCAACCGTTTCCTGCGCCGAGTGTGGACCGCGGTCCTGGATCCTCAAGGCGTCGAATCGGGCGACGCGGAGGTCCGCCAGGCAGCCATGGCGGCGTCTGAAATTGCCGCCGACGACCTGCGCCGGCATGCCCATCGCACACTTGCCAAGGTGACCGAGGATCACGCCGGGTTCCGCTGGAACACGATGATCGCAGCACTGATGGAGCTGACCAACCACCTGTATCGGGTGCGCGGTACGGAAGTGGCCGGCGGTGCGGCGTGGAACGAGACGATCCGGCTGCTGCTGCTGATGCTGGCGCCCATCGCGCCGCATATCAGCGAGGAGCTGTGGGCGCGCCGCCTGACCGCAGCCGGTGAGCCATGGTCGTCGATCCACACCCAGGCCTGGCCGCAGTTCTCGCCCGAGCTCGTCACCGAGGAAGAGGTCGAGCTGCCGGTCCAGGTCAACGGTCGGTTGCGCGCCGTGCTGCAGGTGCCGGCCGGGCTGGCTCAAACCGAGATCGAGCAACGGGCACTGGCCAGTGACAAGATCCGCGCGCAGCTGGCGGCCCACGAAATCGTGCGCGTCATTCACGTGCCCGGTCGGCTGGTGAACATCGTCATCCGGCCGGCGCGCTGAAGCGTCAGGCCACAGCCAGCGTCTCCGCCTCGCTCTTCTTGCGCGCGCGGTGGCGAGCGGCCTTGGCGCGGTTGCCGCAACTCGACATGTCGCACCACTTGCGCCGGCCCGCCGGCGAGTAGTCGCGGAACACCCAGCGGCACTCGTCATTGGCGCAGATGCGCATACGCGTGCTGTCGCCTTGCGTCAGCTCGCGCGCGACCGCCTCTGACAGCCGCGCCAGCGCACCGCTGACTGGGTCGCCCTCGTGACGATGGTCGAGCGATACGCCGTCGGCCGCCGGGACTAGCTCGTAGACGTACTGGAAGCGCAGGGCGCGATTGATTTCGCGCAGCGCAGCGTCGCTCGGCGGACGCCCCTCGATCGCCGCGTCCAGCAGCTCGCGCAGCGCCGCGCGCGTACGCCGGATGCGCGCCATCAGCCGCTCGGCACCGACGGGGTCGCCGGCGTACTGCGTCAGCAGCGCATCGACCATCTCGCGATGGAGCAGCTCGTGGCGCTGCAGCCAGGGCACGGCGGTGGTCACGTCGACGAGGTGCTCGTTGGCCATAGCTTTGTCGTAAGAGAGCGTGTTGACGAAGTCAAGCGCGTCCTCGAGCGACGCCTGGTGTCCGTGGCGCCCTTGACCGTGTCCAACGTACTCGTGCGCCCCCACGGAGTGTTCACCGGATGTTGACATTGTTTCCATTCCGTAACCGATTATGGACCCTTGACAGGTTACGCGCAAGGGGCTATTGTTCGATCTGTAAGTAACCAGACGAAGCAGGTTCAGGGAGTTACGAAGGACATGGACGGAATCACATTCTTGGTACTCATCATGGTCACTGCGGCGATGGGCATTCTGGCCGAGAGATTCGGCGTCGATTCGCGTGACCTCGACCCACGCAACGCTCACGGAGGCAACCTGTGATCCTTCCCGACATCGAGCTGCTGGCGCGCGATCGGCAGGCCGAGCTGCGGCGTGCTGCAGACGAGGCTCGCCAGGCGCGATTGGCGGAATGCCGCTCGGATGGGCCAAACCGGCCCCGGCTGCGCCTCGCGCTGCCGCAGTTCCGGCGCCGCTAGGAATGATGCCAGCCACCAGTTAATCCCCTTGAACCTTCAACGACCCGCTGGACCTCCTCCCGGCGGGTCGTTTTACTTGTGCCGTCAGTCCCTCGGGACAGCGTGCTAGTGTCCCGGCGTGACTGAGCAGGAAATCAGGTTCGGAGCCAACTGCTGGGCGCAGTACACCGACTGGCCGAGCCTGCTCGAAGCGGGCCGGCGCGCCGATCGGCTCGGCTATTACAGCCTTTGGACGTGGGATCACCTGTACCCCATCGTCGGCTCGGCGAACGGGCCGATGTTCGAGGGCTACATGGTCCTCGCAGCGTGGGCGCAGGCGACGCACAAGGTGCGCATCGGCCTGATGGTCGGCGCCAATCCCTTCCGCAACCCGGGCCTGACGGTGAAGATGGCCACCGCGCTCGACCACATCAGCAACGGGCGTACTTACCTGGGCATCGGCTCAGCCTGGAACGACACGGAGGCGCGCGCCTTCGGCATCGAGTTCGGTGACAGTCCGGCTGAGCGGCTGCGCTGGCTGCGCGAGGCGCTACCGGTGATGCGCGCCATGCTCCACGGGGAGCAGCCGTCGGCCGCCGGACCGCGCTACGCGATGAAAGACGTGCGCAACCTGCCGGCGCCGCTGCAGGCGCGTCTGCCGCTGCTCATCGGCGGCGGCGGCCCGAAGGTCACGCTGCGGCTGGTGGCCCGCTACGGCGATGCGAACAACGTCGGCGGGGACATCGATTCGGTGCGAGGTAAGGAGGCCATCCTGGTGCAGCACTGCCACGAAGTCGGCCGCGATCCCGACGAGATCGAGCGGACGGCGAACATCGGCCCGGTCCTGGTGCGCGATTCGCACGCCGAGGCGGCCCGTGTGCTGCAGCGCATCTACACGCACAACGGCGGAGCGCGGACGTGGAGCGGCCGGCCGGCGGCGGCGCAGCCGGTGGGCACGCCCGAGCACCTCGTGGAACTGTTCGAGCCGTACGTCGAGTTGGGCTACCGCCACTTCATAATCGGCTTCCCCTCCCCCTACGACGAGGAGACGATGGTCCGGCTGATGTCGGAGGTTGCGCCGAAACTAGCGGCCGGCACAGCCCGCTGAATCGCTGTACTGGACACGGCTAAGCCGGAAATAAGTCGGCGATAAGGGGGCCTCGCTAGAGTCGGCGACGCGCCTGCCGACCGCTCGCAAGTGCCCCGGGTGGTTGGCAGGCGACCTTCCGCCGCTGCTCGTGTTCCCGCCGGGGAGGAACGCGTGGATCAGCTTGGCCAATGGCGCGTGATCGCCGCCGAGCCCGAGGAATCAGCGGACAAACCATCGGCAGCAAACACGCAGCGAGCCAGTTCCAGCGCACGCGGAATTGCTGGCTGGCAGCTCACAATCGTGCTCGGTGGGTTGATCGTGGCCATCGTCGGGGCGGCAATCTGGCTCACGGTCCCGCGGCCGGCTCTGACACTCGACACCCACGGTGCTGCAATCGAGTTGCCCGCAGGGTCGGCCGCCCTCGCATCCGACCTCGGTGTGGCGGCCGCGACTGATGCGCCGACGAGTGAACTGGTCGTGGACGTCGAGGGTGCCGTCGCCAGACCGGGCCTGGTGACGCTGCCCGACGGCAGCCGCGTGGGCGATGCGATCAGTGCCGCCGGCGGCTACAGCGGCCAGGTGGACGTCGTCGCAACCGCCGCGCAGCTGAACCTGGCACAGCCGTTGAAGGACGGCGAGAAGGTCCGCGTCCCGGCGCGCGGCGAAACCGGTGTCGTGGCCACTCCGGCGCCGGTCACCGACCCGGCCACCGCGGGGAGCCTGATCGACATCAACCATGCTTCGGCGGACGAGCTCGACACGCTGCCCGGCGTCGGCCCGGTGACTGCCGGAAAGATCATTTCGGCGCGGGAAGAGGCGCCCTTCGCAGCGGCCGATGAGCTGGTGAGTCGGGGCGTCATGGGCCAGGCGACCTACGACAAGTTGAGCTCGCTGATTACCGTCACACCCTAACCACGCCCGGCGGTCAGATCCATGTCGCGCGCCGCCTGGCTGGCCCTCGGCGCGATCGTGAGCGCCCTCGTCACAGAGGCACTCGGAGGCGTTACGTCGGTCGACCCCGGTGTAATGGCAGCCGGCGCCGTGGCTTCTTCCCTCGCCGTGCTCGGCATCGGCGTCGCACTTCGCCGCCCTGGCGTGGCTGCGGTGGCCGCGGGCGGCGGTTTGATCGCGCTGCGACTGATACTGGGCACCCTGACGGCAAGCCCGCCACCCGACCTGCGCGAGGGTGCCATCTCCGCTGCCGAGCACCAGGCGACCGTGCTCTCTGTCAGCGCACCCCAGGGCGGCGAGCAGCGCGCCGTGCTCGAGTTGCGCCCGCCCGAGCCGGCCGTCCGCGTCTACGCGTGGCTGCCGCGCTATCCGGACATCGTCCCGACCGACCTCGTTCGCTTCGATGGGCGCCTGGAAGCCGCGCCGACGGACGGCAGCTTCGGCGACTACCTGGCCCGCAGCGGCATCTCCTTCACGGCACGGCCGCCAACGCTGGCGGTCGTAGATGCCGGCGGCGGCCCCATGGCCGGGCTGGAACAGTTGCGGCGAACGGGGGCTGCTCTGATCTCCGCTGTGCTGCCGGAGCCGCAGGCCGGGCTCGCGGCGGCGATGGCGATCGGTCTGCGCGACCTTGTCGCGAAGGACGTCAGCGATGACTTTCGAACCGCTGGCCTGAGCCACGTGGTGGCCATCAGCGGCTGGCACATCTGTCTGCTCGCCGGACTCGTCGGCGGCCTGCTCGGGCGGCTGTCGCGCCGGCGGCGGTCGTTGGTCGTCCTTTTCGTCGTGTGCGCCTACGCCATCCTCGCCGGCGGCTCCGCGAGCGTGCTGCGCGCCGCGGTCATGGCGTCGGTCGCCCTTCTGGCACGCGAGTCGGGCAGGCGGGGCAGCGCCGCTGCGGCATTGTCGCTGACGGTGGTCGCCATGCTCGTCGTCCAACCAGCCACGATCGCCGACGTCGGCTTCCAGCTGTCGGCCGCGGCAACTGCCGGGCTACTGGTCTGGGCTGCGCCGCTGCGCGCCTGGCTGGCGGCACGCGCTCCGCGGCTGACACCGGGCTGGCTGCTCGAGGCACTGGCGGTATCGCTCGCCGCGCAGGCGGCAACGTTGCCGCTGGTGCTGCTGACATTTGGGCGCCTGTCACTCGTCGCGCCACTCGCCAACCTGCTCGTCGCGCCCATCGTGGCGCCGGTGATGCTGCTGATCGCGCTGGCCTTCGTATGTGGCCTCGCCGTCGTTGGGCTGGGCGCGCCGGCGCTGCTGTGCGCGCCACTGACGCTGATCGCATCGCTCGGCATCGGGTCCCTGATCACGATCGCCCATGTGGCGGCTTCACTGCCATTCGCGGCGGTAACCATGCCGCCGCCGCTCGACCTGGCAGGCGCCGGCCTGAGCGCTCTCGCGATTGCCTTCGTCGTCGCGCACCGGCGTCGCTCGACGGCCGCGGCTCCACCAGTCCCGATGTCGCCTCGAAGAGGCAGCGAGACGCACTCGCCTCGACTCACGTCACATCGCCTCGCGTTCGGCGCCAGCCTGGGCGGCCTGTGCCTGCTGCTGGCCGTCGTCGGTGGTGCACGACCGGACGGCCGGCTGCACCTTGACGTCCTCGACGTCGGCCAGGGCGACGCAATCCTGGTCGAGGGCCCCGACGGTGGCCGAATGCTGGTCGACACCGGTCCCGATCCCGACCGACTGGTCACGCTGCTCGATGAGCGCCTGCCGCCCTGGGACAGGCGCATCGACATGGTCGTCATCACCCATCCGCACGAGGACCACATCGCCGGCCTGGCACTGCTGCTTGCTCGTTACCGGGTCGGTGAAGTGGCGGAATCGGGCATGATCGGACCCGGCCCGGGCTATGCCGCTTCCCGCCTCGCACTGGCGGCCCTGAACATGCACCCGCGCCAACTCGCCGCGGGCGACACGCTGTGGCTCGACGGCGTCCGGTTGGACGTCGACTGGCCGCTGCCCGGTGGCGTACCGCTCCACCCGGCCAACGGCGGCAAGGCGATCAACAACGTCTCGATCGTCCTCGACGTGCACTATGGCACCCGGCGGGCGCTGCTGACCGGAGACATCGAGGAAGAAATCGACCCACAGCTGCTGGCGCGCGGAGTCGCCGCGGACGGGCGCCCGCTCGACGTGCTCAAGGTCGCGCACCACGGCAGCGCCACGGCCACGACGGCCGCTTTCCTGGCGGCGCTTCGACCCCGGATCGCGGTGATCAGCGTGGGCTGGGGCAACGTCTACGGCCACCCCGCACCGGCGACCCTGGCACGACTGCTCGATGCCGGCGCGCAGGTCTTCCGGACCGACCTCGACGGATCGGTCGAAATAAGCACAGACGGCTCCGACCTGATCGCTGTCGCCGACGGCGGCCGGCCCCGTCCGACGCACCCGCCGCCACCCGGTCCGACCGGCGACCTACCCGGCTCGCCGCGCGTCGCCAGGTGGACACGGCGGCGAACCTACAATCGGACGAGTGTCCGTCCCCACGCGCGCCGAAGCCGCCGCGATCCTGCAAGAGTTCCAGCCGCCGCAATGGCTGCTGGCGCACTCCGCCGCGGTCGCCGAAGTCGCCTCGTACATCGCTCACGCGCTGGCCCGACGCGGCGTGGCAATCGACACGACGCTGGTCGAAACGGCGGCGCTGCTCCACGACATCGGCAAGGCGCCGGGCGGCGACCATTTGACCGAGATGCCACACGGCGTCGACCATGAGCTGCGCGGTGCCCAGTGGTTGCGCGAGCACGGCCATGGCGAGCTCGCCGACGCGGTGGCGCAGCATCCCGTGACGACTCTCGGCCGGGCCGCGGGTTACGAGGCGTGGGCGACGCGCGCGGGACTTCCGGGCCGGATCGTGGCGTACGCAGACAAGCGGGCGCGGCACGACGTGGTTTCACTCGACGAGCGCTTCGCCGACTGGTACACGCGCCACGGGCAGAGCGAGCTGCTCGACACGGCGCGCGAACGGGCCGGGCGGCTGGAAACCGAGCTGTGCTCCGCCGCCGGGATCGCCCCGACGGAGGTGAGGCGGCGCCCGTGGGTGGCCGAAGCGCTGCGCCCCGCCGCATGACCGATACGCCGTCGGCGGCGGCCCTGGCGTACTTCTGGGGCGACGACGCTTTCCTGATCGAAGACGCGGCGCGGCGCTTCAAGGCCGAGCTGGACGGGCAGTCCCTGGCGCCGCTCGAAGCGTGGCGAACAAGTGCCGGCGAGGAAGACGCCGCGAGCCGCGCGCGTCTGCTCGAGCAGATTGAGCAGCGCCTGGCCACCGCGCCGCTGTTCGGCGGCGGTACCTTCGTGCTGGTTCGTCAGCCGGCCGGGCTGCTGCGCGAAGGCACGGCGCGAGAGAGAACGCTGGCGTTACTCGATAAGGTCGCGCCGGGCAACGCCCTGTGCTTCGCAGACCTGCTCGCCAGCGGAGCAAAGGGCCCGGCGCAGGCCGGCATCCTGCGCGATGCCGTGGCGGCGCGCGACGGGCAGGTGCAGGACTTCGCGGCGCTGACGCGCGACAGGATGGCGGGCTGGATCGAGCGGCGGGCACGTGAGCTGGGCATTGCGCTCGGCGCCGGAGCGGCGGCCCTGCTCGTCGAGCGCGTCGGCGCCAACGTGCGCGAGAGCGACGTCGACCGGCGGCGGGCGACGGAGCTGGCCAATGCGGAGCTGGAGAAGCTGGCCCTCTATCGGCCGCAGGGAACGGTCACGCGCGATGACGTGGCCGAGCTCGTCGACGAGACCGTCCCGGGATCGGCCTGGGCGTTCCTCGATGCGCTGGGCAGCCGCCGGACAGGTGAGGCGGCCAGCCTGCTGGCGCGGCTGCTCCGTGATGGGCTGCCGCTGCCCCTGTTGCTCAGCCAGATCCACCGCCGGCTGCGCGACCTGATCGTCATGCGCGACCTCCTCGCCGCCGGCATGCGCCCGCCTGACCTGGTACGCGAGCTGAAGATGCAGCCGTTTCGGGCCCAGAAACTCGTCGGGCAGGCACGTGCCTGGGAGCAGTCAGAGCTCGACCAGGCGCTCGATGAGCTGTTCGAACTGGACCTGCTCAGCAAAGGTATCGCGCCCGATGGTGGCCAGCGTTCGCTGTCGGACGATCGCTCAGAGCTGGCGCTGGTCGCGTGGCTCGGCCGCCATTGCGCTGGGGGCGGAGGGGGTCGCCCGCCGGCCGAGAGGAGGCCGGCCGGCGCGCGACCCGGGTAGCAGGTTAGGAAGCTAGTAGTCGGCGCTCGACCAGGCCTGGTCCCGCAGGAACTGGTCGGACTCGATGGCAAACGTGCAGCGCCCCTGGGGCACTTCGAGCAGGTCGATCAGATCGGGATCGAGATACAGCTGCTGGCACACGTCACACAGGCTCGCTGGCAGTCCGAACAGCAATCGCTCGGTGCCACCGGGCAGCACAAACGTCGCGTCGAAGCGGGAGCTGATCAGGCTCTTGCTGCAGACCGGACACACATCACTCTTGCGAGCCATGCGGGGATGCTAGGTACGGTCAGGGGCGGTTCCACATGACCCAGCGGTACCTGTTGCGCAGGCGTCGGTCCTAGCCGATGCCCGCGCGCACGCTCACTGGAGCCGCAGCAGCAGCGGTGCCGCGGCCCACAGCCGCTCGAGTTGGTAGTACTCGCGCTCGGGCGGAGCCATGACGTGCACGACCACCGACCCGTAGTCGATCAACAGCCAGTGCGCGGTAGCTGAGCCTTCGCGGCCGATCGGACGGATGCCCTCCTCGCGCAGGCCCTCGGCAATGCCGTCGACGATGCCTCCCAGCTGGCGCTCGGAAGACCCCGAGCAGATCACGAAGTAGTCCGCCACGGTCGTCAAGGCGCCGATTTCGAGCAATACGATGTCGGCCGCCTTCTTGTCGGCGGCCAGCTCGACGACCCGGTGCGCGAGGGCCAGGACGGCCTCGTCGGTCGGCGGTGTACCGGGCTCGCGCTTCCCGCGTCCGCGGGCGCGCCTGGGCAGCCCGCGCCCAATGGGCACCGGCTCGTCGTCGGCGAGTGGCCGCAGGTTGGGCTCGTCGGCCATCAGGCGGCCGGCCTACGAAACTGCATACAGGCCCTTCTCCGTGATGTACGCCGCAACGTCGGGTCGTACGAGATAGCGGATCGAATGTCCCGCCGCCACGCGGGCGCGGATGTCCGAGGCCGAATGTCCGAGCTCGCTGGCCGGCACGAAAGTGAAGCGATTCTCGAGGCCCGGGAAGTTGGCCGCCAGCCACGCGACATCGAGCGGTGGGTAGCCACGCCGCGGCACGATCGCCAGCTCGGCGAGCGCGAGCAGGCGGCGCGGCTCGTGCCAGGTGGGTAATTCGGCCGCCGCCTCCGCGGAAAGGATGAACACATAGCTGTTCCACGGCCGCTCGGCTGCCAAAGCAGCGACGGTGTCGACCGAGTACCCCGATGCGCCGGCCTCGGCTTCCACTCCGCTGACCTCGAAATGCTCGTTGCCGGCGATGGCCAGCTCGAGCATCGCCACCCGATGCTTGATCGACGCGACCGGCGGTGGCCGGTGAACGGGCCTGGCGGCAGGCACGAACAGCACGCGATCCAGCTCGAGTGCCTCGGCGACCTGCTCGGCCATGGCCAGGTGGGCGTAGTGGACCGGGTCGAAGACGCCGCCGAAGATGCCCCAGTGCTCGGGGTTCACGCGCCCACCGACTCCGTCTCGTCCTCCCACTCGAGCTCGACCGATCCAATGCGCACCGTATCGCCCGGCCCAACCCCTGCACGCACCAGCTCGCGCTCCACGCCGCTGCGCGCCAGCTCGCGCTGGAAACGCGCCGCGGACTCATCGTTGTCGAAATCGGTCTGCGCCGCCAGCCGTTCGATGCGCCGGCCGGTGACGACAAATTCGCGACCCTGACGGGTCACATTGAAGAACTCAGGCGCCGACTCGAACCGATGGACCACAACCCCGGCAGGTTCCGCCGGCTGCGCGAGCGTCTGCGCGTCGGGCAGCAGCCGGGCGAGCGTGCGCAGTAGGTCGTCGATGCCGGTGCCGTCCACGGCCGATACCGCGACGAATGCCGTGCGCTCGCGCTCCATCCGCGCGGCAAAGCCCGATCGGTTGTGCTGGGCCGCCGGCAGGTCGAGCTTATTGCCTATGACCAGGGTGACCTTGCCCAGGAGCGCCGGGTCGTGCTCCGCGAGCTCCTGGCGGATCACCTCGTAGTCGCGCCCCGGATCGGCCGCGGCGAGATCGACCACATGGGCCAGCACGCGAGTCCTACTGACGTGACGCAGGAAGGCGTCGCCCAGCCCAGCGCCGCCGCTGGCACCCTCGATCAGTCCTGGCATGTCCGCGATCGTCACCCGCCGCTCGTCGCCAGGGTCGACGATCGACAGATCGAGCACGCCCAGGTTGGGCACCAGGGTGGTGAACGGGTAGGGTGCGATCTGCGGCGTGGCTGCGGTGAGCACGCTCAGTAGCGTCGACTTGCCGGCGTTGGGCAGGCCGACCAGTCCAACATCGGCGATCAGCCGCAGCTCGAGCCCCAGGCGCCGCTCCTCGCCGGGCTCGCCCTTCTGCCTGTGCGTGGGCGCCTGGTTGGTGGCGGTCGCAAAGTGGACGTTGCCCAGGCCGCCCCGTCCGCCGCGCGCGACCATGACTGTCTGGTCGCGCGCCACCAGGTCGGCGATCAACTCGCCACTCTGGCCGTCGCGCACGACCGTGCCGGGCGGTACGTTCAGCGTCAGATCGGCCCCCGCCTTGCCGTGCTTCTTGGAACCGGTGCCGCGCCCACCGGATTCAGCCCGAAAGTGATGCTTATGGCGATAGTCGCCGAGCAGCGTCTCGCCGACATCGACGCGCAGGTAGACGCTGCCGCCGCGGCCGCCGTCGCCGCCATCGGGCCCGCCACGCGGGACGTGCGACTCGCGCCGGAAGGTCGCCGCCCCATCGCCGCCGTCGCCGGCGTGAACGGAGATGGTGACCTGGTCAAGGAACATGTGGCTCGAATCCTACCGAGGCGGTCCATCGGCCGGCCGCGTGTCGGCGGCCACCGATGAAGGGGCGATGGCCTATGCCTCGGCCGCGGCGGCGCTCTTGGTCAGCGAAGCCAGGAACTCGGCGTTCGACTGCGACTTCGAGAGGCGGTTGAGCAGCAATTCGATACCCTCGTTGGTCCCGACTGCGCTGAGCATCCGGCGCATCGTCCAGACCATCCGCAGGGTGCCCTCTTCGAGCAGCAGCTCCTCGCGCCGCGTGCCCGAGCGCTGCACGTCGATCGCTGGGAAGACGCGCTTCTCGGACAGCTTCCGATCGAGGATCAGCTCGCTGTTGCCGGTGCCCTTGAACTCCTCGTAGATCACGTCGTCCATGCGCGAGCCGGTATCGATCAGGCAGGTGCCGATGATCGTGAGTGAGCCGCCCTCCTCGATCTTCCGCGCGGCGCCGAAGAAGCGCTTGGGCGGATAGAGTGCGATGGGGTCGATGCCGCCCGACAGGGTGCGGCCCGACGGCGGCAGCGCCAGGTTGTAAGCGCGTGCGAGGCGGGTGATCGAGTCGAGCAGGATCACGACATCGCGCCCGGTCTCGACCTGTCGCTTGGCGATCTCGAGGGCCATCTCGGCAGCGCGAGTGTGGTTCTCCGTTGGCTCGTCGAAGGTCGACGAGATGACCTCGCCCTTCACCGAGCGGCGCATGTCGGTCACTTCCTCGGGCCGCTCGCCGATTAGCGCGACCATCAGCAGGATCTCGGGGTAGTTGGCGGTGATCCCGTTGGCAATGTGCTTGAGCAACATCGTCTTGCCCGCCTTGGGCGGCGAAACGATCAGTGCGCGCTGGCCCTTGCCGAGCGGGTTGACGAGGTTGACCAGCCGCTGGCTGAGGTTCTTGGGATCCGTCTCGAGGTTGATCAACTCGATCGGATGAATTGGCGTAAGCGCGTCGAAATGTGGCCGCCGTTTGGCTGCTTCGGGATCCACCCCGTTCACTGACTCGACGCGGATGAGACCCCAGTACTTCTCGCCGTCCTTGGGCTGCCGGATAACACCGCTGACGCGGTCGCCGGGGCGCAGGCCGTTGCGCCTCACCTGCGCGGACGAGACGTACACGTCGTCCGGGCTGGGCATCAGCCCGCGCCGGCGCATGAAACCGTAGCCGTCGTCGACGATGTCGAGAATGCCGGTCGCGTAGACCTGGCCGCTGCGCTCCACCTGGCCCTGCAGGATCCGCTCGACCAGGTCCTCCTTGCGCATGTCGCGTGCATCTGCGACGCCCAGCTCGCCGCCGATCTGGACGAGTTGGGTGAAGTTCTTGCTCTTGAGTTCGTTGATGTTCATCCGGGAATTTGCCTACCTACTGACAAGCATTGAAGGGGAATGCGGATACCACGGAGCATCCGCTGGTGAGGTGACTTACTCGCCTCGGCACGCGCCACCTGACAGGCACAGACGCCGTCCGGTGGGGGAAGCGGGGATGGATTCATCATAGCAGCCGGCGGCGGCCGGTCAATAGCCAGACCGCTCGGCAGCGGGCGGAGGGCGCCCGCCGATGGAGAGCGCCCGATGGCGTCAGTTGTGGCGCGAGCCGCCCGCCGCGACCGGCTGCTCCTCTGCCGCCGCCTTGCGCGCCTTGTCCCAGTCCTCGCGGAAGGTCTCGATGCCCCTGTCGGTCAGTGGGTGGTGGACCATCTGCTGCAACACCTTGAAAGGCAGCGTGGCGATGTGGGCGCCGAGCAGCGCCGCCTCGGTCACGTGCCGCGGGTGACGGATCGAGGCCGCGAGCACCTGGGCGTCCATGTCGTGCGCGTCGATGATGCCGACCAGTTCGCGGATGACATCCATGCCGTCCTGGTTGATGTCGTCGAGCCGGCCGACGAAGGGCGACAGCAGCCACGCGCCGGCTTTGGCCGCCAGTAGGCCCTGGTTGGCGGCAAAAATGAGCGTGCAGTTGGTCTTGATGCCCTCGTCAGCGAGCCGTGAGATGGCCTCCAGGCCAATCTCGCTCATCGGGATCTTGACCACGATGTTGGGCGCCAGCTTGGCGAAGTGGCGGCCCTCGCGGAGCATGCCCTCGACATCCTCCGCCACGACCTCGGCGCTGACCGGGCCCGATGTGATCTGGCAGATCTGCTTCAGCACCTCGTCGTACGAGCCGCCCACCTTGGCGAACAGGGTGGGATTGGTGGTCACGCCGTCGAGCACGCCCCAGCGCGCGGCTGTCTGGATTTCCTCGATCTCGGCTGTATCCAGGAAGATCTTCATCGTCTTCACTCCTCGTATCGGTACGGCGAGTGTACGCGAGCCGCGTTGGGCGACCGTAAAGTCCGCGACCTTAAAGTCCGCAGGTGAACGCGCGGTGCGAGGTCGACTTCTTACCAGCGTGCTGATCGAAGCGGCCGCCCCATTGATAGCCGGGCGGCGTCAGGCGCGACGCGTGCGCGCCAGAAACGCTATGCGCCGACCGGCATCGCGTTCGCCGGCCTGGGCTCCATTTCGCCGCTCGGCTCGGCTGCCATCTGCGGGCCGTGGGCGATGGCGGCCTTGATGAAACCATCGAAGAGCGGGTGCGGCCGGTCGGGACGGCTCTTGAACTCGGGGTGGAACTGCGAGGCCACGAACCAGGGGTGGTCCTTCAACTCCACGATTTCGACCAGCCGACCGTCGGGCGACTGCCCGGAGAGCAGCATGCCGGCGTTCTCGAGCGCCTCGCGATACTGGTTGGACACCTCGAAGCGATGGCGGTGGCGCTCGTAGATGATCTCCTCGCC
Source organism: uncultured Chloroflexia bacterium (assembly GCA_963775225.1). Lineage (GTDB taxonomy): Bacteria > Chloroflexota > Limnocylindria > Limnocylindrales > CSP1-4 > JALYGJ01. The sequence continues at coordinate 108,226 of CAVZHW010000004.1, forward strand.
GTAGGCCTGGGCGGCCTTCGAGTCGGGCGTCAGGCGCGCGGGATAGAGGCCCAGGCGCATGGTGCCGCCCTTGTCCTCGAGCTCGCGCTGGTCGGGCATGAAGTCGATCACCGGCGCGTTGGTGAAGACGTCGAACTCGGTCGAGTTCGCGTCCGGCGCACCGACCACGTCGCGCGCGAACTCGATCACGCCACATTGGAGGCCCAGGCACAGGCCCAGGTAGGGCACCATGTTCTCGCGCGCATAACGCGCCGCGAGAACCTTGCCCTCGATACCGCGATGGCCGAAGCCACCGGGAACGACGATGCCCGCGGCGCCGCCCAGTTTGTCGCCAAGGTTGTCGTCCGTCAGGGCTTCGGAGTCGACCCAGCGGATGCGCACGTCGCGATCGTTGGCCCAGCCCGCGTGGCGGAGCGCCTCGGTCACCGACATGTAGGCGTCGGGCAGCTCGATGTACTTGCCCACCACGGCGATCTCGAGTGCCGGCTTGGGCTCCTTGATGCGCTCGACCAACGCCCGCCACGAGTCGAGCTCGGCCGGCTTGGCCTTCTCCCCCAGGTTGAGCTCGCGCACGATCAGGTCGTCGAGACCACGCTGATGGAATTGCAGCGGCACCTCGTAGATCGTTTCCGCCGTGGGCGCCGGGATGACCGCCTCGAGGGTCACGTCGCAGAACAGCGCGATCTTCTCGCGCAGTTCGTCCGGCACGGGTTGCTCCGAGCGGGCGATGATCACGTCGGGCTGGATGCCGATGCCGCGCAGCTCCTTGACCGAGTGCTGGGTCGGCTTCGTCTTCAGCTCGCCCGTGGCGCTAAGTGAAGGCAGCAGCGTCACATGGACGTACAGCACGTTGGTGCGGCCCACGTCCTTGCGCATCTGGCGGATCGCCTCGAGGAAGGGCAGTGACTCGATGTCGCCCACCGTGCCACCGACCTCGACGATGACGACATCGGCCCGGCCGTCACGCGCGACCCGCGTGATGCGCTCCTTGATCTCGTTGGTGATGTGCGGGATGACCTGGACGGTGCCGCCGAGGTAGTCGCCGCGACGCTCCTTGGCAATCACCGCCTGGTAGATGCGACCAGTGGTGACGTTGGACAGCTGGGTCAGGTTCTCGTCGATGAAGCGCTCGTAGTGACCGAGGTCGAGATCCGTCTCGGCACCATCATCGGTGACGAAGACCTCGCCATGCTGGTACGGGCTCATCGTGCCCGGATCGACGTTGATGTACGGATCGAGCTTGATGATCGAGACGGAGAGTCCACGACTCTTGAGCAACCGGCCGATGCTGGCGGCGGTGATGCCTTTGCCGAGTGAGGAGGTGACGCCTCCGGTCACAAAGACATACTTCGCCATAGGTTCGGTCCTCCGGGGTTTTTCCAATGTTACCGATTCCCGAGACGGCGCGCCTCCGGCACGTCACGCCTGTCGGCGCCGGCCGGTCAGCGGCGGCCGGTCAGCGGCGCCCGAAACTCGGCGACGGTATGAGTCCTCTTCCCCGGCCCGATCGGCGGCTTCGGCACGCTCAACGGCCCGCGGGACATGCCGCAGGGCTTGGCGTCCCTCGAGCGTGCGTACAGCGCCACCGGAGACGCTACCGCGACCCATGCCGATGTAGCGGAAGCCGGCGAGCCGGGCGTGCGCGGGATCCAGGACGTTGCGCGCGTCGAGGATTAGGTCGCCGCGCATCGCCTGCCGTACGCGCTTCAGGTCGAACGTCGCGAACTCGGCCCAGTCGGCGAGCACCGCGAGAGCGTCGGCATCGGCGACCGCGGCGTACGGGTCGGACCGCAATGCGCCGCGCAGATGCTCCGGCAGCCCGAACGCTCCCGAGGGCTCGTAGATGTGCACGCGCGTGCCTGCCCGGACCAGGAGCGCGACCACGTCCATCGCGGGTGACCGCCGCGCGTCGTCCGTGCCGCCTTTGAACGTCGCCCCCCAGACACCGACCGTGGCGCCCTTCAGACCACCGAGCTGAGCCGCCAGGCGCCGCACCGCGCGCGCCGGCTGGTCCGCGTTGACGGATTCGACAGCGGCCAGCAGGGGCGTCGCTACGCCGTGGACGCCGGCGATGTAGCGAGCCGCGGCAACGTCCTTGGGCAGGCAGCTGCCGCCGTAGCCGATACCCGGCCGCATGAAGGCGTGTCCGATGCGCGGGTCGTAGCCCATTCCTTCCACGACGCCATCGACATCCACGCCGAGCGCATCACACATGGTCGCGATCTCGTTGACGAACGAGACACGCGTCGCGAGGAAGGCATTCGAGGCGTATTTGATCATCTCGGCAGTCGGCACGTCGACCATGACGCGCTCGCCGGGCAGCTCGGCGAACAGCTCGGCGACAGCCTGCCCATCCGCTGGATCCGCGGCGCCGATGATCGTGCGATCGGGGTGGAAGAAGTCGTACACCGCTGTGCCCTGGCGCAGGAATTCTGGATTTGACAGCACGCGAATGTGCCGCGCGGCCGTCGACTCGGCGAGCAGGTCCTCAACCAGCGTGCCGGTGCCAACGGGCACGGTGCTCTTGACCACGACCAGGGGCTGCGCTTCGTGCAACGACTCCCCGATCGTGCGCACCGCGGCGCGCAGGTTGGTCAGATCAGGTCCGTTGTCCGCCGAGGGCGGGGTATCGACCGCCAGAAAGACGAAGTCGGCGCCGGACATAACGCCCTCGGCCGACGCCGTGAACGACACGCGCCCGGATGCCAGGACCTCGCCCAACAGGTCCTCGAGCTCGGCCTCGTGGAAGGGCGGGATTCCGCGCGAAAGCCCCATGACCACGCTCGCGTTGCGGTCCTGGCCGACAACTCGGTGGCCCAGGCGGGCGAGCCCGACGGCAAGCACCAGCCCCACGTGACCACAGCCGATGACTGCGATCCGCCGTGGCTGTCCTTCTTTGAGGGATCCGGAAAGCACATGTGCATACTCCCCAAAACCCAACAATTGGGCAGCCGTACGAAGGTCAAGAGTGGTAGCCGGATCGGCCCATACCTTCGTGTGGATTGCGGGCCTGCCGCCCTCAGCGGCGGATCGCCCGCAGGACTCCGTTCGCGGCTGTCGCTACCGCCCGTCGCTCAGGGCCAGCCGACGACAAGGCCTTGAGATGTCCCTCGACGAGCGCCTTCGACGCCCGAACGTCGTCATCGAGAAAGAGCAGGAGGCCAGCCTGCGCAACAGCGGCTCCGGCGTTTCGGGCCGAGCCAGCTCCGGCATGATCCTGCTCGACGACGCGAAGGGCGAAGGGCGGCTGCAGCCCGTCGAGCACCAGTCGCGTCTGTGGTTCATGCCCGTCGATGACGACGATCACCTCGAAGGGTGCTGCAGTTTCCTGCACGGCCAGTGCGCGAAGGGTTTGACGCAGCAGGCCGGCCCGCTTGTGAGTCGGGATGATGATGCTCACCGCGGGCTGGCGGCCACTCGTCGCCGGCCGGGAGTTCAAACGCCCCTCACTTTCCGCAGCTGGATTCAGCCGCCTGCGCCGACGCGGTATTCGACCTGCAGCACGACGTCCGTCTGCAGGTCAGTCTGCCAGCTGACCACGTCACCATTGACATTCGCACCGTCGGACGCAGATACGAACTGGGCCCCGGGTGGCAGCTGGACGCTGACTGACAGAGGGTCGGACTGTGTCCCGGGCTGTTTCTGCACGACGAGGGTATAGGTGGCAACGCCGTTCGTGGGCGGTACAGAAACGTAGGGCGCGATCCATTGCCAGTCGAGCGTCGTTTCACCGGGCGGGATCATCAGGTAGTTTCCAAACCAGTCCCGACCCGCCTCGGTTCCCTGCGACTCGAGCGAGTCAACCGGTGTCACCGTACTGCCCCCCGATACCGACGTCAGCCGACTCCTTTCGGGCACGACGATGCGCGTGAAGTTGCCCAGTATCTGGACTCCGTTCTGGGTCGCCCGCAGAACGTCGTAGAGCGGCCCCGAGCCGGTCGCCATGGGGTTATCCCAGGTGACCTCGAGGCTGTCGTGAGCATTGCCGACCGCGTCAATCTGGGCCGTGAACGCCAGCCGCCGAGTCACAACGCTGTTCAACTTGCCTATCGGGGCAACGTTCGAATCGACCGCCATCAGGAAGTCTCCGGCGTCTTGGCGGAGGGCGCCGTCCCAGCCGGCCTCGACGACATGATCCTCCATCTGGGGGTCGTGCAGCCACACCATCGCCTGCCTCTCTGAGCGAATCTCGTCGAGCACCTTCACCGCCGCCTGCCACTTGGAGGCCGGCAGCGTGCGAACCGCCTGCATCAGATCGGTCGCGAGATAGTCGAGGAATGCCTTCCGGTTGACGCCTGGCGTCTGGGACGTGCGGGTATTCGCGAGGGTGATGTAGAGAGTATTTCCGGCATGCACGGTTACGCCGTACTCGGGCACTGTCACGGGCCCGGTCAGCGTCAACAGCTTGTCGATGGCGTAGGTGGTTAGCACGATGACGCCATCGATGTTGCTGTCACCCGATTCGTGGGTGTAGAGCGCCAGCGCCTGCTGCGCCGAAGTCGGATAGTCGGGCGACCAGTTGGCGTCCGCGAGCTGCCACGAGTAGTTGCCCAGGAGGTGACCCTTGAGATCACGCGGCGGTTCGACGTATGAGACGCCCGGCTTCAGGTCGAGGTCGTAGATGTCGTGGAAGTCTGTGCTGATGGCGCCGTTGTCGATGGTGACGATCCCGTAGGTGCCCATGAAACCGCCGGTCGGGCGCAACTCGGCGGGGTCCTCGGCGAGCACCAGGTAGCGCCGCTCGCCGTCCGCCCCGAGGAGCGACGGCAGGTAGTCGTCGGCGGCAGCGTACTGCGTGAGCGGTGGCAGGATGGTGTCCAGGCGATCGCGCAGTTCGTCACGAGCGTCGATGATCGGTCCGGCCAGGCCGTCGGGCACCGCGTCGACATGTTGCTGCGCGTCGGTCAGCAACTGCTGGGCGTCGGCGACATCCGGCGCCGCCTGCTGCATGAGGGCCACCAGGCGCGGCATCGGATCGCCGGTACCGTCACGAGCGCTGACGAACTGATTGGCCACGCCCAGTAGCGCGTTCGCGGCGGCAACCACGTCGTCGCCGGCCGCGACCACGTCGTCGGCGCCGTGGATCTGCTTACCCACCACGGGCGCGTCGCGCAGGAGCGAGATGAGTGGGTCGTGAGCCAGCAAGTCATCGATCTGACTGAAGCGCTGCTGAGCATCCGCCACGTCGGCGGCTGCTGCGTTCACGCCGGCGTTGTCAAGGGTGGCGATGTTGGTGGCGCGATTCATCGCCCTCTCCAGGCTCGCCCGTGCCGCCCGCGCATTGTCGAGCGCAGGCAGGTAGCGCACTGCGGCGTAGAGCCCGAGCAGCAGGAAGGGAGCCAGGAACACCAGGACTACCACCCCCACGCGGCGCCATGGGATGCGCCGCCGCCGCCGCCGCCCGGCAACCGTTTGGCCGCCGAGCTCGACGTCGCTCACGACACGGGCGTGGCTATGACCAGGAAGCGCGGATCGGTGTCCTGCGTTCCCGTGCAGGTCTGCAGGGTCAGCTGCTCAGTCGAAGTGGGGTCCAGAACGCTGAGGTCATCCCACGGGATGTCGGGCTCGATCTTCGAAACCTGGTAGACGCGCTGGCTGCCGTCGACCAGGTCGACGAACACCAGGTCGCCCAGCTGGGCGTTCCAGAGGTTCTGGAACATCTGCTGGCGGGCGTGGGCGTAGATATAGATGTTCGATCCGCCGCCGGGCCACGAAGTGCCGGGGTAGTGGGCCGCCATGTGCAGCGGGGCGTCGATGCCGTCGCCCTCTACCACGGGCAGGTCGATATCCAGGCGCGGCACGACCAGGCGATCGGCGACGATACCCGGCTCGCCATTGACCGGCGACGGAGAAACCTCGGTGCTCGCAGCCGGAGCGCTGGGCGTCGCATCTGACCCCAGCGTGATCTCGGCACGCGGCGTGCCGCTGGCCATGCTGGGGACCGCGCTGGCGGTGACCTGAGCCAACCCTGACGAGGGCGGTGTCGATGGACCGGGAGCCGGCCACACGAGCGGGGCCATGAGCCCGAGCACGAGGACGGCAGCCGCCAGCAGGGCCAAGCCCAGAAGCGTTCGCGGAGAGCGAACTGTGCCCACGACGGAAAGTTACTCCGAGGCCGCTATTTACGCCGCCGGGTGCCCCCGGCGGCCCGCCGAGATGGCGAGTGGCGAAACGCTATGCCCGGACGCGAACGGTCCGCCACGTCAGCGCACCGCCCAGCACGAGCGCAGCGGCGGCAAGCAGCACGATCAGCGGCAGGCTGGAGTCGGTGGCGGCCGGCGAGTCGGCGGTCGTCGGCGGCAGGCCGTGCGTGCAGCTCAGCGTGAGTCCGCCCTCGGCACTGGAGCCGCCTATCAGAGCCTGGATCACGCGCGTGCCGGGTACGTCAACCAGCGCCAGGCCGGCAGTTGCCTTGCCCGCGGTGTTGGTCATGTCGCTCGACGGCGAGAGGCTGTCTCCGTCGTCGCCCTTCTGCACGAACGAGAAGTCGACCTGAACGTCGCTGACGGGAGCGCCATTCGAGTCCCTGACGGTGGCGATCACCTGGTTGCCGCGGCACGTGCCCGTGAGGACGATCTGCGCCGGCACCTGACCCTCATAGCCAAACACGGCAAGGGCACTGCCCGCCAGCATCATGCAGGCAACGGCGGAGGCAAGAAGAACCTTTGCGCCTTTCATCGTTTCTCCACTTCGTCTTGCCGAGAACCCAGTCGGCACATACCGATTAGTTACGTCGGTCAACGGCAGCAAAGGCCGTACGGGCAACGCTAGCACCTCCCGCGGATGACCGAAAGTACCGGTACGCGCTTTGGTACCAATTTCCCAGATCTCCGTTGTGTGCGTGCACCATCAAGGCGACGCACCCGGGCGATCTGCTAACTCGCCTCGGTGGGCAGTGGGGTCCAGCCCGGGCCCGGGATGTACAGCACCTGGCCGACCTTGATGTCGTCCCAGTTGGCGACGTTGTTGTAGTCGGCCAGATCGCTCGGATCGACGGCGAACTGCTGGGCGATGGCAGTGATGGTGTCGCCCTCCTTGACCACGTAGGAGTTGGCGTCCGGCGAGGTCGTGGGCGGCACCGGGATCGTCAGGATCTGGCCGAGCTGGATTATGTAGTCCGGGCCCGCGATGCCGTTCGCCTCGGCGATCAGCTCCCACGGCACGCCCACTCGCTCTGCGATGCCGCTCAGCGTGTCGCCCTGCTGGACGACGTATGTGCCGCCGGCGGAGGGCGGCGCCGCGGTGGGCTGCGCCGTGGGCGAAGGGGCCAGGGTCCCCACTTCGGTGGGTATCGGCGTCGCGACCTGGCCGCTGGCCGGCGGAGCGGTGAAGGTCGGCGTCGCAGCGGGCGAGGTCGGGACCAGCCCGACCATGACCGCAGCGGCGAGCACGGTGGCCGCGAGCGCAACGGCCATCAACGAGCTGACGAGGAAGGAGAAACGCACGACCCGCCGATCATAGCGACGATCGGCGCGCGCAGCCCGGCGCCGTCAGCCGAGGTTCGGACCCGGCGTAGTGCGTCCCGGCCCCCACACCTCGGGACCGCAGATATACGGACGTGGCTCGCGGCCGTGCGCTGCCCGCCAGCGATCGATATCAGCCTGGTCGTGCGGTAGCCGGCCAGTGGCGAAAGCCGCCTCGGCCCAGCGCGTCACGTCGGCGAAGCCGAACCACGACTCGAACGGCCAGCCCTCGGCCCGACACATCCGGGCCAGCGCGTCCTTCGCCAACACCACGTCGGCATGCGCGGCTCCGAAACGATCGCTTGTGCCGTCACCGATGAACACCACCACTCGCCCGGCCGCCTGGTGTAGCCTGACCCGCTCACGTTTGCAAGTGCCGCAGACGAAGCAGCTCGGATGGCCAAACGGAAAGCTCATGCCTGCGCCACCGTCGGCAACCGTGTTGTCGTTGGTCGCCACGAACACGTCACGCACGCCCAACGCTGCCAGATTCGAGCGGACGTAGAAGCCCAGGCCATCGCTGACCACCTCGACCTGCGCGCCGTGGCCGCGGACCGTCTGGACGAACGAGGGAAAGCCATCGTCCTGCGGCATGGCCGCCGCCTCACCGCGCAGCAGCCCGGCATCATGCGGCAACACGTCCATGTCCCAGCGCATCAGCTCGCGCGAACCAATTCGCCCGACGTCATAGAGGGCGTCGAGTCGAGCTATCTCCGCGCTGTCGGCAAAGTGCCGCGCAAGCAGTTCGTCACCGACATCGACCAGCGATACCGTGCCGTCGTAGTCGATCAGGAAACTTACCGGCGCGCCTGAGACGTCGCCCGCGCGGCCGGCTTCAGTGTCGATCAGTCGCTGCTCGGCTGCTCGCCGGCTTCCATCTCCTGCTCGAGCTCGAGCGCCTCGTCGTCGGCTTCTTCGGTCAGCTTGAGCCAGATGAACAGGCCGGCAAGCACGACCAGCGGGACGACGACGGCGGCCGCGAGCAGAAGCACGAAGAGAACGAGGAACAGCTTGATCAGCCTCTTCACGCGGACCTCCAGTCGCTACTCACTTCGAAAGACGACACCAATGCTAAGACACCCCGAGCCGGCCGTCAGCCGGACGGTCAGTTCCCCGCCTCGGGCGGCTTGTTTCGCCCCCGCTCGGCGTTATCGATCATGGCCTCGATGTCCTCACGTGTGAACTCGACCAGCACGTGGCGCAGGCCGATGCGCGTCGGCATCAGCAGCCGGATCACGAACTGGTGGTCCTGCTCGAAGAAGAAGACGTCGCGCGGCTGCTGCTGATCGAAGTAGCCACCCAGGACGCGCAGGGCGGTTTCGTAAAAACGGACCGGCGCGGTCCCGGCGATGTCCGACTTTGCGCGACGCCGCGCGAACGCCTCGTCCATGAAGCGCGAGACGTCATCCTCGCGCAGGTAGAAAGTCTCCTTGGCCAGTCGCGCGGCGGGATCGTTCCAGGCACTCTCCTCGCCGGCGACGAGCACGAGGCCCTGGACGACGAACCCGTCGTCCGTTTCGATCATGCTGACCTCGCGCATGCCGCGCTGGTCGAGGATCGCCCCGATCGAGCGCAGTACCTCCTCGTAGTTCTGCCGGGGAGTCCCCTCGTAGATCCGCATCAGCAAACGTTAGCGTTATCGCTCGGCGTCGGTGAGGGCGTTGGGAGATCGAACGGCTCGGTGGAGGGCACCGCGCCGCCGGTTGTGTACAGGCTCTTGTCGCCGAAAACCTGCTCCGACAGCGCTGCGATCCTGTCCAGGCGCAGGAACTGCACTGAACGGCCGTTGGTCAGGTTGCGCGGCAGATGCTGCGCCCACTCGGGGAAGTCGAATACGTACTGCGCCGTCGGCGCCGACTCCACCTCGTTGGCGAGAGCCAGGAGTTGGTCGATCTCGTTGGACGGAAAGTCGGTGTGGATGACCTGGGTCATCGTCTGGACGATGTCGGGCAGGCGTGCCAGGTTCTGGGGCTGGAGGACGGCGGCCCGGATGGCAGTCAGGAGCTGCTGTTGACGTCTTGCCCGCGCAAAGTCGCCGCCGCCCATGCCGTGGCGGCTACGGGCATAACGCAGCGCATCGTCACCGTTCAGCTTGTGCAGGCCCACCGACAGCGACCACTGCAGCTGCGGGTCGTCGATCTCGTGAGTGTTGCACACGGTCACGCCGCCCAGCTCGTCGACCAGGTTGACGAAGCCGCAGAAGTCAACCGATGCGTAGTAGTCGATGGGGATTCCGAGCAGATAGCCGATCTCATAGGCCAGGGACGGCTGACCCGGCTCGGGGAAGAGATCCGGATGCAGCTTCGTCCAGCCGGCGAACTGATTGAGCTTGCCGCCGTACGTGTTGCCCACGTAAATGGGTATCCGCGCCGTGTCACGCGGAAAGCTGAACATATAGACGTGTCCCGTCGATGCATTGGCACTCACGACGATCATCGAGTCGCTGTTCGCGCCGGTAACGATGCCACCCTCGCAGCGCCGATCCAGGCCGATCAGCAGCACGTTCAGCCAGCCATCGTCGGCGGCGTCGACCTTGGTGATGTCGAAAGAGGGAATCGGGCCCGGCTCGATCGTCGCCGGCGGGCCAGAGGGCTCCTCGTCGGAAGGATCGACGTAGTCCGGTGGGCGCGTCGGCGAAGGCGGAGGCGTGACGCCCGGGGGGAGCGAGGCGAGCGCGATCAGGGTGGGAGTCGGGGCGGGCGCACCCGGCGTGCCGCCGTCACCCAGGGTCAGGTCGGGACCGCTGTTGAAGCCGCGGTCGGCCACGGACAGCTGCCAGTACCACGCTGGACCGATGATCGGCACCGGTACGGCCATGGCAAGGACGATGACCGCCACAAGGACAGCCGGCACCAGGAAGCTCGATTGCGCGCGCTTCGAGCCGGCGCGCCACGCCGACAGGACGGCAAGGGCCCACCAGACGAGAACGAGTAACGCGACGAGTGCGGCGACGGCGGCCATTGTGGGGTCCAGCAACCTGGCGCCGGCCCGAGTGAGGCCCGAGCTTGCGACCCAGGCCACCAGGACGCCGAGCAGGAGCAGGACGGGCAGGGAGAAGACCAGCGCCCCGCGTCGATCGCGCAGGTATGCCTGCCCCAGACCGGGGAAGAGGAAGCTGAGCGCAGCGGCTACCGCCCCGGAACGCTCGGGTGGTCGCCGGCCATACGTGGCCATCATGCGACCCTGCTTCTCGCGCACTGCGCCTCCCTGTCGACGGCTGGCGGTTGCGGATCGGTTGGTGATCAACAACGATAGCCAAAGGTGCCGCTGCTGCAGGCGACGTTTCGTTAACCGTGCCCGCAGGCTCGCGTTGACGGGGCCGTGGGCTCACCGCCCTGAAGGAGTTCGGGATGATCCTGGCCGACAACGGCTCGCCGTGGTTCGTCAGCGGCGCGCCTGATGCGGGGTGGGACGACGACCTGCACGGCCTCCAGCAACTGCACGGCTCCGACTTCGAGGCCGTCGACACCTCCACGGTGCGCAACGGTTAGGCGGCCGCAATGGCTGCGGCGATGCGCGCGGCGATGGCCGCGTTGTTCTCGATCAGCGCCAGGTTGGCCGCGACCGAACGGCCGGCGGTCAGGTCGGCGACGCGCGCCAGGACGTAGGGCGTTGAGGCGCCGCCATGAATGCCCGCAGCCGTTGCGGCGGCGACTGCTGCGGCGATCGCCTGGTCGGCCTCGTCGCGGGCGAGCGCGGCGTGGGATGGAACCGGCGCCGAGATGACCAGGCCGCCCAGACCGAGCGACCAGTGCGCCAACGCAACGACGGCGGCCTCCTCGGCGTCGCGGACCGACCCGGCCAGCGAGCGACCGCTGTCGGTGGTATAGAACCCGGCCAGCCGGTCAGTCCGCCAACCGAGCACCGGCACGCCGCGTGTCTCGAGGTACTCGAGAGTCAGATCGACGTCGAGGATCGACTTGGGACCGGCGCACACGACCAGCACCGGCGTGCGCCCAAGCTCGTCCAAGTCGGCCGAGATGTCCAGCGACTGGGCGCCGCCGCGATGGACGCCGCCGATGCCGCCGGTGGCGAATACGCGGATACCGGCCAGGTGAGCGGCGATCATCGTCGCCGATACGGTCGTGCCCGCCCAACCGCCCGCGGACGCTGCGAGCGCCAGTGTTGCTCGCGAGGCCTTGGCCGGTGCGCGCGCCTCGGCGAGCTCGGCCAGCTGTGCATCCGACAGGCCGACCAGCAGGCGGCCATGGTGAACGGCCACCGTCGCCGGCTCGGCACCGTTCGCACGGACGGCCGCCTCCGCGCGACGTGCGGCCTCGAGATTCCGAGGAGCGGCGAGACCGTGGGTGATGAGCGTCGACTCGAGCGCAACGACGGGCCTGCCAGCAGCCAGCGCGACGCGCACATGTGGCGCGACCTCGAGTGGCGAACCTTCGGTCGCGGTCAGCTCATTCATCACAGGACGAGCTCCGTGCGCGGACGGGTGAGCACGCGCGCCGCGGCGCGGTGACCGGCCAACGCGGCGCGGCGCAGAGCACCGCCGTCCACGGGTGCGCCGCGGCGGTGGCCACTCGCCAGCAGCGAGTACAGGAAGCCGGCGTCGAAGGCGTCACCGGCACCGGTCGTGTCGCTGGCGATGATCGGCCGGGCGGCAACGTCGATGGCCAGTACCGCCTCGCGGGCACCTGTCCGCCAGACGATCCGGCAACCAGAGAGGCCCTGCTTGATGACGACCAGCGGCGCGGCGTCGAGCATCCGCGCGTCGAGCGCGGTCGAGCCGCGCACGGGACGCAATCCGGTCAGGGCAGCCGCTTCGGCCGTATTGGCCAGCACCAGATCCGGCTCGACCGCGCGGATCGCGTCCAGTGCTGCGCCGCGGCCACGCGCCAGCAGCGGCCGGTGCGAGGCGAGGTCGACCGAGACCGTACCGCCCGCGCCGTGGATGGCGCGCGACGCTGCCAGCGCGGCGAGCGGCAGAGGGCCATTGAGCAACGAGTAGGCCGGAATGTGCAGGCCGTTCACGCGCGACAGCCAGGCCGGCTTAAGTCGATCGGGCGGCAGCTGGTCAGCGACCGATCGATCGGTCACGAACGAGCGCTCACCCCCCTCACCGATCAGTGCCAGCAGGCGCGGCGTACGACCGCGAGCGCGCACCGCGTGGACGACGACGCCGGCCGCCCGAACCGACGCCAGCAGCCTGCCGGCGAGCGGATCCTGGCCGACGACGCAGATGAGCGACGAGCGGCCACCCAGGGCGGCAAAGGCGCGCGCCGTGTTGGCCGCCGAGCCACCAACGCGGAACCTGACCGAGCCGGCCACGTCGGTGCCGGCCTGCGGGGCATCGTCGACGGACACGACGATGTCGAGCATGAGGTCACCAAGGCAGGCGAGTCGGGGCCGGCGGTCCACGGGCGGCCAATGATAGGTCCGCGCAAGGCGCAACTGCGGGCCGAGCGGCTAGGCTTGTGCGGTACGACCAAGAAACGCGTAAGCAGTGGGCAGCGCTGTAGCATGGCCCATCGGGGCCCAGCGCCGATCATGGGTGCAACATGACTGACGTCTTCGACGACCGCCAAACCTGGCGTGAACTGGCCCAGCAATTTCGGGTCGATTCCATCCGCGTGTCCAGCCATGCTGGCTCCGGCCATCCCACCTCCTCACTGTCGGCAGCGGAGCTGATGTCGGTGCTCGTGGCCAAGTACTTCCACTATCGCGTCGATGAGCCGCACGAGCCGCACAACGATCACCTGATCTTTTCAAAGGGCCATGCGTCACCGCTCTTCTACGCCATCCTGCGGGCGATCGGCGCGATCGACGAGCAGGAGTTCATGACCTACCGCACGCTCGGCAGCCGCCTCGAGGGACACCCGACGCCGGTGCTGCCGTGGGTCGACGTGGCCACCGGATCCCTGGGCCAGGGCCTGCCCATCGGCGTCGGCATTGCGCTCGCCGCCAGGCGCCTTGATCGGCTGCCTTATCGGACGTGGGTGTTGTGCGGCGATGGCGAGATGGCCGAAGGGTCGATCTGGGAGGCCTTTGCCCAGGCCGCCTACGACAATCTCGACAACCTGACCGCGATGATCGACGTCAACCGCCTGGGGCAAACGGGCGAGACGCGCTACGGGTGGGACCTCGACGTGTACGCCGAGCGGTTGCGCGCCTTCGGCTGGCACGCCATCGAGATCGACGGTCACGATGTGGATGCGGTCGATCGCGCCTACGCCGAGGCCGTGGCCACCACCGACCGTCCAACGGCGATCGTGGCGCGCACGGTCAAGGGCAAGGGCGTCCCTTGGGAGGAGAACCTCAACGGCTTTCACGGCAAGCCGGTCGATGATCCCGAGGACGCGATCCGCGAGCTGGGCGGCGTGCGCAACCTGGTCATCCGCCCGCTGCCGCCTGAGAGTAGCGGCGAGCCGCATCACTTCGAGTCGGGCAAGCTGGAGCTGCCGCGTTACGAGCTGGGCCAGAAGGTGGCCACGCGCAAGGCCTACGGCGAGGCGCTGGCAGCGGTCGGCGCGGCGCGACCGGAGGTCGTCGCGCTCGACGGCGAGGTGGGCAATTCGACCTACACCGAGATATTCGCTGAAGCGCATCCCGAGCGCTTCTTCCAGATGTACATCGCCGAGCAGCAGATGATCGGCGCCGCCGTCGGCCTGCAGGTGCGCGGCTGGCGACCCTTCGCAGCGACCTTCTCCGCCTTCGTGAGCCGCGCCTACGATTTCGTGCGCATGGCCGCCGTGAGCCGAGCCGACCTGTGCCTGTGCGGATCGCACGCTGGCGTCTCGATCGGCGAGGACGGACCGTCACAGATGGGTCTCGAGGACATCGCCGCGATGCGCGCCGTCCACGGCAGCACCGTGCTCTATCCGTGCGATGCCAATCAGACGGCACGCCTGGTCGAGCTGATGGCGAGCCAGCGCGGTATCTCGTACATCCGCACGACCCGTCAGGCGACACCCGTCATCTACAGCCCAGACGAAGAATTCAAGGTCGGCGGCAGCCGCGTGCTGCGCCAGTCGCAGGACGACGCGCTGACCATCGTCGCCGCCGGCATCACCGTCGGCGAAGCACTTGCCGCCGCTGATCGATTGGCCAAGGACGGGACTCAGGCCCGAGTCATTGACCTGTACTCGGTCAAGCCGCTCGACAGCGAGACGCTGCTCGCCGCCGCGCGCGCAACGGGCCGAGTGCTGACTGTCGAGGACCATTGGCCTGAAGGCGGCCTGGGCGAGGCGGTTTTCACGACGCTCGCCGAGGCCGGTGTCGCGCTGGTCGGGGCGCAGCTGGCCGTACGCCGGCTGCCCGGCTCGGCGACGCCGCAACAGCAGCTGGCCGAGCAGGGAATCGACGCCGACGGCATCACCGATGCCGCTCGCCAGCTATGCCGCCGCCCGGCCGCAGAGCCACACGCGCTGGCCGTGCCCGGGCAGGTGGGCTGAAGATGACCGACGCGGCAGTCGCGCCGGGCAACTCCGCCCGGCTGCCGGACGCTCTGCGCGAGCAGGTCGAGAGCGCCCTGGCACGCGCCCTCGAAGCCGATTGGGTGGCGCGTATCTGGCAGCGTGACGCGGGAGTCTGGACGAGCGAGCCGAGCGTCGCCGAGAAGATCCACCAGCGCCTCGGCTGGCTTGATGCGCCCGATCAATTCGACGGCGATATCGAGGAACTGGTGGCGTTCGCGGCCGGACTGCGAGACGAAGGGTTCGCGGCCGGCGTAGTGTGCGGCATGGGCGGCTCGTCGCTGGCGCCTGAGGTGCTGGCCAGCTCGTTCCCGCGCGGCGAACACGGACTGCCGGTGCCGGTGCTTGACTCGACGGCGCCTGCCGCCGTGCTCGCGGCGACCGAGACCAGCGACCCGGCGCGCACCGTCTACCTGGTCGCATCCAAGTCGGGCACGACGACTGAAACTCTGTCGTTCCTGGCCCACTTCTGGCAGATCGAGGACCGTCTGCACGGCGAGATTCCCGGGACCCTGCCGGGGGCCCACTTCGTGGCCATCACCGACCCCGGCAAGAGCGTCGACGCCATTCCGCACAGCGACCTGTTCCGTGAGGTCTTCCTGAACCAGGAGGACGTCGGCGGCCGCTACAGCGCGCTGACGTACGTCGGCCTGGTGCCGTCCGCGTTGCTCGACCTGGACCTGCGCACGCTGCTCGGCGACGCGGCGGCGATGGCCGGGCGCTGCCATCAGCGTGACGCTGAAAACCCCGGGCTGTGGCTGGGTGTGGCGCTGGGCACCCTGGCGCGGGCCGGCCGCGACAAGCTGACGCTGGTTATCGAACCCACGGTGGCGGCGCTCGGCGCATGGATCGAGCAGCTCATCGCCGAGAGCACGGGCAAACACGGCGTCGGCATCGTCCCCGTTGACGGCGAGCCGCTGGGCAAGCCGGACGTGTACGGAGACGACCGCGTGTTCGTGCGCATCAGCAGCGGTCATGACGCGGAGTGGCAGGCGCGCAGCGACGATGGCCTCGATCAGTTGGCGGCGGCCGGTCAGCCGGTGGTCGACCTGCACATGGACAGTGAGCACGCCCTGGGTGGCGAGTTCTTCCGCTGGGAGTTCGCGACCGCGGTCGCCGGCGCAGTGCTGGGCATCAATCCATTCGATGAACCCAACGTGACCGAATCCAAGGACAACACCCGGCGCGTGCTCAATTCGTATCGACACACGCACGAGCTGCCGCACAGCGAGTCTCTCGCGGAGCAGGGCGCCCTGCGGCTGTACGGCGACGCACCGCTGCGGCTGACGATGGGCCACGATGGCTTCGTCAACGAGCTGCGCCGCCACCTGGCGCGAGTCCGGCCCCGCGGATATTTCGCCTTGCAGGCGTACCTGGCTCCCTCAGACCAGCGCACTGCGGCACTGCGTGAGATGGCGACGCTCCTGCGCGACAGCACGCAGCGCGCAGTGACGGTCGGCTACGGGCCGCGCTTCCTGCACTCGACCGGCCAGCTGCACAAGGGCGGTGCGCCGATCGGTTGCTTCATCCAGCTGACGGCGGACCAGCCCGACGAGCCGCGAATTCCGGGCCGACCCGAGTCGTTCGGCACGCTCATCGAGGCCCAGGCCGCAGGCGACTTCACCTCGCTCGAGTCGCACGAGTTGCCGGTGGCGACGATCAATTTGTCGGCCGACGCGGACGCGGGTCTGGGGCAGCTTCGCGAGGCGCTGGCAAAGGCGCTCGCGCGGCCACTCGAACCGCCGGCACGCGGCGCGTCTTGACTAATCGGCCCGCCGCGGGCGGCGGACAGGAGGCATTGGGGGACGTGGAACTGGCGATAGTCGGACTTGGTCGGATGGGCGGGAAGATGGCGCGCCGCCTGCACAAGGCCGGCTTTCGGGGCGTCGCCTACAACCGCCACCGCGACAAGACCGAGGAGACGCTCGACGAGTTCGCGCCGCTGCTAGCCGCCGGCGACACGGTGGTCGACGGCGGCGCTGGACTGTGCAGGAAGCACTCGACCTCGACGTGCCCGCCTGGGTCATCAAGCTGTCGCTGATGACCCGCTTCCGCAGCCGTCAGGACGAGAGCTACGGAGCGCGCGTGCTGGCTGCTCTGCGCAACGAGTTCGGCGGCCACGCCATCAAGGCCGAATAGACCGGCGGCGGATTAGCAGGATGGCCACGCAGACGAGCCGCCCCAGGGCGCGCACCACGGTCGGCACGACCAAGGCGCACAGCGCCCAGGAAAGCGTGCATGTCTACCGCCCCCCGGAGGAGGCGGAGCAGAACCCGTTGCGGGCCGGGCTACGCCTCGAGAGGGTGCCCGAGCCCTGTCTGATCATCGTCTTCGGGGCGACCGGCGACCTCACCTCGCGCAAGATCCTGCCGGCGATCTACAACCTGCGCCGCGCCGGCCTGCTTCCGGCGGAGACGAGCATCCTCGGCTTCTCACGCCGCCCGCTGACCGACGACGCGTTCCGCACGATGATGCGCGAGTCGGTCGAGGCGCACTCGCGCGTCAAGGTCGAGGACGGGCTGTGGGACGACTTCGCGGCCGGCCTGTTCTACCAGCCCGGGCACTTCGCCGATCGGGCATCTTTCCGTGACCTGGCCGAACGCGTCGAACAGATCGACGCCGCGCGCGGCACGCAAGGCAATCGGCTGATCTACCTGGCCACGCCGCCGTCCGCATACGAGGACATCGTCGCCAACCTGGGACACGTAAGCCTGCAGAACGAGGGCGAACGCGCGGGCTGGGCGCGCATTGTGGTCGAGAAGCCGTTCGGCCACGACCTGGCGTCGGCAGGCGAGCTCAACGATGCCCTGATCGACGTCTTCGACGAGTCGCAGATCTACCGCATCGACCACTACCTGGGCAAGGAGACGGTGCGCAACCTGCTGGTCTTCCGCTTTGGCAACGGCATCTTCGAGCCGCTCTGGAATCGGCGCTACGTGGATCACGTGCAGATCACCGTGGCCGAGGACGTCGGCATCGAGGGCCGGGGCGCGTTCTACGAGGAGGCCGGCGCCAGCCGCGACATCCTCCAGAACCATCTGCTCCAGCTGCTGACCCTGGTGGCGATGGAACCGCCGATCGCCTTCGAGGCCGACGCGCTGCGCGACGAGAAGACGCGCGTGCTGCGGGCGATCGACACACACTGGACCGAGGCGCGCGTGCGCGCCAACGTGGTGCGCGGCCAGTACACCTCTGGCTGGATCGGCGACAAGCGCGTGGCGGGCTGCCGCGACGAAGACGAGGTCGCCCCCGAATTCGGAGGTGGAGAGCTTCGTTGCCCTGAAGCTGGAGGTCCAGAACTGGCGCTGGGCCGACGTCCCCTTCTACCTGCGTACCGGCAAGCGCATGCCCCGCCGCGCGTCGGAGATCGCCATCCAGTTCAAGCTGCCGCCGCTGATGCTCTTCGGCAACAGTTCCACGCCGCCCGAGCCGAATCTGCTGGCGATGCGCATCCAGCCCGACGAGGGCATCATGCTGCGCTTCGCCGCCAAGGTGCCCGAGCTTGGCCTGGACGTGCGCAGCGTGAACATGGATTTCACCTACGGCCTGTCCTTCACTCGTGACGCGCCCGAGGCGTACGAAACACTGCTGCTCGACGCGATGCTCGGCGACGCGTCGCTGTTCACCCGCGCGGACGAGGTCGAGGCCGCCTGGGGGATCGTGACCCCGATCAACGAGACCTGGCAGGCGTGGGATCGAGAGCACGAGCCGGGGACTGCCGTGTGCCCGTACGAGGCCGGCACCTGGGGCCCGGAGGCAGCCGAAAAGCTCATCGAGCAGGACGGCCGCCGGTGGCGAAAGCTATGACTCTGCGCCAGCCACGATGACCGATGCCGCAAGCCATGCACTCGAGACCGCGTCGAGCCGCTGGCACGTCCGTGCGCACAGCATCCGCCAGTGCGTCGACGAGCTCGGCCAGGTATGGAGCTCGGCCGCCGAGCAGGCGGAGGACACGGAGCTGTCAGAGGAGATGCGCGGCGCGGCGCTGGGCGATCCCCGGCTGGCGGCCCGCCTCGATTCGCATGATTCGGTGCGAGTTCGCATGCGCACGAGCGTCCTCACGCTCGTCGTCGTCGCTCCCCGCCCGGAGACCGCCGAGCGGGCGCTGGCCGCCATCGAGGCGCTTCACCAGCGCCACCCGTCGCGCGCGGTGGTCGTTTCGCCCGGCGACTTCGACGGGCCGGCGACGATGGACGCCGACATCTACGCAGAGTGCAAGCTGTCGGAGCGCACGGATGCCGAGATGTGCACCGAGCAGATCCTGGTGCGCACCGGCGGCGAACTTTCGCAGCACCTCTCGCGCGTCATTACGCCGCTGCTCATCCACGACCTGCCGGTGGTGTTGTGGTGGCCCGATGACCCTCCCTTCGGCTCGCGCCAGTTCAACGAGGTGGTCGCCACCGCCGACCGACTGCTGGTCGACTCGGGCACTTTCCAGGAGGATAACGGGCGCCGCCTGACCGGCCTCGCGACCATCGTTGGCAATGGCGTCGCGGTAGCCGACATCGGCTGGCTGCGGCTGACGCTGTGGCGGGAGCTGCTGGCCGGCCTGTTCGACCACCCACTGCTCCTGCGTGAGCTGCACCACATCCGCAGCGTCCGTGTCGACGTGTCGCGCCCGACGAGCACGTTCCGTATCTCCAAGGCTGCCTACCTGTGCGGTTGGCTGGCCTCGCGCCTGGGCTGGGAGGTGTCGCGGCCGCTCAGTGGTCACCAGACGGAAGAGGGGATGGCCGGCGCGTTCCGTGACGGGCGGCGCGAGATCAGGGTCGAGGTGCGCCCAGTGCACGCTACGCTCGACGGCACCAAGCGCGGTGCCGGCTCGCTGGTACGCGTCGAGATCGAGACCGACCGGCCGCGCTCATCGATCCGGGCACGCGTGACGCGCCAGGCCGACCACCTGCTGGCAACCGCCTACTGGAACGGGGCGCAGGTCGCGCGCCGCGCCGGCCGCCTCGAGCCGTTCGACGAGACGCCCTTCGTCGCCGAGGCACTCGAACGGCCCGGCCTGGACCGCGCCTTCGAGGCCGCGCTGACTCGTGCCGACCGCCTGATCAGTGGCTGAGCTGAACGCTGCGCCGGCCGAACTCCGCATCCTGCCGGCTGCCGGCGACGTCGCGCGCGTCGCCACGGACCTGACCATCGCCGTGCTGGCGCGTGGCATCGCCGAACACGGTATCGCCCATCTGGCATTGACCGGCGGTTCTTCCGCGGTGCCGCTTTTCAAGGAGCTGGCGCGGCCCGAGCGGCGTGCCCAGCTGGACTGGCAGAACGTCCACCTGTGGTGGGGCGACGAGCGTTTCGTGCCGCTCGATCACCCCGAATCCAACTCCGGCCTCGCGGACCGGCTATTGCTGGGCATCGGCCCGCGCTCGGGCGATTCGGTTGAAGGCGCCGCTGGCACGGACGTTGAGGCCGGTGTGGTGCGCGGGTTGATGGTCGACCCGGACCATGTGCACCCGGTCGAGGTCGCCCAGGCGTCGGATGATCCCGACGGGCCCGGGCGCGCGGCGGCGGCGTACGCCGCCGAGATAAAGCGCTGGCTACCGCTGACCGACCGCGGCACGCCCATCTTCGACGTCATCCTGAACGGCATCGGGCCCGATGGCCACCTGATGTCGATCTTCCCCGGCAGCCCAGCCCTGGCACCGGACGCACCAGTCGTGATGGGCATCGCCGCACCGCAGCATGTCGAGCCACACCTGCGGCGTGTGACCCTGTCGGCGCGCGTCCTGCCCGCGGCGCGGCGGGTCATGGTGATGGCCATCGGCCGGAGCAAAGCCGACATCGTTCACGACGTGCTCGGGCCTCGGCGCGACCCCCAACGGTGGCCCGTCCAGAGCGCGCTGCTGGCCAACGCGGTGTGGCTGCTCGATCGGGAGGCGATCGGCGACAGCTAACGCAGCAGCACCACCGCGGCTGCGGCGAGCGCGACGCCGAACAGCTGGATCGAGCGCAGCCGCTCGTGCAGGAAGATGGCCGCCAGCACAGTGGTCGTGACCGGGTACAGCGAGGACAGCACGACTGCCACCGAAAAGGCGTCGGCGTGCGCGGCGAGCAGGAAGAAAGTGTTGCCGCCCAGGTCGCCCATGCCGGCAAAGGCGAACAGTGGCGCCACGGCCAGCAGCTGCCGCCCACCGGTTCGCAGCCGCTCGGTTCCGAGCAGTGCCCGCGCTCGTGCCCGCCAGCCAGCCGGCTGGCGGCGGGTGACGAGCAGCGTCGCGAAGACGACCAGCACCAGAGCAAGACCGCTCAGGCGCACTATCAGCTGCGGCCACCAGATGGTGCCCGGGGGCGAGGCACGGTCGAGGAGGAGGAAGAAGCCGGCAAAGCCGAGGCCGCTCATCAGGACCAGCGGCAGCTCGGCCAGATCGATGCGCCACGCACGCCTCTCGTGCGCGCTCGGGGAACGGTCGGGCAGCGAGATGAGGACGACGGCGCCGAGCGCGAGCCCGATGCCGGCCAGTCGGGGCGCTTCCGCCGGCTCGCCGCCGGCGATCGAGAACAGGACCGGGACTCCGGCGCCGACCAATGCGGCCAGTGGCGCGATGACGCCCATCGTGCCGCGCGACAGGGCGAAGTAGAAGAAACCCAGGCCTGCCACCCCTGAGGCACCGGCCGCGCCTGCCCAGAGCAGGTCGGCAGCCGGCGGCACTGGCTCGCCTGAGGCAGCTACCAGACCGATCGCCAGCACGAAGCCGAGCGACTGGCTGAGCATGATCGCGGCGAGCACGCTGGCGTAGCGACTGATGAGCCCGCCGCAGAAATCGCCTGCGCCCCAACTGAGGGCCGAGATCAGGCCGAAGAGTGGACCGACGGTCAGCGCTCCTTGGGCGCCGTGACTGCCGCGCGGGCGACCGGCGCGCTGCTCCACACCGACAGCGTCTCGGCCGCCTGCGACTTCCCTCGCGGCTCGGGCTCGTCGCGCTCGGGCTCGTCGCGCTCGGTCGGCGCCGGCAGTTCGAGCACCTTGTCCGCCTCGCTGTCAAAGCGATCGCTGGTCGTGAACAACACCACCTGGTGCTCACGGGCTATGTCGTGCAGCAGCGCAACGGCGCGCAACGCGCGGTCATGGTCGAAAGTCACGAACGGGTCGTCGAAGACAAGTGGTGGACTGGATGGCGCAGTGACCTGTCGGACGATGCCCAGACGAGCGCACAAGTACAGCTGGTCGAGCGTGCCCTGCGACAGCTGCCGGACGTCGACCCAGTTGCCGAGCTCGGGCGAGTGGACCGTGAATGTCAGCGTCGTTTCGTCGACCTTCAGGCGGCGGTAACGCCCGCCGGTGACGCGCTCAACGTCGCGCGCCATGTTCTGCTCGAGGAAACGCGCAGCCTTCTTCATCGTCGCCCGCTCGGCCGCGTTAATGCTCGCCATGACCTGCTCGTAGATGCGCAGCCGACGTTCGGCAGCGTTGAGCTGCTCCTGGGCCGCACTGAGCGCCTCCGTGTCCGCCGCGACCCGCTCTGCGTCGACGTCGTTCGCTGCTACACGCGCTTCGACCTGAGCCTCCGCGTGCAGCGCTGCCTCGCGCTCCGGCGTCAGCCGGTCGATGGCCAGCCGATGGGCGGCGACGTGGCGCTCGGGGTCGCGACCCACCTCGCCCATGCCCGCCAGCGCGTGCTTGCACTCGTCGGCCGCCGCCGCGGCCCGGTCGCGCAGCTCTTCGACGTTCTCGGCGCCCGGCTCGCCGCCGGTCAGACCCTTGTACTCGGCTATCAGCGCGGCGATCTTGGCGACGTGCTCGGTCTCGGCGGCAAGCAGCGCCTCGGCGGCTGCCACATCGTCGACACCCAGTGGGCTCAGCTTTGTGGCGCGCTCCTGTTCGGTCTCACGAACCTTCTCGGACAGCTCTGTGCGTCCGTGCAGCCGACGGGCGATCTCCGATTCGCGTAGCTCGTTCTGCAGGCGGACGTCATTGACCCGCCGACGCTCGCGCAGCGCGACCACCAGGCCCGCCACGCCGAGAACGGCGAAGACCAGCGCAGCCAATGCCCCGACGACCAGCGAGCCCAACAACAGGCCGCCACCCAGCGCCAGGACAGCAACTGCCAACATGAAGGCGCCGACGAAGACCCACGGCTGCCAGCGAACGGTGCCGATGGACACGTCGTAGCCGGACAGGTCGGGCTCGGCGGCCAGTTCGGCGCGCATCTCCGAAAGCCGGAACTCCACTCCACGCAAGTCGTCGACCGCGGCACGGAGCCTGTCGACCGGGATATGGGTGGGATGGCTCGCGTCGAGCTTGCCCATTTCGGCGCGCAACTCCGCGGCGCGCCGATAAAGCAGGTACTCGCTCGATGCCTCGTTCGCCTGCCTGGTCAGTTCGGCCGCCCTTTCCGCCTTCTCGGCACCGGCGCGCTCCGCCGCCAGCCGATGCTCGAGGTCGGTGCGTTCGGCCCGCGCGGCGGCCAGCGCCTGGCGGTCCTTGGCCAACTCGGTCAAAGCCGCCTCGCCGGTCTCGACGGCGGCGCTCAGCCGGTCGACGTCGCTGTGCAGAACCTTCAGATAGCCCGGATTCTTGGCGCCTTCCGAGCGGTAACGCCGAATCGCCTCTTCGAGCTTCTTCCGCGCCGCGTGCGTGCCGCGGTCGGCGCCACTCATCGACTGCTGCAGCCGGTCGCGCAACGTACTCTCGTCCTGCGTCAGCCCGGTCAGTTCCTGGTGATGCACGCTGGCGGTCGCCCGAAAGAACTTCTCGGTCGGCAGCCCGGTCAGGCGGGCGATCTCCTGCTCGACCTGCGCCGGATCGGACATGGCCTTGTCCTCATTGCCGAGCCGCAGTTCGACCGTGCCGCGCTGGCCGGCAAACTCCTTGCGCAGGCTACCCTCGACGCCCTCGTCATCGAAGTCGATGACGACGACCGGGTCGCCATCCGACTTGGGCCATGGGCGCAGCCGGTCGAGGTCCTCGGCGGTCGATGTCGACCGCCGGAAGAGGCCCACCTCGAGCGCCCGCTGGACGGTGGACTTGCCGGCCTCATTCACCCCGCGGACGACGTTGAGGCCCGGCGCGAAATCGAGGTCGAGCGACTGATGACGACCGAAGTTCTCGAGATGCAGGTGCTTGATGCGCATCGGGCTAGGCCAGTGTCACGCGGCCGGCATCGTCGAGCAACAGGGCGCCAAGGTGCAACGCCTCGCGCAGCTCAGCGGCGTGCGCGCTATCACCGCGGCCCTCGACGTCCTTGATGCGCGCCTCGAGGTCGCGCGTGAATGAGCCGACGATCGTGTCGGCCGGCGGCGGGGGGCCGTCGGGCAGCGCGACGACAGCGGCATCGCGCACGCGCACACGCAGGAACGAGCCGCGGAGCTGGTTCTCGAGTTCATCGGTGTGCAGGTCAAGCCCGGCCGGCTTCACACCGACCAGCCGCACGTCGAGGACCTTGTCCTTGTCCGCCTGCTCGCTCAGTCGCTCTTCGAGCTCGGCCTGCGAGCCTATTTCCGCCGCGTCGAACTCGAGCTTCTGGAAGTGGGTCCGGCCGACCGCGCGCGCCTCCACGGTCACGGTTCGCCGGCCCTCGCCGTCTTCGAGACCGACGACGAGTACCTGACCGGCTCCGTCCTGGTCGACCGCAACCGGCTCAGGCGCACCCGAGTAGGCCCACGTCGTTCGCCCGGCACGGCCCTTGCGCGCGGTGTGCCAGTGGCCCAGGGCCAGGTAGTCCAACCCGCTCGCGGCGATCTCTCCCTCAGTGAATCCCACGTCATCCTTGTCGATGAGCCCGGGCACGACCAGCGAGCCGTGGACCATGCCCACGTGCCAGAAGATCGTGCTGGCCTTGATCGGCTCGCGGGTCACGGCGAAGCCGGCCAGCGGGCTCTCCGGCGCGCGCTTGGTCGGGAAGACGAAGCCGTGCACGGCCACGCCGAGGGCGTCGAAATCGACACGCCGCAGCTCATCGGTCAGCACGGTCACGAGGTCGGTGCCCGCCGCGCCGGCCAGCGCCGCGAGATCGAAGACTCGATAAATCGATCCCGGTTCGTAACAATCGTGCGTGCCGGGGATGATGACGACCGGTATGTGCCGCTGGACGAGGCGGCCCAGCTGGGCGGCGGCGCGCTCGACCGAGCGCGGCGGCTGGCTGTTCGAGTCGAACAGGTCGCCGGCGATTAGAACCAGGTCGAGCCGCTCGTCGATCGCCAGGTCGATGGCACGCTCGAATGCGGCGAACTGGCGCTCGCGCTGCTCGGCCGCAGCCGGCCCAAGGTCGCTATGGCGGGCGCCCAGGTGAACGTCGGCCATGTGCAGGAGGCGTGGCATCCCCAGGCTCTACTCCATTGCTGTCGTTGACGTCTCGCTTGCGGCCCGAGTGTTGCCAGCAAGCCACACCGAATTCTGACACCCTCGGATGCCCGCCACACATAGGAAGGATGGCCTACCCCGAACAGTGCCCGCCCGGTCCTCGAACGAACCGTTCCGCGCTCGCGCGACGGCGGCTTCCGCGGCCCGGCTAACCGTTCGATCTTTGTTCGAGCAGGGCGACCGGTGGTAACCTTGGCTCGTTACCGGTGCGCCCCAGTTCAGGGACCTCGGCTGAGCACCTGGGTGGCGTGGCGCCCGGCTCCTCGTCGTAACGCCACGTCACGGGTTCGACACGCTCGAGTCCGGTGCCCGGGGAACCGGTGCAGACGGTCACAACGTTCGCTGCCTAGGGGAGGCAACCAGGTGAGTTACACGGATCGAACCCTGACCTGTGCCGACTGTGGCGTGGACTTCGTCCATTCCGCGGCCGACCAGGAGTTCTATGCCCAGAAGGGGTTCGCATCGGATCCCAAGCGATGCCCGAGCTGCCGGGCCGCTCGACGCGCGATGCGCGAATCGAACGGCTATGACATGCGCGAGATCGGTGGGCCGCGCGGATTCGAGCGCGGCGACTACCGGCCGCAGCGCGAATACTTCGCGGTCATCTGCTCCAAGTGCGGCAATGCCGCCCAGGTGCCTTTCAAGCCGCGCATGGACCGGCCGGTCTACTGCTCCGACTGCTTCCGCGAGGTCCAGGCCTCGTAACCGTCAGGCCTCAACCACGACCCGTTCCAAAACCGGCCGGACCACCCCGGCCGGTTCTTCGTTTGGCCGCTGGAGCTTCGCCACGCCCTCCGAGCCGGATGGCACTGGTCGCCGGCACATGCCGCGGGCATAGACTGTGAGCACCCAGCGAAGGAGGCGCAAAGCTCCATGACCGACACCATCGAACGTCCGCGACTGAAGATCACCTACGCGACCCTGCGCGCCGACAACGAGGAACTGCACCAGCAGTTCGAGGAAGGCGATCGCAAGGCGCGCGCGCAGCTCGACCAGCACTATCCCAACTACGTGAACGGCCAGGCGCGCCACGGTGAGGGTGAGTTCGAGGATCGCTCGCCGATCGACTCATCACAGGTACTCGGCTACTTCGCCAAGGGCACGCGCGACGACGTCAAGGACGCGGTCACGGCCGCACGCGCGGCGGCGCCGGGCTGGGCGGGCATGCCCTGGCGCGAGCGCGTCGCGATGATGCGTCGCGCCGCCGACCTGATCAGCGAACGGCAGATGGAGTACGCCGCACTGATGTGCCACGAGGTGGGCAAGAATTGGCTCGAGGCGCTGGGCGATGTCGAGGAGACGGCCGACCTGATCCGCTACTACTGCGACCAGGTGGAGAAGCACGACGGCTTCGACACGCCGATGGGCAATTTGGGTGACAGCGCGGTGCACACCCGCTCGGTGCTCAAGCCGTTCGGCGTGTTCGCGGTCATCAGCCCGTTCAACTTCCCGCTCGCCCTGTCGGGCGGCCCGGCCGGCGGCGCGCTGGTGGCTGGCAATACCGTCGTCTTCAAGCCGTCGAGTGACGCGCCGCTGCTGGGCATGAAGCTCTACGAGGTGATGCGTGACGCCGGCCTGCCGGCGGGCGTGTTCAACTACGTCGCCGGGCCGGGCGAGACGGTCGGCGCGGAACTGCAGGAAAACGACGGCATCGACGGCGTCGTCTTCACCGGCTCGTTCGAAGTCGGCTTCGACCTGTACAAGTCGTTTGCCAGGACGTTCCCCAAGCCGGTCATCGTCGAGATGGGCGGCAAGAATCCGTCGATCGTGTCGCGCCACGCGGATCTCGAGGAAGCCGCCGAGGGCGTGATGCGCGCGGCATTCGGTTTCGGTGGCGAGAAGTGCTCGGCCAACAGCCGTTGCTACGTCGAGCGGCCGGTCCACGACGAGTTCGTGCGCCTGCTGGTCGAGAAGACGCAGAAGATCGTCATCGGCGACCCGCTCCGCCGCGAGGTGTGGCTCGGCCCGGTCATCAACCAGCGGGCCGTCGCACGCTTCGAGGCGGCTGTCGCCGAAGCGCGGCACGCCGGCGCCATTGCCGTCGGCGGCCAGCGGCTGACCGACGGCGAATACGCCAATGGCTGGTTCGTGACGCCCACCGTGGCGACCGGCGTGCCCACCGACCATCGCCTGTTCCACGACGAGCTCTTCGTGCCGTTCATCGTTGTGGCCGCGGTCGACTCGATCGACCAGGCACTCCAGCTCGCCAACAACAACGACTACGGACTGACGGCCGGCTTCTTCAGCGAAGAGCGCGCCGAGATCGACCAGTTCCTGGCCAGGATCCAGGCGGGCGTCGTGTACGTGAACCGGCGCGCCGGCGCGACCACGGGAGCGTGGCCGGGCATCCAGCCGTTCGGCGGCTGGAAGGCGTCAGGCTCCGCCGGCAAGGCCGGCGGCGGGCTGTACTACGTCCAGCAGTTCATGCGCGAGCAATCACAGACGATTGTCGACTGAGGCGGCCCGCCGGCCCGATTTTCACGGGACGAGCGAACTCGACAGGGCGGCCGGCCGAAGAGGACAATTCGGCATGAATCCGGAAGGTTTCTCGCACACGGCGAACGATCTGGGCCGATTCGAGCCCGCCGGGCCGCGCGCAGCCCGAGTTCACTTTCCGTTCGTTCGCCACGCGCAAGTTGCGCGGCCGGCAGCAGCCGCAGTCTGGCGAGGACAGCGAACCAGCGCGGCTGACTGACGCGCTGGGACAGGTGAATCCGAGGGAGACCGGCATGAGGCGACTCTTCGCAGGGACACGGACGCTCGTGGCGCTCGTACTGGCGCTGGCCGTAAGCGTCATTCCCGGTCCGGGCACGGCCAGCGCCGACGACCCCGCGCCGCCCGCCCCAACCGTGCGCCTGATGGCGGTCGGGGACATCAGCCTGGGCTGGGAGGTCGGACGGCGCATCGTCCGTCATGGGCTCGACCCGTTCAAGTACGTCGAGACCTACTTCGACCAGGCCGACCTGGTGATGGGTAATCTCGAGTGCGTTATCTCTACCAGCACCGATCGTTGGCCCAACAAGACCATTCACCTGCGCGCCCCGGCCGCCGCGGCGGAGACGCTCGTGACAGCCGGGTTCGACGTGCTCAACGTGGCCAACAATCACTCGCTTGACTTTGGCGTGAGCGGCTTTCGCGAGACGCTGGCGCGACTCGACGGGCTGGCCATCGGCCACGTTGGAGGCGGGACGGACGCGCGGGAAGCGCACACGCCGTTGGTCCTGGAGCGCAACGGGCTGCGCGTCGCCTTCCTGGGCTACGTGCTGCCGTTCTCTGGGCTCACTCACTTCAACACCAGGATGTGGGCGGCTGGTCAGGGTCAACCCGGCCTGGCCATCGGCACACCCGCCGTGGTTGCCGGGGACGTCGCCGCCGCGCGCAAGCTGGCCGACATCGTCGTGGTCACCTTCCACGGCGGGCTCGAGTACCACGTTCGTCCGAGCAGGCAGGTGCGACGCTTCACCGGAGCCGCGATCAACGCCGGGGCGGCGCTCGTCGTCGGCCATCACCCGCACATGCTCCAGGGGTTCCGCGCCGGTGACGGCACCCTGATCGCGTACAGCATGGGCAACTTCGTGTTCAACAGGTTCACCGGGCGCTCGAACGACTCGGCGATCCTCGACGTCACCCTCGGGGTGGGCGGTGTCGAGAGCTTCGAGTGGATCCCGATCGTCATCCGCAACGGCGTCCCGCGTCCCGCACAGGGCATCGACGCGGCGCGCATCCAGCGTGAGATCAGGCCGCTCTAGCGGCGGTCCCGACGGTGAGTCCGCGGCTGGACGGCACACCGTGGCAGATGCGTTCATCCGACCGGCCAGTCAGCGTGGTGAATGGGCCGACGTCATGCGGCGCGCAGCCGCCAGCGGTAGACTATGGGTAGTTTCATGCACAGTGAATGAAATCTATGCAAGGTGGCCTTGTGACCGATATCGCTGAGCGTCCCGCACTCCGGACAGCGCCGGACATCCGCACCCCGCTGCCCGGCCCCCGCGCGCGTGAACACGTGGCCTTCGACCACCGCCACACCTCGCCGAGCCTGCCGCGGGCGTACCCGGTCGTGCCCGTGCGCGGACACGGCGCGACGATCGAGGACATCGACGGCAACCTGTTCCTCGACTTCACCGCCGGCATCGCCGTGTCATCGACCGGCTACGGACATCCGCGCGTGGTTGAGGCAATCGAACACCAGGCGCGGGAGTTGATCCACTTCAGCGCGTCGGACTTCTACCTGCCCATTTACGCCCAGTTCGCCGCCGCTCTGGGGGACATCGCACCGATCGACGGCCCGACGCGCAGCTTCATCGGCAACTCGGGCGCCGAGGCGATCGAGGCGGCTATCAAGCTCGCCCGCTTCGCCACCCGACGGCAGTACCTGGTCGCCTTCCTGGGCGGCTTCCACGGCCGGACGTACGGCGCGGTAACCCTCACGGCGAGCAAAGCCAAGTATCACGCCGGCTTCGGGCCGATGCTGCCGGGCGTCCTTCACGTGCCCTTCGGCAGCGAGGGCCTCGACGAGCTCGAACAGCGCGTCTTCAAGCGCCTCGTGCCGCCGACTGAGATAGCCGCGGTCGTGGTCGAGCCGATCCAGGGCGAGGGCGGCTACGTCGTCCCCGACGACGAGTTCCTGCCGCGCCTGCGCCGAATCTGCGACAGGCACGGCATCCTGCTCGTCGCCGACGAGGTGCAGAGCGGCGCCGGTCGGACCGGCAAGATGTGGGCGATCGAGCACTGGGACGTGCAACCGGACATCCTGTGCCTGGCCAAAGGCATCGCGTCGGGCATGCCCATCAGCGCGGCAGTTGCGCGCGCTGACCTGATGACCTGGCAGGCCGGCCATCACGGGTCGACCTTCGGCGGAAACGCAGTGTCGTGCGCGGCCGCATTGGCCACGATCGAGGTACTCAAGGACGGACTGATCGACAATGCCGCGGCGCGCGGTGAGCAGGCAATGACGGGGTTGCGTCAGCTGGCCACGCGACACGGTGCGCTGGTGCGCAACGTGCGCGGCAAAGGCCTGATGATCGGCATCCAGTTCGACTCCGGCGCGACCGCCGAGGCCGTCGAATGGGCCGCCTTTCGGCGCGGGCTGCTCGTCCTGGAGGCGGGCGACGACGTTGTGCGCATGTCACCGCCGCTGGTCGTCACGACCGATGAGGTGGACACCGCGGTGCGCGTCTTCGGTGAAGCAATCGATGCCGTGGCGCAGGATCCGGCGCGCGCCTACGAAGCTGCGCATCGTTGGTTGGGAGACCTCACCGGGTCCGATTGACCGAGTAGTCAGCGGTCAGGTCGGGCCCGGGTCGTGGCCCAGTCCGACCTCGCACGCGGCAAACCAACCGATCCAGCCAAGTACCTGCGTCGCCCTCACCGCCGCGCACTGGCGACCGCGGGGGACTACCGCCAGACGCGCCTTAGTCGTAGCATAGCAAGACAACCGACTGGCCCTGCCGGGCGAAGAGCGTGCCGTGCGCTCACGACGATTGGGTCATAGTCGGCATAGCCGTGCATTGGGATGCTCACACCATGCCGATTCTTCGCCGCGCCTTCCTCACCGGTCTTTTGCTGTCCCTGCTGATGGCGGCAGCCGCCCCGGCTGCCGCCGCGCCGGCTGCCGCCGCATCATCTGCAAGCGCCACGCCAGCGAGCGACATGACCGTTGCGGAGGTGCGCGCCTACCTGCTCGATCGCATCAATACCGCGCGTTCCAACCACGGTGTCCGGACCGTGGCACTCGATCCGCGCGTTGCCGACATCGCCCAGGCGCGCTCGGACGATATGGCCACCAACCACTACTTCGCCCATCTCAACACCTCGGCCTGGATTGCCATGTTCAGCAACCGCGGCATCTCGTGGACGGCCCTGGGCGAGATCCTGGCCTACAACGACTTGCCGACAATGGCCGATTCGGCCGACGAAGCGATGCGCCAATGGCATAACTCCAGCGAGCACTGGCAGATCCTGACCAACAACGCATACAACTATGCCGGTGTCGGTGTGGCCCAGGACACCCAGAGCGGCATGTGGATCTGGACCGTCGAGTTCGTCAAGGAACCAACCAACTCCGTGGCTGTCGCGCCGAGCGTCGCCTTCACCGGCACTCAGGTGCTGCCTTACAACCATGCTTACCGCAGGGTCAAGGTGAGCTGGTCGGGAACGGCCGGCAGCGCCCCCATCAGGGACTTCCGCCTGCAATACCGGATCAACGGCCATCGCTGGCACACCCTGGCGCGGGCTACCAGGCGCACCAGCAAGGCCAAGCGCGTGCGGGTCGGCAAGACGATCGAGTTCCGCGTTCGCGCGCGTGACGTCAACTTCGTCAAAGGCGCATGGACCCTGTCGGGAGCAATACTCGTCGAGTAGCGCGCGCCTCGCCCTGCTATCGACGGATTATGCTCAACAGCCGATAGAGGTCCGCGCTACACCCGGGAGTCAGGCGTTGCCCAACGTTGTGATCCTGGACAACCAGGCCGTCGCCGAGAGCCTGGCCATTGCGTTGCGCAGCCAGGACGGCGTCGATTACGCAGGTTGGGTCAATTCGATCGATGGCCTGCGCAGATTGCTCAGGCGCGATCCGCCCGACGTGCTGGTTGTCGACATCGGTGTCGACAACGCCCAGGAGCGGCTCACGGTGATGGACCTTGCCGGGGTTCGCTCACAGCGCATCCGGGTGCTGTTCCTCTCACGTTACGATCGAGGTGCGCTCTTCGAGGCCGTCCGGCGCCGCGGGGCGGCAGGCTTCCTGCTCAAGGCCACGCCGCTACGGGCACTGGCCCGCGCCATCGATCTGATCGCCGGGGGCGGAACTGTGTTCGACGACCGGATCAATCCCCTGCCGCGCACTCGGGCGGCGCTGCCCAGCCAACGCGAACTCCAGCTCCTGGGGGCACTTGCCCGGGGATTGACCAATGTGGCCGTCGCCCGGGACCTCGAGATCTCGCCGCGCACCGTCGAGAGCCACCTGCGCCGGTTGTTCTCGCGCTATGACGTCTCGAGCCGCAGCCAGCTGTTGATGCTGTCGATTCGTGAGGGCTGGATCGCCACCGGGGAAACGCCGCCCGGCAACTGACACCGCGCACGGGCTGCACGCCGTCAACCACGTCGAGGTCCGGCTGGGCGATCATGACACGGTGACGTCCCACAAGCTCACCTCGCTTCACGACGCGATCGCCGAGCTGGTCCGCGACGGTGACACGGTGGCGATCGAGGGCTTCACGCACCTGATCGGTTTCGCCGCTGGGCACGAGATCATCCGACAACGCCGGCGTGACCTGACCCTGTGCCGGCTGACGCCGGACCTGGTGTACGACCAGATGGTCGCCGCCGGCGTGGCGCGCAAGCTGGTATTCAGTTGGCTGGGCAATCCCGGCGTCGGCTCGCTGCACGCCATTCGGCGGTGGACTGAAGGTCCGCAGCCGCGCCTGGAGATGGAGGAGTACAGCCACTTCGGCATGGTCTGTCGCTACACGGCGGGCGCCATGAACCTGCCCTTCTTTCCCTTGCGCTCGTATGCCGAGACTGATCTGCCGGCGGCCAACCCGCTCATCCGGCCGATCGACTCGCCCTACGGCGACGAACAGGTGTACGCGGTACCGCCGCTGCGACCCGACGTGACGATCGTCCACGCGCAGCGCGCCGACGCCGCCGGCGACACGCAGGTGTGGGGCCTGCTCGGCTGCCAGAAGGAGGCGGCCTTCGCCGCGTCGCGGGTGATCGTCGTGGTCGAGGAGCTGGTCGACGAGGCTGTCATCCGCGCCGACCCCAACCGCACCATCCTGCCCGGCCTGGTGGTCGACGCGGTGGTGGTCGAGCCGTTCGGGGCGCATCCGTCGTATGCCCAGGGCTACTACGACCGCGACAACGCCTTCTACCTGGAGTGGGACGCCGTCTCGCGCGACGAGGAGTCTCTTCGGGCGTGGCTCGACGAGTGGGTGTTCGGAGTGGCCGGACGGCCGGAGTACGTCGAGAAGCTGGGCCGCGACCGGCTGCTGGCACTGCGACCCACGCCGGCGCCGTCCGGCTCGGTCGACTACGGCGAGTATCGGTGACCGGCGCTACGGCAGCCTTCAGCGCCAGCGAGATGATGATCGTCGCCGCGGCGCGTGAGCTGGCCGGCCAGCGGGTCTGCTTTGTCGGCGTCGGCCTACCGAACATCGCCGTCAATCTCGCCAAGCGCACCGTGGCGCCTGAACTCGAGCTGGTCTACGAGGCGGGCGTGTTCGGCGCGCGCCCGGCACGGCTGCCGCTGTCCATCGGCGACCCCACCATCGTCACTGGCGCCACCTCGGTGACGAGTATGCTCGAATTGTTCGGCTACTACCTGCAGGGCGGGCTGATCGACGTCGGTTTCCTGGGCGCAGCGCAGATCGACCGGGCGGGCAACATCAACACAACGGTCATCGGGCCCTACGCCGCGCCGAAGATCCGCCTGCCGGGATCGGGTGGCGCGTGCGAGATCGCCCAGAACGCCAAGTCGATCTTCGTGATCATGCGCCAGTCGCCGCGCTCATTCGTCCACAAGCTCGACTTCCGTACGTCGGTGGGCAAGCGCGTACGTGTCGTCGTCACCGACCTGGGCGTCTTCCATCGCATCGACGGTGAGCTGGCCCTGGACGCCATCCATCCCGGCGTGACGCTCGAGCAGGTTCAGAAGGCGATGGGCTGGCAGCCGCGGGTGGCATCTTCGCTGGCCGTCACGCCGCCCCCGAGCGCCGCCGAACTGCGGCTGATCCGCGAGGAGCTCGACCCCGCCGGCGTGTACACGAAGTAGGGCGCGCCTTACACCCGGTGCGCCGCCGCCCGTCAGGCGGGGTTTCGGCGCGCGCTGACGATCAGCAGCAGGCCGACGACGATGATCACCGCCGGCCAGAACCAGTTGAACTCGGGAATTGATGTCAGCTGGCCGGAGATCTGCACCAGGCCGATCAGCCCGAAGATGGCGGCGCCCCACAGCGGCCACGTGCCGCGCTCGTGGCGCAGCATCTTGATCAACCAGATGACCACGAACGCGGCCGCGACGGCAAGGCCGGTCCGGCCGGGCCCGCTGTAGATGCCGAGCTCGCCGACCAGGTTGCCCACGGCCACGCCGGCCAGCAGCAGGCCGGCGACCGCCGCCAGCCACGACCCGCCGAACAGCCACGATCCGATCAGCGCGAAGCCGAGGACGAGCAGCAAGACGGTGCCAGCGCTGACGCTGGGCACCGCCACCTGGACGAGCAGGGCCAGGCCGACGAGCACGAGCAG
Source organism: uncultured Chloroflexia bacterium (assembly GCA_963775225.1). GTDB lineage: Bacteria > Chloroflexota > Limnocylindria > Limnocylindrales > CSP1-4 > JALYGJ01. Next base: position 142,659 of record CAVZHW010000004.1, read on the forward strand.
TACGCCCAGCCACGGAAAATTCCGGCCGCGGTAGACCCATACCACGCCCGCCCGGCCCGGCGAACGCCGCTCCTCGGCGCCCGGCGTCACGTTACGCGCGTCAGTCACAGCGGTGAGCCTAGCAAACAGCGGATGGCCGGCGGTCGCCAGAATCACGAGGCGCGGCCGCGGCCGCTAGTCGTCGGCGGTGATCACCGTCCGAGCGGCACTGATCAGAGCGCGGAACAGCTCGATCGGGTCGCGCGCGTGGAAGACGATGTCGCGGTCGCCGTCGCGCTCGAAACCGGGAATGATGGCGGTCATCGCCGCCTGTCCTGGCGTAGCCACCTCGAGGCGCAGCTCGATCGGCGCCGGCATGCTGAACACTGGCGGCGGGTTGTCGGCGGCGACGCGCGCGACGGCGCGCTGGGCGGCAGCGCGGATGAGGTCCCGTGCCAGTGAAGGGTGGATCGAGTCGGCCGACTGGAACGCGAGCGCACGCTTGACCACCACGCGCTCGGCATCGGGCAGCCATTCCGCGATCTCGTCGGCCAGCACGTCGTCACCGGTGACCAGGCCGACGGGCACCCCGAAGGCACCCAGGTAGAGCGCGTTGACGGCCGCCTCAGTTGCCGGCCGGCCGTTCAGCCGGACGAGGGTGATGCGCGGGTTGTAGGTGTGCGCGATGACGCCGACGGGATGGCCGGCCCGCGCGTGATAGCCAACGAACAGGGCGACATCGAAGGTCGACTCGCGCACCGCCTCGACCATCGACAGCGGCTTCTTGCCCTCGACCAGCCGCGCCCGCGGATCGAGCTTCTCTGGCGGTAGGTTGAACATCTGCCCATGGCTGTCGTTGACCGTGAGCTCGGTCGCGCCACCGGCAAAGGCGCCCTCGATCGCCGCGTTGGTCTCGCCGGTCATCAACTCAACTGCCTGGACGTATAGATCGTCGCCGCGCCACGTCGGCGCCGCATGGCTGACGCCGGCCATGCCCTCCATGTCGACCGACAGATACACCCGAACCATCAGCCGCTCCCCTTCTCCGCCCGGTCGGCCGGCCCGCTACGTGCCGGTGAACCGATCCACACCGACCCGCTGGCGAACTGCTCCGATTTCCAGATCGGCGCGCGCGCCTTGAGCTCGTCGATCGCGTAGCGGCATGCGTCGAAGGCGGCCGCGCGATGAGCCGCGGCGGCGGCGATGACGACGCTGGGCTCTTCGACCGCCACGCGACCCACGCGATGGACGATGGCCACGCGTCGCACCCCGAAGCGCTGCGCGATCTCGGTGCAGATCTCGCTCAGCGTGTCGAGTGCCATCTCCTCGAACGCCTCGTAGTCGAGGGCAGTCACTTCCTCGCCGGCGTGGCGCGCCGCCGCCGCCTCATCGCCCGGGGCGGGCGTGCCGGGCGTCTCGCGCGTCTGGCCGACGAAAGCCACGAACGCCCCGTCCTGTGCCGTGGGCAGCGTGCGCCGCAGTTCGCCGAGCAGGTCGTCGGAGATCGGGTCGGGCGTGATCGTGAGGAGTGGGCGGTCGGCACCGCCCGACACGGGCGGAATGAGCACCAGCTCGTCGCCCTCGGCCAGCGGCTGATCAGGCGAGGCATAGCGCCGGTTGACGGCAAAACGCACGATCGGCCGCGCGGGCGCGAGGGCCGGTTGCCGCTCGACGAGCGCCCGCCACGCGTCCTCGACGGTGGCCGCGCTCGGGAGCTCGAAGCGACGCTCCTGCCAGCCCGCCTGCTGGCGCAGGATGGCGAACAGGCGCACGGTCACGTTCACACCAGCAACCCACCGGTGACGTACAGGGCGGCCGCGCCGATGGTGCCCGCTGCGACCGCGGCCAGGTTGATGTACAGCAGTCCCGTCGCCGATTCCATCGAGCGCGTCTGGGCCGTGCGCAGAGCCATGTAGATGAGCACCAGCGGGAAGGCGAGCGTCACGATGAGGCGCATCCAGACGAGCACCGCGGATGGCCCCGTGAGCGCCTCGAAGGCGCCCTGGGTCTCACCGCCACCGAGCGTCGTCCAGGTCACGAACAATAGCGTCTGCAAGGCGGCCGCGCCGAGCAGCAGGCGCGTCTCGAGCACCAGTGGCGTGTTCGACAGCTTTGGCGTCACGAGGTACCAGTGGCCGAGTATCAGAGCAGCCAGTGCGCCGCCACTGACGGCCGAGAGGATGAACAGCTGCACCCCCAGCGGCACCGCATCGACAGGCGTCGGCGCCCATCCGACGGCAGCGAAAGCCAGCGCCGAGATGCCGCTGATCAGCGCCGCCGCGGCAACGAGCAGGTGCGTCCGACGGAAGCGCAGGAAGACAGCGTAGAAGATCGCCAGCCCGCTGAAGTCGGCCAGCGAGATGCGCCGGCCGATGTCGACATCGGCCGCCGCGGCGTGGATGGCCAGTCCGGAAGGCGCCGGCAGGCCGCCGTCCGAAGCGAATGCGAGCAGGCCGATGAGCCCGGCCAGGAAAGCACAGAAGGCGATGTAGCCGCGCGTCGCATCGGTCCGTTCGTGGATCAACGCGACGACCGCGAAGCTGCCCACGGCGAGCGACGCGAGCACCATCCAGTTGACGTACGGCAGGGCCGCGGCAACGGTCTGCGGCGCCATCAGCCGGGGCCGGCCACCTTGTCGAGGGCTTCGATGATCGGCGCGCAGGCGGCCACCGACTCGATCGTGATGGGATCGAGCACGAGCTGAATGTGGCTCACGCCGAGCCGTGCGTAGGCAGCCAGGGCAGCCGCAATCGCCTCGGGCGCACCGCGCAGCGCGCGATCATCGGGCTGGCGGCCCTCGCCCGACACGCGGCCCTCGCCACCAGGCAGCTGCACGAGCACGGCCACCGTCCGCTCCACCTGCGCCGGATCGCGGCCCGCGGCGCGACACGCGTCGTCCACCTTGGCGAGCAGCGGCCGCAGGCCGTCCGGGGAGTTGCCGAACCACGAGTACCACGCATTCCACGAGTCGATGTGCGGAGCGGTGAAGTTGAGCACCCGCGGCCCGATCGAGCCGAGCAGCAGCGGCGGGCCGTCCAGCCGCGGCCCGCGCGGCACCAGCTCGCAGTCGCGCGCCTTGTAGAACTGCCCGTCGAAGTCGACGTGGCCGTCGCGCAGCAACGCCTTGATGATCGTGAAGGCCTCCTCGAAACGGCTGGCGCGATCGTTGAAGGGAATGCCGTAGGCGGTGAACTCTGGCTCGTTCCAGCCGGCGCCGAGACCGAGGATCAGCCGGCCGTCGCTGATCTCATCGACTGTCACGGCGAGCTTGGCCAGCATCGCCGGGTTGTGGAAGGCCGTGCATGCGACAAGTGGACCGAGCTCCACCCGGGTCGTCGCCTGGGCCAGCGCCGCCAGCGATGTCCACGCCTCCCACGGCCCAACCACGCCGTCCGGCCGGCGATACAGCAGGTGGTCCCCGACCCACACCGAATCGAAGCCGACCTGCTCAGCCATCTGGCCGATCGCAAGCTGCTCCGACCAGCGCACCTTGCGCTCCACCTCCGGCAGTTGGACGCCGATCTTCAAGGGTCGTGACATTCGCCCACTGAGTCTATCCGGAGGCCGCGGCGCACCCTGCCCGCTACACTCCGGCGGTGACCAAGACGGCGCTGATCACAGGCGTCACCGGACAGGACGGCTCCTACCTCGCGGAGCTGCTCGTCGAAAAGGGCTACCGGGTGGTGGGCATGACCCGCCGATCGAGCGTAGCCACGAACGAGCGCATCGCGCACCTGCTCGACCGGATCGAAGTGACCCAGGGCGACCTCCTCGACCAGGCTTCGCTGGTCGAGGCTGTGCGCGAAACGCGTGCCGCGGAGGTGTACAACCTCGCGGCGCAGAGCTTTGTGCCGACCAGCTGGAACCAGCCGGTGCTGACCGGCGAGTTCACCGCGCTCGGGGTCACGCGCGTGCTCGAGGCGATCCGCCAGGTCGACCAGTCGATCCGCTTCTACCAGGCCTCGTCAAGCGAGATGTTCGGCAAAGTCCGCGAGGTGCCGCAGAACGAGCGAACGCCTTTCCACCCACGCAGCCCGTACGGCGTGGCCAAAGCCTACGGCCATTTTCTGACTGTCAACTACCGTGAGAGCTACGGCATGTTCGCCGTGTCGGGCATCTGCTTCAACCACGAATCGCCGCGCCGCGGGCTTGAGTTCGTGACGCGCAAGGTGACCGACGGTGTGGCGCGCATCAGCCTTGGGCTGGCCCAGACACTGCAGCTCGGCAACCTCGAAGCGAAGCGTGACTGGGGCTATGCCGGCGACTACGTTCGGGCGATGTGGATGATGCTCCAGCAGGACGAGCCGCGCGACTATGTCATAGCGACCGGCGAGGCACACAGCGTGCGCGAGTTGTGCGAGGTCGCCTTCGCCCAGGTCGGCCTCGACTACCGCGATCACGTGATCAGCCATCCGTCGCTCATCCGTCCGGCGGAGGTGGAACACCTGCTCGGCGACGCGTCGCGGGCGCGTGCGGAGCTCGGCTGGGAGCCGGAGGTCGGCTTCCACGAGCTGATCAAGATGATGGTCGATGCGGACGTGGCGCGGTTGCGGACAGCTAACCCGGTCCAGGCCCCCGGCCGAGTCTAGGCCGGCCATGGCACCGGCCGGCCCGGCTATGGCGCCGGCTGGGCGACCACCATCAGGCGCAACTCGGTCATGTCCTCGACCGACCAGCGCAGGCCCTCGCGACCCAGACCGGAGTCCTTGACCCCGCCGTAGGGCATGTGATCGATCCGGTACGTGGGCACGTCGTTGACGATCACGCCGCCCACCTCGAGCTCCTCGAACGCACGCCATGAGTGGCCCAGGTCGTTGGTGAAGATGCCTGTCTGCAGGCCATAGGAGCTGTCATTGACCTGGCGCAACGCGTCGTCGAAGTCGTCGAACGGGAAGGCCACGACGAGCGGCGCGAAGGCCTCGTTGCTGCACACCTGGGCCCGGCTGGGCGTGTCGACGAGCACCGTTGGCGGGAAGAAAGAGCCCTCCGCCCGGCCGCCGAGCAGGACCTTGCCGCCCAGCTCCTCTGCCTCGCGGACCCAGCGCTCGCTGCGCTGCGCGGCGGCCTCGTCGACCATCGGCCCCAGCTGCGTCTCGGGATCCAGCGGATCGCCCACCTTGAGCTGTCGCGCCCCGGCGATGAAGCGCCCGAGGAAAGAGTCCCAGACCGAGCGATGCACGAACATGCGCTGGACGCTGATGCACACCTGACCGGCGTAACTGAAGGCACCGACGAGCGTGCGCCTGATCGCCCAGTCGAGATCGGCCGACTCGTCGACGATCACGCCGGCGTTGCCGCCCAGTTCGAGCACGACCCGTTTCTTGCCCGCGCGTTCCTTCATCCGCCATCCAACCGCCGGTGAGCCGGTGAAGCTGAGCAGCCTGAAGCGCTCGTCGGCCACCATGCGGTCGCCCAGCGCGCGAGTCATCGGCAGGACGCTGACGGCGCCGCGGGGCAGGCCCGCACCGTCGACGATCTCGGCCACGGTGAGCATGGTCAGCGGATCCTTAGAGGGCGGCTTGAGGACGATCGAATCGCCCGCCGCGATCGCCGGCGCGAGCTTGTGTGCGGCCAGGTTGAGCGGGAAGTTGAACGGGCTTATAGCCGCCACCGGCCCCAGCGGAAAGCGGCGCGTCAGACCCACACGGCCCCTCGACGACGCCATCAGGTCGAGTGGTATGACCTCGCCGTTGAGCCGCTCGGCCTCCTCGGCCCCGAGACGGAAGGTGAGCACTGCGCGGTCGACCTCGACCAGCGCCTCGCGGATCGGCTTGCCCGATTCGAGCGTAATGAGCCGTGCCAGTTCCTCGCGCCGCTCGCGAATGCCGGCACTGATGTGACGCAACGCCGCGGAGCGCTCGTAGGCCGGTAGCCGGCGAGTTTCCTCGAAGGCCGCCACGGCGCCCGCGACCGCCTGCTCGTATTGCTCGGCGGTGGCGTTGTAGGTCGCGCCGGCCGGTCCGCCGCCGGCCGGGTTGTCGACCGCCAGCACGTCCGGCGACGCCACCCAGCTGCCGGCGAGGTAGATGGGATGCGGCTGGAGAGCGGCGACCATACCGGCGGCGATTGTACGACCGGCCGATCGGCTAGCCTGCACGGCAATGAGCGCGAAGCAGGACCTGCGCTATCAGGAAGCCCTCGAGCGGACGTCAACCGCCGAGGCGCCGTGGTACGTCATCCCCGCCAACCGGCTGTGGTTCCATTTTCCGCCCGAGCCCAACCTGCCCAAGGATCTGGTCATCACCTAGCTCGACTCAGCCGGCTCTCACGCCACTACGCTACGCTGCCGGAAAAGGCCGCACTTGGAGCTGACGATGAAGTCTTATTCCGCGCCGCCGCCGATGACGATCGATCCCGCCCACGCGTACGAGGCGACCATCAACACGAGCGCGGGCAAGATGACCGCCCAACTGCTGCCCGGCGATGCGCCCCAGACGGTCAACAATTTCGTTTTCCTGGCGCGCGACGGCTTCTACGACGGCGTCATCTTTCACCGCGTGATCCCGGGCTTCATGGTCCAGGGAGGCGATCCCACCGGCACCGGCCGCGGCGGCCCGGGCTACCGCTTTCCGGACGAGCCGGTCAAGCGCGGCTACGAGCGCGGCATCCTGGCCATGGCCAACGCCGGGCCGAACACCAATGGCAGTCAGTTCTTCATCATGCATGCCGACTACGCGCTGCCGCCCAACTACACGATCTTCGGGCATCTGACATCCGGCGAGGAGGTGCTCGACGCGATCGCCGCGGCCCCCACCGGCGCGAACGACCGGCCACAGCAACCAACGAGCATCCAGAGCATCAGCATCAGCGAGCAGTGACCCGTGGCGCAGCTCGCGCGCTGGCAGGCCGAACTGTTGCGATCCGCGCGGCGCGCCGTCCTGGCGACGATTCGCCCTGACGGCCGCCCACGCCTTGTGCCGATCGCCTACGCCCTTGACGACGCGGCCGACCCGGCGCTGATCTACTCGCCCATTGACGAGAAGCCGAAGTCCGTGAGCGATCCGCATCGCCTGGCGCGCGTCCGTGACGTCCTGGCGCGTCCATCAGTCAGCCTGCTCGCCGACGAATGGAGCGAGGATTGGTCGCAGTTGGCCTGGCTGCGCGTTGATGGGCAGGCGCAGGTCATCGAGCCGCACATCGACGGCCACGCGCGCGCGGTTCAGCTGCTGCGCTTGCGCTACCCGCAGTACGCAGCTCAGCGGCTCGAGGATCGGCCGCTGCTGTCGATCGCCGTCGAGTCCATCACCACCTGGCGCGCGTGACTCTGCCCCTCAACGCCGTCGACCTTGTGGCCCTCGTGCTCATCGCGGTGGCGGTGGTCTTCGGCTGGCGGTCGGGCTTCATCATCCAGGCGCTCGCCCTGGTGGGCTTTGTGCTCGGCGTGGCGCTGATGATCGCCCTGGCACCGCTGGCCACCCAGCTGACGGGCAGCCTGTCCGACTGGCTGCGCGACCTGCTCCTGGTCGGTGCCATGGCGGCCGTCATCGTGCTCGCCCAGGTGGCCGGCAGCGCGGCAGGGGCGGTCATCCGGCGGCGGTTCGGACGCGGCATGGTGGGCGGGCTGGACAGAGGCGCGGGCGCCGCGTTCGGCTTCGTCCGCGGCGTGTTCCTGGTCTGGCTGATCGGAGCCCTGATCGGCCTGTTGCCGATCGCCACGCTGGCCGCCGAGGCACGCCAGTCGCTCATCCTGAACGCCCTGCAGGCGCGCTTGCCCTCGCCGCTGGTGTTCGCCGGTGAGTTCGGCCAGGTACTCGAGTTGGCCGGCCTACCGGACATCTTCGTGGGTGCCCCGCCGCCGCCCGCGCCACCTCCCGATGCACCCGGCCTGGCGCGGGCGGAGCAGGCGGCGCGCAGCGCCGAACCGAGCACTGTGAGGGTCGAGACGATTGCCTGCGGCAACCTGGTCAGTGGCAGCGGTTTTGCCGTGTCGGCCGGCCACATCGCAACCAACGCCCACGTGGTCGCCGGCGCCGACCGCGTGTGGGTGTCGTTCGACGGTTCACTCGATCGCTATGGCGGCCACGTCGTGTTCTTCGACCCGCAACTCGACATCGCGCTGATCGACGTGCCGCGCATCGACGTTGCGCCGCTGACGCTCGCCGATGCCGCCCCGCAGCGCGGCGATGCCGCCGCGGCGCTGGGTTTCACTGGTGGCGGCCCCGAACGCGTGATCGACGCGCAGGTCAGCCGCGACCTCGACGCGCTCACCCGCGACATCTACGGCAACGCCATCACCTCGCGCCAGATCATCGAGTTGATCTCGAGCGTGGCGCCGGGTGACAGTGGCGGGCCGCTGATGCTCGGTGACGGCACAGTGGGCGGCGTGACCTTCTCGCAGTCGCGCGACCATCCCAACATCGGCTACGCACTGTCGCCGGTCGAGGTCGCCGGCGACATTGCGGGCGCATTCGACGCCAGCGACGCGGTCGATACCGGCGCCTGCATCCACTGACGGCCTAGCGCGCCTTGATCAGCCGCCCGCGGCGGGTGATGGCGTGGCTCGACAGGGCCGCCACGCCCATCGCGATGAGCGCACGTTCGCTGGGCGGCAGCGGGCGCACGACCGACAGAAACTGCTCGGCACGCTGGCCGTCGACCTCGGCCAGCAATGCCTTGCCCGCCGGCGTCACCTCGAGCGTTCTCTGGCGCCGGTCGGCTACCTCCTCCTGGCGCTGCGCCAGACCACGCCGCTCCAGCGTCGAGACCAGCCGACTGGTCGCCGATGGCGAGCGTCCGATCCGTTCGGCAAGGTCGGCAATGGTCATCGTCTCGGTGCCGTCCATGGCGTAGAGCGCGGCCAGCTGGGCGAAGCCGAGGCCGAGCTGCTGCAGCTGCGCCGCGAAACCCACGACCAGGTCGCGCCACAGTGCGCGACCCATCGCAATGCGGTCGGACAGCTGGCGCGGATTCTGGATCTGGTCGCGCGCGGCGACGACCGCCGGGCTGAGCTCCTCGGTCAGTCGCTCGTCGGCGCTCACGCGCTGATGCTAGGCTGCCCGGCAAATACATGCAGTAGTGCATGTAATTGGTCGGTCGTGCCGCTGTGCGCTGCTACCGTGCCAAGTCGTGCACCAGTTCGCGCTCGTATTTCCCGGCCAGGGCTCGCAGTACGCGGGTATGGGTCAGGCACTCGCCTACTCGTCGGAAGGGGCGGAGGAGGTCTTCCGGGCGGCCGACGAGGCGCTCGGCGAACCGCTCTCGGAGCTGTGCTTCAACGGCCCGGCCGATCAGCTCGACAAGACGATCAACGCGCAGCCGGCCATCCTCGCGGTGTCGGTCGCCTTTCTGCGCGCGCTAGAGGAGCGGTTGGGTGAACCGCTGCAGCCGGCGTTTATGGCCGGCCACTCGATGGGCCAGTACAGCGCCATGGTCGCTGCGCGCGTGATCAGCCTCGAGGACGGCCTGCGGCTCGTCCGTGAGCGAGGCCGGCAGATGCAGGCATCAGCGTCAGACGGCGCAATGGCGGCGGTGATCGGCCTTGCCGAGGACAGAATCGCGGACCTGCTTGGGGCCGGTCAGCGAGCCGGCGAGTTCACCATCGCCAATCGCAACTCCCCCGGCCAGATCGTGGTCAGCGGCACGCACGCGGCGGTCGATACGGCTGTTGCGGCGGCGCGCGAACTTGGCGCCAAGCGCGCCATCGTGCTGCCCGTCAGCGTGGCCGCCCATTCGCCGCTCATGTCGCGCGCCGCCTCGGCGATGCAGGACGTGCTGGCCAACGTCGAGTTCCACGATCCGCGCGTGCCGCTGCTGGCCAACGCCGACGCCCGCCCGCTGACCAGCGCGGAGGCGTGCCGCACCGAGCTGGTCGAGCACCTGACCCGCGGCGTCGATTGGGTCGCGGCGGTGGAGTACATGACCAAGGCCGGCGTCGACGCCTTCGCGGAGGTCGGCCCGGGCAAGGTGCTCACCGGCCTGATCAAGCGCATTGCACCCACTGTCGAAGCACTCGCCCTCGACGATTCGGGCGCGCCGGGCGGCCTCGCGGTGCCGGCATTTCTTGCACCGACGACCACGGAACCACCCGTCACCCACGCCACAGGAGCCGCCAGCTAGCCATGCGTCGTCCCGATTTCTCGCGCCGAGTCGCCGTCACCGGGCTCGGCATCATCAGCCCCATCGGCCAGGACGTCGATACCGTCTGGGACAACCTCCAGCACGGCCGCTCCGGCCTCAAACGCATAACCCGCTGGGATCCGTCGCCTTACGAAGCGCAGGCGTCGGGCGAGATCGACGACTTCGACGGCACCGCGTGGATGGACTTCAAGGCAATTCGGCGCACTGACAAGAACGTGGTCATGGGCGTGGCCGCGGCCAAGCAGGCGCTGGCCAATTCGGGCCTGACCATCGACGAATCGAACCGCGACGACATCGGGGTGATCTTCGGTTCCGGCGGCGGCGGGCCACTGCTCATGATGGACAACGTCCAGAAGTGGGAGAAGAGCGGCGCGCGCACCGTGTCGCCGTTCTTCATCGCCAACATGCTGCCCGACACAGCGTCAGGCCAGATCGCCATCGAGACGGGCATCCGCGGCTCGAACATGTGCGTGGTGACGGCCTGCTCAACCGGCACGCACAACATCGGCGAGGCCGCCGAGGGCATCCGCCGCGGCGACTACGTCGCTGCCCTGACCGGCTCGACCGAGAACCCGCTCCACGAGCTGGTGCACATCGGCTTCTCGAACATGCGCGGCATGGGCCTGCCGCGGCCGGGCGAGGACCTGCAGACGGTGTCGCGGCCGTTCGATCTGACGCGCAACGGCTTCGTGCTCGGCGAGGGCGCCGGCGCGCTGATGCTCGAGGACCTCGAGTTCGCGAGGGCGCGCGGCGCGAAGGTCTACGCGGAGGTGGTCGGCTATGGCTCGGCGGCCGACGCCTGGGACCTGATCCAGCCGGTCGAGAAGGGCGACGGCGCGCGACGGGCCATGATCCAGGCTCTCGAGCGCCATAACGTGCCGGCCGACGAGATCGACCTGATCAACCCGCACGGTACGTCGACACCGCTCGGCGACCTGCGCGAGGCGCAGGCCATCTGGGCCGTCTTCGGTGAGCACACGCCCGATATCGCCATCAGCGCGACCAAGTCGATGACCGGCCACCTGATGGGCGCCGCCGGCGCGGTCGAGGGTGTGTTCACGGTCCTGTCCGTGTACAACCAGTGCGCGCCGCCGACGATCAACTTCCGCGACAAGGATCCGGAGATCAACCTGAACATCGTTTCCGGCACGGTGGCGCGGGCGATGCCCATCCGCTACGCGATGAGCGACAACATCGGCCTGGGCGGCCACAACGGGGCGATCATCTTCAAGCGCTACGACGGCGACTGACCGGGACCAGAAGGGGGCGGGCATCCTGTCCACCCTTTTCCGCCATTTCCGCCGAATGGCGGGGCTGTGACGTCAGGTTGTCCGCGTTTCCCGCATGTGCGCGGCATGTGACAGAAGGCAAGCCGGTTCCGCGGCAAGACTCGCGCTGACGGCGGGATTTGACGGAACATTACCCTGGCGTCGTTCGGGGCAGCGGCAGAAACGCGGACGGGACGGCCCTTGACGCGAGACGGGCAACGGCGACATGGTGGTTGACGCGGGGGGCCGCCCGCGCGTCAGGAGCGGCTGGGGCGGTGGTGCGCCATGTCAGTCCCGGACGCATCGTGAAGGGCGTCGCAGTCGCGGCCGTCGCGATCATCGCGGTCGTGTTCGGCGCGAACCTGCTCGGCCATCTGGTGTACCTGCCGCTGCCGTGGCATGGGCAACCGGCAATTCACGACACCGGCTCGCTGCCGCGGTCGATAGGTACGTGTGGCCGGTCCTGGAGCAAGGACGCAACGGGTCGCAGTGTCACGTTCGCGGAGGCGAGCACGCAAGGTGGCGGGATTACGCCCGCCGTGGTCGATCCCGGCCTCTTGACCGGTTGCCCGGCCACCGCGTGCAGCTCCTGGGCCAGCAGCCCGTGCCAAACCGTGATCTTCGTGCGCGTCGACCGGGACGCCTACATCGCGTACGCGCTCCAAGGTGGCCCGTAGCCAGTCGTTCCAGTCGGGTCGAGCAATGGCTCGAGCCGGGTCGAGTCCAGCGATAAGCAGTAGATAAGCCGGCGATAAGTGGCCGCTCCTAGTCTTCGGCGGCATGAAGGCACTCGCGCGTCACGTCACCTCAGGGTCGCGTTGGCTGGTCATGCGGCGCGTGTTTCCGACATGGTCAGTCGGCATTCCGGTCTCATTCGATGAGATGTTCATCAAGGAGGACAGCTACTGGTACGCGTGGGACGAAGAGCGATCCCTCTCGCTTTCGAGCATGACGATCGACGAAGGCGGTCGCCGGGTCAGCGCCGTGGAAATCCTCGAGGTGATGAAGCCCGAGAACGTGCTCGGCGTGCAGGGCGTTGTCGTCGAGGAGTTGCCGAGGGGATTGAATGGATGCGCGCGCTACGGACCTGTTGAGCAGCCCGCTCGGGCCTCTTCGGCGCTCTGCGGTCTGCTCGCCATCGACGGGCGCGTTCTCATCGTGACGATCACTTCCGATGACCTGGATTGGGCCAAGAGCGTCTGGCTCTCGATCCAGAGCCATGAGGACCTGGCCGCCTCCACCATTAGGCGACGTAGTGCCCGAGTTGGGCGTGGCCGACGGCGTTCTTGAGCGATACGCACCATCTGAGACTAAGTCGTTGACTAAGTCAGTCATCGCAAGCACAATCCGACCGTGGCCGAAGTTGGCGTGCACGAAGCAAAGACTCATCTCTCTCGCCTGCTGCGCCGCGTAGCTGCCGGCGAGGAGATAGTCATCACCAGCGGCGGACGCCCCGCCGCAAAGCTCGTCCCAGTTGAGCCGGGCCAACGGGTGTTCGGCTCGGAGGCAGGCATCCTTCACGTGCCGGACGATTTCGACGAGCCGTTGCCACAGGAACTGCTGGACGAGTTCCACAAGTGAGGTATCTCCTCGACACGCACGTGTGGCTGTGGCTACTGGAGGCGCCCGGGCGCATCCGTCCGGACCTGGTGAATGAGTTCAGCGGCAAACAGACACAGCTGTATCTCTCGGCCGCGGCGTCCTGGGAGATCGCAATCAAGTGGGCACTCGGCCGCATGCCACTGCCCGAGCCGCCGGCGGCCTACGTGCCGCGCATGATGCGGACGTCCGGCGTGGCCGGACTTGCAGTTGAACACGTGCACGCCCTCCAGGTTGCGACTCTCCCGCGCCACCACGGCGATCCATTCGACCGACTGCTCGTTGCGCAGGCCCAGGTCGAGCACCTGCCCATCGTGACCGCCGATCCCGTGTTCGACGACTACGATGTGGAAGTGGTGAGGGCAGCCTAGGAAATGGCCGGACCGGTGAACGTCGAGTACTTCTACAGAGTGCGCTGGGGCTTCCACGACGAGTGGCTGGACCTTTTCCGGCGCAACCACTGGCCGCTGTTGCGCGAGACGATGCGTGCCCGGCACATCCTCGACGTCCATCTCTTCACGCCACGCTTCCACGGCGACGGCCGCGCCGACTGGGACGTCATGGTGCGCATCACCTACCGGGACTGGGCGGCAATGGAGGGCCACACGCCAGAGGAGCTTTCAGAGCGCCTTTTCCCCGACCGGGAAACCTACGCCAAGGAGGAGCAGCATCGCTTCGAGCTGCTCGAGGCGCATTGGGACGTGCCGCTCGAAGAGCAATCCCTGCCCGAGTGAGCCCCGTTCGGCTCGACCCCGCGGCTGCGCGCCGGATTGCCGTCCACGCATCCCTCCTGGACGCGGATGCGAAGCCGGCGGCCAACGGCGACGGCATCCTGAGTGTCGTTCGCCACTTCGGCAGCCTGCAGCTCGATCCCACGCGCACGGTTGAGCGGACGCACTACCTCGTGCTCTGGAGCCGGCTGGGCCGCTACGACCGCGATGAACTGGACCGGGTGCTGTGGCGCGAGCGGCGGCTGCTCGAGCACAACGCCTTCCTGGTGCCCATCGAGCGGCTGCCCGAGCTGCGCTACGAGGCGAAACCGTGGATCGACCGCTGGGACGGTGTCAAGGGTTGGCTCGAGACCAATCGCGCCTTCCACGACTCGATCCTCGACCAGCTGCGCGAGCGCGGGCCGCTGCAGTCGCGCGACATCGACGATTCGAAAGTGGTCGAAGGCTGGCGCTCGACCGGCTGGACCCACGGCAAGAACACGACGCGCATGCTCGAGTTCATGGCCAAGGCGCTCGAGGTCCTGGTCACCGGCCGTCAGGGTCAGGAGCGGCTATGGGATCTGGCCGAGCGAGTCATTCCCCCGGACGCGCCGGCTGCGACGCTCGACGACGAGACGTACGCCGAGCGGCGGCTGGACGAGGCCATGCGCCGCTTTGGCGTGGCCGACCTGCGCGAGATCAAGACGCGCACCTACTGGGCGCCCAAGGACGTGCTGCCACGCACGATCGAGCGCTTCCGCGAGGAGGGCCGGCTTATCGCGGTCGATCTGCCACGCAGCGGGCCGCCACGCCCAGCATGGGCAACTCCCGAGGCACTCTCGGTCGCGGAGTCGAGCGCCCACTCGCGGACGACCCTGCTGTCGCCATTCGACCCGCTGGTATACGACCGCGAGAGAGCCGCGCAGCTGTTCGACTTCGCGTACAAGCTCGAGATGTACGTGCCCAAGGACGAGCGCCAGTTCGGCCACTTCGTGCTGCCGGTGCTGTGCGACAACGAGCTGGTCGGACGGCTCGACTCGGAGCGGAACCGGAAGACGAACGAGCTCGTCGTCCGCCAACTGCACTGGGAATCGGAACGGCCCGGCGCACCAGTGCGCCGGGCCGTCGACGACGCGATCGCGGACCTCGCCGCGTTCGTCAAGGCGGGTTAGTCAGGCGGCTTCAGCCACCCACTTGCGCGGGTCGCCCGCGCCAAGGTCGGAGATCCCGGCCGACTCCAAGGCGCCGAGCACGAGCACGCGTCGATGGGCCGCGAACGTCAGTACGTGAGCGATCAGGCCGCCGTAGGTGAAGATCTCCGGCGGTTCGCACTGGGCGTCCACAAAAGTCTCGTCGAGCCGGCCCTCTGAGGTCACGCGACGCACCTCGGCCAGGAACGCCGGGCCTACGCTCGCCAGCCGCGACCGCAGCGAGGCGATCGACTCGTGCTTCTCAACCTCCCAGTCGTACGGCCGGTCGTGGATGACGTTGTTCCACATGTCCATCTGCCCAATCAGCCGAGAAAGCAGCGAGCGGATGGTCTGGTCCTCGTCGATGTCCTCGACTGACAGCTCGATGCGCTTGTCGAGCGCCTTGTCGTCGAGCCGCGCCGCGCGATCGACCATTTCGCCGAGCAGCCACACGTGGTGCTCGACCATGCGCACGATCAGGTCCATTGATGTCACCTCGTTTCGTGTCGGCAGCCGCAGGCCGCCGGGTGGATGGAAATGCACGTCGTTGGGGGTCGGCAGCCGGATCTGCCGTGGCGCAGAGCGCCACTCGGATGGGTTGACGCCGTAGGCGCGGCGGAACGCGCGCACGAACGCCTCGTGCGACGAGTAGCCGGCCTCAAGCGCGATGTCGAGGATGTCGTCGCCCGCGATGGCCAGACGGTAGGCCGCCCGTTCCAGGAGCAGCCGTCGCCGAAAGGCGATCGGCGGTTCGCCGGCGACCGCGCGGATGACGCGATCGAAGTGGCTGCGCGACATGAATGCGCGGGCAGCGTGCTCGTCGGCGCTCAAGGCGTCGCCGGCGAGTGCCTCGGCCACGCCGTCCACGAACCGGACGAACGTGTCGGATTGGGCCGTGGAGATCTCCATGAGCTGATCCTGCGCGCTAGCTGGGCGAGCGCGCTTGATCGTTTTCATCATTCACCGCGCGCCCCCAGCCGGGCCGGGCAAGCAGCTCACCGTCGCGCATGACGATCCGCCCGCGCACGACCGTCGCCACTGGTGCGCCGCGCGTCGGCCGACCCTCGAACGGCGACCGGTTGTTCTTGCCGTGCAGCTGTGCGGCGTGCACGACACCCGGTCGCTGCAGGTCGACCAGCGTCAGGTCGGCGTCGGCACCGACCTCGATCGCCCCCTTGCGCGGCCGGAGCCCCCAGATCCGCGCCGGCCGCTCGCTCGTCGCCGAGACCAGCCGTTCGAGCGTCAGGCGCCGTTCGTTGACGAGCGTCAGCATCAGCGGCAGCAGCGTTTCGACCCCGGCGAAGCCAGCTGGAACGTCCCAGATCGACGCACGCTGCTTGTCGGCGGCAAGGTGCGGCGCATGATCGCTGCCGACCGTGTCGATGCGCCCGTCGGCGAGCGCCGCCAGCAGGCGCTCGGCATGGCGAGCACCGCGGATCGGAGGATTGACCTTGGCCATGCCGCCGAAGCGCTCGTAGACGTCTGCGTGGAGCAGCAGGTGATGCGGCGTCACCTCGCACGTCAGGTCGACACCCGCCGCCCGCCAGCGCTCGACGGCCGCGAGCCCCTCTTCAGACGTGAGGTGGAAGATGTGCCCTTTGGCGCTCGTCTCGCGCAGCAGCCGCCCGGCGCGTTCGATCGCCGCCACCTCGGCGTTGACCGGCCGCGACTCGAGATGAGCCGCTGGATCGTCGCGGCCCGCCGCACGCAGCCTGGCTTCCGCGGCGCGTATCAGCACTTGGTCCTCGGCGTGGAAGCCCACCCGCAGGTCATCCGCCCGCGCCAGCTCGAGCAGCCGCCGCAGACGTTCGCCGTCGGGTGCCCGATGACCGCCGGTGGTCGGGCCCATGAAGACCTTCAAGCCGACAGCCAGGCCCGACCCGATCAGCCCGGCCGCCGATCCAAGCAATTCGCCCGCCAGCCCGAAGATCCCGAAGTCGCAGTAGGCGCGCTCGGCGGCTAGCGCCAGTTTCTCGCGGGCGGTGGCAACCGAGTCGGTGGGCGGAACTGTGTTGGGCATCTCGAGCACCGTCGTGACGCCGCCCATCACCGCCGCGCCGGACCCGGTCAGCCAGTCCTCCTCGTCCTCGAGTCCGGGCTGGCGGAAGTGAACGTGCTCGTCTATCAAGCCCGGCAGCGCGTGGAGCCCGGCGGCGTCGATTTCCGCCGCCGCGCGATCGGCGATGACAGCCGGGTCGTCGATCGCCACGAAACGGCCATCCGCGATGGCGATGCCCGTAGCGCGGCGGCCAAGCGTCGTAACGACGGTGACATTGCGGATCAGTAGGTCGAGGGTCACGATGGCTAGTGTGAACGACGCCCATCACGCCGATGCGCTTCTGGGCTTCTACGGCCCGGACAGCATGATGTGGCGCGTCAACAGCGAGGCCGTGCTGCTCGGCGCAGGTCCGGCGGCGCTGCTCCTTCAGGTCGCGCACCCGCTGGTCGCGGAAGGCGTCGCCCAACACAGCACCTTCGAGCAGGACCCGTTCCACCGCCTGCACGGAACCATCCGCACGACCATGGATCTCGTCTTCGGCGATGGACCAACCGCCGAGCGGGCGGTGCGCAGGTTGAACGGCGTGCACCGTCGGGTGAAAGGCCCGGTCGACGACGAGGACGCCCGGCGGCTGGCGGAAAGCTATCGGGCGCTCGACCCCGAGCTGCTTCTGTGGGTGCAGGTCACGTTGATCGTCACCAGCGCTCGCGCCTACAGCCGCTGGGTGGCGCCGCTCAGCAAGCCGGAGCTGGGTCGCTTCTGGCAGGAGGCGCGCGATGTGGGCGTGCGCCTGGGCATCCCGCTGTCGCTGAGCCCGGTAACGTGGCACGACCTGGCAGAGTACTGGCGCCGCATGCTCGCGCCGAACGGTCCCATCCACGCGACGCCCACCGCGCGGCGCCTGTCGCGGCTGATCGTGCGCCCGCCTCTGCCATTCGTGCCCGCACCTATCGTCGACCTGCTGGCACTACCCGGCCTGGCTCTGGTTCCCGAGCGCCTGCGCCGCGAATTCGGTATCGCATGGGACCGCAAGCGCGAGGTCGGGGCCCAGGCGTCCGGGGTAGCGCTGCGCGCCTGGGTCAGAGCCGTGCCACAGGCATGGCGGCAGATGCCCCAGGCTCACGCGGCATACCGCCGGGTTCATGCGCGCGTGAGCGATTGCTCGATCACGTCGGCCAAGCGGTCGTAGGTTTCGCGCGCGCCGCCCGCCATACCCAACTGGACGGTCGCGTCTCCGTCGGCGACCGACTGGTAGACGGATGCCACCGTCACCAGCGGCCTGTCGTCGAGCCCATCGAGCGTCAGCGTCTGGAGTGACACGTGACCGGCAACCTGCTCGAACTCGAACGTTGGATCGCGCCGCGTGGATCCGTTGCCTGGGTTCCATGGCGACCGGCAGTCGAGCGGGCGCCGGTACAATCCGGCCCAGCCCAACGCAGGAGTTCACGTGCCCGAGAAGGACCTCAGTCGCCGAGCCGTCATCACCGGTCTCGGCGCCATCACGCCGATCGGCAACGATCACGCCACTTTCTGGCGCAACCTCGTCGCCGGTGTCAGTGGCGTCGGCCCGATCACCACTTTCGATGCCAGCCAGTTCGACGTGCGCATCGCCGCCGAGGTCAAGGACTTCGACCCGGCCACTGTGATGGACCGCAAGATGGCGCGGCGGATGAGCCGCTTCGTGCACCTGGGCATGGCCGCCGGCAAGGAGGCGGTCGCCGACGCCGGGCTGGATTTCGGCGCCTGGGCGCCGGAACGACGTGACCGTGTTGCTGTCGCGTTCAATACGGGCGGCGGCGGCATCGAGCAGGTGACCATCAATCAGGGCGTACTCGAGGCGAAGGGGCCGGGCTCGGTCAGTCCGTTCGCCTTCCCAGCGCTGTCGGCATCGATGGCCGCCTGCCAGCTGTCGATGGAATTCGGCCTGACCGGACCGGTGATCACCCAGTCGGCCGCGTGCGCGACATCGATCATCTGCTTCCTCGACGCGCTGCGCATGATCCAGCGCGGCGAAGTGGACGTGGTGCTCGCCGGTGGGTCGGAGGCGCCGCTGCTGCCAATGGGCTTCGCCGCGCTGGGCAATATGCACGCCCTCTCGCGGCGCAACGACGAGCCCCAGCGCGCGTCGCGGCCGTTCGACCGCGATCGGGATGGCTTCGTTTACGGCGAAGGTGCCGGCGCCGTCGTGCTCGAGTCGGCCGAGCATGCGCTGGCGCGCGGGGCGACGATCCATGCCGAGGTCATCGGCGCGGCGCTGACCGCCGATGCCTTTCACATCTCGGCGCCCGAGCCATCGGGTCGCGGCGCATGCATGGCGATGACCAAGGCGTTGCGCGATGCCAACGTCGCGCCGGACGAGATCGACTACATCGCCGCGCACGGCACGAGCACCCCCTTGAACGACGTGACCGAGACGCGCGCCATCAAGGGCGCATTCGGCGGACATGCGCAACGCGTGCATATCAGCTCGACCAAGTCGATGGTCGGCCACACCATCGGCGCGGCCGGGGTGATCAACGCGCTGGCCGCCATCGGCGCCATTCGCGAGGGCGTCATCCCGCCGACCATCAACCTCGACAACCCCGATCTGCCGGAGTGCGACCTGGACTACACCGCGCACGTGGCGCGCCGGGCGAAGGTTGACACGGCCATCATCAACGGCTTCGGCTTCGGCGGCCAGAACGCGGTGGCCGTCTTCCGGCGCTTCGAAGCCTAGCGCCGCTCGATCGGCGTGCCCTCGAATTCCTCGAACCGGGCGAGCAGGTCCGCGGGTACTCGCCTGATCCGGCTGCGCGCGAGGTCGAACATCACCTGCACCGTCTCGCCGTCGGCGACCGGCCGCGCCCGCGCAACGCCCGACGCCTCGGCCCGAATGCGGTAGACCAGCCCGAACGAGGAGCGCGACGCCCAGGCAAAGCGGCAGCCGACCAGCAGTGTCTCGCCGAAGAAGGCCGGCGCGCGGTAGAGGATGCGCGCCTCGGCGATGACGAAGGTGTGCTCTGAGGCCAGCTGACCACTGTTGAAGGGGATCCCCACGACGTGGGCGTAGTAGCCGGCGCGCGCCGCCTCGAAGTAGCTCAGGTAGACCGCGTTGTTGACGTGACCGAAAGCGTCGGTGTCAACGAAGCGAACCTCGACCGGATGCTCGAACCGAAAGTCGCCGTCGACCTGTCCCCGTCGCCCACTCACGAGCGCAATTGTTGCAGTCGGACGGGTCAGGGCGCCGACTGGAAATAGAACATGGTGCTCTTCAGCTTGCCGCCGGAGACCCGGTGGCTGTTGTAGACACCCTTGAACACGGCGCCCGAGACCTGCTTGGTGCCCGCGCTACCGGTAATGGTGGCCCGGTAGATACGCCCCGACACGCCGCGGTTAAACGTGACGGCGAGCAGCCTGCCCACGTCCGTGCGCGAGTCGGAGTCGAGGATCGTCTGCAGCTGCGGCCAGGTGAACACGCCGCCCTGCCACGCGAAGCCCGGGGCGCCGGCGTCGTACGCCACGCCGTTCTCGTCGTAGTCCGGTACACCGCGCAGGTAGGGAATCGGGGTGGCGACAACCTTGCCCTTGGTGCTCGGCCAGGCGTATTCATTGTTTTCCGTGTAGCCGCCGGCGACCGCAAAGAAGTAGGTGTTGGCGACCTGGTCACCGTACGTGACGACCTGGCCGGCGGTCTCGTCGACGGCCTGGTTGGAACGTGAATGCTCGAGCACCACCCCGCCGTACACCTGGTTTGCCGAAGTGGGCACGACGTCCCAATCGCGGTTGGCATGCAAATGCCGATAGCCGTAGCTGCGCGCCGCAAGCGCCTGGGCCTTGACCGCCTCGATCGGCCATAGCGGCGGCATCTCGGCCGGCACCACGCCGCGTACGTAGTCGTCGAGGCTCACCACGTTGATGGCGTCGACGCCGTCGCCGTCAACCAGCAGACGCATGTCGCCGCGGTACAGGTCGTACTTGACGAGGCTGTCGCGGAAGTGCATCTCGAACTCGGTCGTCGGGTCATTGCCCGCCATCAGCACGTCGTTCGCCGCTGTGGACGCGAGCGGCGCCCCGGTCGAGTCGGAAACGAGCGCCGTCCATGCGCCGTTGTCGAGGCTTAGGTCGAGGTAGCTGTCGGCCGGGAAGACGAGCGGCCGGCCCTGGGCGTCGACGAACGCGGCCGAGCTCCAGCCGCCGCCCCGCGCGGTGACGCGAGCTGGCGCGCTGGCTGTGGGTACGTGAGCAGACGCCAGCAGCACGCGAATGGGCGGCGCCGGATCAAGCGTCCCAATCGTCGTGTCCGTGTAGTAATGGGCCAGGATCTGGTCGTACGTCTGGCCAGCCTGAGCGCGGCCGAGCGCGCCGTACTGGGACATACCCACGCCGTGGTCGGAGCCATTGCCGGACAGATACCAGCTGTCGGGTGTCGCGGTCGGCGTTGGTGTCGGTGTGGGCGTGGGGGTGGGAGTGGGCGTCGGGGTCGGGGTCGGGGTCGGGGTCGGGGTCGGCGTGGGCGTGGGCGTGGGGGTGGGCGTCGGAGTTGGCGCCGTGCCGTCCGCGGCTGGGGTGAGGAGCAAGACGGGCGGCGTGGCGCCTTCGCGTGAAGAGAACACGAAGCCGTTGCGATTGCTGCTGGTGATACGCAGCGAGATCTGCGACGCGTCGACGACGTGCCCTGGAAATGCGTCGCTAACGTCGATCGTCCGCTTGCCGGTCGCCAGCTTGCTGGTCAGCCGGCCAGCGAGTGGGCCGTCGGTGGGCCGGGTAGCCCAGGTCAGGCCGGACTCGGGCCAGCCGTCGGCGACGCGATAGATGCTGATCGTGGCACCGCCGGGATCGCGCACCTCGATCTGCAGCTGGGCGCGGCTGATGACCTGTCCGGCCCAGCCCGACAGGCTGAACGACAGGTAGGCGTCAGTGTGCGGACGGCCGTCAACGACGACCACGCTCGAGCCGCCGTAGTCCGCGATCGGCGTCTTCTTGCTGACATAGGTGTCGGCCGAGGCGTGGATGCCAACGGCCTCGGTCTGGGCGCGCGCCACCAGCGATAGCGTCGGCGGCGCCCCGTTCTCACGGGAGCCGAAGTAGACCGGGCCCGCGCTGGTATCGGTTATGCGCAGAGCAAGCTTGGTGCGATCGATGGCACCCGTCGGGAACAGGGCTGTCACGTCGAATGTGGCCGTGTCGCCACGGACCACCGCGGGAATGGCGACCGACGAGGAGCCGGTCGGCCGATTATTCCATGTGATGCGGCGCTCGCCCCACGCACCGATGGCCTCGGTCACGACCAACCCGCGGGCGTCGCCGCTGACACGCTGCAGAGTCAGCAGCAGCTGGTCGGGATGCTGACCGAGCCAGGGGGTGATGTTGAAGCGCAGGTACGACTCCGAGACGCCGAGGCCCGATCTGAGCCAGCGCGAGCTGCCGTAGTTGTGGTTCGCCTTGGTGGCGATCACGAAGGCGTCGGCGGCCGGCACGGCCGTCGTCGAGTTGGTTGCGGTGGCCGCGGCGGGCACGAGCCCGGCCAGCGCGACGAGACTGCTGACGAGCAGCATTCGGGCAACTCGAGCGAGTGTCAACGGCATCCTCCACGACGGCCGGCGGGACGCTCGTCGGCCTGGCCTTTGTTCCCGCCTGCCGGCAACGTGCTGGGTTGCACGGCAGGGGTACGGCTGATTTGAAAGGAGGCTAGGCGGCGGCGGTGCGTGCGCACCACGCCACGATCGTCAGCGACTGCCGGTACGTGAGTTGGGGGGCGCAGCGGCGCCCGGTCAGGCCAGGACTACCAGGCCGTCGAGGTCGACCCTTGGTCGGTGGCGCGTGTGCAGCACACGGAGCGTGATGGTGTGCGACCCGACACTCGTCCAGCCGTAGCTGAAGACGAGCTGACGCGCAGTTGCCGCGCCACGCAGGTCGATCGTGGCGACGTAGCTACCGTCGATGAACACCTTCGCCTTGCCGCGCTTGTGGGCCCGCGGGGCCACCCAGGCCACGGCGCGGCCGCTGAAGCTCAACGTTGCGGTCGCGCCCTTCGCCTTGGCGAAGCGCAAGGCGCCGCCGCTCGCGCTGCTGACCGCCCTGCTGGTCCAGCCACCCGCGTAACTGATGGAACGGCTGGAGTCCTGGAAAACCGTCGCCTGGAAGGGATCGCCCACGACGAACGGACTGGTATTGCCGGCGTAGTCGGTGGCGCTGACGCGCACCTGCGTGGCCTGACCGGGCACGACCGACATCGCTGCGTGGGGACCGTTCTTGACCGGTACCTGGGCAAGCGGTTGCCAGCCGCCGCCGTTGGTGCTGCGTTCGACGCTCGCGGCGGCCACGCCCGACGCGCCGTCAGTGGCCTGCCACGAGACCTGCACCGGCACCGTGCTGACGCCCAGCTGGACGCCGGTGGGCAGGCTGGCTGTCGGCATGCTCACAACCGGCGCCGTGCGGTCGACCACGATCGTCGCCGAGGCGACCGACGACCAGCGCCCAAGCGTGTCCTGCCACTGCGCGTAGACGGTGTGCCCGCCTTCGCCGACCGACGCCGGCGCGCCGGCGCCGGCGAGCGACCAGGACACGCTGCCGTTGGGCGCGAACACGACACCGTTGGCCAACACGCCGCCACTCAAGGTGGGCGAGTTGGCTAGGATGAGCTGGCTGACACCCGCAGCGGCCGAGGCGCTGTCGCTGACCATCACCGAGCCAGCGCCGGTGGCCCGTGCTCCCCCATCGAGGGTGATCGAACCGACCGGCGGATGGGTGTCGAGGACTACCGTCGTCGAGGCGGTCGCGCTCCAGTTGCCGGCGGCGTCCTGCCACCTGGCGCGTATCTTCCACGGCCCGTCGGCCTGGTTCGCGGCAGCTGACCAGTTGACCGGGTTGCCCGTGTACGGCAGCACCGTCCAGGTGTTTCCGTCGTTCGACAGCGCCACCTGGGCGACGCCGCTGGCGTTGTCGCTGGCGGGTACGAGCAGCTGGACGTTGCGCGTCGGCGTGACGGCCAGCGCGCCGACAACCGACACCGATCCCGCAGGCGGCGTGCGATCCAGGACGAGCGCGGAGCTCGCCACGGGCGACCAGCAGCCGGCCGCATCGAGCCACTGCGCATAGACGGTATGGGTGCCATCGACGTTGGCACCGCCCGTTGCCGGATTGATGAGCGAGAAGCTGGTCGAGGTGCCGAGCGTGGCGTCCACCGCGTTCGCCAGCACGCCGCCGCTCATCGCCGGACTGTTGGAGAGCTTCAGGGCGGTGATCGCGCGGCCGCCCGTCTTCTGGACGAGAACGTTCACGCTGGTGGCGGTCGTGTAGCTCGCGCCGCCGGCGACCGTGAGCTGAGCGGTGCCGGGTAGCGTGAGCTTGAAGCTCGTGCTCGAGACCGGTGACCAGTTGCCGGCCACGTCACGCCACTGGGCGTAGATACGGCGCGTTCCGGTGGTGAGCGATCCGCCGGTGGCGGGATCGTCCATTGCCCAATTAACCTGGCCGGTGACCGGGTAGACGCGCGCCGCACTGAGCAGGCCGCCACCGTCGGTCGTCGAACTGTTCGAGACCGCCAGCAGGACCGTGCCGCTGCCGTCCTGGCCGTCGCTCAGCGAGAAGTCGAGCTGCACCTGCGGGGCAGTGCACAGCTTGTCACCCGGGTCGAGCCCGAACGTCCCGGTCGGCGCGGCATTGTCGACCAACTTCTGCGGCCGGCCGAACTTGAGCTCCAGCAGCTTCCAGAACTCGGGCCGGCCGTTGTCATAGCCAAGGGCGAAGATACCGATGCCCGCGAGGCCCTTGGAGAGCGTCCAGTCGACCTTGTAGCCGAACGTCTCGACGTCGTCGTAGTAGATCTCCTTCCACGACTCGGGACACGTGTCGCAATCCTTGAAACGGAAGACGGTCCAGGCTGCCTCCTCGGCCGGGTCGAGCTGCCGACCGTATTGGATGGCCGCGTTCAGCCCGGCCTGGTAGCTGCTGTTCTGCGGCCTGCCGTAGAGCGTCCGGTCGGTTTGCACCTTCGCGTTCACGTCGGCCGTCTGGGTCGGCCATTCACGCGCGTACCACGGCAGCGCCAGGACGATCTTGTCCGGCGCCACGTAGCCGAGATGCGTGTTGACGATCTGCTTGAGGTCATACGAGGTCGGCGAACTGAGCGGATCCAGGCTGCCGGCGCGCGCGGCCTGGAGGTCGCGCAGCGGATAGCCCATGATGATCTCTGCGTCGGCCCAGCCGCCGGCCGTGAGGTCGTTGATCGCCTGGAGTGTCTTGACCGTCTGCGAGCCGGTCGTCGCGAACGTCAGCTGGTACGCGGGGTTGACCGCGTCGAGACCGAGGCGCAGCTCGCGCACGAAGGCAGCGAAGTTGTCCCGCTGGTCATTCAGGATCGGCTCGAAGTCCAGGCTCACGCCATCCACGCCGCGCGCGGTGATCTCGCTGACGATCTCCGCCACGAGCGTCGCGCGCGCATCCGAGTCGCTCAGCAGCGCCCGGGTGGCCGTCAGCCCCGCGGCGTCCCACGCGAAACGCTCCACGCTCAGCACAAACCGGTCGCCATTGGCATGCGCCTGGTTGATCTTCTGGCTGACCTTTGATCCCATCCAGGCGGAGTACTCGGTGCCGCTGCCGTTGCCCGTGGCGAGGTGGCCGTCTGCTTTGGCGACGAGTCCGAAGTAGGCGATCGTGGTGATGGCGCCGTAGTCGATGTTTGCGTCGAGCGACCAGTACGGCAGGTAGCCAAAGATCTCTGGCGAACCGAGCCGTGGTCCGGGCGGAGTCGCCGGGGTGGGCGTCGGCGTGGCAGTGGGCAACGCAGTCGGGCTGTCGCTGGGCGAAGGACTGGGCGAGCCGCTGTCGGCGTGGGCGGCAGAGGGGGCAAGCGAAACCAGCAAGACGACGAGCAGCGCCAGCGACGCGGATATCAGACCGTTGGCGCGCAGGGCACGTGTTTCCGTTGCGGTATCCCCCTCGAGGCTCGCCGGCTGGTGCGCCCGGCAGACACTGAATGTTAGCCCCGGGCGGGGTGCGAAATCATGCGACCTTCGTCGACCAGATCGGGTACTTGCAGCCTGAAGCGCCGCAGTCGGAGGGAGTTGGTGACGACGCTGACCGAGCTGAGGGCCATCGCCGCCGCGGCGAGCACAGGATCGAGCAACAGCCCGAAGAAGGGGTAGAGGATGCCCATCGCGACCGGGATGAGGACCGCGTTGTAGGCGAACGCCCAGAACAGGTTCTCGCGGATGGTGTGCATCGTCGCCCGTGACAGGCGCATGGCCGCCGGGACGAGCCGCGGATCGCCGCCGACGAGCGTCACGTCGGAGGCCTCGATGGCCACGTCGGTGCCCGTGCCAATGGCGATACCAAGGTCGGCCTGGGCCAACGCCGGCGCATCGTTGATGCCGTCACCGACCATTGCCACGTGCCGCCCGTCAGCCTGCAGGCGACGCACGAGGGCCGCCTTGTCGGCAGGCAGTACCTCCGCGACCACGTGGTCGGTCAGGATACCCACTCGCGCGGCGACCTCATCCGCAACACGGCGCTGATCGCCGGTCACCAGCCAGGTCGCGACACCACTCTCTGCGAGCTGGGAAACCGCGGCGCGCGCCTCGGGCCGGATCAGGTCGGCAACCGTGATGAGCCCCAGCAGCCGGCCATCATGAGCCACGAGGATGGGCGTCTGGGCTGCCGCGGCGGCTGCGTCGAGATCGGCCACCATCGGCGCGATATCCACACCGTGATCGCGCATGAGGGCCACGTTCCCGACGATCCCCGCGGCGCCGTCCACGAGTGCGTGTGCGCCGTGGCCGGCCGCGGCGGCGAACTCGGCGGCGACTGGCACGACCACCCCGGCTGCCTGAACATGATCGAGGATCGCCGCGGCGAGCGGGTGTTCGCTGCCGCGCTCGATCGCTGCCGCGACGGCCAGCAATCGGTCAGCAGCGACGCCCGGCACGGGGAGGACCGAGGCGACCTGCGGCCGGCCGCGCGTGAGGGTACCCGTCTTGTCGAAGATAACGACGTCGATGCGCTCCGCCTGTTCGAGCGCCTCACCGCCGCGAATCAGTACGCCTGCCTCGGCGCCCTTGCCCGTCGCGACCATGATCGCCGTCGGCGTGGCCAGGCCCATCGCACACGGGCAGGCGATGATCAACACGCTGATGAAGCCGACCAGGGCGAACGTCACGCGTGGCTCCGGCCCGACTGCCAGCCAGACGATCAGGGTAGCCGTGGCGAGGCCGAGCACAGCCGGCACGAACCAACCGGTGACCGCGTCGGCCAGGCGCTGGATGGGCGCCTTCGAGCCCTGCGCCTGCTCGACCAGGCGCACGATCTGGCCGAGCACCGTATCGCGTCCGACCCGCGTGGCACGGAACAGGAAGCTGCCCGTGCCATTGAGGGTAGCGCCGATGACCTCGTCACCAACCCCCCGGGCGACGGGCATCGCTTCGCCGGTGAGCATCGATTCGTCGAGCGTCGAGGCGCCTTCGATGATCCGCCCGTCGACTGGCACCTTCTCGCCGGGCCGGACACGAAGCACGTCGCCCGGCTGAACCTCGACCAGCGGCACGTCAGCTTCGATGCCATCACGTACGCGGCGTGCCATGTTCGGCTGGAGCCCGGCGAGCCGGCGTACCGCGACCTGTGTCTGGGACTTGGCGCGGGCCTCCAGCCAGCGGCCGATGAGCACGAGGCCGATGATCAACGCCGCCGAGTCGAAGTAGGTCAGCGGCGCCAGGCCTGACCCGGCGACAGCCCCCGGCCATACGGTGACGACCGTCGAGTACAGCCACGCCGCGCTGGTGCCCAGCACGACCAGCGTGCTCATCGTCGCCGCGCGGTGGCGTGCCGCACGCCATGCGCCCTCATAGAAGCGATAACCGAGGCCGAACTGGACGAGCGTGGCGGGCACCAATAGCAGCCAATTCAATTGCGCTGCGGGCAACGGCACCGCGAGCGTGACTGTCATCATCGCCAGGCCCGCGCCGAGCGCTGCCAGCGCCTGCCAGAGCAGATTGCGCGTCTCGCGCGCGCGCAACGCGTACAGCTCGTCCGTCTCCGCCGTGAGTCGGATGAGATCCTGCGCAGCGTCCTGCTGCTCGCGGACGCCATAGCCGGAAGCTTCGACGGCGTGCACCAACTCAGTGCGACCGACGAGGCGCGGGTCGAAGCGGACGCTCGCCTGCTCGGTGGCCAGGTTGACGCTGGCATCGACCACGCCATCGGTCTTGCGCAGGAAGCGCTCGACGCGATTGACGCACGATGCGCAGGTCATGCCCTCGATCGGCAGCGCCAACTCGATGGTCGGAAGGTCGGGTAAAGGTGCGCTCTCTGACATACTCCCCCACAGTATACCTGCACGGGCGCTCGGGTGATCACGGGCCGAATGGCCCGTCAGTTGCGGCTGACCGGCCTCATCGCAAAAACACCGACCACTATCGGCACGCCCGGGTCACGCGACAGCTCGAGACCAACCTCGCCATCACGACACAGTGCCTCGATCACGCCCGCCTCGCGCGGCGGCACGCCGATGAACACCCGACCCGCCTGCGGGTCGTCGATGGCACACACCTCATCGAGGTCGCCGCTGAGCTCGAAGCGGCGGCGCAGCTCGTGCAGCGGCACGTATGGGCGCGATTTGATGAAGCGGCGCAGTTGCGCCTGAGTCGGACCGGTGTGCTCGGGCGTGTCGGTCGTCGCGGCGCCCGAGTCGCCGTGATCGGCGGCCGCTCGTTCCTCGGCGGCGGTCATCCGCTCACCACCAGCAGGTCGCGCGACACGCGATTGAGCACGTCCGGCCCGTCGGCGGCGCACGCCACGATGTCCTCGATGCGCGCCCCGTAGCGCCCCTCGAAGTAGATGCCCGGCTCGATGCTGAAGGTGTTGCCCACTTCGAGCGGGGCGTCGTTGCCGGCGACCAGGTACGGCTCCTCGTGGCCGTCGAGGCCGATGCCATGGCCCGTGCGGTGGGTAAACGCGGCACCGAAGCCAGCGGCGTCGATGGTCGACCGCGCCGCGGCATCGATCTCCTCGCACGGCACTCCCGGCGCGACCGCCGCCGCCGCCCTGGCCTGCGCGTCCTGCAGCACCGTGTACAGTCGCTGGTACTCGTCGTCCGGGCCGCCCGCGTCGCCGCTGACCCACAGCGTGCGCGTGGTATCCGAGAAGTAGCCCTCCACCTGGCCGCCGATGTCGAGCACGATCGGCTCGCCGGCGCGAACCTCGCGCCCACCCGGCTCGTGGTGCGGAGAGGCTGAGTTGGGGCCGCTGGCAACGATCGCGAAGGCGGCCGCATCGTGACCCTCGGCGACCAGCCGCTCCTGCACCTCGTGCGAGATGTCGGCCTCGGTCCGGCCGAGGAGGCGGCCGGCAGCGATCTGCTCGACGACGCGGTCAGCTGCGGCCGCCGCCCGGCGCAGCAACTCGATCTCGTCGGCATCCTTGATCTCGCGCAGTCCGCTCAGCACGCTCGAGGCAAGGCCGAAGGCAGCTTCCGGCAGGACCGCTTGCAGCCGCAGCACGAAACTCGCCCACAACCGATCGGACAGCAGCAACCCGCCCAGCGTGCCCCACGCACCGCCGAGCGCGCCGAGCTGTATCTCGGGGCGGCTCTTGGCTTGGTGCAACAACTGGGCCACGAGTTCGAACGGATCCTCTGTCTCCTCCCAGCTGACGATCTCGACGACGCCGGCCCTGGCCGCCGTGGAGGCTGCCGCCGCCGGCCGCTCGAGGCGCGGCACGACCAACGTGACCCGGCCCTCCGCCGGCACTACCAGCATCGTCAGTCGCTCGAGTGGTTGGGCGGCGTAGCCGGTCAGCCACTGCAGATCCGCGCCGACGCCGACCAGCAATGCCGCAGCGTCCTCACCGAGAAGCATCGCCCGCGCCTCGCCGATCCGTGCCGCGTAACGGGCGCCGGAGATGCTGCGCGTGCTCATAGTTTGCCCGCCAGCAGAGCCGCCATTACCTGCGGGCCATCATGGAAGAGCTTGTTGTACGAGAAGACGCGCAGCGCGCCAGCCTCGAGCGCCAGCCGCCGCAGCGGCAGGTCGTCGTGCTGGGCGACGGCCAGCACGGGCCGGCCCGCCTGGGCGGCGCGACGCACCTGTGCGACGCCGTCGTAGGACCGTCCGCCCAGGTCGACGATGGCCGGTATCGCGCTGTCCTCGACCGCCGCCGAGAATGCCGCCGCCGAGCTGGTTGCAACCGGGTCACCGCCGGCGGTGCGCACCGCGGCGACCAGCCGCGACGCCCAGATCAGATCGTCGGCGAGCACGACGACCCTGGGCGGCGTCGCCAGGTCCGGCTCGGTGTCGATGACAGTCACTGTGCGGCCAGTCTACCGATAGCATCCGGCGCGCATGCCGGACTGCATCCGCCCATGAATCGTCAACGTGCCCTGGGCATCGCGCTGGTCGTCATCTCCGCGTGTGGCTACGGCTCGGGCCCGCTCTTCGCCAAGCCGGCCTACGCGGCCGGCGTCGACTGGCTGACGCTCCTCGCCTGGCGCTTCCTGTTCGCCGCGCTGGTCTCGTGGGGCTGGCTGCTCATCTGGCCCGGCCAGCGCCGGGCGTTGGGCCGCCTGTCACGTCGTCGCGTGGCACTGCTGGTCCTGCTCGGGTTCTTCTTCGTCGGCAACAGCGGCACCTACTTCGCCGGGCTGGAGACAGTTTCGGCGTCACTGTCAGCCCTGATCGTTTACCTCTATCCGTCGCTCGTCGCGGTGATGACCCTGCGCTTCGGCCGCCGGCTCGAGGGACGACGTGCTTGGGGAGCGCTGGGCCTTGCCACGCTGGGCGTCGTCCTGGCGGTCGGCGGCATCGACCCGAACCAGTCGCCGCCGCTTGCCGGGCTGCTGCTGATGCTCTCCTCGCCGTTCATCTACGCCATCTGGATCGTGCTCGCGGGCAGGCTGGCCGGCGAGCGCTCGGGCGACCGCTCGGGCGCCCGCTCGGGCGCCCGCGGCGCCACCGTCCCGCCGCATGAATCGGAGACTGCCGCCGTCGCCTCGGCGCCCGACGCGGCGCCGACCGCCGCGATCATGCTCACCGCCACTGCCGCCGCGTGGTGGCTGGCAGCATTGGCGGTCAATCACCCGGTGCTGCCCGCGGACATACCTCAGGCGGCATGGCTACCGCTGTTCGGCGTCGGTATCGTGTCGACGGCGATTGCCCTGCAGGCCTTCTACGCCGGTGCGCGACGGATCGGCGCGGCGCAGGCGGCGCTCGTGAGCACCGTCGAACCCGTGTACACCATCGTGCTCGCGGCATGGCTGCTTGGCGATCGGCTGACGCCGCTGCAGATCGTCGGCGGGGGGCTGGTCATCACCGGCGTCGTGGTCGCACAATCGCGTCAGTCGACATGAAACTGGTCTCGTTCCGTCTGCCCGCCGCCATGCCCGCCGAGCCGGGACGCGAGCCGCGCCTTGGTCTCGTTGTGGACGACGGGCTCGTGCCGTTGGCAGCCCTCGACGAGTCGCTGCCGGGTAGCATGGCGGAACTGTGCGCACGCGAAACCGGCGCTCTCCACGAGATAGCGACGGTTGCGGCGACGAGCGAGGCGGTGCGCACGCGGCGCATCCCATTCGACGAGGTCGAGCTGCTCGCGCCAGTGCCGCGACCGGGCAAGATCGTCGCGGTTGGCGTCAACTATCGCAGTCACGCCGCCGAGCAGAATCGCGCGGCGCCCGACCACCCGGTGCTGTTCGCCAAGCTGCCCACGTCGGTGATCGGGCCGGGCGCCGCGATCCGCTGGGACCCGCGGCTGACGCAGGCAGTCGACTACGAGGCCGAGCTGGCGGTAGTCATCGGCCGGACCTGCCGGCGCGTGGATGCGCTGAACGCGCTCGATTACGTGCTCGGCTACACCTGCCTGGACGACGTTAGCGCGCGCGACCTTCAATACGCCGACCGCCAGTTCGTGCGCGCCAAATCGCTCGACACCTTCTGTCCCATGGGCCCCTGGCTGGTGACGGCCGACGAGGTCGGCGATCCGCAGGCGCTCCATTTGCGCAGCCTGGTCAACGGCGAGGTCAGGCAGGACAGCTCCACGGCGGAGATGGTTTTCGGGGTGGCGGAGCTGATCTCGTTCTGCTCGCAGGCATTCACGCTCGAGCCGGGCGACGTTGTCGCGACCGGCACGCCGGCCGGCGTGGGCTGGTTCCGCGAGCCGAAGCTGATGCTCCACGACGGCGACGAGGTCACGATCGAGATCGAGCGCGTCGGGCGGCTGACGAACGTCTGCCATGAGCAGGTGGCGTGAGCCAGAGCAGTGATCAGTCGCGGCTGACGATCCTGGTCGTCGACGACGAGCCGGCGTGGGTAGGCGCGCTCGGCGCAGTTTTGGGCCGCGCGGGCCATCGGATCGTCGCCGCATACGACGGGGAGGAGGCACTGCGTCGCTTCAGCGCGGAGCGCGTGGATGCCGTGCTGCTCGACCTGGCGATGCCCGGCCTGGACGGCGCCGACGTCTGCCGACGGATGCGCGCGGTCTCTGACGTACCGATCCTGATCGTGTCCGGCGAGCGCGACCGATCCGTACCGGCCGAGCTCCTCGACCTGGGCGCCGACGACTACGTGCGCAAGGGCGTCCCTTCGGCCGAGTTGCTCGCGCGCATTCGCGCGGTGCTGCGCCGCCACACTGGCAACCGGACTGGCGCCACTTCCCCCGAATCCGGGCAGGCCTCAGGCTGGCAACTGGACACTCGTCGGCATGAGATCCACTGGCACAACCAGACGGTCCCCGCGACGGCCATCGAGTTCCGCCTGCTGGCGGCACTCATCGAGCGCCTCGGTGACCTCGTGACACACGCCCAGCTGCTCGCCGCCGGGTGGCCGAATGTGCCCGATCCGGATCCCCTGTGGCTGAAGCCCCACCTGGCGCGGCTGCGCGGCAAACTGGCCGCTCTGGGCGCTCCGGCGCCGACCGCCCTGCGCGGCGTCGGCTATCGACTCGAGGGCCAGGCGGCGCAGCGCTAGCCTCGATCTGAAGGCGCCGCGCAACCGTCCCGCCACCGAACAGACACCGGGCCGCCGCTGATTACGCGCGCCGACCGGCCTAGTCTGGGCCTATGAGTGATTTTTCAGTATCCCCGGACCAGCCTGGACGCGACGCGTCGGGTCCGGTCACGTGTGCGGTATGTGGCTGCCGCCTGATGGCCCTCAGCGGTGCCGACGACGGCGCCTACCGCCACTTTCCCTCGCTGCTCGACGGTCAGGACGCGCGCGGCTGCCGGCCGCACTGTGTCGACGCCCCGCATGACCACGACGGCAGGGTGCTGTTACACGCCGCCGCGGCCTGACCTGCTCGCCTTTGTCGTCGCCGGCGTCGGTCTGATCGCGCTGGTTGCCGTGATCGAGTGGTGGCGCGGGCCTGAAATCCCGCGCGACTGAGCGCCGCGTTGCGGCGCTCAGCGGGCCGCGGGCAGCTCGAGTACGAATTGACTGCCCTTGGGCGCCCGATCCTCGGCGCGCAGGTCGCCGTCCATCGAGCGCGCCAGATGCCGGGCGGCAAATAGTCCGATTCCGGCGCCGCGCGGCGAATCGTCGAGGCGTACGAAGGGCTCGAAAATGCGCTCGCGCCACTCGCGCGGAATGCCCGGGCCGTCGTCGGTGATGGCGAGATGGATGCGGTCGCTCTTTCGCCAGCCGTAGATATCTATCGTCCCGTCGGCCGGCGCATAGCGGGCCGCGTTCTCGAGCAGGTAACCGAGCAGCCGGCGCAGCATCTCGACGGAAGCCGTCGCGCGCAGCGGCCGCTCGAGGAAGCTCGTCTTGAGTTGCTGACGGCGGAAGAGCGGCGCCAGTTCACGGGCGGTTTCCTCCACCACTTCGGCCAGGTCGAGGGCAGTCCGCGGCCCACTGTCGAGCTGCAGCACGCGCAGGCTGGCGAGGATCGAGTCCACAGTCTGGTCCAGCCGGTCGACCTGCTCAAGCGCCCGGCGCTCCCACTCGGGCGCCTCCTGCGTAACGCCGGCACCCGATCGGCTGGCGGCGCCGCCGAGCAGCTCGACGTAGGCGCGCACGACCGCCAGCGGCGTACGCAGTGCGTGGGTGACGATGGCAATCAGCGTGGCGCGGGCCTCGTCGATCGTGCGCAGGCTCTCGACCTGCGCTTCGGCCTCGCGCTGCAGCCGGTTGCGCTCGACGATGCCGGCGAGCAGCGCGGCAAGCGTCTCGAGGAACCCGACATCGCGGCGCGTGAACTGGCGGCGCCGAACGGTCTGCACATTGAGCACGCCGACCACCTGGTCGTCCCAGATCAGAGGCACCGAGCACATCGAGGTGAACTTGGGCTCGTCGACGCCACGGATCCAGTGGAAGCGACGGTCACGGTGAACGTTGATGCTCGTCGTGGGCCGGCGCATCTTGGCGACTCCGCCGGTGATGCCCACACCGAGCGGCAGTCGGGCGATACCGACCTGTTCGGGATCCAAGCCGTTCGTGGCGGCCAGCGTGACCCCCAATCCGTCGCGGTCCATCAGATATAGCGAGCACACCTCGGCGCGCGCCGCGGCCGTGGCCCGGTCGACGATCGTGCCCATCAGCTCGTCCCAGGTGCGCGCCGAGCCGACCAGACGGGCCACCTCGGCCAGAAACCCGAGCTCCTCCAGCCGACGGCGCTGGGCCGATGGGTTGCGCCGGGCGGGCTGAGCCGGCGCGCGCACCCGGATGGTCAGGGCAGGCGTGGCAGGCCTGGCACGCCCGACGATCCGGGGCCGCCGGGCATCCCCGGCAGGCCGGGAATGCCGCCCGGCACCAGTGTCGAGATGTCGCTCGGCAGCAGCGGCCCGAGCACCGTCAATACCAGCGGCACCGTTGTGTCGCGCAGTAGGCCGACAGTGACCGAGCTGTTGAACGAGCCGGTCAGCGACTCGATGTAGTCCAGCCCGGGCCGGTGACCGGCGGTCTGGCCACCTGCGAAGTAGGTGTCCAGGATGACCACGGCCGCCGACAGGATTAGCACCGCCTCGGCGAAACCGAGCAGCGCCCCAAGCGCGCGATCCACCTCTTTGGTCATGCCGCTCATCCGCCGGCCACGCAGGAACGGATAGGCGATCAGATGCAGCACACCGAGCGCGACAGGAAAGACGAAGACGTATCCGAGCAGGCTGCCATAGTCGGAGGGAATGTTGGGAAAGGCCGTGGTGATCAGGTCGCCGAACGGCCCGCGCAGGTACGCGCCGAGCACGAATGCGATCGCCATGAAACCCAGACCGGCGAGCCGGTGCAGGAACCCCGTCCGCCAGCCGCCGAACGTGAGACCGGCGATGAAACCCACCAGAACGACGTCCATTGCGCCTCCTGCGCGATCATGTCATATCGCTTGCAGCCGCGGAGCGCTGATCGGCTCGCTTACGCTGGCGCGTACGATAGATACGACCCACGATCAGCGAAAGGCAGGCGGCAAGCGATGACAGACACCATCGTCCGCGGCGCAGCCAACCAGGCCGGCGCGCATATCAACCCCGATGCCTATGCCCAGGCACAGGATTTCCTGCCACTCAAGGGCATCGACTACGTGGAGTTCTGGGTCGGCAACGCGCGCCAGGCGTCGGCCTACTACCGCGCCCTGTGGGGCTTCACTCCCGTCGCCTACTCGGGGCTCGAGACAAAAGTGCGCGACCGCGCCTCTTACCTGATCGTCCAGAACGACATCCGCTTCGTGCTCACCGCGCCACTCACGCCGGACGGCGAGATCGCCGAGCACGTGCATCGCCACGGCGACGGCGTCAAGGACATCGCCTTCCTGGTGGACGACGTCGAGTCGGCCTGGCGCGAGACGACCAAGCGCGGCGCAGAGAGCGTCCTGGAGCCAACCGAGGTCGACGCTGGTGACGACGGCGTCTATCGGAAGTCAGCTGTACGCACCTACGGCGAAGTGATCCACTCGTTCATCGACCGCAGCGACTACCACGGCGTGTTCGCGCCGGGCTACCGCAAGGTCAAGAAGCCGGCCGCGGCCGCGCAGGGTTTGTCGCTGCTTGAGATCGACCACTGCGTCGGCAACGTCGAGCTGGGCGACATGAACAAGTACGTCGACTACTACCGCGACGTGTTCGGCTTTTCCCAGCTCATCCACTACGACGACAAGGTCATCCACACCGAGTACTCGGCCCTGATGAGCAAGGTCATGACCAACGGCAACGGCCGCATCAAGTTCCCGATCAACGAGCCGGCGACGGGCAAGAAGAAGAGCCAGATCCAGGAATTCCTCGATTGGTACCTCGACTCAGGCACGCAGCACGTGGCCCTGCGCACCGAGGACATCGTGGCCACGGTCCGCCAGCTGCGCGAGAACGGGGTGGAGTTCCTGGGTATGCCGCACGAGTACTACGCGGCGCTGCCCGAGCGCGTCGGCGACGTCGGCGTACCGATGGACACGCTCGAGGAACTGGGCATCGAGGCCGACCGCGACGAGGAGGGCTACCTGCTCCAGATCTTCACCCGCCCGGTGCAGGATCGGCCGACCTTCTTCTTCGAGATCATCGAGCGCCACGGTTCGCGCGGTTTCGGCGTGGGCAACTTCAAAGCGCTCTTCGAGGCGATCGAGCGCGAGCAGGCGAAACGCGGCAACCTGTAGGTACGCGGCGGACACCGGGTGGCATCGATCCGCGTCGGGGCATCATCGCGCCGGGCCGAGCGTCAGGCAGGCGCCGGGCAGGGCAGCAGGCAGATCCCCGTCGCCGGGCAGGTGGCAGGCGACCTGCACGTTCTTCCGCAGCCGCAAACCTGACGACCGTTAGCCACGAGTCTGGGCCTGCAAACTGGCCCAATTCCACCCACGCGCGAGTTGGCCGTCATAGCGCTGCACGTCTCCGCACGGACACCCGCCGCCGAGCGGCGGCTGTCCAGCCTATGGTCGTCCCACTGAAATTGGCCCAGAAAGACAGCGCCCGGAGCGTGCCGCGCGGGTTGCGCAACCAGGCGCGCATCCGCCGACCATCCGCCGGAAAGGCCGAGCGCAGCGTGCTCACATGAGCACGCACGCGATGACGGTTGGTGTCGCTCTCGGCGAAAACCAACCAAGCGCTCACGCTCTTGACCGGCCATCCCCGCTCCCGAGCGATGCGTGCCGCCAGCCGCACTCGGACGTCCATCGTTGAAAGCAGGTCTTCGAGTGAAACGAGCTCGGTCTTCAGCTCAATGACCAGCAGCGAGCCGGTCGGCTCGTGAAAGGCAAGGATGTCGATGACGCCGCGCTCGCCGTACACGGCGAAAGAGACTTCAGGAGCGTGGATCCAGCCGGGCAGCTCGTCCAGGTATCTGCCGATCGCCTCGTGCAGCGCCGCGTGGCCGGCATTCATGAGCCGGTCCAACTCGCCGTGCGGCAGGCGGACGCCTATTTCGAGGCGGATCTCGAGCGCCCCGGCCACTTGTTGGAGAGACCGCGTCGACACCGATTCCAGGTGCCCGCGCTCGATCAGCGAGACGACGCCGTGAGACACCCGCGCCCGATTGGCCACGTCTTCCTGGCGCCACCCGTGGCGTAGACGGACCGCTCGAAAGGAGGCGCCGACGCGTTGGTCATTCACCGCCTGCGAGTCTGAAGAGCACGGCTTATCGCGCGCTTGGCTGCGGCTTATCGCGCGCTTGGCTGCGGCTGATCACCAGCTCGGCTGAGGTATTCCCAATTGCCGCTCGGCAGCCGCGCTACGCGGCGAGCGCCGCCGAACGCTCCCGCTCGAGCAGCACGACCGGGATGATGCGCGTCGTCTTTTCCTGGTAGCTGCGGAAACCCGGCATGAGTTGCGCCTGCGCCTCATAGAGCCGGTCGCGCTCGGGGCCTGACGGCAGCGGCGTGGCGTGAACCTTGAAGCGCTCGGTACCGACCTCGACCTCGGCATCGGGATGCGCCACCAGGTTGTGGTACCACGCGGGATGACGTGGCGCGCCGCCCATCGAGGCGATGATCACGTACTTGTCGCCGTCGCGCGTGTAAGCCAGTGGAGTCGTGTGCGGCCGGCCGCTCTTCGCGCCGCGCGTGGTCAGCAGCAGCAGACGATCGCCGAACGGACCAACGTTACGGCCGCCCTTGGCATGGAATTCGTCGATGATCTTGGTGTTCCAGTCAGACACTGAGTTCTCGGACCTTCCTTCGCGGAGTGATATGCAATACAATACTGCACCGTATGTCAAATGAGCAAAGCGAGCACTGTCGCGGCCGGCGGCGCGATCCGAGCATCGACGCGCGCGTGCTCGTGGCAACGAACCGGCAGCTCGCCGCGAGCGGCTTCGGGGCTCTGTCGCTGACGGCCATCGCCATCGAGGCGGGCACCACGCGACAGGCGCTGTATCGCCGCTGGCCCTCGAAGGCACGGCTGGTCGCCGACGCGATTCGCGCAGCGGCTGATACCAGACCGGCCCCCGCGACCGATGATCCGCGCCACGACCTCGAACTCGAGCTGGCCGACTTCCAGCGCGCGATGGGCCGCCCTGGCGCACTGTCACTGGTCGGCACGATGCTTCAGGAATCCACCGACCACGACTCGCTCGCCTGCTACCGGGGCCACATCGTCGGTCCGCGCCGCCAGCGCATTCGGGCCATCCTCGAACGAGCCCTGGCCGCCGGACTGATCGACCCAGGAGCCGACCTGGACGATGCGGCAACGCTGCCGACGGGCTCCTGGTATGCGCGCGAGCTGGCCGGCCAGAGCGCACCAGCGGATTGGGCAGTCCGCACCGCAGCGCTGGTGTGGCGCGCCGTCGGCGGCCGATAGACTCGAGGCGTGAAGCTCGCCCACGCCAGGGAGCGCAATGCGCCGGCCGGGACCGCGTATCGCCTGCATGCCGCGCTCGATCCGGCCGGCGCGCGCTGGCTCGATCTGGAAGTCGCGCGCCGGCGCGCGGTGCGGCGCGACGGCCGCCTGGCGCACAACAGCGTGCTGTTCCGCCAGCCGATCACGACGCTCGATGCCGTGCTTGCCGAGGGGCTGCGGGTCGACACGCTGGCCGACGTCCTCGAGGGGTTTGAGCCCACCAGCGAGGACGACGACGCGGTCGCAGAGGCGGCCGACCTGGACTTCGGGCCGCCGATACTGCACCCGGCCAGCCTGCGTGACTTCTACGCCTTCGAACGCCACGTAGGCACGATGTGGAAGCGCCGCGACATGCCGATTCCAGAGGCTTGGTTCCGTATTCCGGTCTTCTACTTTTCCAACATCTCCGAGATTCGCGGCCCGGGCGATCCTGTCTGGGCGCCGGGCGCCTCGAGCGAGCTCGACTACGAGCTGGAGATCGCCGCGCTGATCGACACGCCCGTCAGGGATCTGGCCGCGGAACGCGCGGAGGAGGCGATCGGCGGCTACATGCTCATGAACGACTGGTCGGCGCGCGACCTGCAGCGTGAGGAGACCGCCGTCCGCCTGGGCCCGGCCAAGGGCAAGGACTTCGCCACGACACTGGGCCCCTGGCTGGTGACGCCCGATGAGCTCGCCGACGCGCGCGCCGCCAAGGGATATGACCTGGTCGCGACGGCGTCAGTCAATGGCCGCGAACTGTCTCGCGGCAACTGGCGCGACATCCACTTTTCCTTTGGCGAGATGATCGCGCGCGCCTCGGCCGACGTCCGGCTGGTGCCCGGCGACGTGATCGGCTCGGGTACCGTGGGCACCGGCTGCCTGCTCGAGATCAGGGACGAATCGGGCTTCGGGCGCTACCTGCAGCCGGGCGACACCGTAACCCTCACAGTCGACCGCCTGGGCGAGCTCACTGCGCCGGTTGTGGCCAGGCCCGGTTCATGATCCGGGCAGGCCGCTCGAGATGAGGTGCTCGGCAATGCGCAGAGCGCGCTCGAGGACGGGGTCGTCGGCGGAGGGAAGGTAGGTCCCCGCCTCGGCAGCGTTGCCCGTCGGCGGCAACTCGATCTCGATCTCGGACTCGGCCGGCAACTCGAGCACTCGCGCATCAACGAGCGAAACGAGCCAGGCACCGGCGCCGGTCTCGACCCGAAGCCAGATACCGAAGAGGGATGCGTAGGCGGCCATTGACAGGCCGGGCATGATCCTGCGCAACGCGGCTGTGCGCGCGACTACGGCGGGCGAAGCCTGCGCTTCGGACGCCGGCCGGCGCGTCGGGTCAGGCACGGCCGAGAACAGGTCCGCGTCGCGCAGGGCTTCGGACAGGATGCGCGGCGGGACCTCCGCCAGCAGAACGGGCCGCTGATCGACGTCGAGGCGCACGAAACGGACCGCGCCTGAGCGAACGTATGCCACGCGCTCGCTGACGCTACCCAGGCCCGCCGCGACGTGCTCGAACTCTGCGCGCAGGCTCGCCTCGGGGAAGTCGCGCGTGGCGATCGCCCGATCGCCCTGGTCGTAGGGGCCCAGCTGCGGTGCGCTCCACCCGCGCACCCCCAGCAGGGCCCTGAACTGCGCATACGCCAGCGGCCGGCCGGCAAAGCGCAGGTCGCTCAGCGTCCAGTCTGCCGCCGCGCGGTACGTTTCGCGAAACGCCTGTCGAAACGGCTGCACGATCCTGCGCGCGACGATTACGTCGCGCCATGCCTCGAGCGCCGCGTCGCTGTCTTCAACCGGATGCCACAGGCCAACCGCGGCCGTCGCCGGGGTCACGACCGGTGCGCCGGCGACCGAGAGCAACTGCCCGTCGACGGGCAGGACATCGATTGATCGTTCGCCGTCGACCACCCGCCAGATGAGTCGTTTGGCGTGGATGCTGCGCAGCGGATGGTCGAGGTAATCCCGCTGCCAGCGCGCCAGGGGCATGCGTGGACCGAGGAGCAGCATCCGTTCCAGCCGGGTCCGTTCGTCACGCAGCGCGGCGTGGATCTGTTGCGCCAGATCGGCCACGCCCTGGACCTCCGCAGGATGCGCCTCGCGCAGGGCCATAGGCGGCTGATGGGCCAGGGCAGCGGCGTGCTCGGCCGCGCTGCTCTGCCAGCCGACGAGCACCTTTCCGCCCGGAGCCACCTGCACGATCGCCTGCCAGTCGCCGACCGGCACGACCCGGCGGCCCGTGGCGCCGATTCCGTAAGCGGGCAACGCCGCGCCGAGCATCTCGTCCATGCCCACCTGGCGCTCGCGCGCCAGCGCCTCGAGCGCCTTGTCTATCTGTTTGCGGACCGGCCTGTTGCGGACGCGCTCGCGCATCTCCCCAAGGGCCGCGATCGCCTGCGTGTGGCCCAGCTGACCCAGCAACGCGACGCACGAGTTCGCCAGCCCGACGTCGCGCGACTGGTTGTCCCGCCTGTCCGACGTTGCCAGCCGGGTGCCCAGGCGGCCGAGGAGGTCGGCACCGGCCACCGGCTCCAGCTCGCCTATCAGCCACAGAATGGCGCGGCCAAGTCGCTGATTGGACGGGCGCACGGTCGACAGCCCGGGACCGCGTACGGCTAGCGGCGCGAGCAGCAGCTGCCGGCTGGCACGCCGCACCGCATCACGGGCCAGCTCGGCGGTCGTGCTATCGGCCGAGATCGCCGCGATCGCCCGGCGCTGGGTGGCCGAGGGCAGCGGCTTCGAGGCGTCAACAGCCAGGCGCACGAGAATGCCGATCCCTGCGGCCAACCGTTCATCCCCGTCGCCGATGTCACGCATCAGGCGACCGAAGTCGTCGGCCGGATCGAATGCCAGTGCACTCAGCTCCGGTTGCCGCCGGGCAAGCCAGGCCACCAGCCGCAGGCGGCGTTGCGCTGCGCCGGCGTCGAGCGAAATGGTCTCGTTGGCCAGCAGATCGATGAGGCGCGCGGCCTGCTCGGAGATGGCGGCATCGGCGGGCGCTCGCTCGAGATCGTCGAGGACCGGGTCGAGCAACGCCAGCCGGCGCCAGCTCAAGGCCACACCGAAACCCAGGTCGAGGGCGAAATGGCACAGGGCGAGTTCGAGCGCGATGTCTTCTGCAGAAGTCAGCCCAGCGCGCCGGGCCAGCGTACGGTGCAGGCGGGCGTCGGCCGAGTCGGCGGCGGCGAGGTCGCTCTCGGCCACGCGCTGCAGCAACGCGATGCGCAGCGCGACAATGGCGGGACCGGCCGCCGGTGGCGCCGCTGCTCCATCCAGGAAGGGGCCAGCGCGTTCATTGACTTCGGCGAGCCGCGTGGCGAACCGGGCGTCGTCGAATCGGGCCACCCGGGAAGTCTACGAATGACGCATAAGTGGCCGGCGCGCGACCTGCAACGCGAGGAGTGCTGCGCGACGGACTGGTCTCGGGGCCATCGTTGAGGGCGAGCCAATCACACTCGCCACCGGTGTCGCGGACTCGACCGGTGTCGCGGAATGGCTTCCTGTGCGGGTAGCGGTGGGCGTCTGGCTGGACAGCGGCGATGGTTTGGCCACCACGGTATCGCCCGCTGTCGGTGTGATGACCGGCTGGGCCTGGCAGGCCACCGCGAGCAGACCAATGGCTGCCGCCAATAGTTTCCCCCTGGCCACG
Source organism: uncultured Chloroflexia bacterium (assembly GCA_963775225.1). Classification (GTDB taxonomy): domain Bacteria; phylum Chloroflexota; class Limnocylindria; order Limnocylindrales; family CSP1-4; genus JALYGJ01. The sequence continues at coordinate 184,812 of CAVZHW010000004.1, forward strand.
AATACGATCGTAGCAGGGCACCGCCGACGGGCCCCAGGCGGCGCAATGAGCCGCGCCTGGCCTAGACTTCGGGCGTGTTTTACGTCAGCCGGGGAAACGTTCCACACAAGCGCCATACGCAGCACCGATCGCCCAGCGGCGAGTTGTATGCCGAGGAACTCTTCGGCATGGAGGGCTTCACCGGGCGCTCATCGCTGCTGTACCACCTCGTGCCGCCGACACGCACGCACAAGATCGAGCCGCTGCGCGAGATCAAGCCGCAGCTGGCCGACGACGGGTACCACCATCACCGGCTGATCAAGACGGGCGGCGTGAAGAAGGGCGGCAACGTCGTTGACGGGCGCATCCCACTTTTCTTCAACAGCGACGTGCTGATGGGCGTCGCCCAACCCAACGAGGACCTGCCGGACAACGTCTTCTACCGCAACGGCGAGGCCGACGAGATGCTTTTCGTGCACCAGGGCGAGGGCACTTTCGAGAGTAACTTCGGGACGCTGCGGTACGGCCCGGGCGACTACATCGTCATCCCCATCGGCACCACCTGGCGGCTGGCGCAGGAGCCCGGGTCGGCACACCGTCTGCTGTACCTCGAATCGCCGACCGAGATCGTGCCGCCCCATCGCTACCGCAACGAATGGGGCCAGCTGCTGGAGCACTCGCCCTTCTCGCAGCGCGACATCCGCGTGCCCGACGAGGTGCCACCGCACACGGAAACTGGCGATTACGTGATCTGGGTGCGCATGCGTGGCCGGATCACCGCCTACCACTATCACCACCACCCGCTCGATGTGGTCGGTTGGGACGGCTACCTGTACCCGTTCATCTTCAACATCGGTGACTTCGAGCCGATCACCGGGCGCGTACATCAGCCGCCGCCGGTCCACCAGACCTTTGCCGGCCGGAACTACGTCGTGTGCTCCTTCGTGCCGCGCAAGTTCGACTACCACCCACTGTCGATTCCGGCGCCCTACAACCACTCGAACATCAACAGCGATGAGGTCATCTACTACGTCGCCGGCAACTTCATGAGCCGGCGCGGCGTGGACATCTCGTCGTTCACGGTTCACCCCGCCGGCATTCCCCACGGACCCCACCCGGGCACCGTCGAGGCGTCGATCGGCAAGGAGGGCACCGAGGAGTTGGCCGTCATGGTCGACACCTTTCACCCGCTCAACCTCACGCCCGAGGCGGCCAAGCTCGAGGATCCGTCCTATCCGTATTCCTGGCTGCCACCCGAGGACGCCGAGGAGCAGGCTCGCCAGTTGGCCGAGCGCGGGCCGGAAGCCTTTCCTGATTGATGGATCGTCCGCTCGACGAGCCACTCGCAAGGTCCCTGCTCGACGGCACGGACTTCGTCGATCGACTTGACGCGGTCGCGGGACGGCTCGATCGGCTGGCTGAGCGATCGGCACCGACCGGGTTATCGGAACCTGATCCGGGGGGCACCGAGCGCTGGGAAGCGGGACAGATCTGGGCGCATTTGCGCGAGTTCGTTCCCTACTGGCAGGGGCAGGTTGAATCGGTAATCGCGGCTTATGACGGCGAGGCGGTGCCGTTCGGTCGGACCAAGAGCGACCCCGCCCGTGTGGAGGCAGTCGAGTTCGGCCGGCGCGAGCCTATCCCGGCGCAGCACCGCGCGGTCCACGCAGCGATCGAGGACCTCCGCCGCTACCTGGCCGGCCTGACGCCGGAGGAGTGGAACGCGGTGGGTCTGCATCCCCGGCGCGGCCAGATGGATGTCGAGGCCATCGTCGCGGAGTTCGTGATCAACCACCTCGAGGAGCATGCCGACCAGCTCGAGCACCTGGCCAGGTAACCGCGCTCACGGCACAGCGCAGAACTGCACCCGGCCGACACATGTGGCCGAGGACGGCAGCAGAATCGGGGACGTGAAGATCTACCTCGAGGCGGCGACCAGGCGCACGGTCGCAGCCGCGATCGATTGGCCGGGCCTGGCCCGGTCTGGCAAGTCGGAATCGGAAGCGCTGGCGGCGCTGATCAACTACGGCCCCCGTTACCGGGCGAGCATGGGCAGCGCCGCGGCCGGCTTTGAGCCACCCGCAGGCGTCGACCGGCTCGAGATCGTCGAACGTGCCAAGGGCAAGGGCACCACCGATCTCGGCGGGCCGGCCGCGGCCATGGAGTTCGACGAACCAAACCTGCCGGCCGAGGAGCTGGAGCGGCTCGTTGGACTGCTCCGGGCGGCATGGTCGTCCTTTGAGCGATCGGCGGACGCGGCCGAGGGCCGGACCCTGGCGCCCGCTGGGCCGCGCGGCGGCGGCCGGTCGCTGGCCAAGATCCGGCAGCACATCACCGACGCAGACGCGGCATACGCCGGGGCGATGGGAGCCGGGAACCGCCCCGACGCAGGCTGGGAGGCTGTTCGACGCCAGTTCGTCGATGCCGTCCGGCGACGCGAGGCAGGTGAACTGCCGGATCGCGGGCCGCGTGGCGGCCACCGCTGGCCGGCGCGCTATGCCATCCGACGATCGGCCTGGCATGCCCTCGATCATGCCTGGGAGATCGAGGACAGGCTGGGCTAAGCGATCTTCGACCCGCGGCCCTCGCGCAGCACGCTCAGCATCAGGAAGACGACGTTTGCCGGGCGCTCGGCGAGGCGGCGCATGTAGTACGGGTACCACTGCGTGCCGTAGGGCACGTACACGCGCACCGTGAAGCCCTGGCCGACCAGCCGCTCGTGCAGGTCGCGGCGGATGCCGTAGAGCATCTGGAACTCGAAACGGTCAGGCGTGATGCCGTGCGCGGCGGTGAACGCGGTGGCATGCTCGATCAGCCGCTCGTCGTGCGTCGCGATGGCCGGGTAGCGGCCCTCGAGCAGCAAGCGTTCCAGCAGCTCGCGATAACTCTGGTCGACCTCCTCCTTGGTCGCGAATGCCACCGTTGCCGGCTCGTCGTAGGCGCCCTTGCACAGCCGCACCCTGATGTGCTCGCCGATCAGCTGCTCGATGTCGGCCGCCGAGCGGCGCAGGTACGACTGGATGACCACGCCCACGTCGTGGTAGTCGGCATGCAGGGCGCGCGCGATCTCGAGCGTGGCGTCGGTCTTGGTGTGGTCTTCCATGTCGACGCGGACGAAGGCTCCCAGCTGTCGCGCGCGCTCGACCACCCGCCCAACGTTGTCGCGACAGAAACCGGAGTCGATATCGAGGCCCATCTGGGTGAGCTTGAGCGAAACGTTGGCCTCCAGGCCATGCTCGCCCAGTGCGTCGAGCGTGGCGATGTAGCGGTCGGCAGCCGCCGTCGCCATCTCCCGCGAGTCGACCGATTCGCCCAGCACATCGACCGTCCAGTGCATGCCCTGATCGCCCAGGCGCCCGAGCGCGGCGAGCGCGTCGTCGAGCGTGTCGCCGGCGACGAAGCGGCGCACCATCCGGCGCGTGACGGGTATCGCCGTAGCCAGGCTGGCCAGTGCGTGGCGGTGCGAGGCCCACAGGAAGATCGCCCGCGTGGCATGCGCCGGCGCGTCGCCCACGTGGCCGCGGCTGGCTCGCTCACGCGCCTCTGCCTCTCGGCGCCGCTCAAGCTCAGCGCGGATCGCCTGTGCCGGAATGACGCCGTCGACTCGACCGTCCGGCTGGGGATAGAGGCGACAGCCGAGGCCGATGGGCAGTTCGGGTGGCGGCGGCACAACGTCGCGGCCGTCGATGCGCAGCGTGGGTGAGCCGTGGAAGCCAAGACCTGCCGCCGTGTCCAGGTCGCTCACGTACACGCGCAGGATCTCTGGCTCGTGACCGTTGCCCTGGACGTTGCGCAGCGCCCCACGCGCGAGCTGCTCCGCGCGCTCCACGTGCGGGCAGTCAAGCGTGACCAGCAGCTCGACGCGCATCGGTCAGGTCGTCGCCTCCGCCATGACGCCCGAGCCGATCGTGGCGATGGTGGACCTGCTCAGCGACATCGCGCCGAGTATAGGTTCGGCCTCAGCCGTGCGCGTCTCCGGCGACGGCTTCACCGAGCAGGAAGAAGCGCGCGGTCGTCTCGACGTCGACGTCGCAGAATCCAGCTACAGCCAGTGCCCGTTCGAGCTCGGCCGGCTCGTAGTAGATCTTGGGGATCATGAACTCGCGTCCGTCGTTCAGGCGGCGCAGGGAGAGGTCGTCGGCGGGCGCGGGATGGTCGCGCGCGCTCGAGTCGGGATCACGCCGCGAGTCGATGAAAGCGAACAGGCCGCCGGGCTTCAGCCAGCGCCGGCAGAGATCCAGGAACTCCCCCAGCTGAGCGCGCGGGACGTGACTGAGCCAGAAGCCGCAGAACAGCGTGTCCACCGGGCGGTCCGGTTCGGCCCACGCGTCGCGCAACTCTGCCTGCGCGTGCAGGTCGAGAGATCGCAGCCGTGCACGTGCCAGCTCGAGCGGCTCCGCGGCCGCATCGTAGAGCCACAGTTGACCCCTGCTCGCAAGGGCTGGCGACCACCAGCCGGTGCCCGCCGCAAGTTCGACGATCTCACCCTGTACAGGCAAGCCATCAAGCCATGAGCGCGCCCGTTCGAGTTCGACGGCCCAGGCCGCGTCGGCGGCCGGACCGTGCGAGTAGCGACCGCGGCGCAGGTACCAGTCGTCGTACTCGGGAGCCCGAGCCGCGTAGTAGTCGCGCAGCGGATCGCTCACGCCGTGGCCCGCCCGAGCAGGAAGAAGCGTGACGTCGTCCGCACCTGGGCATCGGCAAATCCGGCCGAGCGCAGCACCGACTCCAGCTCGGCTGGCTCGTATTGGACCTTGACGATGGTGAACTCGCGACCGTCCCTGAGTTGCCGCGGCTGGCGATCGTCGACCGTTGGCGTATTGCCCCAGCCGGACGCCTCGTCGATGAAGGCGAACAACCCGCCCGGCTGGAGCCAGCGCCGACACAGGCCCAGAAACTCCTCGAGCCGCTCGCGCCGGACGTGGCTGAGCCACGCACCGCAGAACAGCCCATCCACGGCGCGATCCGGCGCCGCCCACGCATCGCGCAGATGCAGATGCGCGCGCAGGCCATGTGCCAGCAACCGGTCCCGTGCGCGTTCGAGCGGCTCTTCGACCGCGTCGTACAGCCACAGCTCGCCCTTCTGGGCAAGCAGTGGTGACCACCAGCCGGTCCCCGCCGCCAGCTCGACGATCTCGCCGTGCCACGGCAACCCGTCCAACCAGAGTGTGGCCGCATCGAGGTCGGCCAGGAACAGGGCACGCTCGACCGGCGGCCGGCCGAGGCCTGAGTAGATCTCGTCGTACTCGGGCGCCCGCGCCGCGTAGTAGGCCTTCAGCGCATCGTCGTCCGACTGCGTGACCGCGACTGCCGCCGAACGCGCCTGCAGTCCTTCCTTGAGCCGGAAGCGCAGGAACTCGTTGTCCTGCGCCCGACCCACGCAGTCGGGACACAACCGCGCGTAGCCCTCCAGGTCGTTCGTCGAACGGGTCTGGTGCGGCCGTCCGCACCACAGGCAGTTGAACGTTGCCGCGAAGGCGGTCTCAGCTGGCATGCTCGTGCACACCGCCAATCGGCATCCACGCGCCGGCGGGCGCCTCGTCGAGGAAGTTGCCCGGGTCGAAGAGCTCGGCCAGCAGGGCAATGCCGTCGATGATGCGCGGCCCCGGGCGGCTGAAGAATGCCGATCCGTCGAGGGCGTATACCTCGCCCTGCGCGACCGCGCGCAGCTCACCCAACCATGGCGGCAGATCCACGCGCGCCCATTCGGCCGCCGTGCGCCGCGCGTCGTAGCCGCACGGCATCAGCATCAGCTGTTCAGGATCCACCTCGCGCACCTGCTCCCAACTCGTGCGCAGCGAGGGCTCGGCGGCCGTGCCGAGCAACTCCCAGCCACCCGCACGGCGGACCTGCTCGGGCACCCAGTGGCCGGCGGCGAAAGGTGGATCGAGCCACTCCAGGCACACCACCCGGCGCGCCGGCGCCGCGTCCAGGCGCCGTTCCAGGACGCGGTTTTCGATGCGCGCCAGGCGCTCCCGGAGAAGTTCGACCAGGCCAAGCGCCTCGTCCTCGGCGGCGGCCATGGCCCCGACCGTCGAGATGGCGTTGAAGATGCCCTCGACGCTCTCCGGGTCGAGACTGACGACCGACGCACCTGACCCGAGCTGCGTCAGGGCGTCGACGACCTCGTCGCGGCTGACCGCGCACACGCTGCACAGGCGCTGGGTGATGACGAGATCCGGATCAGCCCGTGCCAGGGCATCGAGGTCGAGCTCGTAAATGGATTCACCGGCGCCAAGCGTGGCCGTTACCCGGGCCTCGATGGCGCGGCTGTCGATGGCGCTCGCTGTCAGCCGCGTCCGCGTGACGACCGGCACGTCGGCAGCCTCCGGCGGAAAGTCGCACTCATCCGTGCGGCCGACCAGCTCGTCGCCGAGGCCCAGCGCGAACACGATCTCGGTCGCCGACGGCAGGAGTGAGACGATGCGCACGGGCCGCAGGATAGGCCGTTTGGCCGTTGTGACCGACCTCGGCTAGCTGGGGTAGGCTCGCATCCCGATGACCAACCCCGACGCCCTCCTGCCGGTCGCCGTCGAAAACGTCTGGAAACGGTTTGGGCCGACCGACGTCGTGGCCGACCTGTCGTTCGACGTGCGCCCCGGCGAGCTGCTCGGCTTCCTGGGCCCCAACGGCGCGGGCAAGACGACGACGATGCGCATGATCCTCGACATCATCCGGCCCGACCGCGGCGAGATCCGTGTCTTCGGCGGCCGGCCGGGCGTCGAGCACCAGGACCGCACGGGCTACCTGCCCGAGGACCGCGGCCTGTATCGCGACGTGCCGATCATGGACACGCTGACCTATTTCGGCGCGTTGCGCGGCCTGTCGACGACGCGATGCGCGGAAGCGGGCGCACGACCTGCTGGTCGAGGTGGGCCTGGGCGACTCGCTGACCAAGAAGGCCGGCGAGCTGTCGCGCGGCATGCACCAGAAGGCGCAGCTGATCGCGACGATCATCAACGAGCCCGACCTGCTGATCGTCGACGAGCCGTTCCAGGGCCTCGATCCGGTCAACGCGACGATGCTCAAGAACGTGCTGCTGGCCCAGCGCGAGCGTGGCGCCGCGGTGGTCATGAGCACTCACGACATGGAGGACGCACAGATCCTGTGCGATCGCATCCTGCTCATCGACAAGGGCCGGCGGCTGCTGTACGGCACCGTGCCCGACGTACGCCGCGCCTTCAGCGACGGCGCGGTCGAGGTGGTTGGGCAGCAGCTGCCGACCGACACCACTGCCGCTACCCAGCGCCAGCCACGCGACCGGCTACGACGGCTCGGTGCGCTACCTGCTGCGCGAAGGCGCCACGGCACAGGACCTGTTCCGTGAGCTGAGCGAGTCGCCGGCACAGGTCGAGCGGTTCGCGGTGGAGGCACCCAACCTGGCCGAGATCTTCATTCGCGCGGTCGCCGGTGATCCGCGCGCGGCACGTGTCTCATGAACGAGCGGACTTCCTTCATGCGCCTGGTACTGCTCGTCGCGCGACGCGACTACGTGCGCACCGTGAAGCGCCGCGGGTTCCTGCTGGCAACGCTCCTGCTACCTGCCTCCATGGCCTTCATCTTCATCATCTCGAGTGCCGTGTCGATCGGCAGCGCAACCGGTGGCTCGTCAATCGAAGGGCCCCTGCTGGTCGTCAACGAGTCGTCGGTGGCGCTGACACCAGATCCGGCGCTGACGCCGCATGTCACGCTCGTCAGCCGGGCCGACGCCAACGCGCAGTTGGCCGCCGGCTCGGCCAGCGACTACTTCCTCGGTTCCTGCCGAGTGGCCGGCTGGACAACAGGTGCTGCTCGTGGAGCCGGAGGACGCCAGTGGCGGAGGGCTCGACGTGCTCACTCGCCAGGCGACCGAGCAGGCCGAGGTGGAGCTGCTGCTACGCACCTCGCTGCTGCGTAACGCCGGGCTGCCCAGCAGCACGCTGGTCGAACTCTTGAGCCCGATCAATTTCTCATCGGTGACCGTTGCCGGCGCACCGGTGTCTGAGGCCGCGCTGGCAGCCAACTTCATCGTGCCCTACGTCTTCACGCTCATCTTCGTCCTGAGCATCTTCATCACCAGCGGTTACCTGCTCCAGTCGGTCACCGAGGAGAAGGAGAACAGAGTGGTCGAGATACTGCTCAGCTCGATACCGGCGCTGCCGCTCATGGCCGGCAAGGTGCTCGGGCTCGGAGCGGCCGGCCTGACCCAGGTGGCGATCTGGCTGGTCACGGCCGTGCTCGCCCTGCCGATCCTGAACCAGCAGCTGGATATCCACATCGCGCTCGCGCCGGCGACGCTGGTGACTGGCGGTCGTCGTCTTCTGCCTGGGTTACCTGGCCTACGGCGCCATCTTCGCGGCACTCGGCGCACTGGCCACCGGCGCCCGCGAGGCGCAGCAGTACTCGAGCTTCTTCGCCTTCTTCGCCGTCGTGCCGCTCGTACTCACGCCACTCTTCCTGAGCGACCCCAACTCGACCATCGTCTGGATCCTAGCGTTGGTGCCTCTGACGGCGCCGGCGGCACTGCTCGAGGTGCTCACCAACCCCCACCGCCATGGTTGATGGTGACTGCCTCGCTGGCCGTCCAGGTGGTCTTCGTGGGCATCGCGATCGTCGCCGCCGGGCGGATCTTCCGCGCCACGGTGCTGCTCTACGGCACGCGACCCAACCTGCTCCGGATCATCGCCGCGGTGACCGCGCGCGCCTGAGGCGCGCCGGAACCGAGTTTGGAGATCGCCCGCGTCAGCTCAGGCGCTGGGCTTCCACTCGTCGACCGTGGCGCGGGCCGAATCCTTGTCCTTGAACCAACGAGCATTGAGCTCCGTGTAGGGAGCCCACTCGGCGGGCAGCGCGTCCTCGGGGAAGATCGCGTTGACCGGGCATTCAGGCTCGCATGCGCCGCAGTCGATGCACTCGTCGGGATCGATGTACAGCAGCCGATCCACACCCTGGTCGAAGTGGATGCAGTCGACGGGGCATACGGCAACGCACGCTTGATCGATGACGTCGATGCACGGTTCGGCGATCACGTACGTCATTGAGCAGTCTCTCCTCGCGGTCGCAGTGTGGGACGCAGCGTCCCCATCTTAGCGGCTGAGCACTATCACCCGGCCGACCATGCCCCGCTCGGCGTGCCCCGGCAGGTGGCAGAACAGTTGAAGCTGACCGGACGACGGCACCGTGTAATCGACGGTCGCCAACTGACCTGGTGCCAGGTACAGGCGCACGCCGCCCGTGTTGGGCGGCACGCTTGCCGGCGGCGGAGTTGCGAACGGAGCGTCGGGCGAGGCCGCTGCGTCGGCGACGGCCCACGCAGCCTGGACCTGCTGGTCGCCGAGCACGAACTCGTGGTCGACCATGCCGCCATTGATGACATACAGGCGCACCGTCTCGCCGGCCACCAGATACAGCGGGTCGGGATTGAACGCGAAGTCACGCAGGATCACGTTCACATCCCGTGGTGCCGCGACCGTGCCCGGGCGCGAGATGGTGGGGGTTGGGGCAGGCGCCTGGGCTAGCCAAGCACCGAGGAGTACCAGCCCGAGGGCCAGCACAGCTCCGAGCGAGAGCACCACCACGGGTGCGCGCGAGACGCTGGACCGTCGACCTGACCCTGCCGCCACAGCCTGACTGTAAGTCGTCCGGAGCGAAACCCCAGACGAGACTTCAGCCGGCCGTCACGTCCAGCGGAAGGGCAGCGTGCCGTTGTCAGGCACCTGTGTCAGCAGCGGGACGGTACCGTCGCCGCCGGCGAGTGCGAGCAGGGCCACGCCGAGTAGCAGGACGGTGAGCAGGGCGATCGCCAGCACCACCGGCCAGCGACTCGTGACGGGCGGGTAGGCGGGCAGCGATCCGACGTGCATGGCTCTCCATTCGATACACCTGTTCGACGGGGACCGGTCGACGATCACCGGTCTGCCGAGCGACTCTAGTCAGGGCGACTTTGCTGCCACTCAACGCCCGCTTACCGGGGACTTATTTGAGCGTGTGGACAAACCCGGGGCGCCGTGCCGAGCCGCGGCTTCTGGTCGGCGGCGGATCAGATGTGCTGCACACCTCACGCGCACGCAGCCCGACGGCTGGACAGGGTAATCTCGGCGCATCGACATGCAGATGCTCGCCGAGGTGCTCGAGGGCTCAGAGCGGATGGCCGACGCGTTCGTGTGCGCGGCCACGCCGCTGGCCGACATCGCCGCACAGGTTCTCGTCGAGCTGGGCTTGGCTCCCGGCCAGGTGCGTGCCGCGCCTTTGAACCACCGGGGTCTGACTTGATCGACCACGCGGACGTGCTGCGCCGGGGCATCTGCTCGGAGGTGGTAATTCGGCTCATGCGCCGTGCGGACGGCAGCCACCTGCTCGATGCCCGCGGCGCCTCGTACCTGGGCGTCGGCTCGTGAACCGCGAGCGGCGACCGCGCAGCAAGCCGACCGAGGATCGCAAGCTCCTCCGGCCGAGCCCGTACGCTGACACCTCGTTTCTCGACAGTGACGCCTGGCGAGCGCTGCGCATCATGGGGGAGTTCGTCGAGGGCTTCGATTCGCTCGCCCGCCTAGGCCCGGCGGTCAGCATCTTCGGGTCGGCGCGAGTCCCACCGGATGATCCGTTCGTACGCTCGGCCGAGGATCTCGGCGGTCGCCTGGCGCACAAGGGGATCACCGTCATCACCGGCGGCGGGCCGGGCATCATGGCGGCGGCCAACAGGGGCGCGGCGCAGGCGGGCGGGGTATCAGTCGGCCTGGGCATCGAGCTGCCACACGAGCAGGAGATAAACGAGTGGTGCACGCTGGCGCTTGACTTCCGCTACTTCTTCGCGCGCAAGACGATGTTCGTGAAGTACGCGCAGGGTTTCGTCATCTTCCCCGGCGGCTTCGGCACACTCGACGAGTTGTTCGAATCACTGGTGCTCGTCCAGACCGGCAAGATCGATCACTTCCCGATCATCCTGTGGGGCAGCCAGTACTGGCGCCCGCTGATCGGTTGGCTGCGCGACACCGTGTCCGGGAACGCGATGATCGCCCCGGCCGACCTCGAGCTGTTCCGCATCACCGACGACAACGACCAGGCAATGGAATGGATCGAGGAGGCCTTCGTCGCGGCCCAAGAGGCCAACGACACGGCCGAGGCCGAGTCCGCCGCTAGCTGACGTTCAGGGCTTCGCGCAGCTGCAGCTGGCGCATCACATCGCCGCGCGTGAGCATGCCCACGAAACGGTCGCCATCCATCACCGGCACCTGCTCCAGGTCGTGCTCGGCAAGCAGCTCGACCGCGTCCTGAGCCCGCGTGTCGGCACGGATCGTGAACAGCCCGTCGTGGCCACCCATGATCTCGGCCACAGTGACTTGGTCACGTTGGGCCGATGGCACGCGCATGACGTCGCCCACCGTCACAATGCCCACCAGGCGCCCGTTGTCGGCGATGGCCACCGCGCGGCGGTTGTTGGGCAGCAGGTACTGCTCGACCATCTCGGCGACGGAGATGCCCGGTGGCGCCGTGGTGCTGTCGTGCTCGACGATGTCCGCCGCGCGGACGCCGCGCAGGCGCGTCTCGAAGACCATCTGTTGAACACTGTTCGAAGCTGCGTTATGCAGGAACCAGGCGATCGCCGCCAGCCACACGCCGTTGATCACGTCGCCGCCGAAGAGAAACACCAAGCCGACGGCGAACAGGCCCCAGGCGACCACCTTGCCCACGTTGGCCGCCCACTCGGTCGCCCGCCGCACACTACCGGTCGTCCGCCACAGGATGGCGCGCAGAACACGCCCGCCGTCGAGCGGGAAGCCGGGCACCAGGTTGAACAGGCCGAGCACCAGGTTGATGTATACGAGGTAGCTGGCGACGAGATCGATGCGCTGCTCGTTGACGGCGGCTGCTATGACATAGCAGAGGCCCGCGAGCACGAAGCTCGTGAGCGGCCCCACGATCGCGACGAGGAACTCGGTCGACGCCTCCCTGGCCTCGCCCGACAGGTTCGATACGCCACCGAAGATGAACAGCGTGATTGAGCGCGGGTTGAGGCCGCGCGCCTTGGCCACGAACGAGTGGGCCAGCTCGTGGATGAGCACCGACACGAACAGCAGCAGCGTCGTGATCGCGCCGAGGATCCAGTATTCGGCCGCCGGTAGACCACCTACGCCGGTTTCATAGGGGAACACGTAGACGCTGAGCGACCACGTGAGAAGGCCGAAGATGAACAGCCAGCTGTAGTGGATGCCCACCTCGATGCCGCGGATCGTGAACAGGCGGAATGAGTTCTGGAGCATGTGCGCATGACGATACCTAAGACCGGCAACAGCGCAACTGGGAGATCGCTGGGAAGTCTTGAAGGAACCTCACCCGCGGCAGTGCTACGGTGAACCGGTGCGTGTAGCGCTGGCGACCGATCACGCGGGCTTCCCGCTCAAGGCACCCATCGCCGACTGGCTGGCGTCGAGTGGCCACGAGGTGGTCGATTTCGGCGTCAACGCCCCCGCGCCGATGGTCGACTACCCCGACGTGATCGCGCCGGCGGCCATGGCGGTTGCCAGTGGCGATTGCGAGCGGGCAATCGTGCTCGGCGGCAGCGGCACCGGCGAGCAGATCGTGGCCAACAAGATTCGTGGCATCCGCTGTGTCGAAGCCACCGACCCGGTTACCGCGCGCCTGGGCCGCGAGCACAACGACGCCAACGTGCTGGCCATGGGCGCGCGGATCATCGGCAGCGAGGTCGCCCTGGGCTGCGTGGCAGCGTTCATGGAGGGGCAGTTCCTCGGTGGCCGCCATGCTCGGCGGGTCGACAAGATCAGCCGGCTGGAGGCCGAACAGGCGACGCACTGAGCGCCAGCTCATGCAGCGCGAGCGTCTGCACTATGGCCGCCGCGCGGCCCCAGTGCTCGGTCAGCCGGCGCACCTCCAGCTCAGTCGGCAGTACGGGACGCGCGTACAGCCGACCAACGGCCTTGCGGACACCAAGGTCACCGGCGACCACACGCGGCCGGCCAAGGGTGCGGGCCAGGAACCACTCCGCGCTCCAGCGGCCGATGCCCGGCAGCTGCGTGAGGTGCTCGATCAGCTCGGCGTCCGTAGCGCGCTCCAGCTGGTCCATGTCGAGCTCGCCCGTCTGGGCGGCGTGCGCACAGGCCACCAGCGAGCGCGCCTTGGCGCTGGTCAGCTGCAGGCCACGCAGGTCGTCAAGCGTGGCACCGGCAAGCGCGTCCGCCTCGATGCGACACACAGCCCAGCCGTCGATTTCGAGCCGCCGGCCGTAGCGCTCGGCGAGGCGGCGGCGGACCGTGGCCGCCCAGCGCAGGTTGACCTGTTGCGCGCTGATCGAGCGGACGAGGGCCGCAAACGGGTCACGGAACAGGACCGGCACGACCCCCGGATGGCGGTCCGCCAACCACGCCACGCGGCGGTCGCGGGCGGCCAGCTCATCGACGGCAGGCTGGTCAGTGACAAATGTTGAGCGGACGGCGCGGCGCAGGCAGTCCCCGTTCGCAACGGGATCGCCAGCACGGCTGGCCAGGCTGAGCGAGCGGGTACCACGCAAGCGTCCCGCATACGGGATCAACGTGCCACCGATGTCCGCGGTGCGCACCAGCACGCGCCCATCCCAGCGGTCGAGCAGGTCGTCGCCCGAGCGGCCAAGTGGGGCGAGGGTCGCCGGTAGATCGATTTGTTGCGCAAAGTCGAGGTCGATCCGGAACAGTCGCGGATCGCTGCTGGTCATGGCACCTACGCTACCCTCGACGACGCGCGCGAGATGCAGTGGAGGGACGCAACGGCCAACAGGATCACCGCCGGGGCGGGGATCGATGCTCACGCTGTATCGGCGTTTGATCGCGCTGCGCCGGTGTGAGCCTGCCCTCAGCCTAGGGGCGCTCTTCGAAGAGGTGGCGCGACTGGACGCCAACGAGGCGCTGGTCGTCGAGCTTGACTAGGCCGCGCTCCCAAGCGCCAGCGCCCGGTCGACGGCCTCCAGCAGTCGTTCGGCCGTTGGCACACCGACAAGCGGCACAACGGCGTGTACGCCGCTCGTCTCGACCCAGTCGAACTCCATGCCCGGCGCGGTCAGCACGATCGGCACGGTGGGATGCAGCTCACGCAGGCCCTCGATCAGCTGGTGCTCGGCCTCCGACTCGCCGCTCGCCCACACGTCGTAGACGAGTACGTCGGCATCGTCGACCGCAGGACAGGGCAGGCCCTGGAATATCGGACAGGGACCATGGGTTGGACCAGCGCACTGGACGGGTAGATGCCCGGCGCGGCGCAGCCAGTCCACTTCCTGGTCGGCCATATCGACGTCGTGGTGGACTACCAACACCCGGCTCATGAGGAACACCTCCTGTGGCCAAGCGTGGTCTCCGCCTGGTCGCGACGACAGTGCCCAATGGCCCGCGAGCGCGTGCCAATGGACATTCGCTCATCCGTTCACTACTCGTTGTTTCATACCGCACACATGTTCTAAAATATACGCGTGCCGAGACGTCGTGACCAGCGCCCAGCGAACGTCGACTACTACCGGCGGAACCGCGAGCAAGAGATCTTTCGCGTACGTGTGCGCCAGCACGGCACAACCGAGATGCTCCGCGAATGGCGGCGGGTGCCGTGCGCCGACTGTGGTCGCCGCTTCGCGCCCCACCAGATGGATTTCGACCACCGCGACCCCTCGACCAAGCTGTTCAACCTCGCCACTGGGCGGGCGATGCTGATGTCGACGGCAAGACTTCGCGCCGAGGCCGACAAGTGCGATGTGGTGTGCGCGAACTGCCACCGGCTGAGAACGCAACAACGATGGATCGGGAGATTGCGCAAGGGCCGCCACGGAAGTCCGTCAGCCCAACGGAAGGCCGCCGGGTGGCAGAGCCGGAAGGAGCTGCTGGCGAAGCTCAGGGATCTGCCGTGCGCCGATTGCGGGGCAACGTTCCCGTTCGCCGCGATGGACTTTGATCATCGCGATCCGGCAACGAAGCGATTTACGGTGAGCCGAATGCACATCTATGGGACAAGGGACGACATAATCGCTGAGGCAGCGAAGTGCGACATCGTCTGCGCGAACTGCCATCGCCTGCGAACATACAGGCGTCGCGAAGTGCGGACGCCTGAGCGGGAGTAACTCAGTCGGAAGAGTGCCTGCCCTCCAAGCAGGATGTCGCGGGTTCGAATCCCGTCTCCCGCTCCAACACTCTGCCGGCGGCAGCCGTCAGGCCGCCGAGCGGGCGGCCTGGCTGATGAGATCCTTGGCGGCGTTGATCGGGATCGCGAAGCCGATGCCTTCAGAGTTACCGGCGAGGGCGCTGTTCATGCCCATCACCTGACCGGCATCGTCGATCAGGGGACCACCACTGTTGCCGGGGTTGATCGCGGCATCCGTCTGCACCAGGCCGGACAGCTGTACCGGCCGGCCGGTCAGGTCGTCGGTCACGGTGATCGAGCGGTCGAGCGCGGAGACGATGCCCTTGGTCACGGTTTCGGTGAACTCGCCCAGCGGGCTGCCGATGGCGAGCACCGTCTGGCCCACTTCAAGGTTGGACGAGTCACCCAACGTGGCCGCCGTCAGGTTGCTGCCACCGCTCGCCTTGATCACGGCGATGTCATGAGCGGGGTCGGTGGTGACCACCGTCGCCTGCAGATCCTGTCCATCGGCGGTGGTAACGGTCAGGCCGGTCGAGCCTTCGACGACGTGGTTGTTGGTCAGGATCAATCCGTCAGAGCTGACGATGATGCCCGAGCCCACCCCAGTGGCCGGAACCGAGTAGGGCGAGAAGCGCCCGCGTACGCTGGTCTGCGAGGTGATGGTCACGACCGACTTGGTCGCCTGGGCGACGACCGCAGTGAGGTCGCTCGACTGCGAGCTGACGGCGGCCACGGCGTTCGGCGTCGGCGTGGCGGCAGTGCCGTTGGACGGCGAGGTGGCCGCGGGCGGCGTAGCCGGGAACGCGGTCACCAGGCCGAAGGTCATGGCTGACGTGAATGCGGCGGAAAGGAGCGCCACGCCAACGAAGGCGCGCACGCCGGGCGGACGTCGTGAGGACAGCGCGGTGGGTGGCGTGTAGGGCGGCGGAGGGGGAGCGGCTGGCGGCGTGAGCGGCCAGTTCGGATCGGCGTACGACATGTCAACAGGTCTAGGCGGCCGCCCTGGGAACAACCTGAGAGCCAACTGTGGCGGCTCCCCAAATCCGCGCGGCTCGAAGCTCCCGAATTCAGGGCGCCAGCAGGCTCGAGATCGGGGCGTACCAGGGATAGAGGTCGATTTGTACGTCAGTAGCGCTGACGTCGTTCGTGATGTCCGTGATGTAGAGCGCAGCCTGTGACGAGGCGGCCGAGGCGTCGACGTCGTCGAACGCGCCGGGGATCTTGGCCAGCGCGCGCCAGTTCTGCCCGTCGGCCGAATACCACGCCTGCGGAACGAGCTGCTGTGAGTCGACCGACGCATACGCGTAGCCGAAGCCCAGGTAGCCGCTATCGATCGCCACCACGTCGGCCAGATTGCTGCCGGTGAAGCTGCCGTCGCTGTCGTGAGCCACGCTCCAGTTCGTTCCATCGGCCGAGAAGAGGACGAGCGCCGTGTCGTTGCCCTGGTCGTCCTCGGTATAGCCCACGCCCACGACGCTGCTGCCGTTGGTCGCCACGCCATCAATCTCCGGGTAGGGCAGGGCCGAGAGGTCCGGCAGCGACAGCGGGCTGAAGCTGGCGCCGTCGGCGGACGAGAGGGCAACCAGGCCCTCGACATTGCTCGACCCGTTGTACGTGAGCGCGAACATCACGAAGCCGCTCGAGGTGGCGGTCATGGCCGTGATCTGCTCGAGTTCGGGGTCGGCGAAGCTGCTCCAGTTCGTGCCATCGCTGGAGCGCCAGACCGTCGTTGTGCCCGCGTCGTCACCGGCGCCACCGTAGACCAGCAACTGGTCGTGCCCGGCAATCATGCCGTCGATGAAACCGGCCGCCTGGAGGTCCGCATTCTGGGGCAGCATCGACCAGCCACCCGCCGCCGATGAGCGGAATACGGAATTGCCTGCCTTGTCCCCGTCGGCGCACGTCGTATCGCCGGCCGTGCACGGCTCGTAGTCACCCACGATGTACTGGTCACTGCCGAGCGCGGCCAGTTTCAGCGGCTCGGTGTAGAGCAGACCCGGATCGGCCGTCACCTGCCAGGATTGGCCGTCGGCGGACGTCCAGACCAGGCCCTGCGACCGGCCGTAGTAGTCCTCCCCCGGAGCAGGCGCGGAGCCTGCCGCAGTGAACCCATTCCCGGTGTTGACGATCGAAACGACTTCATAGGCGTTGTCCGCCGGGAAGTCGGACGCCAGCTGCCAGCGCGAATCGGGAGGCACGCTGATGGTCGGCACGGGCGTCGACAACGCGGGCGTCGACAACGCGGGCGTCGACAATCCGCCGCTCGGCAGCGGCGGGCCGGCAATCCCGGGTGGCGGCGTGGTGATCGCCGTCGCGGTCGGGCCGCAGGCGGCGACGAGCAGCAGGCACGAGGCCAGGCGCCCGAAGCGCACGATCAATCGTTCCACAGCAACTCCAAGTGGTAGCGCAGCATTCTCTGCCACCAATACCAATGATGCTCGACATCGTGGCCCCAGTAATCGAACGTGGCGTTCACTCCCTTGCGATACAGGATCTCCTGCAGCTGCCGCGTGTCGGCGATCGACTCCCCCTCGAAGGACCCCTGTCCCACGCACACGACGATGCGGCTGCGCCGGTAGCGCTCCAGGTGCCACGGATCGCGCAGCTCGGGGAGATACGACAGCGGGCTGTTGAAGTAGACATCGTCGTCGTTGTAGTCACCCACGAAGTGACGGGCGTGGTATACGCCCGACAGAGCAATCACGCCGTCGAACAGGTCGGGCCGGCGAAAGAAGAGGTTAGCCGCGTGAAAGGCACCCACGCTGCAGCCGGTCGCCCAGACACTGTCGCGGCCGGCCTCGGCGCGTGCCAGCGGCACGACCTCGTCGGTGATGTAGCGCGCGTAGTCGTTGTGCCGCCGCGCGCGGTGCTCGACCGGCGCGTCATGGTTGGTCCAGCTCTGCCAGTCGATGCCGTCGACGGCGATCAGCAGCAGCCTGCCCGCCTCGAGCAGGTCGCCCACCGCGTCGACCATGCCGAAGGCCTCCCAGTCCCTGACGCGACCGTTCTGTGATGGCAGGCAGAGCAGCGCCTGGCCGGCGTGGCCGTAGACCATCACGTCCATGTCGTGTCCCAGGTTGCCGCTGAACCAGCGGCGCTCCGCGCGGCGCACCGCTCAGGCGAGCGTCTGGATCTGCTGCGCTGCTTCGAGCAGGGGCTGCAGCTCAGGGCTGCGCAGGATGTAACCCTGGTCGCCCATGGCCCCCGCGAGCACGGAGTCCATGCGCGCCTGGTACACGATCAGCGAGCCGTACTCACGCAGCACGTCGGCGTGCGACATGCGGTAGCGATGGATGTCGCGGCGGCAGGCGTAGAGGCAGTTGTAGGGCCGCGTGATGATGGCGTCGAAACGGCCGTGCACGAGGACGTTCGCCCACTCGCGGTAGAGGTCGATGTCGTTCGCGAAGTTGAACATGTCGACCGTCCAGCCGCCCGGCGGGCGCATGTTCACCTCGAGCGGCACCAACCGGCCGTCGGGCGTCCGGAAGATCTCGAAGTGGAACGGCCGCTCACGCAGGTCGAAGGCACGCGCCATCGCCTGACCGACTTTCTGGACGTCGGCCGGGATCGTCCGGGGGATCCAGTACGACAGGTCGAGCGCGCTGTTGACCGCCTCCATGACGCCGGTCGAGTAGTGGAAGCTCGAGTCGAAGACGATCTCGCCCGCCCGGCCGGCCAGTCCATCGTAGGTGACCAGCTCACCCTCGACGAACTCCTCGAGGATGTAGTCGACGTCCGGCTTATCGCGCAGGTAGCGCTCGATATCTTCGGCCGTCTCGAGCTTGAACGTCCGCGCCGCGCCGACGCCCACGTCGGGCTTGGCCACGACCGGCAGGCCGACCTCGTCGATGAAGCGCCGCAACTGGGCCGGGGTGCGGCATACGCGACCGCGCGCGGGCGCCAGTCCCGCAGCGAGAAAGCGCGACTTCATCAACGACTTGCGCCTGATCGGTCGGATGGCAGTACGGTTGATGCCGGCGATGTTGAAGTCGGTACGCAGCCGGGCTTCGGTCTCGAGCCAATGCTCGTTGAGCGAATCGATGCGCCCGACGCGGCCGTAACGGTGGATGAAGAAGCCCAGCGCGCGGGTCAGCTGGTCATAGTTGCCCAGGTCGTCGACCCGGTAATAGTCGTCGAGCGCCTCGCGCAGCTCGGGGCGCAGCTGTTCCCAGTTCGTGTCCGCGATGCCCAGGGTCGTGGCGCCCACTTCGTGCAGGCCGCGTGCAAAGCGGTACCAGTTGGCCGGGAAATGCGGCGACAGGAAGACGACGTTCACGCGGGCTGAGTTTACGGGCCGACACGTAACACGCCCGAGACGGAGCCCTGACGCGCTCCCAAGTGAGCCACAGCCAGCGGGCGTAACTCGGCCCGAGCTGCTGAGCGGCTCGCGGCGCTAGTCGCCGCAGGCATACAAGCCGGGCCGGCTCACTGCTTCAAGCTTTCCTGCAGATCAGCGATCAGTTGCGTTGTGAACCACCGCCCGCGCCTGTCTGGAAACAGCCGAAATCGACGGTATCGAATGACCGGATCGGCGGGTCCGTGCCCGAGTCAGGCAGGCTTCGCGACTGTGAGGCGGCATTTCATCGGCCTGCCAGCACCCGAGAGTAGAATCGACCACCCGCGACCTGTTTCGCGACCCACCCAAGCGCCATTGGAAGCCGTGCACACAACCGAGATCGTCAAGAGCGTGGACGACACCACCGAGCACCCCAGCCGGCTCGAGCTGCGGACGGAGAAGGTGCGCGCCCTGGCGCGGCCAGATCCACAATCGGTCGCGCCCGGTACCCTCCTGCGCGACGCCCTCGGCCAGATGCGTGCCGGCAACGGGGACGCGGTGCTGGTCACCGACGGCGGCCGACTGGTGGGCATCCTGACCGAACGTGACGTCCTGACGCGCGTGCTCGCGGAGGCCGTCGATCAAGCTCGCCCGGTGGACGAGTTCATGACTGCCACGCCCCACACGCTACCGGCCGAGGCGACCCTCGTCGAGGCCCTCCAGGCGATGGAGAGCGGCCACTACCGCAACGTGCCACTTGTCGACGATGCGGGCAAAGTCGTGGGCCTGCTTCGCCAGCAGGATCTGCTCGAATACATCGCCGAGGCGTTCCCGCAGGAGATTCTCAACCTGCCACCTCGGCCGCACCAGTTCATGGAGGAACCAGAGGGCGCCTGAGCCCAGCTCATCATGACCACTGAAACCCTGCCGGAAAAGGACGTCACCGTCCAGGAACTCGAACGCGTCACCATCCGCTTCGCCGGCGACTCGGGTGACGGCATGCAGCTGACCGGCACCCAGTTCACGCGCACCACGGCGGCCTTCGGCAACGACATCTCGACGCTGCCCGACTACCCGGCCGAGATCCGCGCCCCGGCCGGCTCACTGCCCGGCGTCAGCGGCTTCCAGATCAGCTTCGCCAGTGCCGACATCTACACCCCCGGCGATCAGCCCGATGTCCTCGTCGCGATGAACCCGGCCGCGCTGCGTACCAACGTCGGCGACCTGCCCGCCGGCGGCGCGCTGATCGTCAACTCGGACGCCTTCAACGCCAACAACCTCAAGAAGGCGGGCTACGAGTCCAACCCGCTGACCGACGACTCGCTCAAGCAGTACAACGTCTTCGATATCCCCATCAGCACGCTCAGCGCCCGCGCGCTGGATGGCCTCGACATGACCGCGAAGCAGGTTGATCTGACCAAGAACTTCTTCGCGCTGGGCCTCATGTTCTGGCTGTACGAGCGGAGCATGGACCCTACGCTGCGCTGGATCGAACAACGCTTCGCCGCCAAGCCGGTCATTGCCGAGGCAAACCGCCGGGCGCTCAAGGCGGGCTACGCCTTCGGTGAGACGACCGAGATGTTCCACACGACCTACAAGGTGGCGCCGGCCAAGCTCGCCCCGGGCACCTATCGCAACATCACCGGCAACGAGGCCACGGCACTTGGCTTCGTGACCGCTGCCCGGCTGGCTCACCGCGACCTCGTCTACGGCTCATATCCGATCACGCCGGCCAGCGACATCCTGCATGCCCTTGCCAGCTACAAGAGCTTCGGCGTCAAGACCTTCCAGGCCGAAGACGAGATCGCCGCCATCGGCGCCGCGATCGGTGCCTCGTACGGTGGCGCGCTAGGCCTGACCGCCAGCTCGGGCCCGGGCATCGCGCTCAAGAGCGAGGCGCTCAACCTCGCGGTGATGGTCGAGTTGCCGCTGGTCGTGGTCAACGTCCAGCGTGCCGGACCTTCGACCGGCATGCCGACCAAGACCGAGCAGGGCGACCTGCTGATGGCGATGTTCGGCCGCAACGGTGACTCGCCCGTGCCGATCGTGGCCCCGGCTACCCCAGCCGACTGCTTCGACATGGCGATCGAGGCCGCCCGCCTGGCGCTCAAGTACATGACGCCCGTCTTCTATCTGTCCGATGCCTTCCTGGCCAACGGCGCGGAGCCCTGGCGGATTCCGGCGCTCGACGATATGCCCGACATCGCGGTGCCTAACGCTACCGATCGGGCGACCTACCAGCCCTACTCGCGCGATCCTCAGACGCTCGCGCGACCCTGGGCAATTCCGGGGACGCCCGGACTCGAGCATCGCGTCGGGGGTCTCGAGAAAGCCGACATCACGGGCAACGTCAGCTACGACCCGGAGAACCACAATCGGATGCAGATGCTGCGCCAGCAGAAGGTCGCCGGCATCGCCCGCGACATCCCGCCGCTGCAGGTCTACGGGCCCTCGTCGGGCGACCTGCTCATCCTCGGCTGGGGCTCCACCTACGGCGCCATCCGCAGCGCCGCCGAACGGCTCCAGGCGGAAGGCTGGAGCGTCGCCCACGCGCACCTGCGCCATCTCAACCCGTTGCCGGCCAACACGGAGGGCGTCCTGCGCAGTTACCGGACGGTGCTCGTGCCGGAGATCAACCTGGGCCAGCTGTCGCTGCTGCTGCGCGCGCGTTACCTGATCGACGTGGTCGGCCTGAATCGCGTGCGCGGCAAGCCGTTCCGCATCGTCGAGATCAAGCAGGCCGCCGAGGAGCTGCTCGGCCGGCAGGGAAAGTGACGCTCCAATGACCGAACAACGACCGACCAACGGCAACAGCAGCGCGCCGCTCAGCCCCGAGAACCAGAAGGTGCTCGAGCTCACGCGCAGGGACTTCGTCAGCGACCAGGAGGTGCGCTGGTGCCCGGGCTGCGGTGACTACTCGATCCTGGCCCAGACCCAGAAGACGATGCCCGACTTCGGCGTGCCCAAGGAGAACGTCGTCTTCATCAGCGGAATCGGCTGCTCGGGCCGGCTGCCGTACTACATGAACACCTACGGCTTCCACTCGATCCACGGCCGCGCGCCCACCTTGGCCACCGGCCTGAAACTGGCCAACCCGGAGTTGATGGTCTGGGTCATCACCGGGGACGGCGACGCGCTGTCGATCGGCGGCAACCACATCCTGCACTCGATGCGCCGCAACGTGGACATCAAGGTCGTGATGTTCAACAACCGCATCTACGGCCTGACGAAGGGCCAGGCGTCGCCAACCTCCGAACTGGGCAAGAAGACCAAGTCATCGCCGGCCGGCACCGTGGACTACCCCATCCAGCCGCTGTCCATCGCCCTGGCCGCTGAGGCTAGTTTCGTGGCGCGCTCGGTCGACACGCACACCGAGCATCTGCAGGGGACGCTCAACAAGGCTGGCTACCACCACGGCTCGGTCTTCGTCGAGGTGCTCCAGAACTGCAACATCTTCAACGACGGGGCCTACCGCGAGTTCACCGAGCGCGAAGTCCGCGAGGATCGCATGTTGTTCCTCGAAGACGGCCAGCCGATGGTCTTCGGCAAGGAGCGCGACAAGGGCATTCGCCTCAACGGCCTGCATCCCGAAGTGGTGCAGTTGGGCAACGGCATCAGCGAGGAAGACCTGCTGATTCACCACGAAGATGACGAAGACCCCTACCTCGCGTACATGCTGTCGCGTATGTGGTGGCCGCAGTTCCCAGTCCCGGTCGGCGTCCTGCGCCGAGTGGTCCGGCCGACCCACGACCAGCTGGTCGTGGGCCAGATCGATGACGCGATCGCGCGACAGGGCAAGGGTGACCTACAGAAGCTGCTCATCAGCGGTGAGACCTGGACGGTTTCGTGAGGCCACGCCATCGACCACCAGCTGGTCCCCGTAGCGCTTGCGCAGGTCAGCGCACGAGCGCCGGCAACCCGGTCGCGGACAGCTCGATGCGGGTCGGCGGCTCGATCACAGCGGATTGACGGGGCGTTTCCCGCCCTGCAGCAGGCGCAGTCACGCCGGCCTCCGCTTCCTTCTTGGTGTCGGCGCGACTGTCGCCGGTTAGCCCATCCGTTCGCGCCTGGTCAGCAGGACGTGCCCGCGTCAGCCCTGGACTCGCCCGAGGACGAGTTGCCGTACAGTGCCGCCATGCTGTGTCCCCAGTGTGGCTTCGACAACATCCAGGGCGTCGACGAGTGCGAGAACTGTGGAGCAGACCTACGCACCGCCGACGTGCCCCACCCGGGCACCCGCTTCGAGGCGCAGCTGGTGGTTGTCCCGTTGGCTGACGTCCGCCATCACAAACCGTTGGCGATCGCGCCCGAAGCGACGTGCGCGCAGGCCGTGCTCCAGATGCACCAGGCAGGCGTCGGCTGCCTGCTGGTCGAGGACGCGGAGGGTTTGTTGCGGGGGATCCTAAGCGAGCGGGATCTCGTGCTCAAGCTCAACGACCGGCCGCTCGACAGCGTGCCCGTCGGGGAGGTCATGACGCCTGACCCGGTCGTACTCCGGGCCGACGACAGCGTGGCCGTGGCGATCAACAAGATGGCCGTGGGCGGCTTCCGGCACATACCACTGGTCGACGACGGCCGGGCCACGGGCATCGTTTCCGCGCGCGACCTCTTCCGCTACATCCTGGGCGTCGTCGCTCGCTGACCGAGGGTCGGCACAAACGAAAGACCCGAAGGAACCTCGGATCGGAAGAACAGCGGCGGGAGGACGAGCCTCCTGCCTCGCCGGCGAACTTGCGTCCGTCAGCTGCCTCGAGAACGAGTCCCTTGGCTTCTGTCTTCCCCGGTCTCAGCGACCTGGGCTAGGCCCCTGCCGTCAAGTCCGGTTCCGTGGCCCCTTCGGGCTGGTTCAGACGTTAGGGCCGCCGGTCGGGCCGTGCAATAGCGGCCATCCACGACTTTTCGCGATCGCACCGACGTTATCCACCGACAACGGCGACAGTGGGGACAGACGCTGTGGAATACCCGTGAAACCACGTCAGCCCAGCGTCGGGATGCATTGCCGGAGGGTCGCGGAAGGCCCATGTAACATTGCGCGCACATTTCAGAGAGCGGGCTTGGGGCGGGGCAGGCAACTGCGCTCATCCGGTCCCGGATTTTCGGACGGATCGCAATGCGCCGAATGCGGCTCAGGCTTCGATACTGGTTTGCCGGACGGCAACGTCGCCTGGCGCTCGGCGCGCTCGGGCTGGCCGCCATCGTGCTGACCTTGGGCGCGCTGTACGTCGTCGCGCCAGCCGCCGGCCCGAGCCAGCCACTGCCCACGGCGACCGCGACGCAGCGCTGGACGCTGAGCGAACTGGCGACGCACATCGACAGCGGTGAGGTCGCGCTCGTCACGATGGGAACCAGCGAGAGCGGCAGCCAGCTGCTGCTGGCGCAGACACGTGACGGCCAGTACGTGGCCGTCACCAGCAGCGGTTCGCCGGGCCAGGCGGTCGAGGCTCTGGTCACCCTCGGCTACGGCGATCTTCTTTCGTCGAGCGCTCAGGCGGTCGTCAACAGCGCCGTCAACGGCGCCGCCGATCCAGTGCGCTCACTGGTCATGCTGCTGGTGCTCGCCGCGCTGCTCGGCGCGGGCCTGGTTCTCGTCGTACGCAACCGCGCCCGGTTGCCCTTCCTGCGCGCGCGGGCCGGCGGCTTCTCGACCATCATGCCGGCCCACGAACAGCCTGCCGCCGGCGCGGCCGCGGTAGCCGTCGAGTCGCTCGACCCACCCGACGGATCAAGCGGCATGGTTCACCTCGCCGATGTCGCCGGCTGCGAGGAGGCCAAGCAGGAGCTGGCCGAGGCCATCGAATTCCTGCGCGATCCAGCGACCTTCAACGGACTGGGCGCTCGGGTGCCGCGCGGCATCCTGCTCTACGGCCCGCCGGGCACCGGCAAGACGATGCTCGCGCGCGCCGTGGCGACCGAGGCCGGCGTGCCCTTCCATCACGCCTCGGGGTCTGATTTCGTGGAGAAGTACGTGGGCGTCGGCGCCCGCCGCGTGCGCGACCTGTTCGCCCAGGCACGCCGGCTGGGCAAGGGCGTCATCTTCATCGACGAGTTCGATGCGCTCGGCAAAGCGCGCGGCGGGACGAACAGCCACGAGGAGCGCGAACAGACGCTCAACCAGTTGCTCGTGGAGATGGACGGCTTCGGGACCTCGAGCGAGATCGTGGTCATCGCCGCGACCAACCGCGTCGACGTGCTCGACGAGGCACTTCTGCGACCCGGGCGTTTCACGCGCAAGGTCCATGTCGGCCTGCCTGATGTCGCCGGACGGCGCGCGATCCTTGCCGTCCATGCCCGGGGCAAGCCGCTTGCGTCCACTGTTGATCTTGACCAGGTCGCGCGCAAGACGTACGGCTTCTCGGGCGCGCAGCTGGCCGACCTGCTGAACGAAGCCGCGATCATGGCCGCGCGGCGGCGAGCCCATGTGATCACCAACGGCGACATGCATGCCGGCTGGCTCAAGGTCGCGGTGGGCACCGGGCGGCGGCGCTCGATGAACGAGCGCGACCGGGCCATCATCGCCGCGCACGAGGTCGGCCACGCCATCTGCGGCAAAGTCCTCGGCGACTCGCGCCGGGTCGAGGAGATCAGCCTGTTCGCTCACGGCGAGTCGCTCGGCGTGACCGTCAGCTCACAAGAGGACAACGACCTGCCTTCGGAGTCGGACCTGACCGCACGGCTCGTCGCGCTGATGGGCGGCCGAGCGGCCGAGGAGTTGCTCTTCCACGAGGTCACCCCCGGCGCAGCCAACGACTTCGAGAAGGCCACCCAGATCGCCACGTCGATGGTCCATCGCTGGGGCATGGGCCGCGACCCGCGCCAGGAGCAGGTCGGCGCGTCCGGTCGCGGCGTGCTGTCCTTCTTCGCGGCCAAGCGCGACGGGGCACTGCCGTCCGAGCTACAGGGCGCGGCCACGCGCGCGGCGGCGTCCATCCTCGACGACGCATACGCGAAGGCGCGCGAGACGCTCGTCGCACACATCGACAAGCTGCGCCGCATCGGCGTCTACCTCGTCCATGAGGAGCGCATCGATGGCGATACGTTCGACGCCCTGTTCGAGGGTCGCATGAAGGTGCCCAACGCCGACACCGAGTGGCGGCCGACTTCGTCGCGGCCGCGCGACTGGACGACCATCGGTGTCCCCGCCGCCCCACTACCGGCGCCAGCGCCAACGCCAGGCGCGTCGAGCGACGGCGACGCCACTACCGCCGCCTGACGCGGCTCAGTAGACCCCCGGGATGAACCTCCATGTACGCGCCGAATACTCGGCATAGCCGGGATATCGCTCGCGCAGCCAGGCCTCCTCGCGGCGCGCTTTGAGGTCGAGCCACACCGCCAGCAGGACAGTCAGCGCGCCAGCCAGCGGCGAGGCGGTGTAGACACTGCCGCCCAGCCCCGCGAGGGTCACGCCAGCGTAGATGGGGTGGCGCACCCAGCGGTACAGCCCGCGCTCCACCAGGACTGCTGAGCGAGCGGGTCGCGGCATGACACTCAGCGATCGCTCCAGCTGCCAGCCGCCGAGGCCGATGGTCAGGAGCGCGATCAGGATCAGCAGCGCGCCGAGCAGGCGCACGATGTCGAGTGTCGGCTCGCCGACTGCCAGTCCACCCAGCCAGGCAGCGGCGATGATCGCAGCGAAGAGTGCGAACTGGCCGGCGACCCAGCCTTCGCCGCGCGGGCCGAGCGCCGGCAGCCGGCTCAACCTTCGGGAACCGCCACGCCGAGCACGTTGAAGCCGGCGTCCACGTGGATCACCTCGCCGGTCACGCCCGCCGACAAGTCGCTGGCCAGATACACCGCCGCGCCGCCGACGTCCTCCGGGGTTACGTTGCGTCGCAGCGGCGCGACGTCGCGGAACTTCCCGTACATCCCCCGGAAGCCGGCGATGCCGCTGGCCGCGAGGGTACGAATCGGCCCCGCGCTGATGGCGTTGACGCGGATCGCCGCCGGGCCAAGGTCCGCCGCCAGGTAGCGCACGCTGGCCTCGAGGGCCGCCTTGGCAACACCCATCACGTTGTAATTGGCGACCACCTTCTCGGCCCCGTAATAGGTCAGGGTCATGATCGAACCGCCATCTTTCATCAGCGGCTGCGCGGCGCGAGCGAGGGCCACCAGCGAGTAGGCGCTGACGTCGAGCGCGAGCGCGAAACCGTCGCGTGACGTGTCGACGAAACGCCCATCGAGCTCTTCCCGCCGGGCGAAGGCGAGTGCGTGGACCAACACGTCGAGCCTGCCCTCGCGTTGCTGCCAGGTACGAAAAACTCGTTCGATCTGCGCGTCGTCCTGCACGTCGCACGGCTCGACGAACGTCGACCCGATGCTTTCCGCCAGCGGCCGTACGCGCTTGTCGATCAGAGACTCGATCGAGCTGAAACCGACCAGCGCGCCATGCTCGTGCAGTGCCCGCGCGATGCCCCAAGCGATCGAGTGATCGTTGGCGACACCAAAAATGAGTGCCTTCCTGCCCTCAAGCAAACCCATCTGCCGCCGGACGATAACAGCCGGGAGTCAGTCGTTGGTGACGAGTGGGACCTGCAGGGGCACGACACCAATCGTCGAGAGCCGGCTGCCATTGCCAAGCTGGATATCCGATTTGACCAGCCAGCTGCCTGCGCCCGCCGGAGCGACGGCTGCGACATTCACAGTGACTGACTCACCCGGAGCGAGGCCGTCGGGCACGGCGGCAGAGCCGATCGTCATGCCCGGATTGCCCGACCCGTCATAGACCGGAACGGCCGGCACGCTCCCCAAGACCAGCCGCCAGCCCGAGCTGGCCACGTTGCCCCGGTTCGTCACCCGGAAGCGGTAGCCGATGTTGCTCCCCGCCGAAACGCTGCCCTGAGGCGCATCGATCAGCTGGTAGCCCGGTGGCTCGTTGAGCCTGACATCGGCCGTGCGCGACATCGCCACCTGAACGCCGGCGTGTTGGAGCAGATCGCGCAGCTTGAGACCGATGTCGAGGTTGAGGTCCTTTTCGCGATATCCGAAGTCGAGGGCGCCGCCGTAGCGCCCCCCGTGACCGGCGTCGACCGAGACCACGATCGCGCCCGGATTCGCCGGGTAGATGGGCGGCAAACCTTTGCGCACCTGGCGTGAAATCGTCTGGCTGGTGCCTGCCCTACGCGCCACCTGCGCATGAGATAGACGCCGTCGGCGACCTGCCTGCCAGCCGAATCCGTGCCCTGCCAGCTGAGCGAGTGGCGGCCCCGGCGCAGTCGCTGGTCCGCCACAAGAGTGTCGACGAGCTGGCCGCCACTGGTCTCGACCGTAACTGTCACGTGTGCGCGCGCCACCAGGTCGAGCGTCACCGTGAGACTGGTCGGCAGGGGTGCGAGATCCGGCGCGAACGGAGAGCCGGCGACGGAGTAACGAGCGTTCAGGCTTCCCGGACGCCTGTTGCGCCAGCGATCTCAAGCGCACGCCGGTACAGCGCCACATACTCGCGCGCCGGGCCGTGCCAGGATTGATCGAGCGCCATCCCACGCCCCTGGATGGCCCGCCAGCGCGGCTCGTCGGCGAGCGCTGCCAGCGCCCGCCGGCAGGCGTCCAGCAGGCCATCCGGGTCAGCCGCCAGGAAGCTGAAGCCGACGCCGGACGATGGCTGCGCGTCGGCGTCACTAACCGTGTCCGCCAGCCCACCGGTGGCGCGCACGATGGGCGGCGTGCCATAACGCATGGCGATCATCTGGGTCTGGCCGCACGGCTCGAAGCGCGACGGCATCAGGAATGCGTCGGCGCCGGCGTACATCCGCCGCGCCAGCGCGCGGTCGAAGCGATCGACGACGGCCAGTCGACCCGGCCGCTCGGAGGCCAAGCCGGTGAGCCGCGCGATGAGTGCGCGATCGCCCGTTCCTAATACGCATATCCGCGCACCGTCGGCGAGCAGCCGCGGCGCAGCGGCGGCCAGCAGATCGAAGCCTTTCTGCGGGTCGAGCCGGCTGACCATCGCCAGCAGCGGACCGTCCGGGTCGAGCCCCAGTTCGGCGCACAATGCCGAGCGACAGCTGGCCTTTCCGGCGAGGTCGTCGGCCGAGTAGCGCGCCGGCAGGTCAGCGTCGGTGGCCGGATTCCAGAGCTCGGTGTCGATGCCGTTCAGGATGCCGATGTAGCGGTCGCCCAGTGTGCTCAGCACATCGTCCACGCCGGCGCCGAACTCCGGCCCCAGCGATTCGCGGGCAAAGGTCGGGCTGACCGTGGTCACCAGGTCGGCGGCCCGGAGCCCCTCGCGCAGCAGGTCGACCCCTTGAGGCGCGCCGACCGAGGCGGGCAGGTCGAGCTGCCCCGCGGACGCGCGCGGCACCCAGCCGTGGTAGGCCAGGTTGTGGCAGGTCAGCACCGCGGCTGTGTCCGCCAGCGCCGTTTCCGCGTACCGCTCCTGCAGCAGCAGGAGCGCCGGGGCGCCCTCCCAGTCGTGGCCGTGCACCACGTCGGCCGGCCGGTCCTCGGCCAGCATCGCCTCGAGAGCGGTGCGTCCCAGCAACGCAAAACGGAAGCCGTTGTCGGGATAATCGTGGCCGTCAACGACGTAGTAATCGGGCCGGTCGAAGCTCGGCGGGTGGTCGACCAGGCGCAGCCGATAGCCACGGCCCGGGGCCGTCCGCAGGGCGACCCTCACGCCGCCCGTTTCGCCGGTCGGCACGGACAGTTCGAGGGTCTCAGTCGCCTCCGGTGGCCGCAGACCGCGGTAGAGCGGCAGGTACACGTCCACCTCGTGGCCGAGCTGGCCCACGGCACGTGCGAGGGCATCCACCACGTCGGCCAGGCCACCGGTCTTGGCGTAGGGCTCGCACTCGGAAGCGATCATCGCGACGCGCATCGCCCTCGATGCTATCGCCTGAAGGTTCGCGCAACTCGCGCCATCTGAACCGGTTCACGACGTGCACAGGGGTCCTGTAGCATCGCAGCCACATTGCCACGCAGGATCGAAGTACCCACACTGCCTCCGCCGGGCCTGCGCTTGCCGGCACAACTCGAGGGTTTGGAGCGCCTCGCGTACAACCACTATTGGGTGTGGCACCCACGCGTGCGCGTCCTCTTCCGCCGCATCGACGCGCCGGGCTGGTTGCGTTACCGCAACCCGGTGCCGCTGCTCCAGGCCCACCGCGATTGGTCGGTCATCCTGTCCGACGTCGACCTGATGGCCGAATACCGGACTCTGCTCGACGGTTTCGACCGCTACATGGAGAACGGCGCCGGGCACTGGTTCGCGCGCGAGCACGGCACCGCGCTCGAGGGGCCGGTCGGCTACTTCTGCGCCGAGTACGGGCTGCACGAGTCAATGGGCATCTACTCGGGCGGCCTGGGCGTGCTCGCCGGTGACCACCTCAAGGCCGCCTCGGATATGGCCATCCCCTTCGTCGCGGTCGGCCTGTTCTATCGCCACGGCTACTTCCGCCAGACGATCGACGCCGACGGCCATCAGGAGCACGCCTACCCCGACTACGACCCGGCCCGCCTGCCACTGCGCCAGGTGACCGGACCGGACGGCGAACCGCTGCGCATAGACGTCGATCTACCCGGGCGCAAGATCTGGTGCGCCGTGTGGCTGGCCCAGGTAGGCCGCGTCCCGCTGTTGCTGCTCGACACGGACATCCCGGAGAACGACGAGTCTGACCGGCCGATCACGCACATCCTGTACGTGCGCGGGCGCGAGATGCGCCTGCACCAGGAGAAGGTGCTCGGCGTCGGCGGCGTGCGCGCCCTGCGCGCGCTGCACATCGCGCCCGCGGTGTGGCACCTGAACGAGGGCCACTCCGCGTTCATGCTCGTCGAGCGGGCGCGCGAGCTGACCGTCGATGGGGCGTCGCTCGACCAGGCCCTGGCGCGCGTCCGGCGCAACGCCGTGTTCACCATTCATACGCCGGTCTCAGCCGGCAACGAGCGCTTCGACACCGGGTTGGTGCGGCGCCTGGCGGCGCCCCTCGGCGATGGCACGGGCCTCGACCTGGAGCGCATCCTCGAGACCGGGCGCGGCCCGGACGGCGACCCCGGACAATTCGACATGACGGCGTTCTCGTTGCGCACGACCAACGGCGCCAACGCTGTCAGCCGGCTGCACGCCGAGACGGCCAACGCAACGTGGAACACAGTCGGCCAGAAGCAGATCCTTGCCATCACCAACGGCGTCCATCCCCCGTCCTGGGTGGGTGAGCCGTTCCGTCGGCTGTACCAACAACTGGGCGGCGATCTTGACAACCTGGACCCGCAGGAGAAGCCCTTCTGGCAGAAGATCGACAACCTCTCCGATGCCGACGTGTGGGAAGCGCACCGGCGCCAGAAGCTGGAGCTGGCCTTCTTCTGTCGCCGTCGCCTGTCGTCGCAGTTCGCCCGCCACGGCGAGGCACCCAGCCTGCTCGCGGCGCTGGCCGCGGCGCTCGACCAGGACGTGCTGACAATCGGTTTCGCCCGGCGCTTCGCGACCTACAAGCGCGCGGCGCTGGTCTTCGCCGACGAGGAGCGCCTGGCACGCATCCTGCTCAACGAGCAGCGTCCGGTGCAGATCGTCTTCGCCGGCAAGGCCCATCCGGCCGACCGACCCGGCCAGCGGGTCATCCAGGACATCTTTACCCACAGCCGCTCGCCCAAGTTCGCCAACCGCGTCTTCGTGATCGAGGACTACGACATCCGGGTCGCGCGCTACCTGGTGCAGGGTGTCGACGTGTGGCTTAACAACCCGCGCCGGCCGCTCGAGGCGTCGGGCACGAGCGGCATGAAGGCGGCCATGAACGGCGTGGTCAATGTGTCTGTGCTCGATGGCTGGTGGGACGAGGGCTACAACGGCCGCAACGGCTGGGCGATCGGCGGCCGCGAGCAGGAACCCGACGAGGCCGCCCAGGACTGGGCCGATGTCCAGGACCTCTACCGGCTCCTTGAAGAGGAGATCACGCCGGCCTATTACGACCGCGACGAGGCCGGCCTGCCACAGCGCTGGCTGGCGCTGATGAAGGAAGCCATGGCCTCGACCATCTGGCAGTTCTCGACCAGCCGCATGCTGCGTGAGTATGTCGACGAGCTGTACCTGCCCGCGAGCAAGCAGCAGCCGGCGCCGTCGCGCCAGCGGCGCCGCGCCGTGGCCGGCGCCGGGACGCGCTCGCGCACCTGACCCGAAGTCGTCCAGAAACCGTCTCAGCGGGCCGGCACTACCCGTGACAAGTTCGATCGCACTTGCCCTGGTCATTCACAACCACCAGCCGGCGGGGAACTTCGGCTGGGTGATCGATGACATATACCAGCGCGCCTATGAACCCATGATCGCCGCGCTCGAGCGCCATGAGCGCATCCGGGTCGGCCTCCATTACACCGGGCCACTGCTCGAATGGATGGACGACAACCAGCCCGACGCCCTCACCCGCCTGCGGGCGCTGGTCGATCGCGGCCAGGTAGAGATCCTGGGCGGCGGTCAGTTCGAGCCGATCCTCGTGGCGCTCCCCAAAGGCGACCGGCATGGCCAGCTCGTGCGCATGCGCGACGACTTGGCGCGGCGCTTCGGGGCGCCGCCCGCTGGCGCCTGGCTTGCGGAACGCGTCTGGGAGCCGTCGCTGCCCTTCGACCTGGCGCAGGCCGGCTACGCCTACACGGTGCTCGACGACAATCACCTGCGCGGCGCGTCGGTGGCCGAGGACGCAATGTGGGGCACCTTCACGACTGACGACCAGGGCCGCCGGCTGACCGTCTTCGGCACCGAGAAAGGGCTGCGCTACCGAATTCCCTGGCGGCCGGTGCCCGAGCTCATCGAGTACCTGCGCGCGTCGGCCGTGGTCGATGGCGATCGACTGGGCGTGATGGGCGATGACGGGGAGAAATTCGGCGCCTGGCCGGGCACCGACGAGCTGTGCTGGGGCAGCGACGGTTGGATCGAACAGTGCTTCAGCGCCATCGAGGAGAACGCGGACTGGCTGAGGACCGTGACGCCGTCCGAATGGATGGCCGATCACGCTCCCGCCGGGCGCATCTACGTGCCCGCCACCTCGTACGTGGAGATGACCGAGTGGGCGCTGCCGCCTTCCGAGGCGAACGTCTTCCACGACCTGCTCGAGGAGGCGGTCGAGCACGACTCGCCCGCGGCGCGCTTCCTGCACGGCGGCCTGTGGCGCAACTTTCAGTCACGCTACCGAGAGGTCAACTCGCTCGAGAAGCAGATGCTGCGCGTCTCCGCGGCGGTCGCGGCGATGGCCGCGGGCGAGGCACGCGAGCGGGCCCGCGACCACCTCTACCGCGGGCAGTCGAACGACTGCTACTGGCACGGCCTGTTCGGCGGCATCTACATCGTCCACATGCGCATGGCCACGCTCGCCGAGCTGATCGCGGCAGAGGACATCGCCAGCGACGGGCGGCCGCTCAGCGGCCTTGCCGACTTCGACCTCGACGGTGTCGACGAGGTGATGCTCGGGACAACCGGCCAGACGGTGCTGGTCGACGTCGGCGAGGGCGCGGGCATCGAGTCGTGGGACCTGCGCGCGTCGCGGGTCGCGTTCGCGTCGGTGCTACGACGCCGTCCCGAGGCGTATCACCAGGCCTTGATGAAGATGGGCGCCGCCGCGCTGGAGAGCATCGGCGCTGGGGAATCACTCAGTCCCCATGAGCAGCTGTCCGCCAAGGAGGCGGGTCTGTCGAAGCTGCTGGCCTACGACGACTACGAGCGACGCAGCGCCCTGACCCGCGTGCGGGCGAGCGACGGACGCGAGGTCGGCAACTTCGTGACCGGAGCCTGGGCGATCGAGCTGGCGGCCGACCGCAAGCTGGTCACCACCCGTTCCGCCGACGCGCTCACGCTGCGCAAGACGATCATGCTCGACGGCGGGCGCCTGGCGGGCTCCCTGATCGTCACCGTGGAGATTCGCAACGAAGGTGGCGGCCCGTTCGCGGGCACGCTCGAAATCGAGTCCAACGTGAACCTGATGGGCGGCGGCGGAAACCCGGCGGCGTACTACTCCTGGAAGGGGCACCAGACGCGTCACGATTCGGCCGGCGCCGTGGCCGCAGGTATCGATCTGGCATTTGGCAACGAATACGAGGGTGTCGCGCTCAGCGCGCGTGCCGATCCGCCGGCGCCGGCAAGCTGGTATCCGGTCGAAACCGTCTCCAACTCCGAGGCCGGCTTCGAGCGCGTCTACCAGGGCTCCTGCCTGATCTACCGCTG
This sequence comes from uncultured Chloroflexia bacterium, assembly GCA_963775225.1. Classification (GTDB taxonomy): domain Bacteria; phylum Chloroflexota; class Limnocylindria; order Limnocylindrales; family CSP1-4; genus JALYGJ01. The sequence goes on from CAVZHW010000004.1 coordinate 219,290, forward strand.
GCCGCTGCGCCTCGCCGTCGGAGGCAGCTCAAAGGTTCGCCTGCGCTTCGACTTCGCGCAGTCGACCGACAGGACGGCGGCGGAGACGGGCTAGACCGGGGCGATCCAGCGCGACCACGCGAACGATGGCTCGAATCCCAGGCCGCGATAGAGGGCAATTGCGGCGTCGTTGGTCTCCTCGACGGACAACCAAACCAGCCCGTGGCCGGTGGCCAGGCCGGCGCGGACGGCGATCGCGGTGATCATCCGGCCGTAGCCGCGCCGGCGGTGACGGGGCGCCACGCCGATCGCGGTGATCGCCGCGACGCCCGGGCCAGGCGTCAGGCGCGCGCCGGCGAGCGGCTCGCGCACCAGCCGCAGCAGGAACGCGCGCAATTGCCCGGCGTCCAGGCTGCCCGCCAGCCGCTGGGCGCGCGCCGGCAGCTGCTCGAGCGGCAGTCCGAAGACGAGCGTCTCGAGGCGCACGCATTCGGCCGCCGTGGCGGGCGTGACCGCCTCCACGCGCAGGCCCGAGTCGAGATGCGGGACCACGGCCGGGTGGCGCGTGTACATCGTCTGCTCGCGGGCGACACGCAGCCAGCCGGCCTCGGCGAGCGCCCTCGTCAGCTCCGCGCGTGCGAGGGTCGTCTCATCCACGACGACCGTCGGCCAGGCGCCGGCCGCCCGCATGCGCAGGGCCAGCGTGGCCAGCCGCTGACGGGCCTCGTCGGCCGGCCAGCGCGTCGCGGTCGCATAGTCGAGCGCCGGGCCGCGGCCGAAGCGCACCCAGGTCACGCCCAACTCCTCATCATCGGACAGGGTCGCGCCAGCCTGCTCGGACAGGCCAGTCTGCTGTCGCTCGATCGTCGCCAGCTCTTCGTTACTCGGAGGCTGGCCGCCTTCGGTTGGGGCAACCGCCCGCGACCGCGCGCTCGCTGGTCGCCGAGGTGGTGCCCCGGGTACGCCCTCGCTCATCGGATCGCGGCGGCAACCTCGCCGTCGAAGCGGACCATCAGGCGGCTGAGCGCTTCGGGGTCCGTCTCGGCGAAGTCGAGCGCCAGATGGTCGACCCCGATCTCCGCGAAAGAACGAACCTCCCCGACCATCTGCTGCGACGTGCCCGCGAGCATGTAGAAGGGCACCTCGTGCGGTCCGAAGGCCACGCGGATGCGCGCCGACAGGCGGGGCATCGGACGGTTCGCCTGCGCGGCCGCAGCGCGCACGACCGGGATCCGCACCGCCAGCTGGGAGGGACCCGAAGCGGTGGCGTGGTAACCCTGGGCCAGCCGGCCTGCTCGCCGCAGGGCAGCCTCCTCGCGCCCACCCACCCAGATGGGCAGGTCGGCTCCCTGCGGCGGCAGCGGCGCGAAGCGCACGTCGTCAAAGCTCTGGAAGCGCCCCTCGAACCGGCCCGTGTTGCCGCTCCACAGGTGACGCCACAGGGCGATCGCCTCGTCGAGGTACGCTCCACGCCGCCGGAACAGGTCGGCAACCCCCACGTTCCCGAACTCGGCCTCGTTCCAGCCGACGCCGACACCCAGGATCAGCCGCCCGCCGGACAGCGCGTCGATGGTTGCCAGCTCCTTGGCGAGCACGACCGCGCGGCGCATGGGCACGACCAACACGCTGACGCCGACGCGCAGCGCGGGCTGGCGCGCGGCGATGTGGGGCAGCGTCAGGAGCGCGTCGTAGAGGTTGTAGTAGTCCTCGGCGCGGGCTGACGGGTTGACCAGGATGTGGTCGGTCGTGAACACCGAGTGCCAGCCCAGCCGCGCCGCCGTCTCGGCCGCCGCATCGATCGACTCGGTCGACGCACCAGCGCGATAGCTGGGCAGGATGAGGCCGAAGTCCATCTAGGCCGCGCCGCCCTCGCCGAGCAGGATGCGGCGCAGCCACTTGACCGGCGGCGTGCCGTGGGAGACGACCGATTCGAGATAGGCACGGTAGTCGAAGCCCGGTGTGTCTCCAAGCCCGCCGACAACGCGCTGGGCTGGCACGGCATGGGCACCTGCGCCTGCCGCCAGAGCCGCCCGCTGGCGCGCCAGCACTTCCAAATCCCATAGCTCGATGGAACCCAGGTAGTAGGTCGACAGCTGCGTCGAGGTCAACCGCGCGCGGAGCCATTTGGCGCGCGCCTCGTGTTCCTCCTGGAAGCCACCTTCGACCATCAGCTGCAGCGCTTCCTCCTCACTCATGCCGGTGGTATGGATGGCGACGTCGATGATCGCGTTGGTGATTGCGCGCAGGTAGAACTTCCAGTGGGTGAGCATCAGTGCCGGCTCGTGATCGCCGTAGCCGAGGTCCATCAGCACCTGGGTCACGTAGACGGCCCAGCCCTCGGCGAACATGCCGCTGGCGAACACGCCACGCGCCAGGTCGGACGAACGGTTGGCCCACGCACCCTGCAGGAAGTGGCCGGGCACCCCCTCGTGGATGCACAGCAGCCGGAGCATGCGCGCGTTGTCCTCGCGCAGGTACGACTCCACGTCGGCCGGTGTGGCATCGTCGGCGGGCGGCGTGATCCAGAAGTAGCTCGACATGCCCTTGTCGAGCGGGCCCGGCGAATTTAGGAATGCGCCGCCGTAAGCGCGCATGAACACGGGCGTCCAGGTGAGCTTCAGCGGCTCGTCGGGCAGCCCGATGACCTCACGTTCGGCGCAGAACCGCTCCAGGCGCCGCACCTCGGTGGTGCACCAGTCGAGCAGCTCGTCGGCTCGAGGATGGTCGCGCGCTATGGCATCGAGCACGCGTCCCACGATCAGGTCGTCGGCCTCAGGGTCACTCATATCGGGCAACGGTTCACCCGGCAACCAATTGGCCCACGCCAGGCGGGCCAGTCGCGCCATCTCGGCGCGTACCAGTTCGTAGTCGCGCCGCGCGCGGCGCTCCAGCTCGGCGTAGGGCAGGTCGCTGGCCAGCGTGTGGTGCAGTTTGGCCTGGAAGAGTCGCGGTCCCAGCCGCCCCTCCCCGGCGGCGCGCGGCATGACCTCTTCGCTCAGCCGCCGACGAAATTCGACGATGGCCGCGCGGGCCGGTGCAGCCGCAGCCGTGATCTGGGCGCTGGTCTCGCCATCGCCCCCCCGGTCATCCTGGGCGGCGGCCTCGGCAAGGCCCTGCACGATCAGCTCGTCGAGTCCGGCCAGCTGGGCCAGCGCCGTCTGAGTGTGCAGTAGCGACACAGGTCGTCCGGAAAGGCCGGTCAGACCGTCCGCGGCAGCCCCGAGGTAGATGGGCAGGCTGCGCAGGCGAGCGGCAAACGCCCCGCCACGGTGCCGCCACGGCGCGTATTCGCGCGCCAGCAGGCTGAACAAGCCGCCGCCCACGACACCGACGTGGCGGAGCGGATCCCAGGCAGCGTCGCGCAGCTCGGCTTCGTCGAACTCGAGCGAGTCGATCGCCTCGAGCGCGATGCCGCGGTCGATTTGCTCGGCATCGCTCAGGTCGCCGTCGGCGAGCACCTGCAGCCGCGCCCGGTGGTGGCGCAGCATCGCCAGGCGAGCCTCGCGGCCGGACGGCGTGCAGTCCGGCCAACGGTCGTCGTAACCGTGGTAGCCGATCTGGGTGGCCCACGTGGGGTAGGCCGCGAACAGGTCGTCGAGCAGACGCTGCAGCGCGAAATCGAACGGTGTCTGTGGCTCCGGCCGGCCATCGCCGACGAGCGGCAAGAAGTCCGGTTGCGCGGCTTCGGTCAACGAGCCCTCCGTGGTGCGCTCGGCCCATCGTAGCCGGGGTGCGCGGATGTAGCATGGCGCGCGCTGTGATCGATGTCGCCATCCGCATCCTCGTCAACGCGGTCGCTCTGATCGCTGCCGTCAACCTCGTGCCGCGCGTCGGATTCCACGGCGAGTGGTGGCAGCTGCTGGTAGTGGCCGCCATCTTTGGCGTGATCAACGCGTACCTGCGGCCGATCGTCAAGCTGCTCAGCCTGCCACTCAACCTGCTCAGCTTCGGCCTGGTCGGCTTCGTCATCAACACCGCCCTGGTGCTGCTACTGGCGCTGATCAGCGGCCAGTTGCAGCTGGGCTTCACGCTCGCCCGCTGGCCCACGCATGCCTTCAACCTCGACGTGGTCGTGGCCGCCTTCCTGACTTCGCTGGTCATCAGCGTGGTTTCAGCGCTGATCGCGCTGGTGCGGCTGATCACGCCACGCGCCTGAACCCCGCGCTGGCCGAGGCCGCCCGGCGCGCGACGCGCCGCTTCGACACGCCCTTCTACCTGTACGACCTTGGGCGACTGCGCGCGGATGCAGCCGCGTTGCGCCGCGCCTTTCCCGATCCCTGGCTCAGGCTCTACTCGCTCAAGGCCAACTGGTTGCCGCGCCTGGTCCGCAACCTTTTCGAGCAGGGCTACGGCGTGAGTGCCGTGTCGCGCGGCGAATTGGAACTTGCCCGGCGCGCCGGCTTTCCGCCGGCGCTGACCGCGCTCGAGGGCATCGGCAAGACCGACGCCGACCTGGCGGCCGCCGTCGCCCTGGCGACCGCCGCAACGCCGCTTCTGTGGACCAGCCTCGAGAGCGTCGAGGATGCGGCCTCATTGGCTCGTCTCGCCGCCGAGGCCGGGGTGCGCCTCGACGTGCTGGTGCGCGTCAACCCGCGGGTCGCGCCGGAGACACTGCGCGAGCTCGCCGTTGGGGCAGCGGCATCGAAGTTCGGCGTGCTGGCCGACGAGCTGCCGGCCGTCATCGCCGCCGGCGGCGGACCGTCCGGCCCGTTGCGCTGGCGCGGCATCCATCTGCACGTCGGCTCGCAACTCGGCGCAGTCGACGCCTGGCGGTCGGCCTTTCGGGTGGGCCTCCGACTGCTCGAGCTCCAGCGCGCCACGCTGACCGACTTCGACACGCTCGACGCAGGCGGCGGCTTCCCGGTCGAGATGGACGATGCGGCCGAGCAGCCGAGCGTGCCGCCGCCGGCCACGTTCGCGGTACAGGCGGCGGCCGAGCTCGAGCGACTATCCCGTGCGGCTCGGCCGGCGCGGCTGGCCATCGAACCCGGCCGGGCCGTGGTTGCCGGCTGCGGCTGGCTCATCGCCCGCGTCCTCCACGTGCGCCGGCGCACGCGGCCGATCATCGTCATGGATGCGGGCATGACTGAGCTGATCCGACCGGCACTGTACGGCGCGCATCATCCGCTGGCGGTGCTGACGTCGCTCGGCCGGCCACTGGCGGACGCGGCGCCGACACTCGAGGTTCGCGTGGACGGCCCGGTGTGCGAGAGCACCGACTCGGTGGGCACCTACCAGTTGCCCGAGCTGCAGCGTGGCGACCTGGTGGCGCTCGGCGCGACCGGTGCCTACGGCGCGGCGATGGCAAGCACCTACAACGGGCGGCCGCTGCCGCTCGAATTGGCCTGGGATGGCGGCCCCGCCGTACGTGTCCTGCGCCGCAGGCGGGCGGTAACCTAGCGTCGCGATGGGGAACAGCACGTCACAGCCGCGCCAGGCATTTGCCGAGCGTCTCGCCCGCGCGCCACTGCTGCTCGACGGCGCGATGGGCACGCTGCTGTTCAGCCGGGGAGTGCCGCAACGAACGCCGCTCGACGAGCTGGCCGAGTCGCGCCCGGAGCTGATCTCGGCCATCCACCGCGAATACATCGCCGCCGGTGCCGATGCGATCGAAACCAACACCTTCGGCGCCAACCGCCTGCGCCTGGCGCCGTTCGGCCTCGCCGCGCGCACGGCCGCCCTTAACCGGCGAGCGGCGCAACTGGCGCGCGAGGCGCGTGACGTCGCCGGCCGTCGCGACGTGCTCGTCGCGGGCTCGATCGGCCCGCTCGAGACGCCCGTCCACGGCCCGGACCGGCTGTCTGACGCTGAGATCCGGGTCGCGTTCCGCGAGCAGATCGAAGGTCTGCTCGAAGGTGGCATCGACGTGCTGCTGTTCGAGACGTTCAGCGAGCTGGCCGAGCTGTCGCTCGGCATCGCCGAGGCGCAGTCGCTGTCCGACCTGCCGATCATCGCCCAGATGACCTTCGGCGAGGAGCTCACCGCGATCGACGGTACCAGCCCGCAGACAGCGGCCAGCGCACTGGCCGTGGCGGGAGTCGACGCAGTGGGCGTCAACTGCGGCGTGGGCCCGCTCATCTGCCTCGACGCACTGGTGCAGATGGGCCGGCCGTCACCCGGCCTGGCGCGCTCGATCGTGCCCAACGCCGGCCTGCCGCAGCGCATCGAGGGTCAGTTCGTCTACGCCGCGGGGCCTGCGTACTTCGGGGCCGAAATCGCGCGCTTCCTCGATGCCGGCGCGCGAATCATCGGTGGCTGCTGCGGCACGACGCCCGAGCACATTCGCCAGATGCGCCTCGCGCTCGACCTGGCCCAGGGCAGGATACCCACGCCGGCCAACGAGCCAGGGAGCACCGTCACCGAACCGCGCACGCCGATCGCCGAGCTGCTGGCGGCCAGCCCGCTCGAATCGCCGCCACCCACCCGCCTCGCCGAGCTGCTGGCCGAGCGCCGTTTCGTGGTCAGCGTCGAGATCGACCCCCCGCGCTCGGTGCGCATCGAGCGCACCATCGAGGCCGGCCGCCTCTTGCAGGAAGCCGGCGTCGACGTCGTCAACGTCAGCGACAGCGCCATGGCGCGTGTGCGCATGGGCGCGATGGCCGTCGCCTTCGGTATCCAGCACGACCTCGATCTCGAGTGCATCGTCCACGTGACCACGCGCGACCGCAACCTGATGGCGCTCGAATCAGAGCTGCTCGGCGCTCACGCGCTGGGCGTGCGCAACATCCTCGCGCTCACCGGCGATCCGCCGCGCATCGGCGACTACCCGGCCGGCACCGGCATCTGGGACGTCGATTCGGTCGGCCTCGTCGGCATCCTGGCCCGGCTCAATCGCGGCGAGGATCAGGCCGGCAAGCCAATCGGATCGCCGGCCGGTTTCACCATCGCCTGTGCCGTCGACCCTACCGCCGCCGATCCCGAGCGCGAGATCGAGCGCCTGGCAGCCAAGCTCGACGCGGGCGCGGACCTGATCATGACCCAGCCCATCTACGCCGCCGAGCAATGGGAGTCGTTCATGGAACGCGCCGCGCGACGCTGGCCGGGCGGCCTGCCACGGCCGGTGCTGCTCGGCGTGCTGCCGCTGCATACCCACCGGCATGCCGAGTTCCTGCACAACGAGGTGCCCGGCATCACCATCCCGGACGAGGTCCGCGCGGCCATGGCCGCAGCCGGCGAGCGGAGCGCCGAGGTCGGGCTCGAGATGGCCCATGCGCTGCTCGAGCGACTGGCCGGGTTCGTTCAGGGCACGTACATCATGCCCAGCTTTGGCCGTTACGAGCTTGCCGCGGAGCTGGTCAGGCGCATCCGCGCCGACGCTCGCGTGACCCTCGCGGCGTCTGTTGCCATCGGGGAGGCGCACGCATGAGCAGCCGCAGACGATCTCTTGTGGGCTGGGTACTGCGCCTGCTCGCAGTCAGCTTCGTGGTCCTCGGGCTCACCGCCAGCGCTCTGGCAGCGCCGGCGGCTGGTCCGCCCTATCCGCCACCGCAGGACGGCCAGTACGTCTACGACTACGCCGGCATCCTGTCGCCGGCGACGGAGCAGACGGTCCAGAACATGATCGTCGCCATCACCCAGCGGACGGCCGCCGGGATCGTCGTCTACACCCAGGTAAAGCCGGGCGCCACCACCGACTCGACGGTCCAGGATGCGAATGACCTGATCGACAAATGGGGCGTCGGCCGCAAAGGCTTCGACGACGGCCTGGCGATCCTGTTCAACATGGACGAGAGCCTGTGCCATGGCCAGGTCCAGCTGTACGCCGGTCCCGGTTACGCGGCTGCCTTCCTGAGTAACCAGGAGCGCCAATCGATCTACCAGGACGACATGCTGCCTCTGCTGGAGCAGTGCGACATGGATGGCGCGCTGCTGGCGGCGATGAACAAGATCAACGATGCCGCCACGCCCGAGCACGCCGCGGCGCTGCAGAACGCGCGCATCGTCGACGCGCTGATCGGTCTTGTCGCCGCGCCGCTGGTCTTCCTCCTGCTGGTCGGCTGGGCAGGCTGGTGGTGGCTGCGCTACGGCCGCGACCCGGTCTACCTCGACGATCCGTCGATCCTGATGCCCGCACCGCCGCCCGACCTGACCGCGGCCTCGGCCGCGGTGATCTGGGAGGGCCGTACGACGCGCCGGGCTTTGACCACCGCGATGCTCGACCTGGCGAGTCGTGGCTCGATCACTTTTCGCCAGGAGAAGCACCTGATGTCGACCAAGGCCGGTATCCAGGTGAACAATGCCGCGCCCACCGATCCCGCCGCCCGGCGCAACCAGCGCGGCCCGCTGAGCGACGCCGAGGAGTACGCCCTCACCAGCCTCCAAGGAATTGCAGCGGACTCCACCGACAACTACATCGCGCCCGACGACCTGCTCAAGTTCGGCACGCACGTCGACACGTTCAACAAGAAGCTCGAGGACCACCTCGTCAGCAAGGGCTGGTTCCGCGAGGCACCGGGCAAGTCGACCCGGCGCTGGGCCGGCCGTGGGATCCTCATCGCCTCGCTCGGCGTGCTCTTGTTTTTCGGCGCCGAAAGCATCCCCAGCCAGGGCGTCACGGTACTCGGCGGCGCACTGGGAGCAGCCGGCGTGGTGATGGTGCTGCTTTCACGGGTGATGCCGGCGCGCACGATGGCCGGCGCGGTGATCTACGCCATGCTCGCGGCGTACCGGCGAACGATGGAGCGGACCATGGAGCAGGCACGCTCCATGCAGCAGGTCGTGGAAGAGCCGAACCTGGCCTGGCTCCAGACTCCCGACCAGGCAGTCGTGTGGGGCACAGCGCTCGGGCTGCAACAGCAGGTCGAGAGCGTCATCGAGCGGAGCGCCGCGGATGAGGCGGCCGGCGTGACGACCTATCAGCCCTGGGTGCCGCTCTGGTACACGTCGTCAGTCGGCTCGCCGACCGGCGGCCCGGGCGGCATTGCGCCGGGCCTGTTCTCGTCGTCGGCCATGCCCGACTTCGGCGGCATGATGTCAGCGCTCGGGTCGATCGGTAACTCGCCCAGCTCCAGCGGCAGCGGGTTTGGCGGCGGTGGTGGCGGCGGCGGCGGCGGCGGGGCCGGCGGCGGCTTCTGAGGCGCCCGTCTAGACTGGCCGACGATGGGTGCGGTCGAGACGATGGAGGAGTTCTTCTCACTGCTCAATGCCGGCGACCGCCAGGCAGCCCTCGCGTTGATGGACGAAAAGGCCGAGATGCGCGTGCACGTGCTCGGCAACTCACGCGTGCTGCGCGGCATCGACCAGGTCGGCGGCTGGTTCCTGCGCGCCGACAAGGGTTTCAGGATGATCCCCGGCGCCGTGCGCGACACCGGCGTCAACTACGAATGTGACCTGCTGGTCGTGCGCCCAGGCGTTACGTCGCAGCATCTCGACGCGACCTTCCGCGTCGAAACAGGCAAGATCACCGCGATCAACCTCGCTCCGCGCTAGGCGGAGGCGGCCTCAGGGGGCCGCGCTCGTGACTGGCTCGGGAATGAGGATCGTCTGGCCCGGTTCAATGTGGTTCGCGTCGGTGATCTCCGGGTTGGCAGCGAGGATGTCGGCGACGTTGACCTTGAAGTGGCGCGCGATCTTGTTGAGCGTGTCGCCCACCTTGACCCGGTAGCTTCGGAAGGTCACCTCCGGGGTCGGCGTTGGCGTGGTGCTGGGCTCGGTCGTGGGCGTCGGCTGGAGGGAGTTTTCGATGCTCGAGAGTGGCGTCGCCGAGGCGCCCGCCCCGGGCAGCGCGCTGAAGGGCGGCGTGGGTGAGGCCCCGGACGTACCGGCAAGCAGGCCCGGAATGATGAACACGGCGGCGACGCCGATGGCCAGGATGACCACGACCGCCACAAAGGTGAGCAGCTGGTGACCGCCGCTGTCGCGCCCGCCCGACTCCTGTGCGCCATAACGGCCATCGATCTCCCACGAGGGCACCACCTCCTCGCGCCGTATCGGGTCGGTGGTTGGTCGAGAGGGCGAATCGGCCGCAGCGGGCGTGGGCGCAGCGCGCGAGGCGGGGCGCAACGAACGGCCGGACAGGAATGCCGGCACGGCGGCCGCCGGGGCATCCGCCGGCTCCTCGCGCTCACTGGGCTGGGCTTGCTGCAGTTGCTCGTCGCCGTCCGGTACTTCCTGTGCAGCGCCCGCGGATTCCGCCGCGGCCGCAAACAGCGGGGCCGCGAGCTGCTCGCCGTGCTCGGCGCGAGCCTCTCCGGCAATTGCCGAGGACGGCATCTCGAGGTCGGCCGGCGTCTGCTGCTGCGCAGGTTCGGCGGTGGACCCAGCGGCGTCGGAGAGGACCTCGGCCGCAGGCGGCGCGGCTGATGGTGGCTCCCGATCGTCGGCCGTCGCTCGCGCCGGCAGCGGCCGGGCGGCCGCCCGGGTGGCCCAGTCCTGGAAGATGGGACACGCCGCGAAGCGCGGTGAGAGGCAGTACTGCTCCTGGTGCGCGATGGCGCGCGGGGCAGGCGTGGGCTCGGCGTAGCAGCGATGCCGGTAGTCGGGCTGGTCGGAGCGACGATCGCGGTCGAACTCGAGGGCGACGAAGGGACACGCGTTCGGGCCCCCGACAGGCGCCGGTCCCGTCTGCTCCATTGGTGTGATTCTAGCCCCGCCGCGCGGCACGGATTCGCCTGCGCCGCGGGCGTCCGTCAGACCTAGGCAGCGGCCTCGAGCTCGGCGGGCGAGTCGCCGTTGAGCGCATCGAGCATCTCGTCGACCGGCATCTGCTGCTGCTCGGGGCCGGCTTGAACGACCATGCCCGCGCCGACGGTGTCGTAGGTTGTCTCGTCGATCAGGATGAAACCGCCGGTCGTGCGCGACAGGTCGTAGGGGTCGAGCAGTAGCGGCCCGCTGGTGCGCAGGCGCAGACGGCCGATCTCGTTCAGCCCCAGCTCGTCTGCCTGCTGGTCGCGGTGGAGCGTATTCACGTCGATCCGGTAGCGCAGGTTGTCGACCAGTGCCTTGACCGTCCGCGTCGTGTGCTTGAGCAGATAACGGCCACGCTCGCGCAGTGGCGCGTCGCTCATCCAGCAGATCATCGCATCGAGCTCGTTGGCGACGGTGGGCTGGTTGTGCGGCCGGCAGAGCATGTCGCCGCGCGAGACGTCGATGTCGTCCTCGAGCAGGATCGACACCGACTGCGGCGGCCCGGCGAACTCCAGCTCGCCATCGAAGGTCTCGATGCGCTTGATGCGTGTGCGCTTGCCCGATGGCAGGGCCATCACCTCGTCACCCTTGGTGAAGGTGCCCGACGCGATCTCACCGGCGTAGCCGCGATAGTCGTGGTGCTCGTCGGTCTGCGGCCGGATGATCCACTGCACCGGAAAACGCGCGTCGATCAGGTTGCGATCGGAGCCGATGTACACGTGCTCGAGGTGGTAGAGCAGCGACGGACCCTGGTACCAGGGCATCGATAGTGAGCGAGTTACGACGTTGTCGCCGTGCAGCGCCGAGATGGGGATGAACTGGATGTCGTGGACATCGAGCTTCTGGGCCCACGTCGCGAAGTCGTCCTGGATCGCGTCGAAGACGTCCTCGCTGTAGCCCACGAGGTCCATCTTGTTGACCGCCACGACCAGATGCGGGATGCCCAGCAGAGTGGAGATGAAGGCATGCCGGCGCGACTGCTCGAGGACGCCGTTGCGCGCGTCGATGAGGATGACCGCGAGATCCGCCGTCGACGCGCCGGTGACCATGTTGCGCGTGTACTGAACGTGGCCGGGCGTGTCGGCGATGATGAACTTGCGCCGCGGCGTGGCGAAATAGCGGTAGGCGACGTCGATCGTGATGCCCTGCTCGCGCTCGGCGCGCAGGCCGTCGGTCAGAAGTGCCAGGTCCACTTGCGAATAGCCGCGCCGTCGGCTGGTGCGCTCGATCGCGGCCAGCTGGTCCTCGAAGATGCCCTTGGAGTCGTACAGCAGCCGGCCGATCAACGTGCTCTTGCCGTCGTCGACCGAACCGGCGGTGGAAAAACGGAGCAGGTCCATGGTTAGAAGTAACCCTCGCGCTTGCGGTCTTCCATGGCCGTCTCGGAAAAGGCATCGTCGGCACGGGTCGCGCCACGCTCGGTGATACGCGCGGCGGCGACCTCGAGGATGATGTCGGCCAGGTTGCCGGCCTTCGAGTCCACGGCACCGGTACAGGTCATGTCGCCCACCGTGCGGTAGCGCACCACCATCCGCTGCACCGGCTCGTCCGGCTTGGGCGGCAGGATCTCGCTGGTCGCGAGCCACATGCCGTCGCGGCGGAAAACGTCGCGCTCGTGACTGAAGTAGATCGACGGCACCTCGATCCCCTCGCGCTCGATGTACTGCCAGACGTCGAGCTCGGTCCAGTTCGAGATCGGGAACACGCGCATGTGCTGGCCCTTGCGGATCCGGCCGTTGTACAGGCTCCACAGTTCGGGCCGCTGGCTCTTGGGCTCCCACTGGCCGAACTCGTCGCGCAGCGAGAAGACGCGCTCCTTGGCCCGCGCCTTCTCCTCGTCGCGCCGCGCCCCGCCGAACACGGCGTCGAACTGGTGCTCCTCGATCGCGTCCAGCAGCGTCGTCGTCTGCAGCCGGTTGCGTGATGGGTTGCCCGGCTCCTCGCGCACGCGGCCTTTGTCGATCGATTCCTGGACTGACGCAACGATCAGCCGCTCCCCGAGTTGCTCGATGCTCCGATCGCGGAAGGCGAGCACCTCGGGAAAGTTGTGGCCGGTGTCGATGTGCATGACCGGGAACGGAAAGCGCGCGGGCCGGAACGCCTTCTCGGCCAGGCGCAGCATGACGATCGAATCCTTGCCGCCCGAAAAAAGCAGCACGGGTCGCTCGAACTCGGCGGCGACCTCGCGCATGATGAACACCGACTCTGACTCGAGCGCGTCGAGGTGCGTCAGGTTGCGCTGCGGCGCGCGCTCGAGCCGCTCCTGTGAAGTGATCACGCCTGGTGCCTCATATTGCGCTATTCACCACTAAAGACATAGAGATTGTCGAAATCGTGGGATTGGTCTTAGTATACCGAGGTGACTGACGAGGCCAGCCCGCGGACGGCGGACGGCGCCGACCATCTGCCAGCCGCCAGCTCCTCCGCTGCAAGTCGCATCGACGCACTCGGCGCGCGCTTCGGTCTCGATCACCGCGCGACTGTACTCGGCCTGGCGCTGCCGGTGGTCTGCCTCGCAGCGATCATTGGCACGCTCGTCCTGGCGCCGGTCGGCGAGCGCCCGACACTGGTGCTTGGCTCGCTGATCGCCCTCGCCGCCGGCCTGGCTGCCTCGTCTGTCGGGGTCTTCGGCGGCGTGCTCGTGCCCGGACTGCTGCTGCTCGGCATCGACGCCCGCTTCACCGCGGCGATCACCCTCTTCTTGCAGGTGCTCGTGATACCGGTGGCGGTCGGCTCTCACTTCCGCGTCGGCAACTTCTCGCGCAAGGTCGCCGTACCGCTGCTCGCTGGCGGCGTCATCGGCGCATTCATCGGGCCGTTGGTCGCCGCCCTGCTGCCCAAGGACCTGATCGCCCGGCTGATCGCCTTCCTGATCATCGTGGTCGGCGTCATGGCCCTCACCGTCCAACGCATCAAGGGCTTCGGCAAGATCCGCCCTGAAGGCGAAGTCCCCGCCCGACGCGTGGCCGGTATCGGCCTGACCGCCGGCTTCTCATCAGGGCTGTCGGGGGCCGGCTGGGGCCCGATCGGCATGACCCTGCTCGTCCTGTCGCGCATCGATCCACGCCACGCGGTGGGCTCGTCGCTGTTTGCCCGTGTCTTCATGGCCGCCTCGGCGGTCATCGCCTACGTGCTAGCCCAGACCGCCTTCCAGAACGTCACGCCCGACTGGTGGCTCGTGGTGCCCCTGCTGGCCGGCTCGCTGGCGCCCATGATTCCCGGCGCGATACTCGTGTCCCGCCTCGGCCGCACCCGTGCGTCAGTGCTGGTCGAGGTGGCCTCGATCGCGCTGTCGATCCCGACCCTCATCTGGGGCCACTGACCGCGCTGGCTAGCCCGAATGTCGCGCCAAGGCGCGCGCTGTGATGGCCATTACCGCGGGTTTCAGTGAGAATGGAGGTCTTGCCCCAGCTGAAAGGAGAGGCCGATGTTTTCCCGACTAGTGCGCGCACTCGAGCCGCGCCAGACCGCCCATGCCCACTGCGACATCCCGTGCGGGGTCTACGACCCCGAGCAGGCACGCATCGAGGCCGAGTCGTGCTACAAGATCATCCAGAAGTATCACGACTCGAGCGACGAGCTCTTTCGCGCCCGCTGCATCAGCGTCAAGGAGGAGCGCGCCGAGCTGGCCAAGCACCACATCGACGTGCTGTGGAGCGACTACTTCAAGCCCGAGCACGCGCAGAAGTTCCCCGATGTCCAGGACGTGTGCTGGAAGGCGGTCAAGCAGGCCTCGGTGGTGAAGCGGACGATGGACCTCAATGAGGCCCAGAAGCTCCTCGACCTGATCGACCAGATCGCCAAGATGTGGCGCGAGACCGGCGGGCCCGAGACCACACGCCTTCACCAGGCCGCCTAGTCATCAGCCAGCCGTGGCCGGCGTGATGCGCCGGCTGCTGCGCTCATGGCGATCGCGCGTGGCGGTCGCCGGACATAGCATGGAGCCCACCCTGCACGACGGCGACTGGCTGCTGGTCGACCCCGATGCCTACCGCGGCCAACCTCCGCGCGTCGGCGAGCTGGTCGTGGCCGTCGATCCGCGCGTGTCCGGCCGCCTGCTCGTCAAGCGCGTGGCCCAGGTCGAGGCCAACGGCAGCCTGACCCTGGCTGGCGATCATCCCGCCCACGCGCGGCTCGACGTGGAGCAGATCCCACCAGTGGACGCCGGCGAGCTGATGGGCCGTCCGTGGCTCCGCTACTGGCCGCCCTCACGCATCGGCCGCATCGCCCACTCGCCCGGCCGTGGCTGACGCCACCGCGAACGACGGCCTCGCCGTTCGCGTGCGCGGCCTGCACAAGCGCTACGGCTCGGTCGTCGCGCTCGACGGACTCGACCTGTCGGTGCCGCGCGGCCGCGTCTATGGTTTCCTTGGTCCCAACGGCGCGGGCAAGACGACCACGATGCGCGTGCTGGTCGGGCTCATCCACGCCGACGCGGGCACGATCGACCTGCTCGGCCAGCCGTTCAGCCATTTTGACCGGCGGCGCCTGTTCGATGTCGGCGCGCTGATCGAGTCGCCGTCCTTCTATCCATACCTGTCCGGCCGCCGTAACCTGCAGGCCTTGGCCGCGTCGGGCGCGCGCGTCGGGCCCGGACGCGTCGACGAACTGCTCGAGCTGGTGGGCCTGCGCGACCGGGCCGGTGATCGCGTGTCGACTTACTCGATGGGCATGAAGCAGCGCCTGGGCATTGCCGGCGCGCTGCTGTCCGATCCACCGCTGCTGCTGCTCGACGAGCCAGGCAACGGTCTCGATCCGGCCGGCATCGTGGCCATGCGCGACACCCTGCGCCAGCTCGCCCTGTCCGGCAAGACGGTAATCGTGTCGAGCCACATCCTGGGTGAAGTCCGCCAGCTGGCCGACGTGGTCGGCATCATCGCTGCCGGTCGCCTGTTGCGTGAGGCGGAGATGGACGTCCTGCTGCGTGGCACCGGCCAGGTGCGCGTGCGCGTCCCCGCCGAAAGCCTGGATGCGGCGCGATCCGCGCTGAGCAGCTTCGGCGAGGCAACGCCCGGTGGGCACGACGACGGCCACGTCTGGCTGTCGGTGCCGGTCGACCGGTCTGACGCGGCAGACGTCACCCGGGCTCTCGCCGGCGCCGGGATCTTCCTCTCGGGCATGGAGACCGAAGCCAACCTCGAGGCTCTATTCCTCGAGCTGACCGGCGCTCAGCAGCCCACCCTGACGACCACCTCGGAGGGATCGATGCGCGCCGACGTCAAGCCATGAGGCTCTTCGTCGACAGCATCGGGCGGCTGGTGCGCCGTCCGGCCACCTGGGTGACCTACGGGCTCGTCGTCGGACTGATGGTCTTCGTTTTCGTCGTCATTGGCGCGACTGCCAACAGCCTGTCCGAGCGGGCTGGTGGAGGGGCGGCCGCGGCAACTCTGCTCACCTTCCCCGGCGCCTACGATGCGGTGCTCGCGTTCCTGATCGGCATCGGCGGGCTGCTGGCCGTCATCTACGGAGCAGCCGTAGCCGGCTCCGAGTGGAGCTGGGGAACCTACAAGAATGCGGTGGCCCGCGGCGAGAGCCGTGTCGGCTACCTCGTTGCCCTGTTCGCCGCGCTGGCGCTCATGCTCGCCATCGGGTTGGTGATTGCCACCGCCATCGGGATCGGCGCCGCGGCAATCGGCGCGACCCTCGCCGGCATTCCCACCGACGGGCTCAGCGACTCCACCTACCTCGCCGCGCTGCCGGCCAAGCTCGCCCGTGGCTGGCTGAGCATTGCCGAGGCCGCGGCAATCGGCTTCGCCATCGCCACGATCGCGCGCAGCCAGCTGGCGGGCATCGGCGTGGGCATCGCGACGTACTTCGGCGAGCAGTTCGCCACAGTCTTCCTGCCCGACATCGTCAAGTTCCTGCCGTTCCACGCCGCCGAGGCGGCCGTCAACGTCAGCGCAGCCGGTGGCCTGGGCGGCGGCGGAGCCGAGGCGGCGGCGCGCCTCGCGCCGGATGTCGCGCTGGTGGTCGTGCTGGCCTGGCTGGCCGCCGCGCTCGTGGTCGTCGCCCTGGCCACTCGTCGCGCCGACATCACCGGCTAGCCGTAGGTGCCCAGGCAGGTTGTTGGCGCCAGCGCAGCCTGCTCGCCACGTCAGCGGGATGCCCTGCCTGCGCCACAGCACAGTTGATGCGCACAGTGGTTCAAGAACGGCCGCTTCCCTGCACAAACCCGGCCGATAACGACCATTGCGCTGGCCTTCCCTGCACGAATTGCCCATGAGCGATGCGCCACGCGCATCACCACTGGGTGGTAGCCGCGACGTGAGCCGGCCAGCGCCCCAGGTTGGCGCGCGTGGTGCGCTTTGAACACCTACCGCGAGGCGATCGAGGCAGCCTTTGGCACAGACGTGGACTTCGCGCAGTTGATCAAGCAGTACGGCGCCCAGCCGTTCGAGGACGGTAGTGTCACTGCCCGCCGCTACAGCCCGAACGTCGTAACGTCGATCGAGAAGCGCGTGATCAGCGGCAATCCCGACCCCGACCACATTTCCACGTCACACGTCGAGCGAAGCAACCTCAGCATGCGGATGGCCATGCGCCGGTTCACGCGGCTGACTAACGGCTTCTCCAGGAAGGTCGAGGACCTCGCCGGGCGCTTATCCCGTCGCGCATGCGCCATGTCCTCTCGGGCCGACCCCTTCAAACTGACCCACTACCCGCCGCGCGGGTCGGTTGACAAACTAGTTCGTCTGACGATAATGCTGTGCCTGCCATGAACTATTCCTTCTAGGTAAAGCATGCTCGCAGTAACGCCGCCGCCGACAGATCGTGAGCGCCGCGCAAAGATCGATCGGATCCTCGATCAGCTCGAGCCGTTGATTGCCGCACAGCGTCGCGCGGTCGCCCGCCAGGGCTGCCTGCGCGCGGTCAGCTCGACGCAGATGCACGTGCTCTTCCTGCTCGACTGCGACGGTCCGTTGCCGATGGGCCGCCTCGCCGAATCGCTCGATGTTTCGCTGCCCGGGGTCACCGGCATCGTCGACCGCATGGTCGAGCACGGCCTCGTCGCGCGGACTCGTGACGAGGACGATCGCCGCCTCGTGCTGGTCAGTGTGACGGACGTTGGAAAGGCGACCGTCGAAGAGATCGATCTGGTGCGGCGTCAGCAGCTCGCTGCGGTGCTTGCGCGGCTGACGCCAAGCCAACTGGAACGCGCATTTCACACCTTCCGCGACCTGCACGCGGCCCTCGCTGCCAAGCAGTCGGCCGAATGAACGATAAGGAGACCTGAGACCCACATGGAAGCCCTTCCCCCCGTCACCGAGGAGGCCACCCTCGAGGCGGCGACACCACCGTCAGTCGGCATCGATCCACGGGCGCGCATGGAGATCCTGTTCGCCGTCCTGCTCGGCCTGTTCCTGAGCGCGCTCGACCAGACCATCGTCGGCACGGCGATGCCGCACATCCTGACCGATCTGCAGGGCATTGACCTGTACACGTGGGTGGTGACCATTTACCTGCTTACCGCGACCATCAGCGGGCCGATCTACGGCAAGCTGTCCGACCAGTTCGGCCGCAAGTGGCTGCTCATGTTCGGCGTGGGCCTGTTCCTGGTCGGCTCGTTCCTGTCCGGACTGTCGCAGGACATGACGGAACTGATCATCTTCCGCGGCCTGCAAGGCCTCGGCGCAGGCTCGCTCTTTCCGATTTCGCTGGCGATCATCGGCGACCTGTTCACGCCGCGCGAGCGGGGCAAGTACCAGGGCCTGTTCGGCGCCGTGTTCGGCATCTCCGCCCTCATCGGCCCGGCGCTGGGTGGCATCCTGACCGACAACATCAGCTGGCACTGGGTGTTCTTCGTCAACCTACCGGTCGGTGCGGTCGCGCTTTACATCATCTGGCGGCTGCTGCCGGCCCACCTGGGGGCCGGCGTATCGCGCAAGATCGACTACCTGGGCGCCGCGGTCTTCAGCCTGGCGCTGATCCCCATCCTGATCGGGCTGACCAACTTCCAGACGATGGACTGGACCGATCCATGGGTCGGCGGCCTGATCGGGCTGGGCATCGTCGTCGGCCTGGTGTTCATCTGGGTCGAATCGCGCGCGGCCGAGCCGATCGTCCCGCTCGACCTGTTCCGCATTCGCACCTACACGGTTTCCATGATCGCGGTGTTCCTGGCCAGCTTCGGCTTCTTCGCCGCGATCATCTTCCTGCCGCTGTGGTACCAGGCGGTCGAGGGTGACTCGGCGACCGCTTCGGGCTACTCGTTGCTGCCGCTGCTGGCCGGCCTGATCCTGAGCTCGATCATCTCCGGCCAATTGGTCAGCCGCACGGGCCGCTACAAGTGGCTTATCACTGGTGCGCTGCTGCTCGTCGCGGTGGGCATGCTGCTGATGACCAACATCCGCACCGATACGCCCGCGCTGCAGCTGTGGGTGTGGCAGTTCATTGCCGGTGTGGGTATCGGTCCGACCATGGCCGTATTCACGATCGTCATCCAGAACGCCGTGCCCTGGCAGAAGCTGGGCGTGGCGACGAGCAACATGACCTTCTTCAGGCAGGTTGGCGGCACGGTGGGTCTCGCGCTGGCGGGGACGATCTTCGGCTCGGCGATCCGCACGCAGGCACCGATCCAGATCACCAACCAGCTCCAGGCAGCCGGCGTGCCGGCGGCGCAGATCCAGCAGTTCTCGAGCCAGCTGTCGTTCTCGGGCAGCCAGTTCAGCCAGCTCACCGGAGTGGGCGACCTCGGCGCCATCATCCTGGCGCAGGTCCCGCAGCAACTTCGCTCCTTCGTCGAGCCGCTGATCCCGGAAATCGTGCGCGGCATCCACGACGCCTTCTCACTGGCGATCGGCGACACGATGTGGCTCGCTGTCGGCGCCGCGCTCCTGGCGACGTTGGCCACGCTGGCACTCCACGAGGTGCCGCTGCGCAGCGAGGTTCACGCCGAGAGCCCCTACGCCCGTACGCAGCCGACGGAGTCCGCTCCGGCAACCGAATAGGTTCCGTCGCCCGGCGCCGGCCGGGCGACGACATCAGCTGAAGATCTGTCCGATCAGGGCGACCATGCCCAGATCGCGCGGCAGGAAATCCTGCAGCATCAGCCGCTCGACACCCGCCGCGGCGAACTCCGCGACGCGTTGGCGTGCCTCGTCGGGCGTGCCCATGATCCAGCGCCGGCGGCGTTCGGCGAGCCAATCGTCGGCATCCGCGGCATCCCGGCCGACGATCGCCAACAGGGCTTCGACCCGCCGCCGCAGCACCGCCTCGTCCTCGGCCACCAGCACGCCGGTCATTGCCGAGTAGGTCATGCTCGTCGGGTCACGGCCGGCATCGCGGCACGCCGCGCGCACACGCAGGTAGGCCTCCGTGGCGGCATCAGGGCTGGCCGAGGTCAGGTTGAACTCGTCGGCGTAGCGGGCGACAAGGCGGGCCATGCGCGGACCACCGCTGCCGCCGACGATCAGGTTGGGGTGGCGCCGCCCGCCTCTTGCCGCCACCGGGCGCGGCCGGAAGCGCGCGTCGCCCACCTGCCAGTGCTCGCCGTTGTAGCCCCAACCATCCGGCTCGGTCCACAGTCCATGCACGATCGCCAGTTGCTCCTCGAGCATGTCGAAGCGCTCGCCGAGCGGCGGGAACGGCAGCCCATGGCGGCGGTGCTCGACCTCATTCCAGCCGGCGCCGAGGCCCACCTCGACGCGCCCGTCGCTCATCTCGGCGACGGTGCCGACCACCTTGGCCAGGTTGCCCGGCAGGCGGAAGGTGACCGGCGAGACCAGCACACCCAGGCCGATGCGTGAGGTATCCCGGGCGAGGCCGGCGAGCGTCGCCCACGCGTCGGTGGTCGGCAGATCGGCCGGCCCGGGAAAGCTGCCGTAGTGATCGGAGCGAAAAAAGGCTTCCAGGCCGGCACCTTCGGCCGCCCCGGCGATGGCCAGGATCTCTGCGTAGCTGAGCCCCTGCTGGGGCTCGGTCATGAGCGCAAATCGCATGCGCTCACATGGTCACACGGATGCGTCCACCTGGCTGGCCGCGTCCGGCGGCGGCGCGCCCCAGCTCGGCGGATCCTTCGGTCGACGGGCGCGCCGCGCGGCGACGCGGCGAACAACCCACAGCGCGATCCACAGGATGATGAGCAGCGGCACGGCCACCGGCACGACGACGATCACCAGCCAAATAAGCCCGCTGGCCACCCACTGGCCCACGCCAATCAGCGACGCCAGTGCGTTGTCGACCTGCGCCCCGAGGTCCCAGCCGCCCGACGCGACCGTGGTCGCCGGCACGGGCACATTGAAGTTGACGGTCAGCGTGGCCAGCGTGGCCTGGTTGGCGAGATGGTCCCGTTGCGCAGTCATGCTTTCGATGTCGCCGCGGACCGAGGTCAGCTGATCCTGGACCTTGAGCACGTCGCTGATCGTCGTCGCCTGCAGCATGATCTGCTGAAGCGCGGTTTCGCTCGCCTTCAGGTTGTCGATTTGCGCGTTCAGGTCGATCACCTGGGCGGTCACGTCGTCGCTGTTGGTGGTCAGCGACAGTAGCTTGCGGCCCATCCCGCGCAGGGCGTTCAGGGCATCGTTCCAGCGCTCGGCCGGGATGCGATACGTCACGCTCGCACTGTCCCGATCACCGGCGTTCGACTGTTGTGATGACTCCACGTGTCCGCCCAGACCGGCGATGGCACCGTTGGCCTGATCGACGCTTGCCTGGAGGTCGTCGACCTCGAGGCTCATGGTGCCCGTGTAGATGATCAATGGCTGGTCGGTCAACTGATCGTTGCTCCCGCCGCTGCCCTGCTGTGCGGGCGCGGGCAGCGCGGCCGGCGCGGCGCTGGCCGCGGGAATGGGCTGCAAGCCGGTGTCGCCTTCTGCCGGTCCTGCCGGCCCCGCCGCCGAACCCGAGCAGGCCGCGAGGGCACCCGGTATGAGAACGAATGCGACAACGGCCGCCAGGCGCGCCAAACGGTTCATGACAAACCTCCTTACCACGGGCGATTGTTGGACGCACGCGGCCGAGGGATAAGTTCCCGGACGGCTCTACGATGGGGCCAATGGTCACGAATAAGCCCGGCGCGACGGTGATGGCAATTCCCGCGGGCCTGGAGGCTTTCGGCACGCACGGCGGGCCGTTCACGCCGCTCGCGTCACTCCACGAGTTGCCGCCCGGCTCGCTGCGGCGGGTGACCTTCGGCGAGCTTGACCTCCTGGTGGTGCACACCGAACGCGGACTGTGCGTGACCGACGATCGCTGTCCGCATATGGCCGCGCCGCTCTCGCTGGGTACGCTTGAGGGCTGTGTCGTCGGCTGTCCGCTGCACAGTGGGCATTTCGATCTGGCGACCGGCGGCGTGGTCCAGTTCCCGACGACTGGTGGTCTCGATGCCGACGGCGGCTACCACCCGCCGTGGACGCCGCCCAGTGCGCCGCCAAAACCTGAACCGACCGACCTCAAGGCGCGTGCCCGCGCCGCGACACGCATCCGCCTGCTGCGCTACTACCCGGTTCGCATTCGCGCGGGCATGCTCGAGGTCCGCCTGCCGGGCTCGACCGGGAGGGCGGCCGGCCGCTAAGGTTGGTCACGCCGGGCTGTCCGCTGTAGCCGTGCCCCCGGGTACAGCCCGAAGGAGACCCTAAGAATGGACCTGCGAACGACGCGAACAATTCGCAGCACAACCGAGATTCGCGCCCCGCTCGAGACGGTCTGGCGCATCCTGACCGATTTTCCTGCCTATCTGGAATGGAATCCCCACATCCGGCGGGTTCGCGGGCATCCGGCTCAGGGCGCGCGGATCGCGATCGAAAGCCGTCCGCCGGGCGGCCACGTGATCGTCATGCGGCCGTTGATCGTGACCTGGGATCCGCCGCACGAGCTGCGCTGGCGGGGCACCTTCATGGCCGGCCGGCTGTTCACCGGCGAACACGGCTTCAGGCTCGAGGAGGCAGGCGCCAGCCGTGTTCTCTTCGTCCAGGATGAGACGTTCAGCGGTCTCCTGGTGCCGCTGTACGCGTTACTGCGGCTGGCGCGAACGCGGCTCGGTTTCGAGCAGGTGAACGAGGCGCTGCGGGCGCGCGCCGAAAGCGCGCTGGCGGGTTAGTGCTCGTCGGTGAGCGTGGCGATGTTCGTCCGCTGGCGCGGTGCGCTGGCCCACTTGTCGTGGCGCGGGGTGAAGCGGGTGGTGACGCCGTCATCGGCAAACCGGTCGGCAGCCATCAGGTCGAAGGCGTGGACCATGTCCTCCATGAGGGAATAGCGACCGGGAACGTAGGCGCGCGAAGCGGTGCCGACCTGCTGCCGCTCGCAGACCTCCCAATCCTGTCTATTCGTCAGATCCCAGAAGTCGACCGCGTCGCTTGGGTCGAAGGCGGGCAGAGCCATGGTTGCCGGATCGAACAGCCAGTCGCAGACGATACGCGAGTGCTCCGCGTCGAGCGGCCAGACCTGGTGGGTCATAACGTAGTCAGGGTGCAGGCTGAGCAACAGGCTTGGCCAGAGCACGATGTAGTAGACGCGCCGCCGGTTGTCCTCGCCGATGCCCGCGAGCGGCGGCCGGCCGTGACTCGCGCCGTCGGTCGACATCGTCGTCGCATCGTCGACGAGCTCCATCCAGCCGCCCGCCCACGGCCCCTTCGATTCGAGGTTGCGCCCACGGTCGTAGGGACTCAGCCGGTTCAGCTGCGGGTGCACCCCGGGGCAGTGGTAGCACTCCGAGTAGTTCTCGCCGACTACCTTCCAGTTCGCCGCTACGTCGTACTCGATGCGCCGCGCCCGACGCAGGGCGCCGATCGGGTAGCTGGCGACGGCGGCCGGCAGGTCGGCCAGGTAGTCGAGCAGCGGCGGTGCCTGTGCGTCCAGGTTGACGAACACGAAGCCCTGCCACGTGTCGAGCTGGATGGGGAACAGACCGTTGTCGGCGGCGGCAAAGTCGCTGATCTTTTCGGTGTGCGGCGCGCGCCGCAGCGAACCATCGAGGTCGTAGATCCAGGCGTGGTACGGGCACTGGATGCGCACCAGGCTGCCGCCAGCGCCACGCGGCGGTGCGTCGACGAGGGTCGAACCCCGGTGCCGGCACACGTTATGGAACGCGCGCAGGGAACCCGAGCGGTCGCGGACGACGATCACGCCCTCGCCGGCGACCTGTGCCAGGAAATAGTTGCCCGGCTTTTCGGCGTCATCCGTGCGACCCACGCACAACCACGTGGTGGCAAACCAGCGCTCCTGTTCGAAGGAGAACACGCCCGCGTCGTGAAAGACGCGCGCCGGGAGCAGGCTCGCGTGGTCGACCGGCTGGCGAACCGCGGCCACCTCGGCAGCGCTGACCGGCCCGTTTCCCCTACTCGTACTGGGGCTCGAACTCATCAGGCGGTCCAGCCTACGGCACCGGCGTCGGCTCCGCACCCACCCGCAGCTGCGCCTCTTGTCGCAGCGGATGACCGAACGTCCTCGCCGTGGCCGGCCAATGGTCCCGTCGACGGGCGGCGGCTGCGCAAAATAGCGTGATCAGCGTGCCCTCACATAGCCGTTTCGCTGTGCTCCTGGCCGCCACGCTGCTGGCCGGTGCGGCCCTTGCCGGCGGGCCGGTAGCCGTCTTCGCCGTGGGCAACCCCAACAACATCTGCTCGGCCGGACAACTGCCGACGCAATGGCGGGACGACCTGCATCCGCCGACCACCATCCGCGTCAAGCTGACCAAGGGTCCCGACGCCGGCACCGTCGCGACGGTCAACTTCTGGGACTACGTCGCCACCGTGCTGCGGGCGGAATTCGCAACGGGTGACCAGAGGCCAGCGGAGTGGATGCGCGTCGGCGCGCTCGTCGTCAAGCAGTACGGCTGGTACTACGCCATGCACTGGCGGGGCGGCAGGCTGACCGTGACCAACCCCGATGACGGCACGACCACGGTCGAGTGCTACGACGTGTTGGACAACACGCTCGACCAGATCTACAAGCCGGAGAAGTTGGACAAGAAGACCCAGCAATGGGTGCCGACGAACATTCCCACGCTGGCCAATTACCGGGCGATGGCCGAAACCTGGGACATGAGCCTGCGCAAATGGGTGCCCAAGAAAGGCATCAGCAAGCTGTTCCTGACGGGCTATCGCACAGGCCAGAAGAGGCCGTGCGGAACCGACTCAACCGGCTTCAAAGTCAAACAGAAGAGCCTGCGCGACTGCGGCAACAAGGGCCTCACGTTCGCGGAGACGTTGCGCCGCTATTTCGAGCCACGACTGCTCGAAATCGACACGCGCGGACATGACGTGCTACCCGATGACGGAACCTGGATGGGCGACCTCGGCCTGCTCTACGTCGGCGCCAGTAGCACCGACTGGCGGCTGTACCCGGCCACCAATGACGGGTTCGCGGCACCGGCCACCGGCAGCTTCGGCATGGCCGTTGCAGCGTACGGTGTGGGTAACGTGGATGCGCCGAGTGACGCGCTTGACAGCGATGGCAATTACCTCTCGCCAAATGGTTCAGACCCCAACCTGCTGACCGACCTGGTGATGCTCAATACGAACCGCAACAAGCTGCTCGTCGCGCACGCGGCCGTGGACGGCAGCGGCAACGGCACCGGCTACGACGCGCCGACCCCCATCGATATCACCGGCGGCGCAGTGGATCGCCTGCTCGTCGCCGATTTCAATGGCGACCTACTCGCCGATGCGGGCCTATTGCGCGATGACGGCGAGGGCAACGCGACGTTGAGTGTCCGGCTGTCGAACGGCGACGGATCGTTCGGGCCAGAGCTCGACTGGTGGACCGGACAACTCGACCTGACGGGCAATGTCTTTGTTGCCGCCGCGGACGTCAACGGCGACGGTAGGGCTGACCTGATCATGCGCGACGCAGCCGGGGTCTACGCGACCGCGACCTCGCCGGCCAGCTGCTCGTCCTTTGCGGCCTGGGGACCGTGTCCGTCCGACGCCGTGGGCGGCGCCGGCCTCGGCCCTGCGGCGCCAGCGTTCACCTCGAGCTGGTCGGCCAGTGACGTGCGGAACGTCGTCGGCGATTTCGATCGCGACGGGCGCGCCGACGTGATCGCCGTCGTCAAGGACGGCAGCGGCGCCAGCGTGTATGGACTGCGCAGCCTGGGGGACGGCACCTTCGGACAGCAGTTGCTGACCTCGCTGGGGTCGGTCTTGTGGTCCAACCTGACCGTGGCCGCACTGAACGCGAACAGCGATGGCATGGCCGACCTGGCGCTGGTGCAGAAGGCGAACGATGGCTCGACCAACCTCCAATGGCTGCGTACGAATGAGAAGACCAAGAACAGCGCCGCCAGCATGAGCGCTACGTCCGTCTACAAGGACGGCGGCCTCAGTTGGAGTAGCTCAATCGCCGCGTTCTAGGTCAACATGCTGCGCCAGGCCGACTCATCGACGCCGACGGCAAGCCGCTCGCCGGCACGTACCAGCGGCAGTATCAGCAACTGCTGCTCGGCGAGCAGCCGCTCGAAGAGTTCGTCCGACTCGAAGCGCATGTAGCCCAGGCCCGTGGCGAGGTACGCCCGAGACTCGACGTCGAGCAGAGCCGACGCGGAGAAGCGCTCAGCGAAGCGCCGCAACTCGGCGCGCGCGATTGGTCGCTGGCCGAGATCGACAAAGGAGATCGCGACACGCCGTTCGCGAAAGAAACGAAGGGCTTTCTGTGTCAAGCGCGAATCGCGCCGGCCAAAAACCTGGATTGCGGCTGACGGCTGGGTCAGGAACTTGCCGAGGCGCGCCGCCGACCGCGTCGTGAGCGACGATCCGGCGTCGCCAGGCCGACGAGCCAGCCCTTGTCCGACTTGCGCACGACGATCTCCTTGCCGGTGGCCTGCGCCGCTTTCATCAGGCGCTGGCGGACGGTGAGTGGCTTCTCGTCACCCTGCAGGCGAACCTCGAAGACATCGTCTCGCTCTTTGACCCGTGACAGCATGCGCTCGAACTGACGCTGTTGCGCCAGCCGCTCGCGCGCCCTGGGACTCAGCTCGCGCGCGGCCTGGCGCGCCGCTGACTTGGGCTTGTCGAGCATGGCCACGTCGACTTGTCGAATCTTTACCATCAAGATGTCCTCTCTGACTGTCTGCAAACGGCCACCGTTTGGAATTTGAAACTGTAGCCCATATCGAACACCATAATCAATCACAAGTAAAGGAGCGCGAAAACATGAAAATCGGTGTGATCGTGCCGCAGGGATGGACCGGCGAATACAACGGCTGGCAGGCGGCCGCCGCGTGGCAACGAACGCGCTCCGTGGCCGCCCTGGCTGAAGCACTCGGTTTCGAGTCGATCTGGGTCTTCGATCATTTCCACACGGTGCCGCGGCCGACGCTCGAAATCACCTTCGAGTCCTTCGCCACACTGGCAGCGCTCATTCCCGATACCCAACGCGTACGCCTGGGCCACGTCGTCCTGTGCACGGCGTACCGCAACCCGGCACTGACGACCAAGATGATTTCCACGCTCGACGTGATAAGCAACGGGCGAATGGAATTCGGTGTTGGTGCGGGGTGGAAACGCGACGAGTGGCTCGCCTATGGCTATGGCTTTCCGTCTGCGCATGATCGCCTGGCCATGCTGCGCGACCAACTCGAGATTGCTCGCGCGATGATGGGCCCGGATCGCGCGAGCTACTCCGGCGAGCATTTCCACGTCGCTAACGCCATCAACCGGCCACGGCCGGTGCAGCAGCCGCGCGTGCCGATCATGGTCGGCGGCAACGGGCCCGCGGTGACCTG
Organism: uncultured Chloroflexia bacterium; assembly: GCA_963775225.1. GTDB lineage: Bacteria > Chloroflexota > Limnocylindria > Limnocylindrales > CSP1-4 > JALYGJ01. Next base: position 246,555 of record CAVZHW010000004.1, read on the forward strand.
GCGGCTCGCCGCGCGCTACGCCGACGAACTCAACCTGGACGGCATGACCCCCGCGGAAACGCGCGCTGCCCTGCCGGTCATCCACGAGCGTTGCACCGAGATCGGACGAGATCCGCAATCGCTGGCAATTTCCGTCCACGTATGGTGGGAGCAATTGAGCGCGGCGGGGCGGGACCGTGCTCAGATGGTGGCTGACTACGCCGGTCTCGGCGTCAGCCGGTTGATCGGGCTGCTGCGCGAGTCGACCGACAGTGACGAGGCGCTGGCCGCGTGGGCAGAGGATGCGCGAGAGGGAGGTGCCGAGCTTCAGCCGAGCACGGCTCTCGGCGCCTGACCGGAAACCCGGGCCCGCGCGGCCGACATTCGGCGTCCATAGACTGGAGCGCGATGGCCGCGCCGACAGCCCCGAGCAGCACGATCGAACTTGAGACAGGCGCCGACCCGCTGATGACCATGGCCCCGCTATGGCACGGCCCGCTCGATCGCCAGATGCGCCTCGGCCCCGGTTCACTGGCGCGGGCGACGAGGACGCCCGCCGGCCCGGCCAGCGTCGAGCTGCGGGTAGCCGGCCGGCACGTCGAGGCTCGCGCGTGGGGTCCCGGTGCGACAGAGGCGCTGGCCCAGCTGCCCGGCCTGATCGGCGACCTGGACGACGCCGATCAACTTCGGCCACGCCACGAAATTGTCGCGCAGCTGGTTCATCGCCTGCCCGGCCTGCGCCTGACGCGCGGCGTGCCCCTGCTCGAGGCACTGATCCCGGCAATCGTCGGTCAGAAGGTGACCAGCCGGGAAGCGAACCACTCGCTCGCCGCGCTGATGACGCACTATGGCGAGCCGGCACCGGGACCTCTCGGCCTGATGCTGCCACCGCGGGCCGAGGTCCTTGCCAGGCTGCCGTACTGGGCCTTTCACTCGATGGGCATCGAACGCCGCCGAGCCGAATCCATTCGTGCGGCAGCAGCGGTGGCACCCCAGCTGGGGCGGGCTGTGGCAGCGTCGCGCGAAATGGGCTTTGCTGCGCTGACCTCGCTGCCCGGAATCGGGCCGTGGACGGCGGCCGAGACGCTGCGCGTCGTGAACGGCGATCCCGACGCGGTGAGCCTGGGCGACTACAACCTGCCGAGACTTGTGTGCGCGGTCCTCGGGCAGGCAGCCGGCGGCCGAGGTGACGACCGGCGCATGCTCGAACTGCTCGAGCCCTATCGCGGTCAGCGGGCGCGGGTGGTGCTGCTGATCGAGAACTCGGGCCATCGGCTGCCGCGCCGGGCGCCGCGCTCCGCTACGCGCTCGATCGCCGCCATCTGAACCAACCGGCCGGGTGCCACAATCCACACATGCCGAGCACCTATCGCAGTCAACGGCGCCAGGGCGTCGTCTACGGTCCCGTCGGACCCCCGGGAGGCGGCGGCGGGACGACGCTACTCGGGACGCTGCTCGGTGTGCTGGTGGTGTTGGTGGCCATGGCTCTCCTGGCGGTGGCCGCCTTTGGCCTAATCGGTGACCTGACCGGCGGCCCGTCGCTGCCGCCCAGCCAGCTCGCGCAGGCGAGCGCCACGCCCGCTGGGTCGCAGGGCACCGGATCAACGGACACTGCCGAGCCATCCGGATCCCAGCCTTCGGGGTCTCCCGGCGCTCAGCCGACGCCGACCGACAATGGGCCGACGCCCACCCCGCAGTCGACCTTCGTGCCCCAGATCGAAGAGGGGCCCGGCTTCATCACCTTCGGCACCAAGACCAACAAGGGGCTGCGCATCACCGACGCCCGCGTGACCTTCAGCTCCGACGATCCGACCGTTGTCTGGAGCGCGTACCTGAGCTCGCCCGCCAACGCCGCCGATCTGCACGTCCAGATCTTCAAGCTCGATCCATCCGCGAAGGATGGCAAGCGGCTCCTCTGGGATCACCAGCTGACCATCCACGCCAAGGGCGCGCAGATCTACAAAAGCCACCTGCGCACGCACACCGCGCTCGACGGACCGGGCGTGTACGAGGTTCAGTACCTGCGCGGTGACGAGCTGCTGTCGGACGGCTACTTCCAGTTCATCGGATGACGTGGCGCGCGGGGGCGGCGATATCCTGAGTGCTGGCGGGAGGTACTTCATGCACACCCCAGTGAGACCAGCGATCAGCCGGCAACTCTTTGTCCTTCTTGGTTCGCTCAGCGTGCTGCTCGCCGGCTGCGACGCGACCACCTCGTCGCCGGTGCCCAGCCCATCGCTCGTCTTCCTGAGCTTCTCGCCGATTCCCACTGCGACGCTGCGCGGCAGCGCGCAGGCTTCGCCCATGGGCACGATCGCCAGCGGCTGGCCGCCCGGTTGGGACGTGTCCTTCTGCACCATGCTCGACAGCGCGATCACGGCGCAACAGCTCATCGTCGACGTCGAACGGGCGATCAGCGACGGTGCGACCAAGGATGCCAAGGGTCTCGCCCGGGACCTGGCCGACAGCGCCGGCCAAACAACGCAGCTCATCGCGGCGCTGCCTGGGTGGGACCCAGCCGGCGAGGCACTCGCGCAGATCAGCGGACTGATGGACTACGACACGCAGGCGGCAGCGAAGTACACCGCGTACTTCAAGGACGGGACCAAGGCAGCCCTGCGCCAGGCACGCCTGCTGCGGCGCAAGGATGGCGCCGCGGTGCCCCAAACGAACACCGCGCTCGCCCTGCTGGCGGATAAGGGAGTGGCCTGCCCGAAGCACGCGCTGCAACTCGAATCGCCGTAGACATGGACGGCGAGTCGGCGACGCGCACCTTCGTCTTCAGTGACATCGAGGGTTCGACCAGGCTGCTCCAGCGGCTGGCCGAGGATTACCCACGCGCACTGTCCGAGCACCGCAAGCTCATCTCCGACGCGGTGACCGGTAGCGGAGGCCGGGTCTTCGGCTCCGAGGGGGACGCCTTATTCGCCGTCTTCGGTTCGGCATCCGACGCCCTGCTCGCGGCGGCACGGTCGCAACGCTCACTGGCCAGACACCAGTGGCCCGGCGGCGAACCGCTGCGCGTGCGTATGGGCGTCCACTCCGGCGAAGCGCTGGCCACCGGCGACAATTTCGTGGGCCTCGCCCTGCACCAGGTGGCACGGATCATGAGCGCGGGCCACGGCGGCCAGGTCCTCGTGTCGGAAGCTACCCGCGGCCTGGTCGGGATGCCGCCCGAAGGATTGAGCCTGCGCGACCTGGGCGAGCGGCGGCTCAAGGACCTGGCCGCCCCCGAGCGGCTCTATCAGCTCACGGGCGAAGGACTGCTCGAGCGCTTCCCCCCGTTGCGCACGCTCGATGTCAAGCCGCACAACCTGCCTGTCCAGCTGACCAGTTTCGTCGGCCGCGCCGAACTCGCCGAGGCGCGCCAATCGCTTGCCGGTGCGCGTCTCTTGACGCTCACCGGGCCGGGCGGTACGGGGAAGACCCGCCTCGCGCTACAGCTGGCGGGCGACGCGAGCGACGATTTCGAGGACGGTGTCTTCTTCGTCAACCTCGACTCGGTCAACGACCCGGCCCTGGTCGCGGCGACCATCGCCGCGACGCTCGCCCTGAACATCGGCGGCAAGGTCGCGCCGATTGACGCCCTTGCCGACTACATGCGCGGACGACGCATGCTGCTCGTGCTTGACAACTTCGAGCAGGTGGTCGAGGCCGCACCGGACGTCGCGCGACTGCTGCGCGAGGCGCCCGAGCTGAAGGTCATCGTTACGACCCGCATCCCGCTGCATGTCTCGGGCGAGCAGGAGTTCCCCGTGCCGCCACTCGGCCTGCCGGCCGACTCGGCCACGCACCTCGATGCCGCGGAGGCGGGACAGTACGAAGCGGTGGAACTGTTCGTCGAGCGCGCGACGGCGGTCCAGCCGCGCTTTAACCTGACCGATGACAACGCGCCCCAGATCGTCGATATCTGCCGCCGGCTAGACGGCCTGCCGCTGGCCATCGAGCTTGCCGCGGCTCGTACGCGTGTCCTGCCGGTGGCCGCCATCCATGCACGCCTGGATCAGCACCTCAATCTGCTGACCGGCGGCGCGCGCGACCTACCCGGCCGTCAGCAGACTCTGCGGGGCGCGATCGACTGGAGCTACGACCTGCTCGACGAGGCGGACCAGCGGTTGTTCGGCCGCTTCTCCGTGCATGCCGGCGGCGCGTTCCTGACCCAGGCAGACGCTGTCTGTGGACCGTCCACGGAGCTTGGCGAGGACGTACTCGACGGGCTGGCGTCGCTGGCCGACAAGAGCCTGGTGCGCGCCAATGTCGCGACCAACGAGGATCCGCGCTTTGCAATGCTGGCCACCATCCGCGACTACGCGCACGAGCGCCTGTCGCAAAGTGATGAGGCCGACGCCATTGCGCAGCGCCACGCGGAGACCTACCTCGAGCTCATCGAGGGCGTCGGCGAGAGCGTCCTGGGATCAGACGGCCGGCGCGTCACCGATCGGCTGGAACTCGACCACGACAACCTGCGTTCAGCGCTCGATTGGTTCGTTTTCCGCGACCAGCTGACACAAGCCCTGCGCTTCGTCGCCGCAGTGTGGCGTTTCTGGCAGGTGCGCGGCCATCTCGATGAGGCGCGCCGGCGCGTCGACGCCATCCTTGCCCTGCCGGGCATTGCCGATCGGCCGGCAGATCTGCTCGCGCGCGCCTGCGGCGCGGCGGGCGGTATCTGCTACTGGCAGGGGCAGCCGTCGGCGGCGCACGACTATTACGAAAGGGCACTCGAGGCGGCGCGGCAATGTGGTGATGTCGCACTCATCGCAGAGGCGACCTACAACCACGGGTTTGCGGCCCTGCGCATCGAGCGCACGTCGGACGAGCTGTGGGCGGCGGGCAGGCCCTGGTTCGAAGAGAGCCTGGAGCTGTATCGCGAGCTGGGCGATGAAGCCGGAGCCGCTGATGCCATTTGGGCGCTGGCGATCTCATTGGCTGCAGCGGGAGACGATCGGCAGCATTCGGTGGCAGTCGGCGAGGAGGCGCTCGAGGTATACCGCCGGCTGGGCGACCCGTTCCGCATCGGCTGGGGCGCGTTCATGGTCGGCGCCATGCGCGCGCCCGACGATCCGCCGGGGGTGGTCCTCGCGTACCTGAGGGAGGCGCTACAGATCTTTGCCGATGCGCGCGACCAAACAGGCATTCAGCTTCTGCTCGGCGGCTTCGCCTTCATCGCCAACCGTCAGGGCGAGCAGGCGCGCGCCTACAAGCTCGGCGGAACGGTAGATCGACTCCGATCAGCGACCGGGGCCGGCCTGATGGACGTGCCAATGGCATTTCTGGAGTTCGCGCCGTTGGCGCGACCGAGCGATCCCGATCTGCTGCGAGCCTGGGAGGAAGGCACCAGGTTGTCGAACGAAGAGGCCGTCGAGTACGCGCTCAACGGCTGATTAATCGGCCGATAAGCCGGGGCTAAGCGCCGCGTAAGCCTTCGTCTTCAAGATCGGCACATGAGGACAAGGCGCTTACGTGGCCGCAGCGAGACAGGCTGTGGCTCGTTGATCACCACCCCAACGCGCGCGGAAGTGCGCGCCGCGATCGAAAGCCTGCCACCAGAACTCGAATGGGACGAACTCAAGGGCCGCCTGTCGCCGGTGTTCGTGCGTCGCCGGCCGCTGCCGCCCGGTGCGCCTCGGCCGGTCACCGTAAGCCACGGGCCGGGCCTCGAGGTCGGACTGGGCGTCGACATCGGGCCGGCATTCATGTATGTCGGGCAATCGCTGCTCGAATCGTGGGCGGTGAGCCTGCCCGAGGCAGTCGACTGCGCGATGGCCAACCTGCGCGCGGAGGCACGCGCGGAGAGGACGGTCGAGCTCGAGTACGCGCTGGTCGGCGACGTGCCCCTGTGGGCGTACCAGTCCCGGTCGGGGCTGGCCTCAGGGTTGCTGCTGCTCGAGGATGAGTTGGCGCTGCGTTACGGAGACGAGCCCAGGCTGCTCATCGCGCCCATGCGCAACCTCCTCTTGGCAGCACCTTTCGAGGCCGATCGTGAACTGGTCGCCTGGCTGCGCGACGAGATCTCGAGCGAGGACCCGAACGGCCTCGACCTGCCTGTCTTCGCGTTTGTCGATGGGCGACTGGCGATCGATCGGCGAGCCGGGATCGAGCGACGTTCGCGGCTGAACTGATTCTCAGCGGCGGCGCGCATCCTCCCCGGGGATGCCGCGCGCGGCGAGTGCCGCGGCGAGACCGTCAAGGTCGGCCACCGTGAGGTAGAACGCGGGTGGCTGCAGGAAGAGGAAGCGCACCGGCTCGCGAAAGTCGACACGCACGCCACCGGTCGCGTTGCCGCCGAAGGTGACGTCGTGGTGCCGGATGCTGGCTCGAACACCGAGCGCGGTGATGGGCGACCACGGGCCCTCGATGCGCCAGCGGGAGATGTTCGACAGCGGAGTGGTGAAGTGGAAGAAGCCGAAACGGGCGGAGAGCTGTTCGTCACGCAGCTCGACGTAGGCGTTTGACGGCCGCGCCCCGAAGAGCAGCAGCGGCAGCCTGAACCTGGAATCCAGGGGGATCGGAAAGCGAACCGACGCCGTCAAGGCGCCTCGTCCAGCGAGCACGTCGCTCCCTGCGGCAACGGCGATACACAGACGGCCATGGCCGGATCGTAGATCGTGGAGAAGCTGAATGGCCCGACTCGGTATTCGACGGCGACCCCGCTGTACGAGTACTCGCCCCCGGCTGATGCGGAGAGCGCCAGGACCACGCGACCTTCTCCCGGCGCAGTGCGAGCTGCCAGCTCGGCCGGCAGCGCCTGGAAGTCGGCCTGCAGGTCAACCCCTGGATCGTTGATGGTCAGTCCGGGTAATCCGCCCTCGGTTCCGGGTCGTGCGATCCAGGCTTCGTCCAGCTCCAGCCCGGGTGTCGCATCGACGAGGTGAACGCTCTCGACGTCGACTGCCAGCGGCCAGTCGTTGGTCAGCGCGGTCCCGATGTAGATGGTGTCGTTTACCGCGATGCCGGCGCCAGTACCCGCCCACACCCGACTGCCGGCATGATGGCCGACCGGCAGGTCAAGCCAAAGAACTGAACCATCGAGAGGCTGCTTGAGCGGGCCACCGGGATAACGGAGCAGCCCGACCACGTTGAGAGCTAGGACGACGACAAGCGCAAGCGCAAGCGCAAGCACCAGTCGTCGCCTGGTCACTGTTCGCTCCACCTACTCGATGACGAAGATGTTCCGTTCCGCACACATGTCCTTGAGGATCTGCGGCCAGACGGTCACGCTGACCTCGCCCAGGTGCGCTTTCTTGAGCAGCAGCATCTGGACGCGCGACTGGCCAATACCGCCACCAATCGACAGCGGCAGCTCGCCACTGACGATGCCCTTGTGATACGGGAGGTTCAGCCAGTCGAGCTGGCCGGTGATCTCCAGCTGCTGGCGCAGCGTTTCGGCGTTGACGCGGATGCCCATCGAGGTCAGCTCGTGCCGGCGCTTGGTTATCGGGTTCCAGACCAGGATGTCGCCGTTGAGGCCGTGCATCGGGCGGCCGTTCTCGGAGACGGTCTCGGTGACCCAATCATCGTAGTCGGCCGCGCGCATCTCGTGCGGGTAGCCGTCGGCCAGCTTCCAGCCGATGCCGATGATGAAGACCGCCGGGTACTCCTGCAGGATCTGCGTCTCGCGCTGCTTGCGCGGCAGGTCCGGGTAGCGCGCGAGGATGTCCTCGGCGTGCATGAAGACGATCTCCTCGGGCAGGTCGGGATAGCGCGAGTCGGCCAGCTGCGGGAAGAGCTCGTGGACATGCGCCTCGGCGCCGCGCAGGACGCGCCAGATCGCGCGCACCGTCTGCTTGAGGTAGTCGAGGTTGCGCTGCTCGGGCGTGATCACGCGCTCCCAGTCCCACTGGTCGACGTACACGCTGTGATCGTGGTCGAGGAAGTAATCCTTGCGCACGGCGCGCATGTCGGTGCACAGGCCCTCGCCCGGGGTCATGCCGAACTGCTTGAGGGCGACCCTCTTCCACTTCGTGGCCGCCTGCACGACCTGCGCGTCGATCGGATGCTGGTCGTGATCGTTGGTGATGTGGAACTGGATCGGAGTCCGTGAGCCGTCGCGGTCGAGCATGTCATTGACGCCCGACTCGACATCGACGATCAGCGGCACCTGGACGCGAATCAGGTTCAACTCGCGGCACAGGTTCTGTTCGATAAAGTCCTTGACCGCGTAGATCGCGAGCTGCGTCTCGCGCGGGTCGAGGGTCGAGTGGTAGTCGGTCGGCAGGACCTTGGCCAGCTCGTCATAGGATCCGATGCCCGGTCCGGCAAGGTCGGCGACCTTGCCGGCCACATCCGGCGTCATGGTTGCACTCATCAATCCATCCTCTTGGTGCGGCGCCGGAACAAGCGGCGCGCTTTCGGATCGATGGTTCGCTGCTCTGCGCCGCCGGGCAAGAGCCAAACGGCTCAACGACGGACCGGAGTGCGGCCCAGCCGGCGGCTTGACCCGCCCGGCTGCTATTCGATGCCAGCCTGCGCCGCGCCGGTGCGCAATCGGCCGCCCAAACTGCCAGAAGGTGATGATCGGCGTCGTGTAGGGCGCCGCCGCGCGCGGTAATGAACCTGGGGTCTCGGATCTCGTTGGAGATGACCGTGGCCCATTCGTGTTCAGAGCTTGCGGTGCGACTCGTCAGCGGCGTCGAATTGGCGGTGCATCATCGCCAGCGAAGCATCGGGGCCCTTGAAGCCGATCAGGTACTCGAGCCTGATCGGCGCGAAGCACTCGTAGAAGACGACATCCTCGTCACCGAGCTGCCGAAAAGCGTGGACCTGGTTCGAGGCGATGACCAGCAGGCTGCCCGGTCCGACCTCCTGCTCCTCCTCGCCCACCTTGGCCCACAGCCGGCCCGCCTCGATGAGCATGATCTGCTCCGCCTCGTGCGAGTGGTCGGGCACGATGACGCCGTCGCGGTAGACGATGCGCGTCATCATCACCTTCTCGCCCGAGACGGTCTGGCGGAAGACGCCCTTGACGTACTCCACGGTTGGGAACTCATCCCAGGTCGTGATCTGGCCCATCAGCCTGCCTCCGCGGTTGCCTTCGCGTCGAGCGCACGCAGGATCTTCTCCGGCGTGATCGGTAGCGTGTCTATTCGCACGCCGCATGCGTCGTGGATGGCGTTGACGATTGCCGGAATGGGCGAGTTGGCCGTCATCTCGCCCACGCCCTTAACCCCGTATGGACCGCTGGCCGACGGCATCTCCAGGATCACGCTATCGATCAGGGGCAGCTCGGCAGGGCCGGGTAGCAGGTACTCGGCGAAGTCCTTGGGGTTGTGGTCGCGCTCGGGGTAGTACGGCTCGGTCGTCTCGTACAGCGCGTGGGCCATGCCCATGAATGCGCCGCCGGCGATCTGGCCCTGGACCAGCGCCGGGTTGACGGCGCGGCCGATCTCATACGCGCTCCTGATGCTCAGCACCTTCACCTGTCCGGTCGCCGTGTCGACCTCGACCTCGGCCACCGTGCAGGCGTGCGCCTCGGTCGAGTCCGGATCCATCGCGCCGGTCTCCGGGTCGACGTCGCTCTTGGGCTTCATGTACGCGCCACGCCCGGCGATCGTTCGGCCGTACTGGAACTGGGCGCGCGAGGCCAGGTCGGCGATGCGCATGGCGCTCGACGGTGAGCCTTTGACCATGACGTTGCCGTGACCGTCGGTGGTCAAATCGTCGACCGCCGCCTCCAGTTCTTCAGCGGCGAGCTCCAGCACCGCCTGGCGCGCCTCGAGCGCCGCCGCCTTGACCGCATTGCCGACGCGGTGGGTGGCCCGGCTGGCGAAGGTGCCCATGTCGTGCGGCCCTGTATCGGTATCGGCGGTGTCAATCACTATCTGGTCGTACTCGACGCCGAGCGTTTCGGCCGCGATCTGGGCGATGACCGTCTTGAGCCCCTGGCCCAGGTCGGTCGCCGAGAGCGTTACGTTGAAGGAGCCGCTCGTCGTGGCATGGACCAGGGCCTGCGACGGGTCGCCGCCCAGGTTCATGCCGGTCGGGTAGTTCACCGCGGCGATGCCGGTGCCACGCAACTTCGTCATCGCACCGCTCCTTCCGCGGCGCCCCTGGCCTCGCGCGGGGCCGAGGACATCGCCCGCAGCTCCGCCGGCAACTGGTGGCCAACCAACTCCGCAGCCGCCTGCATGGTCTCGATCAGCGTCGCGTCCTCGACCACCTTGCGGTGTGGCTTCACATCTCCGTTGTGGTACGCGTTGATGAAGCGCACGCGCCATGGATCGATGCCGCATGCCTCGGCGATCTTGTCCATCTGCACCTCTACCGCATAGGAGGCCATCGTCACGCCGAAGCCACGCATGGCCGACGTCGGCGTGCGGTTGGTGTAGACGCAGTAGGCGTCGATCCACACGTTCGGGATGGCATAAGGTCCGGCGGCGTTGGCGGCGTGCTTGGTCAGCGCGTAGGGCGTCTGTCGGCTGTACGCGCCGCAGTCGGCGTAGCTGGTGACCTTGCGGGCGACCAGCCGCCCGTCGGCCGTGACTCCGTCCCTGATGCGAATGACCCACGCGCTGCGCGTCGAGGAAACCTGCATCTCCTCGGAGCGGCTGTAGAAGTAGCGGACCGGACGACCGGTCTTCATTGCCGCGAGTGTGGCGAGCGGCTCGACGATCACGTCGACCTTGCCGCCGAAACCGCCGCCGACCGTGCCGCCGACGAAGTGCAGCCGGTTGCCGGGCACCTGCAGGATGATCGAGGTGTTGTCCAGGCTGAAGTAGAGCGCCTGCGTGTTGGTGTAGACCGTGAAGCGGCCGTTCGCTTCCGGGACCGCGATCGCGCCTGTCGTCTCGAGCGGCGCCTGCTCGATCGGGCTGGTGCGGTAGGTACCCGCGACGATGTGGTCGGCTTGGTTGAAGCCCGCCTCAATGTCGCCGTAGCGCACCCGGCGGCAGTTGTGGCCCTCGAACATGAACGTGTTGTTGCCCCAGTGCGTGACCACCGGTGCGGCCGGTTTGAGCGCGTCTTCCACGTCGAAGACCGCCGGTAGCTCGTCGAGGTCGAGACGCACCTTGGCGACGGCCCCATAGGCGGCTGCTTCGGTTTCGGCGACGATCGCGACGATCGGTTCGCCCTTGTAGCGCACCCGATCGACCGCGAGCACGAACTCCTCTTCCGGCTCGACGCCGATCAAGCCCAGGATCGTGTAGACGTTGTGCGGCACATCCTCATGAGTGAGCGCGCACACAAACCCGGGCACGCGCTGTGCCTCGGACAGGTCGACGCGCTTGATGCGTGCGTGGTGGACCGGGCTGCGCACGACCTTCAGGTGGAGGAGTCCCGGGATCGCCCGGTCGGCGGTGAACTGCGTACGCCCCGTGACGGCGCCGACGCCATCGTTGCGCTCGACCGACTGGCCGACGACGTTCAGTTCGCCAGTCATCGCCCTCCCTCCAGGGCGCCGGCCGCCGCCTCGATCGCCGCGATGATCGGGCGATACCCGGTGCAGCGGCAGACGTTGCCGCTGAGTGCCTCGACGACCTCGGCGCGGGTCGGCGTCGGGTTGCGCTCGAGCAGCGCCTTGGCGACCAGCTCCATGCCCGGCGTGCAGTAGCCGCACTGGAAGCCGTTCCCGTCGAGGAACGCCTGCTGCAGCGAGGCGAGCCCTTCGGGCGGGGTGATGCCCTCAATCGTGGTGATGTGCTTGCCGGCCACGTCCTGCACCGGCAGCAGGCACGAGAGCATGGGCTCACCGTCAACCAGCACGGTGCAGCTGCCGCAGCCGCCCTGGCGGCAACCGTCCTTGACGCCCGTATAGCCGAGCTGCGTGCGCAGCGCCTGTTGGAGAGTGGTCAGCGGCGCGACCATCACCTCCACCGGCCGGCCGGCGAGTTCGAAGCCGACGATCACCGAGCTCACCTCACGCCCCCTTTCCTGATGCGCCGTCCGACCCAAGCTCCGTCAGCGCCCGACTCACGAACAGCTCCACCATCCGCCGCCGATACCACGCGCTCGCGAGCGCATCGTCGAACGGCTGGCATTCTTCTGCCGCTGCTGCAGCGGCGGCCTCGATCGTTGCCCGGTCAAGCTGCGCGCCCGTCAGCACGGCTTCCGCCCGCCGGGCGCGCAACGGATGCGGACCCACCGCGCCGAGCGCCACGCGCACGTCCTGAGCCACGCCGCCCGCCTGTACGACGCTCAACGCCACGGTGACGACAGCCGGGGTATTCGACTGCCGCCGGCCGAACTTCACGAAGTGCGTGGCGCTGGTGTGCAGCGGCACGACGATCTCAGAGATGAGCTCGTCGAGCGCGAGGGCATTGCCCATGAAGCCGGTGAAGAACTCGTCGAGCGGGATCTCGCGCGAGCCACGTGCGCTGGCCGCAACAACACGGGCGTCGAGCGCCAATAGGGCGGTCGCCACATCGCCACCGGGCGGCGGCGTGAACAGGTTCCCGCCCACCGTGCCCATGTTGCGCACCGCCCAGCTGGCACTGTGCGCGGCCGCCTCGGCGAGCAGCGGCGAATGGCGCTGGGCGGCCAGCGCGCCGAGAGTGGCCGTCGCGCCGAGATGCAGGTCGTCGCCCATTCGTTCGATGTGGTCCAGCCCTGCCTGGCGCAGGCCCATCACCTGGCGCGGCAGCGAGATGCCCTCGTTGACCAGCGGCATCGCGACCGTGCCGCCGGCGATGACCAGCAACTCCGGGCCGTGGGCGTCGAGCAGCTGGAGCGCTTCGCGCAGCGACTGCGGCAGGAAATAGTTGGTGACGGTCACGCGGCAACCTCCGTCGTCAGGCGCGTCTCGAGCGCGCGTAATCCCTGCTCGATGAGCGATTCGGCCAGCCGCTCGGCAAAACGCGAATCGAGCCGCGCCAGCGGGCCCTGGATCACACCGCCGCCGCTGTACTCCATGTGCGTGCCGCCGGTGCGTGGACGCAGGACGAAGTCCGCGCGGCCGACGATCGAACCCATCGCTCCCTCGACGCGACCCTCCAGCCCGCAGCGTTCGGGTGCGTGTATATCCACCAGGCGCACCGTCGTCCGATATCGGCCGACCGCGCCGGGCAGGCGCAGGTTGACCACGCCCTCGTATTCGCCCGGACGCACCTCGCTCACCTTCTCGCAACCGGGAACCACGGCCATCAACACCTCCGGGTCGCAGATTGCATCAAATACTGCCTCGGCCGGGACCTCGAACTCGTGCGTGCCGTGGACTTTCATTTCGTCGCCTTCGCCAACGCCTGCTCGACGTGCTGCAGGTGGGCCTCCATCGAACGCGCGGCGGCCTCCTCGTCATGGGCGCGCAGCGCGCGCAGGATGCGCCTGTGGTCGCGCACGACCCGGGCCCGGAACTCGGGCGCCGCCCCGGTCCGCTCGCGGCTGACCTTGGCCAGCGTGTTGATGATGCTCATGAACTGGCCGAGCAGGAAGTTGCCGGCCGCCTCGCAGACCACGTTGTGGAAGTCGATGTCGAGACTGCTGAATCGCTCGGCGTTGCCGACGGCGGCGCGCAGCTCGGCGAAGACCGCCACCAGGCGCGCAAGCTGCTCGGGATTGACGCGTCGCGCGGCCAGACGCACGTTACCTACCTCGACCACCCGCCGCGTCTCGAGCACCTGGGCAAGGGCGACGGTGTCCTTCGAGAAAACGAAGTCGAGATGCGACACGAGCTGCTGCGGCTCGAGTGCCGTCACGAACGTGCCGGCACCTTGCCGAATCTCGACCACCTTCATGATCGACAGCGCCCGGAGCGCCTCGCGCAACACTGGCCGGCTGACGTGCATCGTCGCGGCCAGGTCGCGTTCGGCCGGCAGTTTGTCGCCCGGCCGCAGCCGCTCGGACTGGATGAGCTGCAGCAGGCGGCCGGCGATTTCCTCCGACAGCGTGCTGCGATCGACCAGCGCGAACTGCGGCCACGGCGTGCCCGCTGCGGGCGATTGCTGTGGGCCCGAAACTTCCATGTGGACGGCCAATCCCTCGCTAGCTGGCCCGCCGGCGGCGTTGGCCCGATGCTATGGCCGTCTGATAAAGTCGTCAACTGGTCAGACCACTTAGGCATGGAGGGCGGCACATGATCGAGCGCCACGTGAGCCTGGACGTCCCGGCTGAAAAGTCGGACGAATTCGAGCACTTCTTCGCTGAAAAGTACCGCCCCGCGGCCATCAGGATGCCGGGGCTGATCGAGTGCAGCCTGCTGCGCGAGACCGAGCACCCACAGGCCTACCAGATGGTCTACCGCTGGGAGTCGGCCGACCACGCGGCTGCGTGGCGCACCAGCAAGGCGCACCTGGCCCTCCAGCCGACGCTCAATGCGCTCGCCGCGAGCGGGAGCATCGTCGCCTACACCCGGGTAGCGTGATTCGCCCGTGAGCGACGAACACTTCCTGGTCAGCGGCGGCACCGGTTGTATCGGTGCCTGGCTGGTCAAGAACCTCGTCGACGAGGGCGTGCCCGTGACGGTCATGAGCGCGCATGGCGGGCGCGATCGGCTCGCACTGCTCCTGCCCCCGTCCGCGCTCGATGCGCTCGACGTGGTGAACGCGGACATCAACAACCTCGAGTTGCTCGAGGGCCTCGCCCGCGATCGCGGGGTGACGCACGTCGTCCACCTGGCCGCGCTGCAGTTCCCCTTGTGCGCGGCCGATCCCATCGCTGGCGCGAGGGTCAACGTGCAGGGCACGCTGACCATGTTCGAGCTCGCGCGCCGGCTGGGCATCGGCCGCCTCGTCTACGCCAGCAGCGCCGCGGTCTACGGGCCCCGGACGATGTACACCGACGAGGTGCTGCCCGCCGATGCCGAGCTTTTCCCGACTTCCTATTACGGTGTCTTCAAGGTCGCCAACGAGCAGTCGGCGCGCGTCGCGTGGGAAACGCAGGGAGTGGCGAGCATCGGCCTGCGCCCGCACTCGGTCTTTGGCCCCGGCCGCGACCAGGGCGTGACCTCGAAGCCGACGCTGGCCATGATCGCGGCCGCGGCCGGCCGCCCCTCCCGCATCGATTTCGGTGGCCGCTACCAGTTCCAGTACGCCAACGACGCGGCCCGCTGGTTCATAGCCGCGGCGCGCAGCGAATTGCCGGGCGCGTCGGTGTTCAGCCTGCCCGGTCCGGCCGTCGGCGTCGACGAGATCGTCGCCGCGATCAACGAGGCCGTGCCGCAGTCGCGCGGCCAGATCGAGCATGGCGAGCGGCTGCTGCCGTTTCCCGGTGCATTCGACGGAGCGCCGATCGAGGCCGCCCTAGGCCGCCAACGCGCCACGCCGCTGGTCGACGGAGTGGCGCAGACGATCGCCTGCTACCGCGACGCGATCGCCCGGGGCGACGTCGACGACGCGTTCCTCGACCGGGTGCTGGCTGCCTGACCCGTTCCGTCCCCAAGATGTGGCGACACCCTGCTAGAACTAATCGGGGCCTATTAATGGCCGGGACTCGGGGGCCTGTCGGCTCGGTTGATTTCCTGACGAGAGTTCGTGCTTCGCCGCTCAAGGAGCGACATCAGAACCACCACGCCCACGCCCGCACCAATCGAGGCGAGGGCCAGCCCCGTAGCGTCGCCGATGCTCCCCGAGGCGCAGTTGATGGCGCCTGCTGGGCAATGGGCGGTTCCGGCCCTCGCGGCGAGCAAGATTGCGCCGAAACTGACGAGGAATCCCGCCAACCACCCCCAGCCGCCGTGTAACGCATCTCTGCCCCCGCGGAGGTAGAGGATGGCTACCCCGAAGACCGCGGCTGCGATGACCAGAGCGCCGTTGCTTCCAACGCCAGTCAGCACGCCGTAGGCAATCGCAGCGCCAACCATGGGCCAGAACAAGTGTTGGGCTATGTGCCTAACGGTGTTCACTGGCACCATCCGTGGTAGGCCCACCCTGGGAACCAATTCCGCCACGAGATTGACCACCAGCATGTCCAGGTCCCATTGCCTTCACCAGTCAGGCGTTCGTCGTGCGTGTTGTAGAAGAGTGTCCCGGTCGGGTCGAACACCCCTTGGTAGCTGAAACCCACGAGTCCGCGATATGAGATCCCCCAGCACCCAACGCAGCCGCTCGTCTTGGTGAGACTGAATGTGTCGACGTTCCAGCCCCCGATCAGTTCTCGGTGGTGTGACTCTGCAAGCTCAACAAAACGACCGGTGACGTAACTGCCGTTCCACCCCCATTGCAGGTGAAGAACAGCCTCCGTCAGGACCAGACCGCAGCAATCATTGATGTAGGTGACAACGTAGCGATCCGAAACGCCGGGCGTCGCAGGCGAACCCGAAGAGGACGACGTTCCGCCGGTCGCAGGTTCTCCCTCCGTGGCCAGACTATGGCCGTTGAATGCCTCCGCTGTCCCCGCCAGTACTTGGGTGCTGATTATCACCGGCGTGCAGTTGTCGTCCAGGTAGCCACTAAACGCGACCGCATTCCCTGCGGGTATGGAGAACTGCCCTGATATCGCGCCTGGTCCGCAGATCGGCGTCTGCGCCGCGCGTGCCGTGACAGCAGTTGGAGCAGCCGCCAGCGCGGAAGTGACGGCCGCGAAGACCGCGAGCCAGAGTCGTACCTTCATGTTTCTCCCTCCGCGTTCCCCGATACGGGCCCGTCACCTACCGCCATGGCAAACGCTGACCGGATGGCCAGCACAAGTCAATTAGGGAGATCCCTATCCGTCTAAGCCATCGATGGAAAAAGGGTGGCGACTACGCGTTGACCGATTGGCCTTGACTGAGGCGACCGCCTGAAGCTCCGTAGCGCGCCGCGACGATCTCAGCCAGGATGGCGAGCGCCGTTTCGGCCGGCGCGCGGCCACCCAGGTCGAGCCCGATCGGGCCATTGAGCCGCGCCAGTTCCTCGTCCCCGAGGCCCATCGCGCGCAGGCGTTCGCGGCGTGCCGCCTGGGTCCTGCGCGAACCGATCGCGCCCACGTAGCGACAGCCCCGGCGCAGCGCCTGGGCAAGCGCCGGCTCGTCGAACTTGGGATCGTGGGTCATGACCGCCACCGCGTCGAGCGGACCCAGGCCGATTGCGTCGGCGGCCTCTTCGGGCCAGGCAACCACCAGCCGGTCGGCAGTCGGAAAACGCTCGCGCGTGGCGAACGCCGGCCGCCCGTCGACAACGATCGTCTCGAAGCCAAGTTCGCGGGCGAGTCCGACCAGCGAGCGCGCCACTTCCACCGCGCCCACGATCACCAGCCGCGGTCGGGCAGGAAAGGCCTCCACGAAGAACTGGCGCCCGCCGGCTTCGACGGTGCGCGACGTGCCGCGCAGCAGCGCGTCAGCCGCAGCCGTGACCAGGGCCTGATCGGTCGCGGAGTCGCCCGTCGTGCCGGCCAGCCGACCGTCGGCACTGACTGACATCCGCGGGGCCGGCGCGGAGCCGGGCCCGCGTTGGTGCGGCCCGTGGGCCGGCGGCGGCGAATCGGCCGGCAGTGGCGTGATCACGACGGCGCCCGCCTCGCCACCGGCGGCGTTGACCAGCTCCGGCGCCACCTCCGGCTCGATCAGCACGTCGATCGTGCCGCCGCAGGCCAGGCCCACGTCCCACGCTTGCTCGTCGCTGATGCCATAGCGGATTACGCGCGAGCGGCCACTGGCCAGCGCCCCCTCAATCTCGCGTGCCGCCGCGCCTTCCACGCAGCCACCCGACACGGAGCCGGCCAGGCGCCCGTCGGACGAGTAGAGCAGGCTGGCGCCTTCCGACCGCGGCGCCGACCCAAAGGTGCGGACCACGACGGCGCGCCCCGCGCGCACGCCATCCGCCCGCCAGCCGACGAGTATGTCCAGCAACTCCTTCATTCCAGCGATCCCGCCAGCAACTCGCCGAGGCGCGCGAGCGACGCAAGGTTGCGCGCCGGCACGAGATGATCGACGAACGGATAGGCCGCGGCCATGCCCGCGGCAAGGGGCTGGTAGCCCGGGACGCCGGCGACGGGATTGACCCAGATCAGGCGATGGCAGCTGCGGCGCAGGCGCGCGGTCTCGCGGGCCACGAGATCCGGATCGCCGCGATCCCACCCGTCCGACACAACCAGGACGATCCCCGACGAGCGCAACGTGCGACGAGCCCAGTGCAGGTTGAAATCGCGCAGCGCCTCGCCGATGCGCGTGCCGCCACCCCAGTCGTTGACCTGCTGCGCAACGCGCGCCAGCGCAGCGTCCGGATCCGGCCCGCGCAGCAACCTGGTGATGCGCGTCAACCGCGTGCCGAAGACGAACGCCTCGACGCGCCTGGCATTTGCCGACGAGAGAGCCCGCGCGAAGCGCACCAGGAGCCGCGCGTAGCGCTCCATCGAGCCCGACACATCGGCCAGCACGACGACCTGGTGTGGCTTCTCGCGCGGCCGCCGCCAGGCCCAGGTGATCAAGTCGCCGCCAGCCGGTACGTTGCGCCGGAACATCTGCCGCGGCGCGAGGCGGCGGCCGCGCCGATGGACCTCGAAACGCCGGCTGCGACGCCGGCCCAGGCGTGGCGCGAGGAGGTCGATCAAGCGCTCGGCGTCGCGCAACTCGGCCTCGGACATGTGCTCGAACTCGCGGTAGCGGAGCACCTCCATGGGGCTGTACCGGCCGTGCACCGCGAGCGAATCCGCTTCGCCGTCCTGCGCGTCTGTATCAGCGGGCAGGATGACCGTCTCGGGCGGTGAATCGCGCTCGTCCGAGTGCCCGCCAAGGCGCAGCGACACACGCGCCCCGTGGCTCGTCTTCCGGTGCCACCACGCGTCGAACACCGCCTGGTACGTCGGCAGCTGTTCGTGGCGGCGCACGAACACCGCCGCTCCAGCGGCGCGCACATCGTCTGGGGCCCCCATGTCGATCCGTGTCAGCGCGTCCGCAAAGCGTGTTGCCGTGGCGACGTCACCGTCGAGCCCGGCGCGCCGCAGCGCCCGCCCAAAGCCAACCGCCTCGGCCACCAGCCGCCGTCCGTCGACCTGCGTACCGGCGTGGCTCATGCTTCGGATCCCACGCTCAGGCGCCCACCTCGGCCAGCAGCACGCGCACGCGCTCGCCGCGCAGCGCGCGAACGTCCTCCTCGTACTTGAGCCCAACCCCCAGGCTGGCCTCGACCTGGCGCGCGTCGAGCTCAGAAGCCCCGAGCGACATGAGAGCGGCTGCCCAATCGAGCGTCTCGGCGATGCCCGGCACCTTGGTCAGGTCCTCGCCACGCAGGCGCTGCACGAAGCGGACCAGCTGCTCGGCCAACTGGCGCGGCGCATCGGGCACGCGCGCGAGAACGATCTGGAGTTCCTTGTCGAACGATGGGTAATCGATCCAGTGGTACAGGCAGCGCCGCTTGAGCGCGTCGTGTACCTCGCGCGTCCGATTGGAGGTGATGATGACCACCGGTGGCAGGTCCGCGCGGATGGTGCCGATCTCGGGCACCGTCACCTGGAAGTCGGACAGGATCTCGAGCAGGTATGCCTCGAACTCCTCGTCGGCCCGGTCGATCTCATCGATCAGCAGCAGCGGCGCCCTGCCGTCAAGGCGATTCCAGCGCCTGGAGCAGCGGGCGGCGGATAAGGAACTCGGTCGCCGAAGATGTCGCGCGGCGTCGCCCGGTCGGCCTGGCCGCGCGCCTCGAGCAGGCGGATGGCGAGCATCTGCGCGGGATAGTTCCACTCGTAGACGGCGGTGTTGACGTCGAGTCCCTCGTAGCACTGCAGGCGGATCAGTTGCGTATCCAGCACCGATGCGAGGACCTTCGCCAGCTCCGTCTTGCCCACGCCCGCCTCGCCCTCGACGAAGAGCGGGCGGCCGAGCTCCAGCGCCAGGAAGACCGCAGTCGCGAGCGCTCGATCGGCGATGTAGTTGCGCGCCAAGAGGTCCTGCTCGATCGCCTCGATCGAGCGCGTCGCCTCGGGCCGCGTGTCTCGCTTGCTCATGCGCGACCGATGCTACCGCCGCAGCCGCTCTTTGCATCTCCCTCCTCATCGAACAGGGGTCCGTGATTCTCCGGATGGCAACCCGTGCGTCGCGGGCAACGATGACCTTCAGTCCGCTGAATTCACTCGCGAGATCGGGAGACGACATGACCACCCACGCACAGCCTTCTGCGGCTCTCCGCGGCATCGCCGCGGCAGCACTCGGCGTTCTCCTCTTGGCCGCCTGCTCGGGCGGCGTCACCGCCACGCCGCCCGCGGACGGCGTATCGACGCCAGCCAGTCACGCCACGACGACCGTGCCGCAAGGCACGACTGATACCGGCGCCCCGAGTGCCGGTCCTGTGGCCCCCGGCGGAAGCGTCGGCGGGGGCATCGATGCCCCATATTGCGCCGCAATCAAGGTCGCCGACGCGCAGGCGCTGGCCAAGCCGACACTGTCCGCCGCCCAGACCGGCGGGCCGGAATCGTGCACGTTCGTGCTGGCCGGAGAGAGCCTCAACGGGGACAACATCACCGTGACGGTCCTCGAGGGTGACTCCGACATGCAGGACTACAACGACTCGGTCGGCGGCCCCGGCTCGGGCACGCCGAACCCGTTGCCCGGGGTTGGGGACGTCGCCGTCTGGGAGCAGCCGACGGGCGAGGCCGCGCCGGAGGTCATCGCGCACAGGGCTCGCTCACCTGCGTGGCCCAGCCGCCGGCCGACACCAGCCAGCTGACCATCGACCAGACCGGAAGTGGACCCATGTACCAGATCAGTGCGTCCGCCGCGTTGGCCTACGCGGTGAAGCTGGCGGTGCTCTGCACGGACGTCTTTTCGGTCGGCGGCTGACCCGGTCGTGCCCGCTGACCGGGCAACCGGGACAGGCTCAGGTGAAAAGGAGGACCCCATGACAAGCTTCAGGACCACCGCATCGATCGGCCTGGTCGCCCTCGCGTTCGCGATCACCGCGTGCTCGGGCGGCAGTACGGGCGCGACCACTGCCCCGGTGGCGGCCACAACCAGTGCCGTTTCAGCGGCGCCGGCCTCCTCCACCACAGTGGCCGCGAGCGCACCGGCGCCTGCCGCCACCGGCGCGACATCGAGCGGAAGCGGAGGCGCAGAGATTGACGCCTGCGCGCTGCTTTCGGTAGCTCAGGCGGCCTCGCTCGTCGGCAACCAGTACACAGCGGCGACCCCGTCGACAATCGCGCCCGGGCAGGATTCATGCCGCTACGGCAGTGCTGAGGGCTTCGATCTCACCGTTATCGTCTACCAGCCGTGGAGCGGTGTGACCTTTGCGATTGTGACGTCGATCCAGAGTAACGGTGGGACCGTCACGAACGTCAGTGGCGTCGGCGACAAGGCGATCGCAGGCGAGATCGAACTCGACGTCCAGGCTGGCGATCGGATCATCGCAGTCGAGGGGGCCGGCGGAACACTCACCGACGCCCGCGGAACCCTCACCAGCGACTACAGCCGAGCCGTCGCAGTCGCCAAAGCCATCATCGCGGCCCTTTCTGGAAGCTAGCTGTGATCCCCAGAGACGTTGCGGCGCTGCGCCTACCACCGGGCGCGAAGGCCTGGTTGTCAGGCTTGCGATCGCTCGCGATCACCGGCTTGGCTGGCAGAGCTCCGGCAGCCCGACACTCCTGGAGCGGCCTCCGGGGGCTGGGCGCGTGGCTGTGCATGGTTCTGCTGCTGGCGTCATGTAACAGCACCCCTCCTCCGTCGACTCCGACTCCCACCCCGCCCGCTTCGCCGACCCAGGGCCCGCCTGCGTCTCCCACCCAGGCCCCGATCTCGGCAGCGCCGACGGCGCTGGATGAGTGCGATCCGGCGGGATACGTGCCTTGCGACCAGCAGGCGGCGGTGCTGTCGATCCCGATCGCGGACACGAACCTGGCCCTGACCTACTCGAGCCAGTGGGCCGCCGGGCGGCAGGACCGACCAAACTGGAACGCCGACAGCCTTGGCCTGGGCGGCTGGTCGATCAACGTCCTCCAGCGATATGACACGCCAGACGGCGTCCTCATCGCTGGAGACGGATCCTGGCGATTCGCCACCGGCATCGCGCTCGCGGCAGGCGGCCAGGCTGTTCCAAGTTTCGACGGTTCGATGGCATATGTCTTCGACGCTGCCGGCCACCACATCCAGACGGTCGACGGGCGCCTGGGCACGACCCTTCTGACCCTGTCCTACGACGCGGCCGGGCGCCTGAGCACTGTTGACGGGTCAGTGGCTGGGGAATCCGCGCATTTGACCGTCCAGCGATCCGACCAAGGTGCGCCGACCGCACTCGTGGGCATCGACGGCGCATCAACGTCGTTGGAGCTGGATGCCAATGGGCAGTTCGTGGGCATGCGCAGCCCGAACGGCGGCGCCACATCGATCAGCTGGGCTCCCGGAGGCCTGGTGACGTCGGAAACCGACCCGGTCGGCGGAGTCACGCGGTTTACGTACGACGAGTCCGGCCGCCTGGCCAGCTCGACGGACGCAGACGGGGTCGCCCAGCTGATGGCCATGACCACATCCGGCGCCACGGTCGAGATCCGTGAGACGACCACGCTCGGACGCGTCTCGACCTTCCGCACCGAGTCGGTCGGCGACGGAATCCGGCGCACGTTCGTCGGGCGCGACGGTGCAACCACGACGGAGACGACAGGTGCCGATGGCGCCCGCTCGATCACCTTTGAGGATGGGTCGTCCCTCACCCTCGGCGCGGAGGCCAGCAGCTCCTGGGGCATGGCGGCGCCGGTCCTGACGCCCCAGGTGGCGACGCGCTCCGACGGGGTCGTGTCCACAACTGATGTCGTGCAAGCCCTCGAGTCGACCGGTGACCTGCCCTACGCTCTGGCCGGCTCCATCACGAGTACGGTCAACGGGCAGTCATGGGTCCAGGCATTCGATCCGAGCGCTCGAACCTCGACGCTCGTGGATCCGGCAGGCCGGAAGTCCGTTGACCAATACGACGCGCAAGGGCACCTCGTCTCCTCGTCCGGACCGGCTAGCCCAACGATCAACCTCACCTACGACACCCAGGGCCGCGAGTCCAGCGAGACGGTCGGCTCGGGCGCCGGCAGCCAGACGACACGCTTCAGCTACGACACGTCGAAGGGACAGGAGTCGATCACCCGTCCCGACGGTCGCGTGGTTCTCGTCGCCGTCGATGCGGACGGTCGGGCGACGACGACCACGGCACCGGACGGCTCGACGATCGTGTCCGGATACGACGCCGACGGTCGCCTGACGCAGGTCCAGCCGCCCGGTGGG
>CAVZHW010000005.1:0-182870 GCA_963775225.1 uncultured Chloroflexia bacterium
GGTGGATGGCTACCGGATCCTCGCTCGAGACGATGTCGAAGACGCGTGCCTCACCGGTGGTCGGCCGGATCAGGTCGAGCAGGATGCGTATGGTCGTGGTCTTGCCCGCGCCGTTCGGACCCAGAAAGCCGAAGATCTCACCCTGGTTGATCTCGAGATCGACGTCGATGATGCCGCGATGCTGGCCGTAGTACTTGGTCAGCTGCTCGGTCTGGATGACTGCGGTCATTTGTTCTCCTTTGGTGGGTTGTTGACCGTGCTGATTAGTTCCTGGAACCAGAAACGCATAACTTCGTCGTCGACCAGCTCGAACGTCCCGGGCGGAACGCCGAGCACACGTTCGAGCGCGGTGGCATAAGTGCCCAGGCGCTTGATCACAGTTGCCAGGTCGGTCTGTCCGGCGACGGCCGCGAGCCACTGCTCGCCGGCTTCGTCGCTGGCGTCGAGGATCAGGGCGAGGACGACGCGCGCCATCTGGTCCGGCTGGCTAAGCGTGAACGAACCCTCCGCGACGCCCTGGCGGATGATCTCGCCGATCTGCGGCGACACCCGCCGCACCAGTTCACGGCTGAACTTCTCGCGCACGATCGCGTTGTCGTCCGAGTACCAGACATGCATCAGCGCGAGTACGAACTGGGCGCGCTCCGTCTTGAAGGCGGCGATGCCCGAGAAATAGCGCTGCAGCTTCTCGACCGCCGACAGCCGCCGGTCGTCGACGACTGCCTGGACCACGGCCAGGCCCGCTTCGACCAGCCGGTCGATGACCGCGGCGAGCAGTGCCTGCTTCGAGTCGAAGTAGTGGTAGAAGGCACCCTTCGAGGCGCCGACCTCGGCCAGCAGGTCCTCGATGCTGAACTGCTCGTAGCCCTTGGTCTGGATGAGCCGCTGGCCGGCCTCGATGAACTCGTCGCGTTTCGCGGCGTACTTCTTGGGGTTCAGCGCCCTGGGTGCCATGCTCTCGTCTCTCCCGCAGCCGATTAACAAACCGACCGTCGGTCGGATATTAGAACCACCGTCAAGCTGACGCAGGCCGAATCGCCCGCCTGACCCCGACTGACCGTCGGAAGAACTTCGGGCGGGGTCCAGTAGCGAGGGCCGAATCAAGGCCGTTCCAAGCAAACGGAACGATCGCCATCAACTCGTGGTGCGGGTGAGCGTGTCAAACGACGCCGCACCACTTCGCGGGCGCACGGAACAGGGGATCGAGCGACGCGCCGGGGTCGGCCCGTGGCGGGTCGACTGGGGCGAGAGGACTGCGTTGCTTCGTTCCGTCCGGGTGGCCCGGCTGAAATAGCAGATGCGGCCGATGGTTCCGTTTGAGTGGAATGACGTGGAGGGGGCTTGCGACGAGTGTCGAGCGGCGCGGTTGCGAAAGGTCAGCGCGACGGGATCGCGCAAAGGTCACGGCGGCGCGAGTATCAGCGTGGGCGTCGGTACAATCGCGCAGCGGCGCGGTACGAGAACTCCACAGGGACCCGCCGAAGGAGAGGCACGTATGGCACGTCCGAAGGTCACCGTCGTTGGCGCAGGCAACGTGGGCGCGTCGGTCGCCCAACGTGTCGCTGAAGGCCGGCTGGCCGACGTCGTCCTGATCGACATCGTCGAGGGACTGCCGCAGGGCAAGGCGCTCGACCTGGCTGAGGCGGCGCCCGTCGTTGGCCACGACATGAAGATCACCGGTACGAACGATTATGCCGACACGGCCGGCTCGGACATCGTGGTGGTCACATCCGGTCTCGCCCGGCAGCCGGGCATGAGCCGCGACGACCTGCTGGCCAAGAACGCCGGCATCGTGCGCAGCGTGGTCAAGCAGGCGGTGCAGAACTCGCCCGACGCGATCCTGATCATCGTCACCAATCCGCTCGACGCGATGTGCCACGTGGCGCTCGACGCGAGCGGCTTCGATCGGCAGCGCGTGGTCGGCATGGCCGGCGTGCTCGATTCGGCCCGTTTCCGCACGTTCATCGCCGGCGCGCTCGACGTCAGCGTTGCCAGCACCCACGCCTTCGTGCTGGGCGGCCACGGTGACACGATGGTGCCGCTGCCGCGCTATTCGACGGCCGGTGGCGTGCCCATCACCGAGCTGCTCGACGCAGCGAAGATCGACGAACTGGTCGAGCGCACGCGCAAAGGTGGCGCTGAGATAGTGGCCCTGCTCAAGACCGGCAGCGCCTTTTACGCGCCGGCCGCCAGCGTGGCCCAGATGGTCGACTCGATCCTCAATGACCGCAACGAGATCCTGCCTTGTGCTGCTTACCTCACCGGTCAGTACGGCATCGACGGCCTGTTCGTCGGGGTGCCGGTCAAGCTCGGCCGGCGCGGCGTGGAAGAGGTCGTCGAGATCGAGCTTGCCGACGAGGAGAATGCCGCGCTGCAGCGCTCGGCGGCGGCGGTGCGCGACCTGGTCGATGCCATGGATCGCCTCGGCAGCCAGCCCGCCGACTGACCGCCGGTGATCTGATGCCGGTAGTCACGATCTCGCGCCAGTTCGGCGCGGCCGGCGTGCCGGTCGCTCGCTCGCTCGCCGAGCGCCTCAACCTCGAGTTCCTGGATCGCGCCCTGGTTCGCCAGGTCGCGTTGCGTTCGGGCGTGCCGGAGGACGAGCTGGAGACCTACGACGAGCGGCTGCCCAACTTTCTGCAGCGGCTCGGCTCGGCGCTGGCCGCCAGCTCGATCGAAGACGCAATGCCGGCGGTTCCCTTCAGCGAGCAGGTGCCGCCGATGGGCACGCATGATCGGCTGGTCTCGCTTACCAGGACGGTGATCGAGGAAGCGGCCCAGCGCGGCAATGTGGTCATTGTCGGTCGCGGTGCCGCGTTCGTGCTTGGCAAGGGTCCGGGGATCCTGCATGCCCAGTTGCATGCCGATCTCGATGCGCGGGTGCGCTTCATCATGTCGCGCGTCGAGGAGCTGCCGCCCGGCGAGCAGGCCACGACGCCGCTCGACGAGCACAGGGCGCGGGAGCTGTGCAAATCGGTCGACTCGGCGCGAGCGGACTACATCCGCCGGCTGTACCGCGCAAATTGGCTGGACGCCACCAACTATGACATGAGCCTCGACACCGGTCGGTTGGGGGTCGAGCGCGCAGTCAGGCTACTGGAGTGGCTTGCCCGCCAGTGGCCGGCGGCGGCGTGAGTTCCGAGCCAGCGGGCGAGGGCAACCAGGCGCCGGTGCCACCGGCGGATCCCACGGCGCCGATTCCGCGTTCGTCGCGCCTGCCCTGCGGGCTGGCCGCGCTCGGGCACCACAACTTCCGGCTGTTCTACGGCGGGCAGGGCATCTCGCTGGTCGGCACCTGGATGCAGTCGGTGGCGCAGGCGTGGCTCGTCCTCGAGCTGACCAACGATCCCCTCGCGCTGGGCATCGTCGGCGCGCTTCGCTTCGGTCCGGTGCTGGTACTGGGCCTGTTCGCGGGGGTGATTGCGGACGCGGTCAGCAAACGTGCCGCGCTGGTCGTTACCCAGCTCTCGGCCGCTTCGATCTCGCTGACCCTGGGCATCCTCGTCGCAACCAACACCGTCGAGGTTTGGCACGTCTACGTGCTGGCGCTGCTGCTCGGCTTCGTCAACTCGTTCGACATGCCCATCCGGCAGGCGTTCGTGGTCGAGATGGTCGGCCGCGAGGATGTCGGTAACGCCGTCGCGCTCAACAGCGCGCTGTTCAACATGGCGCGCATCGTCGGTCCGGCGATCGCCGGGGTGACAATCGCGGCAATCGGCCTCGTGCCGCTCTTCTTCCTCGATGCGGCGAGCTACCTGGCCGTCGTCTCGAGCCTGCTGCTGCTGCATATCCACGAGCTCAATCTGCCGCTCGAAAGGATCGTCGTCGAGCGGAACGTGCGCTCGGTGCTGTCGCGCCTGGCCGAGGGCCTCCGCTACGTGCGCCACCAGCAGGAGATCCTGCTCGCTATTTCCGTGCTGGCGCTCGTATCGACCTTCGCCCTCAACTTCAACGTGCTCATCCCGGTTCTCGCTCGCGACACGCTCCACGGCGATGCCGACACGTACGGCTTCCTGATGTCGGCCAGTGGCCTGGGCTCGCTCGTCAGCGCCCTGTCCATCGCTTTTGGCCAGCGCCCGTCGATGGGCCGCCTGCTGACCGGCGCCGGCGTGGTCGGGTTGGCCATGGTCGCGCTGGGCATCTCGAACTCGATGTTGCTCGACCTGGGATTCATGTTCTTCGCCGGCTGGGGAACGATCTCGATGGCGGCGACGTGCAACACGATCATCCAGTTGACCGTGCCCGACGTCCTGCGCGGCCGCGTGATGAGCGTCTACACCACCGTGTTCGCCGGCGTCACGCCCTTCGGCGCGCTGTTCGCGGGCACCATCGCGTCGGCCGGCGGCGCGCCCGCCGGCCTGTTGGCCGGCGGCGTTATCGCCGTCGTGGTCGCGTCGACAGGCCTTGCGCTGGTGCCCGGTGGTGTTCGCCTGGCGATGCTGCCCATCGCCAGTTGGCGCCCGGGAAGTCTGCGCCGGCCCACCCTGACCCGGCGCCGCTGACCGCGCACCGGCATCGGCGCGTTTGGGCGCCGGTCTATCGTGTCGTCAAGGAGTGGGCGAAGTGACAGAGCTAGCTGAACGACAGGACATTGACATGGCCGGTGATGCCGAGATCGGCCGTGTCAGCCACTGGATTGGTGGCCGGCTGGTCGAGGGGCGCTCGGGACGGCGCGGGCCGGTTTACGACCCGGCGACCGGACGACAGACAAAGTGGGTCGACTTCGCCGCGACCGACGAGGTGGATGCCGCGGTCGCTGCCGCCGCAGAGGCATTCCCCGCCTGGCGAGCCACCTCGCTGTCCAAGCGCACGGACATCATGTTCCGCATCCGCAACCTGGTCGATGAGCACCGCCAGGAAATCGCCGGACTGCTGACCGCCGAACACGGCAAGGTGCTCTCCGACGCACTCGGCGAGGTCGCCCGCGGCCTGGAGAACATCGAATTCGCCACGGGCATCCCGAACCTGCTCAAGGGCGGTTATTCGGAGCAGGTTTCGACGGGAATTGACGTCTATCAAATCCGCCAGCCACTCGGCGTGGTGGCCGGCATCACGCCGTTCAACTTTCCGGCGATGGTGCCCATGTGGATGTTTGCCAACGCGATCGCGTGCGGCAACTGCTTCATCCTCAAGCCGTCGGAAAAGGATCCGTCGGCGTCGCTCCTCATCGCCCGATTGCTGTCCGAGGCGGGTCTGCCCGACGGCGTGTTCAACGTTGTCCAGGGCGACAAGGTGGCGGTCGATCGGCTCCTCGAGCATCCGACCATCCGCGCCCTCTCCTTCGTCGGTTCGACGCCCATCGCGAAATACATCTACGAGACCGGCACCCGGAATGGCAAGCGCGTCCAGGCGCTCGGGGGTGCCAAGAACCACATGGTCGTGCTGCCCGACGCTGACATCGACATGGCCGCCGACGCGGCGGTCTCGGCGGCCTACGGTTCGGCGGGCGAGCGCTGCATGGCGGTGTCGGTGGTCGTCGCCGTGGGCGAAGTGGCCGATCCGTTGGTCGCGGCAATCAGCGAACGGCTGCCCAAGGTGCACGTCGGGCCGGGCACCGATCCCGCGGCCGAGATGGGTCCGCTGGTCACGCGTGAGCATCGCGACAAGGTCGCGTCGTACATCGGCAAGGCCGCGGAAGCGGGGGCGACGGTGGTCGCCGATGGCCGCACGGCGGCGGTCGCGCAGCAGGACGGCTTCTTCCTGGGCGTGTCGCTCATCGACAACGTCCAGCCCGGGCACGAGTCGTACCGCAACGAGATCTTCGGGCCGGTGCTCGAGGTGATGCGCGTCCCCACCTACGAGGATGCAGTCAAGCTGGTCAACGAGAACCCGTACGGCAACGGAACAGCCATCTTCACGCGCGACGGTGGCGCGGCACGCCAGTTCCAGTTCGAGGCACAGGCGGGCATGGTTGGCATCAACGTGCCCATCCCGGTGCCGGTGGCCTATTACTCGTTCGGTGGCTGGAAGGATTCGCTCTTCGGCGACCTGCACATGTACGGGCCGGAGGGAGTCCAGTTCTACACGCCGTTCGAAGGTCGTCACCGCGCGCTGGCCCGACCCCGGCACCTCGAAGGTCGACCTGGGCTTTCCGCGCACCCGCTGACCCGCGCCCGTCACGCCTGCGCCCGTCACGCCTGCGCCCGTCACGCCCGCGCCCGTCACCCCGCGCCTGAGGCTCCGCGCCCGAGCTCCGCGCCCGAGGCTCCGCGCCCGAGGCTCCGCTCGGGCCTTCTCTCTGGCGTTACCGCCCGGATTCGTGGCCGAGCGGGTGGGCGACCAGTAACGAGCCCATGCCGGCCCACGCCACGCGCTTGCTGACCCCCATACCCCTCGGATTTGTGCCGGGAGCTGGTTTGCGGGCGAAGCGGGTCGAAGATCGCTCGAAGCGCGCGGTGAGTCGAAGTTAATCGGCTGGTAAGCGCCTGCGGCAAGAATGCAGGCGGTATGGGAAATCGGAAGCGGCGGCCAATCGATTTCGAAGCGCTGCGCAGGCTGCGCCCGACGATGGTTCGCGAAGGTGGCAAGGTTCGAAGCGCGCGCAAGCGCCGGCGTTGGACGCAGGCGCACCTGGGTGTGAAGGTGGGACTGTCGCAGTCGGCCGTCAGCGATCTCGAGCTCGGCGACGGCGCGGCGCTGTCGCTCGTCGCGTGGCAGCGTGCCGCGATCGTGCTCGATCTGCCGCTCAAGTTCGAACTCGGTCGCGATGCGCTGGAAGAACCGGTCGACGCGGGCCACCTTAAGATCCAGGAGCTGATCCTTCGTCTCGGGCGGCGAACGGGACGGCACAGGACGTTCGAACTGGCGACGAAGCCGGACGACCCGTCGCGATCGACGGACGTCGGCCTGATCGACGACACGCATCGCCAGCTGCTGCAGATCGAGTGCGTCAACACGATGGGAAACGTGGGCGCGGCCGCTCGATCTTCGGACCGGAAGCGCGCCGAGGCCGAGGCCTTCGGCATCTCGATCGGCTACGGAAGGCCTTACACCGTGCGTCAATGCTGGGTGGTCCGCTCGACCCGCCGAAACCGACGGTTGCTGGCGCAATATCCGGAGACATTCCAAGCCCGATTCACGGGATCATCACGCGCGTGGGTTTCGGCGCTGATGAACGGCGCGCCAGCGCCTGCTGCGCCAGGCCTCGTGTGGTGCGATGTTGCATGCACGCGCGTATTCGCCTGGCGCGCCAGGTTTAGCGTTAGCGGGTGAGCAAAGCCGAACCCGGTGCATCTGCCCCGTGCCGCGGCTGACCCGCGCTAGGGTGCTGCGCGCTTCGGACGACTGGCACTGGATTCCGCCGGGGGCTGAGTCGCTCGACATCGCGGGAGTGCGCGTAATCGACTATCCGGAGTGGGCACGGATGGGGCTCCGCGCCACACCGACCAGGGTCGACCGGCCCGTGGAAGCCGTCGTGGACGCGGTTAAGCACGCCGCAGCCGAGCGTGGCCGCAGCGAGGTTTCGTGGTGGATATCGCCGTCAACGACCCCAGCGCTCGAGGAGCAGCTGATCGCCGCGGGAGCCGTCCGAACAGAGGAGTTGGAGATCGTCGCCTACGACATGTCCGACGGGCTACCGGAGGTCAGCATCCCCGCTGATGTCGAGCTGCCGCCTCGTCTCTGATCCGGCGATGCTGGATGACGCCGAGCAGGTGACCGCCGTCGTATGGGGCGGTAGCCCGTCGTCTGGCGAGCGGCGTGAACAGCAACTCCAGCAGCTTGGCGGACCACTCGATACCGACCACGGCTTCAGGGTTGTCGCGTATCTCGCCGATCGACCTATCGCCACGGCCGGCTGCGAGATAGCTGGCGAAGTTGCGCGCCTGTACGGCGGCGGCACGCTGCCCGAGGCCAGGGGCCACGGCGGCTATCGGGCGACCGTAAGCAAGAGGCTCGAGATCGCGTGGCAGCACGGCGCCCGCATCGGGTTGGTGCAGGCGCGCGTCGGTACCTCGATGCCCATCCTGAAGCGCCTCGGCTTCAAGTCGTACGGGACCGGTCGCCTCTACACGCTGTCGGTCCGGGGGTCGGGCAGGGCCGGATAGCCGGGAATGGGGTAGATGCCCAGCACGAAGCCGTAGGCCGTGTCGCCTGAACGGGGGAGGCGGTCTGCACCTCCTGGCCGAGGTCATCCTTTTCCATCACGTTCTGGGGCTGACGGCCGGAGTCGAGGCGTTCGCCGAGCGACTGCGCTCCGCCGGCCACACCGTGCACACTCCTGATCTCTTTGACGGCCATACCTTTCCGACCATCGAAGAAGGCGTCGCCCATGCCCAAAAGGTTGGCTTCGACACCGTTCTTGCGAAGGGCGTCGAGGCGGCCGAGGCGCTGGGAGCCGAACTCGTGTACGCGGGTATTTCGTTGGGCGTCATGCCCGCGCAGAAGCTGGCCCAGACTCGAGCAGGAGCGCGCGGCGCGCTGCTTCTGGAAGCCTGTCTGCCGTTCACCGAATTCGGCGACAAGTGGCCGGACCAGGTACCGGTCCAGATACACGGCATGGACAACGATCCGTTCTTCGCCGGCGAAGGCGACATTGATGCCGCGCGGGCGCTGGTCGCTCGACAGATCGGGCAGAGCTGTTCGTCTACCCGGCGATGTCCACCTGTTCACCGATTCCTCGTCGCCCACATACGACAAGGCGGCGGCGGAGCTCGTGACGCAGCGCGCCATCGATTTCCTCGCCGGCGTCTAACGTGTCTGCGTGAGCCAGAGGTACCTCGAGGACTTCGCGGTCGGGCAGGTCTTTGCGGCCGACGAGGAGTACGAGATCACGCCTGAGCGCATCCACGCTTTCGCCGCCGAGTACGACCCGCAGCCCATCCATCTCGACAAGGCGGTGGCCGACGCGAGATGTTCGGCGGCATCATCGCCAGCGGCTGGCACAGCCTGTCGGTGACCATGCGCCTGGTCGTCCACTCGAACGTATTCGGCGGCGCGCCGGTGGTCGGCGTAGGCGTCGATAACCTGCGCTACCTCGAGCCGGTGCGGCCCGGCGACCGACTGCGTGCCCAGGCCGAGGTCATCGAAGTCCGGCCCTCACGAAGCCACATCCGACCGCGGTTACCTGACCCTGCGCGTGACGACCACGCGCCAGGACGGCACGCGCGTGCTGACCCAGGATTGGACTGTTCTCGTGCCACGTCATCGAGTGGCGACTGAGCAGGCGGCGTTGGCCACGGTCAGCGAGGAATTGGAACGGTCTCGCCGGGTGGCGTCAACAGGATCTTCACCTCCGGGGCGGCGATGGCCGCGAAACGCGCGAAATCGAGCGGTGGCTGTTGAAGGAGGTGAGGCATGACCCTGCCCATGCCCATCGGCCAGAGCGTGCCCCAATGGATGGGCACTGCCGCGCGCGGCCGGAGGAGGCGCAGCGCCTCGGCCGCGCGCTCGGGATCCATGTGGCCGGGACCCAGCGTCGGACCCCATCCCCATACGGGGAGAAGCGCCAGATCAATGCCCGTCAGCTCGGCCATCTCCGCGAAGATGGCCGTGTCACCGGCGAAGTACACACGCTCGCCGCCCTCGTCGAACAGGTAGCCCATGGCTGGCGCGGTCGGCCCGAGCGGCGGCCGGAAGCCCGAATGAGCCGCCGACGTCGCCGTGACGCGAACCGGTCCCAGCTCTGCCGACTCACCGATCGACACCTCGGTCAGATGCCGGAAGCCCGCCCGGCGCAGCAGGCGTGCCGAGCCGCGCGGGACGACCAGCGGGGTATCGGTGCCGAGCAAGCGCAGCGAGGGAATGTCGAGGTGGTCGAGGTGCAGGTGGCTGATGACCACCGCGTCGATGTCGCTGTACAGCTCGGCGGGGAGTGGCGAGACCGTGCGACGGAGGACGTTGATCCGATCGAAGAGCACCGGGTCGGTCAGGATGCGCACGCCGTTCATCTCGACCAGCACCGTCGAATGGCCCAGGAACGTGACCTCTGCCTTGATCACGCGACGGCTTCGACCGGCGGGAGCGCTGCGGGAGCCCCGGCATCACCCATGGCAGCCAGCCAGTGACGCAACTGCGCGTGCACCGCGGGGGCGCCAACGAGTGAGTCGCCGTCCAGGGCCCACTCGGCCGGGTAAAGGATGAGCGGTTCCGTCTGCGGCCCGCCCAGGCCTCCGTGCGAGCCGATCAGTTCCTCGAACGCGGCGACCCGTCCGGCGTTCGAGTCGAGCATGCTGATGAGGACCAGGTCGCCGCAGTTGCTCATTCCGTCGAGCCGCTTGAGCGCCGCAGCGGCATGCGCACCGAACGACCGGAGCGGATCGCGGCCCTCGACCCGTCCGTCATCGAGGTGGTGGACGCCCGCCCGGCCGATCGCCAGCGGACCCTGAGTCCGTGAGCGGGCCATCAGCACCCCTACGCCCGGGTGGTTCGCCAGCGCCTGGACCATGTCCGGAAACCTTTCGTCGAGGGTCTCGATATCCGCGCGTCCGGGGATCTGTGGGAAGTAGACGAGTGCAAGGTTGCCGGACGGACAGACGACGAGATCCGGCGGTGCTGCACCAGGTTCACCCACCGGCGCGCCGCCTTGCCAGTGCGCGCTGTTCGCGCCTCTGGCGCGCGCGGAGGGCGCGGCTTGCCACCGCCGACGCTCCCCGTGCGCGGGCCAGCTCGGACACGAAGCTGTCCACGACGCGCCATTGTTCAACCTCGCCCACCGCGGCCGACACAGATTCGGCGCCGCCCATCAGCTCGCGAATCACCGCTTCGAGGGACTTGCCGAAACGCTGCCGGAAGGTTGCGCCCAGCGATTGGCCGTGATCCGAGAGCACGACGAAGCGGTATGGCCTGGGCGCATCCTCGGCCGCCTGAACCAGGCTGCCGAGTACACGGTCGAGGCCGTCGAGCGCGTCGAGGCTCTCGGCGCGCTGGGGTCCGCTGTGGTGGGCGATCTCGTCGTAGTCGGTGTACGTGACGTAGATGATCGGCGTGCCGCGGAGCATCTCCTCGATCACCAGACTGGTCGACAACGGACGCAGGACGACGTTCGTGAGCGCCCTCAGCAACGGGTAGGGGAAGCCGCGCGCGAGGTATGGCTCAACCCCGGCCAGTCGCGCGCGGCGTGCCTGGAAGACCTCCTTGGCGGCTTCGGCGATCCCCAGCACGATGGCGTGCACGAATCCGTAGGGGCTCAGGAAGAACGAGAAGTAGGAGCGGCTGCGGCCGAGCCCCTGCGCCGGATCGTGGACCGTGGACAGGGTCAGGTACGAACGCGCGGCGCCCCCGGAGCAAAGGTTGCCGATGCTCGCGCCATCGTCGGCGAGCAGGCCGGGCGCGCGTTGCTCCAGGGCGTGCTCGAGCTGCTGGGCATCCTCGGCATGGTTCGAGACGAACAGCCGCTGTGCCTGCTTGTCCCACCAGCGAAAGGCCGGGATGTCGTCGTTGTTGCCGAACATGATCCCGGCCTGACTGGCCGAGGTCTGGGAGGGCAGCAGCGTCGTCCACGAGGATAGGCGCATGAGGCCGCGATTAACCCAGCGCGACATGACCGGGACGCGGCCGGCGTTGAGCTGCTGGACCAGCATGGCGTGCGCCAAGCCGTCGATCTGGACGATCACCAGGCCGGGCCGCGTCGTCTGGGTCGCGTCATCGCGGCGAACGAGCAATCGGCGCACCAGCATCGCGTAGTACGAGTCGTCCGCGTCGAGCGACACGACCCACGAGAGGAGCGAGCCAAGCACGGCGAAGGCGACTGCGGCGAGGGCGCCCTCGGCGATGGTGGTGATGTGCACGCCGGGCACGAGCGGCACCAGCGCCAGGATCACCGCGACCTGGAAGGTTAGGGAGATGACGAGCATCAGCAGCAGAGAGAAAGGCGCGACCAGGGCAAGCAGCAGCGGCCGCACGAGCGCGCCAAGGGCGCCGATCGTGATGACCGCACCGCCGAGCGTCAGCGGCGAATCGATCTTCAGTGCCGGCAGAAGGGCGGCCGTCATCCCCAACGCCACGAAGGCGACAAAGAACGACACGATCGCGCGCCATATGAGGCGCCACCGCCCGCGGCGCCAGTGCCACACGACGTCGACCTGCGCAAGGTAGAAGTCGACCAGCCGGCGCAGCACGCTCACGCGACCAGCCTAGAAAGACTACCGGGCCGCTGGGTCGCCTCGCTCCGCCGCGCCCGGGCAGTGCTGCGATCGGTTACTCCATCGCCTTCTTGAAGTACATCGTGGTCGACGGCACGCCCATGCCGGGCATCGTCGTCACACCGACCAGCTCCCAGCCGCGGTCACCCAGCAGACCGCAGAAATACGGCACGTTGAGCGTCTGCTTGTTGAGGCTGAGTACCCACTCGGACGATTGCGGGACAATGAGCGACGGGCCAAGCACTGACGCCAGCTCCTGCATCAGGTTCGGCCCCTGCGCATGGCTGAAGAAAGCGGCGACCTGCGTGTCGTCACGCACCCACGCGTACTGGAAGTGCTTCATCTCCAAACCTCCCTGTTTCGGAACTACCTTAGGTATTCGCGGGCGGTACTGCGCTTGAGGAATCGACCCCAGCCTTTCTCGCCCAGCCACTCCCCGTTGTCAACGATCACGCGCCCGCGTGACATGACCACGTCCGATCCGCCGACCACCGATCGGCCCTCGTAGCATGAGTAATCGACGTCCATGTGGTGCGTCTTCGCCGAGATCGTGTGCCGGCGTCGCGGATCGTAGACGACGATGTCCGCGTCGGCGCCGGGTGCGATCACGCCCTTGCGCCCGGCCAGCCCGAACATGCGCGCCGGCGCGGCACTGATGATCTCGACCCACCGCTCGCGCGTGATCCGTCCGCCGGCGACCCCGCCATCGTGCAGCAGGTCGACCCTGTCCTCCACGCCGGGCAGGCCGTTGGGCACCTTTCGGAAGTCACCCCGGCCGAGCTCCTTCTGGCCCTCGAAGTCAAACGGGCAGTGGTCGGTCGACACGATCTGCAGGTCGTCCTTGACCAGTCCCTGCCAGAGAACCTCCTGGTGGTCGGCCGGCCGCAGCGGCGGCGAGCACACGAACTTGGCGCCCTCGAAGCCGTTGCCCATGTCGTCGAGCGACAGGAACAGGTATTGCGGGCACGTCTCGGCGAAGGTCATCGAGCCGCGATCGCGCGCCTGGCGCACCTCCTCGAGCGCGTCACGCGCCGACAGGTGGACGATGTACACGGGCACGCCCGCAGCCTCGGCCAGCCGGATCACCCGATTGGTTGCCTCGCCCTCGAAGATCGGGTAACGGGCGACGCCGTGGTAGTAGGGGTCGGTCTTGCCCTCGGCTACCAGCTCGGCGGCGACGACGTCGATCGCGGGTCCGTTCTCAGCGTGCATCATGATCAGCCCGCCGTTCTTCTCGGTCTGCTGCATGGCGCGCAAGATGGCACCGTCGTCGGAGAAGAAAACGCCGGGGTAGGCGGTGAAGAGCTTGAAGTCGGTGATGCCCTCACTGACCAGTTCGTCCATCTCCGCCAGCGAGCCGTCGGTGACGTCGCTCATGATCATGTGGAAGCCGTAGTCGACGCAGGCATTGCCCTCTGCCTTGGCCATCCACGCCTCGAGCCCCTGGCGCAGCGACTTGCCCTTTGATTGCACTGCGAAGTCGATGATCGCCGTCGTCCCGCCGAATGCCGCGGCGCGCGTGCCGGTCTCGAAGGTGTCCTTGGCGAAAGTACCGCCGAACGGCAGCTCCATGTGCGTGTGCACGTCGATGGCGCCGGGGATCACCCACTTGCCCGTCGCGTCGATCGTTCGATCCGCGCCGGCTGCCGGGTCGCTGCCGGCCAGCCCGTTGCCCAGGGCGGCTATCAGGTCACCGTCGACCAGCACATCCGCTTGAGTCGAGCCATCACCGTTGACGACCGTGCCGTTGGTGATGAGCGTCCTCATGCCCGAATGGTAGAACCCCGACATCCCGCCTGGCCGTGTGGCCGCGTCAGCGCAGTGCGACGACCCACCCCACCGACTCAAGAGCCAGGACCAGCAGAAACGCCTCGAGCGGCGGTGAGGACGGACCAGCCGGCTGCGATGAGGACGGACCAGCCGGCTGCGATGTCGCCGACTGGGTCGCCACTGGCACTGGCGTTGGCACTGGCGTTGGCACTGGCGTTGGCACTGGCGTTGGCACTGGCGTTGGCGCTGTAACCGTCACCTTCTGCTGACTGGAGGTCGATCCGCCGGTGTTCGAGACGGTCAGCGTGATCGTGTACTCGCCGGCGGTCTTGTAGGGATGACTCGGGTTCTTCTTGTTAGCGCCGCTTGTGGTGGATCGGTCTCCCCAATCCCACGAGTAGTTGTCGATCTGGCCAGTCGAGTTGTTGACCTGGCACGACACCTTCAGGTAGTCGACCTTGCATGTGAAGTCAGCGGTTGGCGGCTGCACGAGGTGGAGCACCTTCGACTTCGTACTCGTGCCACCCGGGCCGGCGACGGTCAGCGTGACCGTGTAGTCGCCCAGTTTCTGGTACCTATAGGTTGGATTCTGCTGGGGCGACTCGTTCCCGTCGCCGAAGTCCCACGTCCACTCGCTGATCTGGCCGCTCGACTTGTCCGTCCAGGCGACGGTCAGGCCATCACCCTGGATGGTCCCGCGAAAGTTGGCGCTCGGCGCGCCGATGCCGGGTGTTGGTGCAATGGTCGGCGACTCGCTTGGGCTGGGCAATAGCGAGCCGAAGCTGGGCGATGGGCTCAGGTACCACGGCAGCGTGGGTGTCGGTGACGGCGTGGGGGTGGGCGTGGGCGTCGGCTGGATGAAGATCGGCAGCGACGAGACGGGCGTGTCGAGCGCCCCCAGTTGGCTCGAATCTGGTCCCGGGTTACCCTGCAGTCCGCCAAGCAATGAGACGTAGATGGCGCCGCCGACGAACAGCAGGCCGGCGATCAGGGCGGCGCCAATGGCCGCCGCTCCCGGACCGCTCCTGCGGTTCAGGTCGGCGCGACGATAGGTGACGCCCATCGTCCGGTTGGTGGCCAGCCAGCGGCCGCAGCGGCTGCACGCCGCAGCACCGGGCGGGTTGCGTTTCCCGCAAGTGGGACAGATCAACTTGTTTCCTCTTGATCGACAACCATCTTCGCTGTGCGTCCTTCAAGACGGTCGGCCACCGGCAACGAGTAACGTGCCGCGATCACGCTGGCATACGCGAAGGCGATCGCCAGCACCACTGCGAGTAGGGCTGTCGACACCAGCAGGATCGCGAAGATGATGGCGGTATGCACGAAAGTGTGCAGGATCGGCCGGCCCGCGACGAGGCAAATGGCCAGTCCGACACTGGCATACAGAGCGAAAGCGCTGAACGCCGGTCGCAGCCCTCGGTTGGGGTTCTGGCCGATGATCATGTTGCCAGTGAACACCACAGCAGGCATACCCGCCATAGGTCCAACGGCCACGCGGGATCAACCCAGTGACGGATGGCCTCCACGAGGTTGTGCGGCCAGCAGGCTCGTCGACGTGCGATCGGAGTCCCCATCGGTGCATATGGACTTCCGGTCGGGCGGGCGCGACAATCGGGCGCCTAGCCCAGCGAGGGGAAGCAACGCTGCCGGATAGGACGTGGCTCGTATGAACTCGTCCGTTGTTGCGACCAAAGTGCGGATACCACAGGCGCCGTCGATGGCGCTCGATCGGCTCGACGCCCAGCTCGACGCGTTGTGGCGCCATCGGCTCGGGCTGGTCGTTGCGCCGGCTGGATCGGGCAAGACGACGCTGCTTGCCCGTTTCGCAATGCGGGCTCCAGGTCCCGTCGGCTGGTACCGGGCGGAAAGCTGGGATCGCGACGAGGCGGCGCTGGTCAGCCACCTCGAGGCAGCCCTGGCGCCGAGCCTCGAGGGCATCGACCGGGATTGGAGATCGATTGGCGACGCGGCCAATGCACTCGCGGGGTGGCAGGGCGCTCCGATCCTGCTTGTTATTGATGACCTGCACACGCTCGAGGAAACGCCGGCCGAAGCTGGCCTCGAGCGCTTCATCGATTACGCCCCGCCGTCGCTGATCGTCGTAGCGGCATCGCGCGTGCCGCCGCACTTCAACCTCCCCCGTCTGCGTGTTTCGGGCGCTCTTCTGGAGCTTTCCGGCGATGACCTGCGCTTCCGCTCGTGGGAGGTGGAGCGACTGTTTCGTGACTTTTACGAAGAGCCGCTGCCGCCGGAGGAACTTGCCCGACTCGCGCGGCGCACGGAAGGTTGGGCGGCGGGCTTGCAGCTGTTCCACCTGGCCACGCGCGGGCGTACGCCAGACGAGCGGCGACGGTTGATTTCGGAGCTGGGAGCAAGCTCGCGATTGACGCGCGACTATCTGACGCGCAACGTTCTGCACCAACTGCCA
Organism: uncultured Chloroflexia bacterium; assembly: GCA_963775225.1. GTDB lineage: Bacteria > Chloroflexota > Limnocylindria > Limnocylindrales > CSP1-4 > JALYGJ01. The sequence goes on from CAVZHW010000005.1 coordinate 16,279, forward strand.
GCCGACATGCGGCGCTTCCTGGTCGACACCTCGGTTCTGGGTCGCCTCAGCGGACCGCTGTGCGATCGCATGCTCGGGACGAGCGGCAGCCGCAACATGTTGGTCGAACTGGAGAGGCGGCGGCTGTTCACGCAGCCGCTGGCTGAGTCGGGCGTGTACCGCTATCACGAGGTCCTGCGCTCGCACCTCCAGGCGGTGTTGCTCGAGGAGCTGGGTGAGGAAGGGTTCCGCGAACGCTGCGTGGCTGCCGGCGATGTGCTTTTCGCCGCGGGAGCCGTGCCCGAAGCGCTCGAGGCATATTGCCGCGGCGAGGACTGGGAAGGCGCGCGGCGACTGCTGACCGGCAAAGGTCATATGGTGGCCGAAGGCATGAACGCGCGGCTTGATGGCCTGCCGCCCGCGATGGTGCTGCACGACCCGTGGCTACTGCTTGTCAGCGCGCGCCGCCTGCGCAACGAGGGCCGTCTGGCCGAGGCGGTCGAACGCTACCAGCGCGCGGAAACCATCTTTGGGTCGTCGGAGCCGGCCGACATCTGCCGAGCCGAGCGGCTGGCCTTGGGCGCCTGGTCGGGTATGTCGTCCGCGCGCCCCGAACCGCTCGCGCTGCTGCGGCAGGCACTGCGTGGCGAGCCTCTCGGAGTCGCCCATGAAGCCCGCCAGCTGCAGCCTGCAGCGAGTGCCATTGTGGCGGGGCTCGCCGCGTTGCTCGCCGGCCACGTGGCGGCGGCGCGTCGCGAGCTCCTCCACGCCGCCGAGCGGACAGACGCTGGGCGTTACGCGCAAACGGTCGCCGCCATGGCGGCCGGCGCGGCGGGCCTGTTGATGGGCCAGCAGCATGCCCTGATCGAGGTCGCGGGGGCGGTCGCCACCGCGGAGGCAGCCGGTCTCGATTGGCTGGCGCGACTGGGGCGCGGCGCGCTGGCGCTCAGTGGCTCGGCGGAACAGATTCGTGAAGCGGAGGCAGTGGCCGCCGCGAGCCGGCAACTGGGCGACGAGTGGGGCCAGGCGGTGGCGCGCATCTGCGCCGGCTGGGGCGCGCTGGTTGGCGGGCACGATGCCACCGGCATGGATGGTCTGTCGGCCGACCTTCGTCGCCTGGACGCGCCGGTCCTGGAGGCTTGGGCGCGAGGGATCGACGCTCTCGTTGCGGTTCGAGCGGGCGAGCCGGACTCGCGCGAGGCCGCCCTGATCGCCGAGGCCGGAGCGCGCAGCGCGAGCGTTGATGCTGCTCGCATGCTGGCCCATCTGGCTCTGGCGGAAGGTGTGGCCGATGACCTCGAAGGGGAGCAGTACCGCACCGCGGCCCTCGACCTGGCCGGTGAAATTGGCTTGCTGGCTCCACTGGCCGACAGCGGCGTCGGCGACCCGGCGGCGCAACCTGCTGCTGATGCGCCACCACTCACCATTCGCCTCCTGGGTGGCTTCGAGATGTCGCTGTCCGGCCGCGCGGTCGAGCTGCGCTCGGTCCGGCCGCGGGCCCGGGCGCTGCTGCGCTTGCTGTGCCTGCACGCGGGCGCGCCCGTTCATCACGAGACGATCGAGGCGGCACTCTGGCCGAGCGCCGACGCCGAGGCGAGCAGTCGCAACCTGCATGTCGCGATCGCCGCGCTGCGTCGGGCATTGGAGCCGGCGGCGATGCGCGGCTCGTTCCAGCTCCTGCGGCGCGAGGGCGACGCATACCGACTGGCACTGCCTGTCGGCAGCGAAGTCGACTTGCTTCGCTTTGAAGAGTCGATTCGCAACGGCCGAACGGTCGAGGCGCGCGGCGATGCCAGCCGCGCGACTGCTGCGTACGAAGCGGCGCTGGACGTCTACCGCGGCGACTTACTGCCCGAAGATGGCCCTGCCGAGTGGGTGGGCGAGCGGCGCGATGCCTGTCGTCTGGCCGCCGTCGGCGCGGCCCAGAATCTCGCGCGGCTCCTGCTGCGGGGCGGCGATGCAGCGGGTGCCGCAAGTGCCTGTAATTTCGGTCTGCGAATCGAGCGCTATCACGACCCACTGTGGCGCCTGTTGATCCAGGCGCGCGACATGGCCGGCGACCAGGGTGCGGCAAGCCGCGCGCGGCTGGGCTACGACCGGATGCTCGCCGAGCTCGGAGTGCAGGCGCCGCTCGCCTAGGGAGCCTGGCCGATCACCGTGATGTCGCGCACCGCGATGAGCGGCTGCGCCGGGTCGGTAGCCGGGTACCAATCGAGGATGCGCAGCACAAGCGTCTGGACCGCCGAGCCGGTCACCGGAAACTCCTGCGCCGCCGGATCATCTTTGAGTAGCAGCCGGACCGGCGCAACTCCGGGCAGCTGGAGCTCGACCGTCCGCGGCCGGGCGTAATTGGTGAAGTCTGGCCCGATTGACGAGCCGACCTGGAAACGGATCCCAACCACGTCAGTGGCCTTGTCCAGATTCATGGTCAGCGTCGGCTGGCCGCCACTGGAGTCGGCCAGCCAGTAGGTCTCGATCTTGGAGTCGATCGCCTGCGCTGATGGATGGCTCCACGTGTCGTACACACGGCCGACTGACCCGACAGCCGACTCGACACGGTCATGGAAGCCGGCGTCCAGGACATAGGCTGCGATCCCCCCGACGACCAGCACGACCAGCACGAGCCCAATCAGCAACCTGAGCCGCGAGCGACGGGGCTGGCCCTGTACACCCATGGCGCCAGGCCGCTCGCCGGCCGCGTAACGCTGCTGGCGACGGCCCAAGATGCGTCGGTACCACGGTGGCTTGACGGCCACCACGGCGGTGGCCAGGCTGTTGCCACAGCGGCGGCAGAAGCGCCGAGAGGCTTCATTGCCGGTGCCACAGACCGAGCAGATCAGGTCGCCTGGTTTGGTCTCCGGGTCACCGGCAAGCGTCTGCGGAGCCTGCCTGCGGGGCGCAGCCGTCAGCGGCGCGGCCTGTGGCTTACGCGAAGCCGGCTGCTCGGGAGCGGACACTGGTCGGCGCAGCGGCGGTTGCGTAACGGATGGCCTGACGGGCGGCGGCTCGGCCGGCCGAGGTAGTACCGCTGGGTTTGTTTGTGCATGGGGGCTCGTCGATGCGGCCGGCGTTGCGACTGGCGCGGAGGGTGTGTCCTCCGGACTGATCGGAGCTCGAAATCGGAACGTCGGTCGCCGCGGCTGGACAGCGGTGGGTTGAGAGGCTTCGGGTTCGGCGGCGGGTGGTGGAGGCGGAGGGGGTGGCGGGGGCTCGGGCGTGGGCTCAGGTGGCGGCGGCTCGGGCGTGGGCTCAGGTGGCGGCGGCTCGGGCGTGGGCTCAGGTGGCGGCGGCTCGGGCGTGGGTTCAGGTGGTGGCGGCGGCTCGGGCGTGGGCTCTGGCGTGGGCTCGGGCGGCGGCGGGGGCTCGGGCGGCGGCGGGGGCTCGGGCGTGGGCTCGGGCGTGGGCTCGGGCGGCGGCGGGGGCTCGGGCGTGGGCTCAGGTGGCGGCGGCTCGGGCGTGGGTTCAGGTGGTGGCGGCGGCTCGGGCGTGGGTGCAGGTGGTGGCGGCGGCTCGGGCGTGGGTTCAGGGGCCGGTGCCGGCTCGGGCGCCGGCGCGACGGACTCCGTCGGCAGGGTCGCCTCGACTTTCTCGCCAGTCCACTCGAGGAAACTGGCGCAGTTCGAACAGAAGACCGCGTCGTCGGGGTTGATCGTCTGGCACTTGGTGCAGCGAATCAACGCTCACCCCACTCTGGAGAAGGCTGTGACAGTGCCGATGGTAGTGGCTCGTCAGCTCGCCGAGACAACCTCCACGGTGTGCTTTACGTGCGCCGGCTTGGCGGCGCAGACCAAGGCGTCGAGGCGCGTCGCGTCGACCTTGCTCTTGCCGTGTGGCTTGACGCGCACCGTGACGTGGAAGTCGGAGGAGCCGGGCACCTCGCCGCCACTCGTGGCGGACCACGCCGCTCCGCCGCTTTCCTCGATCTCGACCTCACCGCCGGTGAACATGCGCACCTGCATCAGGAGCCCAGCCGATGTGCCGCGGTTGCGATAGAGGTCGGCAGCGACGGCGACGAAGGCACGCCGGCGCTCGATCGGCCATGTCTCGTCAAGCAGCACGCCCACCCAGCCGGCCAGCCAGTCGAGGAAATCCTCGGGCGTCGTCGCTGGATCAAGGTAGGCGGTGAAGTTGTCGATCGTCCCCAGCGCGGGGGCCAGGAGGTCGTCGAAGACCGACGTCAACCGAGCGGCGAGGTCGTCGTCCTGGTAAAGCGCGGGCAGCGCCTGGAGCAGCGGCCATGGCGTCGTGTAGCCGGGTACGGCTGCACGGGTCATTTGTCGCCCGGCACCACCACCTGGTGGTCATAGCTGAAGACCAGCGCGTCGGGTTCGACCTCGAGCCGTTCGGTTGCCTTGCCGCGTTCGCCGGTCACCGGATCCGCGCCAAAGATGCGCACATCGTCGACGAGCTCCGTCCCGCGCAAGCGCTGCAGGGCCGAGTAGACCTCGCCCGCGAGAACTGGCCGTCCGAACGGCCAGCCGTCGCCGTCGGGTCCGCCCACCGTCGGATGGAAGTAGCGGTAAAGGGCGTCCAGCGCATCCTGCTGAAGCCGCTCCGTGTCGGTCCGTTCACGCGCGCGCAGGCGGGCCACGATGGTCACCCCGCGGTATACGGGCGGCTCGACGGTGATGCGGGTTCCGATCAGCCGGGTCTCGTCGAGACGCTTCGTGACGCGCTCGAGCGTGTCGTCCGAGGGCACGAGCGCCTCGAATGGCAGCTGGCCTCCGCCGGTCGGCACGGCCGGCACCAGCAGGACCTTGATGACGCCCGCTTCACTGGCGTCGCTGGTCGTCAGGCAGCGCACCCGCGCGATCTCGGGTGCCGCCTCGCGGCAGATGTGCTCGAAGTCCTCGGCCGTAACCGCGCGGTCGCGAGTACGCAACAGAATCGGGCCGCGGACCTTCGCGCCTTCGATGGTTTCGCCGTCCACACCGCCCTGTCCGGCACGCCGGTTTTCAACGCGCACAACGTACGGGATGGAGGCCTTGAGTACGCTCAGCGCGCGTGGCGCCATGTTGCCGGCGCTGCCGCCGCCGGCACGGTAGAGCGGGATACGTACGACCGCACCCTTGGGCGGTACCGCGCCGTAGTTGCGCATCGTCCCGTCGGCAAGCCTGACGGCCGGCCCGAACTGGACTTCACCGCTCGCCCCATCGAGCACGAAGTGGCGATCGTCCGGGTCGCTCGCCGCGAAGTTGGGACGTTCGGTCCACTCGTGCCAGCCGTCTTCCTCCGAGACCTCGACGACAAATGGCTTCTCGCCCGGGACTATCGGCCGATGCGCGGCGGTGAATCGCCCCCCGGGCACGCCCTCGGCCGTCCCGAGCACCTCGTTGCGGACCAACTCGGCGTTGAGTGCGTCCACCGTGCCACCGATAGTGAAGGCCGTAAGCCCGCTGATCTCCGGCGACGCGCTGTAGACGGGCTGGCCCTCCTGCGCGTCCGTGACGCGTGCGCGCAACCAGCCGGCGCGCACCTTGTCGATCGTGAAAGCGACGTGCCCGCGGGGTACGTGGACGATCACGTCGCCATCACGGTTCAGCCCGCCGGTAGTATCCCGGTCCAGTTCACAGGCGTCCCATTTCGAACCCGTCCAGGCCTCCCAGATGAGCGGCGGGTTTTCGGGGTCAACGCCGACGCCTTCGATCCGGCACTTGAAACGCAGATTGACCGCACACGAGGGGACCTCGCGATCGAGGCCGATCAACAGGACGTCGCCCGGCTTGGGCGTGGCGTCAAAGCAGAAGAAGCCGGTGCGCAGCGCCAGCGCGTCGTTGTGATCGCGCACTTCCTTGGGTCCGATCATCGATGCCACGTTCTGCAACGAGCAGGTGACGACGGGCAGGCCGTCGACGGTCGAGAAAACGATCGCGGGTTCGGTGCCGGTGCGCACCGTGGCGACCTCGGTGCCCGCCGGAATGGTGACCGTGTCGGGCTGCGGGGCGGAAAGCCAGAACGTGACCGGAGCACGCGCGGCGGTCGGCGCGAAGAGGCGCACACCGATCAGCTCGAGGAACTTGATGTAGTTCCGCTCGGGCACGCGGTTGAGCCGATATAGGAGCAGGTCCGTCATCCACGCAAAGGTCTCGATCAGGGTGACTCCCGGATCGGACACGTTGTGGTCGGTCCATTCGGGACAACGTTGCTGGATCAACCTCTTGGCGTCGTCGACGAGATCCTGGAAGCGACGATCGTCGAGATTCGGGACAGGCAGGCTCATGGTCGCGCTCCCAGCTCAACTTCCTCGGGTATCACGTAGAAGGGGAAGACGAGATTGCGTGGATCGTTGGCGGACGCTCGCGTATAGCGGATGTCGATGTACATCACGCCGTCGTTGGCCGGATCGGGCGTGACGTCAACGCCGAGAACCTCGATACGCGGCTCCCAGCGAACCAGCGATCCGCGGACCTCGTACGCGACTCGCGCTGCCGTCTCGCTGTCCACGGTGGCGAAGACGAGGTCGTGGATGCCGCAGCCGAACTCCGGTCGCATCGGCCGCTCACCGTACGCTGTGCCCAGGATCAGGCGGATCGCCTCCTGCAGCTCCTGGTCCTCGGATACCAGGGCGACATGGCCCGAGGCATTCATGCGCAGCGGGAACGCCCAGCCCACGCCGATGAAAGTGCCGCTCATTGCCCGACCTCCATTGCCACGGTCATCCGACGAGCACCGTGGCCGCAGTCGCCACGAGAGTGCCGGGCGTGACGCAGCAGGTCACACTCGACTGAGCGCTGGCGATCGGCTTGCCGCCGGCCATCACGGTCGGGCTGCCGGACAGGACATGTCCCATCTGCGCGGTCGGCACCATGAACGGATCGGTGGCATGCAGGCCGACGTGTGGCGGGGTGTTGTAGCCCGATGCGCCCAGCACCGCCACCGGCTTGCCGCCGATCTGGACCGTGGGCTCCAGACCCTGCAGGAGAGGCGCCGAAAAGGGCATCGGCGGCCCTGGAGTTGGGGCGCCCAGTGCGGCCGGATTGGGGATCTGGTGAATGGCGCAGACACCAGTGATCTGGTCGCTCATTACCGCCGCCGGCGCAGCCATTTCCGCAGCCCCTAGTTCAGCTGGATCAGCGAACCGTCGATGTCGACGATGCCGCTGCTCTGGATCTTGACCCCGCCCTCGCCCTTGAGCGTCAGCTGCGCGCTTGACTCGAGCGACAGGTTCTGCTGCGACTTGATCTGGATGCCCTTTGTCGACTCGATGACGATTTGTCCATCCGCGTATACGTGGATCTCTGAGCCCGTTTCCTTGAGGGCGATGCGGAGCTTGTCGTCGCTGGTTATCAGCGCGATGCCGGACTTGCCGCTGTCGTCGAAGAGGACGATCCGATGGCCGCGGCGGGAAACGAAGCCGCGGCGCGTGACCTTGCCGTTATCGAAGAGTCCGTCGCCCAACCGCGGTTTGTCCACGCCGTTGTAGAGGCCGCTCAGCACGTAGGGCCTGCGCATGTCGCCGAACTCGAAGCAGACGAGCACCTCGTCGTGGACCTCGGGCAGGAAGACGGCGCCGCTGTCCGGCCCGGCGCCCAATTGGGCGACCCGCGCCCAGTCCGACTCGTACTCGTCCGACAGCCACGGAAACGAAAGCTTCACGCGGCCCAACTGCTCTGGGTCGTTGTTGTCGGTAACGATGCCGATGACAACGCCGTTGATCGGCTGCGCGCCACCTCCCAGGCGAGTGCCTGAGCCGCCGACAGCGCCGACCGCCAGGCCGAGCAGCGATCGCTCCTGTCGGCCGCTGACGGTGAACTCTGTCCGGTAGCCGTCGTGATCGAAGACCTGGCGCACCGACGTCGGCGTGTACTTGCCCGAGAAGTCGTCGGCCACGACCGACACCGAAAACGGCACGCCCGGGCGCACATACGGGTTACCGCGTGCTACACCGACGGCCTCGGCAAACGCGCTGCCAATCTGTTCGGCGACCGCCTTGGCGGTCGCCTCGACGGCCGATTGGTCCGACAGCGGACGGTCGACCGACACGAAGTCCGGGGCGTCGAACGTCGCCGCCAGCTGGCCCGGCTTGGCCGGCAGGTCCGCGCTGGCGGCAGTCGCCGGGGCTTGCGCCACGACCGTCTGCTTTTTCGCCGGGTCCCATCCGCGGACCTCGACGTTGCTGACCTGCTCGGATGAGGTGACGCGCGGACGAAATTCGATGAGCTCTTGGCCCATCACCAGCTGCAGCGGGTTGCTGGTCGAGAAGTCCCCTTCGCCCGGGCCGGCCTCGGCGTCGCGCGGCTTCGTGAACATGAACTTGCCATCCTTGAACCCGACCTCATAGCCGATCTCCAGCGCGCGACCCTTCAGGAAGTCCCAATCCGACACGTTGGATTGGGACACGTGCTCGAACGTCGTCTGGGTTGCGTCGATCTGGCCGATCTCGACGCCAGCCCGCTGCGCCACCGTCCGCGCCAGGTCCGAATCGGTGACGTTGCGGTACGTGTGGGTACGCCGCCCGCGATGGAAGCGATGCGATGGGTCGTAGCCGCGCACGATGGCGTGTGAGCCAAGCTGGTCGTATTCGGCCTCGATCGTGGTTACCTCGGCGGTCAGGATGGCCTGCGGCGATGTCTCGTCAGCCGCCGCCGCCTCGATGACGACCTTCGAGCCGATCTTGATGCGAGCGTCCTGCACAATCTGGCGGTCCTGATCGCGGAACGTGAGCGTGAACATGTCGGGCAGGTGCAGGTGCTGGTCGATGACCACCTGTTCCAGTACGCCATGGACCTCGTCACTGAGGGGCATTCCGTCGACCTTGACCTGGGCCTGGACGCTGAAGCCGTTCTCGCCGCTCACGCCGCCTCCGCGAGGCGCCGTGCCTCACCGATCTCAGGCACCAGCAAAGTAGTGCCGGCCGGGATGCGCAGCGGATCGTCGATCTCGTTGTAAACGGCCAGCCCGCGCCAGAGAGTCGGATCGCCGTACTCGCCGTATGCGATGCTCGCCAGCGAGTCACCCTCGACGAGCACGTGGCTGCGATAGCCCACGCGACTGCCCGAGGTCGGGTTCTGCTTCTTCGTCTGCTTGGGCACCTCTTCGAGGGTGATGTTGGCCGTGGCGCGAATGGGCATGCCGTTGTCGTCGAAGAGCGTGTACTTGGCCGTGACGGTCTTGAGGTAGCCCTGGAAATTGGCCAGCGCCGGATTGCTGCCCCAGTCGAATGCCAGGAGCGGCGGTCGGGGCTTCGGCTTGGCGAACGAGCTGGACGTCGGCGTGGTCCAATCGAGCAGCGTCGCGATGTCGTCGGCGATCGTGCCCTTGCCGGCCTCCCAATCGTCGAAGAAGATCTCGAGCTGGACCGTTTGCGGGTTCGTGCTCAGGTACTCGGGCGGAGGGGCGCTCTTCGCGTTCCTTGAGCCCTTCGACTTGCCGGGTTGCCACTGCGAGCCCTTGGTAATCGTGTATTCGCTCGGGTTGTAATAGAACTTCAGGCTGGTCCGCGTGGGCTGTCCGTCTGTCACCCGCAGGGTCGCCTGCGCCAGAGCACTGCTGCCACTACCTGCCACGTCGCCCCCCTACGAGAGAAAGCCGTTGTGAACGAGCTCGAGTGACTCGAACGCGGTGTCTTTGCCGTTCACGTCGAAGTTGGGCCCCGTCCACTTCGAGATCATCACGCCGTCCAGCGACCAGCTGCTGACCGTCAGCCCCTCCGCGTCGAGCGCAGTGATCTGCGCCGTATGACGTGTGCCGGGCTTTGCGACGGCGGACACCAGCGCCGCGAGCTTGCCCGAGTCCTGGTCGAGCGGCCGCGTCAGCTTTACCGTCTGGTACTTGCGCCGGCCGGGCAGCCGGTGGATGAAGCCGTTCTGGCCGCCCTCCTTGTATTCCTGGATTTCGTACTCGACGACCAGGCCCTCGACCTTGGTCCACTTGCCCAGCGTCGTATCGCCGTCGAGCGTGACCTGGAAGCGGAGTGTCAGCGCGTTCTCGGGCGACATCGCACGTCCTAATGCAGGTCAGTCAACAGGCCGGAACGCTCTCGCGCGACGAGCAGCTCATGTGCCAGCCTTGTGCGCAGCTTGGGGTAGAGGCGGTGCAGGAGCTCCTCGACCTCGCGGTCATCCAGGCGACCGCCCGTAGCGGTCGTGCCGGCTGGAGTCGTCGCGCTGGACGTGGCTGCGGGCGCCGAATCGGGCACGGCCTCGGCACGCTGAACGGCCCGCCCGTCAGGCATGGCACGGCGAGAACTCGGCGCGGTGGCGCCTACCGGATTTCCGTGTGCCGGCTTCGTTGACTCGTCAGCTGCACTGCGCTGGAGATTTGGGCCCTCGGCCGCGCCGGCCGCAGCGGCTGCAGAGTCAGCTGGGCTGCCTGACGTTTCCCGTTGACTCGCGGTGGAGGTGGTTCGGCGCGACAGGTAGGCTCGCTGAGCAGACTGCGTGGGCCGAGCGTCGGCACGCTCGGGCGACCTGGACGTGACGACGGCCTGGGCGAGTGGCGACAGCGGATCCGCCGCGGGAGCCGGCGATGAGGGTGCTTGCTCGTGCACGTGTGCTGCCTGGACTGTCGGTATCACCGGCAGGTCTGACTGAGCGACGCCCGTCATCTGGGACGCAGCCATGGATGAACTCGCGGCTCTCAGGCGTCCCTCGGCCCCGTTCCCGGCCACGGCCCCCGCCCCGGCCCAGTTGCGCAACAGCGGCCGATCGGAGACGAGCGGCAAAGGCGGCACGGCGCGTGCGTCGGAAGCAGGCTTGGCCATGTGAGGTGCGATCGGGCGCTGCGGACTCGTGCGGGCCGCGCTGTCGCGTTGCAGGTGCGCCTCGCCTGCGCCCTGACTGGTTGCCACCTCGGCCGGCGCTGCCGGCTCCGCCTCACCCGTGCTCGACGCTCGGCCCGCGCCGCGGACGGCCGGTGGCGACGCTGCGTCGGTCATATCGGCCGCCTGGTCGTGTCCCATCGTCCGTGAGGGGTCCGGCGACGCTGAATGCGGAGTCACAGATGCCGGACTGTCGAGATGGCGCTGGACGCCGCGAGTCGCAGGCCCTGCTGGAACATCGGATGCCGGCGAGCGGCCGGATGGGCGGCTGGCGCCAGCGGGCCGCACCGGCTCCGTGCCGAGCCCGGGCGGCGGTGTATGCCGCCCCGGTCCATCGGCAATGGGCTCGCCCAGGCGTACTCGGCGAACGACGCCCGTTGTTCGCTGTGCGCTCAGCAAAGATGTGCTGGCTCGCGTCGAAGGCGTGCCCGGCGGCAGCGGGGTCGTCCGCTCCACCGCGCCGCGGCCCGGCCGTTGGTCACCGGCTGCAGGCGGGGCACTCGGCTGGTCGAACGGCGTCCGCTGCAGCGGCGCCAGCTGCTGGACGCGCGTCAGCGCTCCAGCCATGGGCTTAGGACGTACCAGCGGCAGCGCGGCTTTCGCTGAAGCTGTGGGATTGGATTCTGGCGTCGGCTGGATGGCCGGCCCAGCGGAGCTCGCGGCGGCGTGGCTGTGCGGCGAGGCCGAGGACGGCGATGTCGTGGGCGGCCGAACGGGCGGCGGTGGCGTCTGCGGCGCCGGTTGGTCGAGGGGAGCTTGGTCGGGGTCCGGCGTCTGGTCGGTGTGAGAAGCAGCGCGCTGCAGCCAGCCATGCAGCCCGCCTGCTGCCCGCTTCTGCCGGTACTCGCCGATGGGTCCTGCCTGCGCCGGCGCGGGCTGGACCGTCGCCAGCCCGCTGACGAGGCCGTGCGGCGCCGTGGCCGAGCGCTCGTGGCCCAGGCGTTGGAGCATGGGGGCAGGTCGGTTGGCGCCGGCCAGATCGGCCTTGAACTCGCGCGGCGGTGCGAGCAGTGGCGAGTTGCTCATCGTCGGCTCGAGCGGCGGCAGTTGCCGCCACTCGGCGTGGCCGGGGGTGGCTCGCAGCGCGCCCCGGTCCGCCGCCGTCACGTCACCCGCGAGGCGTTGGACCGGCGTTTCGCGATGGAATGGCCACGCAAGGCGCACCCTGGCTTACTCCTCTTCATTCAGGCGTTGGTTGATGGCCGATATCTCGCGGACGAAGCGCTGCCGGTCGGCGTGCTCGAGGTTGAGGATCTCTTCCATCGGCCAGTGCAGGTGATAGGCGACGTACGCGACCTCTTCGAAGAGCTGGTCAGTCGCGTACGTCACGATCCCCCCAGGCGATCACCTGCCAGATCAATCGCGAACTCGTGCTTGCAGCTCGGACAGGCGACCGTCGTTGAGGTTGTGCCCTCCTGGTTGATGCGCCGGTACAGGTCCTGCAGAAAGGCGAGATCGGAGGCGAACATGTTCTCGATCACCCCGGCGTGTACATCGGTCAACGTGCCCAGGCGGGTGATGACGCGCGAGAGCAACAGTACGGTGAGGTAGGCCTCGTTCTCGCGGACACGCGGGTCACGCTGGGGAACGATCTCGTCCTTGGCCGTGGCCAGGCGCATCACGCCGTCGCGATGTACCCGTCCGGCGCCATCCACGTAGCCACGCGGCAGGACGAAGGCGAACTCTGTTCGGAGGCCCGTCTCGGCGCTGTCCGCGATGGACGGCGCCGGGTTCGGCAGGGCGGCCAGGGCAGTCATGCTTCAGGCCGCCGTACTAGACGCGCTCGATGCTCTCGCAGACGAGCGAGGCCTCTTCCATCAGCACTTCGTTGGCGCCTGCCTTGAGAGTGCCCGTCGAGATCTTCGAAATCCAGGCGTTGGTGAAGTTGTAGCGCGCGACCTCGGTTCCGTCGTAGCTCTTGAGGATGACCGAGCCGTGCTTGCGCGCGGTGTCGACCTTGCCCTGGAGCATTGCCTCGTGCCAGTCCCAGAGGGCCTTGGAGGAGTTCTTGGCGCGCTTGAGGGTCAGCGTCGGCGGCTTGTGTGCCCCCGGCGCCTTGTGGATGATCAGCTTTCCGTCGGAGGTGTTTTCCTTCAGCTCGATGACGTCGAGCTCGGAGGTAAGACCGCTGACCTCCGCGAACTGGGCGATCTCGACCGAGTCCACCTCGATCGCGAAGAGGTATGACGCGAGCGCGTCGGTCGGCAGATTGGGCAGGCCACCAGCCATTTGTCAGGTCCTCCTTCTGTTCGGGTCTACTCGGCGACTGATGCCCCGCCCGAGAACTGGGCGATGCGGAAGACGACGAACTCGGCCGGTTTCACCGGAGCGATGCCGACCTCGACGACGAGCTGCCCGGCGTCGATGACCTCGGGCGGGTTCGTCTCGGCGTCGCACTTGACGTAGAACGCCTCCTGGGGCGTCGCTCCAAACAGGGCGCCGTCGCGCCAGGTGCGCACGAGGAACGCATTGAGCGTCCGCTTGACGCGCTGCCAGAGGTCGAGGTCGTTCGGTTCGAAGACGACCCACTGGGTGCCCTCGAGGATCGATTCCTCGACGTAGTTGAACAGCCGCCGGACGTTGAGGTAGCGCCAGGCCGCGTCGCTCGACAGGGTGCGCGCTCCCCACACGCGAATGCCGCGGCCGGGGAAGGCGCGGATGCAGTTGATGCCGACGGGGTTGAGCTGGTCGTGCTCACCCTTGGTGATCTGCAGCTCGAGCGCCAGCGCGCCCCGGATGACCTCGTTGGCGGGCGCCTTCTGGACGCCGCGGGTGTCATCGTTGCGTGCCCAGATGCCGGCCATGTGCCCGCTCGGCGGGACATGGATGCCCTCGCCCGAAACGGGGTCGAAGACCTTGATCCACGGCCAGTAGAGCGTCGCGTACTTGGAGTCGTAGCCGGCCTTGTCGACCCGCCACTCACGTACCTGCTGGGCGTTGAGCCCTGGCGGCGCGTCCAGGATGGCGACCCGGTCACCCATCAGCTCGCAGTGAGCGATCATCGCCAGCTGCACGGCCTGGACGCCTTCGAGGTCGATGATCCCCTTCTGGTAGACGGCCATCAGGTCGGGCACCGCCAGCATCGTGATGGCATCGACTGCCTCGAGGCCGCCGAAGCCGGTCCGGTCGGCGGCATCGCCAACGTAGTCCTCGGGCGTGACCTTCATCGGCTTCGCGCCGTCGGCACCCGCGAGGGCGACCTTGCCCTTGGCGGGCATGCGCTCGAGCGCTCCAGCCGTGCCGATCTCCTCGATCTGGATCAGCTTGGACTTCTCCTTGACCGTGGTCACGACGTTGTTCTTGCCGCGCTTGGTGGAGACGTTGTCGTACGTTTCGGTGTCGTGGCCGGGGGCGCTGATGGTCAGCTTGAAGGTGTCCTCGGTCGGGTTGCCGGCCTCGCCGATCTCGACGCTGATCTGGTTGCCGGCCGGGCCGGACTCCAGCGCGGTGATGCGGTAGCCGGAGAGTTTCTCGTCCTTGGCCGTGGCGATTTCGACGCGCGCAGCGGGCATGGGCTGATCGCCACCGATGCGCACGACGTAGCACGAGCCTCCCCCGTTGAGGAAGAAGCCGTACACGGCGTGGGCCAGGTACGAGCCTTCGACGAAGTCGCCGAAGGTGTTGATGAACTGGCTCCAGTTGGTGACCAGGGTGGGTGTGTTGGTGGGTCCCTGCCCGGCCATCCCGACGAAAGCGGCGACGGCTGTGCCAACCCCTTCTATGGGGCGTGACCCGGCCTGCACCTCCTCGACATAGACCCCGGGAGAGAGATAGCTCGGCATGCGCAATAGCCTCCGACTGCTTGGGCGGACTGGTTGAGGGTGATGCCGTGTGGACGGTCGGGCAATGAACGCCCGGCCCTCAGTTGGGGAAGCAGCAGCTGCCCGAAGAGGCACGCGGCGGAGCCCTTTGGGATGCCCAGCGATAGGTTGTGGGGCACGCCGGCCGACCGGAAGATCGCGAAGCGATGATCCATGACGTCGACGAATCGCTGCGCGCGCTGGTCAAGCGTGACGCTCTCAACGGCACGCGCGTGGACATCGCCTTCGACGCCCCGACCAAGGACTGGTCGGCACGCCAGAACGCGCCGAGCGTGAACCTGTATCTGTACGACATCCGCGAGGACCTGCAGCGCCGCGAGGTCGGCTGGGAGCGCCGCCGCGACGAGTCGGGCCGCGTCACCGATCACCGGCTGCCACCGCGCCGCTACCGGCTGTCGTATCTCGTGACCGCATGGACTCAGCGGCCCGAGGACGAGCACCGATTGCTGTCGGCGCTGCTGAGTGCCTTCCTGCGCTATCCGGTGATACCGGCCGAAGTCGCGGCCGGTACGTTGGCCGACAGCGAGTTGCCGGTTTACATGACGGTCGCCCTGCCACCGTCCGATGACCGCTCGATCGCCGACGTCTGGTCCGCGCTGGGCGGCGAGCTCAAGCCATCGCTTGACCTGGTCGTTACGGCACCCATGGACGTGGAACGACACATCGACGCGGCCCCGCCGGTCATCGAGCACGGACTGCGGGTGGTCAGTGGCGATGGCACCGTGGAGAGCGCGGGGGGTCGGCCGGCCGCGGCGCGCCGGGCTTTCCACCGGCCACTCATGCCGTCCGACAGCGCGGCGCAGGAGGAGACGGTCCTGGGCGACATCGAAGGTGAAGAGGGAACCGGGGTCAAGCGCCCGGCGGCAGGCAAGGGGGCAGGTAAGGCGGCAGACAGGGACGCTCGCCCAGGTCGCAGGATCAGGGTTCGCGGTATTCCGCGGCCGTGACCGACCTGCTCCTGCGTGGCCAGGCCGGACGCGCGGCGAGCGATCCCTCGCTGGCCCACCTCGTGGGCCGGCTGGCGGTCATCGGTGCGCGCGTACGGTTGGCCGTCGAGCGCCGACGGGCAATCGACGCCGATCCGGACGACCGCTTCCGCGGCCTCTACATATCTGACGCGCGGGTCGACGAGCTGCTCGGTGCCATCGGCGTCCGCGCGTCGCTCTCTGTTGCCGATCCGGCGCTCGACGAACTCGCCCGGCAGGTGGAGGCTGACGCTGACTCCGCCGAGGCTGCCGGCGCGCGCATGCGACTGCGTGGCCTGACACGCACCTTCGCGCTGGACGACGCCGACCTCGAGATCCTGTTGGTGGCACTCGCACCGGATCTCGACCAGCGCTTCGAGAAGCTGTATGCGTACCTCCAGGACGACGTGTCGCGGCGGCGAGCAAGCATTGGCCTCGCCCTCGAGCTGCTCGGCGGGCCACTGGCGACGATCGATCGCGAGCGCCTGTCGCCCGCCAGCCCATTGGTGGCAAGTGGCCTTGTCCTCATCGAGGAACCCGAGCGGCCGTTCCTGACACGCTCGCTGCGTGTGCCCGACCGCGTGGCAGCCCATCTGCTCGCCGACGACCGGCCCGACCCACGCCTCGGGTCGCTCCGAGTGGAGCCGCGTCCGCTGCGGCTCGAGCCGGCCGGCGCTCTCGTCCGCTCCCATCTGCTGGGGGCGCGCCTGTGGTACGTCCGGGAGCGGTTCGGCTCGGCTGGTTTGGCGATGGCCGCGGCGGCCTTCGAGGACGCGGCCCTGCCGGTGCTGGCGCTCGACGTCAGTCGCCTGTCTTCGTCCGATGACATCCTGGAGCTGGCAACGCTGGCTGTGCGCGAGGCCCGCCTGCGCGCCGGCGGCCTGATCTGTGGTCCGATCGAGAACCTCGCCGAGCGCGGCTTCGCAGCGGTGCGTGCCTTCTCCGAGGCGGACTGCCCAGTCGTCCTGACCGGCGCTCGAATCTGGGATCCGGCGTGGTCTCGACAGGTGCCCGTCCTGCTCGACGCGCCGGTACCCTCGCTCAGCGAGCGCAACGCGATGTGGCGTGTCGCCCTCGACGACGACGCGGCCAACCTCGGTGATCCAGCCGCGGCGATGATCTCCTTCCGGCTGAGTCCTGAGCAGGTCTTCCGCGCCGCGCAGGCCGCGCGCCAGCAGGCACTCTCGGAGGATCGCGGACTAACGGCGGCCGACCTCCGTTCCGGCGCCCGGGCACAGAATGCGGCCGGTCTCGATCGCCTCGCCCGACGCATCCAGCCGAGCGTCGGCTGGGAGGAACTCGTGCTGACTGACCTCGCGCTCACGCAGCTGCACGAGCTGACCGGGCGAGCCCGCCACCGTGACCAGGTCCTCGACGACTGGGGCATGGGCGCGCGCGCCTCCAAGGGTCGCGGCCTGACGGCGCTGTTCGCGGGAGATTCGGGCACCGGCAAGACCATCTCGGCCGAGGTCATCGCGCACGAACTCGGGCTCGACCTGTACGTGATCGATCTCTCGACCGTCGTCGACAAGTACATCGGTGAGACCGAGAAGAACCTCGACCGCATCTTCGCGGAGGCAGATCGGGTCAACGGCGTGCTGTTGTTCGACGAGGCCGACGCGATATTCGGCAAGCGATCCGAGGTCAAGGACGCGCGCGACCGCTACGCCAACGTCGAGATCGCTTACCTGCTTCAGCGCATGGAGCTGTTCGACGGCGTGGCCATCCTGACCACCAACCTGCGTGCAAACCTGGACGAGGCGTTTCTGCGCCGCCTCGACGTCATTGTCGACTTCGCGATGCCCGAGGAAGAAGATCGGCGCCGGTTGTGGGCGCTACATCTGCGGCCCGATCTGCCGCGTGCCGGCGACATCGACCTCGACTTCCTGGCTGGGGGGTTCAAGCTCTCCGGTGGCAACATCCGCAACATCTGCCTGGCGGCTGCATTCCTGGCGGCGGCCGAAAGCCGGCCGGTGGCGATGCTCGACCTCATCCGCGCGACTGAGCGCGAGTACCAGAAGCTGGGGCGTCTGACGCACGAGGCGGAGTTCGGTCCGTACCTCCTCGCCCTGGGCACGAACGCAGGTGGCTGAACAGGCCGGGCCGGCCAAGACCGGTCCCGCCACTGCGGATCCGGCGAAGAAGCCGAACGAGGCAGCAAGTCGGCCGTCCGAGGCAGAGTTCTGGGCGGCAGAGGCCGCACCGGCTATTGGCGGCATGTACGGCATCCCGAACGCAATGCTCGCGGCCGCCGCCTCCTCGCCAAACGACCTCGGCGGCATGCTCGCCGGCCTCGACGCGCGTCGCTCGCGTGCGCTGGCGCTGCAACTCCAGCGCTCGACCGGCAACGCGTCGTTTGCGGGCTGGATCGGGGCGGGGCAACCGCGCCGGCGTCCGGCGCCAGTGGTTACGCTTCAACGTTGCGGCGCCGAGGTTCACGAGGGTTGTCCATGCGCAGAGGGCAAGGCGTTGCCGCCCCTGTCCATGCAGACGATGCCGGCCGTGCAGCTTCAGCCGGCGACCGACCAACCTGCCCCCGGCGAGCTGAAGGCAGACTCGTCCTACCAACGGCTGCCCGGGCCGCTGCTGACAGCCATCAAGAAGTCGTACACCGACAAGACGATGCTCTTTGGCCATGGCGAGCAGGAATCGCTCGACGACGTTCTGGACAGGCTGTCGACGTCGGTGATCAACGCGCTGGTCAGGATCTATAGCCGTGGCGCCGCGGTCTGGAGCTTCGTCGACACCATCGTGTGGGTGTGGATCACTGACAACTGGGGCATGACGTTCAAGTCGACCGGTGGCGATATCGCTGGCGCTCTCAAGAACGATCCGCGCTTCTGCAAGGACTCGCCGCTTGGCCAGGTCTATCACAGCGGCAGTGAGTGCTGGCGCGAGATGACCGATGGCGGCGCCGGTTTGCACGTCTGCCTGGGTGCGGACAAGAGTATGCACGTCGATCCTCATATGCCGGTCAAACAGAAGGGCGGTGGCAGCACCGGCACGGGCGCGCTGGAGGGTGCCGCCATCGGCGCGCTGTGGGGGCCAATCGGTGTTCTGGCCGGTGCGGCAGTCGGAGCGGCGATCGGCTCGGCGACGGGCGGCGGGACGTCGGACAAGGGCGACATCTGCGTCTACGACACGGCGCTGTGGCTCCAGCACGCCTCGGACGTGCTCTCCGGCAAGACCGGACCTGATCTGTTCAGCCGCGTGGACACCGCGCGCAGCAATCTCGAATCGGTCGACAAGCGCATTGGCGTCCTCCCGGCCAGCGCTCAGAAGAGCCGACTGGCGGGCGAACTTCGAGCGGCACGCGCCACCTTCGACAAGGTGTTGCGCGCGACCCGTTCTGCGGCGACGCGACCGATTGACGGTGGCCAGCCACTCGACGAGCAGGTGGGCCAGTCAGTCGCCGAGATCGAGCCGTTGCTGCCCGACCTTGAGAACGTGGAGGGTGAGATCGACCGTATCGGCGGCCAGGTCGATCAGCTCCAGTCGGGTGCGACGCCGGCTCCGGCTGCGACCGGCGTTCCGGCCGTGTCGGGAGCCGCCGCTCAGCGTCTGACCGAGTTCCAGGTGCAGCGGCAGACGCCCGTCGTACCGGGGCCGCGGGCGTCCTCGGCGAATCCTCCACCGGCCTCCGCGCTGCATGCGATCCCACACGAAGGGAAGCAGCTCACCGAGAACTGGCAGGAGATGCAGGCGCTGCTCGAGTCGCTGACCGCCGAGAAGGGCTGGCCGGCTGCCGAGTCGTGGGCCTACCGCTTCATCAACCGCGACCCGCTCCAGGACCCGCTCGACATGGACAAGGACTTCGTCAGCCGGGTTCGTGACCGTCTGCGGACTGAGACGGAGCAAATGCGCAACAAGGTCAACGAGTACATCCGCAACTTCGGGCTGTGGGCGGTGGACGACACGCGCGAGCTGTTGAACAACAGCGAGCGCCAGCTGAAGGCCGAGGGGGAGCGCTACGGACTGAAGGTCAGCGGCATCTTCTTCAAGGACTACTCAATGAAGGAGTCCGAACGCGGCGGTCTCCAGGCGGCCGCGCGCGTGCTCGCGGCGAAGCGTCGTGACGCGAACCGGGCGGGCCACGACTTCGTTCGGATGCGCGACGAGTGGGTGCGCGATCACAAGGTCAGCCTCTTCATTCCGGAGCTGAACGCACCGGTCGAGGAGAAACGAAAGGCCTGGATAGCCCTCGAGGAGGACTACCACGCGTTGGCCAACGCCAAGCAGAAGGACTACCCCGTTCTGGCGGCCTATACGACCCCCGACGATGCGGCGGCACAGCTCGATCGGATCGCCAGCCAGTCGAGCGCCGATCTGGCGCAGAACCTCTATCAGACGCTGGCTGACCGCTTGAACAACATCCGGACCGTCCGCGACGAGATCGGCGGCCGCTACAGCGTCTGGAAGACGCCCCAGATCATGGCGTTGACCAAGAAGACATCGCTCGCCAATGCGTGGCAGTTGCGCGTGGTGGACGACCACGCGAAGCAGGTGGTTGCGGCCGAAGGGGACAACGCCAAAGTGTTCGCGGCGATCGCCATCGGTTTGGGCTTGTTGGCCGCGATCCCGACCGGCGGCACGAGCGTGCTGGCCGGCGTTGCGGCAGCCGGCGCGGCGCTGGGTGCGGGCTACTCGATGTACAACCTGTATGAGCACTACAAGGATTTTGAGCTCGCCAAGGCGGAGTCAGGGACGGCCCTCGACAAGGCTCAGGCGATCAGCCAGGACGACCCATCGCTGCTGTGGCTGGCCAGCGACCTGATCGATCTGGGAATGAACGTGGCTGGGGCGGCCGCCGCATTCAAGGCGCTTCGGTCGGCGATGCTCGCCGCCGAGGCAAGCAAACTCGAGAGCCTCGCGGGAGTGATCGACAAGGCCAACGAAGTCGGCCTATCGGCTGCGGTGCGCTCAAAGGTGATCGCCTACGTGGTCGAGCGTGGCGGCGGCGCGGAGCGCGTTCAGGCCGCACTGACCAAGATGCTAGAGACGTTCGAGCATCTGCAGCCGACGATCGACGAGCGACTGGCGCGAGCATATCGCGAGGCTGCTCAGACGATCGCGGCCGAGGGTCGGGTCGCCGTCTACACGGGATGGAGCAAGGAAGAAATCGCCGACATCCAGCGCGTCCTGCGCACGGCTGGTGTGCCCGAGTACAAGGTCAAGAGCTATGCGCTCGAGATCGCCAGCCAGTTCCGTAAGGGCCGGCAGTTCGGCGCCTACTACCCCGGCTTCGACATCATCATCATGCGTGAGGGAGCCACCGGCGATGCCCTGGCGCACGAGCTGGCGCATCGCGCCCAGCAGGTGACCGGCCAGCTGAAGACGATGGGCACCATGCGCGTCGAGTACCAGGCCTACAGCGCGCAGCGCGAATTCCTGCTGATGCTGCCGAACGACAAGGTGCCCTACGAGTCACAGTGGCTGCTGCGCGCCACGAACGACGACATCAAGGCGCACATCCTGCAGGGCTACCAGCGCGAGCTTGCCGCGGACCTGAAGGCGGGGCGGCTTGACCCTCTAGACGAGGACACTGACGCCCAGATCATCGTCGACCTGTTCAAGGTTGCCACGAGCCAGAGGCTGATGTGAACGACGCGGGTCGCACTCGCCGGGCAGAAACGATCGCAGCCGTGCGCCAGGCGGCCAGCCGGCTGGGCGCAACGGATGTCCAGGTCAGTGCCGCGGCTGGCAACCGGCTGCGGGTCGAGTCGCGGTCGATGGGCTGGGACGTCCAGGAGCTCAGCGTCGGTGATCGCCGCTATCGGCTATTCGAGTTCACCTCGGACGTCACGCCGGTGCATCGCGATGATCGGTTACCGGTGGTCGCCATCGACGAGGCGGGGCACACCTACCTGCTCAACGAACAGCGCCAGCTCGCCGACTTCCTGGCGCGCGCCCTCGTGTCGCGCCCACGGAGCGTCTGGCGGCTGGCGCAGGTCGTGGCCAGCCTCATCGGCGGCGTCAATGAACACGTCATCCGGGGGCCGGCCGACGTGACGGCTGAAGGCAGGCGAGCGCTCATCGATTCCGGTGTCACACCGAGCGCGCCGGCGATCCGTACGGACGAGGTAGCTGGGGCGGTGCTGACATTCATCAGCGTGGCCGTCGCGCCGGGTCTCGTGAAGGGCCGTCTGGCGGCCGACTTCTACCGTTGGACCGTACGTGCTCTGCCGGACGGAACAGCCGATTGGCAACGACGGCCGGTGTCGCTTGGGGTTCCCGGTGCGGTTCGCATCTGACCTGCCCAAAGAGGCACGTCGCACGCGCTTGTTTGCGCGATCGGACCTTGTCGCGCTGTTTCCTGAAAGCGACCCTTGGGGCGTCTATATCCGTGTTGCCGATTCGACGGCGACAGTTATCGGAGGCTTCCGATGCACACTCACGACGAACCGGACGCGCTGACCGCCAGCGCACGGCGGTCGGCCCAGGCAAAGTCGAGCCAACCCCTCGATGTGGCGCGAACCGTGAGCGACCCGGGTGCTGCATCAGAGAGTTCGCTGCTCGAGCTGCAGCGCTTAGCGGGCAACGCCAGTGTGAGCCGGATGTTCACCGGCGAGGAACAGGACGCGCCCGCGTCGCCGGTGCTCGACGTCGTCGGCAAAGGCGGCGGGTCACCGCTCGAGGGCGGCCTGCGTGGCGAGATGGAGTCCCGTCTGGACGCAGACTTTTCGGACGTGCGCGTGCATACCGATGGGAAGGCTTCGGAATCGGCCAGATCGGTACAGGCGAAGGCATACACGGTCGGCAGCGACGTCGTCTTTCAATCGGATCACTGGTCGCCCGGCAGCGACCAAGGCAAGCAGACCCTCGCACACGAACTGACCCACGTCGTCCAGCAGCGCAACGGACCCGTGGCCGGCACGGATGCCGGTGGTGGCATCAAGTTGTCCAGCCCCGGCGATGAATTCGAGCGGGCGGCAGACGCGACAGCCCACGCGGCGCTTGCCGCGCCGGCGTCGGTGCCTGCGGGCGGCGCTGCTCCCGGTGCGCAGCGGCAGACCGAGGACGAAACCGATCAGGAGGAAACGGCCCAGGGCTCATTCGTCCAGCGCGAGGCGGCAAAGGGTGATGAAGAGGTGCCCGATGAGGAAGAGGTCCAGACAACCCTCGCTCAACGCCAGACGGAAGAGGAGATGCTGGGCGAGGACGAAGAGAAGAGCAAGCCGACGTAGGTCGAGCTAATCAGTGGCGTCTCGATGAGCGGCCCGACCCATGGCGATGCGGCGCGCTCGGCACCCGCGGCTGAGCGCGGCACGGGTCCGCGCGTGCCGGGTGGTCAGGCTCGGTCAGCGCTGCCGTCGACCGCCGCGCCCGTGCATCTCCTGGGCCATCAGCAGCTGACCAACCTGCAATCCCGTGCGGGCAACGCCGCCGTGGTCCAACTCGTCCACGGCGCCCGCGTCGAGCGCGGCGACGGCGCATCGTCGCCGCTGCCGCCGGTGGTGCAACGAGTGGCAATTCCGGTCAACTTCAGCGAGATCCTGCAGACCGATCCGAAGTCAAGTTCCAATCGACTGCCCAGTTTCAAGCCGGGCTCGTTCAGCCAGTCCAGCCGCTACCAGCTGACGCGCACCAACGAGGGCCTTCTTGATATCGAGGACGAGCACGGGGAACTCCTCGCGCTGCGTGGCCATGTCACGGCCTCGGTCCGGATCAGGTTCCGAGATCCTTCCGGGAGCGCCATTCCAGAGGGAGACGCGCGACGAGAGTTCGGCAACCGCATGTGCACTTCGCTGGTCGACCACTGGAACGGCCGATTCATGCTCGTCGCACCGATCGAGCGGGCGGCCGCTGCGCCGCGCGCCGGTTCAGGCTCGACCACGCCGACCACGCCGACCACGCCGACCACGCCGCCCACGCCGACAGCAGCCCGAGCACCCGCGCCGACGCCTGCGCCGGCCGCAACTGCGACGCCCGCCAGCCCTCCGCCGCCCGAACCAACCGAGACCCGGCTGAGCCTGAATTTCGTCGCCACGCCCGTCTATGCGCTCGACGCGGAAGCGGATGCCGACGTCAACCTGCACAGCGAGCCGGCCGATCCAGATGCCCACAAACCGATTGATTCGGGCAACTGGTACAGCAACATCGGCAGCGCCTACGGCGACACCTCGCCGGAAGTGATCTACGCACATGAGTACGGCCACCTGCTCGGCATTCCAGACGAGTACTCACAGGGCCACGCGGATATCAACCTCAGACTGCATGCCATTTCGGGGCGCGGTGGCGAGATGGGCGCCCAGGTGGACAGCGCCGGTCGACGCCAGATCGTCCTGGAGGCCCTCGAGCCCCAGATGCGTCGTCAGATCGCTCATATCAGCAACGCCGGCGCCGCCGCTTTCCGCACCCAGCGCTCGCGCATCAGGAGCCAGCTGTCCGACACGGTGCGCACTACCTGGCAGAGTCCGACGACAACTGCGGCGCTGTCATTGCCCGTCATGGCCCATCTCCTGGGCCGCCCTCGCCTGGCGGGCGCGGTGCCGGGGCTGATCGAGGCGGCCGCTCGCGGGGTGAGCTTTGGCTCGATCGCTGCCGCGGCGGTGAATGCCCACCTGTCCAACGGCGGGGTTGCGACGCTGCTCCGGTCGGTTTACGAGGAGACGATCGACAGCGCGATCGCCGGCGGCAGTACCGTCACCGTGCCCATACCCGAGGGTGGAAATGTCGACATCAGCATCGATACGACCGGCGTTGCCGGCGCGGACCGCGCGCTCGACCGCGCCGCCCGCCGGGCTGCCGCGACGGCAATCGGCAGCCCTCGTGCGACCCGGGCCGGGACGCGCAGCCGGCCGGCGGTCTATCCGTCGCAGACGTTCATCGGTCAGCTGGCTTCGATGGCGAGCGATTGGCAGACGGCCGGCGACCTGTTCAGCGCCGAGATGGCCGAGCTGCCGTCGAAGATCTTCTCGTCGGCCGTTGGGCGGCTCGAGGCGCGACCACTGACCGCGACAAACATGCGCACCCTCAGGAGCGAGATTCGCGCCCTGATGACGAGCATGACCAGCGGCTCCGCGCGCTGGAGCCTCGATAAGTTCCTGAGCGACCAGATCCGGCCGTTGCTCGGCGCGCAGGTCCGGCGCATCCTGGAACTCGCCGGGACCGAGCCGGCCGCACACACCAGCGTACCGTCGGGCGGCGGTACCGACGCCGCGCCAGCGCCCCCCGACCCGGCGCTCAAGGCTGCCGTCGATGCCATGTCCGCCCGGGCTGCGGCGGTGCAGACGCGGCCGTCCGGAGTGGGTGACAAGAATGTCAAGATCCGCTACACGATCAACTCGATGATGGGTGACGACAATGTCGGCGCGGACATCCGGCCAGACAACGTGCAGGGCATCGTCGACCAGGTGAACTCCAACCTGCGTCAGGCGCGGGAGGGCAGCTTCAACCACCGGCGAGCGCGTTCATGAAGGCTCGGCCGATCCTCCGTTACAACCGCCGCCTGGACTTCTTCGGCGCGCGCGTCGACGACCGTCTGGAGGTTTCGCCCAACGGCGATGTGTGGCGCTGGTCGCTGTACCCGGCCCGCGCCGACCGGAAGGATGAAGCAGGGACCTTCCGAATCACGCTCGCTGCGGCCGAACTCCAGGAGCTCGCCGCGTTGGCCGAACGCGTCGCGCCGGAAGCACCCGGCAAGCCGTCGCCGGAGGGCCACATCGAGGCCACGCTGGAGGTGGGCGACAGGACAATCGAGCTCCCGGACGACGGTCCGGACGACCAGTTGCAGCTGACTCGACGACGGCTGGACGCCCTGGCCGACCGAACGCTCACCAAACCTCTCGCCGTCGTCCGGCTGGCTGCACGGCGGAGTGTCACACAGGGCCAGCCTGCGCCGGTCTTCGTGCTCGAGAACGTAGGCAGTAGGAGAGTCAGCGTGCTCACGCCGGCGGCCAACTTCTCAGTCTTGGCCGTGCGCCCTCAGGGCAATCGGCTCATCTTCCGCGGCGAAGCGTCGGCGACAGCAGGCTACTTCGACGCTGACGGCGAAATGATCGATGGGCTGCTGCGGCCGGCGGTGCTCGAGCCCAACGGTTCGGCCACGCTAGTGTTCAGCCAGCCCGTGGACACGGCCGGCGCTGCGCAACTACTGGCGA
This sequence comes from uncultured Chloroflexia bacterium, assembly GCA_963775225.1. GTDB lineage: Bacteria > Chloroflexota > Limnocylindria > Limnocylindrales > CSP1-4 > JALYGJ01. The sequence continues at coordinate 41,903 of CAVZHW010000005.1, forward strand.
CAGTCGAAGGCAAGATCAGCCTGACCGGCCCGATCGCCCGAGACGAATTCCCCGACGCCGCGTTCAAGATGTCGACATACATGTCGTGATCTCGCCGCAATAGGCGTGCTCAAGCCTCGTGCCGCGGTTCGGTCCGGATGGTGAGGCTCTCCACGTGGTGCCTGTCGGCCGGGTCAAGGTCGATCAGAACTGCCGCCCACGCCGGCAAGGCTGGATCGTCGAATATGCCCTGAACAGTCCGGCTCGGCCCGTGCAGGCTTGGGACCCGATGCAGTGGCCCAACAAGAGACTCCAAAGCCATCACGTCCCACTCTGAGGAACTCGCCAGCGACACTGCGACCACGCCGAAGTGCTCTTGTGTCCAGGGCTTGAAGCTAGCTACCTGGATCGGCCCATAGTCGGCCGGAGGCGGCACGCTGTCCGCGCACAGGGCACGCAACAGCTGGGCCAATGCGCCCGTTGGACCCATGGACCTCGTCTCGTCGATCACGGCTTACCCGGGGCTTGACCGAGACCCATCAGGTGCTCGAGCTTTTTTACGTGTGCGGCGGCCTCGTGCCACTCCGTATACGCCTTGTCCAGCGCACGTTGCTCACCGACCGCCAGCGTCTGGCCCGGCGTTTCATGGACCGCCTTTGCCTGCTCTGCGAGTGGCAGCAGTCGGGCAAAGGCCTCGTCTTCCGCCAGCCGCGAGCGCTCGAGACGCGCATGCTGGCGCTGCATCGCGGCCGTCAATTCACCGCCTGCCTTATAAGCAGCAACTTCCTCTGGGAACTGGTGGTAAGCGTCCTCGATGGGGGCATTGGCCGTTATCGCGTCAGCCAGTTCTTGCTCCGCTGCCTGATACAGCGGCGAGCCAGGCGTTGAGTTCTGCCTGGCGCTGGCCAGGTTCGCCCGTGCCTGGTCGATCCGGTTCCAACTTGCGTCGAGCTCTCCAAGGATCTGGTTACGCTGCTGCGCATGGGCACCGTAGACGTTTTCGTACTTGGCGGCCGTCTCGGTCGCCACGGCGCTGCCGGGCGACATGTCTTCTGCCGCTCGCTGGCCTTGGTTCGCAGCAATTGCGGCTTCGGCGATTTCTTGCGGGATGAACAATCTCCTTGCCAGTTGGGTGGCGTTTTCGCCCGTCGCCGCCGCTTGTTGGCGAGCCATGCGAAACCAGTCGAGGCCGTGCTCGAGTTCGTGGCGTAGCAGTCCGCAGACCTCAGCGAACTCGTCCGGCGAGATCGTTTCTTTTTCCAGCACCTTGAGTTCAATGCGGACGGACCACATCTCGCCATTGAAACGAGCGCCGATGATGTCGCGCACTTCGACGCCGGTTGGCTCGGGCATACCGGTGTGGGCCAGCGCCGGGTAGATCTCGTCCACGAGTCGACTCGCCCGCACCAGTGGATCGCCAAGCGCTTGCCATTGCTCACGAATCGGATGGAGTTGTGCGGCCAGCTGGGCGGCCTCTGCGCTCACCGGGCCGAGTGCCGCGCCGCCGGTGCCGGGCGCGGCCGCCGGACCCTTCGCCGCTGGTACTGCGCCTACAGGTTCGCCGCCGGCAAGCGCTCTTTCGATCTTCTGTTCAGCTGACGGTTCAGCCTTCACCGTTTCCGGCTCGGCCGCGGCCTTAGTCCCGCTGGCCTCGCCAGCGGCTGGCTCCGGCGTACCTTCGGTCGGCTTGGCCGCTTCGTCTGGAATGTGGCCGGTGGCAGCCACGATCGAGCCAGCGATGTCCATCGCCCCCGAGGTGACGGCCTCTTTGACGACCATGTCACACACATCCGAGAGACTCTCGGGCATTGCCTTGCCGTCGATGATCCGGTCGAGCACTATCTTGGCCGGAACGTTGTAGAAGCTCGCGGTTGTCGCGCCGCCGACGCTCAGGACCTTTTCAGCGGTCGTTGCGCTCAGTTGCCAGTCCTTGATCAGCGTGCCGGCAAAGCGTGCCTTGAGAGCATCCGTGAACGCACCCTGGGTGAGGCCGCCGAAGAGCGAAGCCAGGCCGTCGATCGCCGCCATTCGCGCCACCTTGCCATAGTCGGCCTTGTGTTCCGGATCGACGAAGCTGACGGAGGCCTCTTCGAGGCCTTCCTGGGTGGCCGTGTACCCGGCACTGAACGCCGCGGCGCGGAGTACGCCGGTGACGCCGGTGAAGGCTGACGCGATCTTGCCCGCGGTCTTGACCCGCTCGAGCCACTTGACGGCGATCCCAGCGCCACCCATGACCCGCGCTTCGTAGCCGGCGAAGCGCGTCGTGGCCACGGCGACACTCTGCTCGGCTTCCTGCAGGGCACCCGCAGCGAGCTCGATCTGGCCGTCTTGGAAGAAGCGCTGGGCCGCATCGAGCTGCTGCTCGCCCTTCGCCCAGATGCTGTTCGGCCCGAGCAATTTGGGGTAGCTGCCTGAGCGCGCCTCCAGCCAAGCCAGCTCGGCCTGAGCGTCAGTGTCATCAGGGTGCGTCTGCGCACGCACGTGCGCGACGGCCATCTCCATGGCGCTTGGCGCCCCAAGCGCCTCGCTGGCATGGCGCACTCCGCCGCGGACTTTCTTCTTGACCCAGCCGGTCCAGCCGCCACCGTATTCGGCCCCGCGGTTCTTATCGCTCAGTTCGCGGTGACGGGCGATCATCTGGTTCAGGTGGCTTTGGAGCTTGTCGATCCCATCGCGTAGCGCCCGGACCTCCGGCCCGTTCGTTACCTGGTCACTGTACGCATCGCCGAACTCGGGAATCTTCAACAGGTCTGCAAAGACCACCGCGCCACCGGTGGTCTCAATCTGCCGCCCACCCCACAGCACATTGATGTGCGGATGGCGGGTCATGACGCTCGGGTCCTGTTGCGCCTGAAGCGCCGAATAGATCTCAGCCTGGTCCGTTAGCTGGGCGACAACCGGTTTGCTCGCGAAATGCTCCTGAGCCCAGGCTCGAAAGCGCGTTTCAGGCACAGCGTTCCACGCCGGTACCCGTGAGACGTCGGGAGCGAGCACTTTGGGCGGGTCGAGCGTGGCGCGCGGTGCCTCTTTGTCGATCGGCCGGAAGCCCCTCTCGATCCGCGCCTGCTCTGCGCGGAAGTCCGAGCTTGCAATATACAATTCGGTGTAGTGCTCGCGGGTCCGGTACGCTTTCTCGTGTCGCGCGAGAGCGGCATCTACGTCCACGTTGTGCGCGTAAGCGTCGAGCCATTGGCGCCATCCCTCGAGTGCCTCGAACGACATCGCCGAGGCGAGGGCGGGGAACTTGGCGAGCAGGGCATCGAGCATGGCGGAGGCTCGATGGTTGCTGTCTGCGCGGCCCGAGGAACCGCGGTCCTTCTGGGCTTGGACCGCCGCAGCCACAGCCTGATTACCGGCAGCATGCTGCAGTCCAATGATTGTGGCCGCCGGCTCGTTGCCCGCCCGACTGGATTGGCTCGCGCGCCTCGGCGCATTGGCCTGCTTTCCGGGCGCGCGGGGCTGTCGTGCTGTTCGCTCGAAAGTCGACACTTGCGCGCGAGGCTAGCCGTCCGCCGTTCGGGGAGGAACGGTTGCAGGGGTGGCCGAGAGGGCGCCAGCGCTGCCCCTTTGGGCAGAGTCGGGCTAGATCAGGCCCTGCTTGATGGCGTAGGCCACGGCATGCGTCCGGTTGCGCAGCTCGAGCCGGCTGGTGACGTCGTGGATGATGTTCTTGACGGTGCGCTCGGAGTAGAACAGCCGGCCGCTCACCTCAGTCGTGTCGAGGCCTTCGGCAAGCAGCCGCAGCACGTCCAGCTCCCGCTCGGTCAGGCCCGAGAAGGTCAGCCCGCGCGGCGCCAGGACCTGGCGCTGCAGGTTGCCCACTTGGTCGAGCAGCCGCGCGAGCATGTCCGGCGGCAACGTCCCCTCGCCGGCGGCCACGGCGCGGATGGTCGAGAGCAGGTTGTGCACGGTCGCCTGGCTGCGACGCAGGATGCCGCCGACGCCTGCCTCAACCGCAGCCAGCAACGATCGGTCGTCGAGGCGCGTGACCAGCAGCGCCACGCCGCGTGCCCCGTGACGACGCAGGCTGCGGATCGTGCGCAGGGCCTCCGCATCGACCTCGTCGGCGACCACCAGCGCAACGCCCCCCTCACCGGGCGGCACCTCGTCGACCACACGGACCGAACCGTGGCCACGCAACTGCGCGACCGTGCCGGCACGCGAGAGCGGGTCGGATGCCCAGACGGAAACATCGATGCGAGCCTGCCCGTCGTCAGCCAGCGCGTACATGCCGGTTCCCCTGTGCGATGTGGGTGTTCGTGGGTGCCAGCAACGGTGCACCGCGCGACTTATCGCCGACTAAACGCTGACTTAACGGGCGGCCGGCAGCCGGTGGAAAAAGAGGCTATTGGGCGAGCTGAGAGACCGTGTACGTGTAAACGCCGTAGCACGTCAGCCGTCCAATGCAGGGCACCAGAAATGAGCCGTCGCTCTGGACGATGAAAACGTGGATGGTGATGTTGCTCGGCGTCGCGCTGGTTGTCTCGAATAGGGAATCGCCGCAGCCGGTGTGCAGCGAGTTATCGCCACCCACGATCCGCCACTGGAGCGTGCCCCGGCCCGAGCACTGCGTCATCTCGACCCGGTACTGCGCGTTGGGGCCTGGCACGAAATACAGATCGTCAGTCGTGTCACCGTTGGGAGCCGACACCTGCTCGGTGATCGAGCCGTTCGCCAGCACGCCCCTGGGGCACAGCCGACCCTGGCACGACGCCAGCGTGATGAGGTGCGGCTCGCTGGCCGAGTCATCGGGAGCCGTGCCATCCGCTGCCGGTGTGAGCCCGGGTGTCGGGGTCGGCGCCGCAGTCGGAGTCGGTGTGGCCGTGGGTGTCGGCGTTGGTGTTGGGGCCGTCGTGGCCGTCGGACTGGGGGTCAGCGTTGGCGTGGGAGTTGGCCTGTGTGTCTTGGCCGGCGTGGGCGTCGGAGTCGATCCGGGAGTGGGCTCCACGATGCTCGCCGCAGGACTGCCCGGAGCGCCGCTCGGCGGCGCCGAGCCGCCGACAGTCACGTTAACGAGGGCGGGCTCGCTGGCCGTCCCACCCGACGAATACGCGATCACCTGCAGGGCGTGCGCGCCGGCCGGCGCAGCGAGCCAGTTGATGCTGAACTGCAGGACCGCCGCCGACTGGCCGGCTGGCGATGTCCCAAAGCTGACGCCGTCGACGAACAGCTCGACGTGGTCCACGCCCGTGGTATTCGTGGCGGTGCCGGCCACGATCACGTCCTGTCCCAGCGGCAACGCAGTGCCGTCGGCGGGTGACTGGATGGTGACTGCCGGCTTGTCGCCCGCGGCGACTGGACTGCCACTCGGACCAGCCGGCGCGCTGCTGCAGGCCACAAGGCTCAACGCCATCAGCAGGCCCACCAGCTGGCCGAGACCCCAGGGACGTCGATAGGACGCCATCCCGCGCATGTGCTCCTCAATCACCACGCCGGGAACCGGATTCGACGCGGTTAGTGGGTTTTGCAGTTGGCGAACTGACACTGGTAGACGGTGAACTGGTACAGGTTGTACGTCTGTACGCCAACGGGCCCGAAAAAGACCGAGATCGGTAGCGATCCGGGGTTGCCGCCGCTTGAAGTCCTGTCCATCGAGTCCATGCAGCCGGTCGTGCTCAACGGATCGGGGTCGGAAAGAGACCACAGGGTCGTGTCCGACGCGTCGCTGCAGAAGGTTAGGCGCAGGTGGTACGTGGTGTTCGGGGCCTGCGTGAACTCGAGGTCGTCAGTCATGTCGCCGGCCGGTGCCGAGATCTGCTCCCAGATGCATCCCACGGCAGTGACCGGCGCGCCGGTCTCGATCGGCGGGCACGCCGCCTTGTTATTCGCGTTCAGCACGATCTCGTAGGGCTCGTTATCGATGTCGTCGGGTGCGTTGCCGCCCGGATCAGGCGTGACCGTGGGCGGCGTCACCGTGGGCGTGGGCGTCGGCGCACGGGTGGGGCGCGGCGTCCTGGTGGGCTTCGGCGTTGGAGTCGGCGTTGGCGCGCCTGTGGGTGATGGAGTCGGCACCCCGGCGGTCGAAGTGGCCGGCGGGCCCGAGGGCACCGCGCTGGCGGGCGTGCCCACGTTCACGCTGACGCTTGCCGGGTCACTGGCCGTGCCGTCCTGGCGATAGGCCACGGCCTGGAGATTATGTGGCCCTGCCGGAGCGGCCAGCCAACCCACGTTGAAGGGCAGCAGCGCCGCGGCCAGGCCAGGCGGTGTGCTGGCGACGCTCACGCCGTCGACGAACAGCTCGACGTGATCGACCCCCACGCTGTCGCTGGCGGCGCCCGAGACAGCGACGTCTTGTCCGAGTGGGAGCTGGGCTCCGTCGGCAGGCGACTGGATCACGACCATGGGCTTGTCTGCACTGGCGACGCTCGTCGCGCTCGGCGTGGGCGCGGCACCGCAGCCGACGATCATGCTCGCAAGAGCCATCATGGCAACGGGCCGTCGCCAAGCCGGCATTCGGGGGTGGGACGGGATCCCGTGCACGACGCTCCTCCGCAGCAGAAACACGACTGGGTCTGCCGGATCGTGGGCGTCGCACCGTCGCCTGTCAAGATAGTTCCGGTCCACGACAACTCTGCGGCCTCAACGTCCCGCCGGGAATTGCCCGAATGGACGCCTGTCGATGCGCGCAAAGCGGCTGTCCGCATGAACGGTCGGCGTTCTATGCTGCGCCGAGCATGGGTGCCCTAGCGCATCTCGAGACGCGTCTCGTGCCCGTCACGCCCGGCAGCCAGGCGACGGCTCAATTGCGCGTGCGCAACACGGGCTCGGTCGTCGACCAGTTCAGCTTCCAGGTGCTCGGCGACGCCCAGGCATGGTCGGCAGTCACGCCGCCCAGCCTGTCGCTCTTCCCCGCTGCCGAGGAAGCGGTCACGATCACTTTCAGTCCGCCCCGCGCGCCGACCGTGGTGGCCGGGCAGCTGCCCTTCGGTATCCATGTCCTGTCCAAGGAGGATCCCCAGGGTTCGGTCGTCGAGGAGGGCGTGCTCGACGTAGCGCCGTTCAGCGAAGTGCATGCCGAACTTGCTCCGCGGACCTCGCGTGGCAGCCGCGGGGCCAGCCACGACCTGGCGATCGACAACCGCGGCAATGCGCCCATCAACGCGACACTCAGCGCGGTCGACCCCGACCGGCTGTTGAACTTCGACCTGCGGCCGCCCGGCGTCGTGGCCGACCCGGGCAGCGCCTCGTTCGCCAAGGTTGGCGTCCATCCGCGCCACACGTTCTGGCGCGGCCCGGCCCAGACGCGGCCGTTCCAGGTGCTCGTCGAGGGCGCCGGCCCCACCCCGGTGACCGTCGACGGCACGCTCCTCCAGGAAGCCGTCCTGCCGCCCTGGTTCATGCGCGCGCTGCTGGCGGTGCTGGGCCTGCTCCTGCTCGCCGTACTGTTCTGGGTCTTCATCCTGCAACCGTCGATCGAGGCCACTGCCGAGCAGCGCGCCGCCGACATCCTGGCCCAGGTGGGCATCACGCCACCGCCGGGCGGCTTCACCCACAACACTCCTCCGCCCGCGTCGCAGGGCAATGGCGGGAGTGGTGGCTCCCCGGCGCCGAGCAGCTCGACCAGCGTCGCTTCGGCGCCGCCGTTGCCGGGCGGCGGCAGCGCGACCGACGGTCGGCTGGTCTTCGGCCAGCCAGCGCTCACGGTGCAGCCCGACCAGACGCTCTTCGTCACCGACCTGGTGTTCTCCAACCCATCGAGCACCGCCGTCGGTGATCTGCGCCTCGAGCGCTCCGGACAACCATTGCTGGTCCTGCGTCTCGAGAACTTCCGCGACCTCGACTACCACTTCGTGACGCCCATCGTCATCGCCGCCGGGCAGAACCTGGGCCTGGCCTGCGACGACCCGACCGCCTGTTCGGGCACGTCCGTCTACTACTCGGGCTTCGTCCGCTGATCGCATTTCGGGCATCCGCTGCCCGCCGTGCGCGGCCGGTGGCAGTCGCGCTGGTGACTCTCCTTGTCCTGACCACACTGAGCGTCACCCGCCCTGCCACGGTGCGCGCCGACACGCTGCCCGAATCGCCCCTGCTGACGGTCGATCCCTCGTGCGAGCCAGCGCCGAGCAACCCCGACGGCGACGTCATCACGGTCACCGTCCGCGGCTACAGCTTCGAGTACGGCCGCAGCGTGACGATCTACTGGAACGGCAATCCGGCGCCCGCACCGCCGGTCACCGTTGGTGCCGCGGGCGCGTTCGAGGCCACCTTCACGGTGACCGAGATCGGCTCGACTGCCTACTACCCCATGTACGCGTACTACAGCGACCAGATTGCTCAGGGCAGCGAGGTGGCCTGGGCAAGCCTGTACGTGCCGTGCGGTGGGCCGCAGGCGCAGATAAGCATTACGCCCGACTGCGCGACCGCCGGGACGCCCATCAGTGTGCACGTGAGCGGCACCAATTTCCTGCCCGACCTGCCGATTACGGTTGCCGTCACCGACCTCTTCAGCACCGACACGATCTACGCCCAGGCCAGCCCGGTCACCCCGGCGGATCCCAACGCGATCAGCATCGACATACCGCAGTTCAGCGTGCCCGCGAACGGCGCCTACCGCGTGCTCGCCGTTCAGCAGTCGGGGACCAATTTCAAGATCTATGTGCCGCCGCCGCGCACCGCCGCTGCGTACCTTGTCGCACCATGCTCGCAGCTGACCATGACGCCCACCTGCGGGTCCGCGGCGGGCAGCGATCCCAGCCGGTACACGATCCAACTGAGCGGTGCCGGCTTCCAGCCCGGCCTGAATGTCGAGATCACCTTCGATGCCGGCGACGTGCCGCACCTGCCCGAATACTTCTACAGCGACTTCTCGGTCAACGACGACGGCAGCTGGGGCCCGGTCGACATCGCCCCCTATGCCCGTGGACCGGGCAGTTACGACATCACGGTAAGCCAGTCGGACGACACGCCGCCGCTCCACTTCACGCATGCCACCTTCACCGTCGAGTGCCCCGCTGGGACGGTCACGCTCGATCCGTCATGCGCTGCCCCGCAGTTCGCGGGAGACCAGCCGCGCACCTTCGACCTGAACGTGAGCGGGGTTGGCTTCCAACCCGGCTATCCGGTCAGCGTCACGTTCGACCCGGAGCGCCTGGGTGGGCTGGAACCCGAAACGACACAGACGAAGGCACTTGACGACGGCTCGTTCACGGCACGGCTGACGGTGGCGGCGCGCCCGGCAAACACATATGGCGTCAGCGTCCAGCAGCAGGTGGGCGATACCGTCATCAACGGCGCGGTGCCGCCCTTCAGTGTGCCCTGCGTGCCGCCATCGCCGACCCTGCAGCCCGATCCGACCTGCGCCGACGCGCTGCCCGGCCAGCCACAGGCGTACTCCATCCAGCTGCGCGGGCGGGGCTTCATCCCGGGCTTCGTCCAGATCATCTTCGATCCCGACGGCACGCCGGAGACTTTCAGCGCGTTTGCCAGTGGCCCGAACGGCAAGCTCGCCACGACCATCACGCCGATCGGTCGCGCGGCGGGCACCTACCGCATCGAGGCGCGCCAGGACGACGCCAACGGCCCGCTTGACGACGTCTCGTTCGACACCTTCCTGGTGCCCTGCACTGCGCCCGTGACGCCCATGCTGGTCATTGATCCAGGCTCAGCGTCACCGGGTTTCGTGGTCGAGGTCCAGGGCATGGACTTTCCACCGGGCAGCACGGTCGAGCTCCAGTGGAGCTACGGCATCGGCGCGGCCCGACCGATCGAGGTGGTGGCCGGCGATGACGGGTCTTTCGACCAGCAGGTGCTGATCTTCGCGCACGACTTCACGGGCCTGCGCGAGATGACTGCGGGCACGGCCGATGATCCTGCCGCTTACCCAAGCGCGCAGGCCAGCCTGCTGGTCGCGCCGGGCACGGGTTCTCCGCCCGCCTACGACGTGTTCGGCGGCGGCGAAACGGCGCCGATCGTCAGCCGCCGCTGACGATCGCCCCGGCCCGCCTAGTGCGGCAGGGCTGAGATGGGCGTGTAGCCGATGTGCACGCTCCCGCCGCATATCCCTGGGTCGCAGGCCGGTATGTCAAGTTTGATCACGGTCGAGGCGTACAGCGATCCCAGCATGTAGCCCTTCGGGTACTTGACCTTGGGGCTGTACGTGTCCGAGCCGTTGAAGTCGGACGCAATGTTCGCCTCGAGCCAGCCGTAGTAGAAGTCCGACGGAAAGTCATAGAAAGCCGTCGGGTTGTTCAGAAAGAGCTGCAGCGTGCCCGCCGCGCCCACGCCGCTCAAGTTGGTGAAGGTCACCGTCCGGATGCACCAGTCCTTCGAGGTCGGGATGGTGCGCTCGTCACTCGGATTGAGGTCAAACCACTTAGTCGCGGGGCCCGCATTGGCGCACGTGACTGGCGTTGGGCTGGGCGTCACCGTCGGTGGCGGAGTCGGTGTCGGCCGCTTGGTGGGCTTGGGCGTGTGGCTGGGAGTGGGGCTCGGAGTGGGCGTCGCGAGCACGCCGTCGCTCGGGGAGGGGCCGGCGCCGTTGTCGGTGGGTAGTGCCGACGCGAACGTATCCGACGGTGTCGGCAGCCCTCCGCTGGCAGTGGCATCGGTCGACGGCGACGGCGACTCGACCACCGCCGCGATCGGGCCCTGGGCCGGCCGATTGAGAAGGGCCGCTGCCGCCACGGCACCAACGAGCAAGAGCACGATCAGCGCTGCGCCGATGGCCAGTGTTCGGCCGCGGCCACCGAAGCGATTTTGACCGCTGGCGCCGCCGCGCACGCCGATGCTGGCGCCGCCCACGGCACTGGCCGACGATCCCGCGCCTGCCGCCGTGCCCGCCTCGAGCTTCTCGCCGCACTGGATGCAGAACGAGCGGCCGGGCGGGTTGCGCCGGCCGCACTTCCAGCAGATGACGTCCGGGGCGTAGCCCGCCGGGGCCGGTCCGCCCTGGCCGGAGGGAGCCCATTGTCCCTGGCTTGTCGGAGCGGCCGGTTGGTTGATCGGAGCCTGCTGCTGGCCGGCCGCTCCGGCGGCCGCTGGCGCAGCCTGCAGCGAATTACCGCACGAGCCGCAGAACTGGTCGCCGGGCGCGTTCTGGGACCCGCAGTTCGGACAGATCATCTGATCCTCTCAGTCACTTGTGGATCTCGACCACGAGCTCCGTGGACGACCGACTCCCTGATGTCCAGCCATCCGACGATAGGTTGTAGCAGCCACCGCCGGTCACGCCAATCACCACGTCGACGAGTTTCTGGTCGCCCTTCGCGACCTTGAACGCATCGAGGACTTGATAGCCCACCTGGCTCTTGAACGGGCCGCCGAAGCCTACGGCATGACTGAAGGTCAGGACGAGCGCAATCTCACCACTTGCCGGTGGCGAGACACCGAAGCGCGACGCAACCTGTCCGAGCGGGACGAGGGTTGCGGCGACGGAAGCAGTTGCGCCGGCATCGGCGCCCGGAGCGAGCGCGATGGCCAGGAAGTCAGCCGTACCCCGATGGCCCCAGCGCGCCGACTTGACGATCCAGCGGCCGGGCGCGGTGGCGGCAAGCTGCTGGTCGGCGCAGCTGAAGCCGGCTACCGGTGGACTGCCGGCGTCCCCGCTGGGTGCCGATGAGGCCGGCTGGCTGGCCTCATCGCTGGCGGGCGCCTGGCTGTGCGCGTCATTCGATGCGAGCGGCGAGTTGATCGCGACACTGGACGTCCCCGGCCCGGTCGACGGCGGCTGGGAAGGATGCGCGGAGGATTGCGCGTTGCCGCCGAGCAGGACGAAGCCGGCACCGAGCAGCACGATCACGACGACCACCGCTGCGCCGGCGACGAGGAAGGGCAGTACGCGCGAACGGGAACTCGGAGCCTGCGCGCCTGGGCCCAGCCGCGATCCACACTTGAGGCAGAAGGCCCGCGTCGGCTCGTTCGCGGTGCCACACACGGCGCACCTGATCAGCCGCGGCCGCGTGCCCAGCGCCGGCCCGCCGGCGAACGTGCCCGGTCCCGCGCTGGTCGTGGGGGTGGGCGTTACGACGGGCCGCTGGTCGCTGACGGGTTGCTCGGTCGAGGCTGCCCAGTTGGGCGGGACGGTGCCCGGGGTGATGGCAGGCGCTGGCTGCTCGGTGGCCTGGGGCTGCTGGTCGACTGGGGTCGGCTGCTCGCCCGTCCACGCCAGGAATTGGCCGCACGAGCCGCAGAACTCGTCGCCTGGCGCGTTCTGGAAACCGCAGTTGCTGCAGATCACCGGCCGACCGCCTATGCCCGCGGAATGATCTCGCGCGCGTACACCTCGAGCGTCTTTTCCTCGTCGCCGTTCATCAAGTAGATGTTGAACTGGTCGACGCCGGCATCGGCCAGCTCGCGCAGCTTGCGCAGGTGGTCGTCGACCGAGCCGATGACGCAGAAACGGTCGACCACGTCGTCGTCCACGAAGTCGCCGTTGTCGGAACCCACCTCGGCGTGGTGCTGGTAGTCATACCCGCCCCGATCGCGGACGTAGCCGGTCAGCGCCGGCGGCAGCTCAGCGGGGTCGTAGCGATTGACCAGGTCGACCACGTGGTTGCTGACCAGGGCAGGGAACCAGCGGACGCGCTCGCGGCACTCTCCGATCTCGCCCACGTGCGCGGGAGCGGCGGCCATCACCTTCACCGCCTGCGGGTCGCGGCCCGCCTTGACCGCGAAGTCGCGGAGCTGACCCACGAACCAGCGGATCAATCCGGGGTCGGCCAGCTGCAGGATGACCCCGTCGGCGATGCGCGCGGTGAGCTCGAGAGCCTTTGGGCCGTAGCCGGCGATCCATACCGGCAGCCGATCGCCGCGTGTCCAGGGCAGCCGGATCGCGGTGCCGTCCTGCGCGGCGCTGCGGCCCTCGACCAGGTCGCGGATCAGGTTGGTCGCCTCCTCGAGGCGCGCCAGCGTCGTCGGCGGTTTGCCCATCACGCGGCGGGCCGAATCGCCCCGGCCGATGCCCAGGTCCATCCGCCCGCCGCTGATCTCGTCGAGGGCCGCAAGGGCGCTGGCCGTGACGGTTGGTTCGCGCGTGGCCGGGTTCGTGACGCAGGTGCCCAGGCGCATCGACGAGGTGTTGAGCGCCATGAGCGTCAGGATCGGATAGGGGTCCGCCCAGAGGATGTGCGAGTCGAACAGCCAGCCATAGCCGAAGCCGCCGTCCTCAGCCTGACGCGTCAGGTTGATCGTGCGTTCGACGCCGTGTTCGGGCTTGAGCGTGAATCCGAAGTCCATGTCGCTCCCGAGGGCTGCTACCGAGCGGCAAAGGATACGCCCCGCCCCTCAGCCGGGCGATTGGGGCCGGTGGTCCTGCACGCAGGCCGGCGTTGCGGCGCTTCCGCATTGCCGCTGCGAAGCTTCCGCTGCCCCGTACCGCCTGCATCGTTGGCGCAGCAGGCAAGGACCCGATTACGTTCGACCTGGCGACCGACCCCACGCTCCGCAGGACGCCTTATCGACCAAATCACCGTCCGCCACCGATGGGGACGGTACGCGGACCGACTAGCGCGCTTGGCGCAGTCCGCCGGTAGGGGTTGTCGGTCGGATGCCCGCTTGGGTACCGATGCGGGCGGTACGCGGTCGATCAGCGGGCGAGCGGCTGGCAGGCAGGCGGTACGCGGTCGGTCACCGGCCGGCCGGCTGGCAGGCAGGCGGAAGGCGGCGGGCGCCCGGCCGGTGGGCAGTCGGAAGGTGGTGGACTAGGGCGGCCAGCCGGTGTCGGCCGCCCAACGCTCGGCACGATCGAGCGTGCCCTCGATGAACGGGCCCTTGGCTTCCGTGTATGCGATGCCGTCGTCGCCGTAGCGGTCGCGCGCCGCACGCTTGACCGCCTCGTACTCGCGCACGCGCGCCGGGTGGCTGCGCAGGTAGTCGCGGAACAGCAGGTGGCGGCGCTCCCATTCGGCGCCGGCCTGACAAACGTGGACGTGGGTCGTGCGCGGCACGCCGGCCGGCTCGCGGAAGTAGCGGTGGCCGGCAGCCGGCTCGCGCGCGCGCATCGGCCAGCCGAGCGACTCGATGGGCGCGCGGTAGGCGTCCTCGTCGTCGATGTCGGCAACGCTGATCTGGATATCGATGATCGGCTTGGCCACGGCGCCCGGGACGGACGTCGAGCCGACATGCTCGATGCGCAGAGCGACCGCCCCGAGCGCCTGCGCGAGGCGGTCGCGCCTCTCGGCGAACATGGCCGGCCACTCCGGCGACGGCTCGACCAGCTCCGGTAGGATGCGCCCCAATTCGCCGACCCACTCGTTCTCGCCGCTCTTGAAGGCGTCCCAGACGAGCGCGACCCGCCGCGCGACCTCTGCTTCGTCCGGCAGGTCAGTCACGACGCCGACTCCTGGTTGCCCTCCTCATGCATCCACGGCGTGAAGCTGATGCCGACCAGCAGGCCCTCCGGGCTGAGCAGGCGTGCCGTCGTCTGGTGCCACGGCTCCTCGCGCGCTTCGCGCAGCAGCCGATGACCGGCCGCCTGCATCTCCGCCGCGGCCGACGCCACAGCCTCTGCCAATTCGACGTCGAGCTCGATCCACGCCTGCGGGACGGGGATGTCGGCCGGCCAATCGGGCGTGCCGAAGGTGCTCTCCGCGGCCTGGCTGAGCGGCCAGAGGGCGAACGCCCGCACGCCGACATCGTCCACGCCGTAGTAGTCGGGCGCGATCTCCGCCAGCTCCAGGCCGAAGCCGCCCTCTCCCCAGAATTTCCGGCTCACCCCGGGGTCGCGGACGATGATGGGTCCGAAGCCGGCGATGAAGGAGGCTTTCATCGCGCTTCCTCGAGTGCGGCGGCGAAGCGGCCGATGCCGTCATCGACCATCCGATCTGACGCGGTCAGGCTGACACGGAACCAGCCCGGCGTCTCGACGACGGTACCCGGCAGGACGAGCACCTTGAGCGAGTTCAGGATGCGCGTGAAGGCGAGATCGTCGGGCATTGGCGAACGGACCATCACGTAGAAGGTGCCGGCCGGCCAGGTCGCCTGGTAGCCCTGCCCGCGCAGTGCGCCTACCAACCGTCCGCGCCTGCGCTCGAGCGCGGCGATGTCGATGCACAGCGGCTCGAGGTCGGGCAGGGAGTGCTGCAGCAGAGCGTTCGGGAACATGTAGCCGATCGCCAGCTGGCTGACGAAGGCGTCGTTGCGCAGCCGATCGCGCTCGGGCATGGTCGGCGGCCAGGTCAGGTAGCCGATGCGCATGCCCGGCGCCAGCAGCTGCTTGCCGTACGAATAGGCGACAAGGGTGTGCCGGTAGACCTCGCTCGGCGAGTGGAAGGTGCGGCCGTCGAAGACGATGCGCCGGTAGGGCTCGTCGCTGAGCAGGTAGATGGGGCGCCCGATCCGTGCGCCGGCGCGGGTGAGCAGATCGGCAATCGCCGACAGCTCGTCGAGATCGAGCACGCGACCGCTCGGGTTGTGCGGCGAGTTAATGATGACGAGGCGCGTTCGTGGCGTGATCGCCGCTTCTATCGCCGACAGGTCGATCGGGCAGTCCGGCATGTCCAGCCGGACGCGCACCGGTACGCCGTCCGCCGCCAGGATCAGTTGCTCGTAGAAGAACCACGGTGGCGAGAGGAAGATCGCCTCATCACCCGGATCCAGGACGGTCCGCAGCCCGAGCGCGAGCGCACCGAAGCCACCGGTCGTCATCTGCACGTCGTCGGCATCCCAGTCGAGCCCGGTGACCGAGCTCATCGTCGCGGCGACCGTCTTCTGGGCGACCGGTTCGCTCATCTTGTACGCGTACCAGTCCTTGTCGCGCGGCTCGAGGTGGGCGCGCAGCGCGTCGACGTAGGCCGGCATGGCCTTCTCGTGCGGGTTGCCGACGGCGAAATTGGCCGTGTCGGGGTCCTTCTCGAGGACCGAGTACGGCCCGCTGAAGAAGTCGAGGAAGGGCTGGACGGCTGCTTGCAGCCGTCCGACGCGGCGAAGGGTGGTCACGGCCATCGCCGGATATTAGCCGTCGCCTACTCGATGCCGATCAGCTCGTCGAACAGGTGCTGCTGATCGGTCGTGGCGTGGCCCGGGAAATGCCAGACGACCGGCGCTCTTTTGCTCGACGCGGCCCGTCCCATGATTGCCGACGCAGCGCATCCGGTAGGATCAGGTCGGAGAACGCGCCATGCACGGATAGCTATGAGAGGTAGGGATGTGAACCGGCGACGGCATCTCTCGATTACGGTGGTCATCGGTTTCGGGCTGGTTGCGATCTCTGCTTGTTCGGGCGCCCCGGCGAGCCTGCCCGCCCCCACGGGTTCGGGGTCAACCGTGGCCGCAGCACCAGTCAGCACTGCCGCTGCGGTCGCCACCTCAACTCAGACCGTCGCCGCCTCGCCAGTCGCTACTACTGCGCCGTCCCTCGCCCTCACTGCCTCGCCGACAAAGGCGCTCCCCGCCGTTGATCTCGTGCTTTCGGGCGATTTCGCCGTCGTCGCCAAGGGAACTGCCGGGCAGTGCACTCTCGGGACGGATAGCGCCGGTAACGCCGTCAATTTCGGCTTTGGGGCCGTAGAGGCCGATTACCCCGGGCTCGGGCAGGGCCTCTATGTCTCGGAAGGCAACGACGGGTACGTGACTATCAAGTGGCTCGTGGACGCGAACACCGCTTTCCTCAACATGCGCGACATCAAGGGCGTTTCGACCGACCACCACTCGATCACGATCGACACGGATCTCGGCGGAGGGGGCAACGAGCACCTCAAGGGAACCATCACCTGTCCGTGACGCCGTCTACGAACGCAATGGGTTAAGCCTCTGACGTAGCCAACGCCCTCGTCGCAGCGCAGAGCTTGGGGAGATCACCGCGAGATCATCGGTGGCACTTACGAGACAGTCGTTTTGGCGCCCGGCGAGGTAATCAAGCTGCGTGTCCGGGTCAGGGTGCTGACCTCGGCTTTGCCGGCATCTTCGATCACGCGACTCCTGACGGTCGCGTCGGTAGCCGATCCCTCGAAGCTTGATAGCGCGATGTTCACGGTAATCCGGCGCCTTCACCGCGGCCAAGATCGCTGCGGCCCATAGCGGGATCATGATCAGCACGAACGGTCGCAGCGTGTCGCTCGCCGAGTGCGACGACGAGTCGATCACCAGGAAGAGGTCGGCGCTGATGACGAGCAGCGCTGCGCACCCGACGGCAAGCGTGGTCCGAACGCTCATCTAGGGCCTGATCAGGTCGTCGTACATCTCCGGCCGGCGGTCGCGGAAGAACTGCCACGTCTGGCGCACCTTCTCGATCAGGTCGAGGTCCAGGTCGCGCACCAGCAGCTCCTCGTCGTGCGGCGAGCCGATCTCGCCGATGAACTGGCCGCGTGGGTCGCAGAAGTACGACTGCCCGTAGAAATCGTCCTCGCCGATGTCCTTCTCGATACCTACTCGGTTGATGGTCCCGACGAAGTACCCGTTCGCCAGCGAGTGCGACACCTGCTCCACGCGCCAGAGGTATTCCGAGAGCCCGCGCGAGGTCGCCGATGGGATGAGCACGATCTCGGCCCCGTTCAAGCCGAGCGCGCGCGCCCCTTCCGGGAAGTGGCGGTCGTAACAGATGTAGACGCCGATCTTGCCGACGGCCGTCTCGAACACCGGGTAGCCCAGGTTGCCGGGCCGAAAGTAGAACTTCTCCCAGAAGCCCTTGACGTGCGGGATGTGCGTCTTGCGGTACTTGCCCAGGTACGAGCCGTCGGAGTCGATGACCGCGGCGGTGTTGTAGTAGACGCCGGTGGTCTGCGAGTCCTCCTCGTACATCGGTACCACCAGGACCATCCCCAGCTCGCGCGCCAGCGACTGCATGCGTTTGGTCGTCGGGCCGTCGGGGATGTGCTCCGTATACGAGTAGTACTTGGCATCCTGGACCTGACAGAAGTACGGCCCGTAGAACAGCTCCTGGAAGAGCATGAAGCGCGCGCCCTGCTGGGCAGCCTGGTGGGCGTATTTCTCGTGCTTCTGGATCATCGACTCCTTGTCGCCGGTCCAGGTCGCCTGGAGCAGGGCGCCGCGTACCTTGCTTGACATCGCCTACCCCTTTTCGAGCACGCCCTTCAGCCGATCAAGCGCCATCGTCTCGCCCGTCCATCGTCTGATCGGGCCGCGGGCGCGGTCCGGGACGGCGATCTTACGCCGACCGATTGGCCCCGGTCAGTCGCGGATCTGCAGCCGCGGACCGTAGTAGATCTGCAGGATGCTGAGCCAGTCATGGCCGCCCCGCGCGCAGCGCGTGGCGCTGCGCGCGAAGAGCTTGTAACCGGTCGCGTCACGGCCGCAGCGTCGCTTGTCGCCGCGCCGGTAGCCGGTCATCAAGAAGCGCCCCTTCTTGATCAGCGTTGCGTTCCATGTTGCAGTGACCGCCCCGCGCTGGATCGGGCGCACGCGTGCCTTGTGCGGCTTGTAGAGCTGGTCGCGCGTGCTGTCGACCACGTCGTAGCAGTCGCCACGCCGGCTCACTCTCTGGTGGCCAGCCAGCGCGTGGTACCAGCCGTACTGCTTGACCGCCACGGCACCTGCCTCGAGGACCTGGAACGGTAGGTACGACGGCCACTCCTTGCCCATCACGGTCACCACGTAGCGCTGGAAGCTGACCGTCACCACCCGGCCTGTGCGATGCTTCAGAACACGGATCGCCTGTGGCGGGTGTGCGGTGCTCGCCCAACCGGTGCAGCTGAGTCCCGCTTTGGCGATGGCGGACTGCGGCATCAGCGCGGCCGTCGGCAGACCAAGCGACAGGCCGACCATGATGCCGAATGCAAGCAGCGCGGGCCTGCCCGCGCGGGACTTTGTATTTCCGATCGACTGCCGGACAGCAGCCGAGACGGCAGTTGGCACGTCTGCCTCCTCGGGCTCCGACGCGGCACCATCACTGTGAGCGGGGCGCGCCGGATCACCTCTTGGGCCAACCCAGCAACGGAAGTGAGCAGCCGACTGCGGCGTCGAGGAGGAAATCCTTAGCGAGGCTCTCGCTGGGGCGCGCCTCGCGTTGATGCCGGCCAGGGGTTTCTGGGTGGAACCCTGGGCTGGCTGCCCGTGCCGCTGGGGGCGGCGGTTTTCGATTCTCCTACTTGTGCGCTGAACCGCGCATTTGTGTGGTGCGGTGCGCTCAGGAAGTATGCACGGTTCGTCAAGAACCGTGCAGTTCACGGGCCCTGCGTGTCTGCGGTCAGCGCAGGCGCCATGGTTTAGGCTCATCACGTGGCCTGCCCCAGGTGTGGCTCGGAGATACGACCCGGCCAGAAGTTCTGTGCCGAGTGTGGACTGACTCTGTCCGGTGCCTGCCCGAACTGCGGCACGCCCTACGAGGGCTCGCCCAAGTTCTGTGCCGAGTGCGGCTTTGGGCTGTCAGCGAGCGGCGCAGAGGCGAGCTCGGGCGGTCACGCGTCTCAGCAGTCCGCGGCCCATCCGTCAGCACCTGCCGCGGAGCGGCGCTACGTGACGATCCTGTTCGCCGACCTGGTCGGCTTCACGACAATGTCGGAGGAGCAGGACCCCGAGGCGGTGCGCGATCTGCTGTCGCGCTATTTCGAGGTGGCGCGCGAGGTCATCGAGGGTTATGGGGGGAACGTCGAGAAGTTCATCGGCGACGCGGTGATGGCCGTCTGGGGAGCGCCGGTGGCCCTCGAGGATGATGCCGAGAGGGCGGTTCGTGCCGGGCTCGACCTGGTCGCGCGGGTGACCAAGATCAGCGTCGCCGACCAACACCTCGCGATGCGCGTCGGCATCCTGTCGGGCGAGGCCGCCGTGATGCCCGGGCGGGTAGGCGAAGGGATGGTCGCGGGCGACATCGTTAACACGGCGTCGCGTCTTCAGGCGGTTGCGCCACCGGGGGTCGTGCTGGTGGGCGAGGCGACGCAGCAGGCAACGCGGGCGGCGATCGCCTACGAGTCGGCCGGTGAGCAGCTGCTGAAAGGCAAGCAGACGCCGGTGCCCGCGTGGCGCGCGCTGCGCGTCGTCGCCCGCGTGGGCGGCGAGGGGCGCGAGGAGGGTCTCGAGCCGCCCTTCGTCGGCCGCGATGAGGAACTGCGGCTGCTACGGGAGCAGGTTCACGCAGCCGAGCGCGAAAACAAGCTGCGCGTGGTGGCCATCTCCGGACAGGCCGGTATTGGCAAGAGCCGGCTCGTCTGGGAGCTTGACAAGTACCTCGACGGGCTGGCCGGCCCGCAGCTCTATTACTGGCTTCAGGGGCGCAGCCCGGCCTACGGCGAGGGTGTCGCCTTCTGGGCGCTGGGCGAGATGGTCCGCCGTCGGGCACGCATCGCCGAGGGCGAGGACGAGGCGTCAACACGCGATAAGTTGCGCGCGACGCTCGACGAATTCGTACCCGACGCGCAGGAGCGGCGCTGGCTCGAACCGGCACTGGGCGCCCTGCTGGGCATCGACGAGGCCAACTGGGCCGCGCGCGAGGAGCTATTCAGCGCGTGGCGCACCTTCTTCGAACGGGTCGCGGACCGCGGGCCCACGGTGCTGGTGTTCGAGGACCTGCAGTGGGCCGATAACGGCCTGCTCGACTTTATCGAGCATCTGCTCGAGTGGTCACGCGAGCGGCCGATGCTCGTCGTGACCCTGGCGCGCCCCGAGCTCCTGGAACGACGGCCCAACTTCCTGATGGGTTATCGGGCACTCATCGCGCTGCACCTCGAGCCGCTCGGCGACGAAGCGATGACCAACCTGCTGCGCGGCCTTGCCCCGGGGCTCGGCGACGTCGACCTGGCGCGCATCGTCGAGCGCGCTGAGGGCGTGCCGCTGTTCGCAGTCGAGACGATCCGCGCGCTGGCCGATACCGGCCATCTCGTGCGCCAGGGCGACGCATATGTGCTCGTCGGCCAGTTGCCCGCGCTCGACATCCCGCCCACCCTGCGGGCACTGATCGCTTCGCGCCTCGATGCCTTGGAGGCCGAGGACCGGGCCCTGCTCCAGGACGCGGCGGTACTGGGCCTGACCTTTTTCGTGCCCGCCCTGGCGGCGCTTGCCGAGCGGCCGCCGGACGAGATCGCGACGCGAATGCGTGACCTGGCACACAAGGAGCTGGTCGCGCTCGAGGCCGACCCACGGTCGCCTGAACGCGGTCAGTACCGGTTCCGCCAGGGCCTGATCCGCGAGACGTCATACGCAACGCTGTCGAAGCGGGAGCGGCGCGCGCGACATCTGGCCGCGGCGCGCTATTACGAGACGCTCGACGACGACGAGCTCGCCGGCGTGCGCGCAACCCACTACCTGGAGGCGTTTCGCGCGGTGCCGGAGGGCGAAGAGGGAGCCGCCCTGGCGGCACAGGCGCGCGTTGCCCTGCGTGCGGCGGCAGACCGGGCGCGGCGGCTCCACTCGCCGGAGCAGGCGCGCACCTACTTCGAGCAGGCGATGGCAGTGACCTTCAATGAGGAGGACCTCAACGAGCTGCGCATGCGCGTCGCGTTGACGGCGTGGGCATCGGGCGACCTTGCCGGAGCAGAGCGCTACCAGCGCGCCGCGCTGGAGTGGGCGCGGGCTAACAGCGGGCCGGACCGGGTGGCCCAGCTCGCCGCCGTGCTCGGCTCCTGGCTGCTCGAGCTGTCGCGCATCGACGAGGCGATGGAGCTACTCAGCGGTGCGCTCAAGGAACCCGGCGTCCCGCCGCTGGTCCGGATCGAGCTGACCGGCCAGCTTGCGCGCGGCCACCTGTTCCGCGACGAGGGTGAACAGGCCCTCGAGGCGACCAATCGAGCCCTCGCGGAGGCGGAGAAGCTCGACGCCCCCGAGGAGTCGCTGCAGCTGATCATCTCCAAGTCGTGGGCGCTCTCACAGCTGGGGCGCTTCCGCGAGGCGGCCGCGCTGCTCATCGGCGCCAAGCAGATGGCCGACGACGAGGATCACCTCTTCGCCCGCTCGCGCGCACGCTTCAACCTCAGTTCGTACTCGGTCATCGACGACCCCCATCGCGGACTGCAGTTCGGCCTCGAGGGCATCGCCATCAACAGGCAATTCGGGTTCCAGTACGCCTCGATGGCCGGCAACGCTGCCGGCAACGCGTTCGTCATCGGTGACCTGGACGAGGTACTGCGCCTGCAGGCGGACACCCCCGACGTCAAATCCGCGCTGATGGCCTCGATTCATGCCTATGCCGCGGTTGCAGCGGCGCTTCGCGCGGACGACGAGCGCGCACGCGCCGAGATGACGCTGTTCGAGGAGCAGACCGTCGGATCGACCTCGGCACAGGACCTGGCCCAGCTGCGCAACATCGAGGCCTGGCTGGCGCTGGCCAAAGGCGAACTGGACGAAGCCCATCGGCTGGCGATCGAGTCGCGCGACATCTATGCCGGCACCGGGGCTCAGCAGGCGGCCGTGATGGCAGCCCATATCGATCTGCTGATCGGGAACGCCGGCGGGGTGGCGCAGGACCTTGAGTGGCTCGGCCAGCACCGGCTGGCTGCGCGCTGGCTTGAGCGATCGCGGCGAACGATTGCCGCCGGCTTGGAGGCGCTTGAAGGCAGGACGGATGAAGCCCTGCCAGCGTATCGACGGGTGATCGACGAGTGGCGGGCCGAGGACCTGCGCCTCGATCTGGCCTTCACGCTGCTCGAGCGTGCTCGGTTGCTCGGCGACATCGACGCGAGTGCGGCCGGTGGGCGCGACGAGGCGCAACAGATCTTTGCCGCGATGGGCGCGCCTGGTTTGGTTGAGCGGCTCGAAGGCGCGAGCGCCAATCGGCCGAGCGCGGTCAAGCCGTCGCCGGCGACTCCCCGTTCAGGCGCCGCGGCAACGACACACTGAACACCGCGCCGCCACCGGGCGCGTCGCCGATGTGCAGCGTTGCGTCCTGGCGCGCGGCCAGCAGGCGGGCAATCGCCAGGCCCAGGCCGCTGCCGCCACCGGAGCGCCGCTGGCCGGTGAGCCGGGCAAAAGGTTCGAATACGTGCTCGCGTTCCCAGGCTGGCACACCCGGTCCCTGATCGACGACGTCCACTGACACTCTCGGCCGTCCCCCGTCGGCGAGTGGCTGCACGATCAGGCGGACGACGCCGCCCGACGGCGAATGGTCGATCGCGTTGTCGACGAAAATGAGCAGCAGCTGGGTCATCCGGTCGGCATCCGCGCTGACCAGGAGCTGCCGGTCGGCGGGCGGCTCGGCGCCTGCCTGGACGACTTCCAGGCGCACCCCGCGCGCCGTGGCCATGGTCTCCGCCCGACGTGCAAGCTCGGCCACGAACCCGCGCATCTCGATCTGCTGGCGCCTGATCGAGATCTGCCCCGCTTCGGCCGACGCGAGGGCGAGCAGGTCGCCTACCAGCCTGCCCAAGCGGTCGGCCTCGCTGACTATGTCGTCGAGCATCTGGCGCCCCTCCGGCCTGACCAGCTCCTCGCGCTGCATGATCTCCGCCGACGCGCGAACGACGGCTACCGGCGTGCGCAGCTCATGCGATGCTGCCGCGACGAAGCGCCGCTCGGCCGCGAACGCCGACCGGATGGGCGCCAGCACGCGTCGGGTGACGAGCAGCGTGACCAGGGCCGCGCCCAGCAGTCCGATGAGGCTGATGAAGCCGACTGTCAACGTCAGCTGGCGGGCCAGGTCATCCGTGAACCGAAGAACGAAGCCTGACTGCAGCACTCCCAGCGGCTGCCCTCCGGCGTCTTTGATCGGCTGAGTCAGCAGGCGCACCCGCACTCCGCCGCTGTTGATGGTGCGCCAATCGCTGCCGTTGGCCAGGGCCGCGTCAGCCGCTACAGGGTCAGGCAGTCCGAGGAGAGCCACGCGCTGCGGATTGGCGCTGATACGCCCGGCCAGATCGAGCACCAGGAAGAAGGTGTCCGATGAACCGGGCGGGCTGTCTTCTTCAGCGGTCGGCACTCCGGTGGCGGCCACAGTCGGCACGGCAGTCGGCAGCGCCGTCGATCGGGCCGCCGGCAGGTTGTTCGCCGCGCCGCCGTCGCCGGGTTCACCGCCTTCGTTGTCGTTCGTGGGCTCGGCCGACGCCTCGGGTTCGTTGGTTGCCTGGGGTTCAGGCGTTGGCGTTGGTTCGAGCAACTGCAGCATGTTGCCGGCCGACGCGGCCAGATTGCGATCGACCAGCTGGTCGGTCGCCTGGAAGGCCGCTGCGGCCGTGACTGCACCCACTACCGCAAGCAGCCCGGCGATGAGGGCCATGGTCGTCAGCGCGACGCCGATGGTGGTGCGGCGGAGAAGGCGCTCCGCCGGCGAGGGCGGCGACGGTGGAGCGCCCAGACTGCCCGACCCCCCGTGCCGGCTACGTCCGAAGGGCATATCCGACTCCACGAACTGTGCGCAGCGCGTTCCGTCGTCCGAGCGTCTCGAGTTTGCGCCGCAGGTAGTGTATGTACAGATCGACCACGTTGGAGTAGACGTCGGGCTCGGCGCCCCAGACCGAGTCCAGGATCTGCTGGCGGGTGACGACCTGGCCGGCGTGGCGGATGAGGAAGCCCATCAGCGCGTACTCGCGGGCGGACAGTAGCTCGCTGTTGGCGCCGACCGTGAGCTGGTGGCGCACGGGATCGAGCTCGATGTCGCCGGCGCGCACGCGCTCCGACTGCAGTTCAGGTGAGCGGCGTGTCAGGGCGCGCAACCGAGCGAGCAACTCGGAGAAGGCGAACGGCTTGGCCAGGTAGTCGTCGGCGCCCGAATCGAGACCCTCCACTCGGTGCTCGAGCGCCGACAGCGCGGTGAGCATGAGTACCGGGGTGTTGATCCGCCGCGCGCGCATCGTGCGCAATATTTCGATGCCCGACATGTCGGGCAGCATGCGGTCGAGCACGACTACCTCGTACTCGTGCTGACGCAAGAAGCCGAGGGCGTCGGTCCCATCGCGTGCGAGGTCGACGGCATAGCGCTCGGCCATGAGCACCCGGCGGATGGCGTCGGCCATGCGCGGCTCGTCCTCGACCAGTAGCAGTCGTGTCATGTGGCCGATCTACACGTCCTCGCGCCGGCTGGCAAGCGCTGAAGGACCTTTCTTTGAGAACGCTCATCTGCCGGAGCCAGCGTGAGAGTTCTCTCATGTGCCGCTTATGAACGGCTAATGGACCAGCCGAAGACTGGGGACCAGCAACCCCGACCAAGAGAGCGAGGTATCGGTGATGGTTCAACGACTGGCAATTCTCATCGGTGGCCTGGGGGCCACCGCCATCTTCGCCGTGGCGCTGGGCGCCGCCGGACTGATCCCGACGGCGCCCGCGCCGCCAGTCCAGGCGGTCGACGCGAATAGCGTCAGCGCGCCGGCTGACACCACGACAGCGCAGGCCGCCCCGGCCGCGCCCAAGGTCAAGACAGTGACCGACAAAGTCTATGTCGCGCCGCGCCCGTCCGCGCCAGTAGTGCACGTCAACAGGCCGTCGGCCCGGGCGACCAATCCGAAAGCGCAGCCAACGACTGCCCCGGCGCCGCGCGGCGAGCCCGGCGACGGCGGATCATCTCGCGAACGCGACGGCGGTTCGGGTGGCGGGAGCAGCCGCGGCGGCGGTGGAGACGACTGATGGCCGCCGATCGACCGAGTGCTCGACCACTCCCACCGAGGCAATCCAGCCTGCCGCCCGCCGAACAGCCGGCACAGGCCCAGCCGAGCAGCGGCATGGCCGCCGAGCGAGCCGCCGGGCAACCGGCTCGGGTGCTGCCGGAACGGCCCCGAACGGCCCGTCCAGGGACCCCCGATCCACGTCCGATGCGCGTGGTCTACGGTGCCAGCGCCGTGGCCGCGGCCGGAGTCATCGCCGTCGGCCTCTTCCAGCCGAGCACGACCCCGGCTGCCTCGGACCCGACCCAACAGCTGACAGCGCAGGCCGCCGGCGCGCCGGGAGTAGGCGCCAGCGACGCCAGCAGCGGCAATGTGACAGTGCGTCACGTCATCCGCTACGTGCACCTCAAGCCGGGTCAGTCCGCGCCGCCCGGGGCCACCGTGATCACGCCCAACGCGCGTGCTCCGCGCGTGGTCGTGACGCACAACAGCGCGCCCGCGGCGAACCCGCCCGCGCGCCAGCCGGCCGTTCGCCCGCCGGCACCTCCGCCTCCGCCGCCTGTGCGTACACGAACCTCGGGCCACCCATGAGCGCCGTCGCTACGCCTGCCCATCGCCTGGTCGGCTGGTCCGCGCCGGCCATGGGGGGCACCCTCAACGTATCGGTCTTCGCCGGTGAGGACCAGCTCCCGGCGGCCGACCGCAGTGTCCGCCTGGCGGGACAACGGGTGCGTGCCTGGGCGAACCGGCTGACGCGCTTTGACGCGGCCTCCGACCTGTCGCGCCTGAACGCACAGGCCGCTGGCATTGGCGCCCGCGCGACCGAAATTCGTCCAACGCTCGCGGCCGTGCTCGGCTGGGCAGCGCTGGCCGCCGAGCGCTCGAGTCACGTGGTCGACGTGACCATGCTCGACGCCCGACTGGCCGCCGAGACCGACAGCTGGAGCGCGCCGGTCGCGTATGGCGCCTGGTCACTCGAACCGACTGGGCGTCGCACCCTCGTCGGCCGTCAGTCGGGCGTGCGTTTCGACCTCGACGGTGTGGCCAAGGGCTGGTTGGCAGATCGCGCGGCCGATCTGCTGGATGGTTTCCCAGGCGTCGCGGTCGACGCCGACGGCGACGTCAGCTTGCGCGCGGGGCCGGGCATCACCTGGCAGATCGAGGTGGTCGATCCGCGCAGCGCGGAGCGACCGCCCCTGGCGACCATGCAGTTCGTCGGTGGCGAAACATGGTCGCGCGCGATCGGCGTCGCGACCTCGGCCACAACCGTCCACCGCTGGCCGGCAGCCAACGGCGCGTTCAATCACCACCTGATCGACCCGCGCACGCGCCGCTCGGCGGACACGGACGTGGTCCAGGCCACGGTGGTGGCGCCCACTGCGCGCGAGGCCGAGATGCTCGCCAAGACCGCGCTCATCCTGGGCTCGGTGGCAGCGCTGCCGATACTCGCCGCCTCGCCCGCCCATGCCGCCATCCTGTTGCTGGACACGGACGAACTTCTCGCCCTGCCGGGGACCGAAGCATGGCTCGCGTGAAGTACCGCGGGCTCAGCCCGCGGACGCAGCCGTTGCGCTGGGTTCTGTTCACGCTCGCCGCGGCAGGCGTCATCGTGGCCACGGTTCCCGGCAGCGTGGCCGTCGCGTCCGACTGGGTCGTCGCCCACTCGGAAAGCCTGGCCTGGTACGGCAGCCGGATGCTCGGCTTCATGGCCTACGGCGCATTGACCTTGTCGGTCGTCTATGGCCTGCTGCTCTCGAGCGGCATCCTCGATGAGATCGCACACCGCGCGGTGTCGCTGACGTTGCACCAGGAACTGAGCGCCGTGGCGATCGGGCTGACTGCACTCCACGGTGCCCTGCTGGCGCTCGACACGTTCGTGCCCCAGACCGTGCGCCAGTTGGTCGTGCCCTTCACTGGGCCTTACCGCCCTGAGTGGGTGGGCGTCGGCCAGCTCGCGTTCTACGTGATGCTCGTCGTATACGGCAGCTTCTACGTCCGTCGCCGTCTGGGCCAGCGCGGCTGGCGGCTGCTGCACTACACCACCCTGCTGGCCTTCGCCGGGGCCACCGGTCACGGCCTTATGACCGGTACCGACACGGCGGCTCCGTGGGCGACCTGGACCTACGTCGGCGCGACGGCGGCCGTCGCCTTCCTGCTCCTGTATCGGATCGTGCTGAGCTTGTTCACACCGGGCGCGCGGCAACGCGTCCCGGCCTTCGAAAGGATTGAGCTGGAATGACTTACGTAATCGCCGAACCGTGCGTCGACAACATGGACCAATCTTGCGTCTCGGTGTGCCCGGTCGACTGCATCAGCGCAGAGCAGGGCGTCGACCGTAAGTTCCACATCGATCCTGATGGCTGCATCGAGTGCGGCAGCTGCCTGTCGGCCTGCCCCAATAGCGCCATCTACACCGAGGCCGATCTGCCCGATGCCTACGTCGACTATGCCTGGATCGACGCGGCCTGGTTCCGCGACCCGGGCGTGGCCAGGTCGGCGCTGGCCGAGGTGCTCGGCGGGCGAGCGGCATGAGCCTCTCGCCGATCACTACAAGCCGACCGCTGCCGGCCGCTCGCACGCGTGAGCTGCCGCCGCGACCGGCGCGCGCTGCCGCCGCTGCCAACTCAACGCTCATCGCGCGCATCGATTTCACCGACTCACTCGCTGGTTTCCACTTCCTGCTCGACACGCCGCTGGCGCCCTTCCTCCCCGGGCAGTACGTGTCGATCGGGGTGGCCGACGGCGCGGGCCTCGCCCAGCGCCCGTATTCGGTCGTCTCGCTCGACGCCAGCCGGCGGCGTGTCGAGCTGTTCATCCGACGCATCCCGGGCGGCAGCCTGAGCGGCAGGCTCTGGGCCTTGCCGGTTGGCGCCCGGGTGCGCGTCGGCCCTGCGCGCGGCCTCTTCACTCTGGATCCCCGCGATGAGCGCCGCCTGTTCGTCGCCACGGGCACCGGGCTGGCACCTTTCCTGGCCATGCTCCAGGCGTCGCTGGCGACGGCCGATGGAATTCGCACGACGCTCATCCACGGCGCCTCGCACGCCGACGAGCTGACGCATGCCGACCGAATTGGTGGCTGGTTCGCCGCCGGCCTGGCGCTTGACTACCGGCCGACCATCTCGCGCCCGGCCGAGCCGCGCAACGCGGATTGGGCGGGCCTGACCGGGCGCGCCGAAACGCAGCTCGAATCCCTGCTCGCTGCCGGTGAGCTTGCGATCGGCGCCACGCGTGCCTACCTGTGCGGCAACCCTTTGATGATTGCTGCGTGTTCTCGGCTGCTCACCGAGGCGGGCTGGGAAGCGTCCAACATCCGGGTCGAGCAGTTCCACGGCCCCGGCGGAGGGACTGCCTAGCCGCCGTGACACGCAAGGTGACACGCCCGCGGGCTAGGCTTGGCGGGAGATGGCGGTAGCGAATCCAGTTTCGGTCGCGGCGTCCCAGGGCATCACCCTCACGCCGGAGCAGCGCACGGCCGTCGAATGGGGTGACGGGCCGCTGATGGTGCTGGCCGGCGCCGGCACCGGCAAGACGACGGTCGTGGTGGAACGCGTTCGCTACCTGCTGGCGACGCAGCCGGATCTTGAGCCGGAGAACATCCTCGTGCTGACGTACAACGTGCGTGCCGCGGCGGAGCTGGCGGACCGGCTCGAGGCAGCGCTGGGGTTGGAGAGGGCAAGCCGGCTGTGGGTGCACAACTTCCATTCGTTCGGCCACCGCATCCTGTCGGACCATCGCGCTGAGCTGGGCCTGGCGCTCAACGCAGACGTGCTCGACGGCGTCGCCCAGCGGCTGCTGTTGCGCGAGCTGCGGCCGCGCTTTGCCCACTTCCTGTATCACGCCATGGCGCGCGACCAGAACGCCGCGGCCCGTTTCGCGGACGTCATCAGCCGTGCCAAGGACGAGCTGGTGACGCCAGATGAGTACCTCGCCTTCGCCCATACGCGGCGCCAGGCGTTCGAGCTACGCCACGGCGACGGTGAGTTCGAGAGGGCGATCGAGGAGCTGCGCCGCCGTGAGCTCGAAGGTTCGGCGTGGCAGGTCAAGCTGGTCCGTCGCGACCTGGTCAACAACGGTCCTGAGGCCGGCCGCAAGACGGCGGACCGCGAGGCGCGTCGCGAAGTCGGCGGCACCGGTGAGGCTGTCTACTGGCGTGAGCTGTCGCAGGAGCAACAGCGCCTGGTGCGCGGCCTGACGCCAACCTATCTGCGCGACGCGGAAGCGTACGACGTGCAGCGCCTGATCGAGGAAGCGGAGGCCTACTCCACTTATCAGGACGCGTTGCGCGAGCGCGGCCAGCTGGATTTTGGCGAACAGCAACTGCGGGCCATCCAGCTGCTGGTTGACCGCCCCAACACTCTGCGTGGCTACCAGGAGCAATTCCGCCACGTGCTGGTGGACGAGTTCCAGGACGCCAACATGGCCCAGATCCTCCTGCTCGAGCTGGTCGGTCGCGGCCCGGACAAGCCGGACAACGTGGTCGTCGTGGGCGATGACGACCAGTCCATCTACCGCTTCCGGGGCGCCAGCTATGCCGCCTTTGAGCAATTCCGCCAGCGCTTCGAGCAGCCGCCCAGCTGGGCACCGGACCGCGCGCCGGGCAAGGTCGCCAGCCAGCCGCTGCTCGACAACCGGCGCTCGACCGGCGACATCCTGTCGGCCGCCAGCCGGCTCATCGGGCGTAACCAGAAGCGTCTCAAGCACGAACCGCTGCAGGCCATAAGACCGCCTGGCGAGCCGGTCCGGCTGGTCTACTCGGCCGACGAGCAGGACGAGGCGGACGTCGTCGTCGATTGGATCCGCGACGTCCACGAACTGCTGCCCGAGCCACGGCGCTGGAGCGACATAGCGGTGCTATATCGCAAGCACCGTCACCGCGACCTGATCGTCGAGCGGCTGCGCAAGCAGGACATTCCGTACGTGGTCGTCGGCGGCGCCGGCCTGTTCAGCGTGCCAGAGGTCCGCGACGTCGAGGCGGCGCTGCGCGTGGCGACCCAGCCGCAGGACTCGTCGGCCTTCGTGCGCTTGATGTCCGCTGGGCCGTGGCGCCTCGATGCGGCCGAGATCCTGCGTGTCACCAACGCGGCCGACTGGGACGGGCGACCCATCTACAACGCCGCGCTGGACATCCTGCGCGAAGGGCAGATCTCCGTCGCCGACCCACCCGCGCGCGTGCACTCGTCGGCGGTCCCCGTGGCGCCCACGCTGTGGACCGAATCGGATTTCGACGAGACCGAACCCGAGAACGTAAAGCAACGCAAGAGCCGCGAGCAGCGCGCCCAGTGGCGGCGCGAGGAACTCGACGTGCGCCTGCGCCTTAAGCTCGAACGGCTGCTCGAACTGCTCAACCAGTTGGTGCCGCGCGGCCAGCGCGACGGTCCATTCGGCGTCCTCGAGGAGTTCCTCGTGCGCACCAACCTGCTGCACGATTTGATCGCGATCGAGACGCCCGAGGCCCAGCGGACGGTGCTCGCGCTGGCCCGCTTCATGCGCTTCGTCGCCGACTGGCAGCACGCTCACCCGCGCGACAGTCTGGCCCAGTTCATCGGTTATCTGGACGTGTACGAGAACGTGGGCGGCGACCTCGACGCCGACCAACTCGGCCGGCTGGACATCGAAGGCGTGCAGCTGATGACTGTCTACCAGGCCAAGGGCCTCGAATACGAGGCTGTCGCAGTCCCGCGGCTGGTCGAGGGCCAGTTCCCCGACACCCGTGACGAGACGAGGTTGATCCCGGTCGAGCTACTCAAGCAGCCGCCGCCGGCCGATTTTGCGATGGACGAGGAGCGGCGGCTGCTGTACGTGGCGATGACCCGCGCGCGCAGTCAGCTGCTGCTCAGCGCGCCGCAGAATGCCGGCGCGCGCAGCGGCCCGAGCAGGTTCGTCGGTGAGATTTCGCGCGAGGTAGGCGAACTCGCGCCCGTATCGTCGGAAGACTTCGAACCCACCGCGCCCGACGACCTGACCGTCGAACGGCATGCCGCGGGGCCGCAGGCGGACGTCGACTCGCTGGCGCGGGGCGCGGCGGAGGGCGCTCACGAAACCACCGCGCAGTTGCTCAAACTGATGCCGGTGCCGCTCGCGCACGAGCGACGCTTCGCCCTCCGCCGCCGCGCGGTCGAGCTGATCGGCATGCTCGAGGCGCTCGACGCGGACGACCACGCCGGCCGCGCGGCGCTGGCCGCCGACCTGGTCGCCGTGGCTGAACAGGCGGCTGCCACCGCCGACGAGGCGCGCCAAAGCGGTCGCGACCCGGTCACGCTCGACGTCCTTTCACGCCACGCCCCGGCCGGCAAGACGCTGCTCGAACTGGCCGCTCTGCCGCAGACCTTCTCGCACTCTCAGCTGCGCCTGTACAGCGAGTGCCCGCTCCAGTACGCGTTCCAGCGGGTGTACCGCATCCCCGTCGCGGAGACGCCTGGATATTTCGAGTTCGGTCACGTCATCCACCGCGCGTTCGAGGTGTACGCGCGGGCACGCCGCGATGCGGTCGCCGCGGGCCAGCCGGTACCCGGCTACGAGGTGCTCAAGGACGCCTTCGACGAGATCTGGCGACCGCGCGCGTTCGCGGATGCGCAGGCTGCGCAGCATTACGCGGGCCGTGCCGAGCCCGCCCTGCGCCGCTTCTACGATCGCGAGGTGGCGCGGCTCGCGGAGGCGGTGGACTTCGAAGCCGGCTTCACATTGCAGCTCGAGGGCGAGCCGGGCGAGCCGCCGGTGCGCATGTACGGCGTCATCGACCGCATCGATCGTCATCCCGACGGGACGATCGAGATCACCGACTACAAGACCGGCCGGTCCAAGAAACAGGCCGACGTCGACGCGGACGAGCAGCTGTCGGCCTACGCGCTGGCTACCGCCATGGGCGCGGTGCTCGACCCGGCGAACAGGCAGCCGCTGCCGGCGGCCTCGAAGCTGACGCTCTACTTCACCGAGAGCGACCAGGCGATGAGCACTACGCGCACACCCGAACAGCTCGACGTGTTTCGCGGGACGGTGCTCGAGAAGGCGCGCCGCATCCGCTCGGGCGACTTCACCGCCGCGCCGGATCAGTGGCGCTGCGGCCGCTGCGACTACCGTTTGATCTGTCCCAGCCGCTTCGGGTCCGCGACTGCCTGAGGGGCGGCCGCCGGCACGGTCCATTGCGGGAAGGAGGAAGAACAGCGACTACCCATGACGACCAGCCGCAAGCGTGGCGGCAGAGGGCGCTCGACCTGATCCTGGGCGATTTCGTGCGCGACATCTTCAGGCGATCGATGGAGGATGACGTGCTCGGCCTGGCCGCTGAGCTTGCCTACCGGTTCTTTCTGGCCATCTTCCCGTTCGCCATCTTCGTGACGGCGCTCGGTGGTTTCATCGCCGCCAGCCTGAACATCGATAACCCGGCCCACCAGATCGTCCAGTCACTCGGCAGCGTGCTCCCGCAGGGCGCCGCTACGATCGTCCAGTCGCAACTGAAGCAGATCATTGACCACGGCGATGCGAGTCTCGTGTCGCTGAGCGCCCTGGTCGCGCTGTTCTTTGCCACCGGCGGGATGAACGCCACCATCAAGGCGATGAACCGGGTCTACGACGTGCCCGAGGGCAGGCCGCTCTGGCGTCGCTACGTGGTCGCTCTGCTGCTGACCATCATCGGCGGTGCGGGCATGATCAGTGCCTTCGTGCTCTATGGCCCGGTGCGGTACCTGGCTCCGCAGGTGGTTGAGCTCCTCGGCCTGGGCGCCCAAACCGCCCTGGTCGTAACCATCATCTCGATCATCGGCGGACTCGCGCTGGTTGTCGTAGCCGCGACGCTTGTCTACCGTTTGGCACCAAACCTCAGGCTGTCGGTCGTCACGTTACTGCCGGGTGCGTCGTTATTCGCCGTCGTCTGGCTGGTTGCTACGCTGGGGCTCAACGTGTACGTCACGAATTTCGCGAGCTACGCGAACACCTACGGCGCCCTCGCCGGCGTCGCCATCGCGCTGCTCTTCTTCTACGTCTCGGCGCTCCTCTTCCTTCTCGCAGGCGAATTCAACGCCGCGGTCCATGCCCTGACCGCGCCGCGCGATCTGCACCAACGGCAGCAGGAGTCGCACGATCAGGCCGAGTTGGGCCGCCAGCAGTCGGCTGGCGGCGGCGATCACGACTCCTGATGGGCTGATGCTGCAGCAACCAGACAAACTCGATCTCCTTATTGCCGACATCTCGGGCTACACCGAATACCTCGCCGGAGTGGAGCTCGACCACGCGCAGGACATCCTGGCCGACCTCGTCGGCACAGTCGTTAGCGCCCTGCGGCCGACCTTCCGCCTGGCGAAGCTGGAGGGCGACGCGGCGTTCTGCTACGCACCGGCGGAGAAGTTCGACGGCGCGCTGCTGCTCGACACCGTCGAGCGCTGCTACTTCGGCTTCCGCCGCCGCCGACGCGACGTCCGCCAGGCGACCTCATGCGAGTGTCGAGCATGCGTGCGCATCCCCAACCTGAACCTGAAGTTCGTCGCCCATTCGGGGCTCGCCATCCGCCAGAAGGTGGCCGGCCGAGAAGAACTCCTCGGCTCGGATGTCATCGTCATTCATCGGCTGCTCAAGAACGACATCGTCGAGCGGCTGGGCATCGGCGCCTATGCCGCGCTGACGGTGCCACTCGTCGCGCAGATGGGCATCGACCCGGTCGAGCTGGGCATGGTCGAGCACAGCGAGACGTACGAGCACGTGGGCGAGATCCCGCTGTGGGTTGAGGACCTGGAACGGCGCTGGCAGGAGGAAGATGCGCGGCGCCGGGTGCGCGTCGAATCGGGCGAGGCCCTGTACGAAGTCGAGCGCGAGTTCCGCGCGCCACCGCAGGTCGTCTGGGAATACGTCACCACCCCCGGTCGGCGAGTCGCCTGGCAGGCGCCGGGGGGCATCAGCGCGGTGGAGGAGCACCCGGCACGTGGCGGCCGGCGCGGGGCCGGCACGGTCAACCACTGTGTCCACGGTCCGGGCGCGTGGATCGAAGAGATCCTCGATTGGCGCCCGTACGACTACGTCACCCACCGGACCAAGCTGCCCGGCGACGGGCCGACTTTTGTTTCGACGTATGAACTGGAGCCCACCGCCACGGGCACCAAGCTGCACTTCCGGGCGGCGGCGCCAACCAGGCGCGACAGGGCGCTGATGGAAGCGGCGCTGCCCGACATAGATCGCGGCTTCACCATCGAACTCGATCTGCTGGGGCGCATGGCCGGCGAGGAATCACAGTCGCGGGCCGCCCAACCCTCGGAGCCTCTTCCAGTGCGACGTGCGGCGGACGGGTTCCTCGCCGGGATTGGGCCGATCGAGATGGTCGGCTGAGAGGGGCTACGGGTCGGACGCGGGGCAGTCTGGATCGTCGGGCAGCAGCGGGTGGAAGATCAGCGCGTAGAGCTTGCCGTCTGATCGCCACAACGTCAGCTGGTTGGATGCCTGGACGTCGGGCAGCAGCGTTACCAGGTCGTCGCCGCTGATCGCGACGCAGCGGTACTCCGCGCCGAACTGCTGGAGCGGCCGGCCCATGGTCGCCAGCGTCTCGAGTGGCCAATCCTTCACCGTTACCAGGCTCTGATAAGGCGACTCATCTCGCGATCCCGGCCGCGAGATGAGTCGGAGGCGCGCGGAATCGTATGGCTGGTCGTTGCCCACGTCCCCGTCCGGCAGCGACGCGTGCGGGTCCACCAGCAGTGACTCGAAGTCGAGCAGCGCCTGGATCTCCGGGTCGGGTGAGGGCTGGCCCATCTCCGGATACAGCGTCGTCTCGTGAGTCGTGCCGTCGGCATACACGACGGTGAAGATGGTCTGGCCGACATCGGGCATGGGCTGGCCGAGCGTCCTGTCGGGACCGCTGAGGACGGCCTGCTCGGCCGCCTGCAGGATCTCGGCGATGCCGGCCTGGGTGAGGCGAGTCACGACGAGACCGGGCAGCGCGGGACCGGGGTAGATATCGGGCGTGGCGCCCTGCGTGATCAGTTGGCCGTCGGCGTACAGCACGGCCACGGGGTAGTGCGTGAAGAGCCACTCCTGAGGCACGAAACCGCCGGTGTTCTCGATACGCACCAGCGCCTGATCCTGGCCGGTAACCGGCGCTGACGAGGGCGCCGGGCTCGAGGACGGCTCGGACGGTGAAGGTGCGACCGACGGTGAAGGTACGACCGACTGCGCGGGTGCCACCGAAGGCGAAGGCTGCGGCGAGCCGCCGTAAAGCGGTCCCAGCGAACAGCCACCGAGTACGGTCAGGCTCACGACCAGGGAGAGGGCACGCATCCGGTGATTGTCCATGGCCCACTCGACGTGCATCCCTGCGCACGGTTCCGACGGCTGCGATCATCAACACTGATGAGCGACATTCGCGGCGCTGTCGTGCAGGCCGTCACCGGTCGCGTACCGGTCGAACAACTGGGCATTACCGACGCACACGACCACCTGTTCCTGAGCTCGCCGGCGCTGACCGGCCAGGAGCTCGACGACCCGGGCCGAGTCACCGCCGAGGTCGCGGACGCCGCCGCGACGGGCGTCCGCGCCATCGTCGAGGCGACGCCGATCGGGCTGGGCCGGCGGCCGGACCTGATGCGCCGGGTGAGCGAGGCGACCGGTGTGACCGTGATCGGCGCCACGGGATATCACCGCGATGGGCACTACCCGGCGGGCCACTGGGTCTACGACGCCAGTGAGGAAACCCTGCTCGAGCGCATGCTGGCCGACATCGAGCAGGGCATGCACCCGTCCGACTGGCTCGATCCAGCAGCCACCCTCGATCCGGCGCGCGCCGGCGTAATCAAGGTCGGCGCCTCATATCAGCGGATCACGCGCGCCGAGCGACGGCGGCTGACGGCGGCCGCCGAAGCTGCCCGGCAGACCGGGGTGCCGATCCTTGCCCACTGCGAGATCGGCACGATGGCCGACGAGATCGTCGATCTGCTCGGCGATGCCGGCGTGGCGGCCGAGCGGATCATCCTCGCGCACATGGATCGCAACCCTGATCCCGAGCTGCACGCCGACCTGTGCGCCCGCGGCGTATTCCTCGAGTACGACACCATCGGGCGCATCAAGTATCGACCGGACAGCGAGCTGCTGCGCCTGATCGACTACCTCGGGGCGCACGACTGCGGCACCAGTGTCCTGCTGGGCCTCGACCTGGGGCAGCACGATTACTTCCGCTCGTACGACGGCGGCCCGGGCATGCGCTACCTGATGACGCGCTTTGTGCCGCGCCTCGAGCGAGGCATCGGGCCGGTGGCCACGCAGCGCATCCTGGTCGACAACCCGGCGCGCGCGTATGCATTGCGCGGGGCTGATGCCTGACGATCGCTACGACGTGCTGGTCGTCGGCGCGGGCTCGGCCGGCTCGTCGGCTGCCATCAGCACGGCGCGATCGGGGGCGCGGACGCTGCTGGTCGACCGGCTCGGCTTTCTGGGTGGTACCTCGACCGCGGTGCTCGACACGTTCTATGCCTTCTACACGCCTGGCGCGAACCCGCGCCGGGTGGTCGGCGGGCTCGGCTGGGAGGTGGTCCAGCGAATGGTCGACGCCGGGTTGTGCTTCGAGCGACCGAACACCTACGGCTCGGGCACCGGCGTGACCTACGACCAGGAAACACTCAAGCTCGTCTGGGAGCGGCTGGCGCAGGACGCGGGCGTGGACCTGTTGCTGCACACGTGGGCGACCGGTGTTCGCGTCAGTGAAGGCCGTGTCGGCGCTGTTCGTACCTGGAACAAGGGTGGCGAGCGGTGGATCGAGGCCGGCGTGGTCGTGGACGCATCGGGCGACGCGGACGTCAGCGCGATGGCCGGCGCGGAGTATGAAGATGCCGCCGCGCAGGGCCGGGTGCAGTCACTGTCGACCCTCTTTCGCCTCGCCAACGTCGACGTGGAAGGCGCCGCGCAGACAAAGAAGCAGGAGCTCTGGGCGCTGATGCGCGAGGCGGCTGCCAGTGGCGATTATCACCTGCCACGGCTCGAGGGTTCTTGGCACCACACCCCGTTCGCGGGCGTGGTGATGGTGCACATGACGCGCATCCCGAACGTTGACGCGACCAACCCGGTCGCCCTGACGCATGCCGAGATCGAGGGTCGTCGCCAGGTGCGCGAGTATCACCGCTTCCTGCGCGACCGCGTGCCCGGCTTCGAGCGATCGGTGGTGATTGGCACGAGTCCGTCGATCGGAGTGCGCGAATCGCGGCGGGTCATCGGCGATTACCAGCTGACCCGCGCGGACGTGCTGTCGGCGCGCCGCTTCGAGGACGAAATCGCGTTATGCGGCGCGCCGATCGAGGATCACGGACCGGGCGGCGACACGGAGTGGCAGTACGTCACCGGTGGCGCGGCATATGGCATCCCGTATCGAACGCTGCTGCCGCGCGGCGTCGAGGGGCTGCTCGTCGCGGGGCGCTGCTTCAGCGCAACCCATGACGCGCACGCTTCCGCGCGCTCGATGGCCACGTGCATGGCCATGGGCCAGGCGGCGGGCACCGCAGCCGCGCTGGCGGTCGAAGCGGCCTGCCAACCGCGCCAGATCGCGGTCGACGAGTTGCGCGCGCGGCTGCTCGCAGCGGGAGCACTGCTCGAGCCGCTGGAGCCGCGGTCGGAGGCGAGCTCCTAGCGCGAAATGCGGGCGCTGCCGCCGCGGGCGACCCGTTCCACGTCGGCCAGGGTCGCCATCGAAGTGTCGCCCGGGGTGGTCATCGCCAGCGCCCCATGCGCCGCGCCGAGCTCGACTGCGCGCTGGACGCCCTGCTCGGTCAGCAGGCCGTAGATCAGGCCGGACGCGAAGCTGTCGCCCCCGCCGATCCGGTCGTAGATCTCGAGGTCGCGGCGCAACGGAGCAAGGTAGGACTGATTGCCCCAGCGAACGAGCGCGCTCCAGTCGTTGCGCGAGGCGCTGGTCGCCCTGCGCAGAGTCACGGCCGCCAGGTGCAGCTGTGGCAGGTCGGTCATGACCTGGGCGAGCATCGCGTCGTAGGCGTCCATGTCCAGCTCGGTGAAGTCGTCGTCGAGGCCGCGGACCTGAGCGCCGAGGGCCGCGACGTAGTCCTCCTCGTTGCCCACCAGTACATCGGCCAGCCGGACGAGCTCCCGGTTGACCTCGCGCGCCTTCGCGGCGCCGCCGTTCTGCTGCCATAGTGATGCGCGGTAGTTCAGGTCGTAGGAAACGGTCGTGCCGGCGGCGCGCGCCGCCGCCATGGCCTCCCGCGCAACTTGCGGCGTAGTGCCCGACAGTGCGGCGAAGATGCCGCCGGTGTGAAACCAGCGAGCCTTTTCCGCCTCGAAGATGGCTGTCCAGTCAACCTCGCCCGGCTTGAGCTGCGCGACGGCGGTCATGCCGCGGTCGGCGACACCCACGCCGCCGCGTACTCCGAAGCCACGCTCGGTGAAGTTGAGCCCATTGCGGACGGTCCGGCCGACACCATCGAACGGTACCCAGCGCACGTGCGCCTGATCCACGCCGCCCTGGTTGATCAGGTCCTCGGCCAGCCGCCCGACCGCGTTGTCGGCAAAAGCCGTGACGATCGTCGTCGGCAGCCCGAAGCAGCGACGCAACCCACGCGCGACGTTGTACTCGCCGCCACCCTCCCAGACTCGGAATTCGCGCGCCGTCGACACCCGCACATCGCCGGGATCGAGGCGCAACATCACCTCGCCCAGGGCGACCAGCGCCCAACGGCACTCGTCCGCCGGCCGCAGATCAAGCACTCGCGCGGGCTGCTGCGTCCCGCTCACGACCGGACGCCGGCCGGCGACGGCCTGAGCCTGTGCGCTAATGCCACGGCCTCCTGCACGCGCGCTGTGATCCCGGCGAAGTCTCCCGACTTGAGCAGCGCCGTCGGCGCCATCCAGCTGCCGCCGACGGCAAGCACCTGTGGTACGGCGAAGTAGTCCGCCAGCACCTGTGCGTCGATGCCGCCGCTGGGAATGAAGCGGAACGATCTGAACGGAGCGCTGA
The DNA here is from genome assembly GCA_963775225.1 of uncultured Chloroflexia bacterium. GTDB lineage: Bacteria > Chloroflexota > Limnocylindria > Limnocylindrales > CSP1-4 > JALYGJ01. Next base: position 81,167 of record CAVZHW010000005.1, read on the forward strand.
GGGCCTTGAGGTAGGCAGCACCGCCGGCGGCCTGGGCCGGGAAGAACTTCACGACCTCCAGGCCGGCCGATCGCGCCGTCAGCAGCTCGGTCGGCGTCATCACGCCCGGCAGAACCGGGATCTCGCGTGACTGGCAGTGCTTGACGACCGTCACGTCAAAGCCGGGCGACACGATGAAGCGCGCCCCGGCGCCGATCGCGATGTCGGCCTGTTCGACGCTCAGCACCGTGCCCGCGCCGAGCATGAGCTGCGGTCGCTGGGCGCCGATGCGGCGCAACGAGGCGGCCGCCGCGGGCGTTCGAAAGGTGACCTCGAGACATGGCAATCCGCCCTCGATGAGCGCATCGGCGAGTGGCAGCGCGGCGTCCTCGCTGGGGATCTCGATCACCGGCACGAGCAGCAGTTCGCCCAGTTGCCGGAAGACGGCATCCATGTGACTAGGATGCTCCGACGGCCGGCGCGCCGTGCGACAGATCCGGCTCGCCTGCGGCGCTTAGGCTAATCGGCATGAATCGTTTCGCCGGGCAGGTCTGCCTGGTCACCGGCACGACCGGCATTGCCGCCGCGGCCGCTCGAGCACTGGCCGCGGAGGGTGGGCACGTCTTCGTCGCGTCGCGCAACGGCGACCATGTCGAGGCGCTGGTGCGCGAACTGGGCGATGCAGCTGGCCTGGCGGCCGACCTTACGCACGAGGATGGCGTCCAGTCGGTCGTCGACGCCTGCGTCGCGCGCTATGGCCGGCTCGATTGCGCGTACAACGTGGCCGGCATCAGCGCGCGTCGCTTTGGCGATGGCCCGCTGCACGAGATGACGCTCGATGGCTGGCGCGCCGCGATCGACAACAACGCGACGAGCATCTTCCTCGTCTGCCGCGCCGTGGCCAGGCAGATGCTCACCCAGGAGCCCACGGTAGATGGGTCGCGCGGCACGATCCTGAACATGTCCAGCGCCATCGCCCAGCATCCGGAGGCGCGTCACTTCGTCACTCACGGCTACGCCGCCAGCAAGGGGGCCATCGAGGCCTTCTCGCGCTCGCTGGCGGCCTACTACGCGCCGCACCGGATCCGCGTCAACGTCATCGCGCCCGGATTGGTCGCTACGCCGATGAGCCGCAGAGCGCAGGATGACGCCGAGATCATGGCCTATGTCGCGCGCAAGCAGCCGCTGGCCGGCGGCGCGCTGACGCCCGAGGACATGGTCGGCACGGCCCTCTATCTACTGTCCGACGACGCACGGATGGTCACCGGCCAGGTCGTCGCCGTCGACGGCGGCTGGGCGCTGAGTGACGCCCTAACGGACTCAGGCGCGGCCGGCTGACGCCTCCGCCTCGCGCGTCCGTCCGGCGAGGCGGATCAGGTCCTCGTGCAGCTCGAACCAGACACCGTGGTAGCTGTCGACACGGGGCGACGCCACGAAACGCTGGTCAGTCCTGGCCAGCTCTGCCGCGCGTGCCAGGCGGCGGCGATAGGTGCCCAAGCGGGCGACGGCCGGCAACGATGAGAGCCAGGCGCCTATCTCGCCATCAAGAGCGCCGAGCGAGTCGAGCACCTGCGCGTCGTACGCCGGATCGCTGTGGTCGTTGAGCGCCTGCTCGCCGTTCACCGAGCGCACCTGCCAGGCCGTCACGATGTCCTTCATGCTCAGGTCGAACGGATGGAAGTCCTCGAGTGCCGCGCCGGCACGCGCCGCGCCGACCGTCGCGCGGTCGGCCGCGAACAGCTCGGCCGCGGCCACCTTGCCGGCCGCCGTCGGACGCCACTGACCGGCGGCGGCCTCCACCTGGCTGTCCACCACCAGGCCGTCGAGCAGGGGCTGTACGTCGGCCGGCGCAGCGAGTAGTGAATCGGCCAGCTGCTCGGCCGTGGCGGTGCCCTTGAGCGCGAGGGTGCGCAGCACGTCCTGCGCGCTTATCGGTGCCGACGCTGCGCCATCGCCGGCAGTTGGTTGCTCGACCTCAGCCTGCGCAGCCGCCGCCGGACCGCCGACTTCTACGCCCAACTCGGACGCCCACTCGACCAGCGTCGCCGCTTCCGGCGCCACCTGCCACGAACCCGGCACTTCCCCGGCGAACACCTCGCCGGTGCTGCCGTCGATGGTGATCCGCTCGCCGATCCGAAACGAGCGATCGCCGATGCCGACGCCGCCAGCCGTCAGCCGGACCGCCTCGGCGCCGACGACCGCGGGGATGCCCCAGCCGCGCGCGACGACTGCCGCGTGGCTGGCCAGCCCGCCGCGCGCCGTGAGCACGCCCGCCGACCTGGCCATGCCCGGCACGTCCTCCGGTGAGGTGTCCTCGCGCACGAGGATCACCGCCTCTCCCCGCGCGGCCGACTCCTCGGCCGCCGCCGGCGAGGTCACGATTGCCCCGCCCGCGAGGCCGGGCGACGCGGGCAGGCCGGTCGCGATCGGCGGCTGTGAATCCGTGGCGCGGACGAATACGCGTGGCGGATCGATCAGCAGTGCCGCGACCCGACGCACGGCGTCGGCGCGTGACACTGGGAAGGACTGGTCCCGCCCCATGTCGATCGCGATGCGCAGCGCCGCTCGCGGGCTGCGCTTGCCCACGCGGACCTGGAGCAGCCACAGCCGCCCGGCCTCGATGGTGAACTCGATGTCACACAGGTCGGCGTAGTGGCGCTCAAGCGCGGTCGCGTATTCGTTCAGCTGCCCGCTAACGGCCGGCAGCCGCTCGGCCAGGGCGCTCAGTGGCTGCGTGGCGTGTCCGCCGGCGACCACATCCTCGCCCTGCGCGTCGAACATGATGTCGCCGTAGGGCACGTTCTCGCCGGTCGACGGGTTGCGCGTGAACATCACGCCGGTACCCGACGTCGCGCCGCGATTCCCGAACACCATCGCCTGCACGGTCACCGCCGTGCCGAGATCGTCGGCGATCCCTTCACGCGCACGGTACGCGCGCGCCCGCTGGCTGTTCCACGAGAGGAAGACTGCCTCGACCGCGTTGCGCAGCTGCAGCCACGGATCGTCGGGCACCGCGCCCGTGCCGATAACGTCGCGATACCCCTCATTGAAGCGGCGCAGGCAGTCGCTGGCGAACGGGTTGCCGCCGCTGCTGGCCCGTGCCAGACCGGCTGCCGTTGCCTCATTCAATCCGAGGTTCAGGATCGTGTCCATCATGCCCGGCATCGACACCGGCGCGCCGGAGCGGACGCTGACGAGCAGCGGGTCGGTCGCGTCACCAAATTGACGGCCGACGCGTTCGCCCAGGCGCAGCATGTGTTCGCGTAGCTCGCGCGCAAGGCCCGCCGGCCACTCCCCGCCGAGATAGGCACGGCACGCCTCTGTCGTGACGATGAAGCCGGGCGGCACCGGCAGTCCCAGTTCCGACGCCATCACGACGAGGTTCGCGCCCTTGCCGCCGAGCAGCGCCACGCGCTCGCCGGCAGGCAGGTCGGGCGGCGCGTCGAAGTCGTAAACCAGGCGGCGAACGGAAGGCTCCATGCTCCAGTGGATTATCATCGATCATCGATAGTCGGACCGCGGGGGAGAGTCGGACCGGAGGGCAAGGTGATGGCGGTCGAAGCGCAGGTCGATACGCAGCAGGAGTCGCAGCCGGTGGCCGGCGGCGAGCCCGTCCTCGACCAGTTCCTGGGTGACGATTCGTTTCCCGTCGAGTGGCGCTCAGAGCGCGAAAAGCAGCTCTTCTGGGTCTTCGACGACCTCCACTGCCCGCACCCGCTGAGCCCCATGTTCGAGGAGATTGGCGGCTGGTGGCTTTCCTGTGACCACATGTTCCGCCGCTTCGGCACCCCGTTCGCGGCCGACTGGATCATCAAGAACGTCAACGGCTACCTGTACACCGCCGCGGTGCCGGCCGAGCCTGACTGGAAGGTCGATGCGATGGAGTACGGCGCCCGTTACGGGGCGCGCGTCCCGCTCGATCCGGCCTATGGCGCGCGGATCGGCAAGTACCTCGACGTGACGCTGCCGGTGTATGGCGCCCACTTCGCCGATTGGTGGCGCGACCGGCTGGTGCCCGAGATGCAGCACAACTTCGATTACCTCGAAGCGCGTCTCGACCGGCAGGACGAGATGAGCCTGGCCGACCTGGCCGTGCTGCTCGAGGACGCAATCGACATCCACGACCGGCACTGGAAGATCCACTGGATGCTCAACTTCGCGCAGCTCTCGGCGACGCTGAACCTGCGCGCCGTGATGCACAAGACGCACGGCGAGGTCGACGACGCGCTCCTCGGCCGGCTGCAGAACAGCGCCGACGACCGGAACTGGGATTCGATCCGGTCGCTGTGGGAGATGAAGGAGGAGGCCAAGTCGGATGCCGAGTTGTCGGCCGCCTTTGCGCTCGAGACTGCGGCACAGATCATCGCTGCGCTCCAAGGCAGTGGGCGAGGCCGGCGCTTCATCGCCGAGAAGATCAAGCCGTATCAAACGGAGTTCGGCTGGCACGCGGTGTGGAGCCACGAGTTCATCTTTCCCACCGTGTACGAGAAGATGGAACCGGTGGTCGAGCTGGTGCGCGGCTACCTGCAGACCGACTACGACTATCCCGCCACGATGGGCGCACTGCGTGACGACATCGCCGCCGCGTCACGCGAGATCCTCGCCGGACTCTCAGGCGACGCGCTCGCGGAGATGCGCGCCGCCAACGAAGTCAACCTGCGCATGGCGCCGCTTACGCCCGATCACCACTTCTACATCGACCAGGGTGCCAACGCGCACGTTCGCCTGGTGCTGATTGCCATCGCCCGCAAGCTGGTCGCGGCCGGCGTGCTCGGACAACCCGACGACGTGGTGTACCTGCGCTACAACGAGCTGCGCGCGCTGATCGGCGACCATGCTGCGTTCGACGCCAGGGCGCTCGTCGCCGGGCGCAAGGCGGAGCGCGAGAAGTCGTACACGTTCCGGCCGCGGGCGTGGATCGGCACCGCGACGCAGAGTCAGCTCGACTTCCCGTACCTGGTCAACTGGGGCTTCCCGGAAAAGTTCACGCGCAAGGGCGGCGTGGCCGGCCAGGTGAAGGGTATCGGCGGTTCACCGGGCGTGGTCGAGGGCATCGCGCGGGTGGTGCTCCGCGAGGAGCAGTTCGACGGAGTCAGGGCGGGCGACATTCTGGTCTGCCACATGACCAACCCGGCCTGGGTGGTGTTGTTCACCAAGATCGCCGGCCTAGTCTCCAATGCCGGTGGGCTGACCGCGCACCCGGCCGTCCTCTCGCGCGAGTTCGGCATCCCGGCCGTGGTTGGCACGCAGGACGGCACGAGCTACATCAAGACCGGCGATCGCGTACGCGTGGACGGCACGAAGGGGATCGTCGACATCCTCGAGACGGCCGCGCAACCGCGCAATGACCTGTTCACGACTGCCGGGTGAAGGTGACGCGATGACGGCCACCCAAGTGCAGGCCCTGAGCCCGCTCCAACAGACGGCAGCCACGGCGAGCGACCTATGGAACGACTCGTGCAACGTCGACGAGCTGGCCTATGCCATCGAGCACGGCGCGGTCGGCGCCACGGCCAACCCGACGATCGTCATGGACAACTGGAAGACCGATCCCGAGCGCTGGCGCGCGCGAGTGTGTGAGCTGGCGGCGGAGATGCCGACGGCGACGGAGGTCGAGCTCGCGTGGGCGATCGTCGAGGACATGTCGCGTGCCGGGGCCAGGCTGCTCGAGCCTGCGTTCGAGCGCTTCGGCGGCAAGCAGGGACGGCTGTCGATGCAGACCAACCCGACCTTCTGGCGCAGCCCCGAGCCGATGCTCGAGCAGGGCGTCCACTTCATGTCGGTCGCTCCGAACATCATCGTCAAGTTCCCGGCCACCAGGGTGGGCATCGGCGTGATGGAGGAAGCGACCTACCGCGGCGTGTCGGTTAACTGCACCGTGTCGTTCTCGGTGGCCCAGGCGGTTGCCGCGGCCGAGGCCGTCGAGCGGGGTCTTCAGCGGCGCGAGCGCGACGGGCTAGCGACCGACGACATGGGCCCGGTCATCACGATCATGGTCGGGCGCATCGAGGACTGGCTGAAGCTGCTCGCCGAGCGCGACGGCATCGTCGTCCACCCGGCGGCGCTGGCCTACTCGGGCGTCGCCGTCTTCAAGCGCGCTTACAAGATCTTCCAGGAGCGCGGCTTCCGGGCGCGGCTGCTGGCGGCGGCGATCCGCCACCACCTGCACTGGTCGGAGTTCATCGGCGGCGACGTGGTCATCACCCTGCCTTCGAAGTGGCAGAAGCAGTTCAACGCCTCGACGGTCGACGTGCGCGAGCGGATGGACGACCCGGTCGACCCGCGCTACGTCGCCGAGCTGTCGAGCCACTTTGCCGACTTCCGCCGTGCATACGAGCCGGACGGCCTATCGTTCGACGAATTCGACACCTTCCCGCCCAGCGTGCGCACCCTGCGCTCGTTCATCGCCAGCTATCACGACCTGCTCGCGGCGGTGACCGACGCGCAGCTGCCCAATCCCGACGTACGGAGGTCGCCATGATCGTGCTCACGGCCACCTGGCGCGCCAAGCCCGGCAACGAGCAGCGCTGCGCAGAGATCCTGGAACTCATGACGCCCCTCACGCGGGCCGAACCGGGTTGCCTGTTCTACCAGGCGCACCGATCAGCCGATGACCCGCGCACGTTCGAGCTCTACGAGCAGTACGTCGACCAGGCTGCGCTCGAGGCGCATTCGGCCTCCGACTACTTCAAGCAGTACGTGCTCGGCGAGGCGGTGCCGCTGCTCGAATTGCGCTCCCGCGCGTTCCTCGAGCCGATCGGCTGATGGCTGTTCGCTCGGACGCCGACCAGGCGGCCGGCGCACTGCCGCTCGCTCGCAGTGTCCTTTCCGCGCAGGTCAAGGACCGCATGCTGCAGTGGATTCTGGAAGGCGAGCTGCCGCCCGGATCGCGCATCATCGAAACGCGCGTGGCGCGCCAGCTGGGCACCAGCCAGGCGCCGGTGCGCGAGGCGCTGCGCGATCTGGCCACGCTCGGCCTCGTCGAGATGCACCCGTACCGCGGAGCCAAGGTACGCGAGCCGGCGGCGAACGAGCTGGTCGAGGCGATGGAGGTGCGTGGCGAGCTCGAGGCGATCGCCGCGCGCCAGGCCGCCACGCGCGTCGACGAGGCGACGCTCGCGACCATGCGCGCGCTGCTCGTCGACATGCGCGCCAGCGCGGACCGCGGCGATGCCCACGCACAGGCACTCCAGAACTCGGAGTTCCACGACTGTGTCATCGAATCGTCGGGCAACCGGACGATCCAGCGGTTGTGGAAGATACTCGAGCCGTTCGCCCGTACCTACCTGACCGCGACGCTACCCGGCGCCGACCTGCACTGGCTGGCCGATCGCCACCTGGCCATCGTCGAGGCGCTCGAGGCGCGCGATCCCGAGCGGGCCGCACAGGCGATGCGCGTCCACGCACGCGAGGCGGAGGAGCAGGTGTTGCATATCAGCAAGCCGGTCACCGTGGGCGAAGAGTGAGCGACAAACCGAGCCTGTCCGCGGAGTTTGTGTGTGGACCGGCGCGCCTGCGTATGGACGTCTTCGATGCCGCACCCGCCGACCAGGCGCTGGTCGACATGAACTTTCTGAACTACCGCCTGGCGGCGGTGCAGGTCATCGAAGGAAAGCCGGCCGCGCCTGCGGCGGGACTGGTCTGGCGTCGTCGCGGCGACAAGTCAGTGAGTTATGACGACGGGGTGCTGAGCTTCGTCGGCGAGTGGGCCGCAGGCCCGCTCCAGAAGGCCGTGGTAACGCTGCTGTCGCTGCGCCTCGAGGACCATGGATTGCACCCGTTCCACGCGTCGGCGGTGCGCTGGAACGGGCGGACGATGGTCTTCCTGGGTGGCGAATTGAACCACGGCAAGACGATGGGCCAGGTCGAGGCGTGCCGGCGCGGCGCGCAGCTGATCTCGACCGAGACAACGGTCATCAGCGACGAGGGCGTCGCCGTGATGGGCTCCAAGGACGTGTATCTCAAGAAGCGCGCGGTAGGCACCGAGCGAGCCGACAAGGCGGCGCCCGAGGCGGGCGTGGCCAAGTTCTTCGGCGGCCTGCCCAGCTGGGACTTTTACGACCAGCCGTCGAACGTGGACGTCGTCATCGTGCCCGCGATCGACGGCAACTTCGAGCCCAGCCTGGCCGAGATGATCCCTTTCGAGCGCCAGTTCCAGACACTCCACTCGCTGCAGAACTACTTCCTGCTCAACGAGCTGCTGGCACCCGGGCAGCCGATGCCCATCGTCGACAGTGACGCTCGACGCCGCGCGCGCGCCGCCTTCGCGGAGCGTTTCTGCGAGCGTCCCTATTTCTTCGTCAGAGCGGCCAATCCACAGGTCCTTCTGGACGAGGTCGAGAAGGTCCTCTAGCGGGTGCGCGCCTTCGCCTATGAGCGTCCGGCGACCCTGGCCGACGCGGTCGCGTTGCTGGCCGAGCGCGGTACGGATGCGCGCATCCTGGCCGGCGGCACCGACCTGATCATCCGCCTGCGCGACGGCACGTACACGCCGGCGGCGGTGATCGACGTCAAGCGCATACCGGAGCTTGCCCCGGCCATCACCCGGGACGCCGTCGCGGTGCGCATCTCGGCCGGCACGGTCATGACCGACATCCACGATTTGCCGGTTATCCAGCAGCGCTTTCCGGCGCTGGCCGATGCCGCGCGATTCGTTGGCTCGGTGCAGATCCGCAACCGGGCGACGCTGGCCGGCAACATCTGCAACGCCTCGCCGGCCGCCGACACGGTGCCCTCGCTGCTGGTCTACGACGCCCGCGTGCACGCGGTTGGGCCGGCCGGTGAGCGGATGATCGCGCTGGATGACTTCTTCGTGCGCTCCGGGGTGACCACGCTCCAGCCCGGGGAACTGGTCACGGCGATCGAGCTGCCGCTGCCGACGATGCGGCGCGGTTCCGCCTTCCAGCGGCGAACTCGGCGGCGCGGACACGACCTGGCATCGGTGACGCTTGCCGTCTCGCTCGACGAGACGGGCACCACGCGCCTGGCCTATGGCAGCCTGGGCCCGCGGCCGCTGCTCTTCGTCAGCGAGCGCGGTGACGCTCCGTTGGAAGACTGGTTCGCGGCGGCGCACCCGTCGCCAACCTCGATGCGCGCGTCACCCGACTACCGCCTGGCGATGCTGCGCGTCCTCACCGAGCGTGCGCTGACGACGGCACGCGAGCGACTGGCGGCTGCGGCATGATCGATATCAGCGTGACGCTCAACGGCCGGCCGCGGTCGGTGTCCGTCGCGCCGCAGCACACGCTGCTCGATGTCCTGCGCGACGACCTTGGCCTGACCGGCACCAAGGAGTGCTGTCTCGTCGGCGAGTGCGGCGCGTGCACCGTCCGCCTCAACGACCGCATCGTGGATTCGTGCCTCGTGCTCGCGGTCGAGGCCGACGGGGGAGAGGTGACGACGGTCGAAGGCCTGGCACCCGAGCCCGGCCGGCTGACGCGCCTGCAGTCGGCCTTCCTCGAGAAGGGTGCGGTGCAGTGCGGCTTCTGCATCCCGGGCCAGCTGATGGCCAGCGACGACCTGCTGAGTCGCGTGGCCCACCCGAGCCGGGCCGAGATCGAGGAGGGCCTGGCCGGCAACCTGTGCCGCTGCGCATGTTATGAGCAGATCTTCGAGGCGGTCGAAGCGACTGCGGCGGGCGAGGCGACCGCTGAGGCTGTCGTGGCGACGTCAGAGTCGGTGCGCGACCTGCCCGCGCACGTGGTCGACCAGTGAGCGGGCGGCAGCGGTGACCGTCCGAATTGGCCAGCCGGTCCTGCGTGGTGGCGGTGAACCGCGCGTCACGGGCGACCAGCTGTACGTGGCCGACATCCACCTGCCCGGTGAGCTGCACGCGAAACTCGTAACGCTGCCCGTGGCGCACGCGCGCATCCGCGGGATCGACGCCTCCGCTGCGCTCGCTGTACCCGGCTGCCGGATGGTCTTTTCGGCGTCGGACATGCCCGACCCGATGCCCCGTTTCGGCCCGCAATTCACCGACCGGCCGGTGATCGCGACCGGTGAGGCCAAGTATCACGGCGACCCGGTCGCGATCGTCGCGGCGGACACCAGGGACGCGGCAGAGGAAGCGGCGCGGCTGGTCACGATCGACTACGAGGAGCTGCCCGCGGTGTTCACCGTCGCCGGCGCGCTGGCACCCGATGCACCGCTGGTCCAGGACCCGTCTTTACGTCCGAACGACCCACTGGCCAACACCAACGTGCTGCGCGAGCACAGGGTCGGCTGGGGCGAGGTGGACGGAGCCACGGCGGACGTCGTGGTCGAGCACACTTACCACTTCCCGATGGTCACCCAGTTCGCCATCGAGCCGCACGCCTTCATGGCCGCGCCCGACAGCGACGGCCTCGCCGTCTGGACGACCATCCAGCATCCCTACTGGCTGCAGCGCGTGCTGGCACGCGTGGTCGGATTGCCGCTGGCCAAAGTGCGCGTCTACGCGCCCGACCCGGGCGGCGCGTTCGGCGGCAAGCAGCACGCCAAGTACGAACCGGTGCTGGCATTCATGGCGCTACGCACTGGCCGGCCGGTCCGCCTGGTGCTGTCGCTCGAGGAGACGTTCCAGGCGGTGCGCCGGACCGAGACCGAGATCACCGTGCGTACGGGCGTCAACCGCGACGGCAGCTTCGTCTTTCAGGAGATCGATGCGAGCTACCTCATCGGTGCGTATGCCGACATCGCCGACCGCGTCACCGGCAAGGGCTCGTACATCGGCAATGGCCCGTACATCTGGCCGGCCGCGCGCATCCTCGCGCGTAGCGTGCTCTCGCATACCGTGCCCTCGACCGCGTTTCGTGGCTTCGGCAACCCGCAGATCAACTGGGCGGTCGAGTCGAACATCACCGAGGCCGCGCTCGAGCTGGGCCTCGACCCGCTGGAAATCCGCCTGCGCAACCTGGCACGCAAGGGCGATAAGTTCATCCCCTTCGACACCGCCTGCGACGGCGACTGGGCGCAGACGGTCCGGCGCGCGGCCGAGCTGGCGCAGTGGGATTTCAGCCAAGCCGGCGGGCCACGGGCGGGGGATCGCGCTGGGCATCAAGTCGGGCCCGACAACCGGCCTGTCGCACTCGCTGGTGCGCCTCCTGGCTGACGGATCGGTGGTCGTCTACGCCGGGACGCAGGACATGGGCCAGGGCGCGCGGACGATCTTCGCCCAGATCGCGGCGGCCGAACTGCACGTGCCCATGGACCAGGTCGCGACGGTCATGGGCGACACCGCGGTGGTGCCCTACGACCAGCAGACGTCGGCCTCGCGTTCGACCGTGCTGATGGGCAACGCCGTGCTCGCCGCGTGCCGCGAGATCAAGGCCAAGCTGCGCGAGAAGGGCGTCGACCTGGATGACGGGTCACAGTCGACCGCCGAGGCAGTTCGCGCGGCGCTGGGCCGGCTGGGCGGCGAGGTGATGGGCACCGGCGAGGCGCGCAAGGAAGCCGAGGAGGGGCATCCGCTGGGCGGCTCAGCGGCGTTCTTCGAGTTCAACGCCACGGCCGTGGAATTGAGCGTCGACGAGGACACCGGCGACATCACCATCCATCGCCACGTGGCGGTGTCGGACGTGGGCCGCTCGATCAACCGGCTTCAGGTGCAGATGCAGGACGAGGGCGCGGCGATCATGGGCCTGGGCCACACCCTGATGGAGCACTACATCTTTGACGATGCCGGGCGGATCCGGAACCTGGGCGCGATCGACTACCGCATCCCCACCTCGATGGACCTGCCGCAAGAGATGCTCAGTGACACGGTCGAGAACGCCGATGGGCCGGGACCGTACGGCGCCAAGGGCATGAGCGAAGGCGCGCTACTGGCCGTGTCATCGGCCGTGGCCGCGGCCGTACGCGACGCTATTGGCGTGGCGATCCGCGACCTGCCGCTATCGCCCGAGCGCGTCTGGCGCGCACTGCAGGAGCGTGACTCGGCGTCGTCCTGACCGAAGGGGTTCGGACCGGCTTGCGGCGCTCCGTGGCCGGTGGGCTCGGCACAATCGGTTCAACGTGCCCAACCGGTGTTGCCGGCATGCGTCGTCCGAACGACGGGGTACGGGTGTCAGGGTCTTGCCATGATGCAGCCGAGTCGAGGCCCGTTACGCGCTGGTCGGCTGGCCCGGCGCCGGCACCACCTCGCCGTGGTGCCACCGGATTTCGAGGTAAAGGAAGGTCAAACCGATCGTGGTCACCGGCGCGAACACGGCTGCGAAGAGGCTGTCGAGGAGCCGTCTGGATTAGCACGGCCGTGGCCGGGAACGTGGCGGTGAGACTCGTGAGCTTTGGCGGCGCGACGATGAGAGAGACGACAAGTCCGGCCAGGGAAACGACGACTCCGATCAGCCCGACGATGAGCCCGAAGACGAGCGACCAGCCGATCAGGCGCAGCATCGAGCCGCCGAGCAGATACAAGCTGCGCCGCAGTGCCTGGACCGCCGGCAGCCGCTCCACGATCAGCGCTTGCAGCGCGAAACTGAACCGGATCGTGACAAAGACGGTCGCGGCGATCACGGCAACGAACACGACCAGGCCCAGGAACACCATCGGGCCGCCGGTTATGCCCAGGCTGGGAAGCACCACGAGCAGCGGCACCGCGAGGCTGAGACCGGCCAGCAATATGCCAACGATGGCGAGCACCAGGTAGATCGCGATCAGGCTCGGCAGGCGCGCCGCTGCCGCCCCGAGTGAGCGCCGCGCGTTCAACGGCCGGCCGTTTAGCGCGGCGGTCATGGCGTCGACGAGGGCTGCCTGGCCGACCAAGGCGAATACCCCGACGAGGAGGCTGGCGACCACCGTCATGACCAGGCCGGACCACGGAAAAGTAGCCAACGCCTGTGATGCGTCCGAGTAGGTCCCGATCGAGCTGCTGGCGAATTCCTGCTGCCAGTCCGACATGGGGCCGTATGTCACGTACGAAACACCAGCAGTGACCAGGGCGACCGGCAGGTAGGCGACCAGGTTGATCGCGACGAATGTCCGCCAGCCGAAGCGAAAGAGATGGAACGCCAGCGAGACGCCGCGCCCGACGGTGATCGGATAGAACGATGGAGCCGGCGCCGACCACTGAGGCAGGGACGGGTGGTTCTGCGGGGGAGGCGGCGACGGTGGCCACGGTGAGAACAGCAGCATCGGCCTGGGCATCGGCCGAGTCTACGTCGGCCGCGGTGCCTAGAGAGGGAGATGCGACCGCGAGCGCGAATCGAAGCGCAGGTGCTCGGTGTATCCGGCGGCGCGGGCGGCGGCGACCACCAGGTCGTGCCCCCAGGCCGCGTCTTCGGCCATGTGCGCGTCCGAGGCGAGGGTGATGGGTACGCCGGCGCGGCTCAACATGGCCAGAAACGGTGCAGCGGGGAAGATCTCGTTCGACGCGCGGCGCAAGCCGGCGGAGGAGACCTCTATCGCCACGCCCGACGCGACCGCCGCCGCGACGACGGGCCGGTAGAGCTCATCCATCACTTCTGCGGCCGGGCGCAGGCCGGCCTTCTTGACCACGTCGACGTGGGCCAGGACATCGACCGTGCCCGACGCAGCGAGCGCGGTCTCGAGCTCGAAGTATTGCCGCCAGGCCGTCTCGATGCCGCGCCGATGGAACTCGTCCGGCGCGTCGCGGCGGACGAAATCCCAGCCATCGATCCAGTGCACCGAGCCGACCAGGTAGTCCCACGGATAGGGCGCGATCAGGTCCAGCACCTGGCGCTCGCGGCCGGGTTCGAAGTCGACCTCCAGCCCGAGCTTGACCGGCAGCCCGCGCGCCTTGGCGTCGAGCACCACCGCCACGTACTTGTCGAGTGACAGGTTGCGCTCGCGGGCGAGCATCTCCTGGGTCTGCGCGCGCAGCAGCGGGTTGCTGTCGCGGTCCCACCAGCGGCCGAGCGCGGACTCGGCCTCGACGCAGCGGTACAGGTGCTCGGTGAAGCCGATCTCGGTCACGCCACGCGACAGCGCCACTTCCACGTAGCGGTCGATGTAGCCGGGCGGGTACTCGCCCATCGGCGGCGCGCCGGGCTGCGGGCGGTGGGGATGCAGGTGGAGGTGGTAGTCGGACATCAAGCTTGGAGGCAACGACGATACTGGCTCAAAGCGTTCGCCACGAGGTGGCACTGATGTCGATCGTCGAACAGCCAATGGCGGCCCGCCAGCGCCCCCTGGTCTGGCGCCTGCGTCGCCGGTGGATCGTCGCGTTCGTGGTCCTGCTCGTTGCACTGTGGCTGGCTGCAGGCACGCTCCGGGCCGCGGACCTTGCTCGTTCCTACTTCGTTGGTTCGCACGATCCGGCGCAGACGCTGGCGAACGTGACCGTGGACGGCGTCGGGCTGGCCGTCTTCCCACCGTTCTGGCAGGTGTCGGTCAGCGGCGACGTTATCGAGCCGGGCAAGACTTGGGTTTCGTACCGCCTGTACATGAACGTGTGGGTGGAGCCGCTCAGCGGCTTCGCCTTCGCCAACGGATCAGGCTGAGTCCAACCTGGATGCTCAGACCGAGGGAGGATGACAAGTGACCGATGCGATGAAGACGGCCGATTTCCTGGCGGCGGCTCCCGACTGGCGCATCGTCAGCGATGGCGCCGTGGCGTTCTATCCGACCGCCTCGCTCGCGCAGTCCGTCGAGTTCATCGGGGCACTGGCGCAGATTGCCGGCCTGGGCGAGCACCAGTTCGGCATCGACATCCGCGGCGAAGGCGTGACAGTCCGCGTAGTGACGCTTCGCGACGACATGATGGGCCTCACGCACCGCGATCTCGCCCTGGGCCAGCAGATCTCGAAGGTTGCCCGGGATCTCGGACTGAAGGCGGATCCCGCCCAGGTGCAAAGCCTGCTGATCATCCCCGGGGCGCCTGACATCAAGGCGATAACGCCCTTCTGGCGGACCGTGCTCGGCTACATTCCCCGGCCCGACAGCCCGGAGGAGGACCTGGTCGACCAGCACGATCGCGGCGCTGCGTTCTGGTTCGAGACCATGGAAGAGCCACGCGGCGATGGGCTCGGTGCGATCCACATCGCGGTGTGGGTGCCGATCGAGCAGGCCAAGGCCCGTGTCGAAGCGGCGCTGGCGGCGGGCGGTCACCTGGTCCGTGACGACTTCGCGCCGGCCTGGTGGACGCTCGCGGACGCCTACGGCAACGAGGTCGACGTCGCGACAGTCAGCCACCGCGACTGACCGCTATACTGACCACATGACCATTAAGCTGACTGCTACCGAGGCAAAGGCGAAGATCCTCGCGCTGCTCGATGAAGTGGCGGCCGGTGAGGAAGTCGAGATCACGAAACACGGCCGCACGGTTGCCCGCCTCGTGCCGGCAGCCGGGCCGCATGGCCTGCGCGGCCGCCTGTCGGGCGTGGCGATGACGGCTGTCGCCGAGGAAGACGAGCTCTTCACGACCGGAGTCGACTGGAACCTGGCGTGAGCGCCGTTCTGCTCGATAGCCATGTCCTCCACTGGTGGTCGGCCGAACCCGAACGAATCAGCGCGCCGGCCACCCGCGCGATCAGTGCGGCTGACGAGCTTGCCGTCGCCGACATCTCATGGTTTGAGCTCGCGTGGCTCGCTCGGCACGAGCGGATAGTCGTTTCGATACCCATATCCGCCTGGTTGCGGCAACTGGCCACGCAGGTCCGCACCATCCCGGTGTCGCCGGCCATTGCCACGGCCGCGGTCGGCCTGCCGTCGACCTTTCCGGGCGATCCGGCCGACCGACTCATCTATGCGACCGCAATCGAGCATGGCTGGGTCCTGATTACAAAGGACAGGAAACTGCGCTCGCACCGTCACCCTCACCCGGTGACGCTCTGGTAGAAGCCTGCTAGACGGCGTTGGCGCTGAGCTTGTCCCAGAGGATGCCGGCGTTGTGCTTCTGGATGTAATCCATCATGTATTCCTGCCCGATATCGACCGGGTAGCGGTCACGCATGTTGCAGCGCGCGATTGTCTCCTCGCGTGACCAGCCCTTGGCCACCGCGGCGGCGATCATCGCCTTCCACTCGAGCAGCACCGCCTTCTGGACCTGCAGGTACTTGAGGTTCGTTACCGGCCCGTGCCCGGGCACGACGATGTCCACGTCCAACTCGGCAATGCGGTTGAGCGCAGCCACCCACTGGTCGACGTCGGACGCCATGACCCACGTCTGAACTTCCGAGAAGACGGTGTCGCCGGTGAAGACCGCGCGCTCCTCGGGAACGTGCACGGCGATCTGCCCGGGCGTGTGGCCGGGCGTCCAGACCAGGTTGAAAGTGTGGTCGCCCACGTGCAGCACCACGTCGCCCGTGAACACGATGTCCGCCCGGCCGGGTGCCTTGAAGTACTCGCCGCGGGCGGGAAAAATCGTCGCGCCATCGGGGTCGCTCATCGGAATGGCTTCGGCGGCGTAGTCGAACGGATCGAGGAGCGGCGTGGATGTCATGAAGTTATCCGCCACGCCCTGGTGGTGAATGATGTGGCCACCGATGCCCCGGAAGTAGTAGTTGCCGAAGATGTGATCGACGTGATGCTCGGTGTTGATCACGTACTGGATCGGGCCGTGTGACTCGGCCTCCTTGCGCATCGCCACCGCGCGCGTCGGCAGTTGTGGCGTATCGATCACCACTACCCCGCCAGAGGTGGTGACGTACGACGGGTTGCAACCGCGAATGGTGATATCGGTCCTGACGTTGGGCGTGACCGGCTCGAATGCCATGGCTCTTCCTCGCCTCGATTCAAAGAGGTCGGACTACTGCGTCGCGGTCAGGCCGCCGTCAAGCGTGAGGATCTGACCGGTAACGAACGACGACGCGTCCGAACAGAAGAAGAGCACCGCGCCGACCAGATCGTCGGTGTCGGCGATGCGGCCGAGCGGGATGCGCGCCAGCAGGCCGGCCCTGAACTGCTCATCGGCGAGCAGGCTGGCCACCTGGGGCGTGGCCACGAACGTCGGCGCGATGGCGTTGACGTTGATGTCGTACTTCGCCCACTCGGTCGCCTGCTGGCGGGTGATGGCGTTGATCGCGCCCTTGGCCGCCACGTACGAGAGATAGCCGGCGTTGATGCCCAGCTGGCCGCGCACCGACGAAATGTGCAGCACGTGCCCGCCGCGGCCACCCCTGATCATCGCTCGCGCCGCCGCCTGGCTGACGAACACGGCGCTGGTGAAGTTCAGGTCGAAAATGCGGTCGAACTCAGCCTCGGGGTATTCCTCAGCGGGGTAGAGGGCGGTTCCAGCGCCGCCGCCAACGGCGTGGATGGCGATATCCAAGCGGCCGAAATGATCGACCACCTCTGCGACCGCGCGGTCGACCTCCTCGCGCCGGGTGACGTCGGCCGTCACCGCCATGGCCTCGCCGCCGGCATTCTGGATCTGTTTGACGACGGTGCCGAGATGGGCCGAGTCGCGACCCAGCACGGCCACCTCGGCGCCGGCACCTGCGAGGGCGACTGAGAGCCGGCTGCCGATGCCGCCGGCGCCGCCTGCGACGAGTGCGACGCGGCCGTCGAGACGGAAGCGGGCAAGCTCGTCTCTGGGGGTCTCGGCCATTTGTCGCAGTCTAATCGATTATCGAGCATTCGCGGCTATAGCCGGCGGTGACAGGGGGCCTTGGCCGGCGGGCAGCCACCGCCTCGTCGAAGTAGCCGTCGTCGTGCATCGGAGCGAGTGCGATGCCTGGTTCAAGGTCGTGGTTCGAACGGCGGCCGCACTTTGCCCCGAGTGCTGGACGCGGGCGCCGCGGTCCGGCAGGCCGACTCTGGGATCGGTCGAAGGAAACGGAACTATCGGCGCCATGTCCGCCTTCTGCCCCAGCTCGAACGACTCCCTCGCCAGCTCCGCGGGCGTGAAACTTGCACCAGGGCATACGAGGTCGATCGCGGCGGTAGTGCCGCTTGAGTGGACAGATCGCGAACTGGGGTGCTGACACGGCCGGAACGGGCGCGCGCAGGCTGCGAGCGAACGTCACGAGCTGTCGCGGCAAGTCGCAAGCATCAGGCGTCGATTGGTTCTCGCGGGAATGGCAGCGCAAGGAGGCCAGCAGTCGCGTTCGTTCGGGGCGAAAAAAGAGCGTGGCGCGGGCCGGGAGACCCTCTTGTCGGCGCCATAGAAAGCGTTTACTGTTTCAGCCCGAGGCCGTCGCTCGGATGATGAGGGCCGAGCGACGTCCTCATCGCACCCAAACCGTCCGGAGCGGGAGGAATCCGTGGCTGCCGAACCTGCAGACGTCCTGATCATCGGGGCCGGCGCGTCGGGCGGCGTCGTGGCCCGGCGGCTGGCCGAGGCCGGCTTCAAGGTCACCTGCCTCGAGCAGGGGGAGTGGCACGACAAGTCGGAGTTCCGCGGGCCGGAGCTCGACTGGGAACTGGTCATGCGCAAGCAATGGTCGACCAGCCCGAACGTACGTGGCCTGGCGGACGACTACCCGCTCGACGAGGCGGACAGCGACCTCTCCCCGCTGATGTTCAACGCCGTCGGCGGCTCGATGCTCATCTTCGCCGGGGCGTGGCCGCGCATGCTGCCGAGCGACTTCCGGGTGCGCTCCCTGGACGGCATTGCCGACGACTGGCCACTCACCTACGAAGAGCTACGCCCGTACTACGAGCGCACCGACCGAGAGTTCGGCGTCAGTGGCATGGGCGGCGACCCAGCCTATCCGCCGGGCGGCGAGGATCCCCCGCTGCCGCCACTGCCCATCGGTGCCGGTGGCCTCAAGGTCGCCCGTGCCCACAGCAGGCTGGGCTGGCACTGGTGGCCGGAACCGAATTCGATCCTGTCGGCACCGTATGACGGCCGCCGGCCGTGCGTCCAGCGCGGCACCTGCCAGCAGGGTTGCAGCGAGGGCTCCAAGGCCTCGACCGACCTGACGCACTGGCCCAAGGCCATCGCCCACGGCGCGCAGCTGATCACCGGTGCCCGCGTGCGCAAACTGGAGACCAACGCCAAGGGTCTGGTCACCGGCGCGACATGGATCGACAAGGATGGCAAGGAACATTTCCAGCCGGCCAGGGTGACCGTGCTCGCGGCCAACGCGATCGGCACGCCGCGCCTGCTGCTGCTGTCGGCCGACGACCGCCACCCCGACGGCCTGGCCAACTCGTCTGGTCTCGTCGGCCGGCGGCTGATGATGCATCCCTTCGCCAACGTCGGCGGCCTGTTCGACGAGAACCTGGTCAGCTGGCAGGGCCAGTTCGGCTGCTCGATCGAGTCGTTCGAGTTCTACGAGACCGACGAGAAACGGGGCTTCATGCGCGGCGCCAAGTGGGGCCTGGCGCCCACCTTCGGGCCGATCAACGCGGCACTCCCCAGCCGCGCCGGCACGCAGGTGTGGGGCGCGGATCACCACCTGCACGTCCGTTCGCACCTGGGCCACGGCGCCAACTGGGGCCTGTTCGGCGAGGACCTGCCCGACGCGGCCAACCACATCGTCCTGTCGAAGACGCTCAAGGATTCGTCGGATATCCCGGCACCGGAGGTGCACTACAAGGTGTCGGACAACTCGCGCCGGCTGCTCGACTTCCACATCGAGAAGGCGACCGAATCGCTCAAGGAGGCCGGCGCGCACACGGTCGAGGTCGACCGCCTGATGCGCTACAGCGGCTGGCACCTGCTGGGCACCGCGCGTATGGGCACCGACCCGGCGACGTCGGTGCTCGATCGCTGGAACCGGACCCACGACGTGCCCAACCTGTACGTCGTCGACGGATCGAGCTTCGTCACTTCCTCCGGCGTGAATCCCACTTCCTCGATCGTCGCGCTTGCACTGCGGGCTGCCGAGCACATGGTCCAGACGCGCTTCGACCAGCAGGTGCCGCTATGACCGCTGTCACGGCCGATCCGCTGGCCGCCCTTGACGCGCAGGCCAGGCAGGCTTTCACCACGGTGGCCGGTGTGCTCATCCCGGCGGCGCACGGCATGCCGTCGGCGGGCGAGGTGATCAACGACGCGCGGCTGCGCTTCGTGCTCGAGGCCCGGCCGGACCTGGTCGAGGCGCTCGGCGTCGCGTTGCGGCCGGAGTTGGGCGACGAGCCGCGGGCGCGCCTGGCGGCGCTCGAGGCCGAGCCGGACAACCTGGCGGCACTGCAGCTAGTCGTGGTGGGTGCCTACTACACCGACAAGCAGGTACGAGAGGTGATCGGCTATCCCGGCCAGGAGGCGATCGAGGTCAAGTCGTGGCTTTACCCGGAATATCTCGAAGAAGGGCTGATCGACAAGGTGCTCGAACACGGGCCCGTGTGGCGCGATCCGGTAACGGGCAAGCGCGCCCTGGCGGCCGGGTTCCCGCACAGCTATGCAGAGCGAGAGTGGTCCGCGGAGCATCACGCTCCGGCGGCGGAAGGAGGCAATGATGGCGACGACGGCTCCTGAATCGAAGTCGGCTGCCGGCGAGAAGTCGGGCTGGCTGGATCCATTCCTGGCCGATTGGCAGCCGGGCACCGGCGAACCGAAGGAGGTTCGCGAGCCGGCGACCGGCCGGCACCTGCTGACGATCCGCCAGTCGACGCCCGACGATGTGCGTCGTGCCGCCGCCGCCGCCGCCGCCGCCCAGCCCGCGTGGGCGGCGACCGACTACCAGGAGCGCTCGGCCATCCTGCGCCGGGCAGCCGAGATCTACGAACAGCATCGCGCCGAATTCGGGTCGTGGACGCAGCGCGAGACGGGCGCGCACCACAACAAGATGCACCACGAGCAGAACTTCACCGTAGCCGAGCTGCTCGCCGCGTCGGCCATGCCCTGGCAGCCCTACGGCTCGCTGGTGCCCACCGTCCAGAAGGAGCGGCTGTCGATGATCCGCCGCGTTCCCGCCGGTGTCGTGGGGGCCATCACGCCGTGGAACTCACCATCCGTGCTGGGCATGCGCGTCGTCGCCCCGGCGCTGGCGCTCGGCAACGCGGTCATCCTCAAGCCCGATCCGCAGACACCGGTGTGTGGCGGTGCCATGTTCGCCACGATCTTCCGCGCGGCGGGCCTGCCCGATGGCCTGCTCCAGATCGTAATCGGCGACGCGGAAGCCGGCGCGGCGCTGGTCACCGACCCGAACGTCAACGTGGTCTCGTTCACCGGCTCGACCGAAGTCGGGCGCAAGGTGGGATCGCTGGCTGGCGGGCTGCTCAAGAAGGTCAGCCTCGAGCTGGGTGGCAACAACCCGCTCATCGTGCTCGACGACGCGGACCTGCCCGCAGCGGCGAGCGCCGGCGCCTACGCCGCGTTCCAGTTCCAGGGCCAGGTCTGCTTCGCCACGGGACGCCACATCGTGCAGCGCAGGGTGGTCGACGAGTACGTCGAGCGGCTGGCCGCGACGGCGCGCCGGCTGCGCACCGGCGACCCTTACCGCGAGGACGTTGAACTGGGCCCCATCGTCAATGAGCAGCAGCTCAGGCATGTCGATGACATCGTCAGGCGCTCGGTCGAGTCCGGCGCGCGGCTGGTGGTGGGCGGCACCTACGAGGGGCTTTTCTACCGGCCCACTGTCCTCGCCGACGTGACCACGCAGACCCCGGCGTGGACCGACGAGGTGTTCGGGCCGGTGGCGCCGGTGATCGCCTTCGACGACGACGACGAGGCCGTCGCGCTGGCCAACTCGAGCCAGTACGGCCTTGCCGGCGCGGTCTACTCGCGTTCGATCTCGCGCGGCCTGGCCATCGCCCAGCGCATCAAGGCAGGCATGGTCCACGTCAACGACCAGACCATCAACGACGAGGCCACGATCCCGTTCGGTGGCATGGGCCTGTCGGGCAACGGCAGCCGCTTCGGCGGCGAGGCCAACCTCGACACCTTCACCGAGTGGCAGTGGGTCACGGTGCGCGACGAAGCCAAGTCGTATGCGCCCACCTACTGAACGTCGACAGGTAGCAGCGCCTTGACATCGATAAGCGAGGTCGCTCGCCGCGCGGGCGTCTCGATCGCCACTGCCTCGCGCGTCGTTTCGGAATCGGGATACCCGGTCAGCGCGCAGACGCGCGAGCGGGTCCTCGACGCCGCCCGCGCGCTCGACTACGTGCCCAACGCGCTGGCGCGCGGGCTGCTCAAGTCCCAGACGCCGCTCGTCGGCGTCATCGTTCACGACATCACCGACCCGTACTTTGCCGAGATCGTGCGCGGCGTCGAGGACGGTGCCGAGGGCAGCGGCTACCTGGTCATCACCTGCTCGTCCGAGCGGGACGCGGCGCGCGAGAGCTCGTATGTCCGACTGCTCCGCCAGCTGCGCGCCGCGGCGATCATCTTCGCCGGCAGCGGCCTCGACGACCCGGCCCACAACGAGGAGTTGCTCAAGCATCTCGATGCGATGCGCGCGGCCGGTGCGGCGGTAGTCCATCTCTCGCCACACGCACTCGGCAAGCCCGAGATCAGCGTCGACAACGTGGGCGGCATTGCCGCCATGGTCCACGAGCTCGTGGGCCTGGGCCATCGGCGCATCGCCTTCCTGGCCGGGCCGGCGGCGTTGTACGTTGCGCGCGACCGCCTGGCCGGCTACCGGCGCGGCCTCGATGAGGCGGGCATCAGCTACGACGAGCGGCTGGTCGTCAACACCGGCTTCACCGCCGAGGCGGGCGCGCGCGCGGTCGACCAGTTGCTCGAAGGCGCCGCCACATTCACCGCGATCAGCTGCGCCAACGACCTGCTCGCCCTTGGCGCGCTACAGCGCCTGCACGAGCGCGGCATCCGCCTGCCCGAGCAGGTCTCAGTCGCCGGCTTCGACGATATCTCGGTGGCAGCGATGACCGCCCCCAGCCTCTCGACCGTGCGCCTGCCGCTGCGCGAGCTCGGGCGGCGCGGCTTCGAATTCGCCGACGCGGTGCTGCGCGGTGGACTGCCCGAGCCGATCGTCATGCCTACCAGCGTTGTGATGCGCGACTCGACCGGCGCGCCGCCGTCCAAGCCACTCGGAGGTCATCCGTGAGTCTCGATCTGCACGGCATCATTCCCGCCTGCGTCGTCACGTTCGACGAGGACGGCAAGTTCGACGAGCAACAATACCGGCGCTACCTGCGCTGGCTGCTCGATCAGCGACCGGTCGCGCTGGCGATCAATGCCGACACCGGCGAGGGGCCGCACCTGTGGCCGCACGAACGTGAGCAGGTGCTGCGCGTGGCGGCGGACGAGGCGCGCGACGTGCCCGTCATCGCCGGGCTCTCGGCGATGTTCACCGCGCAGGCCGTCGAGGAGGGCAAGCGTGCCCGCGATGCCGGCGCACGCGGGCTGCTGGTGTTCCCCATCCCGGCCTACCAGGGCACGCCACTCGATCCAGCCATCCCGGTCGCCTACCACGAAGCCATCGCGCACGACGTCGGTCTGCCGATGGTCGCCTTCCAGCTTCAGCCGGCACTCGGTGGCGTGATCTTCTCCGAGGACGCGCTGCGCCGGATCGCGGCCATCGACAACGTGGTCGCCCTGAAGGAAGCCAGCTTCGACGCGCGGCTGTACCTCGCCACGCGCCGAATGCTCGAGCAGCTGCCGCGCCGCATCGACCTGCTGACCGGCGACGACAACTTCGTCTACGAGTCGTTCGTGATGGGCGCCGAGGGCGCGCTGATCGGCTTCGGCACGCTCGCCACGGACCGCCAGGTGGAGATGTACCGCCTCACTTGCGAGGGCAAATGGGACGAGGCGCGCGCCGTCTGGGAGCGCATCCTGCCGCTCGAGGAGGTCGTCTACGGCGCGCCGGTGCGCGACTACCGGGCACGGACCAAGGTGGCGCTCAAGGTCCTGGGCGTGATTGATTCGACGTTCATGCGGCCACCCCTGATGCCCCTTGCCGCAGAAGCGGAACATGCGATTCGCCAGGCGCTCGAGGCGGCCGGCCTGTGCTGAATCATGATGCGCTGGCCGGCCGCGTGGTGCTGGTGACCGGATCCAGCCGCGGCATAGGTGCCGAGATCGCGGTCAAGGCCGCGGCTGCCGGCGCCACGGTCGCGGTGCACTACAACAGCTGGCCGGAGGGCGCCGCGCGCACTGTCGAGCGCATCACGCGCGCCGGCGGCCGCGCCGATTCCTTCGCCGCCGACATCGCCGAGGGCGCCCAGGCAGAGTCACTGGTCGAGCGCACCATCGGCCACTTCGGGCGCCTCGACGGGCTGGTCAATAACGCTGGCCTGACCCAGGTGGGACCGTTCCTCGAACTCGCGCCGGATCTCTGGGACGCGGTCATCGCGACCGACCTGACCGCCGCCTTCCACACCTGCCGCGCGGCCTTGCCGTCGATGGTCCAGCGCGGCACCGGTTCGATCGTCAACGTGTGCTCGCGGCTGGGCCAGATGGGCGTGGCCGAGACGGCCGCCTACAGCGCGGCCAAGGCGGGCCTGATCGGGCTGACGCGGTCGCTGGCCAAGGAGTTCGGGCGGCATGGCATCAGGGTCAACGCGGTGGCGCCCTTCGTGACGGTGACCGACATGACGACCGATCTCGTTGATAGCGACGAGGGCGGCAACCGGCTGCGGGACGCGGCACTCGGCCGCTTCGGCACCGCCGGCGAGGTTGCCGATTCGGTCATCTTCCTGCTCTCCGATGTCGCGTCGCTATTCACCGGCCAGACGCTCAACCCCAACGCCGGGGCATACATGCCGTGAGTGTCGCGAAGGTCCTCTCAGTGCGCGAGGCGGTCGACCTCGTCGGGGACGGGGCGACGGTGGTCATCGGTGGCTCCGGCGCCGGCCACGCGCTGCCGCAGAAGTTCATCGACCAGCTCGCCGCGACCTACAGCGAGACCGGGCACCCGCGCGACCTGACCAGCGTGCGCATCGTCGGCATCGGCGACTTCGCCGACCGTGGCTTCAGCCAGCTCGCGCTACCCGGGCTGTCCCGGCGCACGATCGGCAGCAACATCGGCAACGAACCGCTCCTCGGCGCGCTGGTCGCGGCGAACGAGCTCGAGGCGTACTCCTTTCCACAGGGTGTCCTTTCCCAGCTGATGCGCGAGATCGCCGCCGGCCGGCCGGGACTCGTGACGCACGTTGGCCTGGGCACCTACGTCGATCCGCGTCAGACCGGGGGCAGGCAAAACGCGCGCACCACCGACGAGCTGGTCGAGGTGGTCACGCTGCGCGGCCGCGAATGGCTGCTCTTCCACGCCTTCCCGATCGATGTCGCGGTCATCCGCGGCACAACCGCCGACGAGGACGGCAACATCACCATGGAAGGCGAGGCGGTGCAGGGCGAGATGCTCTCGATGGCCATGGCAGCGCGCAACAGCGGCGGCATCGTCATCGCCCAGGTGCGCGAGCTGGCCCGCCGCGGCAGCCTGCCGCAGCGCGACGTCAAGGTGCCCGCGGCGCTGGTCGACCACGTCTACATCGACCCCGACCAGTGGCAGACGTACATCACGCAGGATTCGCCCTACTACGCCGGCCGGCTGCGCAAGCCGATCACCGACGAACCACCGCTGCCCCTCGACGTGCGCAAGATCATCGCCCGGCGCTCGCTGCTCGAGTTCCAGCCCGGCTTCATCTGCAACCTGGGCTTCGGTATTTCGCAGCTGATCGGCCGGGTCGCCTGGGAGGAGGGCATCACCGACCAGCTCGTGCTGACCGTCGAGCAGGGCATCTTCGGCGGCGTGCCGGTGGCCGGCAACGAGGGTGGCGCCGGTTTCAACTACCAAGCCATGATCGACGAGCCGTACATGTTCGACTTCTACGACGGCGGCGGGCTGGACATCGCCTCGCTCTCGTTTGCCGAGATCGACCAGCACGGCAACGTCAACGTGCACGCCTTCGAGGGGCGCCTTCGCGGTCCCGGCGGCTTCCCCAACATCAGCGCCAGAACTGCGCGCATCAACTTCGTGGGCACGCTCACCGCGCAGGGCCTCCGGCTGGACATCTCGGAGTCCGGCGTGAAGGTGGCCAACGAAGGCTCGCTGCACAAGTTCGTGCCGGCGGTGCGCGAGATCTCCTTCAACGGCCACCTCGCCCGCGAGCGCGGCCAGCACGTGCGCTACATCACCGATCGCGCAGTGTTCGAGCTGGCCGACGATGGGCTGGTGCTGACCGAGCTCGCGCCGGGCATCGATCTCGAGCGCGACGTGCTCGCGCAGATGGGCTTCCGGCCGCGCATCGCCGACGACTGCCGGACGACCGATCCACGCGTCTACGCCCGCGGCCCGATGGGCCTCGCAGCCGACTTCGCGCGATGAGCCTGGTCAACCTCCAGCTTGGCGTCGTGGCCTACCTGGAGCTGAACAATCCGCCCCTCAACGTGATCAGTGCCGACCTGCTCGACGAGCTCGACGGCGCGCTCGCCCGGCTCGAGGCCGCGCCAGCTGGCGACGTGCGCGCGCTGGTGGTCAGTGGCACCGGCAAGCGCGCCTTCTCGGTCGGCTCGAACGTAAAAGAATTCGCGGCACATCGCGGCCCTGCCGGTCGTGTCCATTTCGAGCGAGAAGCGCGCGTCGGGCAGAGGCTGGCGAGCCTGCCCATGCCGACGATCGCGGCGATCGAGGGCAACGCGCTCGGTGGCGGACTCGAGCTCGCGCTGTGTTGCGACCTGCGCGTCGCGTCGCAGACGGCCCAGCTCGGCCTGCCCGAGGTCCGCCTGGCGGTCACGCCGGGCATGGGCGGAACGCAACGCCTGCCACGGCTCGTGGGTCTCGGCCGGGCCAAGGAGCTGCTCCTTACGGGCCGGATCATCTCGGCGGATGAGGCGCTGCGCATCGGCCTCATCAACGAGGTCGTTCGGCCGGAACACGCCGCGAGCCGCGCGCGACAAATCGGCGACGAGATCGCCGAGTGCGGGCCGCTCGCCGTTCGCGCCGTCAAGGCGCTCATCGATCACGCGTTCGACTGGCGCCCCGAAATGGGTGTGCTGGCAGAGGTTGAAGCGTCTGAACGCGTTTTTGGCACCGAGGACATGCTCGAGGGAGCGCAGGCGTTTGTTGAGAAACGACCTCCGCGGTACCGCGCACGTTAGGAGGGGTGGCGCGATGAGTGAGGTCAGCCGGTTCGGGGTGTTCCTGCCGTCGTACGTCTGGGAGGGCGACGGGCCGGAGCGCGCACGCGGGATCAAGCGCTTCGCCCGGACGGTCGAGGACCTCGGCTTCGACTCGATCTTCATTACCGACCATCTGCTGGCGGCCAGGCGCTTCTACTCGGCGTCGTTCCTCGAGCCGCTCGCGGCACTCGCCGTCACTGCCGGCGTCACCGAGCGGGTGCGCCTGGGCACGTCGATCTTGATCATGCCGCTGCGCAACCCGGTGGTCCTGGCCAAGGAGCTGGCGACGCTCCAGTTCCTTTCCGAGAACCGGATGATCCTGGGCGCCGGCGTCGGCTGGAACGAGGCCGAATACGTGGCCGTCGGCGTCCACAAGTCGGAGCGTGGGCGGCGCACCGACGAGATGCTCGACATCATGATCCCGCTGCTCGAGGGCGAAACCGTCACCTACCACGGCCGCTACTACTCGGTCGACGACGTCTTCATCGAACCCATCTCGCCACAGCGCCCGGAGATCTGGATCGGCGGCGGCTCGCAGCTGGCCGATCCCAAGTCGCCCGACCTGCCCAGGTTCGCCGAGTCGGTCAAGGCGCGCGTCATGCGCACCGATGGCTGGATCCCGCGGCCGACGTGTCCGCCCGACGAGATCGCGCGCGACTGGCGCGAGCTGCAGGCGTATTACGCCGGGCACGGCCGCGACCCGCGCGAGTGCGTGGTGGCGCACGAGAATTTCATGCATATCGTGCTAACCACCGACCCGCTGAAAGCGCGCCAGGAGCAGCATCGTGCGTTCCTGCGCGTAATGAGCAATGAACGCGGGCCGAAGTACCTCGAGACGGTCTACCTGTTCGGTACGCCCGACGAAATAGTCGCTTCCCTGCAGACACGAGTGGACGCCGGCGTCGAGTACTTCATGCTCCACACGATGACCCCCGATCCGGGGCAGCTGCGGCACTGGATCGACGAGATCATCGCCAACGTCACCTTCCCGCCCACCGCAGGACCGGTGCGGCGCATGGCGGCGGCTGCGGCGTGACCATGCGCGTCGCGCTGCTGGGCAAGCCTCTGCGGCGGCGTCACTCGGTGGTCATGCACAACGCGGCCTTCGACGCCGCCGGCATCGACGCGCGGTACGACCTGCTCGAGCTCGACGTTGAGTACGTGCCGGCGGCGGTGGCCGAGGCGCGCGGCCCGGACTGGCTCGGGCTGGGCGTTACCGCGCCGTACAAGCCGCTGGTCATGCGCCTGGTCGACCAGGTCGAGCCGGAGGCCGCGGTCATCGGCGCGGTCAACAACGTCTATCGCACGCCGGAGGGCCGCCTGGTCGGCTTCAACTCGGACGCGCCGGGGTTTCGTGCCGGCGTGGAGCGGGCCATGGGTCGATCGCTGACCGGAGCCAACGTGGTCGTCGCGGGCGCCGGCGGCGCGTCGCGGGCCGTCGTCTTCGCCTGCCTCGACGCCGGCGCCAGGAGCGTAACGGTGGGCAATCGCAGCGTGCCCGCGGAGGTGAGCGGTGTCGCCGCGCTCGCCTATGGCAGTCCCGAGTTCCGCGCCGCGCTGACGGCGGCAGACCTGGCGGTCAACGCCACGAGCGTGGGCATGATCGACCCGGGCATGACCATCGAGGTGACCGTCCTGCCCGCGCACGCGACGGTCTTCGACCTGGTGTACGTGCCGGCCGAGACGCCGCTCCTCGCCGCGGCGCGCGGGCGCGGCCTGCGCGCGGCGAACGGCTCGGAAATGCTCATCGCGCAGGCCGCGATTGCCTTCGAGCGCTGGACGGGGATCGGCGGCATGGCCGATGTCATGCGCGCGGCCGTGGCGCCGCTGCTCGCCGATCCCGCGGCGACGGCCTGAACCGTGCGCCTGGCGGTCCGCGGCGCATCGGGCACATTGGTCGAGATCGGCGCCGTCTACACCATCGGCCTCAATTACCGCGATCCGGCCCACCCCGACAAAGCGCGGCCAGAACGTCCGTTGGTCTACGGCAAGGCCTCGTCATCGGTGACCGGCGACCAGTCGGTCGTTGCCTGGGATCGCTCGCTGACGGCCAGCGTCGACGGTGAGTGCGAGCTGGGCGTGGTGATCGGCGAGGCGGGCTCGGTCTTCGGCTACACCATCGTCAACGACGTCACCTCGCAGGACCCGTGGCTGGACGGCGACCAGTGGCTGCTGGGCAAGTCGCTGCCGGGGTTCTGCCCGGTCGGCCCATGGATCGTGCCAGCGTCCGAGTTCGATCCGGCCGATGTCCGGCTGGGCTTCATGCTCAACGGCGTCGAGGTGCAGGACGGGCGCACGAGCGACATGCGCTTTTCGATCCCCGAAGTGCTGGAATACCTGGGCCGCCACATCGTGCTGCGCCCCGGTGATCTGGTCGCGTCCGGCACTCCCGTTCGCGTCGGACCCCTTGCGGGGCGCCATCTCGAGCGGGGCGACACCATGACCTGCTGGATCGAGGGCCTCGGCGAACTGACCAACTCGGTGGGTTAGGGAAGGAGAACCGCGATGAAGCCGGCGACGGTGTTCTTGGGCGAGATGACCAACCCGGAGGTCGAGCGGTACTTGCGCGGAGCCGGCGAACGGTCGATGGTGCTCGTGCCCGTTGGGTCGACCGAGCAGCACGGGCCGCATGCGCCGCTGGCCACCGACGCGCTGATCCCGACCGAGGTCGGCCGCCGCGTTGCGCCGCGGGTGGGCGCCGTCGTCGCGCCGGCGGTCAACTACGGACTGTCGTATCCACACGCCGGCTTTACCGGCGTGGTGTTCCTGCGCATGTCGACGTTCGGCGCGCTGATCGAGGACCTGGTGCTCCAGTTCGCCGGCATGGGCTTTCGGCGCATCGTCTTCCTGAACGGCCACTACGACAACACGTACGCGATTGCCTACGCGTGTGCTGCGGTCGGCGGGCAGCTGCACCAGGGCGTGCGCGCGTTCCCGATCAACTATTGGGACGCCATGCGCCCCGAGGAGGCGGCCGAGTTCTTCGATCCGGCCAACGGATTGCACGCCAACAAGGGCGAGACGTCGGCGGTCATGGCCATAAATCCTGCGCTGGTCGACATGGATGCTGCCAACGCGGAGATGCCGCCGTTCCCCGACGTCAGCGCACCCGCGGCCGTACACACGGCCTTCTTCTTCTCGTCGCCGGGATCGATCAAGCGGGCGACCGCGTCAGGAACGTGGGGCGATGCACGCGAGTCGTCGGTCGAATTCGGCCGGCGCTACCTCGACGTCGCCAGCGACGCGACCGTCCGCCTGATCGAGGACATCGAGAAGACCTTCGCGGCGATGCCCGACCGCGACTGACGTCAGCTCGACTCGCCGTGTCCCTCCCGCATCTGGTCATTCGCCTGCTGGGCGACCACTAACGGGCAATCCGATCAGCGGCTGGCCGTGCGCACCCTGCGCGTCAGGCGTGTCGAGTCGTGCGCGTGGTCGCCAAACAGTTCGTTCGCGACGCAGCTGGTCGGGCTGTCGATCATGCGCTACGTGGTGAAGGTCGAGCCGCTGGCGGGTGCCGGCCGCGAACAGCTCGAGCGCGCCCTGGTGCCGGTCGTGCGGCACTACCTCGAAGACGACTGGGTCATGCCCGCCTGACCCGGGCCCGCGTGGTCAGTAGCCGACTGACGGCATATAGGCGCCGCGCGGCTCCTGGTAGAGGCCGGCGGTCATCAGGTTGAGCACGAAAAAGACGCGCAGGCCGTGTCTCAGGCACCAGCGGAACAGTTCGCCGTCGGCCACGGGCACCAGGAAGCCGGGCGTGCCGTAGGAATCGGCCGAGCCGATCAGCGCGATCAGGTCGTCGCCCGTTTCGGCCACTGAGTGGGAGAAGTAGTTCACGCCGGTCGTGTAGCCGGTAATTTTGCCAAGCCGCTCGACGACGCGCGCGACACCGTCCGCAACCGCATCCTCGACCTCGCCCGCGCGCGTGTGGCCGTGGACCCGCAGGCACAGTGCGTTGCACGCGGTGATGTCGTCGTCGGTAGCCGGCCGAGCCTGGTATCCCGGCAGCGTCAGCCGAATCGGATCGCCGTACATCGCCGCGAACGAGCCGCGCACGTCCATGCCGAGCTTGGCGTAGAGCGACAACGACCGGTTGTGATAGGCAAGCTGCAGCAGCCGCACGCCCGGCGCGCCCACCTCGGCGGCGCGTTCGAGCATCGCCTCCATGAGCAGCCGGCCCACCCCCCGGTTCTGGACACGCGGGTCAACCGAGACCGGCCCGATGGCCAGGATCGTGCCGCGCTCGTCCAGGAACGAGCTACCAACGATGCGGTCGCCCTGTTCGGCGACCACGCCGTGGAAGCGTGGATGCTGGATCATCCAGCGAATTGGCTCCGACGCGGCCTCGACCGATGGGAAGTCGTGCTCGAAGCCATGCTCGTCGGCGAGCGTCGCGAAGGCCTCGTAGCAGACCCGGCCGGCCGCGCGCCAATCTTCGTGGCGCGCGGCGCGCACGCGAATCTCAGGCTCGGTTTCCCATTCCGCGCGGATGTGCTCGCGGATCCGGGCACTCGCTGCGTGGCCGACGCTTGCCATCGAAGGGAGCTTCGCGAACAGAAACCGTTTTCTGATAGGGCCATCCGGACCGTCGACGCGGTCTGTCCGGACGTAGCGGCCGGGCGGCGTTCCGGCCGAGCATCGATGCGTCGAGAACCACCTCGTGAAGCAGGAGCCACCCACGATGGACTTTCCACACCTGTTCAGCCCGCTCCAGCTCGGCAACGTCGAACTGGCCAACCGCGTCGTCCACGTGCCCACGGACATCAGCTCGTCGCATGCCGACGGCGAGGTCAGCGAGCACGACATCGCCCATCACGGTGAGATCGCCCGTGGCGGCGCCGGTTTCATCATCGTCGGTGCGACCACGCCCGACGCAAAGTCCGGCCGCCCGACGGTGACCTGCCTCGCCGCCGACGGCGACAACTACGTGCCCGGCCTGGCGCGCCTGGCCGAGTCGATGCACCGCTACGGCGCCAAGTGCGCCGTGCAACTGCAGCATCCCGGCCGGCAGTCGGCCATCCCGCGCTACAACACGCTGGGCGCGACCGATCGCGTGCTCAAGCTGCCGTGGAGCGCCGGCCACGAGATCGTCTACGAGAACGCCGAGGAAAAGGGCAAGGAGATCCGCGCGGCGTCGATCCCCGAGATCCTCGAGCTGGTCGACATGTTCAGCGAGGCGGCCTGGCGGGTGAAGCAGGCCGGCTTTGACGCGGTCGAGCTGCACGCCGCGCACGGCTACCTGCTGTCCGAGTTCATGAGCCCGTTCCTGAACATGCGCACGGATAGGTTCGGCGGCTCCTTCGAGAACCGCATGCGCTTCCTGCTCGCGGTGGTCGACTCGATCCAGCGCAAGTGCGGTCGCAGTTTCCCGCTGTTGGTGCGCTACTCGTTCGACGAGTACTACGCCGGCGGCCGTGGGGCAGAGGAGGGGGTCGAGATTGCCAGGCTGCTCGAGCGCGCCGGCTGCGCCGCGGTCGACCTGTCGATGGGCATGCAGGAGTCACCGGGTGCCGGCTTCGACCCGATGCCGTATCCGCAGGGCTGGGCCACGTACGCCGCCGACCTGACCAAGAAGGCGGGCGTCCGCATCCCGGTCATCACCGCGCACTCCCTGCGCGATCCCGAGTACTGCGAGCAGATCCTGGCCGAGGGCAAGACCGACCTGGTCGGCCTGGCCCGCCAACTGCTGGCCGACCCCTACTGGCCGGTCAAGGCCAAGTACGGCAAGGTCAAGTCGATCCGCCGGTGCATCTCGTGCCTGGGCGGCTGCTGGCAGGAATCGCTGATGGCCAAGCACGAGATCGCGTGCTCGATCAACCCGGCCTGCGGCAACCCCGCTTTCGCCCAGATGGGCAGGAGCGAGAAGCCGGTCAACGTCGCCGTGGTTGGTGGCGGACCGGCGGGCATGGAAGCGGCGCGCATCGCGTCTGAGCGCGGCCACCTCGTGACCCTGTTCGAGCAGTCGGGCGAGCTGGGCGGCGCGATGAAGTACGTCTGCCTGGTGCCCGGCAAGGAGAAGATGCGCTGGTACCTGGACTGGATCCGCGATCAGCTGCTCGACCTGCACGTGGACCTCCGGCTCAACCACGCGCCGAGCGTCGAGGAGCTGCGTGCCTTCGACGTGGTGCTCAACGCCACCGGCGCGGTCTCGTACGTTCCACCGGTGGCCGGCGACGCCTCGCGCGTAATTCCCTTCGAAGAGGCGATGGCGTGCCCGAAGATCGCCTGCGAGTGCCATCCCGGCGAGCGTCAGTTGCGCAAAATCGGTGACAAGAGCGCGCGCATCCTGCTGTGGGGTGACCACTACGCGGCGGTCGACACGGCGGCCTTCCTGGCCAACATCGGCAAGCAGGTCACCATCGTGACCGAGAACCGCGAGTTCGCAGCCGAAGTGGAGGTCATCCACATGTACGTGCTGCGCAAGCGCTTCGCGCAGACGGACGCGGAAGTGCTCGAGTCGCGGCCGTACCCGCACCCGGTGACCGTGCTGACCGGTACGACCGTCCGCGAGATTCGCGACGGCGAGGTGGTTCTGAGCGATCGCGACTTCAACCTGACCACGCTGCCGATCGACGAGGTCGTGACCTGCCACACGCGGCCGGTCGCCGGCCTGTATGACGAGCTGCGCGCGGCCGGGGTGAACGTGATCAACGTGGGCGACTCGATCCGGCCGCGCAACCTGTACCACGCGGTCAAGGAGGGCGCCGCCTTCGGCCTGGCGGTCGACCAGCACCTGCTGTTCAATCCCAACGGCGCGATCGTCGACGACCTGCCCATCGACGTCCTGGGACAGCTGACCCGCGAGGAAGGCCCGTCCTATACGGCCAAGCGGATAGCCGAGTTGATGGCCTCGCTCGAACCCGCGGTCGAGCCCGCCGCCGCTCGCGGGTAGGTCCGGAACAAGCGTGGCGAAGGGCTGCCAGTCGTGAATCGGTTCTGAAGACACCGCCGCCAACGGCGACTCAGTGCCGTCAGGGCACATCCGCAGCTCACGCAGTGCTCGATGCGTGTACAGCATCGGAAACGGCTAATCCATGCGGGAGGCTGGCCCCAAAGACCGAGCTCTGACTGAGTCTGTGCAGGCATTGCCCGTCCCGTGATGCATGGGCAGCATCACGCCTGCGCGCGGTCCGTCGTGCCTCGCCTATTCGACGCGGAAGGTTGGCGGCGCCTCGTCACTCATGGGCACGGGGGTGCCGTCCTGGATATCGAGGAGCACCCGCCCACTGAGTGCCGCGGAGAGATGCACGGTGGCCGTGCGCCGTGCCCCAACCGCGGAGCACGCCTGCGGCACCAGACCAGCGGCATGGGACTCGTGCACGATGACGACGATCGCCAGGTCCGACTCGACGGCCTCGGCGGTGTAGTCGGCGCCACACGGGTTGTCGCCTCCGTATGGTGACCCAACGAACTCGACCGTGACGTCGCTGCTCGCCGCGTTGCCGTAAGCCTGGTCGATGCGCATGCCCCTTACCTCACCCATCTCCAGCGGGGAGACGACGATCAGGTCTTTGACCGCCACGTAGGTGATCGGGTCTATCGGTTCTTCGCCGGGCGCCCACTCGAACTGCCAAAGCGGGGCGGACGCGGCGCCACGTGGCGTGTCGATCTCTCCGCTGACCAACTTTGCACCGGTGACATTAAGTGGCTGGCACGCAGGGCAGTCGCCGCCGCTCGCGCTCAGCTCAGCCGCCATGGCCTGCAATGCCTCGGCCGCCGACAACAAAGCCACAGATTGCGTGGTTCCATCTGCCCACACCACCTGACCGAGAGCGGGCGTGTCGGTTGGCAACGGTGGCGCGGCCTCGAACACGCCGGACAAAAATGCAATCTTCTGGTCGTCGGCGTTAGGCCCGTCCCAGCCACCCCCGCTCGTGAGGTCGCCAGCGATGACGACCGAGCCTGGTGCGGCTGACTCGGCGGCTTGAGCCCACCGGTCGAGGATCTGCCGAGCGCGGTCGTGCAGACCTTGATCCTGCACGCTGCCGAAGCCAAAATAGCTACAGGCGCTCAGCGTGAGAGCCAGGGCGGCGAGTGCCGCCGCCGCGCTGCGAGTTGACCTGAGGACAGGCGGCATGCGCCCATCCTGGCCGCCGGGGGCGGTGGGTCAAGTGCCGATTGGCAGGCTGGGCAACGCCGGCAGCCGGATCCGACCGCCCGGTCCCCTCGACCGCGTGATGCGTGCAGAGGATCGGAAGTGGGCGATTCCCTGAACAAACCCGGTCGAAATCGGCGGTTCGCTCGGGCAACGTTGCGGGAATCGGCGGTGAGCGATGCGGTGCACGCATCACGGAGTCGGCGCCAAGCGCCCGATCGATATCCCGTCCTGCTACGGCTCGTAGGCCCATGCGCCGGCGCGCATCACGCGGCGCACGTTCAGGTCCTCGTCCAGTTCGACCAGGTCGGCGCGCTGGCCGGCCTCGAGGCGGCCCCGCTCGGCGATGCCGAGCAGCGCGAGCGGATTGCGCGATGCGGCGGCAACGGCAAACGGCAGCGCTACGCCGGATCCAACAACGTTGCGCACAGCGACGTCGAGTGACAGCACTGAGCCCGCCAGGGTCGCCGTGCCAGCGAGCGTCACGCGGCCGTCCTTGACCTCGACCGGCAGGCCGCCGACGCTGCCCTGCCCGTCGCCCGTACCGGCCAGGTAGATCGCGTCGCTGACGAGCAGCAGCCGATAGGCCGGCTTGAGGCGGGTGACGATGGGCCACAGCGCGCGGTCGACGTGAATGCCGTCGGCAATCAGCTCGGTGTAGACCGCATCGTCCACCAGGGCGGCCACCGCCATACCCGGCGCGCGGTGCTCGATCCCGGTCATGGCGTTGAAGAGGTGCGTGGTAGTCGTCGCGCCGGCCAGGTAGCCGGCCACCGTCTCGGCCAGGGTCGCGGCGGAGTGGCCCAGCGAGATCGCCACGCCACGCGCATGCAGCCAGGCGATCAGCTCGAGTGCGCCGGGCAACTCGGGCGCCATGGTGATCACGCGCAGGCCAGCGACGAGGGGCTCGACCTGCCCGCGCGGCACGTCGGCCGGCAGGCGCAGGAAGGCCGGATCATGCGCTCCGCGGCGGGACTCGGCCAGGAACGGACCCTCGAGGTTGAAGCCGAGTGGCTGCGCTCCGTCCGCCGGTGCATTGGGCAGCCACTCGCGCACGGTCTCGGCGAACTCGTGCAGCCGCTCGAGCGGCGCGCTCACCGCGGTGGGCAGGAACGAGGTCACGCCGCGGCGCAGTAGCGCACGGGCCATGCCGTCCAACGCATCCTGGCCGCCCATCGCGTCGTGCCCGCCCCAGCCATGGACGTGCACGTCGACGAAACCGGGCGCGACGAACGCGGCATCGGCTGCCACGCTGTCGTCGGGTGAAACCGACGTGATCAGTTCGCCTTCGACCGTTACGCTGCCGCCAGCCACCCGGTCGTCGAGCACCAGGCGTCCCGTCAACTTGGTCACCATGTCACCTCCGCGCCGTGCACGGCGGCGCCGATCGCGCCGGCCCACGGCCCCAGCTGCGCCGTCACGACCTCGAGCCCGTCGAGCGTCGTGACGTGGACGCGCCGACGCAGCTGGTCCCAGATGGGCGGCATCAGCAGGTCGGCCGCCGCAGCCAGCCCGCCGCCGATGACCACCCGGTCGGGCGTCAGGGCGACGACCATGTTGGCGATGCCAATGCCCAGGTAACGACCGATCTCGGCCAGGCCGGCAACCGCGCGCGGGTCTCCGGCATGTGCTCGGTTGACTGCTTCGCCGGCGGTGGGGGCCCCGCACAACGCCGCTATCTGGTCCGACCGCACGAACGCTTCGAGGCAGCCGCGGTTGCCGCAGCCGCACAGGGGTCCGTCGGGATCGATCGTCTGGTGGCCCAGCTCGCCGGTCGTGCCGTCATGGCCGTGCAGCACCTGGCCGTTGATGGCCACTACGCCGCCCACACCGGTGCCCAGCGTGAAACCGATCATCGTCTGGACGCCACGCCCTGCGCCAAGGCGCAGCTCGGCGAGGCCGAACGCGCGCGCGTCGTTGATCAGGTGTGCGGGCAGCCCAAGCGCGTCGCCGACCTCCTGTGCGACGGGTCGGCCGGCCCAGTCACCGGGCAGGTTGATCAGCAGCCGAGTCGTGCCGGCGGCCGGGTGGTAGAGGCCGGGGATGCCGATGCCCACGGTGGCCACGCCCGGCTGACGGGCCAAGGCTCCCGCCCCGACCTTGGCCAACCGCTCGATGACCGCTGCTGGGCCGCCCTTGGCGCGTGTCTCGACCTGGTCGTGGTCGAGCATCGTCCAGGCGTCGGCCGAGCCGGGCGCGTGCTCAAGAACCGCCCATTTGATCTTGGTGCCGCCCAGGTCGAGGCCCAGGTGACGGCTGGCGGGCGAGTTGACGCCCATCTGGTCAGGCCTCGGCGGTGACGCGCGTGTACGCCGCCGCCACGAGGACGACAATCGATCCGAAGACGATCTGGCGCCACGGTTCGGGCAGGACGATGCTCAGGAAGCCGCCCAGCACGGTCAGGATGAGCGCCCCCACGATCGTGCCCGAGTAGCCGCCGCGGCCGCCCAGGATCGAGGTCCCGCCGATCACCGCAGCGGCCACCGACGGCAGCAGATAAGGCGTTGCCAGGGTGACACTCGCGGTATTCGACAGGCCGGACTGGATCAGTCCCGCGGTGGCGGCCAGCACGGCCGAGATGACGTACACGACGACGAGCACCTGCCATGAGCGAACGCCGGACAGCCGCGCGGCAACCGGGTTGTCGCCGACCGCGTACAGCATCCGGCCGTATCCGGTGCGCTTCAACAAGAGAATGAGCACGATCGCCACGGGAACAAAGACGAGCAAGTCGTTGGGGATCACGTTGGCCGTCACTCCCGAGCCGATCGTGCGCAGTTCCACCGGCACGCCCGATCCTGTCTGCACGTTCTGCAACTGCCAGACGTTGGAGAAGCCGAGGACGATCAGGCCCATGCCCAGGGTCATGATCAGCGGATGGACGCGGAAGATGCCCGAGCCGATGCCGTTGACGAGGCCGGCCAGCGCCGCTGCTGCAAAAGCCACGCCGACGCCCAATACCCAGCCGCCCGGCTGGTGGACGAAGGTCGCGGTGACGAAGCCTGACATCGACGCCACGTAACTGACCGACAGGTCGATGCCGCCGGTGAGCATGGTCAGGGTCTGGCAGCCGCCCAGGATGGCGAGCACCGCGGCCTGGCGGACTGCGTTCGACGCCCAGCCAGCATTCACCGTGCCCGGTCGCGCCAGTTCGACCACGATTACCAACAGAACCAGCAGGACGGTCAGCGGGATGAGCGGGTAATCGCGCAGGAGATTGCGCCAGGCCGGAGGGCGCGCGGCCCTCTCGGAGACGGTGCTCGTGGCCGCGGTCACGCCCTGCTCCTTCTCATCTGGATGAAGCTACCGACCATCAGCACGCCGATGAGGATGAAGCCCTGTGCGACGAGGCCGTAGTTGGAATTCACGTGCATGAAGGTCATGTCATCGCGGATCAACTGGAGCACGATGACCGCCACGACGGGGCCGAAGACTCCGCCGATGCCGCCGGCCAGGCTGACCCCGCCCAACACCACCGCGCCGATGCTGACCAGCACGTACGTCGGCTCCGGAACCGGCGTGCCGATGCCGGTGCTGGCAGTCAGTGACAATCCGGCGAATGCGGCGATCAGGCCGGTGATCGCGTACGACAGCAACTTCGTCCGGTTGATCGCCACTCCGCTCCTGAACGCCGCGAGCGGGTTGCTGCCTACGGCGTAGAGCGCCAGCCCCAGTCGCGACCGGGCCAGCAGGATCCAGATCAGGGCCGCGATGACCACCAGCACGACCGCTGCCTTGGGCAGCACATCGACGCCGAGCGGCCCGACGACCAGATCCTTCAGCCAGCCCGCCGCACTGCCACCAGGCGCCGGCCGCACGAGCAGGGCAAAGCCCGCCCAGACGAAGTAGGTGGCCAGGGTGACGATGATGTCGGGCACCTTGGTCAGCACGACCAGCGCGCCGTTGATCGCACCCAGCAGCACCCCGAGCGCGAGCACCAGGAGCACGATGCCCAGCGCGGTCACGTCGCCGGTATAGCTGGCCATGAGCGTCGCCGCGACGCAACTGGTAAGTGCCATCTGCGAGCTGATGGAGAGGTCGATGCCGCCCGAGATTACGACGACAGCCTGGGCGAGGGCCGCCAGCGCCAGCGGGAGCACCGATGTCGCGGTGCCCGCGAGGCTGACCAGGCTGTAGTTGTTATTCACGAACTTCGTGAAGACGAGCAGGACGGCCAGGAACGCGAGCAGGCCGAGCGTCCAGGCGTTGTTCCTCCCGAACGTCGTGATCGTCTCGGCTGCGCCCGACCGGGACCGATCGATGCTCGCGGTCGTCGCGGTCATGGCTGGGCCGCCGTGGGGCTGGAGGCCTCGTCGACGGCGGTTTTGACAGCCGCCTTCTCGGCTGCCGTGCCCGATATCGCTTCTTCGGGCAACTCGGCGCCTGCCGCGAGGTTATGGGCGGCGCGCAGCAGGGCGGCCTCATCGGCTTCAGCAGCAGGCATCTCGGCCACGACTTCACCGCCGAAGATGACGATCACGCGGTCGCAGGCGAGCTGGATCTCCTTGAGTTCCGATGTGTACAGCAGGATCGCGGCGCCGGACGTGGCGAGATCGCGCAGCAGTACGTAGATCTGGTTCTTGGTTCGAATGTCGATTCCACGCGTCGGGTCGAAGCAGAGCATCGTCTTGACGCCGCTGGCCACCCAGCGCGCGATCGTCACCTTCTGCTGGTTGCCGCCCGACAGGCGGCGCACCTCGGCGCCCGCCCGCGCGTCGATCTGCAGCGTCTCGACCGCCGTGTCCACCTTCCGACCTTCACGACCCAGGTTGATCCAGCCCCACTGGCTGATGTGCGCCGAGAAGGGCAGCGAGATGTTCTCGCGCACAGAACGCTGCATGAGCAGGGCCTCGGCGCGGTCGGCCGCGACGTAGACCATGCCCGTCCGGATCGCGTCCGCCGGGTGGCGGAACGAAACCTGCTTCCCGTCGACGAGGAACGATCCGCCGGTCGGTCGTGTGGCGCCGCAGAGGATGTCGAAGAGTTCGTCCTGGCCCTGATCCTCGAGCGCCACCACGCCGAGAACTTCACCCGGGTAGAGGTCGAGGTTGGCGTCGCGCAGCCGCCGGCCATTGGTCAGCTTGCGGACGCTGATGCGCGGGACCTGTTGGCTCCGGTCGGCCTCAGCCCCGGCGTTCGCTTTGTCCTGGCCGGGCCCGGGCCCGCCCTCGGCAAGCATGAGTTCCACGATCTTGTTCTCCGAACCCGCGCTGACATCAACCACGCCGACGGTCTCGCCGTTGCGCAGGACGGTCGCGCGGTCGCAGATGGCCGCGATCTCGATCAACCGGTGCGAGATGAAGATGACCGAGCGATCGTCGCCCTGCTGTTGCACGACCTCGAGCACGCGCTCGGTCAGGTTCGCGGGCAGCGCCGCGGTGATCTCGTCGAGCAACAGCACGTCGGGCTGTATGGCGAGCGCGCGGGCGAGATCGACGATCCGCAGCGTTGCCAGCGGCAGCCGCCGGGCAAGGCTCGACAGGTTGAGGTTCTCGATGCCCAGCTCGTTCAGCCAGTGCCGAAACAGCTCAACCGGCGTCTGGGTCAGCCGCAGGTTGTCGCGGATGTCCAGATCGGGAATGACAGTGGGCTCCTGGTAGACCGAGACGAGCCCGTTGCGCCGTGCCTCCGCCGGCGAGTGAGACGTGCGGACGCGGCCACGCACAACGATGCGCCCGCCGTCCGGTTTGACCGCGCCGGTCAGAATCTTGACCAGCGTGCTCTTGCCGGCCCCGTTGGCACCCATCAGCGCGTGAACTTCGCCGTGCCGGACCGATAGCGACGCGTGGTCAAGGGCGACCACGGCGCCGTAGGTCTTGGACACGTCGGTGGCCTCGAGCAGCAGATCAGTCGAAGTCAGCGTCATCGAACCCCAGCTGGGTTGAAAACCGGGCGGTGGGTCCGGACTAGCCGGCGCCCACCGCCCAGAGAGTTACCGGTTGCCTATGCGCCCGCGCAGGACGCCGGGACCGTCATCGGGTCGTAGTCGGTGTAGCCCGGGATCTCCAGGCTGAGCGGCCAGAGCGGATCCATGCCCGGGACCGAGACCCACGCGTGGAGCGCGGTTTTGCCCGCGTCCGTGGTGTTGTCAAGGATCTGCGGATCGAGCAGGATCGTGTTCGGCCGGCCGGCGCCCGTGCTCGGGGTGACCGTCTGGCCAGTGAGCAGTTCATAGGCCAGCTTGACGCCGGCGCCGCCAACGGAGGCCGTGTTGGTCACGGCCGCGCCGACGAGGCCCGGATAATCGGTCGGATTGAGAAGCTGCGCGACGAACGCACCGATGTCGGCGTCGGCGATCGGAACGAAGGGCTTGTTGGCGGCCTTGATGGCGTCAACGATCTGGGCGCCCATGCCGGATGCCCAAATGCCCTGGATCTGGTCGTAGCCGCCGCTGGTGATTTCCTCGTTGGTGATCTGGGTGGCCGTGGCCGGATCCCAGCCGGTGAAGGTGCCGCCCACGTTCTGGACCGTAATGCCCGGGTTTTCCGCCAGGGCCTGCTGGAAGCCGATGTCGCGGTCGGAGTCTGCCGAGTTCCCGGCCGCGCCGCGGGTGTACCACACCACGCCGGTGCCGCCCATCTGCTGGAACAGCCACGTGGCGCCAAGGTAGGCGTACTTGATCTGGTTGTTGTAGAGGTTCCACGTGTTCGGGTCGGTGACATAGGAGTCGACCGCTACCGTGACAATTCCGGCCGCGTGCGCCTCGGCCAGGGCCGGGTTAAGCGAGTCAGAGTCGTTCGGGTTGAACACGAGGGCGTTGACGTTTGACGAGATGAGGCTGCGCAGGTCGGACAGCTGCCCGGCAGCGTCCGTATTGCGATGGATCACGTTGATCGGGCTGACGATCTTGCTCGGCCCGAGCGCCGTGGCCTCTGCCTTGGCGGTGCACACCTGCTCCTCGCGGAAGCCGTTGCCCACGGACTGGCCGTTCGAGTAGCCGATCGTGAATGGACCAGTCGTGTTCGGCGTCGGCGACGCGGTCGCGCCGGCGCTGCATGCTGCGGCGACCAGCACCGCCGCGGCCATAAGGCCGAAAAGCGATGCGGTCCTGCTTGAAGTCATCCTGTCAGTACCTCCTCCATGTGACACCAAATGTGGCGGTCTTCCCGATACCTTTCTCGTCAGCCACCTCCTCCTCTCGAGAGAGCCCGCGCGAGACGTCGCCCGTGCTCTCGATAGGCTTGGTCGAACAGTTCGGCGGACCGCTCCCGACCAACGACCGACGCCCGGGTGAGGACCGGCGGCAGTTGCTGGCGCCCCAGTAGGAGCTCGGCCACGCGAACCTTGATGGAATTGACGATCGCAACAGCTGCGATGGTAGACCCCGGACCGACCGGCGTCTGTAGGTCATCGATTATCGATAAAGCGTCGGCAGCCGGTGTGCACAAATCGACAACGAGGTCCGCCTCGTCCAGAAGACGAGCGCCGGCGGCGGGGTCCGGCTCGGCCGACATCGACTGCGCGACCGACGTCACGGCGATGACCCGCAGGCCGCGCTTCTTTGCCCCGCGCGCCATCTCAACCGGCACCGCGGTCAGGCCGCTGGCCGAGAAGACCATCATCACGTCGCGCGGCGCGAAGGTGTAGTTGGACAGGATCACCTCGGCCAGGCCGGGTACACGCTCGATGAACATCGCCTGGCGCTGGCCGTTGGCGCCGACGACTTGGCCGATGAACGTCGTCGAGAGCTCGATGATCGGGTTGAAACCCGGGTACGAGCCGTAGCGCGGGAACATCTCCTCGACCGGTATGCGCGAGTGGCCCGTGCCGAAGAGGTGGACCAGGCCGCCACTGCCTATCGCGTCGGCGCACCAGCCACTGGCCTGTTCGATCGCGGCGGCCTGCGTGGCCGCGATGCGATCCAGCACATCGCGGGCAGCGGCCAGCCAGCGCAGCGTGGGTGCGGTGGCGTCGGTCATGGGCGCAGCAGCTCCGTGTCGGGCGTGACCGGCTCCCAGTGGCCGCTCTTCATCGAGCGATACGCGGCGTCGAGCACGAGGTTGACCATGTAGCCGTCGGCGGAACGTCTCGGTCGGCTCGCGGCCGCTGCGGTACGCCTCGACGACGTCGGCGAGCATCAGGTCGTGGCCGTGCACGCGCACCTCGTCGGGCACCGGGAAGATCCAGCCCGTTTCGGCGTCGGCCTTCTCGACGACGTAGCCGGCCGGGCGCTCGACGAAGGCCTTGAGCGAGCCGACGGCGATGTCCTCGATGAGCCGGCCGGCGTCGCCGTAGACCTCGAAGCGGCCTTCCAGCCCACCCCTCGAAGACCATGACACGTCGCACGTGGCGGCGCGCCCGTCGGCGAAGCGGATGATCATGACCGCGTTGTCCTCGCCGCTGGTTCGCTCGCCGTGGACGAGCGTGGCACCCAGGCGAACACGTCCTGTACCGGCACGTCCTTGCCGAAGAAGAAGCGCGCCACCTCGGTGCCGTGCGCGGCCATATCGAGCAGCGCGCCGCCGCCGGCGGTTTCGGCGTCCCAGAAGTGGGCGGCGTGCGGACCGGAGTGGCCTTCGCGCGCGCGAACCGTCGTCAGCCGGCCGATCGCACCGGCCTCGACCATCTGGCGCATGCGCAGGATGTCCGGGTTGAAGATGACGTTCTCGAGATAGGCGTTGAACACGCCCGCGTCGCGGACGAGACGCAACATCTCGGCCGCCTCGGCGCCGTTGCGCCCGAGCGGCTTGGTGCACGCCACCGCTTTGCCCGCGGCGACGGCCGCGCGCACCGCCGGCAGGTGTAGTTCGTTGGGCAGCGAGATCACGACCAGGTCAACGGCGGGATCGCCGCACACAGCCTCGATCGAGTCGTGCGCCTGGCTCCCGTGGCGGCGCGCGAATTCCGTCCGACGCTCGGCGCCACGGCCGAAGTGGGCCACGACCCGCGTGTTCGGCACGTAGCGCAGCCCGAGCGCATGAAACTCGCCGATGAATCCCGAGCCGAGCATGCCGATGCGGACTTCACGCGCGGCCGGTCGGGCCGTCGTCGGGACCGGTTCGGCGGTCACGCTCATCGGTGCACGCTCATCAGTGGCTGTCCTTGCGCGCGCGGAAGTCGTCGAGGATCGTCCTCGTCGCCGTGGCCCCGATGCGCGTCACGCCGAGCAGCATCACGTCGAGCAGCGCGTCGAGCGTGCGCACGCCACCGGCCGCCTTGACCGCGATCTGGGCGCCGGTGTTGGCGCGCATCAGGCGCAGGTCGTCGTGCGTCGCCCCCGAGGCCGCGAAACCGGTCGAGGTCTTGACGAAGTCAGCGCCCGCGGCCTCGGTCAGCTGGCAGGCGCGGATCTTCTC
The DNA here is from genome assembly GCA_963775225.1 of uncultured Chloroflexia bacterium. Taxonomy (GTDB): domain Bacteria; phylum Chloroflexota; class Limnocylindria; order Limnocylindrales; family CSP1-4; genus JALYGJ01. The sequence continues at coordinate 125,394 of CAVZHW010000005.1, forward strand.
GTCGTCGGTCAGGTACGCGTTTTCAAAGATGACCTTTACGATCGCGTCGCTGCCGTGGGCCACCTCGACGACGGCCCGGATGTCCTCCTGGACGTCGTGGTCGCGACCCGACTTGAGCGCGCCGATGAGCAGCACCATGTCGATCTCGCGCGCGCCCTGCTCGAGCGCCCGCTGCGTTTCGAACACCTTGGTCGCCGTCAGGTGGTTGCCGTGTGGAAAGCCGATTACCGTGCCGACCTTGACGTCGGTTCCGGCGAGCATGTGTGCTGCCTTGACCACGTCCACCGGCCGGCAGGTGACCGACGCGGTGTCGTACTCGGCGGCCAGCCGGATGCCGGCCTCGATGAACTCGTCGTCGAGCTCCGGCTTCAACAGGGAGTGGTCGATCGTCTTGGAGATGTCGTGGTACGTCAGGCGCTCGAGCAGCGCCTCGCGCTGGGCCTGCGTGGGTTCGGTGGTCAGTGGCGTGAAGCCGACCGTCCAGTCGGCGGTTTGGGTTGTCATCGGCTACAGCTCCTTCGGGATGTACGGGCGCAGGATGTTGCGTGCCAGCAGGAAACCGCGCTTGACCAGCTCGTCGGTGCCCTCGAAGCGGCGATCCTCGTGCTCGATGATGCACGCGCCGTCGTAGCCAACGCGGTACAGGTTGCTGAAAATCTCCCCCCAGTCGGCATCACCCAGTCCGGGCAGACGCGGGATCTGCCAGCCGATGCCCTCGGACATCGAGCCGCGCTCGTAGAGTCCGTCGCGGTCGATCTGCACGTCTTTGGCCTGGAAATGGAGGATGTGCGGGCCGAACTCGCGGATGAAGCGGCCCTGGTCGATCATCAGCCAGACCAGGTGCGACGGGTCGTAGTTGAGCCCCACTGTGCCGCCCCACTGCTCGAGAATGCGGCGCCAGATGTAGGGCGACCAGGCAATGTTGTTGCCGCCCGGCCACTCGTCGTTGGAGAAGATCATCGGGCAGTTCTCGATCGTCACCTTCACGCCGTTGTCCTGGGCGTGCTTGACGATCTCCGGCCAGACGTGCAGCGCCTCCTGCCAGTTCTCGTCGAGGCTCCGGCGCGGATCGCCGCCCATGAACGTGTTCATGTACGGCACGCCCATCTTGCGCGCGGCCTCGATGACGCTCTTGATGTGGTCGATGGCCGCGCGCCGAACGGCCGGATCGGGATGCAGCGGGTTCGGATAGAAGCCCAGCCCGGAGATGTCGAGACCCTTGCCCTTGAGCTGGTCCACGATCTCCTTCGCCTCGCCGTCGGACAGGTTGGCGACATCGATGTGCGACGTTCCGGCGTAGCGCCGCGTAGGGCCGGTCGAGCGCGGCCAGCAGGCGATCTCGAGCACCTCGAAGCCGGCGCCGGCGGCCCAGTCGGCCACCTCGGAGAGTGGCGTCTCGGGGAACGGCGCGGTCAGGAAACCAAGCTTCATCGAACTACCTCTCCGGCGTGAGCCTCGCGTTCGACTCCTGCCCATGTGCCATCGCGCGCGCTGCGGGCGATGGCATCGCCGACGAGCATCTCTTCGTGCCCGTCAGCAAAGGTTGCATAGGGTGGGTTGTGGCGCATCATGCCCGCCGCGACGTCGGCGTACACGGCGCGGAACAGCGCGGCAAAGGTGTCGGCGAAGCCCTCGACGTGGCCGCCCGGCAGCGCCGCCGCGGCCTGACCGGCGGGCAGCATCAACGCGGCGTCCCGGTTGAGCAGCTCGTTCGGGCGCCCGCGATGGCCCAGCCACAGGAAATCAGGGTTCTCGGAGTCCCACGCGGCGGCCGACGTCGAGCCATCGATCTCGTACTGCAGCGAGTTCTTGTGCCCGGCGCTGATCTGCGAGACGGCCATCACCCCCCGCGCGCCATTGTCGTAGCGCAGCAGGATGGTCGCCAGGTCCTCGGTCTTGATATCGCGTGGCACGGTGTCCTTGGCGCGTTCGGTGGAGAACGTCTCGACTGGACCGGCGGGCTGCTGGCGGACACGCACGAACGTGCTCAGCTCGGCCATCACCTCGGCCACATGGCGGCCGGCAACGAAACTGGTCAGGTCGAGCCAGTGCGAGCCGATATCGCCCACCGCCCGCAGAGTGCCGCCGCGCTCGGGCTCGAGCCGCCAGTTCCAGTCGGTGTCGAGCAGCAGCCAGTCCTGGAAGTAGCGGCCGCTGATCAGCCGTACCGCGCCAAGACCGTCAGCTGCAATGAGCTCGCGCAGGTGCTGGTTGAGGGGGTAGAAACGGATGTTGAAGTTGACCGCCGCGACCCGGCCGTCACGGCGCGCCTGATCGGCAAGCTCGACCAGCTCTGCCGATTGCTGCGAGGTCATCGTCAGCGGCTTCTCGCACACCACGTGCCGGCCGGCGGCGAGGATTGCCTTGACCTGCGGGTAATGGAGGTGGTTGGGCGAAGTGACGTGAACCACCTCGACGGTCTCGTCGGCGAGCAGCTCGTCGAGGTCGGCGTAGCTGCGTGCGACGCCGACTTTCGCGGCGCGCTCGGCCCCGCGCTGGGGCGACGAGCCGAGCAGCCCACGAACCTGAACGCCGATGCGCCGGAGAGCCTCGAGATGGACGGTTCCGATGAAACCGCTGCCGATCACCGCGGCGCCGATGGCGCTCAATGGCCGCATCTCGCCTGGAATCACTCCTCTTCCGGGTCCTGCTGACAGCGCTGGCGGTGGGCCCTGCGGCGTGTGTACCCCACGCGACTTAGGCATGTCAAGTGCAAAAGTGCGTTTGTGACCGGCAATAGCGGCTATAGTCGGCTGCAAATGGGCGGCCTGCCACCAGAGGTCACGATGGATGCCCTCGTCGCAGTGCTGGACGACGTTCGGCTCGGCCGCGCGCGGTCTCGGGCGGAGGTCGTGGCACGCACCGGGCTGTCGCGCGCGGTGGTCGCCCAGCGCATCGGCGACCTGATCGACCTGGGCCTCATCCGCGAGGGAGGTTTGGGCCGGAGCACCGGCGGCCGGCCACCCCGCCAGCTCGCCTTCCACGGTGATGCCGGGCATGTCCTGGTGGCCGATCTGGGCGCCACGAGCATCGACGTCGCGGTGACCAACCTCGACGGCCAGATCATTGCCCACCGCGACGAGCCGGCCGACATCGCCGACGGACCCGAGCGTTGCCTGTCGCGCGTCGACGAGCTGTTCGCCGAGCTGCGCGCCACGGCCCGTGGCCTGCCCGGCACGCTGTGGGGGGTTGGCGTGGGCGTCCCGGGACCGGTCGAGTTCATGACCGGCACGCCGATCTCGCCACCGATCATGCCCGGCTGGGACGGCTACCCGATCCGCAGACGCTTCGCCGAGGCATATGGCGCGCCAGTGTGGGTCGACAACGACGTCAACCTGCTGGCCATGGGCGAGTGGCGCAGCGGCGTCGCCGTCGGCCACGACAACGTCGTGGTGATCAAGGTCGGCACCGGCATCGGCGCCGGGATCATCTCCGACGGCCATCTGCACCGCGGCGCGCAGGGCAGCGCCGGCGACGTGGGCCACATCCAGGTCGTCGACGACACGGCCGTCATCTGCCGTTGCGGCAACGTTGGCTGCCTCGAGGCGGTCGCCGGCGGCGCCGCCCTGGCGCGCGACGGCGAAGCCGCCGCGCGCGCCGGTCGCAGCGACCGACTGCGCGCCGCGCTCGAGCAGCACGACCGCGTAACTGCCGCCGACGTCGCGCGCGCCGCCTCGTTCGGTGACGCGATCTCGGTCGCGCTGCTGCAGGCCGCCGGGCGGCGCATCGGCGGCATGCTCGCGTCGATCGTCAACTTCTTCAACCCGTCGCTGATCGTCATCGGCGGCGCCGTGGCGCAGAGCGGCGACCTGCTGCTGGCCGCCATTCGCGAGACCGTCTATCGCCGCTCGCTGCCGCTGGCCACACGCGAGCTGCTCGTCCAACGCTCCTCATTGGGCGCCCTGGCGGGGGTGATCGGCGCCTCGGCGATGGTCGTCGATCAGTTGTTCGCGCGCGAGAACATCGGGCGCTGGATGCCCGCCGGCGAACCCGGGGGCATGGCCGAGGTCGCCGTCGCCTGACCGGAGCCGCCGGCTGACGGATCAGCCCACGTTCGGCGGACCCGTCGACTGGACGAAACCAGCAACAAAGGACCCCGGCGACCATGGTGATGCGCGTGTCGCATCGCTCACGGGTACTTCGTGCAGGGAACTGCCGCGTAATGGTCGACGTGGGCCGGGTTTGTGCAGGGAATCGGCGGCTCTTGAACCGCCGTGCGCATCAGCCGTGATGAGGCGCAGCCAGGGCATCCAGCCCGATGACGGGCGGGGTCCTACATCTGGCCGGCAACGATGCGGTCGATGTAGTCGCCGCTCGCGGGATCCTTGAGGATCAGCTTCGACCGCCCGTCGGGGAGCAGCTCGCGCTTGATGACCACCATGCCCTCGTACATCTCGGGCGCGCGCCCGGCGCCAATGCGCGGCACGCCGGCCCCCGCCAGTCGGCCAGCCGAACGGGTTCCCAGGCGTGTGATCTGGCCGACCGGAAGCAGGCGTCCATCACCGCGTTGACCACGTAGCCGTCGTAGAAGGTCTCCTGCGGCGCCGTGCCGGACTCCAACGCGCGGAACATGTCACTGAACATGTCGACATAACCGAGCTCGACGATGTCGTCGCCGACCGGGAACATCCAGCCCTGTTTGCGCCTCGCTCTTCTCCGCCACGTACCCGCCCGCCGCGCCGGCCGAGAACATCTCGAAGCCAGTGCGCAGGTAGTGGTCGGTCCAGATCGTGCCTTCGGTGCCGGCCACCTCGTCGCGCAGGTCCATGCCACCACGGAACGTCCACGACACTTCGAACTGGCCGAGCGCTGCGCTTTCGAAGCGGATCAGCGCCACAGCGTTGTCCTCGTCGTCGATGGGGTGAACGAGCGTGTCGGCGTGGCACAGCACCTCGAGCGGCCGATTGTCCTTGCCGACGTAGTTGCGAATGATCTCGATGCAGTGGCAGCCCAGGTCGACGATCGCCCCACCACCGGTCAGTCGGCCGTCCCAGAACCACGCTGAATGTGGGCCCGGATGCGCTTCGCGTGAACGGACCCAGGTGACCTCGCCGATCGCCCCGCCGCGCACCGACGCCACCGCCTTGAGCGTCTTGGGCGTGTAGCACAGGTCCTCCAAATAGCCGGCGAATACACCCGCCTGCTCGACGGTCTCGAGCATCCGGCGCGCCTCCTGCGCGTTGCGACCGAGCGGCTTGGTGCACAGCACCGACTTGCCCGCCTGGGCCACCATGCCGACGACCTGCTCGTGCATGAAGTTGGGCACGCCGACGACCACCACGTCGACGTCGGGATGCTCGATCGCTGTCTTGAGGTCAGTGGTCGAGTCGGGAATGTGCCAGCGCTCGCGGAATGCGCGACCGCGTTCCTCGCTGCGCGAGTACACGATGCGCACCTGGTCACGGCTGCGCTGGCCGTGCAGCGTCATGGTGTAGAAGTCGCCGATCAGCCCCGTCCCGAGCATGGCGATCTGGTGGCCTTGCATGAACCCCTCCTCGGTGGCGATCCTCGGCCGATTTTAGGATCGCCGCAGCTTCCTCAGCCTGGGCTCGCGTAGCGCATCTCGCGGCGGAAGCGCTTCCAGTCGCTGTGCCGGGTCGACAGGAATGCGTCGGTGAGCAGCTGTCCGATGCCGAGCACGAGCAGCAGCCCGAGCGCCCAGCCATCGAGGCCTTCGGCGACAGCCACCGGCAAGGCGGCGAACGGCACGAGCTTGGTGACGATCGCGCCCGACGCGTGCATCCACGCGCGCCGGCGTGCCGGGGTGCGCAGGTACGCGGCATAGTCGGTCTTGAAGCCTGGCTGCGGGCTGAGCGGCGGGCGGCTGAACCAGTGGCTGAAGCGGATGCCGAATGAGCGACCGACGATCCAATGGGCGAGGGTATGGCTGGCCCCGATGACCGCCGCCACACCGGCCAGGAAGACGATCTCCCGCCACGGCGCGCTGAAGCCGGGCGCGATGGCCATCAGCACGACACCGACGACCACCCCGGCGGTATCGAGCAGCACGCCGACCCAGACCGGGAACCTGAGCCGGATGGTGCGCTCGAATGCGACGCGATCGACCCTGCCGATGCGCTCCGCGTAGCGGTCGATCAGGGCCGGGTCACGTTTTACAGCGGCCACCGCGCGCCAGAAGCCGATCCGGCCCAGATCGACCGAATGTCCGCCGGCAAGACCGGCCTCCGCTTCCCCGAGCACGCGCTCGATGTCAACGGTGGCGACCCGACCGGAGTCGTCACTCGTTACTGTCATATACCAAGTATCAGCCAGAGGCGCGCGACGTCAAGCGGCCGCCGGCGACTTGCGCCAGGGCCGCAGCCTGCGCTTGATGCGCGTGCCGCATCGCTGAGGATCTAATCCCTGAGCGAGCTGTCCGCGAAACGCCACGTGCCAAGTCGTCTCACTCAGGGAATGTGCGGTTGTTGATCCTGTGCGCGCATCAACCGTGTGCCTGGCGCCGGAGCTTGCCGGCCGGCAAACATGGCCTTCTCGCGCGCGCACGCGGACATATAATTTGCGGGCCCCAGAGCATCCTGCCTCGTCCCGTGCTGAGGTTGCCGATTGGCACAAGCTGACGTACGTCTGGATCGCGTAACCAAGCGTTTTCAGCATGTCATCGCGGTCAATGACCTGTCGCTCGAGATCGAGCACGGTGAGTTCTTCTCACTGCTCGGTCCGTCCGGTTGCGGGAAGACCACGACGCTGCGCATGATCGCGGGGTTCGAGGAGGTAACGGCCGGCACGATCTACCTCGGCGACGCGAACGTCACCAACCGACCGCCCTATAAGCGCGACGTCAACACGGTCTTCCAGAACTACGCCCTCTTTCCGCACCTCAACGTTTTTGAGAATGTCGCGTTCGGCCTGCGCCGGCGCAAGACGGCCGACGCGGAGATCAAGCGCCAGGTAGGCGAGATGCTCGAGCTGGTCGAACTTCCGGGCTACGAGCGCCGCAAGACGAGCCAACTCTCGGGCGGCCAGCAGCAGCGCGTTGCGCTTGCCCGGGCGCTCATCAACCATCCCCGGGTGCTGCTACTCGATGAGCCGTTGGGCGCGCTTGACCTCAAACTGCGCAAGCAGATGCAGCTTGAGCTCAAACGCATCCAGACTGAGGTGGGCATCACTTTTGTCTACGTCACCCACGATCAGGAAGAAGCGATGACGATGTCCGATCGCATCGCCGTCATGCGCTCCGGGAGCATCGAGCAGCTGGGCCGTGCGACCGAGCTGTATGAGCGGCCGGCGACCGAGTTCGTGGCCGGTTTCCTGGGCGTTTCGAACCTGCTCGACGCGCACGTGGTTCGACCGGATGGCGGGAACGATCTGGCCGAGTTCGAACTGCGCAGCGGCGGCATGGTTCGCGCCCCCGGCCATGGCCTTGCGGCGGGCAGCCCCGTGCGCGTCGGCGTGCGCCCGGAGAAATTGCGCATCGCCTCCGTCTTGGGAGAGCACGACTCGCCTGACCTCGCGGAGCTCAACTGCCTCGAGGGCAGCGTGACCGACTTCTCGTACGTGGGCGTGAGCACACAGTACGAGGTGCGCCTCGATGACGGCGTCGAGGTCACCATCTATGCCCAGAACATCGACATCAGTGGCGTCGGGGAGCAGTTTTCGCCGGGGGAGCGGATCAGGCTGACTTGGAAGCCACAGCACACGTTCATCGTCACGGGAGACGGAGCAGCAGGAGGGCAGATCGATGCTTGATCGGAGCATGCGTGCGCGTAAGTTTTCGGCGCTGGCAGGAGTCTTGGTGATAATCCTGTCCGGCTGCGGCATCGCCGCGCAGAGCAACTCGCCGACTACGCCGAGTGCTACTCAGCCATCCGCCACGTCAGGCACGCCAACCGGATCCGCGCCGCCAAGTCAGTCGCTGCAGCCGGGTGAGACCGGCACGCCGCCGGCGACTGCCGTCGTCACCCCTACACCGAAAGGGCCACCGCCCACGCCCGCAGGTCAAGTCGTCTTCGGCAACTGGCCCCTGTACATCGATATCAACGACGCCAATGGCGGCCATCCATCGCTCGACAAGTTCACTTCCGAGACGGGCATCCAGGTTACCTACCAGGAAGACATCAACGACAACGAGGAGTTCTTCGGCAAGATCCAGCCCGACCTCGCCGCCGGCAACGACACCAGCTACGACGTCATCGTCATGACCGACTGGATGATCCAGCGCATGATCAACCTCGGCTATCTCGAGCCGCTCGACCACTCCCTGCTGCCCAACTTCGACAACAACGTGCAGAGCGCGCTTGCCAATCCGTGGTACGACCCGGGCAACCAGTACTCGGTGCCCTGGCAGGCGGGCATCACCGGCATCGCCTACAACCCCAAGCTGACCGGTCGGCCGATCACCAGCATCAACGACCTGTTCGACCCGGCCTTCGCCGGCCGCGTGGGCATGTTCAGCGAGATGCGCGACTCGATGAGCTTTGCCCTGTTGTCCGACGGCGTGGATCCGCAGAACGCGACCAGCGACCAGGTCCAGGCCGCCGCCGCCAAGCTGCTCGCCGCGGCCCAGGCCGGCCAATTCCGCGCCTTTTACGGCAACGATTACTACGACGCGCTGGCGTCCGGTGACCTGGCCATCTCGATGGCCTGGTCAGGTGACATAAGCCAGATGCAGATCTACGACAACCCCGACGTGCAGTTCGTCAACCCGCAGGAGGGCGGCATGCTGTGGGTCGACAACATGGCCATCCCCAACAATGCCGCGCACCCGATCGACGCGCAGGACCTGATGAACTTCTACTACGACACTGGCAACGCGACGATGGTCACCGAGTACGTCGGCTACTTCAGCCCCGTCCAAGGTGTGCAGGAGCAGGTACTTGCCGATGCTCAGGCTGCGCGCCAGAACGGCCATCCCAACGCGGCTAACCACCTGAAGATCATCTCGCAGACTGCCTTCCCGGACAACACGTTGTTGCAGAACGTCCACACCTACAAGATCCTGACCGAGGACGAGGAACGGCAGTGGAACGACCTCTTCAACCAGGTCGTCAACGGCTAGCCGACTGATTGTCGGGCGCCGATAGCGACCGTCCGAGGCTGACCATGCTGCGCCGCTACCAGTGGCTGACGCCATACCTGTTTCTGGTGCCCGGCGGACTGTGGCTGGTGATCTTCTTCGTCGTGCCCATGATCGTCATGGCGTCGGTCAGCCTGCAGCAGGGCTCGCTCGGCACCGGCTTCGCGATGACCTGGAACTTCAACGTCTACCCCCAGGTCATCAACGAATACGGGACCCAGTTCGTGCGCTCGGTGCTGTATGCGCTGATCGTGACACTGGCCACCGTCGGTTTCGGCTACCCGATCGCCTACACCATCGCCTTTCGCGGTGGGCGGGCCAAGAACATCCTGCTGCTGCTGGTCATCCTGCCCTTCTTCTCGGCGTTCATCATCCGCACCCTGGCCTGGAAGCTGATCCTGGCCGACAACGGTTTCGTGCTGGGCACGCTCAAGAGCCTGGGCCTGCTCGACCAGGGCTTCCACGTGCTCGCCTCGCCGATCGCCGTCGTCAGCGGCCTGACCTACAACTTCCTGCCGTTCATGGTCCTGCCGCTGTACGTGTCGCTGGAGAAGATCGATCCGCACCTGGTCGAGGCGGCGACCGACCTGTACGCCAGCCGGACCCAGGCCTTCCTGCGCGTCACGCTGCCGCTGTCGATGCCGGGCTTGTTCGCCGGCTCGTTACTGGTTTTCATCCCGGCCGTTGGTGACTTCATCAATGCGGCCATCCTGGGCAGCCGCGACACGACCATGATCGGCAATGTCATCCAGCGCCTGTTCCTGCAGACCAACGCCTATCCGGAAGCATCGGCGCTGGGCTTCGTGCTCATGGCTGCCGTGCTGGTGCTCGTCGGCCTCTACGCGCGCATCGTCGGCGCGCGCGAGCTGACGGCCGGTTGAGGGCCGTGCTGTGACCGCCGTCGCCGCGCAAGGCGGGTTGGGCAACCAGGTGCCGGAGAGGCGTCGGCCGCTGACGGCGCGCATCACCCGCGCGGTGCTGCCGACCTACACCGGGCTCGCCGTCGCGTACCTGTTCCTGCCCATCGCGGTGATGATCGCCTTCTCGTTCAACAACCCGCTCGGCCGCCAGAACATCACCTGGCAGGGTTTCACGATCGACAACTACTTCTCCGTCTGGAGCCGTCCGGACATCACCGACCCGATGGTCGCCAGCCTGATCATCGCGGTCGTCTCGACCGTGTTGGCGACCATCCTGGGCACGCTCATCGGCCTTGCCCTGACGCGCTACGAGTTCCGCGGCCAGGGCGCCTTCAACCTGCTCATCTACGTGCCCATGGCCACGCCCGAGGTGATCATGGGCGCGTCGCTGCTGTCACTGTGGGTGACGCTGGGCGTTCAGCGCGGCCTCGTGACGATCCTCATCGCGCACGTCATGTTCAACATCAGCTACGTGGTGGTCACCGTCCGCGCGCGCATTGCCGGTTTCAACCGCTCGCTGGAAGAGGCGGCCATGGACCTGGGGGCGGACGAGTGGACAACCTTCCGCAAGGTGACCCTGCCACTCATCTTCCCGGGCATCATGGCCGCCGCGCTGCTGTCCTTCGCGCTGTCGATCGATGACTACGTGATCACCTCGTTCGTCGCCGGGCAGACGACGACCTTCCCGCTGTGGGTCTACGGCGCGTCGCGCTTCGGCGTGCCACCTGAGGTGAACGTGTTGGGCACGCTCATCTTCGTCGTCGCCGGGCTGTTCATCCTGGCGCAGCTACTCTGGGCGCGCCGCCAGCGTAAGGCGGACGAGGCATACGCCGCCACGGGCGGCGGCGTGGCGGCGGCGGAAGGGTGATGGTGGGGCGATGACGGTCGCAACGGGACGCAACTGGCTGAGGCTGCGCGACAACGTGGCGCCGGTCTGGTCGCGCTACACGGACCTGGTCGTCGAGCGCGGCAGCGGGTCGTGGATCGAGACGATCGACGGTGAGCGTTTCCTCGACTACACCTCGGGCATCGCCGTGACCAGTACCGGCCACGCTCATCCCCGCGTGGTGGCCGCGATCGCCGATCAGGCGGCCAAGATCATCCACGCCCAGCAGAACATCCTCTACCACCAGCCCGGCCTGGAACTGCACGATCGGCTGCCGCGCCTCTTCCCGGCGCCGGCTTCGGCCGACGATCCCGTACGGCTGTTCCTGTCGAACAGCGGCGCGGAGGCGATCGAGGCGTCGGTCAAGCTGGCCAAGGCGGCGACCCGCCGGCCGCTCGTCGTCGCATTTCGAGGCGGCTTCCATGGCCGGACGCACGAGACGATGGCGCTGACCTCGAGCGGCGTGAAGTACCGCGGGCATTACGAGCCACTTCCCGGCGGCGTCCACTTCGTGCCTTTTCCCGACCCTCTCCGACTTGGCGACGGCTCCGCCGAGGTGGCCCTCGAGCGGACAATGACCGCGATCGAAGAGCTCTTTGCGACGCTGTGCTACCCCGATGACGTGGCCGCGTTCCTGGTCGAACCGATCCTCGGCGAGGGCGGATATGTCATCCCAGCCGATTCCTTCCTGCCGCGCCTGCGCGCGCTGGCCGACCAGCACGGCATCCTGCTGATCGCCGACGAGGTCCAGACCGGCTACGGCCGAACGGGCCGCTTCTTCGCGTCTGAGTGGACCGGAGCGATCCCCGATATCGTCGTGATGGCGAAGGGCATTGCGTCCGGCCTGCCGCTGTCGGGCATCATGGCCCGCCGCTCGCTGATGGACGCTTTCGCACCGGGCACTCACGGGGGAACGTACGGCGGCAACGCCGTCGCGTGCGCCGCTGCTCTGGCGACCCTCGACGTGATCGAGGAGGAAGGGCTGGTCGCCAACGCGCTGCGCCAGGGCGAGCGACTGCTCGACGGCGTGCGGCGCGCCGCGGCCGCCCTTGCGCACGTCGTCGACGTGCGCGGCCGCGGCCTGATGACGGCTATCGAGTTTGCCGATCCGGGCACGCTCAAACCACGGCCCGACCTGGCCAAGGCGCTCATCCATGAGGCGTTCGAGCGCAAACTGCTGCTGCTCAGCTGCGGCGCCTACGGTCAGGTCGTGCGCATCATCCCGCCACTCGTCACGACCGCCGACGAGGTCGATCAGGCGGTCTCGATTATCTCCGACTCACTCTCCGCCATCAGCTGACGGCTGACCCGACCCGCACCCTCCCTGGCTTCTTCGGGTAGCCCCGGTTCGCGATCCGTTCCGCTTGCTTCCCTTCGGGTAGCCCCGGTTCGCGATCGTTCCGCTCAAGCGGAACTATCGCTGGCGTCGGGTACGTCTGGCCGAGGAGCTGGCGGAAATGCACGGCCAACCTCCGTTCCGGCGAGCCATGCCGTGATCTGGCCGAGTCGCCGCGGCTCGATGAAGTAGACGACCCGGCGGCCGTCAACATAGTGATGGCGTACCGAGATCAACCCGGCTTGGCGAAGCAGGCGCAGCTGGCGCGATGTTGCCGGCCGGCTGCGGCCGATTTCGGTAGCGAGTTTCGACGGTTGACCTACCCCGAGCGCGATCAGCGCGACGATCCCGCGCCGCGTTGGGTCTGCCAGCAGCTCGATTCCGTGGCCATTGCGCTTGGGCATCTCGCGGGCATCGTGACGCCTGGCGCTTAACTCCTGCTTACGCGGCGATCCGACCGGCAGATCGGGGCAGATGGTGTCGATGTCGTTGACGGTTCCGTTTGGTTGGAACTATGTCGAATTCGACGTCGATTCGGACGGGCGCCCGATAGCCGTGCGCGACCCCCTATGCGGTCAGTCCGCGGGCGAAGTCGCGGAAGGTCGCGATGTAACGGTCGACTTCGGCGTCGGTGTGGGCGACCGATAGGGTCCACTGGTCGTCGGGGCCGGGTGGCAGCAGGATGCCGCGGTTGGCGAGGTAGAAGAAGGAAGCCGCCCACAGCTCCGAGTCGAGGCCGATGAAGTCGCGGTAGTTGGTCACGCGCGCCGGCGTGAACATGACGCAGCCCTTGGGCCCCACGTTGACCGCGTAGCCGGGCAGCCCGAACTCGTCGATCACCGCCTGGCAGCCGGCGGTCAGTCGATCGCCCAGCGCCACGAGGCCCGGATAGACATCGCGCGTCAGGATCCTGCGTCAGGACAGCGACGCCGGCAGCCATCGACAGCGGGTTGCCGTTGAACGTGCCCAGGTGGGCGACGCGCGTGGCGCCGCCGGGAATGGTGGAATGGGCGAGGCCGGTGGTCGGGTCGGCTGCCGCGCTCGGGGACCTTCTCGATCACGCCCATGATCTCGGCGCGGCCGCCAAAGGCACCGATCGGCACCCCGCCGCCGATCGCTCTTGGCCAGGCAGAACAGGTCCGGCTTGATGCCGAACCACTCGGTTGCGCCGCCATACGCCAGCACGACGCCGGTCTTGACCTCGTCGAAGATGAGCACCACACCATGCTGCGTGGCCAGCTCGCGGACGCGCTCCAGGAAACCGGGGAGTGGCGGGACCACGCCAATGTTGAACTGGACCGGCTCGATGATGATCGCCGCGATCTCGCCGGTATGACGCTCGAGGATGGCCGCCAGCGCGTCGGCGTTGTTGTATGGGGCGATGACCGTCTCGTCGGCGCGCGAGGCCGGCAGGCCGGCCGAGGCAGGCACCGTGTTCGGCGCATCGGCCGGGCCGATCAGCTCACGCGGTGGCTGGATCGACATCAGCACGTCGTCGTGGTGGCCGTGGTAGCCGCCCTCGAACTTGATGATCTTTTCGCGCCCGGTGTAGCCGCGCGCGACCCGGATCGCATCCATGGTCGCTTCGGTGCCCGAGTTGCTGAAGCGCACCAGGTCGCAGCCGAAGCGGCGTTTGATCTCCTCGGCCAGGATGACGCTGTCCTCGACCGGGAACGTGTAGCAAGTCCCGTTGGCACCGCGGGCCGCCACAGCCTTCGCGAACTCCGGGTGCGAATGGCCCGCGGCGAGTACGCCGAAGGCCATGTCGAAGTCGATGTAATCGTTGCCGTCGACATCAGTGATGCGCGAGCCGTGCGCGTCGCCCATGAACAGCGGATAGGGCTCGTACGACTGGAAAGAGCTCGCCACGCCGAGTGGCAGCGCCTTCTTGGCACGCGCGTGCAGCGCCGCGGACTTCGGCGTCCGCCGCTTGTACTCGGCCTCCTCGCGCTGGCCGATCTGTGCAATGCGCTCGCGTGAGATCGCGCGGGTGGGCATGGCTGTGGTCATGTCGGTCGGTGCCTCCCTGGCTCCATCTCCGCTATTGCGTGGTGGATGCCGTACTTGTCGAGCAGGGCCAGGTAGGGATCGGGATCGAGGGCTTCAGGGCCAAGGATCCCCGTGCCGGCCCATGTGCCCGAGGCGAGCAGCTCCATGGCGATGACCGGGTTGAAACCGGTCTGCCAGGCCACCGCGCCCAGGCCCAGGCTGCGCCAGCACGCCTGCGCATCGGTCATCTGGTACAGGTAGACCTCGCGTGGGGCGCCGTCCTTGCGGCCGATCAGCCAGGTCCCGACGATCGCCCGGCCGATCATCCGGTCGCCCACCTTCGCCGGGTCGGGCGTTATCGCGGCCAGCACGTCCCGCGGCGCGACCTCGACGCCCTTGACGCTGACCTTGTCGGTGCGGTCCATGCCCAGCGCGTGGACGGTCTTGAGCTTGTCGATGAAGTCCGAGCCCAGTGCGTACTTGAAGGTGATGCGCTTGACGTCGCGGCCGCCGGGCAGCCAGCGCGGCAGCATCGTGACTTCCTCGTGCTCGACGTTGACGCACTCGACCTCGCCGATGCCCTCCGGGAACGGGAACATCTCGGGCGCCGAGAAAGGTTCGGTCGTGACCCACTCCCCGTTGTCCCAGATGATGGGCGGGTTGAGGCACTCCTCGATCGTCGTCCAGATACTGAACACCGGCGCGAATGCGAAGCCGGTTATCTCGAGATCGCCACCGTCGCGCACGTGGACCTCGTCCACGCCGCCCTCATCGAAGAGATGCTTCACCGCGTACGCGGCGAAAACGTCGGTCAGCCCCGGGTCCATGCCCATGCCGACCAGCGCCAGCTTGCCGGCCCGCTCCCAGTCGGCCGCCCTGGCGAACTGCTCGTCGCCGAGCTTCATGCCCGGCTTGCTGTACGGCGCGGCGGCGTCCGGCTTGGACAGGCTCACGGCCATGTCCATGTAGTTTGCCCCGGCCGCCAGTGCGCCGTCCATGATCGGCAGCACGAACTGCGGGTCGACGGCGTTCATGACCAGGTCGGCACGGTACTGCCGCGCGGCCGCGCCCACGGCGTCGGGAGACGAAGCGTCGATGCGCGCCGACGCGAATTGGTCTGGTTTGCCTATCGCCTCGGCGACCTGCTTGGCGCGCGGCGCGTCATAGTCGGCCACGACCATCTGCTCGAGCCACTCGCGATCGGCCGCGACGCGCGCGATCGCCTCGCCGACCGTGCCGGCGCCGACCAATAGGACGCGCATGGGGCTAGATGGTCTTGGCCATGACGTGCTTGACGATCGTGTAGTCCTCGATCGAGTAGCTGCTCATGTCCTTGCCGTAACCGCTGCGGCCGAAACCGCCGTGCGGCATCTCCGAGGCGATCGTCAGGTGGTCGTTGATCCACACCGTGCCGTAGCGTAATTGGCGGGCGGCATTGAGGGCCCGCTTGACGTCGCGTGTCCAGACCGATGAGGCGAGCCCGTACGGCACGCCGTTTGCCCAGCGGATCGCCTCGTCATCGTCCTTGAAGCGCTGGACGGTGACGACCGGGCCGAACACCTCCTGCTGGATGATCTCGGAGTTCTGGCCGATGTCGGTCACGATGGTCGGCTCGTAGAAGAAGCCCTTGGCGTGGCTGCCGGTGCCGCCGCCAAGCACCACGTGTGCGCCGTAGCCCTGGGCACGCTCGACGTAACCGGAAACTCGGTCGCGTTGCGCGGCCGAGACAAGCGGTCCCATGTCGAGCTCCTCGACCTGCGCCGGATCGCCCACCTTGAGTGACCTGACGGCGGGCTCGAGCGCAGCCAGCAGGTTCTCGTACACGCCGCTCCCCGCGATGATGCGCGTCGCGGCGGTGCAGTCCTGGCCGGAGTTGAAGAAACCAGCCAGCTTGACCGCTGCACTGACCGCCTCCAGATCGGCGTCGTCGAAAACGACCACGGGCGCCTTGCCGCCCAGTTCGAGGTGCACGCGCTTGACCGTCTGTGCCGCGGCCCGGGCGATCTCGATACCCGTCGCCGTGTCGCCGGTCAGCGACACCATGTCGACCTGCGGGTGCGTCACCAGGCGCATGCCGGCGCTCTTGCCCGGACCGGTGATTACGTTGAGCACGCCGGGCGGGAAGATGTCGGCCGCCAGCTCGGCCATCGCCAGCGCCGTCAGGGGAGTGGCCGAAGCGGGCTTGAGCACCACCGTATTGCCTGCGGCGAGGGCCGGGCCGAGCTTCCAGATGGCCATCATCAGCGGGTAGTTCCAGGGCGCCACCTGGCCGATCACGCCGACCGGCTCGCGGCGGACCATCGACGTGAAGCCCTTGGCGTACTCGCCGCTGGCCTTGCCTTCCAGGACGCGTGCCGCGCCGGCGAAGAAGCGCAGGTTGTCGAGGGAAAACTCGATGTCGAAATCGGACGTGCCTTTGGGCTTGCCGACGTTGGCCGACTCGAGCTTCGATAGCGCGGCGGCGTTGTCCTCGATCTTCTGCGCCCAGCGCCAGAGCATCATGCTTCGCTCGCCCGGCGTGGTCTGCGACCAGCTCTCGAAGGCCGCTCGCGCAGCCTCGACTGCACGATCGACGTCCGCCTCGGTCGCCTTGGGGACCTCCTCGATGACCTCCTCGGTCGCCGGGTTGATCACCTGCGTGGTCTCTCCCTGGGCCGCGTCGCTCCAATCGCCGTTGATGAACATGCGCCGACGCGTGGCGGTAAGCGTCATGACCGTGCCCCTCTCCTTCGCGCTGGGATGTGCCTATCGTAGCCAGCGTGCCGGCGCGCGACTACTCGCAGGTCAGTTACTGGCTCCAAACGTGTGGCGATTCGCTCGAGCCGCGAGCGCCGCTGGACGGTTCCGCCACGGCCGATGTGGCGATCGTTGGTGCCGGCTATACCGGCCTGTGGACCGCGTACTACCTCTTGCGTGCCCAGCCAGGCTTGCGCGTCGTCATCCTCGAGCGCGACATCGCCGGCTTCGGCGCGTCCGGACGCAACGGAGCGTGGTGCGCGCCGGGTCTGAACATCAGCCTGGGACGGCTCGAGCAGCTGCACGGCCATGACGCTGCGCGGGCGACGTACGCGGCGGTGTTCGAGTCGGTCGACGAGATCGGCCGGGTCATCGCCGCGGAACGCATCGACGGGGAGTGGCGCCGCGGCGGCGAACTCGAGATCGCCCGCGGCCCTCACGAGAGCCCGTTGATCGAGGCCGAGTACCGCGAGCTGGAGCGCTTCGGGTTCGCCGATCGGTACCGGCTGCTGACCGCTGACGAGCTGGCGGCCGACCACCTGCATGTTGCCGGGGCCACGCGCGCCCTGTTCACGCCCGACGCGGCGGCCATTCAGCCCGCCAAACTGGCGCGCGGTCTGGCGCGCGTGGTCGAGCGCATGGGTGCGACCATCCACGAGCAGACGGAGGTGGCCGACTTTGCGCCGGCCGACCGATCGTCCGGACGGCGTCCCAGCCTCGCCACTCCCCGCGGAACGGTCACGGCCGATGTGATCGTGCTGGCGGCCGAGGCGTACCTGACCCGCCTGCGCCGCCTCCATCGCGCGCTCATCCCAGTCTGGTCGCTGATCGCGCTGACCGAGCCGCTGCCCGACGATGCCTGGGCGGAGATCGGCTGGGCGCGTCACGAGCTGATCGGCTCGCCGCGCTACACCGTCGTCTATCTCTCGCGCACGGCCGACGGGCGGCTGCTGTTCGGCGGCCGTGGCGCGCCATACCGTTTCGGCTCGCCGATCCGCGACGAGTACGACCGGCACGCGCGGACGCACGAGCTACTGCGAAACATGGCGCGCGAGTGGTTCCCGGCCCTGCGCCGCAACAACGTGCGCTTCACCCACGCATGGGGCGGACCGCTGGGCATGCCGCGCGACTGGCACCCGACCATCAGCTACGACGAGCGCTCGCGAGTCGCAACCGCTCGGGGCTATACGGGTCACGGTGTGTCGACCTCCAACCTGGCCGGTCGGACTTTGGCCGACCTCATCCTCGGCACTCGGACCGACCGCACGAGCCTGCCCCTGGTCGGGCATCGCTCGCGCAACTGGGAGCCCGAGCCGCTGCGCTGGCTGGGCGTCCGCTACACGCAGGCCGCACTGGGTCGGGTCGATCGCCTGGCCGAAAAGTCGGGCAAGCCGCCGCGCGGCCGGTCGCTCGAGGAGTGGCTCGCACGCCACTAACGGTTGCGTGTCGCGGCCGGTCAACCAGTCGACCTCTTGTCTCTGAGTAGAGTCGCCTACTCACCGCGGTGGCTGGCCGAAGTCGCCAAATCGATCAACCTCTTGTCTCTGAGTAGAGTCGACCTCTTGTCTCTGAGTAGAGTCGACCTCTTGTCTCTGAGTAGAGTCGACCTCTTGTCTCTGAGTAGAGTCGACCTCTTGTCTCTGAGTAGAGTCGCCTACTCAGAGAAGCGCCGGGTGACAGGCAGATAAGTCCGCGATAAGCGCCGCTCGCTTTGATGGCCGGGTGCAGTACAAGTACAAGCGGCCCGACCCATACGAGGAATATCGCCACCGTTATGGGGTTTGGCCCATCCCGGAGCTGGTTGCCATGGGCGCGCGCTTTCGGCATGGCCGACGGCAGGCTCGTCTGACTCAGCGACAGCTCGCTGACCGGGCAGGGGTGAGTCAGAGCCTAATCTCGCAGTTCGAGCGAGGCGTCGCGGTCGGTCTGAGTGCCATCCGACTGGTGTGGATCGCGCGGGAGCTCGGGGAGGGCTTTCCCTTCGGCTACTGCCCGCACGAGCACAGGTGCGGCTGGCCGCGGAATCCCGATGCCCAGCGCTCGATCTTCGAGATCCTCAACGGATGATCGCGACCCAGCCTGAGTAGGCGACTCTACTCAGGGTTGGCAGCTCGCGCGGACACCTGGGCAAGATCTGGCCGCCGCCGAGTAGGGGACCCTACTCAGGGTTGGCAGCTCGCGCGGACACCTGGGCAAGATCTGGCCGCCGCCGAGTAGGCGACCCTACTCAGGGTTGGCAGCTCGCGCGGACACCTGGGCAAGATCTGGCCGCCGCCGAGTAGGCGACTCTACTCAGGGTTGGCAGCTCGCGCGGACACCTGGGCAAGATCTGGCCGCCGCCGAGTAGGCGACCCTACTCAGGGTTGGCAGCTCGCGCGGACACCTGGGCAAGATCTGGCCGCCGCCGAGTAGGCGACTCTCCTCAGGGTTGGGACGGCAGGCGTTACGCTCTCTGCCGATGAGCGCGAGCGACCTTCGATCGGACTTCCTGTGGGGCGTGGCCACGTCGGCCTATCAGATTGAGGGCGCCGTGCGCGAGGACGGGCGCGGCACATCGATCTGGGACACGTTCAGCCACACGCCGGGCATGACGTTCAACGGCGATACCGGTGACGTGGCGGCCGATCACTACCACCGTCTCGACCAGGACCTCGACCTGATGCGCGAGCTGGGACTTAACGCGTACCGCTTCTCGATCGCTTGGCCGCGCATCCAGCCATCGGGGAGTGGCCGGATCAATGAACCCGGCCTGGCCTTCTACGAGCGGCTGGTCGACGGCCTGCTGGCGCGCGGCATCGCGCCGGTCGCGACGCTCTACCACTGGGACCTGCCGCAGGGCCTGCAGGACCGTGGCGGCTGGCCCGAGCGCGAGACGGCGCTGCGCTTTGCCGACTATGCCGCCGCCGTGGCCGCCCGCCTGGGCGACCGCGTCGCGCGCTGGATCACCCACAACGAGCCGTGGGTGGCCGCCTGGCTCGGCTACGCTGACGGCCTCTTCGCGCCGGGCCTGACCAGCGTCCGCGACGCCACCATCGCCCAGCATCACCTGCTGCTGTCGCACGGCCTGGCCGTCGAGGCGATTCGTTCGGAGGCGGCCAACACTGAAGCTACGATCGGCATCGCGCTCAATCTGCACGATGTCAACCCGGCGACCGATGACGAGGCGGACGTTCGCGCCGCCGACTGGGTGTACGGCCAGCAGGCGGCCTCGTTCCTGGAGCCGCTTTTCAACGGCCGCTATCCGGACGAGATCGAGCCGATGTCGGCGATCTGGACAGACCCCGAGATCGTGCGCCCGGGCGACCTGGAGGTGATCAGTCGGCCGATCGACTTCCTCGGTGTCAACTACTACCATCCGCGCTTCATTGCTTCGCCCGATCACCTGACCGACGTCCTGCGTGAAGGCTTCGTCCGGACGGCGCCCGATCACAGGCACTCGTTCGGCTTCGACTTCGTTGAGCTCGCGCACGCCAGCGCCACGCGCACTGAGATGGGCTGGCCGGTCGAACCCGAGGGCTTGACCCGTCAGCTGCTCCGCCTGCGGGCTGACTATCCAGCGGTGCCGGTTGTCGTCACGGAGAGCGGCGCGGCGTTCGCCGACCAGCCTGACGCCGAGGGACGCGTGGCCGACCCGCAGCGGGTGGCCTACCTCGACGGGCACATTGGGGCCGTCGTCGATGCCGTCAGCCAGGGCGTCGATGCGCGCGGCTATTTCGTCTGGTCGCTGCTCGACAACTTCGAATGGTCGAGTGGCTATTCCAAGCGCTTCGGCCTCGTCTACGTCGATTTCGCGACGCAGGAACGTATTCCCAAGGGCAGCTATCGGTGGTACCGCGACTTCATCGCGGCACGGCGCTGACAGGCCGATGAGCGCATGACCGGCGCGAATGAACCTCGACAACCGCCGCACATCGTGGTGGTCGTCGGCGACATCACCAGGTGCAACGCTGAGGCGATCGTGAACGCGGCCAACTCGCAGCTGTGGATGGGCGGGGGAGTGGCCGGCGCGATCAAGCGCGCGGCCGGCGCGCAGGTCGAGGTCGAAGCGATGGCCCAGGGCCCGATTCACCCGGGCGAGGCGGTCGTCACCCCTGCCGGGCAACTGCCACTGCCGATCCGCTGGGTGATCCACGCGGCAACGATGGGCCCCGACATGCGCACATCGGAGGAGTACATCCGCGCCGCGACGAGGTCGGCGCTCGAGTTGGCGGCGAAGGCCGGCGCGAAGTCCGTGGCGCTGCCGGCCCTGGGTACCGGCGTGGGCGGCTTCTCGATGCGCCGAACCGCGGAGATCATGGTCGCCGAAGCTCGCCGCGCGGCGGAGAGCGGCTCGCCGCTGGCCGAGATCGTGTTCGTGGTGCGCGACGCCTCCGCGCGCGAGGAGTTCGAGCGGGCCGCCGCCGCGCCTGCCGTTCCCGACTAGGGCCTTATGCTTGGGATGGTGATCTGTCCAGCATGCGGCACTGAGAACCTGGGGGGCGCCAAGTTCTGCATGGAGTGCGCGTCGCCGCTTGCCGCCGTGTGCCCCAATTGCGGCTTTGCCAACCTGCCCGGTGCCAAGTTCTGCTCCGAGTGCGCGACACCGTTCAACGCCGCGCCTCGTCCGCCGATCACAACCGCGCCGGCGGCAGCGCCGGTGCGCGCATCAACACCAGTAGCCGAGGCGCCGAGCGGCGACTGGTCAGCATCCTCTTCGCCGACCTGGTCGGCTTCACGCCGTTCGCGGAAGAGCGCGACTCGGAGGAAGTTCGCGAAACGCTGACGAGGTACTTCGACATGGCGCGCGAGGTGATCGAGCGCTATGGCGGCACGGTCGAGAAGTTCATCGGCGACGCGGTCATGGCCGTGTGGGGTGCGCCGACGGCGCGCGAGGACGACGCCGAACTGGCCGTGCGCGCGGCGCTCGAATTGGTCGACGCCGTGGGCGGCCTGGGCAAGGGCATCCAGGCGCGCGCGGGTGTGCTCACCGGCGAAGCCGCCGTGACGCTTGGCGCCACCAACCAGGGCATGGTCGCGGGCGACATCGTCAATACCGCCAGCCGGCTGCAGAGCGTGGCGCCGCCGGGCAGCGTCCTGGTCGGCGAGTCAACCCACCGCGCGACGACTGCGGCGATCGCCTACGAGGAGGCCGGTGAGCAGCTGCTCAAGGGCAAACAGGCACCAGTCGCCGCGTGGCGTGCCCTCCGGGCAGTGGCGGAGCGTGGCGGGCGCAATCGCGCGGAGCAGTTGGAGGCGCCATTCGTCGGCCGCGCCGAGGAAATGCGCCTGCTCAAGGACCTCTTCCAGACGACCGGTCGCGAGAAACGCCTGCGCGTGGTGAGCGTCATCGGGCCGGCCGGCATCGGCAAGAGCCGCCTGGCGCGCGAGTTCCTGATCTACATCGACGGACTACTCGAGACGGTCTACTGGCACAGCGGTCGCTGCCCGGCCTACGGCGAGGGCATCACCTTCTGGGCGCTCGGCGAGATGGTCCGCGAACGCGCCGGCCTGGCCGAGTCGGACGACGAGCAGACCACGCGGGCCAAGGTCGCCCAAGCGGTCGCCGAGTGGGTCACCGACGCGGACGAAAGGCAATGGATCGAGCGCGCGCTGCTCACCCTGCTCGGGGTCGAGGGCGGCATGGCGTCCGACCAGCTGTTCAGCGCCTGGCGCACCTTCTTCGAGCGCATCGCGGTGCGCGGCCCGGTAGCGCTCGTCTTCGAGGACATGCACTTCGCCGACCAGGGCCTGCTCGACTTCATCGACCACCTGCTCGAGTGGAGTCGCGGGCGTGCCCATCTACGTGGTCACCCTGGCGCGCCCGGAGCTGATCGAGAAGCGCCCGTCGTGGGGTGCGGGCAAGCGCAATTTCTTCTCGATGTACCTCGAGCCGCTCCCCTAAGACGAGATGCGCCAGTTGCTGGCCGGGCTCGCGCCGGGCCTGCCCGACAAGGCCGTGACGACGATCGTCGCGCGTGCCGACGGCATTCCGCTGTACGCGGTCGAGACGGTGCGCACGCTCGTGGCCGAAGGCCGGCTGGTCGAAAAGGATGGCGTGTACGTGCCCGCGGCGACCTGACTGAACTGGCCGTGCCCGAGACGCTCACCGCGCTCATCGCCGCGCGCCTCGACCGGCTCGACGAAACCGACCGGCGTATCGTCCACGACGCCGCGGTGCTCGGCCAAAGCTTCACGCAGGACGCGCTCGCTCGCGCTCGGCGAGGATGCCGGACGACGAACTCGAGACGCGGCTCGCGGGCCTCGTCCGCCGCGAGCTGCTGCAGCCGCGAGATCGATCCGCGCTCGCCGGAGCGCGGCCAGTACGCGTTCGTCCAGGCGCTCATTCGCGAGGTGGCCTACAACACGCTCTCCAAGAAGGATCGCAAGAAGCTGCACCTGGCCGCCGCACGTCACTTCGAGGCGCTTGGGTACGACGAGCTCGCCGGGGCGCTGGCCAGCCACTATCTCGCCGCGCACGCCAATAGCCGGCGAAGGGCAGGAGGCCGACGCGCTGGCCGGCCAGGCGCGCATCGCGCTCAAGGCGGCCGCTGCGCGGGCGCCAAGCCTGGGCAGCTAGGACCAGGCCGCAGCGTTATTCGAACAGGCGCTGACGGTTACGACCGACCCGCGCGAGCAGCGCCGACTTCTCGAGCAGGCAGCCGAAGCTGCGCCGCCGCCAGCCACTGGCAGCGAGCCGAGGAATGATCGGGGCCGCGATCGACACGTACCGCACCGCGGGCGACCGGGTTGCGACCGCTCGAGCGACGGCAGAGCTCGGCTACATCGTCGGCAACCGGATTCGGATGGACGAATCGATTGCCCTGCTCGAGGCTGCGCTGACCGAGTTCGCGGATCTCGACGACCGAGCCGTGCTCGACCGCTTTCGGATGGGCATCGCGCACGCCCTGACGTTCAACAACGAGTACCGCCGCGCGCTCGAGATGATCGAGCCCGTCCTGGAGGGTGCCGAGCTGCGCGACGACCTGGAGCTCCTGGCCCGGGCGATGCTGACCAAGGCGAGCGCGCTGGTGGCTGTTGGCCGGCGCCGCGAGGGCATCGGTCTCACCCGCGCACTGGTCGCCATCGCCACCGAAAACGAGCTCACCGGCATGGTCCTGCGCGCCACGGGTAACCTCGGCGGGCACCTCAGCGACCTCGACCTGGCGGCTTCGGTCGAGACGTATCGCGAAGGGCTCGAGCTCGCCCGTCGTGTTGGCCACCGGGACATGGCCCTTCGGGCCGCCGGCAACATCGGCTATTCGGGCTTCCTGGCCGGCGAGTGGGATATGGCCACCGCCGAACTCGAGTCGGTGTGGAGCGATGAGCTCGAGCCGCGCGACGCGCTGCTGATCCTGAACAACCTGCTGATCGTCCGGGCTGCTCGTGGCGAAGCAATAGATGACGGCCTCGCCATCATGGAGCGGATGAGCACGGGCATGGGCGAGGGCGGGCAGCTGTTCTTGACCGACCCAGCGGCGAACTATGCCCTCGCTTGGGGACGGCTCCGGGACGCCGTGGTTTCGTGGGCTGAGCTTGCCACGTCCGACCGCAGCCAGGCGCCCGAGTTTTACTACCGAGCCGCGCGGCCGGCGATGTGGGCACGCGACCTTGACGAGGCGCGCCGGCTGGTCGGGTTGTCCGAGGCGGGCGGCGGCTTTGGTCCGTTGGTTGCCGCCCGCCGGCAGACGATGCGCGCCGGCATCGCGGCGCTCGAGGGGAAGCCGACGGAGGCGTTGGGGCTTTACCGCGAAGCGCTCAAGGGCTGGCGCTCGGTCCATGCCGTGTGGGACGAGGCGCTGACCGGCATCGACATGGCCACGCTGCTTGATCCGGCCGAGCCGGAGATGGCCGCCGCCATCAAGTCAACCCGCGAGATCCTCGAGCGGCTGCGTGCGAGGCCCTACCTCGAGCGCCTGGACGCGGCCGCTGCGGAACCGGGCGAGCAACCGGCAGACAGCCGAAAGAGTGCCGCTCGCCCGCGCGCCGCGGTTTCCGAGTAGCCGAGGCGCGCGGACCGTGATCTGCCCCAACTGCTCCACCGAGAACCTCCTTGGTTCCAAGTTCTGTCGCGAATGTGCCGCGCCGCTGGCCGCCGGCTGTCCCAATTGCGGCTTCGTCAACCTGCCCAACTCGAAGTTCTGCGCCGAGTGCGCAACGCCACTGACGACCGCCGCGCCGCGACCGGTCACGTTGCCAAGCGCGGAGCCCGAGCCGCCTGCGGCGGCTGCGGAGCGGCGCCTGGTCACGGTCCTGTTCGCCGACCTGGTCGGCTTCACCCCGTTCGCCGAAGAACGCGATGCCGAGGACGTGCGCGACACGCTCAACAGCTATTTCGACCTCGCGCGCGAAGTGATCGGGCGCTACGGCGGCACAGTCGAGAAGTTCATCGGCGACGCGGTGATGGCCGTGTGGGGAGCGCCGACCGCGCACGAGGACGACGCCGAGCGCGCTGTCCGTGCCGCGCTCGAGCTGGTGGACGCGGTCCCGGCGCTCGGCGCCACGATCCAGGCGCGTGCGGGCGTGCTCACCGGCGAGGCCGCGGTCACCATCGGTGCCACGAACCAGGGCATGGTCGCCGGCGACCTGGTCAACACCGCCAGCCGGCTGCAGTCGGTCGCGCAGCCGGGGACCGTGCTGGTCGGCGAATCGACCCATCGGGCGACGACTGCGGCGATCGCGTACGAGGAAGCGGGCGAGCAGAGCCTTAAGGGCAAGCAGAGCCCGGTGCCGGCGTGGCGGGCGGTACGCGTCGTGGGCGAGCGGGGCGGGCGCAATCGGTCGGAGCAGTTGGAGGCGCCCTTCGTCGGCCGACGCGAAGAGCTCCGCCTGCTCAAGGATCTCTTCCATGCGACCGGGCGCGAGAAGCGCCTGCGCGTGGTCAGCGTGATCGGGCCGGCGGGCATCGGCAAGAGCCGCCTCGCCTGGGAGTTCCTGAAGTACATCGACGGCCTGGTCGAGACCGTGTACTGGCACAGCGGTCGCTCACCCGCCTACGGCGAGGGCATCACCTTCTGGGCACTGGGCGAGATGATCCGTGAGCGGGCGGGACTCGCCGAGCAGGACGATGAGCCGACCACGCGCGCGAAGGTGCGCGAGCAGGTCGAACAGTGGATCGCCGACCCGGACGAGCGGGAATGGATCGAGCGCGCGTTGCTGACCCTGCTCGGCGTCGAGACGGGCATGGCGTCCGACCAGCTCTTCGGTGCCTGGCGCACCTTTTTCGAGCGCATCGCCGAGCGCGGCCCGGTGGTCCTGCTGTTCGAGGACATGCACTTCGCCGACGCCGGGTTGCTCGACTTCATCGACCACCTGCTCGAATGGAGCCGCGGCCTGCCGATCTACGTCGTCACCCTCGCACGGCCGGAGCTGATCGAGCGTCGCCCGGATTGGGGCGCGGGCAAGCGCAACTTCGTCTCGATGTACCTCGAGCCGTTGAGCGAAGTGGATATGCGCGAGCTGCTCGCGGGACTCGTGCCGGGACTGCCGGAGAGCGCCGTGTCGGCGATCGTGGCCAGAGCGGACGGCATCCCGCTGTACGCCGTTGAGACCGTCCGCACGCTCGTCGCCGACGGCCGCCTGGTCCAGGAAGGCGGCGTCTACGCCCCCCACGGTGACCTCACCAATCTGGCCGTGCCCGAGACGCTCACCGCGCTCATCGCCGCGCGGCTCGACGCGCTCGACGAGACCGATCGACGCATCGTCCACGATGCTGCCGTCCTGGGTCAGAGTTTCTCGGAAGACGCGCTCGCGGCCGTGTTGGAGGTGAGTCAGTCGGAGCTCCAGCCGCGTCTAGTCGGTCTCGTGCGGCGTGAGCTGTTCGCGCGCCAGATGGACCCGCGTTCACCGGAGCGTGGCCAATACGCGTTTGTCCAGGCGCTCATCCGCGAAGTCGCCTACAACACGCTGTCGAAGAAGGACCGCAAGAAGCTCCACCTCGCGGCGGCGCGCTACTTCGAGTCACTCGGCAGTGACGAGCTAGCCGGCGCCCTGGCCAGCCACTACCTGGCCGCGCATGCGAATGCCGGTGAAGGGCAGGAGGCGGAAGCGCTGGCCGCTCAGGCGCGGATCGCACTGAAGGCCGCGACCGTGCGCGCGACGAATTTGGGCAGCTTCGGCCAGGCGATCGGCTTCCTGGACCAGGCGTTGGACGTGACGGTGGATCCGGCCGAGCAGGCCGACCTATTGATTCAGTCTGGGTCAGCCGCCCGAGTTCTGGGCCACCTGGACGACGCCGAGGCGCGCCTGCGCCGCGCGGTGGACCTGGCCGCGTCGGCCGGCGACCGGACGATCCAGGCACAGGCGTCAGCCAGTCTTGGCCGCGCCCTCGGCGAGGCCTTCAAGGCCGTCGAAGCGCGCGACGTTGTGGAGCCCGCGCTCGAGGACACGGCGGGCGTCGACGATCGATACCTATGCGAGCTCAAGCTGGTCCTAGCTCGCTCACTATCCGCCCTTGGCGAGGTGGAGCCGGCCTACCAGCTGGCCGAAGAACTGCTCGCTGTCGCAGAGCGGCGCGAGCTCCCGGAGCTGGTCGCGCAGGGCCTCATGCTGAAGGCCGGCATGCTGTGGGGGCTGGGGCGCCGTCACGAGAGCTTTGCGGTCGCTGAAGGAGCCCGCCAACTGGCCGAGGAGCACCAACTGACGGACGCCGTGCTGCGCACGATGATGGGCTTGACCGGCGGTGTCTCCGAGCTGGACATGGCGCCCACGCTGGACGGTTACCGCGAGATGATGGCGCTGGCGCGCCGAACCGGGCGGCGGGCCAGCCTGCTTGGCGCGGTCGCAAACCTCGGCTATGCGTCATTCAAGGCTGGCGCATGGGACGAGGCACTGGCCGAGATGGAGGCCCTGTTGGCCGACGAACTCCCTGCCAGCACCCGGATGGTCATGCTCAACAATGCGTCGATCATCCGTGTCAGCCGTGGCGAGCCGATCGACGGGGAGCTGGCCGAGATCGAGCGAGCCGCCAAGGACATGACGGGCAGATGGCGCGGGTTCGTCGCCGATCCGCTGGCCAACATGCACATGGTCAACGGCGATTACAGCAAGGCCGCAATGCAATACCTGGTGGTCGTCGAGGACAACCCGGGATTTGCCCACGAATACCTATATCGAGCCGGCCGAGCCGAGCTGTGGGCAGACGACGTCGACGAGGCGCGCCAGACTGCAGATGAAGTTCCTCGATAGTGGCGGTTATGGCCCGATCCAGGAAGCTCGGCGACAGACGCTTGCGGCGGGAATTGCCGCGACGGAGGCTCGTGCAGCCGAGGCGATGCCGCTTTACCGCGAGGCGCTGGCCAACTGGCGTGCGTCGCACTCGGTCTGGGACGAAGCAATGACCGGCATGGACATGGCGCTGCTGCTCGACCCGAACGATCCCGAGGTCGCCGAGGTCATCGCCTCGACCCGCGCGATTCTCGAACGCCTGCGCGCGCAGCCGTACCTGGACCGCCTCGACGCGCTGGCCGCGGCTGCGTCTGGGTCCGCGGCTTATTCGGCGCGTGCCGCCAGGCCGTCAGGAGTCGCCGCCACCACTACCTGAGCCCGCGATAGTGCCCTCGTCACGCGGTGCGATCCGGGCTACGACGACTTCACCGCGCGCCTCGTCGAGCCGATAGACGACCCGCCACGGTCGGCCGTCGATACGCACGCGCAGCCGCCACACGTTTGGCAGGCCTGCCAGCTTCAGTGCTCCCCGCGGCCTGGGCTGGTCTTGGAGGGACATCACTACGCCACGAAGCGCCAGCGCGGACGCGCCACGTAGCCGGCCCAATTGCCGCTCCGCCGCCGGCGCCACGATGACGCGATATGCCACAGGCGCTCAGCGTTCCGGCTTGGTCTCGTATCCGATTCTGCCTTCGGCCACCATGCGCTGGAAGAGGGCCTGCGCGTCCACTCCGCCCACCTCGTCGTACTCCGCGAGCGCTTCCTTAGTGGCGGCGACGTCCTCGGCATCTTCCTGAGCTGTCAGCCACATCTCGAGCGCCTCCTCGACGATGTCGCGAATCTGCCGCCCACTCTGCACGGCCCGCACGCGGATCGCCCGGTAGAGCTCGTCGTTCCGGAACGCGACGGTGACCTTCATCCAGCCATCCTACCATCCAGCAATCTGGATGGCGGGAAAGATAACGGTCCGCCACTGGCGGTCAGGGCACTGGGACGGGCCGCCGGCCGCGCAGACTGCTGCAAAGCGTCGGCGGCCTCAATCCATCAGGACTCGGATGACTGGGACGCCTGGCGCGGCTCCTTGTCCGCCTTTGCCGGAACCAGGTCGATGGTGCGCACCTGGCGCACGCTGCCGCCGTCGACGCGCACGAGCGCGGAGGGGATGACGCCGCTGTTGACGCGTTCGACCGTCGCCAGCTCGCCCGAGTGCCGGCCGGAGCCCTCGATGCGCACGCGGTCGCCCACCTCGATGCCGGCGCGGCCGGTGGTCGCCTCGAGGTTGATCTGCGCGAGGTTGGGGCGCACCGGCAATTCCTCCGAGCCGGCGGGCGGCGGTCCCTTCTTCGAGGGCCGCGACGAGCCATAGAACTGCTTCTTGCGCTTGGTCATCGGTCAGCGCCCGACCGCCGGCACGCGGCTACCACCGGCGACGCGACCGTGTCGGTTCCTTCTTCTGCTTGGGTTCGCGCCCTGGCCGCGGCGGATTGGGGGCCGTGCCGGGAGCCATGTCGGGCCGCGGCGAGATTGGACCGCGGGCTCGTGCAGCGGCGACCGACTCGGCGAATTCCTTCGCCCGAGCAGCCGGCACGCTCGCCTGCCACGCAGCCTGGATGCGCTCCACTGCTTCGTTCTGCTGCGTACGCTTGGCGCGTTCTGCCTTGGAGAACTTGACCATACCTCTCCTCTTAAGCCACCAGGTACGGCCTCGTGCGCACCATCACCGCCCAGTATGGACGTTCGGTGGCGCTGACCGCCATGGGCGGCTATTCGAAGTTCGTGAGCAGCGGCTCGGCCTGGTAGAGGTTGATGCCGCTGTTGACCAGGTCGAGCAGCCCCTGTGCCTTGTGCTCCTCCTCGACCTGCTCCTCGATGAACCACTGCAGGAACTGGTGCGCGCGGTGATCGCCCTCTTCTTGCGCCGCCGTGGCCATGGCGTCGAACTGCTTGGTCACCGCCTGCTCGTTGGTCAGCGCCTGCTCGATCGCCGCGGCGGCCGAGGCGAAGCTGGACGGCGCGGCGCGTAGCGCGGGCAGGTCGAACTCGACCTCGTTGTTGGTCAGGAAGTCCATGATCTTCGACGCGTGGCCGGCCTCCTCGACCGACTGGTCATGCCACAGCTTCGCCCACCGTTCGAGGCTCTGCCGATCGAACCAGATGCTGACGGCCAGGTAGAACTGGTGGGCGCGCAGCTCGCTGCCGATTTGCTCGATGAGCATCTTTCTGAGTCGTTCGGAAATCATGGGCCGAGAATAGGCTTTCTCGATGGGCAACGCCTTTGGCCGAAACACAGCGCAGGTCGAGCGGCTGCTGGAGAAGCTGCGTGAGCTGCCGGCAACCGACTGGTGCCTGCTCGCCGCCGCGCACGCGGGAGCGGCCAGCGAGGATGCGGCCGAGGAGGCGCTGGCGGGCGTGCTCCGGGCGGAGGGCCTGCGTGACGGCTGGTTCGAGCTCCGGGCGCTGGCCACGCCGGTCGCCCGGAAAGCCGCGGCCGACTACGCCGCACAGACCGGCGAGTCGGTCCGCACGATCGAGCACGTTGCCGCCGTCAACGCCTGGGACGGGCAGCACGAAGCGAGCAAGGTGGAGGTGCTCGGGCCGGCCCATGAGCAGGACTTCATCGATGCCGCGTGCGGCGCACTGGGCGTCGTGGTGACCCAGCCGTACATCGGCGCGGGGGAGTTCGCGCGCTTCTGGGCGCCCTACGACGCGCTCCTGGGGCGTCCCTAACGCGGGGTGCCGTCGTCGGGCAGGAACAGCGGTCCGTGGCCGGGCACGATGCGGTCGGCCACCTCGAGGATCGCGGCACGGGACCTGTGCAGCGCGGCCGCATCGTCGGGATCCTCATCTTCGACGCGCGACTCGGCGTGGAACCACGAGTGGGTGCACGCGACGATGCCCCCGGACGTGCCGATCAGCGTGGCGAGATCTTGCGCCGTGTGGCCGGGCGTGCGTGCGAGCCGGACCGACGGTGAGATGACCCGTCCGTCGCAGTCGGAATCCTCCCAATCGGTGCCGCGATAGGTCGCCCAGTGGTCGTGGACGGCAGCATTCGGGAAGTGCCCGGCATGGAGCGTGTGGTCGGGGTGGTGGTGACTCAGGATGACCTCGGTCACGTCCTCCGGCGAGATGCCCAGCGCGGCCAGGGGATCGAGAATCGCGCGGGCGCTGCTGGCCATGCCCGGATCGACCACGATCACGTGCTCGCCGTCGCGCACCAGCGTGCACGAGCTGGCCACGCCGCCACCGGTGTCGGTCAGCGAGCCTGCCTGCACGATGTCGACGCGCGCCGTCCGTGCCGCCGGGAGTGGCAACGTCACTTGAGCAGGTCCTTCATCTGGCGGGTGATGAAGGACGTGGCGCCGCGCGGGTAGACGCGGTAGAGGATGTCCATCAGCCGCGCATCGGAGCCGACCAGCACCCGGTAGGCGTTCTTCTCCATGCCGTCGAGGATGATCTTGGCGGCCTTGTCGGCCGGCAGGGTTCGGCTGGCCGCTTTGTCCATCTCGGCAGGCGTCATGTTGCCCGGGATGTCGACGCCACTGTTGGTCGTGATGTTGGTGGCGATCGCACCGGGGAACACCACCGTGACGTGGACGCGCGTCCCGCGCAGCTCGGCCCACAGTCCTTCGGTCATCAGCTTCACTGCCGCCTTGCTGGCGCCGTAGA
Organism: uncultured Chloroflexia bacterium; assembly: GCA_963775225.1. Classification (GTDB taxonomy): domain Bacteria; phylum Chloroflexota; class Limnocylindria; order Limnocylindrales; family CSP1-4; genus JALYGJ01. Next base: position 157,103 of record CAVZHW010000005.1, read on the forward strand.
TCGTCTGGCCGGGCACGGGCAGGAAGCCGCCCATCGAGGACGTGTTGACGATGTGGCCTTCCGGGCGCGCGAGCAGCACCGGCAGGAAGGCCTTGGTCATGTATAGCGCGCCACGGAAGTTGACGTTCATGACGCGGTCGATCTGCTCGTATGTCAGCTCGTTCAGGCGCACGAAGGGCTGAATGATGCCGGCGTTGTTGATCACGCCGTCGACCTGGCCGAAGCGCTTGATCACCTTCTGCGGCAGCGCCGCGACCCCCGCGCGGTGGGTGATGTTCAGCGTCCAGGTGGCGAGGCGATCATTGGCGGTCTTGCCGGCGAGCGTGGCGGTCGTGCCGGCAAGCGTGGCCGTCTCGGCGAGCGTCTCTTCGTTCAGGTCAACCGCGCCCACCCGGGCGCCGCGGCGAAGCAACTCGAGCGTGAGCTCGCGGCCCATGCCGCTACCCGCGCCGGTCACCACGATGACCTTGCCAGCGACTCTCATACCGTGAGCGTAGGCCGCTCGAGTGCATGTGGCCACAGGGAGTCCACACCGGCCGGCCCTCGGCGTAGGGTCGCCTGCTCCCGGACGTGGTTTGAACGGGGAACCTGGCCAACGGCCTCCGCGGCACGAATATGCATGTGATCTGAACGCCACTCGGCCCTGGCGGAGGGTTTGGGCCCGGGAGCCGCGCACCTTTGTTGTTTGACGTGCAATCTCGTCGCTCTCAGACCCCTCTGGAGGTCCCTGTTGTAGACATCGAAGGCTTCGTTGTTGCCGTATTCCTCGAGGAAGTAGTCGAAGAACCTGTCGAAGGTCTTGTCGTTCAATTCGTAATAGCCATCCAAGGTCTGGAAGTTGCTAACGAGCAGTTTGCGCACGGCACCAGCCCTGTCAGAAGGGGATGTGCCACAGATTGCGAACGTAGCGAGTCCCGCGCCGGTAAGGCGCCGCGTAGCCCGAGGGCAACGCAGCGTCGTCGAGCCCGCCGGAGTGGCCTGATCTGCCGCGCGGGGTGCCGTGGACGCGCCTCCACGCGGAGCGCACCTTGTCAGCAACCTTCGCTCTCAGCGCGACCCTCTTCATGACAGCACGCTACCACGGCGCGCTACCACGACAGGCGCGCCGGCACGGTATCTGGACGTGCGGCAGACCAGCGTAATTGAGCCGATACTGGCCGCCTGCGCACTCGGTCGGTGTCCCCGCCCTTCCGGCAGCCGAGCGCGCGTCGCCACAAGGGGAGACAAGCGATGGCCGTGCTGATCACCTTCACCATGAAGACCGACGTCGTATGGGAAAGCGCTGAGGATCAGCAGCGGTTCATGTCAATGCCAGGGGCAGCTGAAATGATGGCGGAGAGGGGCATGCCAATCCCGACCGACCTCAAGGTAACCCCCCTGATCTCGGTGTACCTCCCCTGACCTTTTAGGGCCGTGACCCACGAGTACACAATCCTGCTCGGCGGGACGGTGATCCCCGGCGCCGACGAGCCGGATGCACAAGCCATCGCCTGGGCGCGGGACATGGTGCTGCTCGTCGGTTCCGACGAGGACGTCCGCTCGATCTCGCGCGGCGACTCCCATTTCGTCGAGCTCGGCGGGGCGTTCGTCGTCCCGCTGGGTGAGGCCGACGAGCCGGCCTGGCCGCCGACTACAAGCCTCGAGCCGGGCACGCCGGCCAGTTTCGCCATCCTGGACGCCGATCCCCGCGCTGGCCCGACCCGCACCCTGGCCATCGTTCGCGCCGGCCGCGTAGTCGAGGGCAGCCTCGCGGCGACGCGTGGTCCTGACACCGCAACGAATGGTTGACACCCATGCGGCTGGGTTCAGCCAGACCTGTTCAACCGCGCCGGCCTGCGCTGCCTCGAATAGCCTTCGCTCGTGGGATGGACGCGCGGCGAGTACATGGTTTCGACCGATCCGGCCCGGATCGACCTACAGGAGGTGCACCGCTTCCTGAGCGAGGAGGCGTACTGGTCGATCGGGGTGCCGCTCGATGTGGTGCGACAGGCGATCGCGGGCTCGGTCGTCTTCGGGCTGTACCGCGGCAGTGACCAGGTTGGCCTCGCCCGGGTCGTGACCGATCGGGCGACGTTTGCCTGGTTGTGCGACGTGTACGTGGCCCCTGCGCATCGCGGCACCTCGACTTGGTGGTGGCTCTAGGCCGGCGCCCACTGGCGCACGGGGAAGGACCGGAGCACGACTCGCGCGGCTGACCCGGCCTGCGCCACTGCGGTTGATGCGCGCAGAGGTTCGGAAGGCAGCAATTCCCTGCATGAAATCCGGAGAAACTGTCGATTCGCCGGGAGACCCCTGCGCGAATGGCCGGTTGGCGATGCGTTGCACGCATCAAGGCGGTGCGATGAGGCAGCTCCGTCCGCAAGCCCCGGAGTGGCCTCCGATGCTCGCGCGCAGTAGGCTCACTCCACGAAAGTGACGCTGAGAAAGTGACGCGCAGAGAGTGAAGCGGATCGACTGGGTCCCCCTGCAGGCCGTGCCGGGACTGCGCGGAACAAAGGGTCGCCTCGGGATGACCTGGCTCGCCCAGGTGCTGCGCGAAATGCCCAGCGTCGACTGGCTGGTCCTGCTGGTCGAAGACCACGAGCTGGCTGCATTCGGTGTCCGCGATCTCGGCGGCGCGTTGGCGCGTCGTGGCGTTGTGCTGGTGCGCCACCCGATCGTTGACCACGACGTGCCGGACGACGACGAGGCGTTCGACCAGCTGCTCGGTGACATCCGGGGATGGGTCCGGGCGGGGGACAGTGTCGCCGTCGCCTGCTACGGCGGGCTGGGCCGGACCGGCACGGTCGTCGCTTGCGTTCTCCGAAAAGCGGGCCTCGATGCCGACTCGGCGATCCGCCTCACGCGCACAACTCGCCCCGGGACGATCGAGACGAGGCAGCAAGAGGAGTTCGTCCGCCAACACGCCGTTTGAGTAGGCGACCTGGACGAACGTCTAGGCGGGTCGCCTGCAGTCCCCGAGTAGAGTCGCCTACTCAGCTGGGCGTGACGCTTGCCATCCTTGTCGGCGCATGCGCTTCCGTCAGCCCGTCGGTTGAGCCATCGGGGTCGGCGAAGAAACGCGGGACCGCCTCGCCCGGTCGGACGACCGACTCACCCACGTAGTTCCTTGCCGCCGATGCCCGCACAGGTTCGGAAACCTTCGATTCCCTGCGCGAGCTGGGTGCGAATCGGCCAATTCGGGGGAGGATCCCCACGCGAATGGCCGGCTGGCGATGCTGCGCACGCATCAAGGCGGGTGGGATGAGCCAGCTACGGCGGCCTGGGCCGGAGCGGCACGGTCGTTGACTGCCTGCTCCGCGACGCGGGCCTCGATGCCGATTCAGCCGTCCGCCCCACGCGCGCAACTCGCCCCCGGGGCGATCGAGACGACAGAGCAAGAGGACTTCGTCCGGCGGCACCGCGTTTGAGCAGGCGACTCTACTCAGGCGAGGGGGCCAGTCCGTTCAGGAGACAGGCCCGTCCTCCAGCCCCACATCCACGTTTGGTATGGCACCAGCGCCAGGCGGCGGGAGCGCGTCAGACGTGCCTGTGTCGATCCATTTCGGGGGAGGTTTCGAGGGTGTCGTCGGCCCTCGGCGGCTGCTGCCAGCCCATGTTCAGCGCTTCGTTCTGGGCGAGGTTCAAATGGATAACCCCATCCGCAACGTTGGCGATGGCGGAAGCTGGGATGTAGAGATCGCCCGCGGCGCCCGACTGAGACGTTCGGACGTAGTTCTGACCGACGTCCTTGACGCTGCCCAACCGGCGGCCGTCATTGGCCAGCACTGCCCATCCCGGCTTCAAGTCAGTCATGCGCATGCCCCCCTAGCGTAACGCCATGGGAAAGACTGCGGCCCAATCTGGATTAGGCAGCCCGCCGCCATTTCGGGCAGGTCTACGGGCCGATGCTGGGCGTACCGCCACCCAACTGATCAGGGACGTTCAGCACGATCTGACCGGCGCCTGACCGCCATTGCGCCGTCGTCATCGCCAGGTCGCCTGTGACTGCCCTCAGGTAACCCAGATTGGGATCGGGGTCGAGGTGGTTGACTGCGCCGGGCGTTCGCTGGGAGTCGAAGTAGAGGTCGTTCCAGCCGACGTACTCGCGCGGGTTCATGAACAGCGGGTCGATGCTCGAGTCGGTGTTCATCAACTCTTCGGGGTAGTTCACCCCGGTGCCCCATTGGAAGGCGAACACCGCGCCAGCGCCGACGGCAAGCCAGCCGCTGGCGAAGTTGTCGACCCGTTCGCGGGCCACATCCGCCGATGGGATGGGCGTGCCCAATTCACCGTTGCCGGCGGTGTAGCAGCCGTTTTCCATGAACACCACCGCGTGCGGCGCGAGGCGGATGTCCTCCCTGATGAGGGTCGCGCCGTAGTACGTGAGCTCGGCCAGTCCGCTGCCGTCATACGAGTTGAGGCCCATCCCGTCCTGACGACTTTCCGTCAACTTGGTCGTGCCCGGGCTGGGCCAGCCGGAGCCATGGCCGAAGTACGCCACCAGGCTGGCGCCCTGGACGTTGGCGAGCACGCTGTCCCACGTCGCGTGGGGGAAGAACACCCGGCGCACGTCCATGCCCGCTGACTCAGCCCGTTCGGCCATCGTTTCGGCCTCAGCCAGGTAGCTGTCGGTCAGGTCCTCGGTCGGTCCGACGATGAAGACGGCCTTCGGCGCTACGCCCGAATTGGGCGTTGGCGACGGTTGGGTGGGTCGCGCTGGCTGTCGGCGCCGGGGTCAACGTCGGCGCTGGCCCGGCGGTTGTCCCGGCACTCGGAACGGGAGTCGATGGCGCAGGAGTTGTCGATGGCACAGGCGTTGTCGCTGGCTGGGCGGCAGCACAGGCAGCTGTGAGCAGCGCGACGAGAACCAGCCGGAACCCGCGCATGCCTTTCGTCGGCTTCGCACCCGGAATGCCTGCGCTCCGATTGACGTCGTCGGCCACGGAGGCCGCGACACTCTTCACGATCGCACGCTATCACTGCCGTGGGGCGCTGCCGATCGTCAGTAGGTCTCGTCGTGCGTGCCCGGGTTGACCAGGAAGCAGGTTTCGCCTTCCCAGCGGAAGAGGACGCGCAGGTCGGCGTCCACGTTGAACGCCCAATAGTCGGCGAGCTCGCCCTTCAGCTTGTGCGTCCGCAGCAGTGGATCCGTTGGGTCTGCGGCTTCTCTCGCGGCGGATGCGCGCGTCGCGCCCTCGCCCGGGGTGACAATTCGCCAGAAGGGTGTGACTGGAGGAACAAGAGATGTCTGAAACGGCAGACGTCGTGATCATCGGCGCCGGCGTCCACGGCGCCAGCACTGCCTTCCACCTGGCGGAACGGGGCGCCAGGGTGATCGTGCTCGAGCGGGATGCCGCGGCGTCGGGCGCAACGGGCCGGTCCAGCGGTCTCGTGCGCATGCACTATGACCTGGCCGCCGAGTGCGCCCTCGCGTGGAAGTCGTTCGAGTACTTCACCAACTGGGCCCAGCGCGTTGGTGGCGACTCGGGCTTCACCCGCACCGGCTTCATCCGCATCGTGCCGGAAGAGCAGGAGGAGGCGCTGCGCGCCAACGTGGCCGACCAGCAGCGCATCGGCATTCGCACCTCGATCATCTCCGCCGCCGACGTGCGCGAACTGGCACCCGACCTGGCGACCGACGACTTCGCCATTGCCGCCTATGAGCCCGACTCGGGCTATGCCGACCCGACCAGCACCTGCGCCAGCATGCTCGCCGCGGCCCGCGCGAAGGGAACCGTGCTCCACCAGGGCAGCCGCGTCGAACGCATCGAGGTCGACGGCGGGCGGGTGACCGGCGTGGTCACGGCGACGGGGCGCATCGCGGCACCCACGGTCGTGTTGGCCGCGGGGGCCTGGTCGGCCGCCCTCGCCGCAACTGCGGGGATCGAGCTGGACATACGCGCCTGGCACCACGACACGGGCTTCGTCGCGCGGCCGGATCCCGACGGCGCGGCTTTGCCCACGGTGATCGACGACATCAACGAGCTGTACTTCCGACCGGAAGGGGCCGGCCTTGCCCTGGTTGGGCTGGAGGATGGCAACCGCATCGACGACAGCCCGGCGACGATAGTCGGAGCGATCCCGACTTCGTCGAGCACATGGTCGACCGACTCACCCGCCGCCTGCCTTCCTTCGCCCAGGCCGCCTACCAGGGCGCGCACGGCGGGACCGACGGCATCACTTCCGACCAGCGTGCGGTGATGGGCCGTTACGGGCCCGACGGTCTCGTGCTCCAGACCGGCTTCTCGGGCACCGGCTTCAAGATCGCGCCGGCAGTGGGGCTGGCGATCAGCGAACTGATCCTCGACGGTGCCGCGCGCAGCGTCGACATCTCACCGTTCGCCGCCGGCCGCTTCGCCGCCGGCAAACCGTTGCGCGGCGAACACCCGTACGGCGATCTCTGGCGCTAGCCCCGGAGCTGCCTGCGGGCCTGCCTGGTGGCTGTCCGCGCTCGCGGGTCGTATTCAGCGCCCGCTTGGTAAGATAGCCCTATGCTTAGCGCAAAGGTCAGTACCAAGCACCAGATTGCCATACCAAGCGAAGCCCGGCGCAGGCTGGGAATCGAGCCGGGCGACCGACTGACCGTCGAGGTGACCGACGACGCGCTGGTGCTCCGGCTGCGCCCGCCCAAGCCCTCGGACCGGTTGAGGGGTCTGGGCCGCGAGGTCTGGCAGGGCCGGGACCCTGTTGAGCACGTACGTCGGCTGCGCCAGGAGTCCGAGCAGGCGTGATTCGTGGCCACCAGCGGATCGGCATCGACAGCAACGTCCTGATCTACCTACTCGAGGGATCGGGCGAACTGGCCGACAAGGCAGCGGTACTGCTCGACGGGATCGCCGAAGGCCAGGCGCAGGGAGTTCTCGCGACCCTCGCGCTGGCCGAGATCTGCAGCGGGCCCGCCGCGGCCGGCGAGCCGGCGTTGGTCGAGCGCTATGCCGATGAGCTGCGCTCGCTCGAGAACACGCGCCTGGTGCCGCTGTCGGCAGACATCGCGATCGATGCCGTCGTTCTGCGCGGCGGCGGATCGCTGTCGTTGGCCGATGCGATCCACCTGGCGTCGGCCCGCAGTGTGGGCGCGACGGCCTTTGTCACCAACGACCGCCGCATCACGTCGACGCCGCAGTTGGAGGTCATGTACCTCGACCAAGTCTCGTGACGCGTGGGGTCGCAGGGGTTCGTTCCGTCAGAAGGGGATATGCCAGAGACCGACAAGGGCTCAGTCGCGGATGAAGGCAGCGAGTTCGCGGATGTAGACGGGCGCCCACTGGCGGACGGGGAAGGGCAGGACCAGCAGCTGCGCGTCTGATCGGGCAAGTTGTGCGGCGCGGCGGACGGCATCGCCGATATCCCGTTTGACCGCGACGATCGTCTGTGGGTGCTTCTGCTCGATGGTCTTCGCAAGGCGGGGAATCCCTGCCTCGACTGCCTGCCTACGTTGGGCATCAGAAAGCTGGTTGACCGGGCGGTCGGCAAGGTCGACAAGCCAGCCGCCCTGGTCGGCGAAGAAGCGCAGGAACGCCTCGCCCGACGGAACCGCCGACTCTCCCAGCGCCTCCGCATATGCCGCACGCGTCGCGCGGAACAGCCGCGAGCTCGCGCGATAGAAATGGCTTCCCTGGGCAGGTGATGACTCGCCGACGAAGAGAGTCTTCACCTGCTTTGGCCGGTACCGCTCACGCAGGCGATCGATGCCCGAATTGGCGTCCGACCCGTAGTCGGCCGCCCCCTCGGCGACCCGTGCAGTCCGGCCCGTGGTGGTCGGCTGTCCTTTGAGGCGGGCCAGTTCATCGGGATCCAGCTCGTACGGGATCCCGCGCTCGCGTATCCGATCGAGCATCTCGTAGAGCGACACACCGGCATCGCCGGTAGCGCGCCACGCCGTCACCCGGCCGGCCGCGTAGTCGCGCAGGGAACGGTCGATGCGTGCCTCGGCGACCCCCTCGACGAGGAGGCGCCGGGCCACCTCCGTCCGATCGACGTGCTCCGCCCGCGCGAGATCGTCGAGCTGCTCGACCAGCTCACGTTCGAGCCGTAGGTTGACCTGCTGTCGTTCGATCATTGCCGGGGTTCCTCGATAACTTGGATCAGTTTCTGTACGTCCTCGAACCGCATCTGGACCAGCGCCGCGAGCTGTCTCACGCGCTGGGTGAGCGCTGCCCGATCCGCGGTTCCGGCGAAGAGCAAGCGGACCGGCGACCAGACGTCGAGCCCCAACGACTGGCCCAGGCGGACGGCCTGCCGTTCGAAGAGGAGGGCCGGTTCGCTTCTCACCACGGCCGCGGCTAGGACTTCAGCCTCGCCTCGAGCTATACCACCCGCAGCTGCGATCAGCCGATCCGCAGCTTCGTATTCCGATTTGGTCAGGCGCGTTCGCGTCAGCACGCCAGACCGAAGTGCTTCGGCGATGACCAGGGCGTCGGGATGCTCGTATGCGAGTCCTGGTCGGGCAGTTTCCCTTTCCACCTCCGGTGTAATCAGGGGGTTATGGCCGCTCGAATTCAAAGACGTCCAGCGCGTCGATCTTGGCGAGGTAGATGAGCGGGCTCGCGTCGACCAGCACAGCTGTAGTCTAGCATCTGATAGCGACTGGCACTACACACTGATCGCTGCTCGGGACTTTTCCTGCCGGCCAAATCGTGATCGTTCCAAGCAAGCGGAACCATCATTTGCAACTGCGACCGATGCCAATGCCTGCGTCAGCATCTCAGTAGGAGAGCCCGGTCACGAGCTCTGCCCGTCGTGCACAGACTGAAGTACGAGATGAGGGCGATGGTTCCGCTTGAGCGGAACGACCCGTAACCGCCTCCCCCAAACGCGCGGTGTCCCGCCGGGCTGGTGGCTCATGCCGCGGCCCGGTCCCTGACCTTGTGGGCATAACCTACGAGGGCAAGCAGGGCCTCACCTACGGCGAGGGCATAAGCGGGCGGGACGACGATTGTCCCCGGATTCTCCGCCTTGATAACGGCCGGCCGGGCTATTGACCGTCGGCGGCTGAGTCGGCGGGGAGGATCGTGAAGGCCCCGCCGGCCAGCGGGGTGATGGCGCGAAAGTGGCGCTCGTTCAGCGACAGGATGCGCGTCGTTCGATAGCGGTCGGCCAGCACGACCAGCGAAGCGTCAGCGACACCCACGCGCAGATCCCGGTACTGCCCCACGAGTTCGTGTGCTTGCCGCAACTCTTCGCGCGCCAGGCACTCGACCGCGAATGTCCCAGCCCACAGGTCCTCGAGGAACGCGAGCTCTACGTCAACGCCGAGCCGATCGAGGATCAGGTAGTCGGCTTCCGCGACGGCCAGCTCCGACGTGACCAGCTCAGCGCGCTCTCGCCTGAGGATGCCTGCGACGGCTGCATGGGATGGCTCGTCCGCGTCGGCCTGCGCGTAGAGCGCACCGGCGTCGATGATGATGGCGGTCAATCGCGACCCATGACTGCCCGGAATAGACGATCGGACTCCCATCCTCCGTATGGCTGGCCCCCGCCACGGCCCTTACCCAGGCTCTTGAACTCCCTGGGCTGGTCAGCCAAGTCCGCGACGAGGCGCTGGATCCCCTCGCGGATCAGCTCTGCCTGGGGGCGCCCCTCGCGAACCGCCAACCGCCGCAGCTGGCTGGCTTCCTCCTCGCTCAGGTAAACGGACGTCTTCTTCATACCCTACGTAGGGTACCATCCATCATTTGTGCCGCAACGGTGTCATCGACCCGACCGGGAAGCTTGGCCCGCGGCGCGCGGCAGGGCCGAACGGCAGGTGCCTCAGGGAACGGCCTCCTATAGGGTGACGGCCAAGAACAGGCCAGCGATGGTCAATCGACCATCCAAATACGGGGAAGGGAGACTCATGAGACTGCCCGCCAGGAGTCTTGGCATCGCGTCGCTCGTAGCTGTCGCGATGTCTTTGCTTATTGCCTCGTCGACACTCGCCGGTGCGATCACGTTCGGCGGAGGAATCAAACGCGTCGGCCGTGATATTCCGCCCGGCACGTACCGCACCCGGTCGGCCCCGAGCAGCTGCTACTGGGAGCGACTGAGAGGCTTCTCCGGCAACCTGGGCGACATCATCGCCAACGATTTCAGTTCTGGCTACCAGGTCGTCAAGGTCAAGAAGACCGACAAGGGTTTCAACTCCAACTACTGCGGCAAGTGGTCAAGCGACCTGTCGCGCGTTACCTCGAGCATGACCAGCTTTGGCCAGGGCACGTTCATCGTGGGCGTCGATATCAAGCCCGGGCTGTACAAGAGCAGCAAAGGCCCGAGCTGCTACTGGGCGCGCCTGAAGAACTTCACAGGCACGTTGTCGGCGATCATCGCCAACAACTTCGGCGGCAAGGCCGTGGTCAGGATCCGCGCGACCGACAAGGGCTTTCAGTCCCAGAGCTGCGGCACCTGGACCAAGGCGTAGGCAGGCCCGGGTCCGGCCCGGGCTCGCGTGTTCCGCGGCGGCCGACTCATCCGGGGCGCCTCAGCCGTATCTGAGGCGGTCACATACCGCGTATCTGGGCCGCACACCACTGCGCGTCGACCTTGCCCGGCAGCTCGAGCAGGATGAAGGCGTCGGGCGGCGAGTGGTGCTGGTCGTCGGCCGCGACGATGCAGGTGTCCTGCGTGGGGCGGGCCGGCACGATCAGGCGGTGATGGTCGACGCGCAGGAACAGGGCCAGCTCGCGCAGCAGTGGGTAGGGGCCACCGCGATGTGTCGGGCTCCAGCGGTACAGCGCGCCGCGGCGCTCGACGTACACGATGCGCATCCTTTCCGACACCGCGGCGACGCCCCCCGCGACGAGCTCGAGGGGTGAGTAGCGCCAGACGCCTTGGGCCACGCGCAGGCGCTCGGGATCGGGGTGCGCATCGGCGCCGATCAGGAATGCGGACATCCTCTGTCTCCTATCGCACCTGGCAGTGGCACCGTTCTCGCGTGAGGGACGCGGGAATGGTTGCCGGGCCGTCAACGAGCCAGGACTCTCGGGCCGCTCTTGATAGGCGCCGCGTCTGGATCGCGGCTGAGATCAGTGTAGTGCGGCCATTTTGCGGCAGAGTTCGCGGCCGACTGCGGCAGGCTCGGCTGGCTAGTCGAACGGGTTCTCGACCCGCACGCCGTCAAAGTCGGTGTCCTGGTCGAGATCTTCCGACAGGATGACCTCGCAGCCCAGGGCTCGGCTGGCTTCGATGATGGCCGCGTCCCAGTAGGAGATTTGGAAACGAGCCCGGGTGGCGAACGCCGCGTCCATGACCCCAGTCGTCAGGTCCTGGACGGCAAAGCGACGCCACGAATCGATCAGTCCGACCGCCTGCTCGTGGCTGATCGGGTCCGGCCTGCTCGCCCGCGTCGCCTGGACATAGAACTCCTGCAGCACCTGCACCGACAGTCCAATGTCGCCTGTTGCCAGGATGGCGTTGGCCGTCTTCGCCTTGGCCGCCTCGTCGGCATCCTTCGAGATGGCGTACAGCAGGATGTTCGTGTCAACGAAGCGCACGATCGTGGATCTCGTCACGGGACAGCCGGTCGGACGCGCGGAAGCGCTTGATCTGGCGCTGGATGCGCAGCTGCTGCGCCTGGAGCCGGGCGAACTCCGTGTCGGTCGCCAGCGAGCGCAGGTAGGCCGTGACCAGCGCGCTGACCGATGTGCCCTGGTGGGCGGCCCGGATGCGAGCGGTCCGGTAGACGTCGTCAGGAACGGACACCGTCACGTTCTTCATCGTGACACAGTAACACAGGCTCACAGAAACTGTGAGCATGCCTGAGGTCGTGGAGTTGGTGCTCGCCCGGGCGATGGGGAGCCTGCTCGTCCGTCCGAGTAGGGTCGCCTACTCAGGCGGCGGCGCTTTGAACAGGCGACTGGCGCGGCCCTTTCGCGGACGTCGTTCGGGCGCAAGATCGCCGCCGCGCCCCTGCCACTGTCAGTGTCACGATCGCGGTTCGCCGAGCGCAGCCGGCCGCCTGCCGCCGGTCTTAGCCCGCCACGATGCCCCTTATCCCTTGCGGCGCCACTATCAGTGGCACGACCGATCGTTCCGTGGGCGGGTGACGGCGGGCCCACGCGAAACAACCCCCGGCGCCACTCCGAGTGACGCGCGGACGGTTAGTGCGCCAATCTGGCCGCCTGCCCGGCAGTCGGAGCCACCAGCGGCATGGCTTACCGCACGCGTGACCATCGGAGTGGGACTCGTGACCATCGGAGTGGCACGCGGGGCCGTGGCCATGGTTGGCGTCAGGCGTCGGCAGCTCGTCGGGCATCGACCGAGCCGGCGCGGGTCTTCAGGCGATCAGGGTCGGGATCGATCCGCCGACGACGATCGCGACCAGCAGCGAGACGTAGAAGATCGCGAAGCGAATGACCCACGAGGCGGTGCTTGCACCCGGATCGGCCAGCTCGCGCGGCGCAACCACGAGCGCGAGGTAGAGGACGAGCGCAATGAAGGCCACGATGCCGAGCAGCGTGACGGCCAGCGTGAGGTCCATGCCGCGCAGGGCGCCGACCACGTCGGTTCCGCCGAAGCCCGACGCGATGTCCATGGCCAAGCCCTGGATGAAGGCGCCCGAGAGCAGCACGAAGGGGGCCACCAGCACGCGGCGCGTCTGGCGCGACACGACCGGCAGGTGGTCGGCCAGCACGAACGAGGCGACGGCTGCCACGAATGCGACGAGGATCAACACATCGCCGCCCGGCAGGCCCATGCGATCGAGCGAGTCGCCGGCGACGAAGCCGACGGCACCGATGAACGGGCCGACCAGCCAGATCCGGACCGGCACGGCCGCGCCGCTGCTCAGGGTCGAAGGCGTCTCGAGCCGTGACTGGCCGGGCACCCGGGTGGCCATCGCCGCGATCGCGCCAACGGCCGCCAGGAACGAGACCAGGCCGCCAAAGAAGCCGCCGAGGAAACTGTTGTCGTTGAGGATCGGCGGCGTGGATGGCTCGCCGCCCGACAGCAGCCCCGCCGCAAGGACGATCGCGCCGAGTGCGATGTCCTCGGCCTGAATGTGGCGCGCGAGGCGGCGCAGCATGGGCAGCAAGGGAAACACAGACTAGACGACGGTGCGTCACCGCAAATATTGTGCAAGATAGAATGCATTCATGAAGTTGACCCAGATCTCACAAGGCGGACAGGTGCAAATTCCCGCGGAGGTCAGGCGGCGCTGGGGGACGCGGAAAGTCCTCATCGACGATGGCGGCTCGTTCATTCGCATTCGACCGGTGCCGGATGACCGATCGGCGCTGCAGCCGGGTCGCTTGCCGGGCCAGGGCAGTCGGTCAACGAGCTGACCCGAATGTGGCGTGACGAAGAGGCCCAAGCGGAAGAGCGCAAGTGGCAGCGGCCCCGGAAACGAGGCTGACCGTTCTCGACGCGTCGGCGCTGCTCGCGCTACTGCTCGATGAACCGGGTCGCGCCGACGCCGAGGCGCTGATGCGCCGCCACCCACCGCCGGTGATATCCGCAGTGAACCTGGCGGAGGTCATCGACAAGCTCGTGCGCGGCAGGGGCGCCAATGCGGAGCAGGTCAACGACGCGATCGACCTGCTCATCGTCGGTGGGCTCGCGGTCCTTCCGTTCTGGCTGCCCCAGGCGAGGAACGCAGCGGCACTGCGCGGGCGCTTCTATGACCGCGCGAGCTCGCGTGCGCCAGCCGACTGCGCCTGCCTGGCGACGGCCCTTTCCGAGCACGCCGCCGTCGCGACGACCGACCCGGCGCTTGCCCGCGCAGCCCAGGATTTGGGCGTCGAGGTCGTCGGCTTAGCGGATTCGATGGGACGGCGACCCGCATCCTGACAGCCGTACCCCTGCTCCGGCCGAGTAGGGTCGCCTACTCAGGGGGTCGATCATGCGCGGTCGATAGGCGGCGCGTGTGGATCGCGGGAGTCGAGATCGCCGCGTCCCAATAGGAGATGTGGAAACGAGCCGGGTGGCGAACGCCGCATCCATGACCACCTACTCAGCGGCGCAGCGTAAGTCAGCGGTAAGCAGGGGTGAGTACCCTGCACCTTTGACCCGCCGAGTTATGTCAGACATAATCTCGGTTGTGACTTGGACATCGTTTTCCGACCGTCGGCATTCCGGCACGGCATCAGTCAAGAACGCATCCGCCATGTCGTCGAGCACTGCTCAGGGCCCATCTACCCGCCGGCCGGCGCCACGGTCGGACCCGACGTGGTCCTCTTCCTGGGGCCCGATCAACACGGCAATGATCTGGAGATTGCCGGTCTCGACATCGGAGACGGCCGCGTGCGCGTCATCCACGCGATGCCCATGCGCGCCAAGTATCGTGCCCAGTATCAGAGGTTGATGGGATGGCCGAAAAGATCACCGTGACGCGCAGCGGTCGACGCTTGACCGAAGCGGACATCGATCGCATCGTGGAAAGAGCAGAGGCCGGCTTTGACCTGACGGGCTGGCAACCACGGCGGGGTCGCCCTCCGCTCGAAGCCGAAGCCACCGCGCACGCACCGCGCGTCGCCGTCCGCGTGCCGGAGGCTCTTCACCGCCGAGTTCTGGCCCGTGCGCACTCCGAGGGCCGGACGGTCAGCGAGGTCGTCAGAGAGCTTCTTGCGCGCTATGCGGGCGGTTGACGGCTGTCGATCACGATCAGGTGTTGACGGGCGCGGGTGGCGCCCACGAGTACTACGATCCGCCATTGCGAACCGCCGAGGAAATAGCGACGGAGATCGAGGCCTATATCGACGCGGTGGAAGCGGCCACTGGCCATTCCGAGGGGCCCGTTTGATGGACACCTCAACTTCGCTCATGGTTAGGAGGAGCCTCCGCCGGGTCGTACAAGAGCACTCAAGCAGGAACCCCACATCCTGCGACGGCGCGACATCGTCGTACAGATGCCACCGACCGTGCCGGTCAGCCCAATAAAGCCGCCACTGGCCCGCGCCTTGCTCATATCGAAGGCGGGCCACCCCGACGCTGGTCCAGTCCGGCCCAAGCTCCGCTCGCCACTGAGGGCGTCGCTCGACGATCGTGATTGCATTGCCCTGGGTCATCGTCTCAAGGCGCACCTGATCGTGCAGACGCGCTGGCACGCGGCGCTCACAGAGGGCATGGACCTGAACTTCGGCTGAGCGGCGCACAGGCTCTGGGATGGGCACGCGACGATTATCCGCCGCCGGCTGCGGTTGGTTGCCGAGTTCGCGGACCAGGCGTACGAAGGAGAAGTCAGTTCAACCGACTGACTCGTTCGCGCCTGCGCTGCACTCGAGCAGCGGCGTCGCCCTCTTTACCGGCGCTCCAGGCGGACAACCGTACCGGGTTCCGCCTGGCTGACAGCCGACTCGATCTCGCTCGCTCGCGGCTCTAATTCGCCCATCCGACTGCCCGGGACGAGGACAACGGCGATCCCGCTGGCGCCGATGTTTTGCTGCATCGGCAGGCCTCGATCAGCCGTGAGCAGGACCTGAAAGCCGACCTCGATCGCCTGTCGGATCAACTCGCCGTTGGCGAGTCCCTTGAATCCGGCTTCGCCCACGCTGGTTACTTCGTGGCGCGGCAACAGACCAGCCAACGGCGGCCGGGAGCATCTCGTCGAGGAGGACCCTCACGCGCTGACGCGCTCGGCAACTCGCTTCTTGGACTCCTCGAGAACGCCCAGCGCCTGCTCGCGCGACACGGTCGGGAACTGACGCAGGAACTCGTCGAGCGTCTCGCCCGACTCGAGGTAGTCGAACAGGATCTCGACCGGCACTCGTGTTCCGGCGAACACGGCTGCACCCCAAGCCACGTCGGGCGATTGCGTTACGAGCGGCTCGCGATCAGTCATGCGCTCTCCTTCACGCCGAAATCATACGGTCCGCGGGCTCTCGGTAGGTGATCGAATCAGGTGCTGGCAGGCGCGGGTGGCGCCCACAAGAGCCCCGAAGCGCTGGATCGAGTCGCACAGGATCGTGTCGGAGGGCTGCTCGGGCACCCCATCCCCCTTACGAGCCGTTCCACAGCACCTGGTTGCCGAACGCCGCTGCTTCCAGACCGCCGAACTGGGCAAGCGCCACGCCGGTCAGCACGGCGATCTGCCACGGGCCGCGATGCGCTCCTCGACCACCAGTCGGTGCCGGACGCGACGCAGGGTGTCCGCCATGCCGTCCGTGCCGCAGAAATATCCTCGCCCGCCGACACTCTTCGCGCAGCACCTGCACGCTGGCCAGCACCGGCGCGTAGCGGGCGGCGCAGCGGTCGATCGGCCCCCCTATTGCGGCCTGTCCAGTCGAGGTATCCACCGCGACCGCGCCCGGATGGCCGAGTGGGCCATCTCCGAGTCGGTGGCCGAGCGTGCCTGGAACGAGTACCACCGTTGAGGCCGGTCGACGTTAGCTGCGCACAACCGTCCATCCCTCGCGAGTAGGGTCGCCTACTCACGACACGCCGTTTGAGTAAGCGACTCTACTCAGGGAAGTACGTCCGCCTAAGCCCCGGGCCGCGCGAGAGCCGCGGGCGGCCGGCAAGCATCGAACGGAACGGGGCGATCCTCGAGCGTCTGGCTCGTTGACCGCCTATCTGAGGCCTTTCACCTGTGGCGGTTATCACCGATCCGCTCCGGATCGGCGGGCGGAGCACCTCCAGGAGCTGCGGCACCAATGGTGCGAGTGAAGCCAGGTCGTTCGATGGAGCGTCAAGGACCACCACCGACAGTGCGTAGCGCTCCAGTGTCTGCTGATGCGGCAGGTTCTTGTCGACGGTGACGAAGACATCGAAATCAGCCGATGCCGCGGAAAGCAGCTGACCGTTGCTCATGCCCGCCCAGCGCATGTCGACGACGGTCTTGACCGCGTGCCCCACGAGCAGACTCGCCAGTCTGCGCGGCACGCTCTCGTCGAGGAGGATCCGCAATTACGCGCGGACTACGGCCGTTTCGGCGTCCCGCAGGACGCGCTTGACTTGGGCGCGCGAGACCGTGGGGAAGTCCTCGAGAAACTCATCGAGCGTCTGGCCTGCCTCGAGATAGTCGAAGAGGTTCTTCACCGGCACTCGCGTGCCCCGAAAAACCGCGGCCCCGCTCATGAGGTCCGCGCGACTGACAATCTCCGGCGACTCAAGTCCTTTGGCCATCCAGTCAATCATAGGCCCGGCGGTTGCCTGGCTTCGCGCTCCAACCCCTTGAACCGGTGGATCGAGATCGCGGGCCTACGGCAGCGAAGCAGCGCACTATGGTACCGTGATACTGAACAACCACAGTAGAGGTCTCCCGATGTCAACACGGACACGGACGGTAAGGCTGCCAGCCGAACAAGCGGATGCCCTCGAGGCGATCGCCGACATCGATGAGGTCTCGACTAACGAGGAGATCCGGCGCGCCATCGACGCCCACATCGAGGCCCGCCGGCAGGACGTCGACTTCCAGCGCCGGCTGCAGGCAAGCATCGAGCGGAATCGGGCGATCCTCGACCGTCTCGCTCGTTGACCGCCTATCTCGAGCTCGCCGACTACCTACTCATTGCCGAGCAGATCCTCGGAACGCCCGCTGAAGCAATAGCGAAGTTCAACCGGATCGGATTGGCGGCATCGGCGCTCGCCGTTCCGCAGGCGGGTTTCGGCGGCCAGGAAGCCTACCCCGACTTCGCCACCAAGGCGGCGGTGCTCTGCTGGCACCTCGTCAAGAACCACCCACTTCCGGACGGCAACAAGCGCTGCGCCTTCTTGGTCACGGTTGACTTCGTCGAACGGAATGGTCGCGCCTGGGTACCTGCCCCCAGCGATCCAGAAGAGACCGACCGCGTCATCAGGGCGGTCGCCGCCAGCGAGATCAGCGAGTCGGCCTTCCGCCAATGGATCTCGGAGCGCATCGCCTAGCTGATCACGATCAGGTGTTGGCGGCAGCGCCTGGTCGGGATCGTGGAAGACGTACAGCACGTCCGCGTCGGGGTCGGCCCCTAGACGAAGTCCTGGCCCTCGTCGATCACGATCGCGTGATACCTGCCGCCCACCTGCGGGATCGCCGCATCGAGCGCCCTTGGCAGCACCTTGTCCCACCACTCCTGGGTCTTGGTCTCCGGCTCGGGATCGGGCAGCGTCTTCGCCTCGCGCCCCAGGCGCAGGCACAGCTCGTGGAAAGTCAGCACGTCGAGCCCGGCCGGGGCAGGGGCGTCGGCGAGTTCGTCGGCCAGGGTCCGCGCCAGTGGCTGGTTGAAGCAGACCAACAGGGTTCGAAAACCCTCGGCGGCCAGCCGGCGCGCCTTCTCGCGCGCGAGTATCGATTTGCCCGTGCCCGCCGGTCCCTGGATCGCCAGCCGGCGCATTCCGCGCAGTTCGTTGAGCGTGTGCATCTGCCCCTGCGTCAGCTCGACGACCCGCCGCTCGCCCTCCTCGACCTCCACGCGCAGCAGGGGCTTGAGCTCCGTGGTCGGCGCCAGCAGCTGGTCGATCAGCTCCAGTTGTTTCTCCGTTAGCGGTTGGCCACGCCGCCGATCACCCAGCCAGTAGTCGTACGCCCGCTCGACCGCCCGCCTCGCGCTCTCTGCGCTCGATAGGTCCGACTGATCGATCACCAGCTCGAGCGGCGCGTCGGTGCCCAGGGCGATGGGGTGGGGCACACCGCGCACCGCGACATCCGGGAAGGCGACGGCATGACCCATGCGGATGTCCTGCGGATCGCCCGGCCAGTCGGGCAGCGAGGCGAGCTTCTCGCGCAGCGCATGCTTGCTGCGCTCGCCTGGTCGAACGGCGGCGGCTTGAGCCGGTGCTCGCCCGACCACCACCTACCCTGGCTGTCGCGCCGGATCTGGCCGCCCTTGACCTCGACAATCAGGAGGCCATTCTCGGGATGGACGATGACAAGGTCGGTCTCGCCATCCCGCGCCGGCATGTCGTCTGACGGCTTGGAGACCCACCGGACATTCGGGTACAGCCGGTAAGCGCCCGCGACGGCACTGCGTCACGCAGTCGATCCAGTACTCGGTGCTCGGCCGACAAGCTCATTGGGGGATCGTACTTTGGGCCACCGCGTTGCTAGGCTGGCCCAGGAGGCACTCGGTATTTGGCGAATGACTAATTGAGCTGGGGCAAACAGGGGAGCGCTTGCTGTCGCGCTCAAACGGAGCGCTGGGTGGCAATAGGGGTCGGTAGTCTCGTTCACTGGCGGAATGGACCAACAGGCGGGGATCATGGCGTCATCGTCGATCTTCGGAACGACGGTCGGCAAGTGCGCGTACGCCTCGACAGAGGTGAGGAACACGTCTTTGCGGTGCCAAACGACGTGCTGCAGCGTGTGGAGTTACAGGGAGGGCGCGCACGTGCAAACTCGCTCAGATGGTGCGGCGGGAATGGTTACAGGGAGGACGGAGCTCGCGGGGCGGGTGATCTACGACCTTGACGCTACCGGATGGGTCAGTGCGTTCGGTTCCGGAGGACAGCCTGCGCCCGGCGCGAGTGACGGATCCACGCGCGATTCCTGCGAGACGGGCGAAGCGCGCAGCCCGTTCAATATGAACCTGCGCATCGCTGGGACGAGATTGCTCTTTCAGCACCAGTTCGACGATTTCTCGTCGTTGTCGAATTCGCGTGTCGATATCAAGCCACACCAAGTGGCGGTACTGCACCGTGTCGCCGAACCGCGTATCCCTCACCGGCTTCCTCCTCGCCGACGAGGTCGGACTCGGCAAGACGATCGAGGCCGGTCTGGTCATCAAGGAGCTCAAAGCACGCGGCGTGGCCGAGCGCGTCCTTGGTCCTCGCGCCATCGGGGATAGTCTCCACAGTGGCAGTTCGAGCTCAAGTCGAAGTTCGACGGAAGTCTTCGCGCTCTACAACAAGGCGACGATCTCGTACCTCGAGAACAAGCATCCGGACGAGAACGTCTGGACGCTCGAGAACAACGTAATCTGCGTCATCGACGTACGCCGCCATGGGACGATCGCCGACGCGAGGATATCGCCTCGCCGACAGGGACCTCGTCGTCATCGATGAGGCGCACCACGCCCGGCAAGACCTGGGAGGGACCGTCACGCTACAGCGACACGCTTCTCTACCGACTCGCTGCTCGCGACTGGCGGACCCAGAACGCGAGCACGAGCGGCGCGACTGCTGCTCCTGACAGCAACGCCAATGCAGCTCCACGCCTTAGAACTCTACTCCTTGATCGAGCTTGCTTGATCCTGCGCTGTTCGCGGACTACGAGGAGTTTCAGGCCCATGTCAGAACTCGCTCGCTGGACTCAACAGCGCAGGTCGATCTCGGTCCGGCGCTGGCCGGCACTAGAGCCGAAGCCGAGCAGGCTGGAAGCGGAGGAAGCGATAAGCAGCTGGCTCCCAGACGAGGCAGACGACGACATACGCTCGCTGCTCGACTAGCGCGGACGAGCGCGAGCGTCATCAGCGAAGACCTCCTGCAGCTTCATCGACTCAGCGAGGTGATGATCCGCAACCGGAAGTCGGTCGTAGGCGGGCTTCATGCCGCGCACAGCGAAGACATGGACGGTGGATCCAACCGAGCAGGAGATGAGAGGCGTACAACGCGGTCACCGAGTACGTGCGCAGCAGGTCTTCAGCGCTCGAGCGATCATCCAGAACAACGCCCTCGGGCTTCCTCATGACGACGCTCCAGAAGATGAACGCGAGCTCGTCGGAAACCTCGGCAAGTCGCTGCGTCCGCCGTATCGAGCGCCTCGAGGAGGGCCTACTCGACGAAGAACGCACCACCGCTCGACGAGGACGAGGACGCGAGCGATCTCTCCGCGGCGGAAGTCGACGACGTCCTCGCGATCGACGCTCGCGTCGGCCATCCTCGAAGAGCTTGAAGAACCTGCGACGCCTCGTGGCGCTTCTCGACGCGATCGACATCGACTCAAAGACTGAAATGCTGCGAGACGGACTCGACGGCCTCACGCGGGGTCGACCTCACGGGTCAAGGTCCTCGATCTTCACCCAGTTCCGCGACACCCAGTCCTACGTTGGCCAGGATACAGGGGTCTCCGTGACCGATCCAGCTCTTCCACGGTCAGCTCGACCCCAAGGAGAAAGACGGGGCGATCGAATCGTTCCGCGACCAACCAGGGCCTCGGATCCTGATCTCAACCGAGGCAGGCGGCGAGGGGCGCAACCTGCAGTTCTGCCACACGATGGTCAACTACGACCTGCCCTGGAACCCGATGCGGATCGAGCAACGCATCGGCCGCGTAGACCGCATCGGGCAGCGTAACGCGGTCACGATCATCAACCTCGCGGTATGCCGGAACGTCGAGGAGCGCGTCCTTGAGGTCTCGAGCGCCGCATCCAGGTTTTCGTCGACACGGTCGGCGGCTCGACCCGATCCTTGGCAAGGTCGAGGACGAGCCTTCGGCAACTTATCTTCCTGTCGACGGCAACTGAGCAACTCGAGGCGTACGAGGCGGATCTCGAGACGCAGAGTCCAGCGCGCTCGGGTAGTCGGAGACACGCCTCGGGGACCTGATCATGGACACGCGATTGTTCCGCCAGGACGAACTCGCAGCGGATTCTGGAACGACGCAGTGCGCGTGGACTCGAAAGCGGTGGAGACGTTTGTCCGGAAGGCGTTGCGGCCAGATGGGTGTGCAGGTGGAACTGTGCCGGAGCTTCCGACGGCGTCTGGGATATCAGGTTCAACGAACGCTTCGCGATCGAGTTCCCGAAGATCGCCAAGGACGGGCCGGACGAGGAGAGTTACGTTCGAGCCCTACAGTCGCGCTTGACATGGAGACCGTGGAGTTCCTTGCCATTCGGTCACGAGCTCGATCGACGGCTCGTAGCGCGAGTGCGGAGCAAGGAGTTCGAGCGGACGCGCTGGCACACGCTGATCGTGACCTCTGACGTCGAACCAACAGATGGCTGGTTCTTCACGTACGAGCTGGAGTTCGAGGAGTGGTAGTCAGGTCCAAGGAACTCTTGCCCGTCTTCGTGGAGCGAAGTCGGAGCATGTGTCGCGCCGAAGCTTGCCACGTGGCTTCTCGAGCGAGCGACGCAGCTCACTTCGGAGCAGCCGCCAACGCGGAGCTTGCGCCGCGCCGACCGACGGGTTCGACGTGGCGCTCGGCGGTCAGCCGATCGCGTGGCCGGCGACGCGGCTCTTCGAACGCCAAGCGGAACTCGCCGTAGCTCAACAGAGGGCGGTCTCGAACAGGAGACGCGCGAAGCTAAGCCGCTACTACGAATACCGCCAACGATCGGCGAAGAGCCAAGCTGGCCTCGACCTCCGCGGACTGTCGAACGCCTGCGATCGTCGGACAACGCAGATGAGCTCAGGATCCTTCCGGTTTGGGTGAAGAACCATCGAGATCGCCGAACGAGACCGCTGCGAAGCCTCGTCGGCCGACCGAGAGCGCCGGCTTCGCGAGCTCGATGACCAGGGATCAGGTCGCCGCCCAGCAGCAGATGATGACCGGCGCCTACGTCGCGATCGACCACGCCCCCGGCTGAACCTTAGCCAGAGGCGAGCTCCTGGACGTTCTTGAAGTAGCGGGCGTGCGTCGCTTCGAGGGTGGCGCGGTACGGGAGCGCTCAGCACGATGACCTCGAGGTTCGGGTCGTCCGGCGTGCTCGCGCTCGAGCGCGAACCGCTTGTCGAGAGCAACGTCGCGATCGATGTCGGCGTACGCCTCGAGCAGGAGGACGCGGCCCCCTGCCTGGTCGTAGACGAGCAGGAAATGGGTCACGTAGAGGCGAGCTCAGCGCTGCGAGGAGCGGCGATCTGGGCCGAGCACCTGGACCACCTCACGGAGAGAAGTTGTCGCCACGCACCTTGAGCTGCCGGGCCGATAGCCGACAGTTCAACTGGTCTCGATGATGGGACTCAGCCTCCGTACGAGGCTCGACCACGAATGCCGGCCGTCTGGCCCTACGCGGCTCGTGGGGTGCGTCGGGCGGCTTGACCGTATCGGATCTGGCGACCCCAAGGATCGGCCATCCGCTCGACGATCTGAGCCCAGCGGTCCTGAAGCGCGGTCCGAACCTGTACTTCGACTGGCCGGCTATCGACGCTTGACGACGACATGGACGGCGCGATAGCCGAAGCTCGGCTTCGCTCGGCGATCGATGACTCTTGCTCCCTCGAACGAGGCCTGCGATCCGCGCAGACAAGTCGCGTCTGCTCACCGGAGAGTCATCTCGCGGACGATCCGATAGGCCCGCGATGTCCTGGACCTGGACTAGGTTCATGCTCGGTTCGCGGCGCAAGCTTGCCGACGAGCGTCTGAACTGTCTTGAGCCGCGACGTGTGTTTCGCGCGTTCACCGAGTCAGCGATTAGTATGTCTTGCGCGTCGTGCATGGCGGTCTGGTACTCGCGCCGCAGCACTTGCAGCATCTCTAGATCGTCCGGCGAAATTGCGCCGGGCTGGCGGAGGCGATCTCCGAGCCGGTTGATCTCGGAGTTGCTCAGGTGCACTTTGAAACGGTACTCGAATGCCGCCGGCGTGGCGACAACTCAGGCACGCGCGGTCGCGGCTCTTTACAGCTGTTGCAGCCAGAGCCTCGAGGTCGGGACCGGCGGGAGCAATAATCCACATTCGATGCTGGTTGCCGATGCTCGCGCGCATACGCGTGGATACGCGCTTGTCGCGCTTATGCGTGCTCAGCGCCTTGCTGCCCGCGGCGCGGATATCGGGATTTTTGCGTTCATGTACTGCGTGGAGTTGCTCCTCTCGTTTTATTGTTTGTTTAAAGTTTGTTGAGCGATGACTTTGGGGTATTTGTATCTATCAATTGATACTACGGCTTCCCGACCAACTGACGCCGGATCAGCGGCGCATCGTTGAGTGGGGCGACGGGCCGGTCGTCGTTATCGCCGGCGCCGGGACCGGCAAGACCGAGGTGATCGTCGAGCGGGTCAAGTACCTGCTCGACCACCATGACGGACTGCTCCCGGAGAACCTGCTCGTCCTTACCTACAACGTGAAGGCGGCACGCGAACTCCAGCAGCGACTGGATGCCGTGGTGGGCGCGCAGACACGGGCCCGAATGTCCGTCAGCAACTTCCACAGCTTCTGCCAGCGGATCCTGACAGAGAACGCCGCGGATGCCGCGCTGCCGCCGCACCCAGACGTGCTCGACGGCGTCGCCCAGGTGCTTCTGCTCAAAGACATCCGTCCCGGCCTGCCGCTCGTGTACCACTCGGACTGGTGGCTCGGCGGTTTCGTTCAGTTCATCAACCGGGCCAAGGACGAGCTCGTCCATCCCGACGAGTTCGCTGCGTTCGTGGCAGACGAGCGCCACGTCTTTGAGGACGGATACGGCAGCTTTGAGGCCGCAGCAACTCGGCTCGAGCGCCAGGGCAACCTCGAGCCGTTGCGCAAGGTGCGCGGTGCATACGCAGGCATCCGGGCAAACGAGCGCGCGGAGGCCCGCGGCGAGGAGCCAGATTACGACCCCGAGCGCGGCTCACAAGGTCGCCGATCGCGAGGCTCGGCGCACCATTGCCGGGAGCGGTCACGCCGAAGGCCGAAGCTGGTTCGCAGAGGAAGAGCACCCGCGCATCGATGCCCTGGCAGACAGCTACGTCAAAGACGGCGCCGCGCTCGAGGTTCTTCGACTGACCGAGATGGCCGCCGTCTACCGGGCCTACGAACAGGAGCTCGCCCGCCGCGGCGCGCTCGATTTCGGTGAGCAAATCGCGGCCGTCACCAGGCTGTTCAAGACGCGGACCAACGTCCTTCGCCGCTGGCAACGCCAGTTCCGCTACATCCTGGTGGACGAGTTCCAGGACGCGAACGTCGCGCAAATCGAGCTGATCGAGCTGCTGGGCAGAACGCCGGATCGGCCTGACAACGTGATGGTCGTCGGCGACGACGACCAGTCGATCTATCGCTTCCGTGGCGCGAGCTTCGCCGCCTTTGCCGAGTTCGACACGAGGTTCTCCAGGCCTCCGGCCCATGATCCAGACGCCAGTCCGCCCGGCCCGCCGACACGCCTTCGCCTCGAGCAGAACTTCCGCTCAGTCGGGAACGTCCTCACGGCCGCTAATCGGCTCATCGCCTGCAACGAGACCCGCTTCGAGCCGGACAAGCGCCTCGTCACCGATCGCCCCGACGGTGATCCGATCCAACTCGTGGTCTGCGCCGGCCCGGAGGACGAGGCCGTCGCGATCGTGGACGCCATCAAGTCGTTCGTCGGTAATCAGACGGTGCGCAAATGGACGGACGTCGCCGTCCTGTACCGCAAGCACAAGCATCGCGACCAGATCGTGGCGCGTCTGCGCGGCGAGGACATTCCGTACACGGTCGTCGGCGGGTTGAGCCTGTTCGAGACGCCGGAGATACGGGACCTGGAGCAGGGGCTCAGGGCGATCGCGGACCCGCACGATGACGTCGCCCTCGTGCGGACGATGACCTCCGGGCCGTGGCGTCTGGACGCACTGGAGATCCTGCGGGTCAGTCGGATGGCGCGCTTCGATCGGGCGCATCTGTTCGACACAATCAAGAAGATCGTCGAATTGGGCCGGCTGGCAGTGGATCAGGTCGGGGCCAGTCCCACGGACGGGCCCGAGACCGCACAGGCGGACGTCGCCGAGATCAACGTGCCGCCGGGCACTCGCGCCAAGCTGCGCCAGCTCCTTGGCGCTCTGGACGAGCTGAACCCGCTGACATTCCGGGAGGGTCCGCACACCATTCTCGAGCGCTACCTGGAGCGAACGAGCCTGGTGCTGGACCTGATCGCGGCCGACACGCTCGAGTCGAAACGTTCGGTCACCAACATCGCCAGCTTCATGCGCTTTGCCGCGGACTGGCAACAGGCCAACCCCAATGGGTCGCTGGGCAGTTTCGTCGCCTATCTCGATGCTTACCAGGCTGCCGGCGGCGAGCTATCGACGAGCGTCGAGCTGTCCGAGGACGTCGATGGTGTGCGGCTGATGACGCT
>CAVZHW010000006.1:0-179578 GCA_963775225.1 uncultured Chloroflexia bacterium
CTGTCGCCAGGTCAACGCTCCCGTCAGCGAGGCCCGTCGCCTCGGCCGAACCGACCCGCGTCTCGAGCACCAGCCACTCGCGCGCCGCCCGTGCGCGCAGCTCATCGAGCATGGGTCCACCCGGTTCCACCGCGGTAACGCGCCAACCGCGGTGCGCCATCGCCCGCGCTGCCTTGCCGGTGCCCGCGCCAAGGTCGGCGACCGTCGGCTGCGGCGGCAGGCCCAGCTCGGTGGCGATGCGCTCGAATAGGGCATCTGGCTAGGCGGGGCGGTACCGGTCATAGTCGGCCGCCCAGGCATCGAAGGAGCGCGCGCGCCGCTCCAATTCGACGGCGAGGCGGTCACTGTGCGCAGGGTCGTCGGTCATCCGCGACAATTTATGTCAACCACACAGGAGGGGTTTTTTCGATGATCATCGCAACCACGCCATACATCGGTGGTTGGCGCGTTTCGGAAACCAAGGGCCAGGTCTTTGGGCTGGTCGTGCGCAGCCGCGGCCTGGGCGGCAACATCATGGCCGGCCTGCGCTCGATTGGCGGCGGCGAGATCCACGAGTACACCAGCCTGCTCGAGGACACGCGCCGGCAGGCAATCGACCGCATGGTCCAGAACGCCACGATGATGGGCGCCAACGCCGTCCTCTCGATGCGTTTCGACAGCTCCGAGATGGCCAACACGATGACCGAGATAGTTGCCTACGGCACCGCGGTGGTCGTGGTCCAGGATGCCAACGCAGCGCAGCCCATGGAGTAGCCGCGCGAGCGGCTGACCATGATCGGCGTCACCCTGACCCGCGCCGCGCTCGGCGTTTTCGGCGGCCTGATGTTCGCCGCCGGACTGGCGCTTGCCTTCACGGGTGGCCCGGACACCTTCTTGGCCGCCGCCTTCATGCTCGTCGGCGGCGCGACGTTGGTGCTCGTGGCCGTTCTCGAGGTCAACCGCTACCGCTCCGAGGCGGCCGACTCGGGGCGTCTGCCCTCCCCTCCCTCGGGCGGCGAGCCGGCGCTGCCCGAGCCGCGTTTCCAGCGCACCGAGGAGGTGTTCGTCGACCCCACGACCCATCGCCGAATGCGGGTCTTCAGCGACCCGCGTACGGGCGAACGCAGGTACGTGATCGAGAGCTGAAGCCGGTCCGCGCAGCGCGCCATGTAGGGCTAGGATTGCCGCCACCAATCCCGCACTGAAAGGGTGACCGGAGATGGGCGACAAGGGTCCCGGCAGCAAGGGCGGCGGCAAGAAGCCCAAGACGTCGACCAAGAAGAAGAAGGGCGCGCCGACCGCGTAGCGTCAAAGGGAGGAGCGTCGCACGACCTCCTCCCTTTGCTCATGGCCCGAAGTCTGCCTGCAGGGCCGCTACGGTCGTGCCGCTCGCTGGCGTAGCCTGTCGAGTTACCCGAGCCGGTGCGCGATCTCGCGCGGGTATTCCGGGAAGTAGCGCTCGATGGTGCTCAGCGGGAAGCGCGGCAGGATCGACTCCTTCGACTCGCGCTCGAGCAGGAACTCGAACGAAACGGTGACGAGGCGCGTCGGATCATCGGCGCCGCGCGCGAAACGGACCAACTCGGCCGGCGAAACGGTCACGCGATAGTCGCTCTCGTGACCCGGCGCGCCGACCCTTACGTCACACACCCAGCCGCTCTCCGCCGCGGCGCACGAGACGGTCACCGGCTCACTCATCGTGGTGGCGCCCGTTGCCGCCGAAGGCCGCCGCCCGTAGCTCTGCCGCGAGAGTCGGCGCCACGCGGCCGCGGACGCGGACGTCGCGCGCGCGGTAGTCGATGTCGACCGTGCCTCGCTCTCGGACGCGAGACAGCAACTCACCTTCGCTGTATGGGACGGCGACGTCTATCTCCTCCCACAGGTCGGCCAGCATCTGAGCCAGCCTTGCCCGCAGAACCTCCAGGCCGAAGCCGGTCATCGCCGAGACGAGCACCGAACCGGCAATCACCGGAGCCAGTGTCGCTCCGTCCTGGGCAGCGGGGTCGACGAGATCGGCCTTGTTGTACACGAGCAGGCGCGGCTTTTCGGCCGCGCCGAGGTCCGCCAGCACCTGCTGGACCGTCTGGCGATGCTCCGGCGCGTGGCGGTCGGCGACGTCGACGACCTCGAGCAGGATGTCGGCCCGGTTGACCTCCTCGAGCGTGGCGCGAAAGGCGTCGATCAACTGGTGCGGCAGCTTGTGAATGAAGCCGACCGTGTCGGTCACCACCGCCGACTGCCCGTCACCCAGCTTGGCCAGCCGGCTGGTGGGGTCGAGCGTGGCGAACAGCCGGTCCTCGGCCAGCGCCTCGTCCGAGCCGACCAGTGCGTTGAGCATCGAGCTCTTGCCGGCGTTGGTATAGCCGACGATCGCGATGGTGGGCATCAGCCGCCGGTCACGCGAGCGGGCCGCGGTGTCGCGCTGGCGGCGGACGTTCTCGACACGCTCCCTGAGCTTCTTGATCTTGTCGCGGATCACGCGCCGGTCCGTCTCCAGCTGCGTCTCGCCCGGTCCGCGGGTGCCGATGCCGCCGCCGGTACGCGAGAGGTGCGTCCACAGCCGGGTCAGTCGCGGCAGCTGGTACTCGAGCTGCGCCAGCTCCACCTGCAGCCGGCCCTCGTGCGTGCGCGCGTGCTGCGCAAAGATGTCGAGGATCAGGCCCGAGCGGTCGATGACCTTGACGCCCAGCAGATCTTCCAGGGCACGCTGCTGGTTGGGACTGAGCTCATCGTCGGCGACGAGCAGCGTCAGGCCGGTCTCGCTCTTGGCGCGCACCAGCTCCTCGGCCTTGCCCTTGCCCACGTACCAGTTCGGGTCGACGTGGCGGCGGTTCTGCCACTCGGCGCCGACGACTTCGGCGCCGGCAGTCACAGCGAGGCTGGCGAGTTCGCCGAGTGACTCCGCGGCCGTCCAACCCGCGTCGTGGCCGGTGTCGACTGCGACCAGAAAGGCGCGCTCGAGCGATGGCCCGACCTCGACCAGCTGGCTACGCGCGTTCACGCACCACAGCATACGGTCCGCGGCCATGGCGGCGGCCGAGCGCAATGAAGCCTACGGTCGGCGCGTCGCGCGGATGGTCCTATGCTGCGGCGATGGCGATGCGCGAGGTGGCCATCAACGGGGGCCGGCCTGCCGAACACCTGGGCCGCGCCTGCGTGGAATTCGACGCGGATGCCCCAGTCATCCTGCCCCAGGGCTCGATCGAGCTGACTGACGGCAGCGTCGAACTCGAGCTTGCCGTCGCCGACGCGCTCGAGCTCGCGCGCGGTGCGGAGGCCATCGAGACGGGGAGCTAGCGCTGGTCGTTACGGCCGGCGAGCAACTGGTTGGCGAGGACAACGGCGGCGGGCGTTTGATCAGTGGAAGCGTCGAACCACTGGATTTCGGGCTCGGCGCGGAACCAGGTCCGCTGGCGGCGCGCGAGCTGGCGGGTGCGCCGGGCGGTTCGCTCAACCGCCTGCTCGACCGACAGAACGCCGTCGAGCACGGCGAAGGCCTCGCGGTAGCCGACAGCTGAGAATGGCGGCAGCGTCGGGTCGAACCGGGCGCGCAACGTCTGTGCCTCGTCGAGCAGGCCGCCGGCGAACTCCGCGCCGGCACGCGCCTCGATGCGGCGAGCATTCTCCGCGGCATCGAGGTTGAGGCCGATCCACACCGATCGCGCGGGATAGCCGCGCGGCGCCGGTGGCGGCCGATCACCCACTACGGTCACCCGCTCCAGCGCGCGCACCACGCGCCGCGGGTTGGCGAGGTCCGTCTGCGCCGCCACGGCGGGCGCCGCCGAACGCAGCTGGGCCACCAGGACGTGCAGCCCCTCCCCCCGGAGGCGCGTTTCGAGCTGCCCCCGCAGCGCGGCATCGCGACCCGTCTCATCGAGCGCCACGCCGCGCGCCACGGCGCGCAGGTACAGGCCAGTGCCACCGACCAAAATGGCCAGCCCGCCGCGCGCCCCAATACCGGCAAGTGCGGACAGAGCAGCCGCCCGAAAGTCGGCCGCGCTGAAAGGCTGATCGGGGTCGACCAGGTCGAGCCCATGGTGCGCTATCCGCGCTCGATCGGCGGCGGTGACCTTGGCCGTGCCGATGTCCATGCCGCGGTAGACCTGGCGCGAATCGGCGCTGATGATCTCCGCGCCCGGCAGCCGCTCGGCGAGCGCGAGCGACAGCCCGGTCTTGCCCGTGGCGGTCGCGCCGGCAAGCACGATCAGCGGCGGCAGGTCCGCCGTGCCGGCGTCAGCCGTCGAGGGTACCCATCAGCGAATAGGGCCCGGCGTGCTCGATACGTACAGCGACCAGGCGCCCGACCAGCTCCGGCGAGCCGCCGAAGTGGACGAGCTTGTTGTGCCGGTTGCGGCCGGCCAGCCGCGGGCCCGGCTCGGCCAGTGCCGCCGCTCCGTGGTCGTGCCCGACGGGCTTCCGAACCTGGTCGACGAGCACCTCCGTCGTGCGTCCGACCCACGCCTCGTTGGCGGCCAGCCCGATACCCTCCTGCACCGCCAGCAGGGCGTTCAAGCGGCGCTTCTTCTCGGGCGCGGGCACGTCGTCCGGCAGTCGGTCAGCCGGTGTGCCGGGCCGTGGTGAAAACGCCGCCGAGAAGACCTGCTCGAAGCGGACCGCGCGCAGCAGCTCGAGCGTCCGCTCGAACTGCACCTCGGTCTCGCCGCAGAAGCCGACAATCACGTCGGTCGTCAGGCAGATGCCGGGCGCCGCTGCACGCAACTTGCCGACCAGCTCGAGATATGACTCGACCGTGTACTGGCGGCCCATCCGGTGCAGGACAGCATCGTCGCCCGACTGGACGGGCAGGTGCAGGTGCTCGCATACCGAGGGGCAGTCGGCCATCGCCGCGATGAGGCGATCGGACAGGTCCCAGGGATGCGAGGTGACGAAGCGCAGGCGCGGGATGGCCGGCCGCCCGTCGGCGGTGCGCAGGCCGTCGATCGCGCGCAGCAGGCTGGCCATGTCCGGTCGGCCGTCGAGGTCTATCCGCCGGCCCAGCGTTCGCTCGCGCTCCACGCCGCCAAAACGTGCCTCGGCGGGAAGGTCGTGCCCGTACGAGTTGACGTTCTGGCCGAGCAGAGTGACCTCGCGATAGCCCGCCGCGGCGAGCGCCCGTGCCTCGTCGACCACCTCGTCGAACGGCCGGCTCCGCTCGGGGCCGCGGCTGAAGGGCACGATGCAATAGGTGCACGTCTTGTCGCAGCCGTAGATGATCGGCAGCCAGCCCGATACGGCGGACTCACGCCGGACACGCTCGCCGGCGACCGCCGCGGCGCGTGACGCCGGCAGGGCGTCGGCGGTCGCGGCAAACGAGGGCCCCACGCGCTGGAACGTGTCGCCGGTCATCTGCCCGGGGGCCGTTGCCCCCACGAGGCCCAGGCGTGCGGTCAGTTCGG
The DNA here is from genome assembly GCA_963775225.1 of uncultured Chloroflexia bacterium. Taxonomy (GTDB): domain Bacteria; phylum Chloroflexota; class Limnocylindria; order Limnocylindrales; family CSP1-4; genus JALYGJ01. Next base: position 5,376 of record CAVZHW010000006.1, read on the forward strand.
GTTCCTCGTCGGGGCGCAGGAAGAGGTCCACCTCCGGGTAGCGGCGGCGCAGGGTCGCCGTGTTGTTGGCGCGTACCGAGCAGCCGGTCATCACCACGCGCAACGCCGGGTTGGCGCGCCGCCACATCGCCAGCTGGCCCATCCGGCCGATGACCTTCTGCTCGGCCGTTTCCCGGATGGCGCAGGTGTTGATGACGATCAGCTCCGCCTCTTCGAGCGAGTCAGCGGCGGCGCAGCCGGCGGCGAGCAGCGCCCCGGCCATCTCTTCCGAATCCGACTGGTTCATCTGGCAGCCGAGGGTCCACACGTGGAACCTCGGCAACGCGACGTCCTCGGTGGCGAATTCAGCGAGTTGCGGCGCCGCTGAGACCGGCGCGCTGGGTTCGGCCCGCGGCGGCCCGAGGTCGAGCACCGGCAGCAGGCGCGCCGTCATCGCGCAGAGGCGGTTGGTGTGGCGGCAGTCGTCATCGATGGAAGGGCGGCGAGTCCGGCCAGCAGCGCATCGGCCGCCGCGCGCGGGACGTAGGTCGTCGCCTGCGCCTCGGCGTAGCTCATCGTGTCGCCATGGTAGTCACTGCCGCCGGTCGCCAGCAGCCCGTGTGATCGGGCGAGTGCCTCCATTCGGGCGACCGTATCCGCGCCGAAGCGGCGGTAGTAGACCTCGATACCGTCGATGCCCCAGTCGAGCAGCCGTTTGACGAGCTGCGGCTGCTCGGGCGCGGCGGGGTAATGTGCCAGGACGACGATGCCGCCGGCAGCGTGGATGGCGTCGATTGCCGCACGTGACTTCATGCCCTGGCGCGGCACGTACGCCGGGCCGTTGCGGTCGATCCACTTGTCGAACGCCTCCTGGACACTCTCGACGTGCCCCGCGGCGACCATCGCGCGCGCGATATGCGGCCGGCCGACCGCCTCGTCGCTGGCCAGCACCGGCGCGATCTGCTCGTCGACCGGCACGTCCAGCCGGCGCAGTGCCTCGACGATCATCAGCAGGCGCGCCATGCGCGCGCCTTTCTGCGCCTCCATCTGGGCCAGGAAGGCGGGATCGTCGACGCGCATGCCATAGCCGAGCATGTGCAGCTCGCCCTCCTCGAGCTCGACGCCCAAGTCGACCAGCGCGCGGTCGGCGATGCTGTTTATCTCGACCGCGGCGATGAGCTGCGGCCCGCTGGACAGCCGTCCGGCGGCGATGTCGGCGGCCAGCTCGCGATAGCCGGCAAGTGTGTCATGGTCGGCGACGCCGGCCACCTGCAGCCCCCAGTCGGCCATTGCCCGGTACAGCTCGGCCGGCGACAGCACGCCGTCCGAGCGATTGGTGTGCGTGTGCAGGTCGGCGCGGTTGTAGGGCCAGTTGGGCTGCAGCTCGGGTTCGAGGAATCGGCTCTGGGTCATTGGTCAACCATCCTGGTGATCCGCTCGATGGCGGTGGCTGCGCCTGTGGCGCAATCGATGTCGATCTGCACGGCGTTAAAGACGACCGGACCACCGGCCACCTCGAAGCGCGTCGGCAGGGCATTGATGAAGCGCGGCAGGACCGTCGCCGGGTCGAAGCCGATCACGCTGTAGGCCGCGCCGGTCATGCCGATATCGGTGATGTACGCGGTCCGGCGCGGCAGGATGCGCTCGTCGGCGGTGGCAACGTGCGTGTGCGTGCCGCACACCGCGCTGACGCGGCCATCGAGGTAAACGCCGAAGGCGTTCTTTTCGCTCGTCAGCTCGCAGTGGAAGTCGACCACGCGTACAGCCGGCAGCTCGACGGCACCCTGGTCGAGCAACTCGTCGAGCATCGTGAACGGGTTCTCGATCTGCGCCATGTACGTGCGGCCCTGGGCATTGATGACGGCCACGTCTGTGCCGCCGGCGTGGAACACGCCCCAGCCGCGGCCGGGGACGCCGTCGGTGCCGTAGTTGAGCGGCCGCAGGATGCGCTCGTCGCGGTCCAGCTCGGGGTAGATCTCGCGCTTGTCCCAGATGTGATTACCGCTGGTGATCACGTCCACGCCGGCCTCGTACAGCGCGGCGGCAGTCGAGGCGGTCAGGCCCATGCCGCCGGCGAGGTTCTCGCCGTTGGCCGTGACCAGGTCGAGATGCCGCTCGTCGCGCAGCGCGGGCAGCGTGTGCTCGAGCGCGACGCGGCCGGTCTTGCCGATTACGTCGCCGATCATCAGCACGCGCACGGTCCCCGCCGCGGGAGCCGGTGGCGGGCTCTTCAGGCGGTCGGCGGCCTCTACCGGGCCGGCCGCGGGCCTGCTGCCGGCTACTTCGCGTACTCCACCGCGCGCGTCTCGCGGATGACCGTCACCTTGATCTGCCCGGGATAGGTGAGCGTTTCCTCGATCTTGCGCACGATGTCGCGCGCGAGCCTGGTCGACTCGAGATCGTCGATCTCCTCCGGCCGGACCAGGATGCGCACTTCGCGACCCGCCTGAACGGCAAACGACTTCTCGACACCTTCGAAGCTCTCGGCGATGGCCTGCAGGTCCTCGAGGCGCTTGAGGTAGGTCTCGGACGACTCGCCGCGGGCGCCCGGGCGGCTGGCGCTGATAGCGTCGGCGATCTGGACGATAGGCGCCTCGACGCAGGCGTACTCCACCTCCTGGTGGTGCGCGGCGATCGAGTTGATGACCTTCATCGGCAGGTTGTTGCGCTGCGCGATCTGCGCGCCGAGCTGCGCGTGGGGCCCCTCCATGTCGTGGTCGACCGCCTTGCCCATGTCATGCAGCAGACCGCCCATCTTGGCCGCCTGGATGTCGGCGCCCAACTCGCCCGCGATCGCCGCCGCCAGTCGGGACGTTTCGATCGAGTGCCTGAGCACGTTCTGGCCGTAGCTGGTGCGGTACTTCAGCCGACCGAGCAGCTTGATCAGCTCCGGCGGCAGGCCGGCCACGCCCACCTCGTAGGCAGCCGCTTCGCCCGCCTGACGGATGACGAGTTCGACTTCCGCGCGGGCCTTGTTGACCACGTCCTCGATGCGACCGGGGTGAATGCGCCCGTCCTGGATAAGCTTGGTCAGCGCCAGTCGGGCCACCTCGCGACGGACCGGATCGAAGCCGCTGATGAGCACCGTCTCGGGCGTGTCGTCGATGATCAGGTCGATACCGGTCGCCTGTTCGAGAGCGCGGATGTTGCGCCCCTCGCGGCCGATGATGCGGCCCTTCATCTCGTCGCTCGGCAGGGCGACGGAGGTGACCGTCATCTCCGCGGTGTGGTCGACCATCGTCCGTTGGATGGCGGTGACGATTACGTCGCGCGCCTTGTCCTCGGCCTCTTCCCGGGCCTTGCGCTCGATGGACCGGGCGAGCCGGACGGCGTCGTGCTCGGCATCTTCGCGGACCTGCTCGAGGAGCACCCCCTTGGCGTCCTCCTGGCTCATCTGGGAGACGCGTTCGAGCGCCGCGATCTGCTCGGCCCGGGCCCGGGCGAGGTCCGCCTTCGCCTGGTCCAGCTCGCGTTCGCGGGCGATCAGTTTGCGGTCTCGCTCCTCGAGCATGTCCCCGCGCTGGTCAAGCTGCTCGTCGCGCTGCAGCAGGCGCCGTTCGAGCGTACCCAGTTCGCTGCGCCGCGAGCGTGCCTCTTCCTCGGCCTCGCGCCCCATGCGGACCTGCTCCTCCTTGGCCTGCAGGATGAGGTCCTTCTGCTGCGCGCGCGCCTCGGCCACGATACGCGCCGACTTGTCCTGGGCGGCCCGGATCGCCTGCGAAGCGAGGACAGAGCGTGCCACGAATCCAATGACGAGGCCGGCAGCGATGGCGATGACGCTCACCACCGCCAGCACGACGGGATCGCTCATATGTGACTGCCTCCCATCCAGCCCCAAACTGGAAGGATGTGTGCAGGTTTGTGCGCCGGCCGTTGGGCCCGACCGACCGCCTCGTAATGGGCTACGAGACAACCTCTTGAATGTGCCGCCACCGGCCGCTTGCCGGGCAGCCCAGCCGTTGGTGCGGGGGCGACAACTTTTCTTCCGGCTCGAAGCCTACGCCGGTTTGGAATTCTTGGCCAAACGGCAGCAGGTGACGATACTGAGATTGGTATCCGTTCTCTGCGCCAGCGCCCTAGCGGTTCGCGGCCGCCGTCGGATCTTCGGGCATCCCGCCCGGCGCAGACTGCCGGCGGCGCCAAGCCTGGTACGCGACGAAGACAGCGTAGCCGAGCAGTGCGCCGGCGACGTTCGTGATGACGTCGTCAACGTTCGCGGTCCGGTAGCCGAAGCCGAGCAACAGCGAGATAGCAAGCTGCGTCAGCTCGATGCCGCCCGACAGAAGGAGCGCCCAGCCGAACACTGGCAACCAGCCCGGACGGCCGCGTAGCACCGGAACCAACACGCCGAGCGGCATGAACATGACGATGTTGCCGATCAACAGGAAGAAGTCGCGCGATCGGATCCCGTCGTGGAGCGCCGTTCTGATCGTCTGGAACGGCGTCAGCTGGACGATGATCGGATCTTCGCGGTCGAGGCCGAAGAGCGGCAGCAGAGTCAGGCCAAGCAGGACGGCCACATAGATGATCGTGAGTCGCTTGGCCATCGGCGAAGTATCAGGCCTAATCCAATTCGGCGATTGCGACGCGACATGTCTCTGGATCGAAGCCATGCCGCGCCAGTAGCGCGTAGGCCTTCTGCCGGCGTCGCCGCGGCTCCGGTTCGCGCTCCAGCTGAGCGCGCTTTCTGTCCAGCAGCGACCGGGCTGCGGCGACGTCCGCCTCTTCGCCCGACGATGTGACGCGGGCCGACAACACCTCGTCGATGACCTCGCGCGCGACGCCCTTCAGCACCAGCTCCCGCCGCAGAGCCGCCTCCCCTCTCGGGCGCGCCCGGTCGCGACTCTCGACCCATAGCCGGGCAAACTCTGCGTCGTCGAGGTAGTCCAGCTCGATCAGCTGGGCCACGACCTGGTCAACCAGAGCCTCCGGGTAACCCAGCCTCAACAGCCGGCGCCGTGTCTCGCTCACCGATCGCGGCCGTACCGCCAGGAAGGCAGCAGCGGCCTCGATGACCGGCCCGGATTCCGTCAGTGCGGCGCGTTCCGCCCGTCGCCTGTCGCGCGCCTCTGCCGATCCACGACGTCCGGTCAACGGAGAGCGAAACGCGTGTGCAACCCGACTGTCGCTGCCTATTCAGCCTCCGAGATGCCCTCGACCGGGACGGTGATATCCGCGACCTTCGCTCGAATCTCGGTTTCGAGCTGCTGGGCGATGTCCTTGTTCGCCTTCAGGAACTCCTTCGCCTGCTCACGACCCTGGCCGAGGCGGGTCTCGCCGTAGTTGAACCAGGCGCCCGTCTTCGACACGATGTCCGAGGCGACGCCCACGTCCAGCAGGCCGCCCTCCTTGGACACGCCTTCGCCGTACATCACGTCGAACTCGGCGACGCGGAACGGCGCCGCGACCTTGTTCTTGACCACCTTGACGCGCACGCGGTTGCCGATCGAATCCGTGCCGCTTTTGATCGTCTCGATGCGCCGGATGTCGAGCCGCACGCTGGCATAGAACTTGAGTGCGCGACCACCCGGTGTGACCTCCGGGTTGCCGAACATGACGCCGATCTTCTCGCGTAGCTGGTTGGTGAACACGAGCGCGGTGTTGGAGCGGCTGACCGCGCCGGTCAGCTTGCGCAGGGCCTGGCTCATGAGGCGCGCCTGGATGCCGACGAACGAATCGCCCATCTCACCCTCGATCTCCGCACGGGGCACGAGCGCCGCGACCGAGTCGACCACGACGCAGTCCACGCCGCCCGAACGGATGAGCGTTTCGGTGATCTCAAGCGCCTGCTCGCCGGTGTCCGGCTGGCTGACCAGCAGCTCGTCGACGTTCACACCGCAGGCGCGGGCATAGTGCGGATCGAGAGCGTGCTCGACATCGATGAAGGCGACCACGCCACCCTTCTTCTGCGCCTCCGCCAGGATGTGCTGGCAAAGAGTTGTCTTGCCGGACGACTCGGGCCCGAAGATCTCCGTCATCCGCCCGCGCGGCACGCCGCCCACGCCCAACGCCAGGTCGAGCGCGATCGAGCCGGTGGGAATGGCATCGACCTGCTGCTTCTCCGCCGAGCCGAGCTTCATGATCGAGCCTCGCCCGAACTGCTTCTCGATGGCGAGGATCGCCGCATCCACGGCACGCGAACGCTCGCTCAGCTGCTTATCCGTGGTGCGCTCCACGCCGTTGCCCTCCGGCGCTGTCACCTTCGCGGTCCCGGTCATGGTCATGCCTGGTTACCCTCCTGGCTCCGACCGAAGACCGCGAGGACTACTCCTCGTCCGCCTCCGGCTCCTGTTCCCAGCGCGGCTTGCGCTTGGGCTTGATTACCTCCACGGTGGGTGGCGGCGCTTCTAGAAGCGACTCGAGATGCGGCTTCGCTTCCTTTGACTTGGGCTTCTTTTTCGCCTCGCGATGTGGGCGATCCTTGGATGCCATTTCGTCCGCCTCCGCGGTGCATCTGGCAGCCTAGCGGTGGTCGCTTCACTGCCAGTTCACTCCGACTTTGCGCCAGCTTACGTGTCACGCCACCACCACCTCGGCGGCGGGCGAGGAACGTCGTCCGGCCAACTCGCGCACAAGTCTAGGGAAGTTTCCCTGCGCAAGGGTCGCGCGAATGCCGGCCATGAAGTCGAGCACGAAGGTCAGGTTGTGCAGCGTCGCAAGACGGTAGAAGAGCAGCTCGTCGGCGCGCAGCAGGTGCGCCAGATAGGCACGCGAGAACGAGCGGCACGTCCGGCACCGGCAGCCCTCCTGGACCGGTGCCGGATCGTCGAGGAAGCGCGAGTTGCGCATGTTGAGCCGGCCTTCAGGTTCGGGCACCCACAGCGTCCCGTTGCGCGCCACGCGCGCCGGCAGGACCGAATCGAACATGTCCACGCCGGCATCGACCGCGTCGAGCAGGTCACGCGGCGAGCCGAGACCCATCAGGTAACGCGGCCGCGGGTCATCGGCGAGCAGCGGCACGACGACATCGAGCACCGCCCGGCGCTGGGCGGCCGTCTCGTCTCCGGCGAGGCCGCCGATGCACAGCCCGTCGAAGGGCAGCCGGCCGATCACCCGCGTCGATTCGGTGCGCAGATCGAACTCCAGCCCGCCCTGGATGATGCCGAACAGGGCCTGCTCCGGCCGATCGTGGACGGTCAGACAGCGCTCCGCCCAGGCATGCGTCCGGCCCATCGCCTCAGCCACCGAGGCGCGCGTCGAGGAGTGCGGCGGCACCGGTTGGTCGAGGCACACGGCGATGTCCGAGCCGAGCGCCTGCTGGACCTCGATCGACAGCTCAGGGGTGAAGCGGTGGAGCGTGCCGTCGAGGTGCGAGCGAAAGGTCACGCCCTCGTCGTCGACCGAGCGAAAGTCGCCCAGGCTGACCACCTGGTAACCACCTGAGTCGGTCAGGATCGAACCGTCCCAGGCCATGAAGCGATGGAGGCCGCCCAGCCGCGCTATCCGTTCGTGCCCAGGTCGCAGATAGAGGTGGTAGGTGTTGGCCAGGATGATCGTCGCGCCGACCTCGCGCAGGTCGTCGGGGTCGAGCGCCTTGACCGTCGCATTGGTGCCCACGGGCATGAACGCCGGCGTGTCCACCGCGCCGTGGGTGGTGGTCAGGCGGCCGAGTCGGGCGCGCGTGGATCCGTCGGTCGGCGCGGCGGTGAGGACCTCGAACGCAAGCGGACGGTCGCTCAAACGATCTCCTGGCGGTTGAAGGCAGCGATCGAGACGCCGAGCGCCACCACCGTGTAGAGGGCGATGACCAGGAGCGCGATCTCGAGCGGCACCGAGGTCAGGAAGAACTGTTGCAGGCTGCCACTCGCGAGCGAGTTCGCATTGCCGGGCATCGCGTTCATGACGTTGCCGCCGACGCTGATCGGCAGGTACTGGAACCATTCCGGCCCGATGCCCTGCGGCGTGCCCTGGGCGAGGATCTGGGCGGCATGGGATCCGACGGAAAAGAGGGTCAGGAACGTCGTGATCGTTGCTTCCGCCACGTACAGGACGATGCCCACGACCGCACCGGCCAGCTGGCTGCGCAGCACCACCGCGACGGCAAAACCGATCGCGGCGCGCTCGAGCAGTACCGGGAAGCCCAGGGCGAGGCTCCAGAGCAGGTCGGCAAGACCGTTGCCGCGCAGCGGGCTCGCGATCGGGACATTATTGATGATCGCGACCAGGAACGTCATCAGCATCGCAAAGAAGAACACGATCAGCATGCCGATGAACAGCACGATCGTCAGCGCCACTGCCTTGCCCAGCAGGTAGTTCGCGCGGCTCTCGCCGCGCGCGACCACGTTGCGCAGCACACCCCAGTTCCAATCGGCGCCGACGAACGCGGCCGAGTAGACGATGGCCAGCAGGGCGCCGAAAGCAAAGACGAACTGGTCGATCAGCGCATAGGCGGCCGGGAACTCGACCAGGCACGTCTCTGGCTGCCCCATCACGCACGTTACGCCGCCGATGGCACCGCCGATCAGGTAGTACGCGACGCCGGTTATCGCCAGCGCGACGGCCAGGATGACCCACGTCGCCGAGCGACGGCGTGCCTTGAGCAGCTCCGCACGGACGAGCCTCATCGGGCACCCGGCTGGACGACGGCGCCGCCGGTGGTCAACTCGAGGAACAGCGACTCGAGATCACTGCCCGCTTCGAGTCCGGAGGCGTAAACGCCGGCCTCGGTCAGCGCCTGGTTCAGCTCGCTCGCTCGCCCCGGCGCGATACCCACCGTGAACCAGCCGGCCTGGTCGCCGGCGTCGATGCCGTACAGCGGCTTGTCGGGCGCGAGGCGCTTGAGAACCTCGGCCGCGCGTGGCATCTGATCGGGTGCGACGCGCACTCGTACCCGGCCGGAATCCTCGAGCATGTGGTCCAGATCGCCCTCGCGGATCAGCCGGCCGCGGTCGATGATGCCGACGACGTCGGCCAGCAGCTGGACCTCGTGCAGCAGATGGCTCGAGATGACCACCGTCTTGCCCAGAGTGGCGGTGAAGTAGCGCAGCGTTTCGCGCATGGCCACCATGCCGCCCGGGTCCAGGCCGTTGGCCGGCTCGTCGAGCAGCAGCAGGTCGGGGTCGGACAGCATCGCCGCGGCGATGCCGAGGCGCTGCTTCATGCCCAACGAGTACGTCTGGACTGCGTCGCGCGAGCGGCCCCCCATGCCCACGTACTCGAGCACCTGCTCGACGCGCGCGGGTGCCGTGACCGGTCCTGTGGCGCCCAGCACGAGCAGGTTCTCGCGGCCCGAAAGGTAGGGATAGAACGACGGCGTCTCGATCAGCGAGCCGACGCGGAACAGCCGCTTGCGATCGTGCCAGCTGTAGGGCTGGCCGAAAAGCCAGATCCCCCCGGCGTTGGGCCGGATCAGCCCGGTCAGCAAACGCAGGGCGGTGGTCTTGCCCGAGCCGTTGGGCCCGAGAAAGCCGTACACGCGGCCGTGGGGGACGGACATGTCCAGCCCGACCAGCGCCGGCTGACGCCCGTAGCTCTTGACCAGGCCGCGCGTCGCCACCGCAAAATCCGTGGGCGGCGGGCCGGCGAACTGCGACGGCACGCCGGCGGACGTTGGTTCGGTGGCCGGCAGTTGCCCGCTGGGCGCCGCTGTTTCGGCGAAAGGCGATGGCCCGCCGGCTGACGTTGGTTCTCCGGCCGGCGGCGGAAGTGCGGGCGGTGGCCCGCTCGGCGGTGGGTTGTTGCTCACGCAGGCGTTTCCGACTCGATCCGACCCTCGGCGGTGACGCCATCCCACAGTCCCGCGTCGACCCGCTCGCCACGGCGCGGCGCCGGGACCTCGTAGCCCAGCCGGTGCAGGTGCTCGCGCGCCCGCTCAGTCGCGACCCTGCCCTGCGGCGTGCGATCAAGGAAACCGATCTGCAGCAGGTACGGCTCGTAGACGTCCTCGATCGTCTCGATCTCCTCACCGATGACCGCGGCCAGCGCCGCGCCACCGACCGGGCCAGAGGCGAACTTCTGGACGATCGCCGCCAGCAGCCGCCGATCCGTCGTATCGAGGCCCTCGTCGTCGATGTCCATCGCGCTCATCGCCTGGTTCGCCTCGTCCACGCCGATGCGCCCATCCGAGCGGACCTGCGCGTAGTCGCGCACCCGCCGCAGCAGGCGGTTCACGACGCGCGGGGTGCCTCGCCCGCGGCGGGCCAGGACGGCCACCGCAGCGGCGTCGATGTCCACTTCGAGGATGCCTGCCGAGCGCTTGATGATCGTGGCGAGCTCGTCCTGCGAGTAGTAGTCCAGCCGATAGACCGCCCCGAAGCGATCCCGCAGCGGGCCGCCGATGCGCCCGGCGCGAGTGGTCGCACCGACGACGGTGAATGGTTTCAGACCCAGGCGCAGGCTACGGGCGGAGGGTCCGCGACCGATCATCACGTCGATCGCGAAGTCCTCCATCGCCGGGTAGAGGAGCTCCTCAACCGAGTGGTTGAGGCGGTGGATTTCGTCGATGAACAGCACGTCGCGCTCGTCGATGTTGGTCAGGATCGCGGCCAGGTCGCCGGGGCGCTCAATCGCCGGGCCACTCGTGGCGTGCAGGTTGACGCCCAGTTCACGGGCGATGATGTTGGCCAGCGTCGTCTTGCCCAGGCCGGGCGGTCCGTAGAGCAGCACGTGGTCGGACGCCTCCTCGCGCTGGCGCGCGGCGGCAAGCAGGATCTCGAGGTTCTGCTTGACCGGCGCCTGACCGATGTACTCGGCCAGGACACGCGGGCGAAGCGACGTTTCGACGGCCATTTCCTCGACCGTCAACGGGCCGGCCTCAACCGGGCGATCGCCATCCTCCATCGTCCGCGATGCTAACAGGTTTGGCCGCTAATAGAACGTCTGTTCGACCACCTCCAGGCCCGATGAAGGCGGACGGCGCCGCGCGGCGGACGTTGTGGCCATACGCGCAGCGCGCGCACATTAACCGGCCGGCCGGCGCGGGTTTCTGGCCACATGCGCGGCATGAGCACACTAAGTGCGGTTTCCCGGCTGCGAGCGGCTGTTTTCGGGTGCATCCACGCTCGATCCCTGCGCGGCGCTGCGCTCCAGAACCTCACTGAGTGCCTGAATTGCCTTTAGCGTTCACCCGGCACGCGTCTGGCCAATTGGCGAGTCGCCCGTGTGCTCGAGACGACCGAGCCCGCACCCCGTCGATGCCCAGGCGAGCGCTTCTAGATGCCCGCCAGCCGGTCGAGCGGGAAAGGTGGCTGTGCCAGCGGACGGACCGCGATGCGCAACAGCAGCAGCGGGTTGTCGTCGCCCGCGATGCGGTTGGCGTGCAGCACGCCACAGCCGTTGCAGCGATGGATCAGTACCCACTCGCCGTCGCCGCGGACGGTCATGGCGATGGGCTCCATCGATGCCTGGCAGTCGGCGGCACGGTCGCCCGGCGCGTCGTCGACGTGCCGGCTCCACAGGCAAGATGGGCAGTGGTTGCGGTGCAGCGTGCCCGGCGCAGACGTGGATATATCCATGCGGCAATGCACGCAGCGGAAACTCTCCACCTGGCGTCCGGCACGTTTGGCGCGTCCGCCTCGTTCGGCGCGTCCAGCGCGCGCGTTGGCATGCTCGGCGCGGCGGTCTGGTGGCTCGTCCGGCCCGTCGTCGGATTTATGTCGGTAGCGTGACCGGCGGATCCGCTCGGTCTCGTGGGAATTCACGGGAAGCTCCTGCGAGTCGATAAGGGCGGTCCTCATTCGTCGCGTGGCTTCCGGACACAAAGAAGCCGTCCCTGCGGGACGGCATCAACCGGCTGCGCGCGGGGCAGTCAGGTCAGATGCAGATCCTCGCCAGGTGCGACGAATCAGCAACCCGCACAACAGTCGTTGCCATTCGATCGTGTTCCTTTCCGGTCCGACGCCGTCTTTGTGGATTGCCGGAACGCCGCGCAGTATACCGCCCCCTCTCGCGGTCCCGTCAGACGCGCTTGTGGACCATCCGCTCGATCACCTCGGCCGCGTCCTCGCCGGCATCGATTGCGTTCTCCAAGTCGAGGTAGACCTCGCGCCATTTGATCACTTCGAGCGGATCGAGCCTGTCGCGAAACAGCCGGCCGATCGCCGTGCGCGATACGCCGTCGGCCTCGTGCTCCAGCTCGTGAATGCGTTCCAGGTGCCCATTCAGGTCGCGCATTCGTTCGAGCTTGCCGAGTGCGGCGGAGAGCTCCTGGCCCTGCTCGGCGAGGATGCCCGCCAGCGCCCGGCACTCGTCGGTCGGCTCGCGAACGTCGTAGATCATCATCCCCTCGCCGACCGCCTGGATCAGGTCGACGACGTCGTCCAACCGGACCGTCAGGTCGTGGACATCCTCGCGGTCGAAGGGCGTCACGAACGCCTTCTCGAGCCGCTCGCTGATCTGGCGATCGATCCTGTCACCGTTCTTCTCGAGCGCCTGGATCTCGCGGATGCGCTCCTCGACCCGGTCGTAGTTGTCAATCAGGTCCTTCAGCCTGGCCGCCGCCGCGGAGAGGTTCTGGCCACTCTCCACGAAGAGATCGACGAATTTGACGTCCCGCGGGATCAGGCGAATGTGCACCGCTCCTCCTCGCTTGTCAGCCCAGGCCCACGACGTGGAGCACCAGCCAGACCGCAGCCGCAAAGATCGCCGCGACGGGGATGGTGATGATCCACGCGCCGACGATCGCGCGCGCCACTCCCCAGCGTACGCCGCGCACGCCGCGCGCTGACCCGACCCCCATGATTGCGGCCGAGATCACATGAGTCGTCGAGACCGGCATGCCGAAGTGGGCCGCGGTGATAATCACTGTCGCCGCACTCGTCTCCGCTGCAAAGCCGTGAACGGGCTCGAGTTCGACTACGCGATGGCCCATGGTGTGCATGATCCGCCAGCCACCGACGGCCGTGCCCAGCGACATCGCCGACGCAGCAAGAACGATCACCCACCACGGTACGTCGATAGTCGGCAGGATGCCGGCCGCGAACAGCGCCAGGGTGACGATGCCCATCGTCTTCTGCGCGTCGTTGGAGCCGTGTGAGAAGGCCATGAAACCGGCCGAGAGCACCTGCAGACGTCGGAAGCCGGTGGTCGTGGCGCGCCGTGGCGCGTGCTGGAAGAGCCGGAACAAAACGACCACGAGCGCCAGCGCGCCGACGAAACCGATGAGCGGCGAGGTGATCATGGGTAGCAGGACCTTGTCGACGATGCCCTCCGCTTTGAAGGCGCTCGCGCCGGCCTCGATCAGCGTCGCACCCAGCAGGCCGCCTATCAGCGCATGACTGCTCGAGCTGGGCAGACCGCGATACCAGGTGATCAGGTTCCAGGTGATGGCTCCCAGCAGCGCTGCGGCGATGACCGCGGTCGTGGTCGTCGCCTCGTCGACCAGGCCGGAGCCGATGGTCTTGGCCACGGCCGTGCCGGCGAACGCGCCGATGAAGTTGAACGCGGCGGCCATGCTGATCGCCACACGTGGTGGCAGCGCGCGGGTCGCGACAGAGGTGGCGATGGCGTTGGCCGTGTCATGGAAGCCGTTGATGTAGTCGAAGACGACGGCGATGACAACGACGGCGACGAGCATCAGCCCCGCCATGCCGGCCGCCTGCGCCGCGATCAGTCGCGCCGGAGGATGCGCAGCGCCGCCTTGACACGCTCCTCCAGCGAGACGCCCACGGGCAGCGACGAGAGCGCCCCGGAAGCCGCCTCGCGGGCCTCACCGGCGCTGTAGCCGAGCGCCTGCAGCGCGGCCACGACGTCGGCCACGCCACTTGTCGTACCCGCTGGTCCAGCCAGGGCCCCTGCCGCGGCAACCTTCTCGCGCAACTCGAGCACCACTCGCGCGGCCAGCTTCTTGCCGACACCCGAGACTGCCGTGAGCACGGCCTCGTCGCCCTGCAGGATGGCCAGCTGCAGGTCGGTCACCGGGCGCGCGGACACAATCGCCAGCGCGACGCGCGGCCCCACTCCGGTGACCGTCGTCAGCAATTCGAAGAAACCCAGCTCCTCGGTCGAGCGGAAGCCGTACAGCGCCTGTTGGTCCTCGCGCACCAGGTGATGGGTGTACAGCCGAACCTGCGCCCCCTCGCGCAGTCCCGACAGGGTGCCCGGCCCGCAGAAGACGCGGTAGCCCACGCCACCGGCCTGGACCACGACCGAGTCGGGGCCGAGCGCAGCGATGGCCCCTTCCACGAACGCGATCACGGCCGGCTCCGAAAAATCGGCGGCTCAGGCCGCCAGGGCGTGGGCATGGGCGACGCAGATGGCCACCGCCAGCGCGTCGGCGGCATCGTCCGGCCGCGGCAGCGCGGGCATGCTCAAGACCAGTTGGACCATGCGCTGCACCTGTGCCTTGCCCGCCCGTCCGTAACCGGTGACCGCCAGCTTGACTTCGTGCGGGCCGTATTCGAAGACTGGCAGGCCGAACTCGGCCGCCGCAAGCAACACCACGCCGCGTGCCTGGCCCACAGCGAACGCGGTCTGGACATTGCGATTGAAGAAGAGACGTTCGACGCCGAGCATTGCCGGGTGGTGCGTTTCGATCAGCTCGCGCACGGCGCGATGGATGTGTAATAGGCGCTCCGGCAACTCGTGGGTCGGCAGCGTATCCACGCAGCCGTAGTCGATCGCGCGCAGCGCCGCGCCGTTGCGTTCGACGATGCCGTAACCGGTCGCGGCGGTGCCCGGATCGATCCCCAGGACGATCATGCCGGCCGCTGCCGCCGGTTGCTCAAACCGCGGCAGCCTCGGCCAGGATTTCGGCCGGCAGGTCGAAGTTGGCGGTCACGCGCTGGACGTCGTCGAGATCCTCGAGCGCTTCCATCAGGCGCAGGTTCTGGCGGGCGACATGTTCGTCGACCTCGATCGGTGTCTTGGGATGCATCGCCACCTCGGCCGACTCGACGTTTGCCCCGGCCGCTTCGAGCGCGACGCGCAGCTGTTCGAGCTTGCCCGGGTCGGTTACCAGCTCGATTGGGTCCGCCTCGATGTCCATCTCCTCCGCGCCGGCGTCGATGGCCGTCAGCGCCAGTTCGTCGGGATCGTGACCGTCCGGTTCAAGGACGACCACGCCGCGCGGCTCGAACTGCCACGCCACCGCGCCGGCGCCGGCCAGCTGGCCGCCGTTCTTGGCGAACAGCGAGCGCACGTCGGCCACGGTGCGGTTCTTGTTGTCGGTGGCGGCCTCGACGAGGATCGCGACCCCGCCCGGGCCATAGCCCTCGTACACGATCTCCTCGTATTGGTCGGCGGCGGAGCCGCCGGTCGCGCGGTCGACGGCGCGTTTGATGTTGTCGGCCGGCATGTTGACCGAGCGCGCCTTCTCGACCGCGAGGCGGAGCCGGTAGTTGGCATCGGGGTCCCCGCCGCCCTCGCGCGCGGCGATCGTGATCTCGCGCCCGATCTTGGTGAAAACCGCGCCGCGCTTGGCGTCGTTGGCGCCCTTCTGGCGCTTGATCTGGGACCACTTGGAATGACCGGACATCGGCGCGGATTCTATATGCTGCCGACATGACCGCAGACATGTCCCATCTTCGCAACGTCGTTCTCGCCGGCCACTCCGACTCGGGCAAGACGACGCTCGCCGAGCATCTCCTGTACACGGCCGGCGCGATCACCCGTCTCGGCAAGGTCGAGGACGGAACCGCCACCATGGACTTCGAGCCCGAGGAGCAGAAGCGCAACCAGTCACTGTCGCTCGCCGTTGCCACCATGCAGCACGGCGACGACGAGATCACGCTCATCGACACGCCCGGCTACGCCGATTTCGGCGCCGAGGTGGTGCAGGGCTTTGCCGCCGCGGACGGGGCGCTGCTGGTCATGGACGCGTCGGGCGGCGTCGAGGCTGGTACCGAGCGGGCCATATCGCTGGGCCGATCGACGGGCGTGGCCGCGCTCTTCGTCATCACCCGCTGCGAGCGCGAGAATGCCGATCCCAGTGCCGCGTTGGATGCCCTGCGCAGCGACTTCGGCACCAAGATTGCGCCGTTGCAGCTGGCCATCGGTCGGGCGGATAACTTCCGTGGCTACGTCGACCTGGTTCACCGCAAGGCGTACGTGTGGGACGGCGACAAACGCAAGGAGACCGAGATCCCGGCCGACCTGAACGACGAAGTGGCACGCCGGCGTGACCAGCTCCTGGAGGCCGCGGCGGAGGCGGACGATGACGTGCTGACCAAGTACCTCGAAGGCGAGGAGATCAGCGATGCCGAGCTGGAGGGCTGCCTCCATCGCGGTGTACGCGACGCCGTCCTGGCGCCAGTGATGGTCACCTCCGCCGCGCACGACATCGGTGTGGCGGCGGTCCTCGACGCGATCGTGCGTTACCTGCCCTCCCCCGCCGAGGAGCCGGCCATGCACGCACTCGACGACAAGGGCAAGGAAGTCGAGGTCCAGCGCAGCGCCAGCGGACCACTGCTGGCGCGTGTCTTCAAGACGACGGCCGACCCCTTCGTCGGCCGGCTCAACTACTTCCGCGTCTACTCGGGCAAGATCGCGTCGCACGACCATGTGTGGAACGCGGGCCGTGGCGAAGAGGAGCGCATCGGCCAGGTCCTGCGCGTGAAGGGCAAGGACACCGAGGCGGTCGGCGAGATCAGCGCCGGCGAGATCGGGGCGGTGGCCAAGCTGACCAATACCTACACCGGCGACACCCTGTCGACGCACGAGAAGCCGTTGACCCTGCCGCCGCTCGAGTTTCCCGAGCCGAGCCTGCCGATGGCGATCGAGCCGCAGACCAAGGCGGACCTCGACAAGATGGGTCAGGCGCTCAGCCGGCTCGTCGAGGAGGAGCCGAGCGTGCGCGTGGAGCGCAACGCCGAGACCGGCGAGCAGCTGCTCTGGGCGCACGGCGAGAACCACGTCGCGGTGATCACCGAGCGGCTCAAGCGCAAGTTCGGCGCCGCGGTCGTCACGCGGCCGCCGCGTGTCCCGTACCGCGAGACCATTCGTTCCAAGACCCAGGCCGAGGGCCGGCACAAGAAGCAGACCGGCGGCCGCGGCCAGTTCGGCCACGTGTGGCTTGAGATCGAGCCCAACCCGGGCAGCGGTGTCGAGTTCAATACGCGTGTCGTCGGTGGCTCCGTCCCGCGCCAATTCTGGGCGGGCGTCGAGAAGGGCGTCCACGACGTGGCCGACAAGGGCCCGGTGGCCGGCTACCCGGTGATCGACTTCAAGGCGACGCTGTACGACGGCTCGTTCCACACCGTCGACTCGGACGAGCTGTCCTTTCGCCTGGCCGGTCAGCTGGCCACCCGCAAGGGCATCCAGGATTCCTCGCCGGTGCTGCTCGAGCCGATCATGGATGTCGAGGTGTATGTGCCCGAGGCGTACATGGGCGACGTCAACCGTGACCTGAACACTCGCCGCGGCCGCGTGATGGGCATGGACCAGGCTGATGGCATGCAGGTCGTGCACGCGCATGTGCCCCAGGCTGAGCTGTTCACCTACGCGACGGAGCTGCGGTCACTGTCCGGTGGCCGAGGACGCTTCAAGGCGACCCTCGCCCACTACGAGGAGGTTCCCGCGCACGTCGCCCAGAAGGTGATCGAGGCGCACAAGAACGACGAGTCGGGCGCGCATTAGCCCCGCGTCGAGGGCGCCGTTTTCAGGGGGCCGGATCCGGGTCGTTCCGCCCAAACGGAACTATCGGCGCGATGTGCGTCGCATTGCCCGAACGGCGGGTAGACCGGCGCAGCTTCCCGCACCGTGGCCGCGATGACGCAGCCAGACGATTTACCTCGCGCGCACGTCGTCGCCGGCCATGCTTACCGCCAACGCCTATGGTGTGAGCGATAGTTCCGCTTGGCTGGAACGATCGTGATTCGACCCGGATTCGAGGGCCACTGCGCTGGAAGGATCGTGACTGCCTGATGAGCTCGCCGAGCGCGTCGCAGGTCTACACGTGGGAGCCGTCGAACGCGGCGATCGCGGCACGCTACGGCCTGCGGCCGCAGGACATCCTGCGCTTCGACACGAACACCTCGCCGGTTGCGCCCGACTGGCTGCCGGAAGCCCTCCGCGGACCGTTCGACCCATCGCTCAACGAGTATCCCAATTCGTCGTACGCGGAGCTGACAGCCGCCGCCGCCGCATACGCCGGGGTCGAGCCGCAGGAGCTGATCGTGGGCGCGGGAGCCGACGAGTTGCTCGACCTCGTGGCCAAGGCCTACCTGCCCGCCGGCGCCGGTGCGCTCATTCCGATTCCCACGTACCCCATGTACGGAGTGCTGACGTCGCAGCGTGCGGCGCGCATTGTGTCGGTCCCGCGGATGAGCGCCGCGGAGGGCTTCGCACTGGACGCGGCCGCCATCACCGCGCGCCTGTCGGATGTCCGCGTCGTCTGGCTGTGCTCACCCAACAATCCAACCGGTGCGTCCGACTCGCGCGAACGCCTCGAAGCCGTCCTCGGCGCGGCGGCCCAGCAGCACGATCCGCCACTCGTCGTGGCCGACGAGGCTTACCACGAGTTCAGCGGCGAGACCATCGTGTCGTGGCGCGAGCGGTTCCGCAACCTGCTCGTCGTGCGCACGGTGTCGAAGGCGTTTGGGCTGGCCGGCGTTCGAGTCGGGTTCGGAATCGGTGATCGGTCGGTGATCGAAAGGCTGGAGCGCGTCCGCCCGCCGGGGAGCATCTCGACCGTGTCCGCGCAGGTTGCCGCCCGTGCCCTGCGCGGTCCCCAGTACGCCCTGTCCAACGCCCGCGCCCTAAATCTTGAGCGCGAGTGGCTGGCGGAGCAGCTCGCCCGAGCTGGCTGGCAGCCGCTGCCGAGCGTGACCAACTTCCTCCTCGTGCGCATCGGCGACCAGACTGCGGCCGAACAGGCAGCCGAACTCCTGCTCCGCGCGGGCATCGTTCCGCGTACCTTCGGCCCCGCCAACCCGCTGCGCGGCCACCTGCGCCTGACCGTCCGATCGCGGGCCGAGAACGAGCGCCTACTGGCGACGATCGCTCGGCTGGACGCTAACCTGCGGCCATGACAGCTTCACCGCTTGACGATGCGTTTGCCCATCACGCGTGGGCCACCGAACGGCTCATCGAAGCCTGCCGCAAGCTGACGCCCGAGCAACTCCGGGCGCCCTGCCTGGGCACCTACGGCTCGATCATCGCCACGCTGCGCCACCTGGTCGCCTCCGACCGCTGGTACCTGTCGTTCTTCCCCAGCGGCGCCACGCTCGCTGCGTTGGACGAGGACGCCGACACGAGCCTGGCCGAACTACGCCTGGCCGTGGCCACCAACGCCAGCGCGTGGGCCGCGCTGCTGGCCGCCGGCATCGACCCCGACGAGGACGTCGTCGAACGTGACCTTGAGGGGGAGTTCCACGCGCCGGTGGGCATCCGGCTAGCCCAGGTCATCCATCACGGCAGCGACCATCGCAGCCAGGTCTGCACGGCGCTGACGAGTCTCGGCATCGAGCCGCCTGAGATCGACGTGTGGGCCTTCGCCGAGGCGGCCGGCCGAACACGAGCCGTGCCGCTGTCGCCCTCCTGAGGGCTACGCCCGGTGCCGGGCGATCAGTAACCGCTTCTTGCCAGCCCGGAGAACCAGGTAGCGGCCATCGATCAGTTGCGGCATGGCCGACGTACCGTCGCTGACGCGCTCGCCGTTGATCGACAGGCCACCCTGCGCCAGGAGCCGCCGTCCCTCTGACTTCGAGGAGACGAGTCCGCTCGCGACGGCCAAGGTCAGCGCATCGGCGGCTTCGGCGTCGTGGAAGTCGTAGTGGTCGATCGCCGCGTACAGGACGTCGAGCACCTCGGGGTCGGTGATCGGTAAGCCGGAGAACGCTGCGTCTGCGACGCGCACCTGGCGCTCGGCCTCCTCGCGGCCGTGGACGCGCGCGGTCAGGTCGAAGGCCAGCGCGCGCTGAGCGGGCCGCTTCTCGGGTGTCACGCGCTGCTGCTCCTCGATCTCGTAGATCTCGGTCGCGGTCTTGAGCGTCAGCCAGCGCAGGTGTTGCGCGACAAGGACATCGTCGTCATTCAGCCAGTACTGGAAGAAGTCGTACGGCGAGGTCATCGTCGGATCCAGGAAGACCGCGCCCTTCTCGCTCTTGCCCATCTTCTTGCCATCGCGCGTCAGGAGCAGGGGCGAGCACATCGCGTAGGCCGCCGGCTCCTCCCCTTCCTCGCGCCCGACCACGCGCCGGATCAGCTCCAGGCCGGCGGTGATGTTGCCCCACTGGTCGGCGCCGCCCATCTGCATCTCGACGCCGCGCTGGCGGTACAGCTGCAGGAAGTCGGCCGACTGGAGCGTCATGTACGAGAACTCGGTGAACGACATCCCCGCGCCCAGGCGCTGCTGGACCGATTCCTTGGCCAGCATGTAGGGCACGGAAAAGTGCTTGCCGATATCACGCAGGAAGTCGAGCAGGCGCCAGTCGGCCAGCCACTCGCGGTTGTCGACCATCTGCGCCTGGTTGGTCCCGAGCGAGAAGTCGACGAACCTTTCGAGCTGCGCCTGGATGGCAGCCGAATTGGCACGAATCTGCTCA
Source organism: uncultured Chloroflexia bacterium (assembly GCA_963775225.1). Classification (GTDB taxonomy): domain Bacteria; phylum Chloroflexota; class Limnocylindria; order Limnocylindrales; family CSP1-4; genus JALYGJ01. The sequence continues at coordinate 25,775 of CAVZHW010000006.1, forward strand.
TCGTCGAGCAGGTTGCGCTCGCTCGACTTGCCCGACGGGTCGCCGATCATGCCCGTCCCGCCGCCGACGACGACGAACGGAGTGCCGCCGTGGCGCTGAAGGTGGGTGAGCACGAAGCCCTGCACCAGGTTGCCAACGTGCAGCGAGCGAGCCGACGCGTCGAAGCCAACGTAGGCGCTGATAGGACCCTTCGACAGGCGTGCCTCGACGCCCTGCGAGGAGCCGGCGACGAGGCCGCGCCAGGACAGCTCGGCGAGCAACCCATCCGACGTCGTCACGAGGCTAATGCTAGAGTCTCGCCGCACATGCAGAGCAGCCGCGATGGAGGCGCGCCGCGGCGTATGAACGGCCGTGCCAACGGACCCGACAACGCCGGTAACGGCCGCCGACCGCCAACGCGGCGACGCCGGTCGCGCGGCCTCGCCGTCGCTCTTCCCGTCATCGTCTTCTCGATCATGGCCATCATCGCCCTGTTCGGCCTGGTCGGGACCGTCGCCGTGTTCGCCTTGTATAACCAGGACCTGCCCGACCCGCACAATCTGCAGTCGCTCGGCGCAGTCGGCGAGTCGGTCGTCTACGACCGGACCGATTCGGTCGTGCTGGCCCGCTTCGGCGCCGGCGAACAGCGCCAACCGGTGACCTACGACCAGCTGCCGCCCATCCTGATCGACGCGCAGACGGCCATCGAGGACAAGTCGTTCTGGACGAACACCGGCGTCGATCCCCTCGCCATCCTGTCGGCGGCGATTGACACGCTGCAGGGCAACGAGCGCGGCGCGTCGACCATTACCCAGCAGCTGGTGCGCGAGCGCCTGCTCGACCCCGACCTGGTCGCAGATCCCGGCCGGGTGGTCGAACGCAAGCTCAAGGAAATCATCCAGTCGGTCCGCGTCACCGAGGCGTTTCCCGGTGAGGAGGGCAAGCAACAGATCATCACGGCCTACTTCAACGCCAACTACTACGGCAACGGCAGCTACGGGATCATGGCCGCGGCGCAGGGCTACTTCGGCGTAACCGACCTGCATCAGCTGACGCTCGGCCAGGTGGCGCTGCTGGCGGCCCTGCCGCAGTCACCATCGAGCTATGACCTGGTGCGCAACGCCGTGACGGCCGCCGACGGGACGCTGTACGTGCCGCTCGACCCGAACATCCCCATCGTCTTCCGGCGCGACTACATCCTCGACCAGCTCGCCAAAGATCCGTCGCGCCTGGTGCTGACCGGCGACGAGTACAGCGCCGCCGACTTTGAGGCGGCCAAGAACGAGCCCATCATCCTCGCCCCCCAGGCATCGCAGCAGCAGCAGTGGCTGGCGCCACACTTCATCTGGGCGCTGCGCGACGAGCTGGCGCAGAAACTGTGCGGTGGCGCCGACACGTGCCCGGCGCTCGAGGCCGGCGGCCTGCACATCGTCAGCACGCTCGACTACCACATGCAGCAGATCGCCGAGAAGTGGGTGACCGCCGGCGTGTTCCTGCCCCACGCCACCGACCCGCAGGCGATGGCCGCCCTGCTGGGCGTGCCCTACGAGTCGTGGATGAAGAAGCTCGCGAAACTGCAGGTGGGCAACGGCGCACTCGTCGCCATGGACTACCAGACCGGCGAGATCCTGGCCTACGTGGGCAGTGCCGGCTACTACCGCGCCGACGACGCCTCGAGCCAGTTCCAGCCCCAGTTCGACGTGCTTGCCAACGGCTGGCGGCAACCGGGCTCGGCCTTCAAGCCGTTCAACTACGTGACCGGCATCAACAACGGGACGATGACCGCGGCGACCATGTTCATGGACGTCACCACGGCCTTCCCCGACGGCGCCAACACGTATATCCCCAAGGACTTCGACCAGCTCGAGCGCGGCCCCTTGCGGATGCGCAGCGCGCTGCAGTGGTCGCTCAACATCCCCGCGGTCAGGGCGCTGGCCATCAACGGCGTGAACCAGGTCTTCGATATGGCGCGCAACTTCGGCATGACCTTCCAGAACGACCAGCCGACGGCTGGGCTGTCGCTCACGCTGGGCACGGAGGTGACCCACCCGCTCGACGTCACCGAGGCCTTCGCCACGCTGGCCAACGGCGGGCGGCACATCGGCTACACCCACATCCTGGCTATCAGGGATGGCAGCGGCAACGACGTCGTGCCGCCCTACACGCCGCCCGCCGGCGATCAGGTCGTCAGCGCGCAGGCGGCCTACGTGATGACCAACATCCTCGCCAGCAACACCGACCCGCACCAAAACCCCATCTGGGGCGCCTTCGCCCTCAGGGGCCCGGACGGCCGGCGGCCGGCGACGATCAAGACCGGTACCAACGACGACGCGATCGACCTGGACGCATTCGGCTACATCGCGCCGCCAGATGACGCTGGCCGGGCCGCGGGTGAGTACGCGCTGGTGGTCGGTGCCTGGAACGGCAACAGCGACGGCTCGTCGGTACTGCGGCCCGACAACCCGGTCTTCTCGACCGACATCGCTGCGCCAACCTGGCACGGCTTCCTGCAGGAAGTCACGGCCGACTGGCCGAGCCAGGACTTCGCCGTGCCGCCCGGGATCGTCAACGCCGACGTCGACGCGTGGACCGGCATGGCGCCGACCGAGTACACCGCGCAGACCGTCAACGAGGTGTTCATCGACGGCACGGTGCCCGGTCCCGACACCACCAAAGAGGCGTTGCAGGTGGTGACCGACGAAGCCGGCAACACGCTGCTATGGGTCGACGGCTGTGCCGGTACGCCGGTAACGGAGGGCTTCCTCGACCTCGACAACGTGGACGCCGGCCATCCCGATTGGCAGGTCGACGACCAGAACTGGATTGCGCGCGCCAAACAGGGCGTCGGCATCGCCGGCGGACCCGACCCGCAGCAGCCGACCAAGACGAGCTACCTGTTCAACCGCAGCTACACGCCCTACGGCAAGAGCTGGGGCGGACCGTGGCCGCCGACCGAGACATGCCTCGCGGGCCCATCACCATCGCCCAGCGAGTCGCCGAGCGAGTCGCCCAGCCTGCTGCCCACCGAGCCCCCGACCATCGAACCGACCATTCAACCGACAATCGAGCCGCCGCCGACCAGCCCACCGACCGCCCCGCCGACCCAGCAGCCGACGCCAACGCCAACGCCGACGCCAACCCAGCCGCCTACTGCACAGCCGACCGCGCCCCCGAGCAACCCACCGCCGCCTTCGTAGCGCGAGCCCCTAGCACCAGTCCCAGGTGGCACGTCGCTGGCGTCACGTCGCCGGCGGCACGTCGCCGACGGTTGATCCACACAGCGCATCGCCGGCTGGTGATTCCCTGGGCAAAGTCGCTCGCAATCAGCGGCTTGGAGGGAGTGCCCTGCACGTAAGGCCGGTGAGCGATGCTGCGTGCGCATCACGTGCGCGACTGCAGTGTTCGGGCCATCCGGCTCTTGCCATGGCGCTGGACCTCGGTATCAATCGGAGCATGCAACGCCATCTGCCCGCGTTGTGTGCATTCGTGCTGCTCGCGGTGAGCTGCGCTGGCCCGCTGACGTCGCCGTCGCCCGAACCCAGCGCGCCGTCGGCTGCGCTGGGGTGCCCGCTTCACTGCCAAGCCTTCCCGACGCCGACGCCGACACGAACGCCGACACCAACGTCAACGATGTCTGCGACGTCATCGCCGGCGCCCGCGATCACAGACTTGATCCTCGACGTCCAACAACTGCCGGCGCGCTACGCGGGCACGCCATACAACGCGGGCGACGCGCTGGTGTGGGCGGACGGGAACGAGATCTGGCGCTACGCGCTCAGCGGGTCGCCGCAGCTCATCTACACGGGTGCACCGGGTGACTACATCGGGCCGGTCGTCGCGAGTGACGCCGGCTACCTGTTCGTGGAGGAGAAGCCGCAGAAGGGCCTGAGCGAAAACCCGCCGGCCCACTGGCGGCTCTATTTCCTGCCTGCTCAGGCGGGCACGCCAATCCTGATCGAGCGCTACACCAACGAGCAGCTGGGTAACCCGAACATCGCGATCGACGACGACTACATCGCGTGGATCGCACCCGGCGGCACGTGGACGGATACCACGCTGACCCTGCACGTGGCCGCCATCAACCAGCTCGACCAGCCACGCACACTGCTCTCGTACCACGCCGAAGAGCGGGCGCTGGGTGACGTCGCCCTGTGGCGCGACGAGCTCTGGTACGCCGTGGAAATGACCGACCAACCCGGGCAGCCGGCCCACGTCGAGATGATCGACCTGCTGAATCCGGACGTCGCGCCCACCACCTACGGCGCGGGCGTGCGCGCAGTGATGCCGGCGGCCACCGGCCAGGCGATCGCGTGGACGGGCGGCGGCGACCCCACCGAGTCGCCGTACAGTCCGGCACCGCCGTTCGTCTACTGGCGCGACACGGGCACCTACGAGGAGCTCGATCTCCCTCATCCAGACCTGTGGGACAGCGGCGAGATCCAGTTCCCGACCGTCGGCAACCGCTTCGTCGCGTGGTGGGACATGCGGGCGCAGCAGTTCTACGTCTACGACCTGACAGAGCACGCCCTGCGCCGGATAGTGGCGTGCGACCCGAACGGACCCAGGTACCTGCAGCCGTCGATCAACGGCAACCTGCTGAGCTGGCGCTACTCGGCGGACGATCGGACGCCGACGCGCACGCAATGGGCCTATCTGCCCGAGTAATACTCGCCCCGGCGTCAGTTCTGTAGGTTTCCAAGTGGGCCAGGTTTGCTGCGATGCGCGCAGGGCATCAACTGCCGCCGATTCCTTGGGCAAACCCAACCGCAATGGGCATTGGCGAGGGACTTTCCCCAGAGAAACGCCCGTCAGCGATGCTGCGCACGCATCACGCGCCATGGAAAACGGTCGGCTCTCGCGGGCGTATGTTCCCGAGCAGCTACCGCTCGACTATTCGCACCGCTGGCGTGAGAGCGAGTTCATTAGGGCGCCGGCGTGGCGACTCCCGGGATCCGATAGATCCGGCCGTCGTTGGAGCCGATCAGCAGGTCGCCGGTCGCAGCGTCGATCTTGAGCACCTCGACCGAAGGCACGCGGAAGTCGGCCGCGGGGACACCGGCGTCGGACGAGGTGCCCGCCCCGGTGACCAGCCCCAGGTTTCCGGATTGGTCCATGCGCATCACCAGTTGGCCCTTGTCGGTGAAGAACACCGGAAAGTACAGGTTTCCCTGCGCATCGAGGGCGACGGCTATCAGGCGCGTCGGCCCAACCTGCAGGCCGGTCAACTTCGGGTCGTACGCCACGCTGCCGGTCCCGTTCCCGGCGACGGTGGTGATGATGCCCGTCGTCAGGTCGACGCGGCGCAGGTGCGAGGAGCCATAGTCGGCGATGTACAGAACCGTGCCCGCCGCATCGACCGCCACCGCCTCGGGGTTGTCGAGCTCGGCATCGGTGGCCGGTCCGCCATCCCCGGCGAAGCCCTCCATGCCATTGCCGGCAATCGTGCTGATCTTGTTCGTTTGAGCGTCGATGAAGCGCACGCGCTGGTTGGTGGTGTCGGCGATGTAGAGGTTGCCGGCCGCATCGGAAACGATGTCGTAGGGCTGTGACAGGTAGGCCTTCCTGGCGAGCCCGCCGTCGCCGCCATACGCGGCGTGATATGCATCGCCGGCGATCACCTTGAGGCCGCCCTTGCCATTCGTGGTATCGATCCGATACTGACCGCGCTCAGCGACGTACGGCACTCCGTCGGGCGTGAGGCACATGCCCTGGGGTCCGTACATGCCGCTCATCACCGTGTGGATCAGCCCGTCGGGCGTGACCGTGCGCACCGTCCCGGCGTTGTTGTCGACTATCCAGAGCGTCCCGTCGGCCCCGACAGCCAGTCCGGTCGGGCGCCCCAATTGGGCATCGGTCGCCTTGCCACCGTCACCGGGAACCGCCGTTCCGCCTCCGGCGACCACCTCGACCAGGCCGGCACTTGGCGAAGCAGAGGGACTCGGAGCCACCGACGCGCTGGCGCTCGGGCTGGCCGACGGCGCCTCGGTTGGGCTTGCAGTGGGACTCGCGGACGCTGGCTCGGTCGGGGTCGGAGATGCCGTGGGCATGGGTGCCGTCGGCGAGGCGCTCACCGCGAGCGATTCTGTCGGTGTCGGGCTTGCAGTCGGCGTCGCCGCCGACGAGCAGGCAGCCACCAACACCGCTGCCAGGGCCAATACGGCAGGCCCCCGGCCAACTACCGTCGAACTGAAGGATCGCATTCGGGAACCTCCGGCATGTACACCTGACCCCGGGATTCCGGCTGGCCCGGACCGCGGATGGTACGCCTATGAACGCAAGCCGCCACGCCCCAAATTGCAGCCTCTACAGCTCGACGATCGTGGCACCGTCGCCGCCCTCGCCGCGCTCGCCCGGGCGCCATGACTTGACCAGTGGATGGCCGGATAGGCGAGCGCGCAGCGCGTCGCGCAATGCGCCCGAGCCGTGGCCGTGGATGACGGTCAATTTCGGCACGCCGGCGAGCGTGGCCTGATCCAGATACGCATCGAGCGACTCGAGCGCCTCCTCGACCCGGGCACCGCGCAGATCGAGGCTGGACGGCACGCTGCGCGGCGCGGGCGCCGGCCGCGGCTCGATCGAACGGAGCGGATCGCTGCGCGGCGCCGTCGCCGGAGACAGCTCTGACAGCGGCATGTTGATGCGCATCGACCCGGCCGCGAGCGTTGCCTCAGCGCGGCCCTCGTCAATCGCCTCCACGGTGCCCTGCCAGCCGCTCGCCGAGCGCGCGTACTGCCCGACGCCCACCGGCACTCCCGACGAAGGGCCGGGGATCTCTGCCACCGGCTGCTCCCCGGCGAGGTCGGTCAACCGCGCGGCCGACTGTTCCAGGCGCTGCTCCGTGAGCGTCTGGCGTTCGAGCAGCTCGCGCGCCGCGGCTATCTCCGCCTGCACCTCGGCCAGCTTCCGCTGCGCCTCCTCGCGCGTGCTTGCCAGCGCCTCCTGACGCTCGCGGCGCGCGTGGCGCCGCTCTTCTTCCGCCTCGTGGCGCGCGGCGCGGGCACGCTCCTCCGCGTCTGCCGCGCGTGCGAGTGCGTCCTGCGTCGACGCGCGCGTCTCGCGGATCGATGCCAGAGTCCGCTCGAATTCCTGCTGCGCGTGACCCAGGCGCGAGCGTGCATCAGTCACGATCTCGTCGGGCAATCCAAGTCGCTCGGCTATGGCGAAGGCCTGGCTGGCACCCGGCAGGCCGATGGTCAGGTGGTAGGTCGGCCGGAGGGTCTGCAGGTCAAAATCGACCGATGCGTTCTCCACCCCGGCGGTGTTGTGGGCGTAGGTCTTGAGTTCGGCGTAGTGGGTGGTCGCGGCGACCAGCGCACCGGCCGCGATCAGGCGGTCGAGCAGGGCCTGGGCGAGGGCGGAACCTTCGGTCGGATCGGTGCCCGCGCCGAGTTCGTCGAGCAACACCAGGCTGCCCTCCCCCGCCGCCTCGACAATGCGCACGATCGAGCGCATATGACCGGAGAACGTCGACAGCGACTGGGCGATCGACTGCTCGTCACCGATATCGGCGAACACGTCGCGGAAGACGGGCAGGCGTGATCCCGGCGCGACCGGGATGGGCAGGCCCGACTGGTGCATGAGCGCAAGGAGGCCAAGGGTGCGTAGGGCGACCGTCTTGCCGCCCGTATTCGGGCCGGTGATGACCAATGCGCGGAAGTCGGTGCCCAGGCGCACATCGATCGGCACCACATCGCCGGTCAGCCCCGGATGGCGCGCCGAGAGCAACACCAGGTCGTCGCCGGCTGCAGTCGCCGGCCGCACGGCGTCGAGCTCTTGCGAAAGTCGTGCCCGAGCCAGCCAGAAGTCGAACGTCGCCAGCGCGGCGAGGGTCTCCTCCAGCGCCGCCCCCTGCTCACCGACCAACCGCGACAGCTCGTCGAGGATGCGCTCCTCCTCCGCCTGCACCTTGAGCTGCGCCTCGCGCCAGGTGTTGCCCAACTCGACCATCACCAGCGGCTCGATGAACAGCGTCTGGCCGCTGCCCGACTGGTCGTGGACGATGCCCTTGACCCGGCCGCGCGCGTCGGCCCGCACCGGCACGACGTAGCGGTCGTTGCGCAGCGTGACGATGGGCTCCTGGAGCGCGCCGGACAGGTCGGCGCTGTGCACCAGCGTTTCGAGGCGCGCGCGCAGCCGCTCGTAGGCCACGCGCACCGCGCGGCGCAGGCCGCCGAGGGCCGCTGATGCGGAATCGAGCAGCTCTCCCGCCGGATCGATCGCGGTCTCCAGCCGGCCACGAAGTTGCGGCAGCGGCTTGATCGCCCGGCCCAGCTCGTGCAGCAGTGGCGGCCGCTCGCCGCGCAGGACGTCGGCCAGCCGGCCCGCCGCCACAAGCGTGTCGAGCACCTCGAGCAGCTCAGGCCCCAGCAATCGTCCACCGCGGCGCGCTCTGCCGATCTGCACGGTGATGTCGCGCGCGCCGCCGACGCCCACGTCCGGCCGCCGCTGCAGGATGTCGCGCGCCTGGTCCGTCTCGTCGAGCAGGCGGGTCACTACGATCGGGTCGGACGACGGCGACATCGCCAGCGTCAGCTCGCGCGACGGCGTGAAACTCGTGTAGCCGGCCACGCGCCGGCGGATCTGTGGATATTCGAGCAGCTCCTGGCTTCGCGCGTCGGTCATGCTCGGGAAATCATCGCGAAACCGACCCATTGCCGGCCAGCCAGAAGCGCCACGGCCGATCCGCCCAACCGTCGCCGGCGTAGTCGACGCCGATCCGCGGGCCGCTCGCGACCGTCGGCTGGCCCACGTCGGCACCGGCCGTGAGCCACAGGCCCTGGCCGGTCGTCAGGTCGTGGCCGTCAAAGCTGCGCTCGATGGCGAACGCCTGGCACAGCCGCGCCGGCCCGGCACATAGCCGCGCAACCGGCTCGGACCGTCTTCCGCGTCGCGCTTGCATCTCCTCGATGCCGGCGAGTGGCTCGACCGCGCGGATCAGAACCGCGCCGGCCTCGCGGTCTCGGTAGCCAACCACGTTCAGGCAGAAGTGCATGCCGTAGACGAGGTAGATGTAGGCGTGGCCAACGGGACCGAACATCGGCGCGGTACGCGCCGTCCGCCCGGCGCGCGCGTGGCTGGCGCGATCCTCCGGCCCATCGTAGGCCTCCGTCTCGACGATGCGGCCGACCGTGAGCCCGCCCTCTGCCTGCCGCACGAGCCGCACGCCGAGCAGCACACGGGCCAGTTCAATCGGGGAGCGGGCGTAGAACTCGCGCGAGAGCGGGCGCCCGACCTCAGCCGGGATGGACGACATTGGCCGGCAGCAGCAATCCGCCCACCGCCAGCAGGCCGGGCACCAGCGAGTCGTGCAGGGCGTGACCGATGAGCGAGTCGGACAGGCCGGCGTGGAGCTGCTGCACGACCCTCAGCTCCAAGCTGGGCGGGTAACCGCCTGCGTAGTACGAGTCGAGGATGATCATCAGCGAGCCAACGACCAGGACCGCAATGCCCAGAGCCAGCAGACCACCCAGCCCATCGTCGACCCAATGTCGCTTGCTCAGGTCCATGCGCGTACCGGTGATCTCGATGATCAGCACCAAGACGACGAATACGGCGCCGAAAACGAGCAGGAACGAGAGCATCTCGGCGTACTGCCACGAGAAGTCCGGCCGTTGCGGCGCGACCCAGTTGGCGACCGGATCGCGCAGATAGGCACCGGCGAGGAAGCTGACCAGCCAGGCCCCGAGAGCGAGCAGCTGCCGAACGGCACCGCGCCAGGCACCCACGACGAACGCCACGCCGAAGACCAGCAGGAGGCCTGCGTCAGCCACTGCGCACCCGGCCGCCGAGTTCGTCGGCGACGGCGTTCTCGATCGTCGTCGTCAGCTCGGCGAGCTGGTCGTCGCGCGGCCCGTCCGCGTTGGGCTGGAAACGCAGGCGGTAGGCCAGGCTGACCTCGTCGGCGCCGAGCGGTGGCCCCTGGTAGCGATCGAAGAGCGTCAGGCTGGCAAGACGCGCACCCGCATGGCCGCGGATGAGCCGGGCGACGCTGCCCGCTTCGACCGTATGCGGCACGACGATGGCGATATCCAGCTCGACGGCCGGCAGTTGCGCCAGCTCGCGCACATCGGCTACCGGCCGTGCCAGGTCTTCGAACGCGCCCACGTCCAGCGCAGCGAACGCGACGTGCTCGGCGCGTACGCCGCTTGCGGCCACGTAGCGCGGGTCGAGCTCGCCCGCGCGGCCCAGCTCGACCAACCTGCCGTCACTGTCAGTGGCGGACACGATCGCGGTGCGGCCGGGATGCTCGACGCCGGCCACCACGTCGCCGGGCCGCCGGTACTCGACCGCGGGTACTCCCAGCCGGTCCAGCACCCAGGCGACCGCCGCCTTGACGTCCTCGGCACCCGCCGGCCGGGCCGGCTCGTACCACGATGGCGTGCGCATGTTGCCGGCGAAAAGAATACCTAGCCGGGTCTGCTGCCAGGGCCTCTCCGCGCGCCATTCGTGCACCGCGCCGACCTCGAAAATGGCGAGGTCCGGCTGGCGCTGGCGCTCGTTGCGCGCGACCACGCCAAGCATGCCGGGCAGCAGCGAGCAGCGCAGTTCGGAGTGGTCGATGGTGACCGGATTGGCCACCCGGATGACGGCCGGATCGTCGGCCGCATAACCCAGGCGCGCATGGTCGGCGGGCCCGATCAGTCCGTTGGTGAGCACCTCGGTCAGGCCGCGGCCCGACAGCAGCTCACGCAGCTGGTCGACCAGCCGACGCGGGTCGGGCCGGTAGGGCGGCATCGGGGTGTCGGGGAGCGTCGGCGGCAGCTCCTCGTAGCCGCGCACGCGGATGATCTCCTCGGCCACGTCGGCCTCGATGGCGATATCGCGCCGGTGCGGCGGTACGATCGCCACGAGTTCGCCGGCACCGTCCTGCTCGACGCCGATGCCGACGCGCGCCAGCGCGGACTTCATGCCCTCGCCCGGAATGTCCTCGCCCAGCAGCCGGCTGACGCGCGCCGGACGGAATGGCACGCGCCTGGGCTGCTCGTCCACCGGATTGGTGTCGACCACACCGACTGCGACGCGGCCGCCCGCCCACTGGGCCAGCAGTTGCGCCGTCCGGTCCGCGCCCAGCCGCGCAAGACGTGACTCTTGGCCCTTCTCGAAGCGCAGGCTGGCCTCGCTGCGCAGGCCGAAATGGAAGGCCGTGCGCCGGATCGAGACCGGATCGAAGATGGCCGACTCGACGACCGCCGCGCTCGTACGGTCACCTACCTCGCTGCCCGCGCCACCCATCACGCCGGCGATGCCGACCGGTCCGCGAGAGTCGGCGATGACCAGCGTCTCGGGCGTCAGGTCGCGCTCGACGTGGTCGAGTGTCTCGATGTGCTCGCCCGGCTGAGCGCGGCGCACGACGATGTGACCGCCCTGCACGGCCGCGGCGTCGAAGACGTGGATGGGCTTGCCCAGCTCGAGCATCACGTAATTGCTGGCGTCGACCACATTTGACACCGGTCGCATGCCGGCCGCCGAAAGTCTGAGCTGGACGCGCAGCGGCGACGGGCCGACCTTCAGGCTGTCGACGTAGCGGCCCACGAACCGCGGGCACAGCAGCGCGTCATCGACCTGGACGGAAACGTGGCCGGCCGTCGCGTCGCCGCTCTCGGGCACCTCGATGGTCGGCCAGCGCACCTCGCCGCCAGTGATCGCCGCCACCTCGCGCGCCAGGCCGATGAGTGACAGTGCGTCGCCGCGGTTGGGCTTGACGTCGATGTCGAGGACCACGTCGCCGGCGAGTTCGGCCAGCGGCCGGCCGAGCGTCACATCGCCGAGGCCGTCGCCTGCGGCACCGTTCGCCGGTTTCAGGATCAGGATGCCGTCGGCATCGGTCGTCAGGCCGAGCTCCGCGCCCGAGCAGAGCATGCCCTGGCTCTCGACGCCGGCGATCTTGCTCACGCCGATTGCGCGCTCACCTGGCAGCACGGCGCCCGGCAGCGCCACCGGCACGCGCTGGCCGGGCGCGATGTTGGTTGCGCCGCAGACGATCGACAGCGGCTGGTCACTGTCCGAGACGCGCACGCTGGTCAGGGACAGGCGCTGCGAGTTGGGGTGCGGCGAGACGTCGAGCAACTCGCCGACGACGACCGAACGCCAGTCGTCGCCAATGTGCTCGATCGACTGCACCTCCATGCCGAGCATCGTCAGTCGCTCGGCCAGTCGCTCGGGCGGCAGGTCGAAGTCGACGTAGTCGCGCAGCCAGGACAGCGGCACGCGCATCAGAAACGCTCCAGGAAGCGCACGTCGTTGTCGAGGAAGGCGCGAATGTCGGGGATGCCATGGCGCAGCATCGCGATCCGGTCGACGCCCATGCCGAAGGCGAAGCCCTGGTAGCGCTCCGGATCGAGGCCGCCGTTGCGGAGCACGACCGGGTGGACCATGCCGGCGCCCAGGATGGTCAGCCAGCCGGTCCGCTTGCATGCCGCGCAACCGGTGCCGCCGCAGATGGTGCAGCTGATGTCGAAGGCGACCGAGGGCTCGGTGAACGGGTAGTAACCGGGCCGGAAGCGAGTGGCGGTTCGAGCGCCGAACAGCGCGTGCGCGAACTCGTCGAGCAGCCCGCGCAACTGGGCCATGGTGGTGCCCTCGTCGACCATCAGCCCCTCGACCTGGAAGAACTCGAAGCCGTGGCTGGCGTCGACCGCCTCATAACGGAAGCAGCGGCCGGGCAGAACCGCGCGAATCGGCGGTGCGGTCGCCTGCATCACGTGCATCTGACCGGGCGAGGTGTGCGTGCGCAGCGCCCAGTGGCGGTCCGTGCCGGCCACGTAGAGCGTGTCCCACAGGTCGCGCGCCGGGTGGTCGGCAGGAATGTTGAGCGCCTGGAAATTGCGCTCGTCGGTCTCGACCTCCGGGGTTTCATAGGTCACGAAGCCGAATTGCCCGAAGACGCGCGTGATCTCGCGCTGCGTCTCGATCATGGGGTGCAGCGAGCCGCGCGCGAGCGTCGGCCCGGGCAGCGTCACGTCGCCGTGCTCGCGCGCGAAGCGGACCTCGAGCGCGATCTCGTCGAGCCGCGCGCGGCGTGCGGCGATCTGGCGTTCGAGTTCCTCGCGCACCGGGTTGGCCATGCCACCGACCTTGGCCCGGTCTGGGCCGGGCAGCTGGCCGATCGACGCGAAGAGCCGGCGCAACTCGCCGTTGCGGCCCAGGAACGAGCTCTCGACCTCGTCGAGCTCCGCTGGGTGGTCGGCAGCAGCGACCGCCGCGAGTGCGCGGCGGCTCAGCTCATCGAGCTGGGCGGAGAAAGACTCCAGGTCCACGGCGTGTCGCCGCTACCTGGCCCGTGCGACCTCGACGATGCTGGCAAACGTTGCCGCATCGCTCACGGCGATGTCGGCCAGGATCTTCCGATCGAGCGCAACGCCCGCCGTCTTGAGACCGTTGATCAGCCTTGCGTAAGTCAGACCGTTCTGCCGCGCGGCGGCGTTGAGGCGCACGATCCACAGCGCGCGCAGCTGGCGCTTGCGCTGCTTGCGGCCCACGTACGAGTAGGCCATCGCGTGCATCAGCGCTTCGCGCGCCGGCTTAACCAGCCGCGAGCGCGTGCCACGCCGGCCCTCGGCCGCCTTCAGCAGCCGCTTGTGACGCTTGTGCGCGGTAACGCCGCGCTTGACCCTCGCCATGACTGCCTACTTCTTCAGGTACGGCAGCAGGCGCTCGACCGTCTCGGCACTGGTCGCGTCGAGCACTTCCTTGCCGGCATAACGCCGCGTCCGCCGTGATGACTTGATGTCGAGGTGGTGGCCACTCCACGCCTTCACGCGGACGACCTTGCCTGTGCCGGTCACCCCAAAGCGTTTCTGGGCGCCCTTGTGGCTCTTCATCTTGGGCATCTGGTTTACGCTCCCGCGCTCTTGCTGGTGCTCGCGGCGGCGACCTGGCCTGGTCTTGCCGGCTCGGCGCCGTTGGCCGGCGCCTTGGTCTCACCCTCATCGGCGCCATTGGCCGGCGCCTTGGTCTCACTTTCATCGGCGCCGTTGGCCGGCGCCTCTGTCTCACCGTCGTCGGCGCCATCCTCGCGCCGCTGTGTCTTGGCCTTGTGCGTCGAGGCGATCACCAGCGACATCTGCCGCCCCTCGAGCAGTGGCTGGCGCTCGACCGATCCGTGCTCGCCGACCTGCTCTGCGAAGCGCATCAACATGTCGCGGCCGAGGTAAGCGTGGCTGACTTCGCGGCCCCGGAACTGGACGGTCACCTTGACCCGGTCGCCATCCTCGAGAAACTGGACGGCCCGGCGGACCTTGGTGTCGAAGTCACCCTTACCGATCTTTACCTTGAGCCTTATCTCCTTGAAGTCGACCGATCGCTGGTGTCGGCGCGCCTCCTTCTCGCGACGGGCCTGCTCGTACTTGAACTGGCCGTAGTCGAGAAGTCGGGTGACCGGCGGAGCGGCCATGGGAGCGACTTCGACGAGATCGTAGCCCCGATCCTGTGCGAGCCGGAGAGCCTCCGCGGTGGGCAGCACGCCCATCTGGTTTCCCTCCTCGTCCACGACCCGCACGTTCGGGACGCGGATCATCTCGTTTACTCGCAGTTCTCGGCTCAGGCCTGATCCCTCTCTGTCAAAGACGTCTCTCCGGCACCCTGTCGGCCGCGGGACTATAGCACATGGAGGCCGTATTTCCGGGCCGCAGTTCAGTTCGGACCGGCGTTGGTCCAGTCGGTAAAGGTGTCGCCGTAGCTGCCGTCGAAATCGATCAGCGTCGAGAGGATATTGAGGCTCTCCTCCGTCCAGTCAAAGCGGATGCCGACGGCCTGGTCGGCGCACAACAACCGGCCTGCTTCGGCGGTGCCGCCGGTGTAGTGGTAGGTCGTTTCGCGCGACCCGGTCTGGCAGCTATCGGCCGCGCCGGGCGGGAAAGCCGCGACGCGCGACTGGTAGGCGGCGTTCATGTCGTCGGTGCTGCCGTACTGCACGTACTCGGCGACATCGGCCCCAACGTGGCCGGGCTCGCCGACGCCCAGGAAACACGCGACGCGGAATTGCGCCAGACCGCCGAACGGACCCGGCACGGGACCTTCGAAGCAGCTCGACGACCAGGCCTGGGGTACGTGGCTGAGCATCAGGTCCTGGGCGCCGCTGCTCGGCTCGCCGTTCAGGTTGGCCACGCCGTAGGCCGTGGCGTGGGTGAGCGAGACCGTGTAGCCGTCGGAGTTCGACTCGGCATAGGCCGCAACGTGGTCGAAGTTGGACGGCCCGTCGGCCTGCTGATAGGCAGCAACCAGGCCGGCGCCAGCCACCCACATCTCGAGCCGCAACTGGCCGGTGGTCATCGCGCCGCACTCCACGGCCAGGTCCGTGGGCTGGCCAAGCGGGATATCGAGCGCCCCGGGGTCGCTTCGGTCGAGAACGGTCAGGCCGCTGCTGTCGACGCTGACAAAGACCCACTCGCCGTCCTGCGTGCTGACCAGTCCACCGACCTGCGTCTGGTCGCCCGAATCGCACAGCAGCCCGAACAGGCCGTCCGACTGCGGCGTGAACTCGCCCGCCACGGCGAGCGTGCCGCTCTGCGTGCCGGTCGGTCGCGAGCTCCACAGCCAGCCCGGGTTGACCGGCGCCAACTGCAGGCCACCGGTCTGGAAGGTCACCGTGCCGCCGGCGGAGCTACCCGTCGCCCAACCGTTGTTGACATCCATCGCGTCGTCGAAGAGCTGGTCGTTGGTCGTCTGCTCGATAGTCCCGCTCGGTGAGGCGCCCGGCGTCAGAGTCGGCTGGGCGGTGGGCGGCTGCGTGGGCGATGCAGTGGCTATTTGGGTGGCCGCCGGAGTCGGCGTCGCGGTGGCGATGGGAGTGCCGGTCAGCGTGGCGGCGGCCGGTGACGAGGCCGGCGCCGTCGGGCTCGACGGCGCGACCGAGACGCAACCGGTCAACAGGACACCAACGACGAGCAAGGCCGCAGCCGACTTCATAAACGCTCCTCCCTGTGGGAGCCGCATCGTACCTGATACCTGCAGCGAAATGGCCGCCTTTCAGGGGCGGCGGGCGGCGACCTCCGCGACCAGCCGATCGACCAGCTCCGTCCATGACATCGCCGGCAACTGCTCGCCCGAGCGCGTCCGGGCGGCGACCGTTCCGGCTTCGACCTCGCGGTCGCCGAGCACCAGCATGTAGGGCACCTTCTGCTCCTGCGCCAGGCGGATCTTGTTCTGCATCCGATTGGAGCTGTCGTCGACTTCGACGCGGATGCCTCGCCCGCGCAGCTCGGCCGCCAGCTTGTCGGCCGCCTCGTTGTGGCGGTCGGCGATGGGAATGACGGTCGCCTGGACTGGCGAGCACCACAACGGGAAGGCGCCGGCGAAATGCTCGGTCAGCACTCCGATGAAGCGCTCCAGTGAGCCGAGGATCGCGCGGTGGATGGCCACCGGCCGCTGCCGCTCGCCGTGCTCGTCGATGTACCACAGGTCGAACCGCTCGGGCAGCATCAGCCGGTCCACCTGGATCGTCGCCGTCTGCCATTCGCGTCCCAGCGCGTCGGAAACCTGGATGTCGATCTTGGGCGCGTAGAACGCGCCGTCGCCGGGCTTGACGCGGTAGTTGACGCCCGACGCCTTGAGCGCCTCGAGCATCATCGCCTCCGTCTCGCGCCACGTCTGCTCATCGCCCAGGGCTTTGTCCGGCCGCGTACCGAAGGTCAGCACCGGTTCCAGGCCGAACCACGCGTAGAACTCGGTGACCTCCCCCATCAGGGCGAGGATCTCGTCCTGGATCTGCGCCGGCGTGAGGTAGATGTGCGCGTCGTCCGTGTAGAAGTGGCGCACCCTGGTGAGTCCCGAGCGCACGCCGGACAGCTCGGCGCGATGGAGCACGCCGTATTCCGAGAGTCGCAGCGGAAAGTCTCTGTACGAGCGCACGCGCGAGCGGTAGATGAACGTCGACTCCGGACAGTTCATGGGCTTGAGGCTGTACGTCTGGTCGTCGGCCTCGACGATGAACATGTTGTCGCGGTACAGGTCCCAGTGACCCGACTGCTCCCATAGCTTCTTGTGTACCAGCGGCGGCGTGTAGATCTCCTGGTAGCCACGGCGCGCCTGGATGCCGCGCATGGCGTCGCGTAGCGTCTGGTACAGCAGCCAACCCTTGGGATGCCAGAACGCCTCGCCCGGCGCGACGTCGTGGAAGCTGAACAGGTCGAGCGCCACGCCCAGGCGGCGGTGGTCGCGCTTCTTCGCCTCTTCCCGCCGCCACAGGAAACGGTCGAGTTCCTCCTGCGTCGACCAGACCGTGCCGTAGATGCGCTGCAACGCCGGCCGGGCCTGGTCACCACGCCAATATGCGCCCGACACCGCGAGCAGCTTGAACGGTCCGATCCTGCCCGTCGACTCGACGTGCGGGCCGCGGCATAGGTCGATGAACTGACCGTGCTGATAGGTGGAGACCTCCGGCATCGGCTGGCCAGCCTCCTGCGCGGCGCGGCGCAGGTCGTTGAGGATCTCGACCTTGAACGGCTGGTTCTGCTTGCCGAAGAACGCCAGTCCTTCGTCGGGGGGCAGGACGTCACGCACGAAGGGATGGTCGGCCTTGACCGACTCGGCCATGCGCTGCTCGATTGCAGCCAGGTCGTCGGGCGTCAGTGGCCGGGGCAGCTCGAAGTCGTAGTAGAAGCCGTCGGAAATGGCCGGCCCGATGCCCAGCTTCGCGTCGGGGAATATGTCGAGTACCGCTTCGGCCATGACGTGCGCCGCGGAATGACGCATGGGATCGAGCGGATCACCGGCATGGGCATCCAGCAGCTCGTCGGCCGACTCGCGCTTGGGCGTGTCGAAGCCGAGGTCGTCGTCCTCCTGCTCTTCGTGCTGGTGCTGCAGCTCCTGGTCCACTGCCATCGGGAAGCCTCCCAGAGAATCAACAAACCTCTCGTCCAACCACAGGACGAGAGGTTTTGCCTCCCGCGGTTCCACCCGCGCTTGCCACTCCCCGGGATCCCCGGCAAGTGGCCACTCATGCTGCCGCGCTAACGGGCGGCGCCCGTACCGGTTCACCGGTCGCTCACGGGTGGTGCGCTTTCGGCCGGTTGACCGCCCGGGCTTTCAGCCCACCGACCCGGGCTCTCTGAGATCAGGTTCCGATCGCGCGCGTCCCGCTCAACGCTTTTGCTGTTGGCCGCAGTATACGGCCCGTCTCGGCTGCAATCGCCTCGGTTGTGATCGGATCGGCTGTGGTCGCCGCCATAATCGTGTCATGCACGCTGGGGCGCGAGTCACTGTACGAGCGCTGCTCTGCCACCCTGCTGGCTGGCTGCCGCTGGTCATGTCGGTCGCCGCACTGGCCGACATCGGCTGGTATCTCGCGCCGTACGGGCCGATCGGCCAGCCCGACGAGGGGTTGCATGCCCACCTGTGGCAGCTGTTGATGCTCCTGCAGCTGCCGGTCGTCGCCTACTTCGCCTACTCGTGGACCCCGCGCGCGCCTCGTCCGGCGCTCGTGGTCATCGGACTGCAGGTGGCTGCGGCCGTACTGCTGGGCTTCCTGCCGCTCGCGCTCCTCGGCGGCCTCTAGCTGAACGAGAAGCACGCCAGCAGGGAGAGTGCCGCGAGCCGTTCGTCAGCAAGACGGTGGGCCATTGGGCTCACCCTGCTCGCCGTCGTGGTACTTATCCTCGTCGCTCCTCGAGGCAGCCCATCGGCGCCACTCGCGAGCGGCAGTCCGTCGCCAACTTCCGTGGCGGCGGCCACCACGAGCATGCCCTCTCCGGTCCCGACAACCCGCGCCAGCCCGCACTCATCGGTCGGCTCGCCCAACCGCCAGCCGGAACTGACCCCCGGACCGACACCTACGCCATCGTCCGCAGCGTGCACACCGACCGACCAGGACCGCTACGTCTACAACCCGAGCCGGCTTGCCGTGCACGCTGCGTGTATCAGGGTGACAGGGACCGTCGAAGCGGTGCGCAAGGAGGCTGACGGCGACTTTCACATCCTGCTCGCGCCCGATCTGGCTTTTCGCTACCTGCTGCGGCCGGCCAACCAGGGCGAGGAGCTGGGTGACCTGGTGGTCGAGCCAGTGTGCGTCCGCTCGGTGACCCAGACCGATGCCATCGCCGTGTGCGCATCCGATCCAGATCCGCTGCCGCCGCCCTATCCAACCGTCGGCCAGCACGTCTGGATGGAGGGCCGTTACGTATTCGACCTGGAGCACGGCAGCTGGGCCGAGCTTCATCCCCTCTATCGCTGGGGCGCGCTGTAGGCAGTCGACGCAACGCGCCGGTCCCAGGTGACGTTGCCGCAACAATCGGCACGCCCACGTGGCCGTTGCCGAAGCCGTGAGCGCAATCCACCCCGACCCGAGGAACCTGGCCACCGCGCTCTTAGAATGGCCGTGACTCGCTGAGTCACAGCGACAGCTCCAGTTGGAGGGCAAGATGGCTGAGCCCAGCGGTCGCACGGTCGTCGAGCGCTACGCCCGCGCCGTGCAAGACAAGGATCTCGACGCCATGGCGGCGCTCGTCACGGACGACTTCGTGGATGAGATGCCCCAGTCGGGCGAACGAGTCCGGGGCAGAGCGAACCTGCTCGCATACACGCGCAGCTACCCGGGTGGGGTAGGCACAGTCGACCCGACAAGCACACGCCTCGTCGGGTCGGAGGACCGCTGGGTGCTCACGCCCATGTTCGCACCACTGCGCATCGAAGGATCGGGCGACATCTACACCTACGTCGGCACGGTCACCTATGCGAATGGCGAGACGTGGCAGATGATCCAGATCGTCGAACTCCGCCAGGGCAAGATCGCCAAGACCACGTCCTGGTTCGCTGCACCGTTCGAGGCACCGGAATGGCGAGCGCCGTTCGTGGAGCGCTTCACCGCGCTGGGCGCCTAGGCACACCTGAGGCGGTGCTAGCGCTTGGGTGCTAGAGCAGCGATACCTCTTTAGGAAGTTGGCCAGCCGCTGAGTAGCGGTTCAGCTTGACGTCACAACGCCCGCGACAGGCCGCTGATATGGCCGATCAACCACCGCTTACCGCATGGAATGGTGGGCGACACTGGACTCGAACCAGTGACCTCTTGCATGTCAAGCAAGTGCTCTAACCAGCTGAGCTAGCCGCCCGCGGGGCACATTCTACCGACTGGTCAGCGATCGACGTCCCTGGTCGCGGGCGGTGGCGAAACACGCGGCGTTGGGGATGGTGGCAGCTGATCGATCGGCCCGGGATGCCACAGCCAGCCCAGGGTCCCCTGCGCCGCCGCACTGCCCGCGACGCCGCCACCCGCGCCGCGCAGTAGATAGCCGATTCCGGCAGCGATCACGGCGCCTCCGAGCGGCCCGACCACGTACACCCACCATGCGCTGAAGTCGCCCAGCACGATGGCCGGGCCGAGCGATCGAGCCACGTTCATGGATGCTCCGCTTACGGGTGCGCCCACGAGGCCGGCCAAGGCGATGTAGCTGGCCACGGCAAGGGCCGCCATCGGCCCCACGTTTTGGGCACCCGAGGCGGTGCCGAGGATGGTCGTCACCAGCCCGACGCTCAGGACCAGCTCCCACAGCACGGCCGTGCCGTCGCTGATGCCGGGCCCGGGCAGCGTCAGACCGGCGCTGCCCTGGCCGCCCAGCAGCCACACCAGCAGCATGGTGGCCAGAACGGCGCCCAGGAACTGGGCGCCGATGTAGCCCGGGACGCGCCGCCAGGGGAAGTCGCCGCGGAGGGCAAAGGCGAGGCTGACGCCAGGATTGAGGTGAGCGCCCGACACGGCGCCCATCGACAGGATGACCACCCCGACCATCAGGCCGGGCGCACTGACCTGGGCGGTCAAGGGGATGGCCTGGCCACCGAAGCGAGCGTTGACCATGGCTCCCGCCACGGCAACGAGCACCAGGAAGAACGTGCCGAGGGTTTCGGCGAGCAAGCGCCGCAGCTCGTATGCGAGCGGTCCGAGCTCACGCGGTGGGCGGTGGCTCATCGCCCGATTCTAGGGATCGAAAGCGGGGCTTCGGTGGGCAACCTCGCCGTCGATGAGCGTGGCCAGGGGACGAGTCAGGGCCAGCGTGGCGGCGTCGACCGGCTCGTGCAGCGTCGCGGCCGGGACGATGAGCAGGTCCGCCCGATAGCCGGGCAGCAGCCGGCCAAGGTCGGTCTGACCGGCCACCAGAGCAGGGTCGAGACACGCCGCCCGAAGTGCCCGGGCCAGGCTGACGGCGTGGCGGATGCCGAGGGGCGGGTCGTCGGCATCGAGCGGCTCGTGGCGCACCAGCGCCTCGGCGATACCCGGCCACGGGTCGGGCGGCTCGACCGGCGCATCGCTGCCGAAGGGGATCAGCGCGCCGCCCGCCGCGATGGCGCCAATCGGGAAGGCGTTCTCGGCGCGGCTCCCCCATGCCTGCCGCGCGACGGCGGCGTCGCTGCGCAGGTGGACCGGCTGCATCGAGGCCGCGACCGCCAATCGTCCAAAGCGCGGCACGTCGGCGGGATCCACCAGCTGGGCGTGCTCCACGCGACGCATGAGCGGCGCCGGCGGCACGCGCGCGAGAACGTCGAGAACGGTGCGCACGGCGGCGTCGCCGATGGCATGGACCTGGCCGCTGATGCCCGCCTCGGCAGCTCGGCCGAGAAGTTCGGCCAGTTCGGCGCGATCGGTCAGGAACATGCCGCGATCGCCGCCGGTCGGCGGGTTGTCCGCGACGTCGGCATACGGCTCGAGCAGCGCCGCGCTGCGCGAGCCGAGTGAGCCGTCTGCGAACAGCTTGAGCCAGCCCATCGTGTAGCGGCCGACCGACTGGCCGCTGGCCAGTCCGAGTTCGATCGCCCGATCGAGCTGAGGTGCGCGGACCGAGGCGTGTACCCGCAACGGCAAGCGGCCGGCAGCTGCCAGTGCGCGATAGAAGAGCGGGCCGCGCTTGATCGCTCGTTCGGAGCCAAGCTCACCTGGGTCGTGACAACCGGTGACCCCAAGTGCCGCCAGCTGCGTGGCGACGCGAGCGAGGCCCGCTTCCAGCTCGGCCGGCTCGGGATCCGGAATCGCGCGGTCGACGAGCGCACTGGCAGTCTCGTGCAGGATGCCGGTCGGCGTACCGACCGCGTCACGTCGAATCAGGCCGCCGGGCGGATCACTCATCGTGGCGATGCCGGCGCCGCGCAGGGCCGCTGCGCTGACCCATCGGGCGTGGTGGTCGTGTGCGTACAGCGCGACGGGTCTTCCGGGCGCCGCTCGCTCGAGCATGGCCGTGTCCGGCCAGCGGCCGAGCGAGTGCAGTGACCAGCCGTGGCCGAGCAGCCAGCCGTCATGATCGCCAGCGGTGGCAAGCGCGTCGTGGGCGCGCGCCACGGCTGCCAGCGCGCGGTCGAGGTCAAGACCGGTCAGGTCAACCTGGCGTTCGGCGAGGACGAGCGCCATGAGATGCAGGTGCGCGTCGGTGATGCCCGGCATGACCACCAGGTCGTCCGGCAGGCGCCAGCGCTCGGCCGATTCGAGGTCGTCGCCCGGCTCGACGATCCGGCCATCGGCGATCGCCAGGCCCGAACTCCAGCCGAACCCCTCCTCGCCCGCCAGCGTTGCGATGCGGCCGCTGATGAGCAGGTCGGCGCGCCTGGTCACGGTCCGATCAGCTGCGCGAGCTGGCCGCGCTCCATGCCCGCGGCAAGCCCGAGCGCCAGCGCGACCCGCGTCTTGGGTCCGTCGAGCGACGAGAAGACCGCACCGGCGCGCTCCCAACTGCGCCCGCCCCCGGGAAACGCGTACAGCGGCGCGACGGTGCCCGACGGGCAGCGGGTCGTGAGCGCGACCGTGGTGCCCGCGCCTATCAGCTCCGTAGCGGCCGCGAGCAGGTCGGGGTGGGTATTGCCGGCACCGGTCGCGGCGATGACCACGCCGCGTGGCGCAAGCGGCGCGAGCGCGCGCAGCAGCGCGCCATCCATGCCCATCGCCGCGGTCACCAGGTACACGTCCTCGACCGCGTCCTGCGGCACGCGCGCCAGCGCGCGGCGCCGGGCCGGCCGGCGCGCCCGCACGGCGATCCCGGCCCCGTCAACCGTGCCCACCGCCTCGCCGTCGCGCGGCTTGAAGGTGTCGAGCGCCGTGGTGTTGCTCTTGATCACATCGTCGGCGGCCAGAATTGAACCGGCCAGCACCACGAGCACGCCCTGATCGGCAAGGTCGGGACTGGCCGCGCAGCGAACCGCGTCAACCAGATTGCGCGGCCCGTCGTACTCGGACGACGACGCGTCGCGCATCGCCCCGGTGACCACCACCGGCTTGTGACCGCGCAGCAGCAGGTCGTAGGCAAAGGCGGTCTCCTCGATCGCGTCGGTGCCCTGCACGACAACCGCGCCGGCCACCTCGGGACGCGCCAGTTGCCGTTCGGTCAGCCGGTGGATGTCGAGCAGGTCGGCGAAGCGCAGGTGAGAAGCAGAGACCATGCCCCAGTCGACGATGTCGATCTCGGCGATGGCGGCCAGCCCGGCGGCGCGCTCTATGATCGCCGCGCCGTCCAGTGCGGGGAGCGCGCCACCCGCGCCCGCGTCGTGCTGCATCGAGATCGTGCCGCCGGTGAAGATCAACGCGACGCGCGGCATGACGTCAGCCTTCGTCCCGTTCGCGTCCCAGCAGCTCGAGCTGCTCGGGCTGCGCATGCTGCGCATCCTGCTCGGAGTGCTCGGCTTTCTTGAGCCGCGGCGCCGGCCCGGGTTTGCCGGGTGCGACGGGCGACGAGAGGTACGACATGCTCGGCGGCTCGGCCTGCTTGTCGACGTCCAGGGTTAACGGCTGGGTGAGTGAGCGGCCGGTGACCGCGACAGGGTCGACCGCATCGACGAGGCTTGCGTGCGCCGTCGCCTCCACCGGTCCGGTCGGCTGCGCGCGCGTGATAGAACCGGCGGCGACCAGGAGCACCACGACCGCCGAAGCCTGGACCACGAGCGGGGTGCCCACCGCATCGGCAATGGGGCCGACGATGATGATCGGCAGGAACGAGGCGATGCTGACGAGCATGTTGAGCACGCCGAAGACGCGCCCGCGCACGCCCTCCGGCAGCTCCTCCTGCAACTGGGTCTGGGCGGGTACCGCGACGAACGCGTAGGCGACGCCGGTCGCGAAGGCCACCACGATGACCACCGACAGGAGCGAGATCAGTGGCCCCAACGAGAACGTGCGCGTCAGGGGCTGGGCAACCGACAGCGCCAGCAGGGTGATGCCCAGCGCGATGAGGCCGCCCTCGATGCCGCGCCGCCGCGAGAACAGCCGCCCGTACACGTTGAGCAACAGGATGCCCATCACCAACCCGACGCCGAGCGGCAGGACGACGACGACAAAGTCGCGCTCCGACAGGCCGAGCACGTGCGTCGCGAAGCCCGGTCCGAGCACGCCCAGCACGCCGATCAGCGACGCGGTCACGGCCAGGTACGTCAGCGGCCAGAAGATGGTGCGGTTGGCGACGATAAAGCGGATGCCATCGGCCAGCTGGGCGAATGTCGTGCGCACCGCGCTGCCCGCCTCGCCGAGAACCCGGCCGGCCTCGTCGAGCGTGCCACCGAGCTGGTGCGCGGCTGCCGCCACAAGACGGGGGTTCTGGCTGGGCAGCAGCAGGCACAGCCCGGCACCGATGAAGTACGAGACGGCCACCAGCAGCAGCAGGACGACCATGCCGCCCAGGTTGACGACCAGCGGGCCGAGCAGTGCGAAACCCAGGAAGAAGGAGGCCTGCAGCGTGAGGATGTACAGCGAGTTGGCCGGCAGCAGCTGCTCGCGCGGCACGACGGCGGGGATCATCGCCGCCTCTGCCGGTCCGAAGAAAGTACTGAGCGTTGCCACCAGCGCGGTTATGACGTAGATCACCACCAGGTTGTTGGGCACGATGATGATCGCGACGAAGAGCAGGCCGCGCAGCAGGTTGGTGCTGACCAGGATCAGCCGCCGATCGAGCAGGTCGACGTACACGCCGGATATGGCACCGAAGATGACCGCCGGTACGAGGAAGGAGAGGATCAGCACACTGATCGAGGTCGACAGGCCGGTCAGCGTGAAGACCTGCACGGTCAGCCCGAAGAGCACCATGTTGGCGCCCACCTGGGTCGCCACCTGCGCCAGCCAGAGGGCCAGGAAGCGCCGGTTGCGCAGGACCAGAATCGAGCTTGGCTGAGTCCCCTGGGCGGCGGTCACGATCCCGGCTCCTGCGGCCCACGTTCGATGAAGCGCGCGAGCCTGCGCTCGACTTCGCGCCGCTCGAGCAGCACTCGCCGACCACACGTTTGACACGTCAGGCCGATGTCCGCCCCCAGCCGTATTACGGACCACGTTCGCCCGCCGCACGGATGCGCCTTGCGCAGCTCGATGCGATCCCCCACGCGCAGCTCGAGAACGGGCCGGTCTGCCACTCCCCGGCTCAATACCAGGGTGGCTGGGGCGGCCGTGGGCGCAGCACCAGCCATGCGCCGATGCCGACCGCGGCCACCAGCGCAATGACGAGAACGATCACCAGCACGTCGGCGAAATCGCTCGACCCTGTGTTCTCGGTGGGTGCGCCGGGATTCGCCGTGGCTGCGGGCGTCTGGCCGGCTAGCACAGCCACGCCACCGGAAGACGCCGGTTGGGGCGTGGCCGGTGCACCGCTTGCCGGTGCTCCGCTGCCCGGCGCACCGCTGCTCTGTGACGCCGACGGCTGGTTCGTCCACGCACTCGGAACCGGGCCCGGCGGGCCCGGCTGCGGGCCGTACGAAGGCGGCACGGTCACGCCCAGCGACGTCATCCACTGGGCGTTGAAGGTGTCGGCGTCGATGCCGATCGCCTGACTGAAAGCGTCGGCGTCGGACAGCCCCTGGCTGTAGCTGCGCACGAGTGCCCACAGCTTCTGGTCGCCGTAGGTCTGGATGAAGTAGTTCACCGCCGAGACGCTCTCGCCGTAGGCCAGGTAGAACTCGTCGGTCGGCGACGGGAACAGGCCGACCAGGCCATCGAGCGGGATGAGGTGGTTGGCCGCCACCGCCGACGAGATCTCGTCCCGCCACTGGCCCGAGTAACCCTCCGAGAGGTACACCGCGATGCCCTCGTTCAGCCAGCGCGGCGGCTCGTGGTACGGGTTCTGGACGGCCTGGTTGAACACCAGGTGGGTCAGCTCATGGGCGATCGTGACCGCCTGCTGGGACGCCGGCTGGCTGGGCGGAAGCCAGACGAACATCGTGCCGATCGTCGCGTCGGCCTGGCCGGCGATGGAATCGCGCGCCGGCGCGACGGCGTTGATCAGCGCCTGCTGCGTGGCATAGATGAACAGGTCGGCCGGCTGCGGCAGGTTGACGCCGAGCAGTTGCGCGGCCTTGCCGATCGCGTCGTTGGCGACGTTGGCGGCCGACTGCGCGAAAGCCTGGTCGCCCTGGTACCAGTGCACGGTGACCATCCCGTCGGTCAGCGTCTGCCACTGAAAGTTATCGTCGGTGACCGTCGCCTGTGCCTGCGGTCCCAAAGCGATCGTCCCATCCGACGCATGGACGCGGAACTGGTATGTCAGGCGCGTGTTCGGCTCGCTGGGACCATTGGCGAAGCAGGTGCACTCGATCGAGCTGGCCACGTCCACCTGCGACGTCACCTGCCATTCCCCGGGGTTGCCGGTCGGTTGCGCGGCAAGGACGATCATCGGGGGGTAGCCCGCGAGGGTGACGAGCACGTCGACCGAGGCGATGTCGGTGCCGTTGATCGTGTCGGTGAACACCAGCGGCTGGCCGAGTGTGGTCACCGCGCTGGGCGTGCCAAAAGTCGGCTGGTCGGCCAAACTGAGCGCGGGTGAAGCCAGGCCGGCGGTCAGCGCCAGCGAGGTCGCAAGCACAAGGCTCGCAAATCGGCCGACCATGCGCACGAAGGACTGCCTCACCGGCCGGCTCCCGGCGCCCAGTCGAGCCCGGCCACGCGGATGAAGCCGACGCCCAATTCGAGCGCCCCGAGCAGACCGGTGCGGCTCAGCGCGAATGACTGCCCGTAGTCGACCGGCACGACCGGCGCCTCACGCGCGAGGATGTCCTGTGCCTGAGCGTAGAGCGTCTGCTGCTGGCTGACATCGGTCGTCGCCGCCGCCTGCGCGATCAGGTCGTCGTACTGCGGATTGCTCCAGCCACCGAAGTTGCTGCTGCTGCCGGTCTCGAGCAGCAGCCCCAGGAAGTCGTTCGGCTGGGGGTAGTCGGCGACCCAGCTGAGAGTCCACATGACCGGTGTGTGGGCGTCGACCAGGTAGTTCGGGAAGTCGCGGAAGTCATGCACCTCGACGTTGACCGTCACGCCCAGGTTCTGCTTCAACTCGGCGGCGACGGTCGACTCGAAGCCAACGCCGTAGGTGTCGATGCTCACCGTTGGGAAGCCGTTGCCGTTCGGGTAGCCGGCCTGTGCCAGCAGGCCTTGCGCGTCGCCTGGGTTGTAGGCGGGGCGGTGGTCGGCAACGTCGCGACCGGGGATGCCGGGCGGAACCATCGACGTCGCCGCGGTGCCGCCGGCAAGGCTGACGATGCGGTCCCAGTCGACCGCCTCAGCGAAGGCCAGCCGCACCTGGGCGTTGTCGAAGGGCGCGGTGGTGGTGTCGAAGCCGTAGTAGTTGGTGGCGAAGCTGTTGGTTTCGCGCAGCTGGGGCCCCAGGCTGGCGTCGTAGGCGATCCATGACGCATCGGCTGCGCCGATGCCGGTGTAGTCGATGTCACCGCTGGTGAACAGGCCGACGCCGGTCTGGGTGCCGTAGTCGGTCACCAGCTCGACGTTGGTCAGCGGCGGCGGCCCGGCCCAGTAGTGCGGGTTGGCGGTCAGGCTGATGACGCCCTGGGTGCCCGTGCTGGGCACGTAGGCGCCGGAAACCACGATGTCGGAGGGCAGTCCCTGGTCGAGGTTGCCATACATCGACGGCGGCACGACCGCGAGCGACGGCGAAGCGGTCACGGCCAGGAAGTAGCTCGCCGGCTGGGCAAGGTCGACGACGACCTGGTCGCCGTTGGCATGCAGGCCGACTGCGTCGGCACCGGCGCGACCCGCCTCGTAGTCCTCCGCGCCGGCCACGTCGCTGAGCAGCCCGGCCAGTGGCGAAGGCTGCTGCGGGTCGATCAGCCGCAGCCATGAGTTGACGACGTCCTGGGCGGTGATCGGCGAGCCGTCGCTGTACTCGATGCCGGGCCGCAGATGGAAAGTGATCGTGGTCCCGTCGTCGCTGGTCTGCCACGAATCGGCCAGCGCCGGTTGCACGTTGCTCTGCGCGTCGAAGGCGGTCAGGCCCTCAAAGACCTGGGTGATGACGTTCGACGACCCGGCATCGCCGGCATGGGCGGGGTCGTAGGTGAACGGCTCGGCGGCGCCGATGCGAACCTGTGCCTGTCCGGCACCCGGTACGGCCTGGCCGCCGCAGCCGCTCAGGCTGAGCACGGCGCCGAGGACCACCAGGCCGGCAGCGTGCATCAGGGGGCGGCGAGATACGGCGGGAAGGACCGACACGGGGCGCAAGTCTAGCCCGCGCTGATCGCTCAGGGGTGGTTGCTGTCGTTCGCGGTGACGTACAGCGTTCCGAGCACCGCCGCGCCGGTGTACGAGCCGATCCACACCTGGTACTGGCTATTGCCCTGCAAGGCGGCCGGGTCGGTGATGTCGATCGTTGGGTCGGAGCCGCCATAGGAATCGTCATTGCACAGCCACTCACCGGCCGAGCTGTGAACGACGAGCGAGGGATCGCCCGAGCCATCGAAGTAGAAGCGCAGCAGGCCGCTGGAGCTCGGCCCGACGATGGCGATCTGCACCTGTGGCGCCGCGGTCACCGAGCCGTCGCAGCCATCTCCCAGGTACGCGGCGTCGATCGAGCCTTCGACAGCCAGGTCGATCGTGTCCGGGTCCGCGCTGGCACCGGGCTGGAACGTCTTGGTGCCGTGTTCAGGAGGCAGCGTGGAGTCGATCGGGCCGCTCGGCGTGGCGGTTGCCGGTGTCGGGCTTGGAGCCGCAGTGGGCGGCTGGGTGGGAGTCGGGGTAGAAGCAGGCGTTGCGGTCGCTGTTGGACCCGAAGTCGGCGTCGGGATCTGGCTGGGAGCTGGAGTCGGCATGGCGGTCGGGCTGAGCTCGGGCGCGGCAGTCGGCGCGGCAGTCGGCGCGGCAGTCGGCGCGGCAGTCGGCGTGGCAGTCGGCGTGGCAGTCGGCGTGGCAACGCTGACACAGCCCGCGACGCCGATTGCGGCCACGAGCATGACCGTCGCAAGCCGTTTGTCAATTCCCCGCACTGGCGCACCTCTTGTCGGACGGAGACAATGGTCTCGTGACGAAGCCAGATACAGCGGACCTACGCGCCCGCTTGACGCCCATCCAGTATGCCGTGACCCAGGAGGACCCACGACGACCGTGGCGTTCCGCCACCGTCCAATTCGCGCGGGGAGTACGGACGAATGGCAGATGCTGCGATCTCGGCTCCGATAACTCCGGCGAGCACGATGTCGGTGAGCTACCGACGCGGGCCGATGAGCAGCCTGCTGGCATGGATGGACTCACTCCCCGGACACGGCTGGTGGGTCATTGCGCTGTTCGCCCTGATCCTGCTGGCGTGGGGCAACGGGATTCTGTGGGCTGCTGGTCGGCTGGCCGTCGGTACCCTCGACTTCAACGCGACCTCCCTGCTCGCCTATGGACCGTACGGTCTGGCAACGCTGCTGATCGGCCGACACATCGCTTCGACCGCGGTCGACACGTTCTGGCCGGCGACGGGATGGCCCGAGGCAGACAAACCGACGTGGACTGCCCAATTCGCGAATACTCCCGCGGGCATCGAGCTCGCGGCACTTGTGGTTGGTGTCGTTGGCGGCATCGCCGCCCTGGTCGCCGCGCCGTCCACGATCGTCGGTGCCCAGTCGGACAGCCTGGCCTATTACATCGCGCTCGCTCCGAGCTTCGTCGCGGGTTATTCGGTAGCCGCAGTGGGCGCCGCCATCTCGTTCAGATGGCTCTGGCTCGTGACGCGTATCCATCGCGAGGCCACGGCCATTGATCCATTCGACCGCAGGCCGATCTACGCCTTTTCGCGTCTCACCGTTCTAACCGGCCTGGCCTACATAGCCGCCGTCTACTACTCGCTGACCGTGAACGGCGCCTACCAGGCCGGCAACCTGCCCTCGCTGGCATTCCTGAGCGTGGCGATCGTCGCCTCCGTCGCCGCCTTCGTTGCTCCGTTGTGGGGCATACATGTGCGCATCACGCGTGAACGAGACGAACTGCTGCGCGATGTCGATCAGCGCATCAACCAGCTCGGACTCAAGCTGTATGGCCTGATCAATTCTGGATCATTGGAGTCCACCAGCGCGTTCAACAGTCTGCTGACCACCCTGGGCGCAATGCGCGAACGGATCCTGCGTCTGCCCACCTGGCCGTGGCCACCGAATCTGTTTCGGGGTTTCCTCACCGCGCTGCTGTTGCCGATCCTGATCTTCCTGGTGACGCGCGTGATATCGACCTATCTGAGCTGATCAGCGGGCGTTCCTCGATCTCACTCGCGCCGAGCCGGTATGTGGTGCCGTTTTAGCCCCGGTAGTGGCGGCCAAGTCCAGATCCGCCCCGCCCTAACGCCAGGGACGATCGGGCAGATTCAGGACGAGGCTCAGCGGCAATCTGTGTGCCGTTGGTGCGATCGGTTCGCGACCATTGCCGCCGTGCCATAGTTAGGCATGCCTGTCCGCACCGTGATCGACCGCGGGCCCAAGGGGAAGCGGTCTGTGGCCTTCAGCCTGGACTGGCCCGGCTGGAGTCGGGGCGCGAAGACTCCCGAACTCGCCCTCGAAACGCTCGAGTCCTACCGGGAGCGCTACCGTCCCATTGCTGATCTGGCCGGGATGGCGGCCGAGTTCGACGCCGCCGGGCCAATCGCGGTCGTCGAGGACAAGGTCGGCACCGGCTCGACCGACTTCTGGGGTATCTCCTTCTCGCCCTCGTCGACGGAGCAGGGACCCATGAGCGAGGCGGAACTCGAGCGCGGCATCACGATCCTGCGCGCCTGCTGGTCGTTCTTCGACAGCGTCGGGGCGCGCGTCTCGGCCGAGATGCGCCGGGGTCCGCGGGGCGGCGGGCGAAGCCGCGACGAGATCATCCGCCACGTCATGCGCGTCGAGAGCCTGGACTTCGCGAAGCAGGTCGGCTTGGTCGTGCCGGACGATGGCGCGGTGCTGATGCCGCAACGTCGGCAGCGGTACCGCGAGGAATATGTGGCCGGGATGCGCGCCTACAACGCCGGCGAGGTCACGCGGCGCATGCGCTCGTGGACCCTGCCGTTCCTCATCCGGCACTCGGCCTTCCACACGCTCGACCACGCGTGGGAGATGGAGGACAAGGACCTCTCCGCGTAGGCGGACGACAGGTGACTCCTGATCCCTGGCAAGGTCTCTCAGGTGGCCGGGTACTTGATGTCGCAACCGGCAAGGGCCAGTTCGTCGCCACACTGATCGACGAGTTGGCGAGTTACACAGAGATCGTCGGGGTCGACATTGACGCCACCGGCGAGGCCGCCTTCGAGGAGACCTTCCGTGACCTGCCATCGGTAAGCTTCTTGGCGGCCGACGCCAACGCCCTGCCTTTCGGGCCTGAAATCATTCGACATGGTCGGCATCTGCGGTTCGCTGCACCACATGTCGGAACCCGAGCGGGTTCTGCGCGAGATGCTGCGCGTGCTGCGGCCTGGCGGGGCGTTCGTCATCGTCGAGCAGCTGCGGGACGGGCAGAGAGGATCCCGGCTGACGCACCGGCGGTTCCATGAGTGGTCGGAGGAAGTGCTCGGGATTGCCCGTCCGACCTTCACGAGATCAGAGCTTGTTGCGCTGGTGCGCGCGCTCGACCTTTCGAATGTCCGGATGCTCGATCAGCACGACAGGAGCAATCCGCACGAAGCTGCCAAAGTGGCCCGCTATGACGAGTTCATAGAAGAGTACCTGGAGACGTCTCGCGATCGGCCCGACATGATCGAGCGCGGCGGGCGCATCCGTGCCAGCCTTCACGCGATCGGCATTAATATCGCGAGCTGGCTATGCGTCATGGGGACCAAGACCTCGCGTGCTCCATCGCCCGTCGGCACGCCGCCAGATCCGCTCGACCCCGCTCGCGATCTCTTCGCATGAGGCCGCGGTGGGATGACGAACCGTCATGACGCGCGGTGCGTGGGACAACAAACTCCACTTTGACCCCGCTTGGCGGGCTTGGTGAGAAAGCGCCCGCGGCCGACATAAGGCCGTGGTTAGGCTCGAGCGCAGGAGCACGGCGACGCAGCTGCAGGCAATCTGGTGACGGCGAAGGCGATCGAACGCGACCGCCAGACAATTCAACCGCCGCGGCCCGACTTGAGCCCCACGACGCTCAGTGCCCCCTTCATCTCGACCTACGCGCGCCCCGCTGCTTCGAGCCCCAACATGATTGTTCCCAGGATCGCCTGCCCCCAGCAGGCTCTGTTCCATCGAGCCGACCGCAACCGGGCTGCGCGTGGCGGCGAATACAGCACCGCGATGGGGAACGCGTGAGCATGGCGGTGAAGCCACACCAGCACTCGCAAACGTCCTTGTACCCGCTGCAATTCGAGCCCATCTACGAGTACCGCCTGTGGGGCGGCCGGCGGTTGGCCGACCTTCTGGCCGCGCCGCTGCCGGGCGACGGCCCAATCGGTGAGGCGTGGCTGCTGAGCGATCGGGCTGACCATGCAAGTCGCGTTGCCGACGGACCACTAAAGGGGCAAACCATCGGTCAGTTGCGGGAGCAGTTTCCTGAGCAAATGTTCGGAAGGCTGGTCGGGCGTTTCAGCCGCTTCCCGCTGCTGCTCAAGTTCCTCGACGTGCGCCAGACGCTCTCGCTCCAGGTGCATCCCGCGGATGACCGCAGGGACCTGTTGCCGGCCGGCGAAACCGGCAAGACCGAGGCATGGGTCGTCCTCGAAGCCGGGCCGGCGAGCCGCATCTACGCCGGCCTCAAACCGGGTACCACGGCCGACGATCTCCGGCGAGCGGTCGCGAACGGAGTGCTGGTGAACAGCGTCGCGTCGTTCCTCCCGAGGCAAGGCGATGCCATCTTTGTCCCGGCCGGAACGGTCCACTCCCTCGGCAGCGTCGTGGTGTTCGAGATTCAGGAGAACAGCGACGTGACATTTCGACTCGACGACTGGGGCCACGTCGATCCGCGGACTGGCCGGCCCCGAGCCCTTCAGGTCGATGCGGCCCTCAGCGCCATCGACATGGCGCAGGGAGCGGTCGGCCCAGTCTCACCCACGGTGGAGGAGGCAGCTCCGATCGAGCGCGAGCAGCTTTTCGATTGTGAGCACTTCCGGCTGTGGCGTCTGCGTGGCCGATCGCCTTTTGCCGTCGGCGCCGCGGGTGCGCCGCGCGTCGTGGTCTGTATAGAAGGGGCGGGCCGAATCGAGCACAGTGGCGAGACCTACGCTGCCGGCAAAGGCGACGTCTGGCTCCTGCCGGCGGCGGTCGGAGTATGTGCTTTCCGGCCGGATGGCCCGGTGGCCTTACTGGAGGTGGCGCCGCCGAAGTGAAGATATCCGGCGGCGCCTGGAAGCAGTTTGAAGAGCAACTGCTGTCGAATCTTCCCCACGATGAGCGACTGTCTAATCTGTCGCTTCTGCCCACGTGCGGGACGCAGTTCTACCGATATGGCGCGGACTGGAAGAAGATCTATTCCGAGGACCTCGCCGCGGACGAAAAGGCCAGGATCAAGAGCTCGCTGAAGAAGGCGGTCTCAGAGGCGGGCGTCAAGCCTCAGAAGCTCTGGGGAGATCAGATCGAAGATCGGGGAAGCCAGGTCACGTTCTCGGCGTTGGGGCAGGATGCGCCTCTCGACGAGAAGGACAGATGGGATCCGGATTTGCCAAGCGAAAGAAGATCAAGGCGATGCTCGACAAATTGCTGCCCGAGTTCTCCGTCCGGATGGGCGGCGCCACCTCGATCGATGTGACCAAACCCGGCATCGACGAGGCGTATGGCATCCGGAAGCTGCGGGACATCCTGGGCATCCCGCTGGGAGACATGATCTTCATCGGCGACGCCCTGTTCGTCGGTGGCAACGACTATCCGGCTGAAGAAGCCGGAGTCGTCTCGATCCCGGTGCGTGGCCCCAGCGAGACCAAGCGGGTCACCGAGGCGGTCATCGCCTGCCTGGATCCGGCCACCGATGCGTGACATCGTCACGGGCTCGGCGCGCGCATTCGCGTTGCGCCGCCTGGGGACGGTCATGGAGTCGGAGCCGGGCAATCCCGACGAGGTCGAGGGCGTCCTTGATCCCGCTGCGGCGCGCGGGCCGGATGGCCATCTGTACCTGTTTCCCCGGCTCGTGGCAGCCGGTAACTACCCCGATCCTGACCCGCCACGGCTGGCTCATCGTCTATCACGGCGTGAGCAGCGAGCTGGACCCGAGCACGGGTGAAAGTCAACTCTGCTACTCGGGCATGGCCGACGACAGAATCGGCGTGGCGCGCCTCGACCTGCCGGATGTCCTGCCGCCCGGAGGGGTCCCTCATTCGCCGAACGCAAAGGTGTAGCGCCCATACGGAATAGGACTCCGCGGAGGCGGCTGGAACAGAGGCAAAGGCATCATGAAATCGAGTGCTGACAAGTCCGGGACGAAGACGGGTTCCGAGCCGAAGACCAAGAGCGACCTGCAGTCCATGCCCATGCCGGAGCTGGAGGCGAAGCTGGGATCGTCGCCCGACGGCCTCACCGGAGCCGAGGCGAAGAAACGGCTGACCCAGTACGGGCCGAACGAGATCGAGGAGAAGAAGGACAACCCGTACCTCAAGTTCCTCAGCTACTTCTGGGGTCCCATCCCGTGGATGATCGAGGCGGCCGTCGTCCTCTCGGCACTGGCCCAGCACTGGCCCGACTTCTTGATCATCCTCCTCCTGCTCATGTCCAATGCCGGCGTCGGATTCTGGGAAGAACGCCAGGCAGGCAACGCCATCGCCGCACTGAAGGCGACGCTGGCAGTCGAGGCCCGCGTCCGGCGGGACGGCAAATGGGTCACGCCGCCGGCGCGCGAGCTGGTGCCGGGCGACGTCATACGCCTGCGCCTGGGCGACATCGTGCCCGCAGATGCCCGACTGCTCGAGGGCGACTCCATTGAGGTCGATCAGTCGGCGCTGACGGGCGAGTCCTTGCCCGCCACGCGAAAGCCCGGCGAGGCCGTGTTCTCGGGCTCGATCGTTCGCCAGGGCGAGATCGGGGCGCTCGTCTATGGCACGGGCACTGATACCTACTTCGGCAAGACGGCTCAACTGGTCCAGGAAGCGCACACCGTCAGCCACTTCCAGCGCGCGGTGCTCAAGATCGGCGATTACCTGATCGTTCTTGCCGTGGTCCTGGTGGCGCTGATCGTGACCGTCTCGATCATCCGCGGCAACCCACTCCTCGACACGCTGCAGTTCGCCCTGGTGCTGACCGTGGCGGCGATCCCGGTGGCGATGCCAACCG
This sequence comes from uncultured Chloroflexia bacterium, assembly GCA_963775225.1. Lineage (GTDB taxonomy): Bacteria > Chloroflexota > Limnocylindria > Limnocylindrales > CSP1-4 > JALYGJ01. Next base: position 61,115 of record CAVZHW010000006.1, read on the forward strand.
TGCTGTCGGTGACGATGGCGGTGGGCGCGCGCCTGCTGGCCAAGCGGAAGGCGATCGTGACCCGGCTGGCGGCCATCGAGGAGCTGGCCGGCGTCGACGTCCTGTGCGCAGACAAGACCGGCACCCTGACGCAGAACAAGCTGACCCTGGGCGATCCGTTCGGCGTCAGCGGCGTCGAGGCCGACGAGGTCATCCTGTGCGGCGCTCTGGCGTCGCGTGCGGAGGACAAGGACACCATCGACATGGCTGTGCTGGACGGTGTGAAGGACGCCAAGACGCTGAAGTCTTACAAGGTCCTCCACTTCCAGCCGTTCGACCCAGTGCACAAGCGCACTGAAGCCACCGTCAAGGACTCCGACGGCACGACGTTCCAGGTGGCCAAGGGCGCGCCGCAGGTGATCCTGGAGATGTCCGCGAATGCAGGAAAGGTGAAGGCCGCCGTGGACAAGGCGGTCAACGAGTTCGCGGCGCGCGGCTTTCGTGCTCTCGGCGTGGCCCGGGCCGAGGCGAAGGGCGAGTGGCAGTTCCTCGGCGTGCTGCCGCTCTTCGATCCGCCGCGGACTGAGGCGAAAGCCACCATCTCGACTGCGCGTCAGATGGGCGTGACGATCAAGATGGTCACGGGCGACGCGCTGGCCATCGCCGTGGAGACCGCCAAGAAGCTGGGCATGGGCACCCACATCCTCGACGCGAGCGGCTTCGGCGACGCCAAGCATCAGGCGTCGGCAAAGCTGGTCAGATCAATCGAGAGCGCGGACGGCTTCGCGCAGGTGTTCCCCGAGCACAAGTTCCGCATCGTCGAGATCCTGCAGAAGCACGGCCACATCGTGGGCATGACGGGCGATGGCGTGAACGACGCGCCGGCGCTCAAGAAGGCCGACTGCGGCATCGCTGTCTCGGGCGCCACGGACGCGGCGCGGGCGGCGGCGTCGATCGTGCTGTTGAGCTCCGGGCTGTCGGTGATCATCGAGGCGATCAAGGAGAGCCGGCGGATCTTCCAGCGCATGAACAGCTACGCGATCTACCGCATCGCCGAGACGATCCGGGTCCTGCTGTTCATGACCCTCGCGATCCTGGTCTTCAACTTCTTTCCCGTCACGGCGGTCATGATCGTGATGCTGGCCCTGCTCAACGACGGCGCCATCCTGTCCATCGCCTATGACAACGTGCATTACAAGAACAGGCCCGAGGCCTGGAACATGCGCCTCGTTCTCGGAATCGCCACAGTGCTGGGGATCACTGGGGTCGTGGCCGCTTTCGGCCTGTTCTATCTGGGCGAGCGAGTCTTTAATCTCGACCAGGCGCACGTCCAAACGCTGATGTACCTGAAACTGTCGGTGGCCGGCCACTTGACGATCTTCCTGACGCGGACGCGCGGTCGGTTCTGGTCGATCCGCCCCGCGCGGGTGCTGCTGATCGCCGTGTTCGGCACGCAAGCCGTGGCAACCTTGATCGCCGTCTTCGGCATTTTCATGACGCCCCTCGGCTGGGGCTTGGCACTGTTCGTGTGGGGTTACGCGCTGGCGTGGTTCCTTTTCACCGACCAGGTGAAAGTGCTCGCTTACCGGATCCTCGATCGCACCACGGCCAAGTCCAAGCCTGCTGCTGCAGCCGAGCCCAAGGCGAAGCCAAGAGCCGCCGCACAGCCCAAGGCCGACATCGAGCCCAAGTCCAAGGCGGACGCCGAGCCCAAGCCCCAAGCGGACGCCAAGCCCAAGGCCGATGCTGCAGCCAAGCCCAAACCCACGGCGAAGCCCGACGCCGCGGCCAAACCCGAGCCCGAGACGCCGTCCGATTTGACGCCGCAGCTCGTCAAGCGAGTCCATGAGGTGTACGAGCAGCTGGGGCGCGAGGAGGTTGAGGCAGTTCAGAACTGGGACAAGGTGAACCGGGAGGTCCCAAAGGGTGAACCCGACGAATGAACGGCGCGAACATCACCGTTGACGTGACCGAATGGAGAGCGATGAGAATGGATTCCAAGGATTTTGCCGTCTCAGCAGGAGATAAGGTCGAACTCAAGCAGTGGCCGACACGCGTGAAGCCGATATGCAAGTCGAAGAAGAAGTACCACAAGCTGCTCGACGAACACGTTGAGGAGCTGAGTTCGCTACAGCGCCTTCACTACGCGTCCGAGCACTACGCATTGTTGCTGATCTTTCAGGGAATGGACGCTGCCGGCAAGGACGGCGCCATCAGGCACGTCATGTCCGGCGTCAATCCGGAAGGCTGCGAGGTCTTCAGCTTCAAACAGCCCAGCGCTGAGGAGCTGAAGCACGATTTCCTGTGGCGCACAACGTGTCGGCTTCCTGAACGCGGCCGGATCGGCATCTTCAATCGTTCCTACTACGAGGAGGTGCTGATCGTCCGCGTGCACCCGGAGATTCTCCACAGCCAGGGGATTCCCGATGAGTTGATCGACGAGAAGACCATCTGGGCAGAGCGGTACCGATCCATCGTCGATCTGGAGGAGCATCTCCATCGCAACGGCACCAAGATCGTCAAGATCTTCCTCCACATTTCCGAGGACGAACAACGCCGGCGGTTCGAGGAGCGCCTCGAAGAACCGGACAAGAACTGGAAGTTCCGCCTTTCGGATATGCACGAACGGCAGTACTGGCAGCAGTACATGGAGGCGTACGAGGATTGCCTGAGCGCGACCAGCACCCATGACGCTCCCTGGTACGTCGTTCCCGCGGATGACAAGGACAATGCGCGACTGATCGTGGCCCAGATTGTCCTGGATGCGCTCAACGAGCTCAAGATGGCGTATCCCAAGCCCACTGCGAAACGCCGGCAGGAATTGGCGGCAATGAGCAAGTTGCTGGGTAAGTAGCCTGTGGTGGCCGCGCCACGGGGAGCAAGTCATGACCGCGATGAGGATCGCCTCGGGCCTTCCCCGGCGCTTGGGCGCCCGCGGGTCAGTCTAGGACCGTTGGATCACGCAAGCCGGCATCCTCGGCGGAGGACCCCGCCGCGCAACGACATGCAGCCGCCGCGATGACGGACCGTCATGACGACGCGCCCCTCACGCGGCAGAGTGGAGGGTCTCGGGCAGGTAGCCCACCGTCATAAACAGTCGCACGATCCCCCGGTGTCAGACACCATCGCATCGTGCTCAGGAGGTTGCGCTCATGCCGACCGAGACGATCGAGGGCGACCAGGGCCACGCAGAGTCGTCGCCCACGCTGACTCGTCTGAGCGACAGCGACCGCACGATATCCAGCTCCGATGAAGACGTCCGGGGGCGGATGGTCAAGGACAAGGATGGCCTGGACCTTGGCGAGATCCACGGCCTCCTGGTCGACGACGTCAAGGGCAAGGTTCGCTTCATGGAGGTCGCGTCTGGCGGCATCCTCGGCTCCGGCGAGAGCAAGTCGTTCATCCCGGTCGAGGCGATCACGCGCGTCACGGCTGACACGGTCTATATCAGTCACACCCGTGCGCATGTGGCCGGGGCGCCGCGCTACGACCCGGGCCTAGTCGCGGGCCATGCGCACTATTTCTTCAACCTCTACCCCTACTACGGCTACACGGGCAGCTACCTGGGCAATGTCACCCCGCCGCTGGTGGGGTATCCCGTCGCGACCAACGACTCGGGCGCGACCGAAGGCGAGGAGCTGCCGATCCAGCGGGAGCCGGCCCGTTAGTCCTTGACCAGCCGGTCCTGCGTACGGTCGAGGTCGTGGGCCTGCCCCCAGACGAGCCCACCCTCGCAGCGTCAAGCACTTTGGTTCGTTCGACGCACTTTCGGGCCGCCGCGGTCGGCCGTCATTACAGGTCTTAATCCGCCAATCAAACGGCCTGGTCATCCGCGTCGTCCAAGCCGTTCCCCCAGCCATCGTTGGAGAAAGTGGGGACAAAGCGATACCCGCGGCCGGGAACTGTGGCGATGAAGCGTGGGCCGCGGTAGTCGTCCTGCAGCTTGACGCGCAGGCTTCGGATATGACGGTCGACGATGTTGCTCTCGGCGATGAAGTCAGTGCCCCATACGACGTCCATGATCTCGTCGCGCGTAACCACACGCCCGCTGCGACTGGCGAGCAGGTACAGCAGGCTCTGCTCGATGCTGCTCAGGTGGATGACGGAGGTACCGGTGCGGACCTCTCTATTGAGAATGTCGATCTCCATCTCACCGAGCGTGATTGTCGGCACGATCGCTCGGTCCACGCCCGATGCGCGCCGGGTGACAACGATGGCCCGCGCGAGAAGCTCCTCGGGCGAGAACGGAACCGTCAGGATGTCGTCCACGCCCAGGTCGAAGGCCTTCAACTTCGTGGCGAGGTCGCCGCGCCGGGTGAGGCCGAGAACCGGCGTCACGCTGGCGGTCAGGCTGTTCGACGCGCCGAGGCGCGTGAGGAGTGCGCAGCTCTGCTCATGGTCCATGTCGACCACGGCAAGGTGAGGTGACCAACTATCAAGGATGCTGGCCGCATCCGCGAGCGTGCTCGCCGCACGGACCACGAAGAGGCCGTGGTTCAGGGTCAGCTGAACCAGATCGATCAGGATCGGGCGATCGAGAAGCAGCAATGCGCGGCGCGCGTCGTCGGGCACGGCCACCGTTGAATGTGCGACCGGAAGTCCCTCGATCGCCCCACGGGTCCCGAGTGAAACTGGCGACGCCGTCAGGTCCGTGCCCACTGCCTCCGTATGGTAATCGAGCAGACTCAAAACGGGCCACTGGAGACCTGCCCAGACGCAGCGTCGTCGTGATGCCACCTGCTCGGATGACGCCTTGTCATGACGTGACACACACGGGGTGACACAGTGATCTTACGGCCGAGGCTTGGCACCAACGCGAACGTCCGAGCAGGCCGCGCGCCAATCGAAAGGACGCATCCCATGGGGATCATTGCTTGGATCGTGGTCGGCGCGCTCGCCGGCTACATCGCCGCGTTCATCATGCGCACCCATAACGGCATCGTGCTGACGGTCATCCTCGGTGTAGTTGGGGCAGTCGTCGGCGGGTGGCTGGCGGGCACATTCCTGAACCTCAAGGACCCGACCGGAATCAACGTCGAGACCATCGTCGTGTCCGCCATCGGCGCCGTCATCGTCGTCTTCGTGGCGAACCTGCTGCTCGGCGGCCGAAGACGCCGCTGGCAGGTCTGAATTCGCAAGCAAGGCAGTCTCGCCCCTGACGGCGCGAGGTACCTGCAGTAGCCATTCTTTGATCAGCCTACGAGGTCGCTGTTGGCGCCTCCGGAGAGCTCCAGGGGCGCTCCCCCACCAACAAGAGCCGCTCGCCTGGTACGCCGCGTAGGCTTTTCGGCATCTTGAATATCGGGCGCGGCCAACTGATCCTCGACCGCGTGACCGCTTGTCTGCGACGGCTTGTGCCGTTCGTATTGCCAGCGCTGCTACTAATGACCGGCTGCGGTTCCCCGGGACCGGTCAGCCGCTCCGGCGACTACCAGCTGGCGATCTGGGCACGTAGCCTGACTCACGGCTTGGTACGCTCCGATCTGACCAATCGGGTCCGGGCGGTGGTGATCAGTTGGCGCGTACCGGGCGCACGGCAGTCGGGACGCTTGGTGGCTTGACGGCTCGCGGTGTCAAGCGGAGATTGACGGCGTCCGGAAGCAGAACCACGCGATGCGCATCGGACTAGCAGCCGTCGCGCTGCTCTCGGCGCTACTGACAGGCTGCCTCGGCGGCATCAGCACCGACGGACACGGTCTCAGGACCTTCAGTTGGACCTCGGGTGGCGCGTTCAATACCGGTCAGCCACTTCCGGTGGTACAAGGCACGCTCCGGACTGATCCGGCTCAGAGTGATCCCGTATGGCTGGTAGACCGCGACGGCAACCGGCTGTCGGTCGTGTTCCTGATGGTCATCAAGCCGCAGATCTAGACCGGCACTCACTGCATGCGGAGATAGATGGGGGCAACAGCGAGACAAGGAGCGCGAGATGACGAACCCACGGGGCGACCAGCGCATTCTGGGCAGTCTCCGATCCTCGGACGGCGCCGGAGTCGTGCGCATCGAGGAACGCTACGACACGGACATCGATGACCTTTGGTCGGCGATCACCGATCCCGCACGGCTGGCACGCTGGCATGGCGAAGTGTCGGGCGATCTCCGTCCCGGGGGACGGTTCCGCGTGTACAACCAGGGGGACGACATCGAACTCACCGGGCGCGTGGACGCGTGCGAGCCGCCGCGGCGGTTGCTCCTCACGATGAGGGAGACCGACGAATCCTATGCACGCGGGCAGGGCGTTCCGCCGTTTGACGCGCGCAACGAAATCACACTGACCCCCGACGGCGATCACACGCTCCTGGTCCTGGAGGTTCGCGGCATGCCGCTCGACAAGATCGCCTTCTACGGCGCGGGCTGGCAGATTCATGCCGAGGACCTTGCTGCCCACATCGCCGGTCGCGAACCGGGTGACGCGACAGCGCGCTGGGAGGCGCTCGTCCCCCCGTATCAGGAGTTGGCCGCCAAGGTCAGCCAGTAGACCGGCGATTCGGTGGCGGTAGGTCGGAGATCTCCGCGAAGGTCCACGGCAAGCTCCTACGTCAGGGTGTTGCCAACGGGTGGCGCCAGCGCAGCCCTGGGAAGCGGCTGAAGTCGCGATCGGCGGTGATGAACTCGGCACCGGTCTCGATCGCCAATGCCGCGAGGTACGCGTCAGGCACCAGGTTGCCGCGGGCCTCGGTCAACCGGCAGAGGTTGGCAAATATCGCCCAGTGGCGTTCCCCGGGCGCGACCATCACCACGCCCGGCTGGGACCGCACGGCGTCGGCGAAAGCAAGCGCGGCCGCGACAGTGTCGGGCGGGTCGAAGACTCTCGGATGGGTGACCACCCGGACGAAGCCGCTCAGCACCAGCGCAGAAACCCCTACGGGCTCATCGCCCGCAAGAGCGGCACCAAGCCACGCGCGATATCGCTCATGGTCTGGGGCAGCCTCGCGAAAGGCGCGGACATAGATGTTGACGTCGGGAAGGATCAGCGCCCCGCTCCGTCCATGAGGTCGAGCAGCGCCGCGCTGTCCTCGAGATCAACTCCCGGCTGGAGGCGGCCGCCGCGAGAGGTCGGTAGCTCGGGTGGCCTCTCGCCGCCGCGTCGACCCCGTCGCGCGAGCGCCGCGCGGAGCGCGTCCTCGACGACGGCCCCCAGGGTTCGCCCCGAACGAACGGCCTGTGCTTTGGCCTCCGCGAGCAACTGGTCGTCGATCCTGATGGTCGTTCGCATGCATCAGAGCATCACTAGTCGGCATCAAGATGTCAACCGACACCGGTACGTATTCGCGGTCCGAACGACGCCCAAGAACACGCCTTGTCGACTCGCTGCACGACGGCCGGCTCTACCATTGCCTGCGCGTCCTCGAGGGCTGACCGTTCAGACGGCCAAGACACACGAAGGCAACCATTTCCGGGGACTCAGAGGCTACGCAGGCCAGTCCGCTGGCTTGGGCGGGGCATCGCGCAGGCAGATTACAACCGACTGACGAGCGCCCCCGGAGAGATTCGAACTCCCGACGCAGGCCTTAGGACGGCCTCGCTCTATCCACTGAGCTACGGGGGCGGGAACGCGATTCTAAGGGGCTGGCGAGGCGCCGACTAAAATCACCGGGCGAGATGACCTCTCCCCTTCCCACGCTCGACTTCTTCACACGCGACGGCTGCCATCTCTGCGAGGATGCGCGTGCCGCTCTGCAGCAGGTGCTCGAGGACCGCGTCAAGAGTGGCGACCCGATCCTGCGCATCCACGAGATCAACCTGACGCGTGAGCCGCAGTACGAGGAGCGCTACGGCACGCTCATCCCCGTGCTCCGCCTCCGCGACCACGAGCTGACGCTGGCCACGTCGTACCGCACCATCGCCGAGTTCCTCGACCGTGTCCTGGGCCGGCTTGCGTAGCCGGCGCTCGTAGCAGAGATGGAGCTGACTCTCGCCGCGGCATTGTTCGCGGGCCTGATCTCGTTCCTCTCGCCGTGCGTGCTGCCGGTCGTACCCGCCTACCTTGGTCAGATGGGTATCGTCAGCGCCGCCGCAGTCAGCGTTCCGGCCACGCTGTCGGGCACCGCCGCCCGAACGGCGCTCTCACGTTGGCGGACCCTGCCGCACGCGATCGCCTTCGTGCTTGGCTTCGGCGCCGTGTTCACCTTCCTGGGCCTGACGCTGTACGCCCTGAGACCGCTGTTCGACGTAGCGCCCGTGCGCATCGCCGGCGGGCTGCTGCTCGTCGTCCTTGGCCTCAACCTGATGGGTGTCCTGCGCATCCCCGTCCTGGCGCGCGTCTGGTCGCCCGCACAGCCGGAGTTCGGACAGCGACCGCTCGGTGGCGCCGCCGCACACAGCCCGCTCGGGGCGTTGGCGCTGGGCAGCATCTTCGCGCTGGGTTGGACGCCGTGTGTCGGCCCCACGCTGGGGGCAATCCTGGGGCTCTCGCTCAACGTGGGAGCCGCCCCGCAAGTGATCCTGCTGCTGGCGGCGTACTCGCTCGGCCTGGGCCTGCCGTTCATCATGCTCGCGGTCACGATCGACGGCGCCAACGGCTTGACCCGCTTCTTCATTCGCTACGGGCGTCAAGTCGAGATTGTGGGTGGGGCACTGGTCGTGCTGATTGGCCTGGCCATCATGTTCGACTGGCTGGCCATCTTCGCCCAGGCCTTCAGCTTCCTTACGCCCTACGTCTGATGACGTCCGACCGATGGCGCCGGCACGCGGTCGGCCCCTTTAGCGTGCTCCAGCTCGCTGCCGTGCTTGGCGTGGTCGTGGTCACCGCCGTCGCGTTGGTTGTGCTGACCACGCCGCTCACCGGCGGCGACCAAGCCGTCCTGCCCACGCCTGGGCCCGGGTTCGTGGCCGTGGGCCAGGCCACGACGGGACTCCAGGTGGGCCAGCCCGCACCGGAGCTCACCGGCGTCAACGACGACCAGCAGGTTGGCCTGGCCGACCTCGACGGCAACCCCATCCGACTTTCGGACCTGCGCGGCCACCCGGTCTGGATCAATTTCTGGGCCTCGTGGTGCCCTCCCTGCCAGCAGGAGACGCCGGTACTGCGCGACGTGTACGACGCGCACAAGGCCCAAGGCCTGGCGCTGGTCGCTATCAGCGTCCAGGAGACGACGCCCGACGACGTGCGTGCCTACGTCCAGCGCTACGGCCTCGACTTCACCGTCGGCTTCGACGCGACCTCCGCCATCTTCCACACCTACGACGCCTACGTCCTACCGACGCAGGTGTTCATCGACCGCGACGGCATCGTGCGCAACGTAACCCTGGGCATCGTCTCGCGCGACCAGGTCGAGCAGATCCTCGCGCCGCTGCTCGCTCAGTAGCAAGGCGGCCGCGGCGGCGACAGCGCTCAGCCGCGCCCAGCCGCGCCCAGCCGCGCCCAGCCTGCCTGATGCGGGTGCCGCATCGCCTTGCCGCGATTCCCAGCACAAAGTCCCCTCACAACGATGATGGGGACAGGGTTTGCCCTGGGAATCGGTCGATTCTGATCGCCCACGCGCATCGCGGCCCCGCTGCGGTGGGGCAGTGATCCCAGCTCAACGGCGTGATGCGGGTGCCGCATCGCCTCGCTGCGATTCCCAGCACAAAGTCCGCTCACAACGACGATTGGGACAGGGTTTGCCCTGAGAATCGGCCGATTCTGATCGCCCACGCGCATCGCGGCCCCGCTGCGGCGGGCCGGGAGCCTAGAGAACGGACTCGAAGCGGAAGCGGTCGCGCTCGACCGTGAACTTGCCAACGGGCTGGCGCGGCTCGTGCGAGAGCACGACCGTCCAGCCCTCCTCTGCCGCACGCCGGAAGAGTGACGCTTTCACCTCGACCGAAGTGAGCGGGAAGTCGTCGAATGACGGGACCCAGCGCGGGTTAGCGCTCCACGGGCGCATGCACAGGTCGCCGAAAAAGCCCACTGGCTTCCCGCCCGGTCCGCGCACGACGACCGCCTGGTGACCGCCCGAGTGACCGCCGGTGCGCACGACCGACACGCCAGGCAGGACTTCCTCGTCGCCGTCGGCCGACCCGCCCCTCCCCCACGGCTCAACCAGCTGCAGATCCGCCTGCTCGTAGGAGGCCTGCAGCCGCGGGTTCGAGCCCAGCCCGAACCTCCATTCGTCGGCCTGCGCCACCACGCGGGCGCGCGGGAAGGCGCGCTCACCGTCGGCCGTCAGCAGTCCGCCGGCGTGGTCGAAATGGAGATGGCTGAGGGCCACGATATCCACCGACGCAGGGTCGAAGCCCGCGTCGCGCAGCGAGGGCAGGATGGGCTTGCCGGCCACTCCCCGTTGAGCGCGGTGGTGCTCGTCCATCCGCTCGCCGACCCCGGTTTCGATCAGCACGCGCCCGGCCGGCGTTTCGACCAGCAGGCAGTTGAGTGCCTGGTTCAGCGTCGAATTCGGGTTGATCTCCGCTTCGACCAGGCGCTCCCACATCGTCCGCGGCACCGGGCCGAAGGCCGCGCCGGCGTCGGTCGTGAAGGTGCCCGCCTGGATGAGCGCGACCGTCACGCCGCCGCCCAGGTCGGCGCGCCAGTCGACGGCGCCGTTCATGGTGTCCTCCTCATGCCGCCGGGTTGACCTCGATCTCGCGCCAGGCCACCCATGATGGGCTGGCCACGGTCTCCACGCGCAGGAACCGGTAATCAGTGCTCCCGGCAAAGTCAAAGGTCAGCACCTGCCCATCATGGGTGTTGCCGCGGAAGGTGTGCAGCAGCACGAGCGCGCCACCGGCGCGCGTGCGCCCATACACGCGATGCTCAGTGTGGCCATCGGGATACTGCGAAACGACGAGCTTCACTGTTCCCTTGCGCAGCGGCTGGGCCAGCCCGACCTCGATCCACTGGGTGGCGTAATCACCCGCGCTCCAGAGCGTGTCGAATACGCCGTCGACGGCCGCCGAGCCAGGCGAATCGCCCAATGCCGCCGAAGTGCGGACGGGCTGGCCCATAGCGAGGTCAGCTGGCACGCCTCCCTCACTCGAACACGGATCGGATCGGTTGGTCGGCGCGAGGGCGGCGCCCAGGGTCTCGTTGGCATCGACGGCACTCCAGATCTCGCCCGGCGTGTCCCACGTCCAGAGTAGCCAGCCGTCGAAGCCGAAGGCGCACGAGTCGGCCTGCCAGCTGATCAGCGCCTGGGCCGCGTCCTGCACGTTGTCAAAGGCCGAGTGGAAGGCGCCCATCTCGCCCATGACCACGGGCTTGCTGATCGGGCCTGTCAGGCCGAAGTTCTCGAGATGGAGCGGCAGTGGGAGGTCGACGCCCGGGTAGCCATGCAGATCGATGAAATCGGCCGTCGACTGGGTCAATACCTCCCTGGTCTCGACGATCCGGTTGTCACCTTGTCGTACCGGGTTGGGCCCCTGCGGCACGAAGAAGCCGACCGACACCAGCGCGGTTGGGTCGACTTCGAGGATGGCCGCTCGCACACTGTCTACCCAATACACGATGCCATCCTCAAGCAGGGCGCGGCGAGAGGCCGCGTCGGCCATGTCGTACGTCTGCCCATTGGGGGCGGTGATGTTGCCGGAGGTCAGGTTGAACGGCGGGTGGTCGTCGACCATGTACAGCTCGTTGCGCAGCTCGTACGACCAGATCGCGTCGAGCGGGGCGCCACGTTCGATGAGGCCGCTGACCAGGTCACGGAAGTAGGCGGCATTGGCCGCCACGCCGCTCTGCGTGAGGTAGTTGACGTTCACGTCGCTGACGGTCGACGACTCCGCCATTGGGTAGCCGTCCGGTAGCCAGTCTTGGGTGAACATCAAGTACACACCGTGCCTCTCAGCCAGGCGCAGGAAGTCGACCATGTTGTCCAGGTAGGCGCCCGACAGCCCGCTTGGCGGCGACGAATCGATCAGCCCGCCCACGCGATGGTCGAGGAAGACGCGCACCACGTTGTAGCCAAGGTTGGCCATGCTCGCCAGCTGCGCGTCAAGGTCGGCCGGGTCATACGAGCGCGGGTCAAACGTGTTGTGATAGTCGTCAAGACGGATCAGGTTGTTGCCGCGCGGCGTGAAGGTCTCGCCCGTCGCGCGATCGAAGAACTGGCCCGAGCCGTCAACCTCGCGGACCCCAATGCGATGCTCTGTCTGAGGAGTGGCAGACGACAGCCCGCCGCTGGCAGTCGCGCTGGGTATGGTCTCGGACGACGTTCGCGGCGAAACAGACGTGAGCGACGCTTGCGCACTCGAAGGGGGCGTTGGCGAAGGCACCTCGGGGACGCTCGTGCACGACCCGAGAGCAACGAGCACGACCGCGACCAGGATGGATGCGCCGGGCCGCGTCACGAGTGCTCGGCGATCGAGGCGGTGCGCCTTATCGGTTATGAGCGTCTGGGTCCGCCCTTCGTGGGCCGGTGCCCCTCTTCAAAGTCGCGGTAGAACTGCGACTCGGTCGGGGTGGACTGACCCTGGTACTTCGAGCCGAGCTCGCGCGAGCCGTACGGTCGCTCGACCGCACTGCTCATCTGGTAGAAGGAGATCTGGCCGATCTTCATGCCCCGATACAGCGCGATCGGCAGGTTGGCGACGTTCGACAGCTCGAGCGTGAGGTTGCCCTTCCAGCCCGGGTCGACAAACCCCGCCGTCGAGTGAATGAGCAAGCCCAGCCTGCCCAGCGAGCTCTTCCCTTCGATGCGACCGACCAGGTCGTCGGGCAGCTCAACCCATTCGAGGGTCTGGCCGAGGACGAACTCGGTCGGGTGCAGGATGAACGGCTCGTCTTCCTCGATCGAGACCAACTCGGTCAGGTCGGGCTGCGGCGCGCGGACATCGATGAATGGGTAGCGGTTGTTGCGGAAAACGCGGAAGTCGGCGTCGAGATGAAGGTCGACCGACGACGGCTGCAGGCAGCTCGAGTCGTAAGGGTCGATGCGCACGCGGCCGGCCTGCATGGCGGCGCGGATGTCACGGTCGGACAGGACGGCCATCAGTGCCGATTATCGGCCGCCCGCTAGCGCTTGGGAAAGCGCTTGCCTCCGGATCCGCCGCCGGCCCGCCCATCAGCCGGTGGCGCCTGCACGTCGCGCTCGATCTCCTCGCGCTCGGCGAGCAGCGAATTCACCTCGCGCTGGAGCTCCTCGATGTTCTCGTAGCTCTGGTACACGCTGGCGAAGCGGATGTACGCGATCTGGTCGATCTCGCGCAGCTTGTCCATGGCCATCTCGCCGATCAACCGCGAGGGCACCTCCGACAGCCCGCGTGAGCGCAGCGCAGCCTCGATCTCCTCGGCCGCCTTCCCCGCGGCATCGGATGGGACGGGACGGCGCGTGAGCGCCTTGGCCAGGCCGGAGGCCAGCTTCTCGCGATCGAACTCCTCGCGCCGACCGTCGCTCTTGGTGACGGCCAGCCGCGCCGACTCTATTCGTTCATACGTGGTGAAGCGCGTGGCACACAGGTTGCACTCCCGCCGCCGACGGATGGCGCCGTCATCGATGTCGCGCGAGTCCACCACACGCGTGTCGCGTTCCCCACAGCTCGGGCAGCGCACCGACGGCGACCCTCCCTTCAACCACTACACCTAGTGGTGCAGCCCAAGAGTACCACTAGATACAGGCTGTAAGCCGCCCGGCCGCGCAACGGCGACAATTACCGCCGATGTTGTTCGGCTACGACCTGACCACGGTCCAGATCGTCGCATATGGCGCGACGGCCCTTCTCTGGGGAGCAGCAATCCTACTGCGCGTCGTGGCTTGGCGGCTCGTCGCGCGCGGACTGCGCAACGGCCTCATCGCCGCCGCAATCCTGTTCGCCGGCGGGTTCATCGTCGTCGCCGCCGGGTATGGCGACGCGTCCGCGGCGCTGACCGTGGGCGCAGTCCTGGCGTGGGGCTTCTTCTGGCTGGGCGCGACGCTCATGCCGGTCGGCCTGCTCGCCCGCGGCACCGAGGCGTGGGCGCTGTACGGCGCGTGGGTCGCCGTGCCAGTCATCGTCGCCAGCATCGGCTTCGCGCTGGCCGCGATTCGCGCCGCGCAACCAAGCTAGGACGAGTCCCGCGCAGCTGGGGCTACTTCTTGGGCTGCGGCGTCCAGTCGTCCCTCGGGATCACGGAGCCGGCGGCGATGGCGGCGGCGATGGCGTTGCCGTCGGCGTTGGCGTTGGCGTGGGAGTGGGTGTCGGGGTGGGAGTGGGCGAGGGCGGTGGCGTTGGCTTGGGGGTCGGTATAGGTGTTGGGCTTGGAGTTGGCTTGGGAGGCTTGCCCGGATAGTCGCTGGCCAGGATGAGCGTGCCAGGGGGCGGGTCGCCGGGATAGCGGCCGACCATGGTCAGGCCGTCGAGCAGCGAGTAGTGCGAGTGGTACGTGTCCTGGTGGATCACGTTGCCCTGCGCGTCCCTGACGGTCCGCGTTACCACGGAGTCGAAACCGTCATAGTTGTCCCACTGCTTGTGGGTCTGGCCCGGCTGCAGCCCGTCCGTGTACTCCATGTACATCTCGGCCTGCTTCTGGTTGGTGATCACCGGGTCGGAGAAGGTGGTCTTGCGGCCGTCATCGGTGCCCCAGATCTCGAAGATCACCCTGCGCCGCCTGCCATAGCCCTTGATCTCGATCGGGTGGCCGGTGTCGTTGACGAAGATCATGTTCTCGCCATCGCCCGGCCCCTGGTCCCAGACCGTGGCATCGAGGCCGACCGGGTAGCGGCTGATGTACAGGGCGTGGTTGTGGCGCTCGGCGATCGTCAGCCCGGCGCGCACGGCGGCGTTGAACAGCGTGGTCGACGCTGAACACATGCCGCCGCCACAGATCTTGTTCTCCACGATCCTGCCGTGGACCAGCGCACCGCCCTTGCCGTAGGGCGGGCAATTGACAGGCTCGACGGCATAGACAAACGAGAAACGGTCACCGGGCTGGATGATCGTGCCATCGATCTTCTGGGCAGGCAGGCTGATGTTCGTGCCGTTGCCATTGAGCGCCGGATCGGGGAAGAAGTGCACCGTCCAGGCGCCGAGCATGACCATTCCCGGCTGCGGCGGTTTGGCCGTCGGCTTGGGAGTCGGGCTCGGCGTTGGCGAGGGAGATGGCATGGGCGTCGGTGGCGGCGACGGGGTGGGACTGGGCGACGGGCTGGGCGACGGGCTGGGTGGCGACGGCGGGGGTGCAGGTGGCGGAGTTGAACTGGGCTGCTCGGTCGGCGGGGCGGGCGTGGCGGAGCCAGACGTGACGACGGCGATGGGCGATGGCTCGGGTGGCAGCAGCGGGACCGACGTGCAGCCGGCTACCGCCGCAATCAACGCCAAGACGGCAAGTGAGCGGGCAACGGGGCGCGCCGCGGGCGCGAACGCACCCGTGGCGCTGGCGATCAGCCAGCCGGAATGTGGCAAAAGGTTTGGGCTCCTAATAGCTGGCCGACCACCGGGCGCGGCCAGGCTTTACGACGTCCGGTGTGTCGCGTAAGTGTCGCACTGCGGCTGAACGCATGGGCGGCGGCGTGTCTACGTACCAGAACGCCGGGCTGCAACCTCGCCGGTCAGCGTGGCTCGGCCATGAGGGTCGATCCGGCAGCTGGTCCCCCACGTAATTCGACAATCGTCGAGCGACTGCCTACTGGCGTGCCGCGGCTGTGCGTTCAGCAAGAAGCTGACGCAGCTCGATCACCAGCCAGGTCAGATCCGCCGGGATTAACCACCAGCCGCCCTCCCAGGCGAGCGCGAAGAGTAGCGGCACCAGCAACAAGGCGGCAGTGATCTTTTGCGGCGGCGTAGCGACGATCTGGCGGGACAACACGAAGATCAGGGCGAGCGCGACCAGCCAGACAATGACCAGCTGCCACCCGATGAAACCGCTGCCCACGAGCGGGATCGCCAGACCAATGAGCGCGACGAGCCACGGCAACAGTCGAACGTTCATCTCACCGATCATCGTGCTGGCCTCGACGAACGGTCAAGCACACGTCCGGCAATTCATTCATAGGCTCTCAGTGTGGCTTGACCTGGTCGACCTTAGCCCGGGCCGCGGCCTTGTCGGTGTACCAGAGCGCGTTGATCTCGGTGTATGGCTTCCAGTCGTCGGGCAGCTCGTCCTCGACACGGATCGCCTCGACCGAGCACTCCGGCTCGCAGGCGCCACAGTCGATGCATTCGTTCGGGTCGATGTACAGCATCCGATCGACGCCCTCGTCGTAATGGATGCAATCGACCGGGCAGACCGCCACGCACGACAGCTCCAGGACGTCGACGCACGGCTCGGCGATTACGTAGGTCACGCTATTTCCCCTGTTTGCGATTGAATCCACACTCATCGTGGTCGGAGGCGCTGGGCCGCAACAGGGCCAGATGGACTGAGTTTGGGCCGGGCCGGTCGTCGCTTCGGGGCAGTCCCATCGTTCGGATCGACAGGACCCAAGACTCCCCGCAGGATTGGGCCATCGCTTTGACGAGGAGGGAGAGATGTATCTCACCGTCGTGGCCCGCGTAGGCCGGCCCAGGTTCTGGACGGCGTTGGCCGCCACGCTGGTGCTGATCAGCGCGTGTACAAGCACACAGGCCTCCCCGACTCCCTCCGGCGCGCCGGGCGAGTCGATCGCGGTGATTACGCCGCTGCCGATCGACGGTGGGGAGACCCTCCCGCCGTCCGTCGAGCCCTCCTCCCCGGCGACCAGCCCGACCCCGTTGACCAGCCCGACCCCGTTGACCAGCCCGACCCCGGCGCCGCCCAGCGTGACCCCGACCACCACTGTGCCGCCCACCGAAGCCCCGACGCCCAGCCCGGCGCCGGTCACGACCTGGACCGAAGCGACCAGCATCTCCGGCAACCACTACAACGACGTCGCCCTGGTGGTCGACGACGCTGGAGCCGTCGACGCAGTCGCGACGCTCAATGGCGCGATTTGGTACGTCACCGACCGGACCGGCTCGTGGACCCGCCACCAGCTCAGCTCGCCGCCCAGTGGGCGCT
Source organism: uncultured Chloroflexia bacterium (assembly GCA_963775225.1). Classification (GTDB taxonomy): domain Bacteria; phylum Chloroflexota; class Limnocylindria; order Limnocylindrales; family CSP1-4; genus JALYGJ01. The sequence continues at coordinate 77,961 of CAVZHW010000006.1, forward strand.
CCGACCTCGAGCCGGCCATTGCCGGTGCCGGTAACAACCTGTTCGTGGCGTTTACGCGCTACGGACCGAATACGGGCTTCGGCTCCCTGCCCGAGAACATCTACTACCTCAGCCGCAGCGGCGGCGGCTGGTCCGACCCGGTGAGCTACGGCCCGGCGGTAGCCAACTCTCCCTCGATCAAGGCGCGCAACGGCGACATCGATCTCGCGTACGTCGAGGGCGTCGCGGTCGATGTGGTCTACCCGGACAGCGAACTCCCGGTCCACTTCGCCGAGCACCACGATGGCTCGTGGACGGACCTGATCGTGTCGCCCAATGGCACGGCTCCCAGCCTTGACCTGGGTTCGCACGGGAACCCGCGCATCGCATTCGGCAACGACATAGAACTGCTGCCCGGGAACGGGCTGCGGTATGCGCTCACCGGTTCCGCTGGCTTCAGCGTCGAGACTGTGGCGGCGACCGAGAACGACTATCAACCGTTCGCCCTTGCGGTTGACGGCCATGACCGCCCTCGCCTGGTATACGGAACCGTCTACGAGGGCGAGGGCCTGTACTACGTGCGCGGAACGGCCGACAGTTGGACCACGGCTGTGCCCTTGACGAGCACCGGCGTGCCGACCTCCGTTGCGGTCGCGCTGGATGCCGCCGACAAGGTACACGTCGTCGCCACATTCACGGACAGCGTCTGGTACTTCACCAACCGCCACGGCTCATGGGAGTCTCACGAGTTGTTGACGCCGTCGTCGGGCAAGTGGTTCGTGGGCAGCAGCGCCATCGCGGTCGACCCAAGCGGTCGCGCCCAGATCCTCTTCATCGTCGGCAAGAACAAGAACTCGGCGGAGCTGTACTACGCCGCCTCTCCAGCCGTTTGAGGTGACGCAGCCGGTTCGCGGCAGCTAACGCGCAGACAGTAAGACGCTGCCCGGCCCGGGCGGCTGCTGCGCCACGAGCGCGTTGAACAGCGCCGTGGTGAGCCCGCCCTGGATGATCAGCCGGCCGAAGCCGGTCAACCGTGCGAAATCGGCGTCGAAGTGGAGCGGGTTCCGATCACCCGAGAGCGCGGCGAAGGCCTCGACGTCGGCCGCCGTGAACGTGTAACTCCGCTCAGCCCGCGCGCCGACCGCCGGCGGCTGCCAGGCCACGCTCAGGAACCGTTTTTGCGCGCGTTGATCGCTTCGGTCAGCCGGGGCATGATCTCGAACAGGTCGCCAACCACCATCAGATCGGCGAACTCCGCGATCGGCGCGTCGGGATCCTTGTTGATGGCCACGATCGTGCCCGCTGTCTGGACGCCGACCTTGTGCTGGATCGCGCCACTGATGCCGCACGCGACGTACAGCGCCGGCTTGACGATCTTGCCCGTCTGGCCAATCTGCTGGCCATAGCTGATCCAGCCCGAATCGACCGCCGCACGGGTGGCCCCCACGGCACCCTCGAGAGCGTCCGCCAGCGCCTCGACAAGACGGAACCCATCCGGACTGCCGACGCCGCGCCCGCCACCGACGATGATGCGCGCCTCCTCGATGGGCGCGGCAGCCGCCGCCTCCGTGACCCGATCCGTGATGCGGACCTCGGCCAGCTCCGCCTCGACGGCCACGTCCACCTGCTCCACTTGACCGGGTGCGGTCGCCCGCTCCGCGGTGACCGTGGCGGGCCGCACGATGACCATGCCCTGGCCGGCGCTGAAAGCGCTGTGCGTGACCAGCTTGCCGCCGAAAGTGCTCATCTCGATCCGGGGACCGCCGTCTACCCAGGCAACGCCCGAGCCGTTGACCAGCACGGACAGGTCAGTCATGCCGAGCAGCAGCCCGACAATGTCCTTGCCGTCGCTGGAGGCACCCACCAGCACGACGTCCGGCCGACGTTCCGCCAGCAGCACCGCCAAGCGCGGCGCGACAACGGACGCCGGCGGCCGACCGGCCAGCCCGGCGTCCACCTCGACCGCCAGCACGTCCGGACCGTAGTCAGCCACCTCGGCCGCGGCCAAGCCCGCGCCGATACCGATCAGGACCGTCTGAGCCCGGCCACCCCCTTTCTCGGCGAGTTGTCGCGCAAGTGTCGCGAGTTCGAGTGACAGCTTGGATGGCACGCCGTCGGTGATCTCGCCGACCGCCCAGACCGTCGCCATCAGATCAGCCTCCGCGCCGCGAGGAACTCGACGACCTGGGCCACCGCCGCGTCCGGCGCCTCCCGAACGAAGGTAGCTCCGGCGCGCTCGGCCGGGGCGGCTACGTCGAGCGTCGCGGTCGTTGCCGCCGCGCGGCCGACTGCTGCCGATTCGATGCCCAGGTCAGCCAGCGACCACGTTTCGATGGGCTTGGAGCGCGCCTGCATGATGCCGCGCAGCGACGGGTAGCGCGGTGTGCCGAGCAGCTGCGTGCCCATGATCAGCGCCGGCGTCGGCGCCTCGAGCACGTCATGGCCGGTGGGGCTCAGGCGGTGGATGCGCACGCCGCCGCCGTCCGAGGGCTGGATCTCGGACGCATACGAGAGATATGGCAGGCCGAGCCGTACGGCGAGTGCTGCACCCACCACGCCACCCAGTCCATCGGAGGTATCGGTGCCGGCGAAGACCAGGTCGTACTCGACCTTGCGCAGGGCTGCCGCGAGAATCTCGACCGTTGCGCGGATATCTGACCCCTTCACCGCGTCGTCGATCACGTGGTAGGCGCGCGCGGCGCCCATGGCCAGCGCCTTGCGCAACGCCTCGGTCGCACCCGCGGGTCCAAGAGTCAGCAGCGTCACCTCGCCGCCATGCGCCTCGGTCAGCTGGAGTGCCTTCTCGAGCGTGTACTCGTCGTTGCCGTTGGCCTCCAGGGTGACCGAGCGGTCGGTCAGGAGATCGCCGTCGAGCCGCTCCGTGCCAACCACGGGTACCGCCTTGAAGAGAACGACGATGTTCATGCGCTCAATCGCGAGTCAAGAGGTCGCGGGCGATGATCAGCCTCTGGATCTGCTGGGTGCCCTCGTACAGCTGCGTGATCTTGGCGTCACGCATCATCCGCTCAACCGGGTACTCGGTCGTATAGCCGTAGCCGCCGAAGACCTGCACGGCATCGGTGGTCACCGCCATGGCCGTGTCGCCGGCGAACAACTTGGCCATCGCCGCCCAGCGCGCAGCGGCCGGATCGCCGGCCGAGATGCGTTCGGCAGCATGCCACGCCAGTTGCCGCGCCGCCTCGGTCTGCGTGGCCATGTCGGCCAGCATCGCGCCGACCATCTGGAATTCACCGATGCGCCGGCCGAACTGCTTGCGCTGCTTCGAATAGTCGAGCGCGGCATCGAGCGCCCCCTGAGCGATGCCCACGGCCTGGGCAGCGATCCCCGGGCGGCTGCGCTCAAAAGTCTTGATGACCAGCCGCCAGCCGTCGCCGATCTCGCCGACGCGGTTGGCGTCGGGCACGCGCACGTCGCTGAAGGCAAGCTCGGCCGTGGTCGAACCGCGGATGCCCATCTTGTGCTCGAGTCGCGGCGCGCTGAAGCCAGCGCTCTCCTTCTCGACGTAGAAGCAGGTCAGATGCCGGTGGGCCTTGACCGCTTCAGGGCTGGGATCGGTCAGCGCAAAGACGGCCACGATGCCGGCCACGTCACCCTGGCTGATGAAACGCTTCTCGCCGTTGATCACCCAGCCGTCGCCGTCACGCACCGCGCGTGTGCGCAGGCTGGCCGCATCGGAGCCCGCGCCGGCTTCAGTCAACCCGAAGGCTGCGAGCAACTTGCCGCTTGCCAGGTCAGGTATCCAGCGCCGCTTCTGCTCCTCGCTGCCACCGTTGACAAGCGGCAGACCAGACAGTTCCTGAACGCACAGAATGTTGCCGATGGCCGCGGAGACCCGGCTGATCTCCTCGATGGCGAGCATCATCGAGATCATGTCCGCACCCAGGCCACCATACTCGGCGGGATAGGGCAATCCGAAGATGTCGTGCTGGGCGAGTACCTCGACCACATCCCTCGGAAACTCGCCGGTCGCGTCGATGTCCGCGGCGCGCGGCCCGATCGTGCCCTCCGCCAGTTCACGCACCGCTTCGCGCAGTGCCTGCTGTTCGTCGTTGAGGACTGTCACGTCTCGATGCTAATCCGCGCTGGACTTGCCGTCTGACCGGCGGCGACGGAAGGGCGACGGAAGGGCGGGCGAGGTGCGACGGCAGGGCGACGTAAGTTGGCCGGAGGGACGACGAAAGTTGGTCTTACGCGCGTCCGGTGACCGTTATGTGGGGTGCAGAGCCAGATAGATGGTCATACGCGCACAGCCGAACAGGGCTTTTGTGGATTTGGCCAACAACTGGCAGTGCACATGACTTAGTGCGCGCGTGGTGAACGTATGACCAGGAAGAGATCCCGCGAACTGGCACTGCTGCAGCCGGGAGTAACTGCTCCAGCCTGAAGTAATTGCTCCAGCCTGAAGTAATTGCTCCAGCCTGAAGTAACTGCTGCAGCCGGGAGTAACTGCTCCAGCCTGAAGTAATTGCTCCAGCCTGAAGTAACTGCTCCAGCCTGAAGTAACTGCTCCAGCCTGAAGTAACTGCTGCACGCGCGAGTGCCTAGTGCACCACGACCGGAAGAGAGCGACCGTTGGCCGGCCGGCCCGCGCCATCGGCGGCGAGGCCGGCGGCGAGGATCTCGGCGATGTCCTGGACGGCCACGCCCTCACCACGCTCGCCGGCATCGGCGACACCGTCGCGCATCATCACCAGGCAGAAGGGGCACGCGGTCGCGACCGCTTCGGCGCCGGTCGCCAGCGCCTGGCTGGTGCGTGCCGCGTTGATGCGCGTGCCGCGCTTCTCCTCCATCCACATCCGGCCACCACCGGCGCCACAGCAGAACGTCTGGCGGCCGTTGCGTTCCATCTCGCGCAGCTCGATTCCGGGCACCGCCGCAAGCACCGAGCGCGTCTCGCCGATGACCCCGTTGTAGCGCGCCAGGTAGCACGAATCGTGCAGCGTGACCGCCTGGTCGCGGCGCGTATCAACGCGCAGCCGTCCGTCGGAGATCAGTTTGGTCAGGAATTGGGCGTGGTGCGCCACCTCGTAGTTGCCGCCCAATTGGCCGTATTCGTTGCCAATGGTGTTGAAGCAGTGCGGGCAGGCGGTGATGATCGTCTTGGGCCGGTAGCGGTTGAGCGTCTCGATATTGCCCGTGGCCAGCATCTGGAAAACGTACTCGTTGCCCATCCGGCGCGCCGGGTCACCCGAGCACGACTCCTCCTGCCCAAGCACGGCATATCGAACGCCGGCGGCCTCGAGACAGGTCACCACCGCTCGGGCGACCCGCCGGTTGCGGTCGTCGAATGACGCCGCGCAGCCGACCCAGTACAGGCACTCCAGCTCGGCGACGGCGTCTGCCCCGCCCTCAGAAACCACCGACGCGGCAGTCGGCACCGCGAACGGCAGGCCTTTGGCCCAGTCGAGCCGTGACGCCTGCGGCTGGCCCCAGATGTTCGAGTAGCGCTCCAGGTTGGTGAACGACGATGTCAGTTCTTCCGGGAAGCGGCTCTCCTCGAGCACCAGGTTGCGCCGCAGGCCGACGATCTTGTCGACGTGCTCGATGAGCACCGGGCACGCTTCGACGCACGCGCCGCACGTCACGCAGTCCCATACCGCGTCGTAGGGGATGGCCGTGTCGACGATCGGCTGCTCGAGCTTGGCCGTGGCCAGTCCGTCACCGCCGTTGCCGCGGCCGCGGATCCACGGGATGAGCGGCACTCCCTCCTCCGACTCCACGGCCATCTCGCGGATGCCCATGATCAGTGTCTTGGGGTTGAGCGGCTTGCCGGTCGACCATGCCGGGCACGCCTCCTGGCAGCGCCCGCACTCGGTGCACGTGAAGCCGTCGAGCAGGTCCTTCCAGTTCAGGTCCTCGACTGTCTTGACGCCGAAGCGCGCGGTTTCGGCCTCGAGATCCATGGCGGGCAATTCCCCCCTTGGCCGAAGTTTGCGCAGGCCGGCGTTGAAGTAGGCGAGCACGATGTGCAGGTGCTTGGAGCGAGGCAGGTAGACCAGGAAGGCGCTGACGAGGAGCACGTCAAGCCAGAAGAAGACCGAGTAGCCGATCTCCAGCGACGACTTCGGCAGCGCACCGGCCAACAGCTGCGCCAGAGGGTGCTCGACGATCGCCCACGCCGCGTCGGGATCGCCGAATGCGGCAAGCCGGAAGGCCTCGACCAGCCATTCGCTGAGCACGACGCCGCCGATCAGCCACAGGATGATCAGAGAGTCGCGTGACAGCGTGTTGCGCCGTGGGTACCGCCAGACGATGCGCCTGAAGAGGGCGTACGCGGTCGCGCCCAGCACGACGACGACGAACACGTTCTGGCCGAGCAGCAGCAGACGCCACAACCAGCCCTCGAGCGGCGCAGCGACGATGGTATGGACCAGGCCCAGCGTGACGCGGTCGGCGGTGCCGACCACCAGCACGACGAAGCCCCAGAAGATGGCCGCGTGGAGCAGGCCCGCGTCGAGGTCGCGGAACATGCGCACCTGGGCGATGGTGTAGACGAAGACGCTCTTGAGGCGCTCTGGTGAGTCGGAGATGGGCGTCGCCTGGGCGTGGGCGAACACGCGGAAGTGGCGCGCCATCATCAGCGCGAACAGAACCACGGCCAGGCCAAAGAGGACCGGCGCGAGTGGGTAAAGGGGCACGTCCTGGATCACTCGCCGGGTCCGTGTTGCGTGTGCCCGCCGAGCGTCTCGAGCGCGTGCTCGAGCAGCGGCTCGATCGCGGCGAGCGATTCAGTCGCCCCACTCGCCGACCCGGGCACGGCCACCACCAGCGTGTTACCCAATACCCCGGCCAGACTGCGCGAGAGATCGGCCAGCGGCGTCCTTTGCCGCCCGTAGGCGCGCATCTGCTCGCCGAAACCGGCGATCGCGTAGTCGAGCAGCGTTGCCAGAGCCTGCGGCGTCCGATCACGCGGGCCGAGGCCGGTCCCGCCGGTGGTGACCACGAGTCGGGCTCGGCCACCGGCGGCATCGCGCACCGCGGCCACGATACGGTCCACCTCGTCGGGCACGACCACCTGGCCGACCGAGAACCCGAGCTCGGTCAGCCGCGCCGCCAGCAGCCGTCCGCTCTGATCGTCACGCACGCCAGCCGACACCCCGTCGCTGACCGTGACCACGACCGCGCGCCGGCGGTCGCTCATCTCTTGCGTCCTGACCCGCGTTTCTGGATGCTCCGCGTGCCCGGCGCCGGTGGTGGCCGGTGCCACTCGCCCGAGCGGCCACCCGATTTCTCGAGCAGCTGCACCTCGCGAATCACCGCGCTGCGGTCGACGCCCTTGACCATGTCATAGACCGTCAACGCGGCCACCGACGCGGCCGTGAGGGCCTCCATCTCGACGCCGGTCGGAGCCACCGTGGCCGCCGTCGCCTTGATCCGCAGGCCGCCGGCCGCCCGGTCGGGCGTCACCTCGACCAGCAGGTCGGTCAGCGGGATCGGGTGGCATAGTGGAATCAGCTCCGAAGTTCGCTTGCCGCCCATCACGCCGGCCATCTCGGCGAGCGTCAGCACGTCGCCCTTGGCCATCTCGCCGTCGATGATCGCGCTGATCGTCTCCTGCTCGAGGCTCACGAACGCCTCGGCAATGGCGCGTCGCGCCGTCGCCGGCTTGGCACTGACATCGACCATCCGCGGCCGGCCGGTGCGGTTTACGTGCGTCAGTCGGCGGCGCTCCCTGCGTGGCTCGGTCATGGCAGCCTGATCACCTCCACCTCCGTGCCCGCCGCCACGTGCGTGACGTCCTCCGGTATGACGGCCAGGCCATCGGCCGCCGCCAGGGCGGACAGCATGTGCGAATCCTGCGCGCCGGCGAGGGTCGCCTGTGGGCCGTCTGAAGCCCGTTCGAGTCGCACCCGCAAGAAGGCGCGCCGACCGGGCGCCTTGCTGGCATCCTGTGCCAGGCGCGCACGGACTACCTCGCGGCCGATCACGTCGCTGTGGCCGGCGAGGCGCCGGAGCACGGGGCGCACGAACAGCTCGAAGGTAACCAGGCTGCTGACCGGATTGCCCGGCAGGCCGAACAGGAGCACCGACCCTGCTCCACGATCTCGTTGCGCCCGACCGAAGGCGAGCGGTTTGCCAGGCTGGACGGCAACCCGCCACAGCTCGACCCGCCCCACCCGGTCGAAGGCCTCCTTGACAACGTCGTGGGCGCCGACCGACACGCCGCCGCTGACCACCACCACGTCCGCGCTGGCAACGCCGGCGCGAAGCCGCTCCACGACATCGTCGAGGTTGTCACGCGCGATGCCCAGCGGCCGCGCCTCGGCGCCGGCATCGCGCGCGGCCGCCGCCAGGCCAACAGAGTTGCTGTCGCTGATCTGCGCCGGACCCGGCTCGGTCCCCGCCGGGACGAGCTCGTCGCCCGTGGCGAGAACCGCGACGCGCGGCCGGCGGTACACCTTGACCGTTCCGTAGCCGGCCGCGGCGAGAACCGCGAGCAGTGCCGGGGTCAGCGCAATGCCCGCCTGTGCCAGCGGCAGCCCGGCGCGCAGATCGCCGCCCGCCCGGCGCACGTGCGCCCCATCTGCGACTGCTCGAAAGATCGCGACAGCGGCCGGCAGCGTGTTGCCGGCGCCCGGCGGCGCGTCGGTGTCCTCGACCGGTACGACCGCCTCGGCACCCGGCGGCAGCGGTGCGCCGGTCAGGATGCGCATGGCCGTCCCGGTGGCGACCGACCCCTTCGCCTCGTGGCCAGCCTGTGCCTCGCCGGTCACACGCAGGCGCACCGGCGATTCGATCGAGGCGCCGGCAACGTCCGCAACGCGCACGGCAAAGCCGTCCATCGCGCTGTTGTCCCACGGCGGCAGGGTCAGGCGGCTGTCGGGCGACTCAGCCAGGACACGTCCGAGCGCGTCGGCCAGGACGATTTCCTCCACCGGCAGTGGCGCGAGGCCGCTCAGCATCTGGGCGCGCGCCTCCTCGAGCCGCACCAGCGGCGGCGCACCAGACGTCATCGTGTCGCCAGCGTCACGGCCCGGCGACGAGCGACCGACCACACCGCCAGCCCGCCACCCACGCCGAGGACCCCGAGTGCCGCTGAGGTCAGCTCCCAGAAGTTGGTGGGATAGAGGCGAATCAAGGTGCTCGTCGGGGGGAAGGCCCAATTGCCGCCGGGAAAGAAGATGCGGTGGAAAAGCTCGAACACGGCGTCGAAGGCAAGCGCGGCAAAGATGCCCAGCACGACCAGCAGGATGGCGAGTGCCAGGCCGCCGCGCGCCATAGCGTCCCAGTTCGCGGCGTTGCCCGATGCGCGGACGAGAACGACGCCGACGAACGCCACCGACAGTGCCGACAGCGCCAGGAAGCCGTACAGGACGACGCGAACGTCGCGCATGTGGGCCGCCTCGTCGGGCGCCAGGTCGCTGAACGTGCCGGGCCCGGTGAACAGCTCGCCCACCAGCCGGTCTGACAGCGCATCGGCGCTCGCGCGTGTGCCAGTCACCTGCCAGCCGCCCGACGCGTCAATGGCCAAGTGAGTCCACAGCGGCGTCAGCAGCAGCAACAGCGCGACACACAGCACGCCGAGCATGGTCGCCAGTGCCAGCAACAGGCGCAGCTGCTAGCCCTCGTGCAGGGTGTGGGCCTGGTCCGACCAGCCGGCGACGATCAAGTCCGGCGGCGCCGCGCGACCAAGTGCATGCGCGGCTCGGGTCAGCTGCTCGCGGAAGTCGTCGAGGTCGAGCGCGAGCAGGTCGGACAGGCCGACTATGCCGGCCTGCGTGAACAGCGCCTGCTCAGCCTCCCCGAAGTTGGCCAGGTTCAGCAGCAGCGCCTCGTCGCGCCACGAGTTGACATCGTTGGTCGTGGCCCCGATCTGGTCGGCCAGCGACTGGCGACGTGTCGGCGTCTCGCTGACCTCCAGGAGCAGGCCGGTGGTGAAGATCCCCTGCCGCTCGAGCGCGTCCAGGTGGTAGAGGGGCAAGCGCTGGAGCTGCTCGACCGGCGGCATTAGACGGCCTCGAGTTCGGCGTCGACACTGAGCGCTACGTTGCCCTTTAGGGCACGCGAGATGGGGCAGCCATCCTTCGACCCGCCGGCAAGCTCGTGAAACGTCGTCTCGTCGATGCCCGGCACACGACCATGAATGGTCAGGTGGCTGGAGACGACCGTCCAGCCCTCAGCACGCTTCTCGAAGGTGACGTCGGCGCGCACATCGAGGCGCTCGGCCACGTAACCGGCCTTGGCCAGGTCGCTCGAAAACGCCATCGAGAAGCACGCGGCATGCGCCGCGGCGAGCAGCTCCTCGGGGCTGGTCCGGCCTTCTGGCTGATCCGTGCGCGACGCCCAACTGACCGGCAGTGAACGGAACTGGCTGCTGGTGCCGGAGCTGACCTCACCCGATCCGCTGTTGAGATCGCCCATCCAGGTGGCCGTCGCCGACCGAGTAACCGCCATGTTCGAGTTGCCTCCCGTCGCAGCCGGATCGTGTGTGTGCCAATTGTCGCTTCGGCATCTGGCGCACTGTCTTGCCCGGTTAGTCTACGGCCGCAGGAATGGACATGAGCGCAGTCGCACCGGTGCGCGGATGACGCGTGGCTGGTTGGCAACCGGAATCGTCGCGCTGATCGTGCTGGCGTTCGGCGCCGGCTTCATGGTGGCCGACTTTGCCGGCGGCGCGCCAGCGCCCACCGCCACGCGGACACCAGTCACTTCGACGCGGCCCACGGCGACGCCCAAGGCGACTCCCGCACCATCGTCGACAGCGGGTGCCCCCGACACGTCAGTCGTCGCCTCGGCCGTCGTGGTGCCGATCAAGAGCGCCGAGCTGGCAGTCGGTGTCAGCGGCGTCGTGAGCGACGTCCTGGTCGTACCCGACCAGCAGGTCGGCGCGAACCAGCCACTGCTGCACCTCGACCAGTCGACCTACCTCGCGGCATTAGGCCTCGCCACAGCAGACGTCGATCACGCCCAGGCGGCGGTGAGCAGCGCCCAGCTGGCACTCGATCGACTCGGGTCTAACGCCACGCAGGCAGAGATCGATACTGCCCAGGCACAGCTCTCACTGGCGCAGACCGAGGCCACCCAGGCGATAGCACAGCTGGCCGAGGCGCAGGCGGCCCTCAAGCAGACCGAGGTGCATGCACCGTTCGCCGGGACCGTCGCATCGGTCGACACCGCCGAGGGCGAGCAGGCGACCGCCGGCCAGCCGGTGGTCACCGTTGCCGACCTGTCGAGCTGGCTGGTAGAGACAACGGACCTTTCCGAGCTGGAGGTGGTGCGCATCGCGGTCGGCGATCGGGCCACGATCACTTTCGGGGCACTCCCCGGTCTGACCCTGAATGGCACGGTTACGCGCATCCAGCTGCGCGGCACGAGCGACCAGGGCGGCGTCCTCTTCGCCGTGCTCATCAAGCCCGACCAGTATCGGCCCGAGCTGCGCTGGAACATGAGCGCGATGGTGCACATCCTGCCCGGCAGCTGAGCAAGACGAAGCGGCGCCCGCCGTTGCCGGCGGGCGCCGCGAGCGTCAGATCGCAGAATGGCGTCAGCCGATGGTGTAGACCACCGACACGTTGATGGTCACCTGGCTGTTGCCCGGGATTACTGGCGTGGGCGGCTGGGCGGGCGCCACAACACCGCTGCTGGCGTCGGCGTAGACCGGCCAGGGCATCGTGTAGGACGTCTCATTGATGGACGAGACGCCGGTGATCGTGACTCCGGCGGCACTCGCCAGTTCGTCGGCGCGTGCCCGCGCGTCCTTGACCGCGGCTGCTCGAGCCTGACTCTGTGCTGAGGTCGGGTCGGACAGCTCGAAGGTGATGCCGTTGACGGTCGTCGCGCCGGCGTTGATCGAGTTGTCGACCACGTCGCCGAGCTTGTCCAGGTCATGGACGCGTACCAGCAGGATGTTGTCGACCTGGTAGCCGGTCACGTGTTGACCATTGCCGCTGTAGTCCCAGGTGGGGCTGATGTTGAGATAGGAGGTCTCGATGTCGGCGTCGCCAATGCCCAGCTGGTGCAGCGCGGCGATGACCGCGTTCATCGCCGTGGCGGCATCCGAGCGCGCCTCGCTCAGCTTGGTGCGCGAGATGTCGACGCCCAGACTGACCTCGGCCAGGTCCGGCTTGATGAAGACAGTGCCAACGCCTTGCACCGAGATCGTGTGCTCCGGCGGATAGAGGCCAGGCAGGTTCGTCGGGACCGTGTCCGAGGCCAGCGCAGGCGAAATGAGCATGCCCATGACCACGCTGATCAGACCGGCGAGCAGCGGTCGGGCGGTCCGGCCGGGACCGGGAATCGTGATTGTCATCGCGCATCTCCTAGGGGTGGCTTGCCGTCCGGCAGGTGACGCGATGCGCGCGGCCCATGTTCCACAGCCGCAGCCGGCGAGCGAATTGGGCCGTTCGGCCCATGCCCTCAGACCCAATGGCCGTGGGGCCTGCGAGTGCGCTTGATGACACTCAAGGGTGGTTGAGGGGGCCGTGCGGGCGGCCCGATCCAGGGAAGGAGGCAGCAGATGGTCTTCGAGTTCGACATGGGCGTGTGGGGCGCCCTGACCCTGCTGGTTGGCGGGATCGTTCTCGGCGTGATCGTGCAGTTGATCGGCGAGAACAGGTTCGGCTACGAGTGGGTCGTGACCGCCATTGGCGCGATCGTCGGCGGCGTGGTCGCCAGCGAGTTCATCGTCGGCTGGCAGACCGTCGATCCGGTGTTCGACGGTCTCGCGCTCGTCCCGGCGCTCATCGGCGGCCTGGTGGTCGGCATCGTCGTCGGGGCAGTCGTACGCTTCGTCGAGCTGAACTACACGACAACCGCGTCCTGACACTCCCGTCAGCACGCATCGACCGGCCCGCCGCCAAGGCGACGGGCCGGTCTTCTTTGTTCGAAGCTCGTTCAGTCGAACCGCGCTGCGAGGTAGCCAACCGTCCGGCCGCGCGAACCGCCGGCATCGGCCGAGGTGGCCGATGCCAGAACGGTCCCCGCGCGCGCACCCATCTCCCGCAGAGCAGCCAGGCCGAGCACGGCCGGCTCGATGCCGCACATGCCACACACCAGGCCCTCGATGCCGCCCCTGGAGACCTCGTCCTCACGCGCTGCCAGGGCTGCCGCGTCGAGCGCGACGATGGCCGGGGCAATAGCATCGGTTACCTGCTGACAGGCAGTGGCAGACGGGTAGTGCGCCATGTCGGTGCTGACTGCCAGCACCAGCGGGACGCCGGCGGCCGACTGGCCAGTGAGCAGCGCGCCCAGCCGCCGTCCGGCGTCAAGCGCCACGCGCGCGCGTCCGGCCGACACCGCCAGGGGCACGATGCGCACTCGGGGTGCCACGGCCAGCAGCAACGGCAACTGAACCTCGATCGAGTGCTCGAGCAGGTGTGCCGTACGGTCGACGACAAACGGCGGCCCCAGCGCCACTATCGAGGAGGCCAGCTCCTCGTCCACGGACACCTCGCCCGTCGGTAACTGCCAGGCCCCCGCCTCCCAGGCACCGACACCCTGCAGCCAGCCCGCCGAATGGTTGGTGCCCAGCAGCACGACCGTGGAAACCGGTCCGGCTTCCGACAGAAGCGACCAGCCAGCGGCTGCTGTGACGCCCGAGTACAGCAAACCGGCGTGGGGCACCATCAGGCCGAGTGGTGCCGCCGGCCGCGCAGCCCCTGGCGGCGCACCGGCCGTCTGCGCTCGTGCGGCGGCAAGAAGGTCGGCGACCATCGACTCCAGCGCGCCCGGCGACTCCGGGTAGAAGGCGCCGGCAACAGCAGGCGGGCGCACCTTGCCAACCATCGGCGGACCGTCCACGAGTCTCATCGCAGTCCCACCCCTTCGAGTCGACGCCCGCAACGCGGACACGCACCGTCATCGTTCAGGAGCGATCGAGCGCGATAGCCGGAGCGTTCGATCAGCAACGCTCCGCAGGCGGCACAGCGCGTGTCCTCGAGGCCCAGATCAGGCGCGTTGCCGACGTACACGTAATGAAGGCCCGCAGCGCTGCCGATCGCGGCGGCGCGCAGTAGTGTCGACGGCGGCGTGGGGGGCACGTCGTACATCTGATGGGCCGGGAAGAAGCGGCTGATGTGCCAGGGCGTGGCCGGACCCAACGCGTCGACGATCCAGCCGGCGATCGACTCCAGCTCCGCATCCGAGTCGTTCCAGCCGGGAATTACCAGCGTGGTCAGCTCGAGCCAGATGCCGGCCTTGTGCATGTTCATGATCGCGTCCAGCACGGGCGCCAGCCGCGCTCCGCACAAGCGCCGGTAGAACCGGTCTTCGAACGACTTCAGGTCGACGTTGGCAGCGTCGAGCACCTGCGCCAGAAGGTCGGTGGCCTCCGGCGTCGCGTAGCCGTCGCTGATGAACAGGTTGCGCAGCCCGGCGGCGCGCGCCAGGCGGCCCGTGTCGAGGGCATATTCGAGGAAGATCGTCGGCTCGACGTAGGTGTAGGCGATCGAGCGCGCGTTCATCTCCAGAGCGTCGGCCACCACCTGCGCCGGCGGCAGCGGGCGCTCGACGACGGGCAGACCCAGGCGCGGCGCCTGGGCGATGTCCCAGTTCTGGCAGAAGCGGCAATGGAACGGACATCCGGCCGTGGCAATCGAGAACGAGCGCGAGCCGGGGTCGACATGGAAGAGCGGCTTCTTCTCGATGGGATCCAGGCCAACGGCCGCCACCTGACCGTAGGCGCTGCAGATGAGCGTGCCGTCGCGGTTGTGGCGCACGCCGCAGATGCCGCTGCGGCCGGGCCGGACGAGGCAGCGATGGGCGCACACGCCGCAGCGCACGCTGCCGTCGGGCTGTGGCTCGGCGAGCAGCGACGGGACCTCCGTGATCGCCGGTGCGGTGCTGACTGCCATGGCGCCTGGGGCGAATCTGCGCTCGGCGCCTGACAGCCGGATAGTGCCGAGCGGTCCCTCTTTGGGGACGAATTGCCCTGCCCTCGCGCAGTCCATTCCGCCGACGATGGCAGTTGCCCAGAATAAGGGAGGTTGCGTGTTGCGCTCGGTGGCGATCCCGCCCGCAGAGACGTCAGCTGCCGGCGAGCCGGCGCACCTGACGGAAGCCGACCGGCGCGAGCTGTTGCGCATTGCGCGGGTCGCCCTGGCGGTGGCAAGCGAGTCGCGTCCCGCCGGGGTGCTGTTCGCTGTTGTGAACGCGGCGCTACGCACTCACCTCGGCGACGTGCGTGCGGCGGTATTCGTCACCCTGTTCGAGCAGAGTGAGCTGCGCGGCTGCATGGGCGCCCTCGAACCGCTGCGTGCCCTGCCCCAGGCGGTCGCCGACGCCTGCCTGCTGGCCGCGCTCGACGATCCCCAATTCTGGCCGGTCCGGGCGAGCGAGCTGCCCGACATTGACCTGGAGATCTCCGTGCTCGGCCCGATGCAGCCGGCGAGCCAGCCCGAGCAGATACGACTGGGAACCGATGGTGTGGTGGTCGAGGCGCCCGGGCGGCGTGCGCTGCTGCTGCCCCAGGTTGCCCCCGAGCAGGGCTGGGACGCGCCCCAGCTGTGGCAGGGAGTCTGCCGCAAGGCTGGTCTCGACGATGACGCCTGGCGCGCGCCCGGCGCGCGCTTGTCGACATTCCAGGCGGTCCGTTTCGGCGGGCCGGCGGCCCCTCCGAACGGAGGTCAGGAAGGCGGCAGCTCGGTCGCCTCGAAAGCATTGCGAATGATCCGGTAGCAGCCACACGTGACGTCCTCGAGCGCCACCGGATCGACGATGCGCACCGCGCCACGGCGGTGCTCGATCATGCCCGCCTGCTCGAGCTCGTTGAGCGCGAGGGTCATCTTTGGTCGCGATGCGTCGAGCAGACCCGCGAGCAGTTCGTGGGTACGCGAGAACTTATTCAGCTCGACGCGGTCGTCGACGGCGGCCATCGCGACCGGGCCGTGGTCCCCCGGATCGGCGGCGCGAACCGGTGGCTCGCCATCCGGGTCCGTGGCGAGCTGCGCCGAGCGGCCGATGCACCTGCAGTTGTGTCACTCGTCAGCGTTCCCGGCCCCCACGCCCTCGCTCGGTCAGCGGCCGGGCAGGATCTCGAGGAACTCGGCGGGCGTCATGGCGGGGATGATCGCCCGAAGTTCGAGAAGGTGTGCGTCGCCAGTCACGAGCGCGTCGGCCCGGGCGTCGCGCGCGAGGTCGATGAGATACTCGTCGTCGGGATCAGGGCTGATCGGCTCCGGTGACGGCCCGGGATCGGCGCGCACGACGCCCTCGCTCCGGATGAGCTCAACGTAGGCGTCGGCTTCGGCTTCCGACACGTAGCGGCGGAACTTGTCGCGCCGCAGAACCTCGCGCAGCTCGGCAAGCAGGAGCGGCGACACGATGAGTTCGAAGGCACCCGAGCGGAGCTCGAGCACGAGCCGGGCACTGCCGCCGCCCGGGCTGATCAGCGCCGAGACGAGGACGTTGGTGTCAAGAACCGCGCGCGCCACGGTGCTGCGCACGCACCGCGTGCGTCTCCTCCACCGCGAGCCGCATCGCCTCGTCCTCGCTCAGGTCGCTGCGAGCCCATACGCTCGCGACCACCTCGAAACCGAGGTAGGCGCGCAGGGCCGCCTCTACGACCTCGGAGTCGCGCTTGTCGGTCCGGGCGGCGCGAACGCGGGCGGCGCGCAGGACGTCCTCGTCCACGTAGAGGGTGACCTTCCGCTTGATCCCAGCCATGTGCACAGCATAGCGTTCTTGCGTCATGCCAGCAAGGCGCGTCCAGACACTTGCCGTCGGATGGGATGCGGCCTTCGGAGCCGGAGACGGCTGATGACCCCAAGCCCACTGAGGCCATCCCGGCCGATGTCGCGGTCCGCTACATCCGGGAGCTGCCGGAGACCTGGCGAAAGGCCGACGGCGGCCCCGGTCGCCAGCTGCTCGCGAGCGTGCTGTTCAGCCGCATCGAGGTCCTGGGGATCCGGGAGGCGACCGTCCACCTCAGCGCCCACGCCGTGCGACACGGCCTTGCGGCGGCGATACCGGCGGAGCTGGGAATACTCGTAAATGGTCGGGGCGAGAGGATTCGAACCTCCGACCTCTTGAACCCCATTCAAGTGCGCTACCAGACTGCGCTACGCCCCGATGGCGGCAAGTCTACCAGCGGTGGTAGCTCAGACAGCCTTCGCCTGATCGCGGAATGAGAGTGGGTGGCGGGGAGGCAGCCGGCGCCTGCCTCGACGCCGGCGGCTCGTGGGTCGGTCGCGCCGTGAGCTACACGCCCCGACGGAGCGAGGCTGGAACGGCAATCGTTGGGAAATGGCAAGTCCCAGACTCATCAGGGGCCACGGCGCCACTTCTACGCGTTCTCACCTGGTTCTTCGGCTGCCTACCCGGCCGTGGGTTTGTACGGCGACACGGTACGCCCGCTCCGCCGGCAAACGCCAGAGGGACTCGCGTCTGGGGCAACAGCGAGCAGGTACCGGCACGCGTGCAGTGCGATGCGGCTGGCGGCGGCAGTGTGTGGTGCAACGTTGCTTACAGAGGTGTTGCGGCTGGGCCACGGCACGGATGGGTCGCTAACGGGCGACCACACAGGCTTAGACTCCCCGCCAGCGTCATGACGGACAACGGCCGATGGGTGGGTGTTATGCGCCGGACAAGACTCTGGGTTCGAGCGTTCGCTCTGGCATTTACGGGGCAGTGGGTCCCTGGTCGGGCCCCGAGAAAGACGCCGTTACCGCGCTGATCACGATGGCCTACGCGGCGGGCGGGCGGATCGTCGCGGCTCAAACGGGACGCTGACCGCAGCCGTCGCCCTGCCAGCGGCCGGCTAGGCCGTGCGCTCGGCGTTGGCGAACGTGCGCCGCGCCCAATCCTCGACGCCAGCCAGCTCGTCCTTCTGTTCGCGCGAGAGCAGGTCGATCAGGCAGCGCTGCACGCTCTTGCCCTCGAACAGCGAGTTGTGGACCTCCTGGGCGATGGGCATTTCGACACCCAGCCGGCCCGCCAGAGCCAGCGCGGAAGTGACCGTGTACGCGCCTTCGGCAACCCCCGGCAAGGTGCCCTCGATTTCCGGCCAATGGCGGCCGCGCGCGAGTTCAACGCCGAGCGCGTGGTTGCGCGAGAGCGGCGAATAGCAGGTGGTGACCACGTCGCCGAGGCCGGCCAGGCCGGCGAAGGTCAGCGGATTGGCGCCGGCGGCGATGCCCAGGCGCGTCATCTCGGCCAGGCCGCGGGTGATGATGCCGGCCTTGCCGTTGTCGCCGAAACCCAGCTGCTCAGCAGCGCCGGCCGCGATGGCGACGATGTTCTTGAGCGCCCCGCACAGCTCCACACCGGTCACGTCGCGATTGCGGTACAGGCGGAACGAGCGCGCGCCGAGCATCTCCGAAGCAGCCATGCTGACCTTCTCATCCTCCGCGGCGATGACCGAGCTGGCGGGCAGGCCCTGCGCGATCTCGAGCGCCAGGTTGGGGCCGGACATCGCCGCGATGCGCCCACGAGCATCGGGCAGCACGTCGGCGAGGACCTCGGTCATGCGCAGCAGCGACTCGTGTTCGATGCCTTTGGCGACCGACAGCAGCACCGCGCCGGCGTGCACGCGACCGCGCACGCGCTCGGCCGAGGCGCGCATGGCAGCCGACGGCACGGCGAAGACGAGCAGCTCATCGGCCGCGGCCAGCGCCTCGACATCCGCGGTGACCTCGACCTCGACCGGCAAACGCAGGCCTGGCAGATGGCGCCGGTTCTCGCGGTCGGTCACCAACTGGCGTGCCTGCTCGGCATCGCGGGCCAGGAGCACCGTCGGCCCGTGCTTGGCCAGGTGCAGCGCGAGGGTCGTTCCCCACGCGCCGGCACCGATCACGGCGCGTCGTGCATGTCGCTCCATAGGCATACCGGCCCTAGTGTCGCGCCAGCGCGCCGGCGCGCCGTTTGCCACTCTTGCCCGCAGGCGCGCGGCCACGCGTCGCACGCTCGCGCTGTTCGCGCGCGCGCTCGCGCAGCACCAGCCGGACTGGAGTGCCGCCAAAGCCGAACGTCTCGCGCAATCTGTTTTCCAGGTACCGCCGATAGCTGAAGTGGACCAGCTGCGCCTCGTTGGCGAAGAGCACGAAGGTCGGCGGCTCGATGGCCACCTGCGTGGCGTACATGAAGCGCGGCTGGCGCCCGCGAACGGTTTGCACCGGCCGACGCGCAGTCACGTCGCGCAGCCAGGCGTTGAGCGCGGCGGTCGGTATGCGCCGGCGGCGCTCGGCGGCGATCTCGAGTGCCGCCTCGAGGACGCGACCGACGCGCTGGCCGGTCTTGGCGCTGATGGCCAGGATCGGCGCGAAGACCAGGAACGGTGCCTGCTGTCGGAGTCGCGCCGCGTATTCGTCGAAGGTTCCGGCGTCCTTCTCGATGAGGTCCCACTTGTTGATCGCCAGCACCACGCCGCTCCCCTCCTCCAGCGCATAGCCCGCGACGTGTTCGTCCTGCGCCGTCAGCCCCTCGACGGCGTCGAGCACCAGCACGGCCACGTCGGCGCGTGAGACTGCCTTGAGCGCGCGCAGCGTGGCAAAACGTTCCGCGTCGGGGCCGGAAGCAACCCTCCCCCGCCGGCGGATGCCCGCCGTGTCGACCAGCCGCACGATGCGGCCCGCCCACTCGAACGAGGTGTCGATCGCGTCGCGCGTCGTACCCGGCACGTCACTGACGATTGCCCGTTGCTCGCCCAGCAGCGCATTGAGCAGCGAGCTCTTGCCCACGTTCGGCCGGCCGATGATCGCCACGCGCGCCGGCCGCTCGTCCATGGCGAACGCCGCCTCCTCGACCTGTGCCGCCGGGATGCCCTCCTCCGCCGCGCGCTCCACCTCAATCTCGAGCCGTTTGCGCTCCAGCTCGGCGGCCGACTCGGGCGGGAGTGCCCAGACGACCACATCGAGCAGGTCCGCCACGCCGCGCCCATGCAGGGCACTGATGGGGTGGATCTCCGCCCAGCCGAGGATGTGGAACTCGGCCGCCTCGAGTTCGCGCCGCGGGTTGTCGGACTTGTTGGCGGCGATGAGGACCGGGGCGCGTGCGGTGCGCAGCAGGTCGCTGGCCTCCCTATCGGCCGGCGTCAGGCCAGCCTCGGCGTCGACGACAAAAACGATCACGTCCGCCTCGCTGATGGCCAGGCGGGCCTGCTCCTGGACGCGCTCCTCGATCTCGTCGCCTGGCCGCGCCTCCAGCCCACCGGTGTCGACCACGATGAAGCGGCGACCGTTCCACTCGCCGATGTCGTACAGCCGGTCGCGCGTCGTCCGGGCGCGGTCCTCGACGATGGCCACCCGGTCGCCCACGACCCGGTTGAAGAGCGTGCTCTTGCCCACGTTCGGCCGCCCCACGAAGGCGACGATCGGCAGCCCGCTGCGCGGCGCCTCGTCCGCTACCCGGCTCGAGGTGCGCCGCCCGCGCCGCGGCGACACGTCAGGCCGCGCCGGCTACCGGGCTCCGGCGCTGGTGGCCGTGCTCGTCGAGCGAACTGCTGCGGTAGGCGGCCTGGGCGACGCTGGTGAGTGCCGCGTGCGCCAGCTCGGTCGCATGCTCATGGACACCCGGCGCGCCGGCCAGCAGGTAGACCCGTTCGGCGACCTTTTCGAGGTCTTCGATCGGGGTCGAGGTGCCGCCCGTGACACCGACCAACCGCGCGCCGGCGAACGCTTCCGCCAATTCGAGGTCACGCGCACCCTCGATCTGGAGAACCGGCCTGCCTTCGATTTCGCACAGGCGCGTCAGTTCCCGCGTGTTGGCGCTGTTTCTGCCGCCGACGACGACCATCATGTCCACGCTGCCGGCCAGATCCATGGTGTCCTGCTGGCGCCGAATCGTGACCGGGCAGACCGTGTTGACCACTTTCAGCTCGTGGCAACGGCTGACCAGGAACGCGGCCAGCTTCTCGAACTTCCAGGGCGGCTGAGTGCTCTGGCTGATGAGCGCCATGCGCTTGGTGCGCGGAATGCGCTGCCAGTCCTCTTCCTCGTCGACGACGATGGCGTCCGGTGCGAACCCGAGCAGGCCGACCACCTCAGGATGGCGCGGGGTACCGAGCAGCACGATGGTGTAGCCGTCGTCCACGAGCCGCTGCAACTCGCGCTGCTCCTGGATAACCCACGTGCACGTGCCGTCGATCACGTCGAGCCCACGCTCCTGCGCGCGACCCATCACCTCTGGTGTGACCCCGTGGGCGCGAATGACAACGGCCGCGCCGTGGTCGACATCATCGAGCGAGTCGACCGTCCTGATGCCCTGCGCCTGGAGCTGCGCGATGACGCCCTCGTTGTGGACGACCTGGCCGAGGGTATGGGTGGGCTTGCCTTCCGCCGCGCTCAGTCGAGCGTAGTCGATCGCCTCGCGCACGCCGTAGCAAAAGCCCGTACGGCGCGCTATACGCACCTCCTCAACGCTACCCATCACGCTCGCTAGTATCGCACCGGCCTCCCGTCAGGCCCGACTCGTGAACGAGCCCGTCGGCCGAACGGGCCACCGGATAAGGGCAGGGATCTGCGGCTTCGGAGTCACCACGGCCGCCGTGGGGCGGCCGTCGTGACGGCTCCACGGAACCGAAGGCGTTGCCAACGTCACTCAGCGCGCTGTCGATGCGGCGCGCCGACCGGCGGACTACGGAGCCGGAAGGGGTGAGGCGCCTATCCCGCGCAACGAGCCGGTCAACTGCTGGCCATCGGTACGGTCGAGGTAGCACGTTATCGTGCGGTCACCGTCGCCCCAACTGTTGGTCGTTGGGTAGAAGAAGCCCCCGCCGATGTCGTCGCGCGAGTTGAAGTCGATGCCCAGGTAGGTCGTCGCCTCGGAGAAGCACTGGGTGTTGGCGATGCTCTCGAAGTGGGTGGCGCCGGGATAGTCGCCGCTCGTGGAGTCGGTGATCAGTGCGAATACCTCGGCGTCGTGCGGATCACTGCACGGATGGTGCTGGACGTCACTGACCGAAGTAGTGCCGATCGGCTCGTCGATGCAGTCGCCCACCTGGAGTTCGTTGACATTCCCTGTGAGCTGGTCACGGAACAAGAAGTAGCCGCCGAAGATAACGACGAGAATCACGACCGCGACGGCCAGTGCCACCAGACCGCGGCGGTTGGACGGGCGGGCCACCGGCGACGGCGTGTAGCCCAGCGGTCCGGGCGGCGGCGGTACATAGCCCTGCGGGCCGGGGGGCGGAAAAGCGGTGGGCGGGCCCGGCGGCGGATACCCGGCCGGACCGGGTGGTGGGTAACCGCCGGGAGAGTCGGATGGCGGTGAAGGTGGCGGTGGCGGGTATGACGGCTGGTCGGACATCTCTCCCTCCTCGCGACGACGATGTTCCCGTGGGCAGACGGTCAGCGCAACGTGCGCACTGCTGAGCGCTATGTCCGCACTGCTGAGCGCGATGTGCGCACTATATGGAGTGTCGGGGTCACCGCGTCAGGCGTAGCGGCCACGATGACGCTCGTCAACCAACTCCGCGATGCGGCGCATGATCTCGTCGGAAACCGGTGTGATCGCCTGGCGGCGTGATTTCCGTGCGTCGAGCGCGACGGCGAACGGCTTGCCGAAGCGCAGCGAAATGGGTGTCCCGATCCTGGGCCAGCGGCTGCCGCGGCCGAGGAAACGATCCGTGCCCGAGATGCCGACCGGCAGGATGGGCACGCCCGAACGCGTAGCGAGCATGGCTACACCGGGTTTGGCATCGTCGAGGACGCCGTCGGCGCTGCGTGTGCCTTCGGGAAAGATACACATGACCTCGCCGCGATCGAGCAGCGAAAGCGCCACGCGATAGGCGTCGATGTCACTGCCCCCGGCACGTACCGGCGTCGCACCGAGCGCGCGGAGGACCGGCGCCACGGGGCCGACGAACAGCGATTGCTTGGCCAGGATGTGCATCTGACGGCCGAGCACCGGCGTTAGCCAGCCGGCCACCAGAGGCGGATCGGCATTCGACTGGTGGTTGGCGACAACGATGAGCGGGCCGTCGCGCGGCACGTTCTCGAGGCCCTCGACGTGGACGCGCGCCAGCGCCGAGAGCGCGAAGCGCGCCACGCCAGCCGCCAGCCGCAGGAACCGCGAAAGGTGCGGCTGGTCGTCGTGGCTCATGGCGTGCTCACTGGCGGAGCTCGCGCGCACGCTGCTCGATGACGACGGCCACCCGGGCGATGGTCTGATCGAGCGTGTTGCCCGCAGTGTGAACGATGGTCGCGCCGTCGGGAACGCGCAGCGGGGCTGTCGCGCGCGTGCTGTCAATGCCGTCGCGGCGGCGCAGGTCAGCCTCGATGCGCGCCACCGCCGTCGCGTCATCGAGCTCGCCGCGCTCTGCCGCGCGACGCCGGGCGCGCTCGGCGACCGGGACATCGAGGTAGATCTTCGGGTCCGCGTCGGGCAGGACGACGCTGCCGATGTCGCGCCCGGCCATGATGATCCGGCCCTGCGCCGCGAGCGCGCGCTGGAGTGGCAGCAGTTGGGCACGCACCTCGGCGTGCAGGGATACGCGGCTCACCTCCCGGTCGACATCGGCGGTGTGCAGCTGGTCGCTCACGTCGGCGCCGTCAACGAGCACGTGCACGTAGCGCTCCGCGTCATCGGGCGCCAGCTCGAGTTGCGGCACCAGCGCGACGAGCGCCCGCGGATCGTCGAGGTCGACCACGCGCTGCAGGGCCAGCCAGGTCAGGCCGCGATACAACACGCCGGTATCGCAGAACCGGAAACCGAGGCGAGCAGCAGCACCGGCGCCAACTGTCGACTTGCCGCTGCCTCCGGGACCGTCGACGCTGACCACCAGGCCAGCTTCGCCACGCTCCGTCACGAGGGCGTTCAGGTGGCGCCGCTCAGTCTGGCTGAGCGGGCGCACTTCGCCCAGCGCCATGCCGTACAGCCGCAGCGTCCCGAAGCGGATTCGGACCAGCCGGTGCACCGGCGCGCCGACAGCCGAGAACATCCGCCGCAACTGCCGTTTCATGCCCTGGCGCAGCGTCGCCCGGTACCAGGTCAGCTGCGCCGCCGAGGGACCGATGAGTGCGCCCAACTGGCGAACATCGGCGCTGGTTGCCTCCGACAGCCGTACCACCCGCGCGCGACCCTCCTCGAGGGTGATGCCCGCCTCCACCCCCACGCGCTGCTCGGGATTGAGCGGGCCGGCGAGGCCGACCGCGTACTCGCGCTCGACGCCGTGGCTCGGATGCAGCATGCGCTGCGCCCACTCGCCGTCGTTGGTCAGCAGCAACAGCCCTTCGGATTCGCGGTCGAGCCGGCC
This sequence comes from uncultured Chloroflexia bacterium, assembly GCA_963775225.1. Lineage (GTDB taxonomy): Bacteria > Chloroflexota > Limnocylindria > Limnocylindrales > CSP1-4 > JALYGJ01. Next base: position 102,088 of record CAVZHW010000006.1, read on the forward strand.
CACCGGGTATATCCGCGCTCCGTCGCCGCGCAGCGCCGCCGGCACGAGATCGAGCACTGTCTGACTGGCATGTCGATCGCCCACCGTGCTGGTCACGCCGGCCGGCTTGGCGAGCACCAGGTACACGCGCGCCTGACGGCTGCCGATCGGCCGGCCGTCGACGCTCAATTGATCGTGCCGCGGATCGACCAGCTGGCCGATGCCGGCGGTGGTCCCGTTGACCGTCACGCGGCCTTCGCTCACGAGAACCTCGGCCCGCCTCCGCGATGCAACGCCGGCGTCGGCCAGCACCTTGTGGATGCGGACCCGGTCACTCATCCAGCCGCAGCGCCGCCTCCGGCTCGAGTGGGGGCAGATCATCGAGCGAGGTCAGGCCGAAGCGCTCCAGGAACTCGAAGCCGGTGCCGTACAGGATGGGCCGACCGGGCGTGTCGGCGCGACCCTGCTCGGCCACCAGCCGGCGATGCACGAGGCTACGCAGGACGTAATCGGAATCGACGCCGCGGATGCGCTCGATCACGCCGCGTGTGACCGGCTGGCGATAGGCGACGATGGCCAGCGTCTCGAGCGCGGCCGGCGACAGGCGCACCGCGTCGGCGCCGACGTAGCGCGCGATGAGCGCGCCGGCCTCCGGTGCGCTGACGAGCTGCACCCGTTCACCTACCACGATCAGGCGCACGCCGCGCTCGCGGAGCGCCACCTCCAGGTCTCCCAGCGCGGTGTCGACCACCCCGCGCTCAACCCCGGCCAGGGCAGCGATCTCGCGCCGGCTGAGCGGCCGCTCCGCGACGAACAACAGCGCCTCGAGCTGGGCGACGGTGAGGGCGCCCGCGGCCGGCTCGGGCAGCTGCTCGAGGTCATCATCGGTGGCGGCCATCACCGGCACCAACCGCATAGGGTCACCCATCGGCCACCGCCGCTGCCTGATCTGCACGGCGCACGTAGATCGGCCCCCAAGGCTCGGCCTGTTCGATGATCACCTCGCGACCCTTGGCCAGCTCGAGCAGTGCCAGGAAGGTCACCGCCACCACCATCCGGTCAGTGACACCCGAGAGCAGCTCCTGTAGCACCACCAGCGGCGCGTGGCGCAGCGCATCGCGGATGGCCGCGGCGCGCTCCTCCAGGGTGATCGTCCGGGCGATGGCTTCAGGTGGTGGTGGCGCGGGTGGTACGAGGCGCAGCGAGGCCAGGATGGCATCCGCCAGCAGGGCAGGATCGAGCGGCTCAACGTCCTCTGGCTGTGCACCGGCACGGCCGGCGGCCGCGGCCAGGTCCGCCTCACGGTGGTAAAGGACCACGTGCGCGCCGAGGCGCCCGCCGAGGAACCTTCCCGCGTCGCGGTAGAGCCGGTACTCGATCAGCCGCCGGCGCAGTTCCTCCTCAGGGTCGCCTTCGGTTGTCGCCGCCTCCGAGCCGGCGGCGACGGGCGGCCGCGGCAGCAGTGCACGCGACTTGATCAGGATCAGCTGCGCGCAGACCGCCACGAACGAGCTGAGCAACCCCAGGCGGCCCTGCTCGACACCTGCCACCGCCTCGAGATAAGCACCGGCCAGATCGCCCAGGCGAACCGTGAGCACATCGAGCTGGCGCTGCTCGATGAGGGCCAGCAAGAGCGCCAGCGGGCCCTCGAAGCCCTCCAGCCGCACGCGGGTGGCCTCCTCCGGCCGGCCGGCGGCGGCATCCAGCTCAACGGCGACGATCGCGGGATACATCAGTTGGCCTGGTCGGCGAGCAGCAGCGCCCGGCCAAGCTCAGCGTCGGTCGGCTCGGCCTGGTGGCGAATCAGCTCGGCCGCACGCGGCGAACAACCGGCCGTCAGGGCCAGTTCGGCCGAGCCGTCGGCATGGGCATCGAGTGTCGCGAAGGCCTGCGTGAACGTCGGCAGGCGCAGCGCAATCATGCGCGGCCAGCGCCCATAGTGGTCGGCGAGCGACCAGGCGACGCGGTGCCACAAGTGGATGGCCTGGCCCTTGCCCAAATCGTGAAGCAGGCCGGCCAACAGCAGATCAGGATCGCGGTGTCCGGCCGAACGCAGGGCCGCGACGACGTCCAGCCCGTGACGCTGGTCGGCCGGATGCATCCCGTCGAACAGCGCAAGTTGCGGCCCGGTCAGCCAGCCCGCAAGGGCGCGCCGCTCGGCAGGAGCGACGCGGGCGAAGACGTAGCGCCCGAAGCGCCGGATCTTCGCCGCCCACCAGCTGGTCATGCGCGCCTCAGGTGCCCAGCAGGAAACTGATGATCACGCCCGCAAGGTTGCCGATCAACGTCGCACCCGCAAAGAACAGCACGAGGATGAGCAGGAAGCCGTACTGCTCGTACTGGCGCAGCGTGTAGGCCGTGCGCGCGTCGACCAGGCCAAGCAGCACGCGCCAGCCGTCGAGCGGCGGGATGGGAAGCAGGTTGAAGACCATCAGGAAGACGTTGATCACGAGGAAATAGGACGCGACATTCAAGACGAAGCTGGCCAACTGGTTACTGGCGATCGAGTTGAGCAGGCTGGTGTCCATGACGATCAGCCGCAGCGGGATGGCGACGATGGCGGCCATCAACAGGTTCGACAGAGGACCGGCGAGCGCAACGAGGGCCTCCCCGCGTCGGCCATAGCGCAGGTTGTAGGGATTGACCGGGGTCGGCTTGGCCCAGCCGATGAAGAAGCCACCGACCAGCGCGCTGAGCGCCAGCAGCGTTCCGCCGAGCGGGTCGAAATGGACGATCGGATTGAGTGTCAGGCGACCCTGCCAGCGAGCGGTGTTGTCGCCCAGCTCGAACGCGGCGAAGGCGTGGAAGAACTCGTGGATCGGAAACGAGACGAGGATGATGATCGCGACGGCAATCAGGCTCTGGATGAGCTGCACCGACACGATTACAGCCGGCCCAGGAGTTCGCTCTTCTTCTGCTCGTACTCCTCGGGCGTGATCGCACCTTTGTCGCGCAGGTCGGCGAGCCGAGCCAGCGTCTGGGTGATCTCGAGCGAGCCGTCGCCCACGGCCGCCGACGGGATCGCCGGCGCGTCAGGCGCTGCTGATGCCGTCGGTGGCGGAGTCGAGGCTGCGCCCTCAGCGGCGAAAGCCGGCTCGGAAGACGGCTGCGGAGCCGCCGGCACGGGCTGGGCCGGCATGGCCGGTGGCGCGGATGCCGGTGCGTCGGACGCGCGCAGTGGCGGCGTCGGTGGCAGGCCGGAGCGCAGCTCCGTCTCGAGCGTGTGCTTCGCCGTGAGCATCGCCTTCTTGAACTCCACTGGGCCGGCGATCATGTGGTAGACGTCGACCGATACCTCGGCCGCAGTCATGATCTCCAGGTCACCATAGTTGAGCATCCGGCCCCACAGGCTCTGCTTGAGGACGGCGTCGTTGATCATCTCGAGCGAACTGTCGGCGGACCGCTTGTTGAGGACGCCGCTGACCTTCAGCAATCTGCGGTTGGTGACCATATAGTCCTGCGCCCACCAATGCCAGTACGCCCACAGGAAGACGACGAGGCCGGCGGCGAAGGCGACCAGCGCCGCGACACTCATGACGTCGCGCGGCAGGCCGGCCTGCACGTTGAACCAGATGACCACCGCGATGAGAACGATGCCCAGCAGCCACAGCAGCAGCCCGTAGCGCGCCCGCCTGAGCAGGTTCAGCCAGTGCTGGCGAGTGCGCAAGACGATCACCTCGCCCTGGCTCAGAAGACTGTCTGCGTAGCGCATGTGCGTGTCTCCCTCTAGGCGCGCGGGTGTGCCCGCGCGTAAACCTGCCTGATCCGCTCCCCCGTGAGGTGCGTGTACAGCTGCGTGGTCGTGATGCTGGCGTGTCCGAGCAATTCCTGCACCACGCGCAGGTCGGCCCCACCCTCGAGCATGTGCGTGGCAAAACTGTGACGAAGAGTATGGGGCGTCACGTGACCGCGAATACCGGTCTTGAGTGCGGCTCGGCAAATCACTCGCCAGGCCGACATGCGCGCCAGGCGGGTGCCGCGCCGGCTCACGAAGAGCGGCCCGCCCCGCGCTAATGGCCGCTCGGCGTGCGCCAGGTACACCGGCCGTACCTCGTCAAGGTAGCGCCCCAGCGCGGCCAGGGCGACGTCGCCCACCGGTAGCCGCCGTTCACGGTCACCCTTGCCGATCACGCGCACACTGCCCTCGACCAGCGACACGTCCTCGAGATCAAGCCCGAGCGACTCGCTGATACGCAGCCCGCACGCGTACAGCAGCTCCATCAGCGCGCGGTCGCGAATACCGTCGGACTGCCCGGGGTCGGGTGCCTCGAGCAACTCCTCGACCTGGGCCACGTCAAGAGTGTCGGGCAGCTGACGGGCGGCGCGCGGCAGATCAATCAGCCCTGCCACGTCACGCTCGATCAACCCCTCCGCGTAACAGAAGCGGTAGAAGGCGCGGATCGCGGCCGCCTTGCGCCGGTGACTCGTCGGTTTGAGCACGCGCGGCGGCCGCGACAGGGCGGCCAGGTGGTCGCGTGCCGGGCTCGCGTCGCGACGCCAGTCGCCGCGCCCCCGCTCCACGTACAGCGCAAAGTGGCGCAGGTCGTTGGCGTAGGCGCTGATCGTGGCCGGTGACAGGCCGCGCTCGACACGCAGGTAGGTCAGGTAACCGTCGATGGCCGGCGCGAGCTGCAGTGGCGCCTCGGTCATGCCGCAACTTCGCGCGTGGCGTTGCCGGCACGCTGCAGCAGGGCGTCGGCCGCGGCCAACGTCGCCGCCTGGTCCGTTGGACCACCGAGCATCAGCGCGAGCTCGTGCCGCCGCGCGTCGGCGTCGAGCGACTCGACGCTGGTCGTGGTCCGTGCGCCGTCAGTCTTCTTCTCGATGCGCAGGTGCGCGTCGGCGTAGGCCGCGATCTGCGGCAGATGGGTGACGCACACGACCTGGTGGTCACGGGCCAGCCGCCAGAGCATGTGCCCGATCGGGTCCGCCGACCGGCCACCGATGCCGGCGTCGATCTCGTCGAAGATGAGGGTCGGCGTGTGGTCGGCCCGGGCAACGACGGTCTTGAGCGCCAGCGCGACGCGCGACAACTCGCCGCCCGAGGCGATACGCGCCAGCTCGCGCGCCGGTTCGCCGGGGTTGGGCGCGAACAGGAACTCGATGGCGTCCGCACCGCTTTCGTCCAGGGGCGCCGATGCCACCCTGATCTGCAGCGCGGCCGACGGGAAGCCGAGCTCCAACAACCGTTCGGTCACCTCGCCCGCCAAACGCTGCGCCGCCGCGTTGCGCGCGACGCTCAGTTCGCCCGCGCCCCCAGTCGCCTGCGCCAGCAACCGCTCCGTGTCGGCCGCCCGCCGGCGCCTTTCGTCGTTCAGTCCGCGCAGCCGCTCGACCTCGGCTCGGGCACGCTCACCGTACTCGAGCACGGCCGCCTCCGTCTCGCCGTACTTGCGCAGCAGGCCGTACAGCACGCTCAGCCGGACCTCGATCTCCGTCGTGCTGTCGGCCGCCTCAGCCATCTGTTCGGCGCGGCGGCGCAGGTCCAGCGCCACGTCCGCCGCCTCGGCCTCCAGCCCGGCCAGACGTCCGCCGAGATCTGCGGCAGAGGCGTCGACACGGGTCAGCTCGGCAACGTCGCGAGCCGCCGCGGCGAGGCGATCTCGCGCGCCGATCCCCTCCCCGGCGAGCTCGCCGTGCGCCTGGTCGAGAAGCGTGGCGATCCTCTGGGCATTGCCGAGCACGTTCAGGCGCGTGCGCAGCTCGTCGCTCTCGCCCAGCGCTGGCGCAGCGGCCGCGATCTCATCAGCCGCGTGCTGGGCCAGTTCGAGTCGCCGCTCCAACTCGGCCGGATCGATCTCGAGCTCGCGCAGCGCCGCCTCGTTGGCGCGCAGCGCCCGTACGTCCGCGGCCACCTGCGCGCGCAACTCCGCGTGGCCCCCGAGTTCGTCGACGACATCGCGCTGCCAGGCGGCGGATAGGAGGCGCTGCTGCTCGTGCTGGCCATGTATCTCGATCAGCGGCCCGACCACGGTCGCCAGCCGGCCGGCCGTCACCGTCTCATCGTCGATCCGCGCCAGGCTCCTGCCCTCGGGCGACAGCTCGCGTACACAGATCAGCGTGGCATCGTCCGTCTCGACGATCGCCTCGACACGCGCGCCCGGCGCGCCGTGGCGCACCAGGCCGGAGTCGGCGCGCGTACCCATGACCAGGCCGAGCGCGTCGATGAGCAGCGACTTGCCCGCGCCGGTCTCGCCGGTGATGACCGTCAGCCCGGGCCCCAGCGCGACCCGTGCACGCTCGATCAGCGCGAGGTCGCGTACGGCCAGCTCGCGCAGCATCTAGGCCGGCAGCAGGGCCGCCTTCTGGCGCAGAAGCTCCCAGAACGGCAGCGCGTTGCGCGGTTCGACCAGCCGCAGCGGCCGCTCGAGCGCACGGATCTCGACCGAGTCGCCAACTTCCAACGGGTAGTCGTCACGGCCGTCGATGCTCACGATCGCCGGCGGCCCATCGACCAACCGCACGCACACAACATGGGATGGCCCGACGACGACCGAACGGATCGACGACAGGTAGGCCGCCACCGGCGTGACGATCAGGTTGCGCGCGGTGGGATCCAGGATTGGCCCGCCGGCGCTGAACGAATAGGCGGTCGACCCGGTGGGCGTGGCGACGACCACGCCATCGGCGACATAGGTGGCCAGGTGCGAGTCGTCGACCGATACATCGAGATGAAGCACGCGCGCCTCGCCGCCGCGCACGATGGCCGCGTCGTTGAGCGCCGCCAGCGAGCCCTCACCCGGAAGCGGCGAGGGGCTGTCCGAGTGGGCGTGGCGCGCGAGTCGCGCCTCGAGCATCATGCGCGGCTCGATCGCATAGTCGCCGCGCACCAGGTCCCCGAGCGCGTGTTCGAGCCCATCGGGCTCGATCTTCGACAGGAAGCCGACACGGCCCGAGTTCACGCCGAGCACCGGCACGTCGACGCGCGCGAGTGCCCGTGCGGCACGCAGAAAGGTCCCGTCGCCGCCGAGCACTACCAGGCAGTCGGCCGACGGGAGCTGGTCGATCAGCCGCGGCGTATCGCCCGACTCCAGCGCCCAGGCGGAGCAGCCCGCTTTCGTGCACCACTCGAGCGCCCGATCGCGCAGCTCGATGGCCGCGGGCTTGGTGGGGTTGAAGGCGAAACCGATCCGCTTCATCGGCCCAGGCGCAGCAGGAACTCGCGGTTGCCGGCGGGACCGCGCAGCGGCGACTCGATCTCGCCCTGCCGGTGCAGCCCGATCGTGGCCGCGTGTTCGGTGACCTTGTCTATGGCCGCGCGGTGAACTGCAGGATCACGAACCACCCCGCCTGGCGCCTGGGCGGGATCGGCCTCGAACTGCGGCTTAACCAACGCCACGATCTCGCCGCGGCCGGGGGCCAGCGTGGCGGCAACGCCGCGCATGACGCGGGTCAAGGAGATGAACGAGACATCGATGACGGCCAGGTCGATCGGCTGCGGCAACGTGACATGATCCTCGGCGGCCGGATCGAGTCGCGCGGCGTGCGTCCGCTCGATGGACACGACACGCGGATCGGTGCGCAGAACGTCGGCCAGCTGTCCGCGCCCCACGTCGAGAGCATAGACGCGTGCCGCGCCGCGCCGCAACAGAACGTCGGTGAAGCCGCCGGTCGAGGCACCCACGTCGAGGCACACGCGGCCGGCCACGTTGATGCCGAAAGCCTCGAGCGCCGCGTCGAGCTTCTCGCCGCCGCGCGACACGAAGCGCGGGCGTGCCTTGGGCTCGATCACGACGTCCGGCGCGACCAGCTCGCCCGGCTTCCGATCGCGCCGCGCGCCGTCGCCCTGCCCGACCAGGAGCTGGCCCGCCAGCAACAGGCGGGTCGCCTCGTCGCGATCCTCTGCCAGGCCACGCTGGACAACGAGATCGTCAAGCCGCCATCGGGGAGATCGGACTCGAGCCACCGGCCAAGTATCGGCCGCGACCCGTCGCGCGGGCTGATCGCTCACACGGGTCAAACGTCCGCCGATCCGCTCGAGTGAAGGCAGCGGCCGTCCCCGATGCCAACCCAGACTGCCGGCCAGACTCGATTTGGCCTTACCAGCCACCGTTTATGCAGCGCTCGACGCATCTTCTGCCGCATCCGAGTGGATGGATGAATGCCCGGTCAGCGCCCGCCAACCGCTACCGGACGTTTGACCCGCCACACCGATCATTTCATTGCCGGTAATCCTCCGGCGGCCTTCGCTTTCGGCCGCAGTGCCAAGTCACTGACGCCGTCGTCGAGCCTGCCGTCGCGGACGAGGACGTGGCGACTGAAGCGGTCGGCGATCGTCGGGTCGTGGGTCGCCACGACCAGGGCAAAGCCGTGCTCGGCCTGCAAGGTCGCCAGGAGATCGACGACCTGACGCGAGGTCTGCGAGTCAAGGTTGCCGGTCGGCTCGTCGGCCAGCACGAGCTGTGGGTCTGCGATAAGGGCGCGGCCAATGGCGACCCGCTGTTGCTCGCCGCCGGACAGCTCGCCCGGCCGATGCCGTAGCCGGTCGCCCAGGCCCAACTGGCCGAGCAGCTCCCGGGCGTGAGCGTCGAGGTCTCGCCGCGAGCGATACGGCACGAGCGGCAGCATCACGTTCTCCAGCGCGGACAGCGCCGGCACCAGGTGGAAGAGCTGGAAGACGAGCCCGATCCTTTCCCGCCGGACGTCGGCCCGCGCATCGTCCGATAGGCCACCCACGTCGCTGCCATCGAGCAGGACGCTGCCCTCTGTCGGCCGATCAAGCAGGCCCATCAGCGCCAGCAGCGTCGTCTTGCCCGCCCCGGACGGCCCCAGCACCGCGATCTGCTCGCCGTGCGCCACCGCGAGATCAACGTGATCAAGTGCCACGACCGCCGTCGCGCCACTGCCGTACATGCGCGTCGCATCAGTCAGTTGCAGCATCGAGGACCTCCAGGGCGGACACAAGCTGGGCCAGGGTGTGCTCGAGGGCCGAGTTGTCGAGCTGGTCGGGGGTGTCGGCCGGGGTGCCAGTGTCAGTATTGAGACTCGTCGGCTCGCCCAGGTAGGCAGCGTCGATGCCGATCGCGAGGGCCGATGGGGCGATGACGCCGTCGAGGTGCACGTCGTCGGGCGGCGCGCCGGAGGTCAGCGCAGACAGCAGCGCGGCCGACGTGTCGGTCGCCGCCAGGTCGGCGGTTCGCGCTACCCAGTCGCCTGCGCCGTCGTCGAGGACGAGCGAGCCGAGAAGGGCTTGGCGTGTCGATGCCTCGTCGAGCGCGTCCGTCCAATGTTCACCAAGCACGGCGGCCAGCCGGCCGCCGAGCGGCCCAAGCTCGATGACCGGCGCCAGCGGCATCTTTTCGGTGGCGCGGCGCACGAGGCTCGACATCGTCCCCGGCTGGCTCAGATCGGCGAACGCGAGGCGCAACGGCAGATCGTAGGCGTGCGCCTTGGCGGCCAACTCGAGAGCGACCGCTATCGGCGCCGCGCTCTGGGCCGCCCCGGGACCTGTCGAGCCGACCGGCACGACCAGCAGCGGCGTCGCGTCTGCCGGTGAGCCGACTGTTGCCCACACGATCTCGCCGGCGGTCAGCCCGACGGATGCGGCGTGAGTTACGGCTGTCCACGCCTCGTCCGCGAGCGGCCTGACCGTCAGCACCGCGGTCGTCCCCTCCGAGCTGCAGCGGGACAGGGTGTCAAAGGGTCGCGTGGGGTCGTCGGCATCGGACACCCGCAGCACCAGCAGCCCGACTGCGCAGTCGGGCTGGCTGAGCTCGCTCGCGGTAAAGGGAAGCGGAGCATCGGCCGTGAACTGCGGCGTCACCGCGAGGCCGCCGCTGAACATCGCGCCAACGTCTATCGAATTGCCTGACGCGTCGAACCACTGTGGCATGAACGACAGGAACTCCTCGCTTGAGGCTGAGCCTCCGTGGGAGCGCACGAAGTCCGTGACGTAACGCAGCGTCCAATCGAAGCTCGCGTTGCCCGCCACTCGGTCGGCGTGGCCGGCGATCGCGTCGACATGGCCAGCAAGCGCGATCGACTCTGCCGACGGCGGTGCGGGTGACGGAACTGGCACAAACGCATTTGGCGGGATGGCGGCCGGGGCGAGCACTCCGTAGCCGACGCCGGCACCGGTCACGAACATCGCCAGAACGACAATGACGGCCAGCGCAGCCCGCGACGCGAAGCCGGGTAGCGCGCCGGTCATGCCCTCGGCGGCGAGACCACGCGCCGGGTCGACGGCCAGCGCGAGGCGTGCCGGCAGGGCGGCGACGACGAGCGCAACGAGGCCACCGAGCACCACGGCCGCTGCGCCGAGAACGACCAGCGCTGGCCACGGGAGACCGACCCAAGCGCCGACCGCGACGACAGGGATCACGGCGAGGAGACCGCCGGCGAAGGCCGGCAGGCCGGCCTCGACCGACACGACGCTGGCGATAGCGCGGGCGCGCCAGCCGGTGGCGCGCAGCAGGGCGATCAGGCTGACGCGCCGCTCGACGGCCAGCACACCGGAGTCGAGCGCGATCGACGCCGCGGCGAACAACGCTGCCCCGGCGGCGAGCAGGTGGAACCAGCCCACGCGCAGCCACACCAGGCCGCCCAGCACTGTCGTGCGCAGCTCGCCGCCGTAGGCGACCTCGACCGCCGCGATGGTGCCCGCGACGAGGATCGCCAGCGCCAGGGCGATGGCAACTGCCAGCAGTCGGCGCGGTGCTTCGAAGCTGTTGCGCAGGCCCAGGCGGACGACACCCAGGCTCAGCCAGCGTCGCGGCTCGCCCACGACGCGCTCGCGCTGCCCGCGGTTGGTCAGTGCGGCAAGGCCAGCGGCGGCCATGTGCACACCGACGACTCCCAGCGCCGCGATGGGATACGCCAGCGGCGGTAGGTCGACGTCGGTGATGGCGTCGAATATCGCCAGCAGGATGACCGACAGGATCGCCGCGGCGAGGCCGAGCAGCAGCGCCTGGCTGACCAGCAGCCAGACCCGGCTCACTCGCCGCCAGCCGAGCTGGCCCAGGATCTCGAGCCCGCGCCGCTGGTCATCGACGAGGAAGACCCCGAAGCTGCCCAAATACAGCAGCACGACCAGGCCCGCGCCGCCGAGCAGGAGGCCCGACAGGCCATCGGCGCCGGTCACGATTCGTGGCGCCTCGCCCAGCGTCGTCCAGCGCTCGCGAACGGTGCCCACGCCCGCGACGGCTACGTCGACGTCGACCGGCGAGCTACCGGCCACGACATCGACGTGCAGCCCGGTCCGATCGCGGATCGCCTGCGCCACCTGGGCGATGTGGTCGACCGCCGCCGGCGTGTAGGCGTCAACGTCGGAGACGCGGACGCGGATGGCGTCGATGAACTGCGCACCGCGCAGCGCCTCGACCGTCTCGAGGTTGGTCAGGCCGATCGGCGGCAGCGGGTTGAGACCGCCCGGGTTGAGCGAGACCGGCAGCGCCTGGTTGACCGGGTTGCCGCCGGCATCGGCAACGAGCTGCCGCGCCGGATCACCATAGACCCCCAGCGGGACATAGTTGGTCGCGCCCGCGTAGCGCGCGGCAATAGCGTCGAGATCGTACGTGCCGAGCGAGTCGACGAGGAACGGATCGGGGACCGTGACCGCCAGCGGTCGGTACTGCACTAGCCCGTCGAGCAGGTCGCCAATTGTGCCCGCGTTCCATCCCTGCGGTGCGGCTGCGGCGATCGCCGGCTGAACGAGTTCGCTCCACGTTCCGAGGTTGTCGAGGATGGGATGACCATCCGGAGTGCGGCCATAGGCCGTCTCGGAGGGCAACAGCAGGACGTTGCGCCCGTAGGCACCACCGCCGCCAACGTTCATGTTGGGCTGGATCGCGCCGTCATGGAACTCAACGAGGGTGACACGCAGGGGCTGGATCAGGTCGGAGAACGCCTTCGTGTCGGATGCGACGACCTGGGTCGTCTTGCCATTGGTAAAGCCCTGGACCACCGAATCCTCGGCCGCGAGCCAGTCGGTCAGCGATCCGTTGAACTTCGTCGTCCGGTGCATCTCTTCGAGTGCGGCGCCCAGCCCAGCGACATCCACGCCGTCGACGAGCGAGATCGACATCGTCACCTGCCCCGGCAGGGACACGTGTGCCGGCGTGATCACAGGCACGCGAGTCGCTGTCTCCTGGGCGTTCTGATCAAACGTCGTCGTCAACCCGCGTTGCAGATTCTGGCCCGTTACGTATTCGCTGAGGCCGATCAGTCGGTCTTCCTCAACCGGGTCGATGCCGACGATATCGCCCCATGTCGAGGGCAGCTCAATCTTCAGGTCTGCATTGGCCGGCTGCCCCGGCTGCGTGCCCCACCCGCCCGACCCGACCGCACCAGCGATCACCGCGGCTAGTCTGAACTCACCCTGGTAGTCCCAATTGACGCCGACGTAGCCGTTCGCCCGAATCTGCGTGCCATCGGGCAGGCTGACCTCCTCCGTGATCTTCACCAGTTGTCCCCGGTCAGGCGTCGGGAATGACGCGTCGATGGCGACGTCATCGGGCCTCATCCAGCCGAGTGTGGCCAGCGGCGCGGCGACCTCGACGCCTGGGATCTGCTGGATCGCGTGCCATTGCGCGCGCGTGATGCCCGAGGAACGTACTGCGAGAAAGTCGGATGGGACGACCTGCTTGCCGTCGATCGTGTACGTCGTCGCGTCGGTCGGCTGAACGAGCAGGTCGTAGGCGCCGCGCCATCCGGCGTCGACGGTCTGGCCGACGATCGTGCGGCTGGTCACCGCGGCGGTCGCAAGCGATGCCGCGGCCAGGGCGATCGAGACCGAGCCGGCGGCAAGAATGATCGCCCGCGGCTGGTTGCTGACCAGGATCCGCCAGCCAACCCGAAGCGGGCCCCAGAAGCGGGTCCTCATCGGCGGCCGGCGAGGCCGAGTCATGGCGTCAAGGCAGATAGCCGGGCAGCGTGGTCAGGATGCGCTCGGTGCCGGAATCTCTCAAGCCGGGAAAGCCGACCGGGATCAACATGAACCCCGACGCCACGGCCCAAATGCCCAGCGTCACCGCGACGACGAGGAAGACAGTGAGGAAGATCGCCAGCATCTTGCACGTCCGGTCACGTCGTGGCTGGTCTTCGTGGATTGCCATCCCTCGAAGCATGACCACGGATTCGCCGGATGGCATCCGACGAACCTCTGAAAAACATCAGCAATCTCGAGCTAGTGAGCAGATATGCCATGCGTTGGAACGATCTCAGGGGATCCTCCAAACATCCTCGGCGACTGCGGCCCTGTGAATGGGCGCGCAAAGGTCTGCGGCTGCGAGACGAGGACGAGCGCCAGGACTGTCACAGCGAGGAGGACCGCCAGGCCGAGCAAGACGATGGCGGAGGCCACATACCGATGTGCCTCGGAGGGCGGCGTTGCCAACGGAGCGACGTTGCTGTCCCGCAGCGCTGCGATCAGCGCCGCCCGGCCGTCAACGCCGAACTTCGCGTAGATGTGGGTCAGATGGCTTCGAACTGTCGACTCGCTCAGGCACAGCCGCGTCGCGATCTCTCGGTTACGGGCTCCTGTCGTCAGCACCCGCAGGACGTTGCGCTCGGCGCGGGTCAGTTCATCGAGTGGGTCCGGTCGCTCGCCAGTGGCCACAGATGCGTTATCGAGCGATAGCTCCGCCATTAGGGAATCATCCGCACTTCACAGACTTGGCCGGAGTGCCGTTTGACCCGGTCGCCACGCCAAAGGATCGAATTCCAAACCGCTGCACGTCTCGCAGCGGTGTCGTGGCTCTCGACGATTGCTCGGGCAGACCGATGCCATGGATCTACAGGCTGTGCGGGTCGTGACGTCACCAGGCTAGGTCGGCGGCGAAGTCGGAAGCATCGACGGGGACAGCGGACCGCCGGGGTAGGCCTGCACGACCCGCCACGCTCCACTGGATTGCTGCTGCAGGACAAACCCGGAGCCAACCTCGCCGGGCGGCAATCCACGCGTTGTGCCGGTGATCGTGAGGGCGGTGGTGAGAACGACCATGTTGAGGCCGAGTCGATGGGGCTCGCCAAGGATCTTGAAAGCCACAACACGTGTTATTCCGCCACAGAAAGCGTCACCGCCCCAGTTGTAGACGAGCGAGCCGACGAATTGCCCGGAGGTGTCGCAGTCGCCGGCGACAAGCGCCGAGAGATAGGCATCCAGCACTACCTCGGGAGGCGCCGAGTCGGGCGGGACCGTCACACGCGGCGACGGGGTCACCGCAGGCGAGGGCGTCGGGGTCGGCCCGGGCCGCAATCCCACCGAGGCGAAGAAAAGCGCTCCGCCGAGCAGCAGCACCGCGCCGAGCAGGATGGCGGGTCGCAGCAGTCCGGCCACGCCCGGCTGTACGCGTGTCATCGGCCCGAATACGCGTGCCGGTGGCTCTGGCACCAGTTGCTCGATGCGGGCGAACCGCCGGGCAAACCGGGCGAAAGTGGTGTCGTCGAAATCGTTCATCAGAGCAGCTCCGCATGCGAACGCAGCACTGCCAGGGCGCGGGCGACCAGCGATCGCACGCCCGACTCCGAAAGACCCATGACGGAACCGATGTCGGCGTCGGTCAGATCGCGCTGATAGCGCAGGATCAGGACCTCGCGTTGCCGCGCCGTCAGGACGCGGGCGAGCGCTTCAAACCAGGTGCCGAACTCGGTGTCATGGCCGGATAAAGACGCTGAGTGTCCGTTGCCGATCCGCGGAATGAGGCGGGCCAGGTGGCGAGCACGGCGCCAGCGATCGGTGGCGATGCGCCGGGCGGTCAGCAGCAGCCAGGCGACCGGGCGCTCAGGGACCTGCCGCCATGTCCGAAGCGCGCGCTCGAAGGTGTCGGCGGTGATCTCCTCCGCATCCTCCAGCGAGCGCGTAAGTGCGAGGACATAGCGCAACACGTCCCGGTAGTGGTCCGCGTAGAGGCGCTCGATGGCAGCCGACTCGGCACGCGCAAGCGGTTGAAGCGGCACAACGACCCCGTCGTTCTGCACCAGCGCGTCGTCCTGCCGGCGCGTCCTCGCGATCGTCACACCTCACCAACGAACGAGATGCCCGAATTGTCCCGTCAGGGCTCGCCGCCGGCCTGGCGACATCGCAGTCAGATCGGCCGATCGGTCACACAGGTCAATCGTCCGCCGGGCCGCCAGTCGATCCCGCGATGGCCTCGATTGCTGCCCGAGGCTGGAGCGTCAAGGCGCGGATTGCGTCACCCGGCGCCGCATATGCACCGGTCGATGCATGCTTCGACGTGTCCGACTGCATCAGTGAATGCCAATTCAGCGGCAGACGGCCGACACCGGACACTTGATCGGTCACACCGATCACGCCGGCGCGGCAGGCTCGGGAGGCGGGTCTAGGCGCTGCGGGCGACTTTCCGTTCGTCGGTGTCGGCGGCAGGCTTGAGACCCAGCTCGGCGACAGCCTCCTCAACCTGCTGCGTGATGCCGTCGACGTCGAGTCCAAGGGTGTGGCGCAGGTCGGCGACCGCGCCATGATCGACGAACCGGTCGCCCGGCAAGCCAATGATCCGCACCGGGACCTCGCGCAACGCCTGGTCCGAAAGCCCGGCGTCGGCCAGCACCTCCAGCACCGCCGAGCCGAACCCGCCGACGGCGACGCTCTCCTCGAGGGTCACCACGAGCTTCTTGCCGTGCACCTTGTCGAGAATCAATTCGCGGTCGAGTGGCTTGGCAAAGCGCGCGTTGATCACCCCGACCGACCAGCCCTGCGCGGCCAGGCGGTCGGCCGCCTCCAGCCCGCGCATCACGATCGGCCCGAAGCCGACGATCAGGATGTCGGTGCCATCGCGCAGCAGTTCGCCCTTGCCGACCGGAATGGGGGCGGGCTCGACGTCGGCCAGGTCGTAGCCCGGATCGCGTGGGTAGTGCAGCGCGAACGGATGTGCCTGACCGAAAGCGGTGTGCAGCAGGCGCCGCAGCTCCTGCTCATCCTTGGGTGACGCGATCACGAGGTTGGGCAGCTGCCGCTGAGCGGCCAGGGCGAACATGCCCTGGTGGCTGGTGCCGTCCTCGCCCACCAGCCCGGCGCGATCAACGCCGATGACCACCGGCTGGTCGTTCTGGCACACGTCGTGGACGAGCTGGTCGAACGCCCGCTGCAGGAACGTCGAGTAGATCGCCACGAACGGGCGCATGCCGGCGATGGCCAGGCCGGTGGCCATGGTGACGGCGTGCTGCTCGGCGATGCCCACGTCGAACATCCGGTCGGGGAACTCGGCCCCGAACCTGGCCAGGCCGGTGCCGGTGGGCATGCCCGCGGTGACGGCAACGATACGCGGATCGGTCTGGGCAAGGCTGATGAGCTCACGCGCCATGACGCTGGTGTAGCTGGGTGGCTTCGACCGGGCTGCCACCGCCTGGGCCATCGACGGCGTCGCGTCGCCGTCGCCGCCCTGCACCGCGCTCGCTGATGGAGCGCCGCTGACACCACCGTGCACGACCGTCATGGGCGGCAGCGCCGCGCCGTGGAAGCTCACCTTGTCGGCCACGGCCGGCTGGTAGCCACGGCCCTTCTGGGTGCGCACGTGGACGAGTACCGGCCCGTCCATGTCACGCAGCGCCCTGCTGAGCACGTAGTTCAGCCGGCGCAGGCTGTGGCCGGGCACCGGCCCGGCGTAGACGATGCCCAGGTCCTCGAACAACTGGCCGGGCTGGGCAAAGTTGACCACCGACTTGCGGAAGCGCCGCGACCACTCGAGCAAGGCCGGCCCGACCATCGGGATCTGCTCGACCGTCTCGTCGTACACCCGCTTGGAGCCACGCCACGTGCGCGACAACTTGATCCGGCTCAGGTACTGGCTGAGCGCCCCAACGGTCGGTGAGATGCTCATCTCGTTGTCGTTGAGCACGATCAAGAGGCGCGTCTTGCGCTGGCCGATGTCGTTGAGCGCCTCGAGCGCCATGCCCGACATCAGCGCAGCGTCGCCGACCACGACCGCGATGCGCTCGTTCGAGCCGCGCTGGTCGCGCGCCAGTGCCAGCCCCTCGGCGATCGACAGGCCGGTACCGGCATGACCGCCGTCGAACACGTCGTGCTCGCTCTCGCTGCGGCGCGGGAAGCCGCCCAGGCCGTCGAGCTGGCGGAGGGTGTCGAATCGGTCGAGCCGGCCCGTCAGCAGCTTGTGCGCGTACGCCTGGTGGCCGGTATCCCACACGATCTTGTCGGTCGGGCTGTCGAGCAGGCGATGCAAGGCGACGGTCAGCTCGACCACGCCCAGCGAACTGCCCAGGT
Source organism: uncultured Chloroflexia bacterium (assembly GCA_963775225.1). Lineage (GTDB taxonomy): Bacteria > Chloroflexota > Limnocylindria > Limnocylindrales > CSP1-4 > JALYGJ01. The sequence goes on from CAVZHW010000006.1 coordinate 119,243, forward strand.
GGCCACCGGTCTTGGCCACCGTCTGGATGATCGTTCCGCGAATCTCCGCGCACAGCTCGCGCAGTTGAGCATCGGACAGTTGCTTCAGGTCGCGCGGATCGGTGATGCTTTCCAGCAGGGCCACTTGATCTCCAGGGGGGGTCGGCGTCGCCATCGGGACGAACGCAGCGCCGTCGATGTTGTGCGGCGGTCCACGCCGTTTCGTGATTCTACGATGCGCGTCAGTGGGACTCGTCGGAATCGCCGACCGACAGGTCAATCGCGCGGACCTTGCCGCCGCCCGACTCGACCAGCCGCTGGAAACGCAGCTCGGCCTCGTTCAGCATCCGCTCGCAACGCCGCTGGAGCAGCACTCCCTGCTCGAACAGCAAGATCGAATCCTCCAGCGGCAGGTTACCCGCCTCGAGCTTCTCGACCACCCGCTTGAACTCGGCCAGAGCGGTGTCGAAAGGCAGGGCCGCGATGCGCTGACGCTCCGCCTCGTGGTCCCGCTTGTCGTCGGTCACGATGCGGAGTCTCGCACCGACTCGACCTGCGCGCCCAGCTCCCCGCGTTGCAGCCGCACGCTGACCTGGTCGCCCTTGGTGACCCGGCGAGCGTCACGGAGCACCACGCCGTCGGGGCCGCGCACGATCGAATAGCCGCGCTCGAGCGTCGCATAGGGGCTCAGAGCAGCGAGGGTGGCTGCCTGCCGGCCGAGCTCCGCGCGGGCACCGACGACGCGTCCCGCCAGCAGCGCCGGCAGCTGCTCGGTCGCCCGGCCGAGCTCAGCTTCACCGATTTCCAGCCGTCGCTGGACGACCCGCGCGGCGCGGTCCAGCAGCAGGCCGATTCGCTCGCGCTCAGTGGCCAGCAGCGCCTCCGGACGGAATCCGTCAAGCGCCCGTCGCTCATTGTTGAGCGCCTGGCGTCGTTCGGCCAGCCAGCGTTTGGTGGCGGCCTGCAGCCGGCTCGCGTAGCCGTCCACACGCGCCAGCTCGTCGGTGCGTGCGGGAACGACCAGTTCCGCAGCGACGGACGGCGTCGCGGCCCGGACGTCGGCCGCGAACTCGGCCAGCGTCACGTCCGTTTCGTGGCCCACGCCGACGACTACCGGGCACGGATGGGCGGCCACGGCGCGGACGACAGGCTCCTCGTTGAACGGCCACAGGTCCTCGAGCGAGCCTCCGCCGCGGGCCAGGATCACCACGTCTGTGGCGCGGCCGGTCGCCTCGTCGGTCCAGCGCCCGACGCGGCGCAGGGCGGCGACGATGGTCTGGGCAGCGCCCTGGCCCTGGACCTGGCAGGCGCTGACCACGACCCGGGCGAGCGGCCAGCGGCGGGTCAGGACACGCCGGATGTCATGCAGCACCGCCCCATTCAGGCTGGTGACGACGCCGATGTTGAGCGGGTACCCGGGCAACGGCCGCTTGCGCTGGACGTCGAACAGGCCCTCCGCGGCGAGCCTGGCCTTGAGCGCCTCGAACTGCAGCGCGAGGTCGCCAAAGCCAGACGGCTGGAGTGCCCGGACGTACAGCTGATAGGCACCCTGCGGCTCGAACACGTCGACCTGGCCCTGGGCAATCAAGCGCAACCCGGTGCGCGCCTCGAAGGGCATCATCAGCCGGTCGTCGCGAAAGATCACGCAGCGCAGCTGGGCACGCTCGTCCTTGAGCGTGAAATAGCAGTGGCCCGCCGCGCTGACGCTGACCTGGCCGACCTCGCCCTCGACCCACACGTCGCGCAGGCGCGGCGTCGACCGGAGCGTCGTCTTGATCAGCGCGGTCAGCTCGCCGACCGTCAGGATGGGCAGCTTTGCCGCGTCTGTTTGCCCGCGCAGCGGTTCGGCCGGTGGCTCGCGTGGCTCCCTCATGCCGCTACCCTACGCACGCTCTCCACGACGCGCATCCCGCGACGACGCGTGATGCCTGTGCAGCATCGTGGCCGGGTGTTTCTCACGGCAAAGTCGCTCGCAGCCACCCATTTTGAAAGAGTCTGCTCAGGGAATCGACGGCGTCTGATGCGCCCCGCGCATCGAGCGCCTTCTGCCGGGAGTGACGCGCCGGGAGAACCGCGCGACCGGCGTCGACGCGCGACTCAGACGCGGGTCTGGTAGTCGCCCGTGCGGGTATCGATGCGGATGGTGTCGCCGACGGCGACGAACAGCGGCACCTGCACCACCAAACCGGTCTCGGTGGTGGCCGGCTTGCGCGCGCCGGTGGCCGTGTCGCCGGCGAAGCCGGGATCGGTCTCGACCACCTTCTGGTCGACCGTCACGGGCAGCTCGACGCCGATCGTCTCGCCCTCGTAAGACGTTCGTTGGAGGACCATGCCGTCGGTCAGGTACTGCGCCGAGTCACCGAGCTGCTCCGCGGTCATGGGGAACTGCTCATACGACTGCGTGTCCATGAAGTTGTACGTGTCGCCGTCCGCGTACAGGAACTGGACGTCGCGCGTGTCGAGATAGGCGCGCGGCCACTTCTCGCCCGCTTGGAAAGTGCGCTCGACGGTCTGGCCACGCTTGATGTTGCGCAGCTTGATGCGCACCTGCGCGGAGCCGCGGCCCATCTTGATGTGGTGGTAGTCGAGGATCTGCCAGATCTCGCCGTCGAGCTCGATGACCACCCCCTTACGCAGTTCACCGGTCGAAATCACGGCGCAATCCTAGCCGACGACCGTGACCTCCCGCGGGAAGAGGCTGAGCCGATCTATCCGTCCGGCCTCGGCGTCGAAGAGCATCGTGTCCTCGATACGCACTCCGGTGACGTCGTCGAGGTAGATGCCTGGCTCGACCGTGAACACCGTCGGCGACGGCAGCGGGGTCTCAGCGGCGCGCTGGCCGAGGCCGGGTAGCTCGTGGGTCGCCAGGCCGATGCCGTGGCCCAGGCCATGGCCGAAGTGGTCGGCGTGACCGGCCGCGGCGATCACGTCGCGTGCCACCTTGTCGATCTCACGTCCGTTCGGCCGGCGGCCTGCCGCCAGCGCGTGCGACAGGGCGCCGATGGCCGACTGCTGCGCGTTGGCGACGATCCGGTAAACCTCCAGGTCGGCCGGCGTCGGGTCGCCCACGAACAGCGTGCGGGTGGTGTCCGACCGATAGCCATGCACCTGCGCGCCGAAGTCGAACAGCAGTACCTCCCCACGTCGGATCTGGCGCGGTCCCGGCGAGCCGTGAGGCAGCGCCGCCCGCGGCCCGGACAGGCACGCGACGTCGAATGCGAGCGCCTCCGCGCCGTGGGTGCGCATCTCCCACTCGAGCTGCAGTGCCAACTCCTCTTCGGTCACGCCCGGCCTGACCTGCGCCGCCACCTTGTGCAGCGCCGCATCGGCTACGGCGCAGGCTGAGGCGACGCGCTCGATCTCTGATTGCTCCTTGACCTGGCGCTGGGTCTCGATCCAGCCGTCGGCGGGCACGAACTCCACAGCCGGCGTCGCCTCGGCGAGCTTCTGCCACATGGCGTGACTCACGAGGCCGGCCTCAACGCCGAGCCGGCGGACCTCGCCGAGCGACGCGAGCACCTCCGGCCAGCGCTCGTAGATGTCGCCGTAGACGCGCTCGACGCGCGCGTCGGTGCACTGTTCGGCGGCCTGCTTCGTATAGCGCGAGTCGGCGAGCACAACGAGATCGCTCGCCGAGACCAGGAACTGGGCCGAGTTTCCGGCGACCTTTTCCTCGCCCTCGCCGAGCTCGATGCCCGTCAGGTAGCGCGCGTTCTGCGGCCGAACGCCGAAGTAGGCGTCAACCTTCTCGCGCGCCAGCCGTTCGCGGAAGGCGGCCAGGCGCTGCGGGCGGGCGAGGCGGTCGGCGGCGCGCCAGCGCTCGATGTCGGAGGCGGTCGGGGCTGACGGCTTGGGGAGCGACTCGATCATGTTCGGTTTTCCCTATGTTGAGGGCGACGGCGACGGGCCGCCACCACGGTAGAGCCTGACGTTGGCCTGGTGCTCGGCGTAGGTACGCGCGAAGGCATGCGTATGGCTGCCGTCGTTCTTGGCCACGAAGTACAGGTAGCCGGTGGCAGTGTCGGGGTTGAGGGCGGCTTCGAGCGAGGCGAGCCCCGGTGAGCAGATCGGCGTCGGGGGCAGGCCCCGCGAGTGGTAGACCTGATAGCCGAAGAGATCGTCGGGCACCTGGAAGTTGGTCGGCGAGCCCATGTCGTTGAGCGTCCAGAAGACGTAATTGCGCCACTCGCCGATGGGCAGGTCGCGCAGCTGGAGCGTGTCCTTGACGTAGATGACGACCGGGTCGGCGTCGAGCAGCGGCGGCCCGCCCTTGCCGTCGAGCCGGTTCTGAAACACGCCGGCAATGAGCGGCCGTTCCTCGTCGACTGCCGCCTCGCGCTCGACGATGCTGGCCAGGGTAACCAGGTCATAGAAGTCCCTGCCCTGCTGCTGCGCCTGGGCGATGAGCGCGTATGACGGGCTGGCCTGCCAACGCTGGAGCAGCGTCTCGAGCAGCTGTTCGGTGGTAATGGCGGGATCCACGTCGAAGATGCCCGCGCCGAGGAACCCCTCGAGGCTCTTGCCGGCCGGAACGACGCTCAGCCAGGCGAATTTGTCGCGTAGCGAGGCGGGTGGGTTACTAGCCAGGTCGTAGAACTGCTGCGCGTCGAAATTCGCCAGGCCAAGCGTTTCGAGGTACGCGGTGACCTGCTCGAGGCGCAGACCATCGCGCAACGCGACCGTTACGCCTGTGGCTGTCTGCGCCGGCCCCTCGAGCGCGGCAGCCACCTGGCGCGGGCTCATCGTCCGATTGAGCATGTGGGTGCCGGCCAGCAGCCGGTCGAAGCCGCCGTCCTGCGCTAGCACGTACTCGAAGGCAAGGCGATCAGTGACCAGGTCGCGGGCGACCAGCGCATCGGTGATCTGGCCGCTGCTCATGCCCGACTCGACGACGAACTCGACCGGCGTGGGATCAGTGCCTGCGGCCCGGTCGGGACGGCCGTCCATGATCTCGCCGACGGCGTCGGCCACGAACGACAGGCGCATCAGATCAGGGTTGGCGTCGGCCGCGGCGCGCAGCGCAGCTCCGGACAGCGGGGGAAGGACGATGACACCACCGACCAGCACGACCGCCAGCACGACCAGACCGATCAGCCAGCGGCGCCGGCGGCGGCGTTGTGAGCGGGGCAGGAACGAATCCCCGCGCGGGTGGTAGACGGAGCTCACGGGCGGGGCGCACGGGCGTCGAGCTCAGCCTGCGCGATCAGCGCCGCGGCCTCACGATCGACGCGTGCCCGCCGGGCGCTGCGCGCGGCGGGCGACGGCGGTCCGCCAGATCGGCCGCGCGACGCGCGGCCCAAGCCGCTCTCGGCGACGACGCTGGTCAGCCGCTCGTCCCGCCACGACATCGGCCGGCCCAGGGGCGGCAGAACCTGCTGCGCCCACGCCCGGGTGCGCGCCACCTGCTCGCCCTCGCGGCCATCCAACTCGAGCGGCAGGCCAACCACCAGTTCGTCGATGCGCTGCTCGGCGGCCAGCGCCGCCAGGCTGCGCGTATCAGCGCTCGGCGTCCGGCGCCGCAGCGTGGCCAGCGGCCGTACGACACCGGTAACCGAGTCGGCCAGCGCGACACCGATGCGCCGCTCGCCCACGTCGAGGGCCAGCAGGCGCGTCACGAGCCGGGCTGCGGCGGCACGACCGTCAGCCGGATACGCGCCGCCTGGTCGGGTAGGTGATCGATGAAATCGGGCCACATCTGGATCTCCGCGTCGCCGTACTGCGCCAGTGCCTGGCGTGCTTCGGACACGGACTTGCCGCTGATCGCCGCGAGCACCTGCTGCTCGTCCGGCTGCGCGTATATGTCGGCCGACGCGGTCACCTGGAAGACCACCGTCTGGCCATTCACACTACCCGGCGCATGGCTGGTGGCGACCGCGTTGCCGACTATCTGCTGGTCGTCGGCCAGCGACGAACGGAAGCGACTTTCGCCCAAGCCGTCGACGAGCGATTCGTTGACGGCGATGACGCTGACGCTGCTGTGCAGGGTCAGCGTGAAGGAGTCGGCAGCCGTACCGACCAGCGCATCGGAGACCGGGTCTAGCTGCGTGTCGCCCAGCGCGGAGGTCGACGAGTAGACCGTCAGGCCGCGCGGCACGTTTGCGGGATCGGCCAGCGCGCTCGCAGCGGCCGTGGGCAGCTCGCCGTTGAGGGTGGCGAGCGCCGCGTCGTAGTCGGCCTGCAGGACCACCGTCTGCTCGTTGCGCGCGCCCCCCTCGGTCGCAGCGGGGTTGGTGACCGTGACACCCTGGTTGGCGAGATCCTTGGGCACACGGGTGATCGCTTCCGCAGGCACGTTGCCGCGCGGCCCGTCGACCTTCGCCCGCACGCGCACACTCGCGATGACCGGCATGCCGGACGAGAGCTTCACCTTGTCCAACGTGACGGGGTCCATTGTCTCGAACGCGATGCCGTCAGTGGCGGTGCTAACGATCGTGCCCGCCGGAATTGGCACCTGGGTGAGCGTGTTGATGCTGCTGAACCTGACCGTGCCGTGCGCGGTCGTCAGGGTCACATCGGTGCCGCTCGCCGGAAAATTGCCGCTCACAGAAATGGGCAGCTCGATCCGTTGGGCACCCACGACGCCGGCGGCCGGATCGGCAACGGCCACGCTGGGATCGGCGCTGATCGTGTAGACCGGACTGGTCAGGTGCGTGACCGTGGGACGGAGCGTGATAGTTGCCGTGGGCAGGAAGACGTAGGCGCCGTAAGCGACGCCGGCCACGAGCAGGATGACGAGCAGCAGCACGAGCAGCGGCAGGCCCATTGTCCGGCGCTGCCGCCGGCGGCGGCGAACGGCTCCCGGGGCTCGCGGGACGCCCGTCTGCTGCGGGCCCGTATCCACCTGTGTCCGCTCATCCTGCGTCCGCTCATCCGGCGCTTCCCCGAGACCCAGCGTCGGCTGACGCAGCACGGCGGTATCAGTCCCGCGCTGCCGGCCCGCTGCCGGTTTCGCGCGGGCGCCCGGTGCCACCCGCTGCGCCAGCTGGCGGTCCTGCTCGCGGAATGCCTCGAGTGCCGCCTCCGCCGCGGCCACCGAGTCGTACGCCGGCAGTCCGGCCGAGATGGCGAGCGCGCGGACGCCCGGCTCGTCGCTGACGGCGGCCATGTTCAGCCGGCGCTCCGCCGCTTCGCGCGCGAGAAGGCGGAAGTTGATGCGGCTGGTGGCGATGCGCGAACCGGTTGGAATGACCAGCAGCGCCTCGCCATCGGTCACCGCGCGAATGCGCTTGATCGCGACGGTGATTTCGTCGTCGACCTCGAGGTAGCAGATGCTCATCAAGCGCACACGGGCCTGTTCATGCCTTCATCTGCCGCAGCACCTGGCGCAGCGCGGCATCGAGCGGCTGCTCCGGTGCGCTCATCTCGAGCGCTTGATGCGCCAGCGCCAGAGGCGGAACATCCTGCTCGTCGACCAGCAGGCCGGTAGCGTCGCTCAGCTGAACGACTTCGCCAACGGAGATCGACTCGACCTGTGGCGGGCGCGCGAAGGCGACCTGGCGCGCGAAGTCCGCGTCACGCAGCGCAGCGGCGATCTGAGGCAGTCGTGCTCCGCCACCGCACAGGTACAGGCGCCCGGGCAACATGCCCGACTTCGAGAACTCCTCGAGCACCAGCTCCACCCCCGCCGCCCAGACGGCAACGTCCTCGCCAATGATCTGCTCAACCTCGTCGCGCTGCTCGACCGCCACCCCCTTGGCGAAGTCCACCTTGACTTCCTCAGCGCGCGCGAAGGGCAGGTCGAGCCGATCAGCCAGTGATTTGGTGAAGGCACGGCCGCCCAGCGCGAACATGCGCGTGCCCTCGATGCCACCCGGCCGCACCAGGGCCACGTCGGTCGTTCCGCCGCCGACGTCGATGAACAGACCGCCCGATTGGCGGACCTGCTCGTCGTCCATGCAGCGCGCCACCGCATACGGCTCGGCGACGATCGCGACCAGGTCCAGATCGAGCATGCTCGCGACCGTCTGCAACGCGCCCAGGTGAATCAACGGCGCATAGGCGTTGAAGATGCTGATGCGAACGTGGCGACCCTTGAAGCCGACCGGGTTGGTGACCGCGTAGCCATCAATCGTGGCACCGGTCACCGCGGCGTGGACCAGGCGGATGTCGACGTTGGGGAGGCCGGTCTCCCACGTGATCGTCCGCTCCGCCTCGCGCAGGGCGTCGTGTTCGACCGAGTCGATGAGCGTCTGCAGCTCGCGCCCATTGATCGGCTGGTCTGGCTTCTTGCGTTCCTGGCTGACGCTCGAGGTGAAACCCTTGACCAGCTCGCCGGCGATGCCGATGACCACCTGGCTCGAGCGGAAGCCGGCCATCTCCTCCGCTTCCTGGAGCGCCACCTGGCAGTTGTCGACGACCGCCGATATGTCCGCCACGGTGCCCGACTGCATATGGGCGAGACCCTGCCGCTTGCGACCAACGCCACGCACGATGCCCTTGCCCGCTTCGTCGATCTCGAACACCAGCGCCTTGGCGAACTCGGTGCCGACATCGAGCGCGGTGCACGCCGCGAGCTTGTCGCCCTCGGGCCTTGGCAGGAAACGGCGCCAGAAGGCCATCGCTCAGGTCTCGGTGAGGGCGGCCTCGAGCCCGTCGCGGATCGCGTCGAGCGCCTGCGCCAGAGCCTCACGCCGTTGCCCGCGCGCCTGGGCCATCTCCGGCCGGCCCCCGCCGCGGCCGTCGATCAGCGGCGCACCGATGCTGACCAGCGCCCCTGCCGACACGCCGCGCGCAACGAGGTCGTCGCTGACCGTTACGAACAGCTGCGGCTCGTCGGCGTCAAGACCCAGCGCAATGACGCCGTCGCCGAGCTCCGCGCGCACGGCGCGGGCGAAGCCCTGCAGCTCCTTCATCGAATCGAACTCAGCTGAGTAGCCCACGTAGTGCGCGCCGTCGACCGACTGCGCGCCCTGCGCGAGCAGCCCCGGGTTGCCCGCGGTACGGCCGGCGCGCAGCCGCCGCTCCAACTCGCGATTGCGTTCCTGAAGCTCATGGATGCGCTCGGGCAGCGCGTCGACGTCACGCGCGCCGATCTCGTCGGCGAGCTGGTCGAGCAGTGCCAACCGGGACTGCGTGTGGGCGTCGGCCGCCTCGCCGGTGACGGCCTCGATGCGGCGCATGCCGCTGCCGATCGAGTGCTCCCCGGTGATGTAGAAGCCGCCGACCTGGCCGGTGGCGGCGCAGTGCGTGCCGCCGCACAGCTCGCGGCTATAGCCGTCGACGAACAGGACGCGCACCTGCTCGCCGTATTTCTCGTCGAAGAACGCGTCGGCGCCCTCGGCGATCGCCTCGGCCATGGTCATGTAACGCGGCGTAACGGTCCTGTTGTCGCGGATCACGCCGCGCACCTCGGCCTCGATGGCGCGTTTCTCATCGGCGGTCAGGGCGCGATCCAGCGGAAAGTCGAAGCGCAGGTAGTCGGGCGCCACCAGCGAACCCGCCTGCCGGGCAGACTCGCCGACGTTGTTGCGCAGCGCGCGATGCAGCAGGTGAGTGGCAGTGTGATTGCGCATCGTGCCTGCGCGGCGTGAGGCATCGACCTCGGCTGCCAGCTCGTCGCCGACCGTGACGCGGCGCAGCAGCTGGCCGCGGTGCACGATCACGCCCGCCACCGGCCGCTGCGTGTCCTCGACCTCGAACACGATCTCGCCGGTTGGGTCGCGCAGTACCCCGTGGTCACCCACCTGGCCGCCGCCTTCGGCATAAAACGGCGTCTGGTCGAGCACGATCTCGGCCTCCGCCCCGGCTGGAACTCGCAGCTCCGCCTCCGCGACCGGCGCCAGCTCCTCGTAGGCAATGCCGTCGCGCAGGATGGCGACAACCCGGCCCTTCGCCGTCGTCGTCTCGTAACCCAGGAAGCGCGCCCCAGCTGGCTTGGTTGAGACCGTGGCGTCCAATGCTCCGCCGGTCCCGGCCGCCGTCCCGGCGCCCACCCGCGTCGCGACCTGGTCGTAGAGCGCGAGCATCTCGGCGTGGCGAGCCAGTTCGGCCTTGCGGCCACCGCGACTCCGCTCGCGCTGCTCGGCGAGAGCCTCGTCGAAGCCGGCGCGGTCAACGCGCACGCCGTACTCGGTCGCCAGCTCGGAGGTCAAGTCGATGGGGAAGCCGTAGGTGTCGTGCAGGCGGAAGGCGACGTCGCCGGGCAGGACCGGAGCATCGGGCCGGAGGTCTTCCACCCGGCGGCCGACCGTCCGCTCGGCCGAAGTGATGGCGATGAGCGCCTCCTCGAAGTGGACCACCCCGGCATCCAGCGTGCGCTCGAACTGGCGCTCCTCGGCGGCGATGACGCCGGCGATCTGAGTGCGCCGTTCGTCGAGGTACGGGTAGGCACCGACCATCGTCTCGACCACCACGTCCGAAAGGGTGGCCAGGAACGGGTCGTGCCAGCCGAGCAGCCGGCCGTGCCGCACCGCGCGGCGCAGGATACGGCGCATGACGTAGCCGCGCCCCTCGTTGGCGGGCCGGATGCCGTCGGCCGCAAGGAAGGTCAGTGCGCGGGCGTGGTCGGCGATGACCTGGTAGCTGAAGCGCTCCTGCTCGAACGTTTCCGGGTCGTGGCCGAGCAGGCCGCGCATGTACTCGTGAATGGGCGTGAACAGGTCGGTGTCGTAGTTGGTCGGCACTCCCTGCAGCACACTCGCCAGACGCTCGAAGCCCATGCCCGTGTCCACGCTCTTGAAGGGCAACGGCAGGCGTCGCCCGTCGGCCTGCTGGTCAAACTCCATGAACACCAGGTTCCAGATCTCCAGCCAGCGCGGACAGTTCTCGGAGTGATCGGGCACGCAATGCGGCCCCTCGGAAAGGTGGGCACCGCGGTCGAAGTGGATCTCGCTGCACGGTCCGCACGGCCCCGTGTCGGCCATGCGCCAGAAGTTGTGATCGTCGCCCCTGTCCACGTCGCCCCACACGGCCATCCGCTCGGGCGGCATGCCCACCTCGTGCCAGTAGCTGCGCGCATCCTCGTCGTCCTTGTAGGTCGTCGCACCGAGACGTTCGAAGGGGATGCCGTAGGTGGTCGTCAGCAACTCGACTGCCCAACCGATCGCCTCGCGCTTGAAGTAGTCGCCGAAGCTCCAGTTGCCGAGCATCTCGAAGAAGGTGTGGTGGCGCGTGGTCCGGCCGACCTCCTCGAAATCATTGTGCTTGCCCGCCACGCGCAGGCAGCGTTGGTAGTCGACCGCACGCTTGTAGCCGCGCTGCTCGCGTCCGGTCAGCACATCCTTGAACTGGACCATGCCCGAGTTGGCGAAGAGCAGCGTCGGATCGTCGGCCGGCACGAGGCTGGCGCTGGGCACCACCTCGTGACCGCGCTCGGCAAAGAAGTCGATGAAGCGCCGGCGGATGTCGGCGGCCGGCATCGGTTTGATCGGCGCGCCGCGGCCCTCTCCGATGGTTTCCTCGGGCATGGGCTAACTCTAGCGAAAGGTCGCCCTGGCCACCCCTGCACCACCGTCGTGCATCCGACCCATCAACCGTCGGCCAAAGACGCCAATCACGGCTCTCCGTTCGATCTTGGTCGTGATCCCCCGGCTCAACCGACTTTCGATACCTGTACAGACCACCCATCAAGTGCCCTTCGAGGCCGCGCTCGACCCTCGCCCATCGGGCGCCGGCAGTGCACAACGGACACTTGATCGATCACGCCCATCGACACCGGCCGGGCGCGCCCATCAACCCTGGCCGGGCGCGCCTAGACCAGGACAACACCCGAACCTGGGATAGGGCGACCGGCCCTAAGCGCGGCAAGGATCTGCCTCGGCGATGTCGAGTATCGCTGGCCCAGCGCGTCGCGGAACTGGTCGGCCAGCTGCCGGTTGTGCGCACTGTCCGACAGGACGATGACTATCTCGTCCGCGCCGCCGTCCCTTTCCCGCTCGCGGACGCGCCGAACCAGCGCCTGCACATCCCGGATCCGAGTCTCGACCTCGACTCCTATCCGCAGGTGCTCAAGGCGCAGCAGCATGTCCCATGCTCGCTGATCGCCCGGCGTCGGCAGTAAGACCTCGCGAAAGACCCTATAGGGCGGTGCGGCAACGTTCCGCAGGAATCGACCTGCCGTCCTTTGCTGGCCGGCATCACGAATGGCGTCTCCGAACTCGCTCAGCCCGGCGCTCATCTCGAGGCCAAGAACGGACGCAATTTGTGCAAGGCGCGATATCGAAACAGTCGGAAGATCGTAGCTCTCCAGCCGACTGACCTCCGACTGCGTCCAGCCGATTTCCTTGGCAAGCGCCCGCTGGCTCACGCCTCGCGTCTGTCGCCTTGTGCGCAGCTCGTGAATCAGCCTCCGCACGAGGGCATCACCTTTGCGCCGCCCGCGCTCCTTCCGAGTCTCCCGCGTTCCCACGCCAGACAGCATGAGCACGGACGCTTCACACGCGCTTATCTGCCACTTGGCCAGCCATACCCGGACGAACCAGGGCGCGACTCGAACTCATCCCTGGGGTGATGGGCCAGGCCGATCAAGCGTCGGTCGAGCGCCGCCAAGCTCCCCTCTCCGGCTGGCACCAACTTCGACTTGAGCCGCCCAGCCCGCAGCTGGCCCCTCCTGGCTCAGACAGAACCCACCGAAAGGACCGGAAGAGGCTCGGGCCGGGCCGGATCGGGGCAGCGGCACCCCAGCTCACCCGCTATGACGGACGCTTGATCGTCCTCAACCATCAGCACGAGCTCAACCTTCAGCACGAGCTCGCCTGCGGAAGGATTCGACCTGCGGATCGGGAAGCGTGGGCCGCCGTAACATGAGGGACATGTCGGGCGAATCTGTCGGGCTGACGTGCCCACGCTGCGGAGCATCGGCGCCAGCCGACGCCCGCTTTTGCATGACCTGCGGCCTGCCGCTTGGTAGCGGGAACGAGGCTGACGGCGCGCGCCAGGAACGCATTGCCGCGAACGCGCCCGCGCCGCTGGTCGAGAAGATGCGCGCGGCCAAGCTGACCGGCGAGCGCAAGCCCGTCACCGCGCTGTTCGCGGACGTGGTCGGCTCGACCACGCTGGCGGAGCGGATGGATCCCGAAGACTGGACCCAGATCATCAACGCCGCCTTCGACCTGATGTCGAAGGCGGTCTTCCGCTACGAGGGCACCATCGCGCAGCTGCAGGGCGACGCCATGCTCGCCTTCTTCGGCGCGCCCGTGGCGCACGAGGACGATCCCGAGCGCGCGGTGCGCGCGGCGCTCGACATGGTCGCCGCGACGGACGAATTTGCGCGCGAGCTGAAGCGCTCGCAGGGCATCGAATTCCGCATCCGGGCGGGCATCAACAGCGGTCCGGTGATCGTCGGCAACGTGGGCTCTGACCTGCGCTACGAGTACACGGCGCTGGGCGACGCCATGAACGTCGCCGCGCGCGTCCAGACCAGCGCCGAGCCGGGCACGGTGGTGATCACCGCCAACACGCACCGCTTCATCGCGAGCGTGTTCGATTTCGAGGACCTGGGCGAGAAAGAGCTCAAGGGCAAGTCGGAGCCCGTGCAGGTCTACCGCGTGCTGGGATTGCGCGAGGCGCCGGGCCCGCGGCGCGGCCTCGAATCGGTCGGCCTTTCGAGCCCGCTGGTCGGTCGGGAGGAGGAACTCGAGCGGTTGACGTCCCTGTACCAGGTGGTGCACGCCGGCCGGGGGCGGATCGGGGTGATCATCGGCGAGCCGGGCATCGGCAAATCGCGGTTGCTGGCGGAGGTGCGCGCCGCAATCTCGACCGAAGACCAGCCGCGCTGGATCGAAGGCCGCTGCGTCACCTACGGAAGGACTGTTCCCTACCACCTAGTGCTCGACGGCGTCCGTTCGCTGCTAAGCCTGCGGCTGGCCGCGTCGGACGCCGAGACGCGCGCCGCGTTGCACGAGCAGCTGACCAGCCTACTGCCGGCCGACGAGGCTGCCGACGTGGAGCCGCCGCTGGCCAGCCTTCTCGCGCTACCTCTCACGCAAACCGAGGGGGATCTCCTCCAGCTCGAGCCAGACCGCCTCCAGGGACGCTACGTGGCCGCCGTTCACCGCGTTCTGCGCACCCTGGCCGCCCAAGGCCCGATCGTGGTCGTCTGCGAGGACATCCACTGGGCCGACCCGGCATCGGTGGACGTGCTGCTCAAGCTTCTGCCGCTGCTCACGCCACTGCCGGTGCTGGTGCTCTTCGTGGGCCGCGCCGAGACCGATGCGCCAGGCTGGCGCCTGGTCAGCCACGCCCAAGCCACGTACGGCGATGCCCTCACCGAGGTTCGCCTGCGGCCGCTGACGGAGGCGGACAGCCGGACGTTGGTCGCCAATCTGCTCGAGATCGAATCGCTGCCCGAGGCGGTACGCACCAACATCCTCGCCCGCGCCGAGGGCAACCCCTTCTTCGTCGAGGAGGTCATCCGCATGTTCATCGAGCGTGGCGCGATCGCGCGCAGCGGCGATCGCTGGATGGCAAACGAGAAGATCGCGGCCGTGGAGATCCCGGAGACACTCCACAGCCTGCTGCTGGCACGCATCGACCAGTTGCCCGACGAGGCCAAGCGCAGCCTGCGTGTCGCCTCGGTCATCGGACGGCAGTTCCCGGTGCGCGTCCTCGAGCGCGTCCTGGCGATCCCGGGGGACGGTTAGATGGCTGACCTGCAGCTCGACACGCTCGAATCGAAGGGGCTCATCCGGCTCGCCGCGTACCAACCCGAGCTCGAGTACCTGTTCCGCCACGCACTGGTGCAGGACGCGGCCTACGAGTCACTGCTGAAGCAGGAGCGCCGGTCGCTGCATGCCATGGTCGGCGAGGCGCTCGAGCAGCTGTACCCCGAACGGCTGACCGAGCTGGCCGCCATCCTGGCCATGCACTTCGAAGCGGCCGGCGAGAACGAGAAGGCGATCCGCTACCTGCGCTCGGCGGCCGCCTACGCCTACGACCGGAATGCGATCGTCGAGGCCTATGACCTGTACGAGCGGGCCGAAAACCTGCTGCCGCCGGCGCCGGCCGACGGCCCTGACCCGCGCGGGCGCGAGCGGGTCGAGATTGGACTGCGCAGGGCACGTGCCGGGTTCTCGTTCCGTGGCGCGGATCTGATCGCGACATTCGACCAACTCGCGGCGCAGGCCCGCGAGCTCGGCGATCTCCGTCTCGAAGCCGAGGCGCTGCTGGACCTGGCGCTGTATCGACAGTTCGGCGGCGAGCAGTACGAAACGAGTCCAGAACTCCGCCGCGCGCTTGATCGCGCCGCCGAGATAGCGCACCAGCTGGACGACCCGTTCCTGGGCGCCATGCCGCGCTCGCTCACCGGCCTCTCGCAGGTGTTCTTCGGGAAGCTGCGCGAGGGCACGGCGACGCTGCGCGAGACGGCGCCGCTGCTCGAGCAGAAGCACGACTCGATCGGCTCATCCTTCGCCCTCATGGCGCTGGCCATTGGCCTGGCCCGGCTGGGGCAGTTCGACGAGGCGGAAGTTGCAGCGCGGAGATCGGCCGAGATAGCGGAGCGCGGCGACGTGATCGCCAAGATCGATGCGCGCATAGGTCTCTCACAGGTTCACTCGATACGCGGCGATCTGGCCACGGCCATCCCCATCCTCCAGGACTGCTCCTCGCTGGCCGAGTCGACCGGCGCCGTCGCCTGCCTGGTCTCGAGCAGCTTCCTCCTGGGCGACGCTTACATGCGCAACGGCGACTTCGGTGACGCGCGCATCGCGTTCGAGCACGGATCGCAGGTGGCCGACGTCACCAACGAGGCACTGTTCCGGCCGTCGATCTCAGCCTACCTGCGATCGACGTTTGCCAGCCTCGCCAACTTCAACCCGGTGGCCATCCAGTCGTGGGATGAGGCCCTCACGGAGGCTCGCGAGCGCGGTGACCCCTGGTCGGAGGCGAACATCATCTGGAAGCGCGCCGAGACCGAGGCCAAGCGCGCGGACGCCGCGGACGTGGATCAGCTGCTCGCCGACTACGAGACGGCGTTCAACGACTTCGAGGAGATGGGTGCGCGGCCGTTCGAGGCGCGCGTGCTGCGTGGCTGGGGAATGGCACTGATCGGGCACGGTCGCCTCGACCTTGGCCGCGAGAAGCTTCGGCGGGCACTGGCACTTTTCGAGGAAACGGGAATCACCCGCGAAGCGGAAGAAGTGCGAGCGGAGCTCTAGGCAACCTACTCGGCCGGCCCTGCTCAGCCGCCCAACTTCAATGTGATTTCAAGCAGCCGCACATGGGGTCGCTCAAGGCGCCTTGGGGCCCGTTTGGATGGGTGCGACGTCCGCGCAACGCGGCTCGCAGCGTGGCGCAGGCGGTTCGTTTGATCCCAGCGGCTATTCGGCGCGGCCGCCTCGTCCTCTGACGCCGCGCACAAGGCGGTCGGCGCCGCGGGCGAGGCCCTGGCCGGCGGCATTCATCGTCCGGCGGGCCCGGTCGACCGCGGCCGCCGGCCCGCGCACCATCTCTTCGGCCGCCTCTACGGTCGCCCGCAATGAACCGACCGTGGCGTCGGCCTCGTCGAGGAGTACGTCGATGCGCTGCAGCCGCGGCGGCAGCTCAGCCGACAGAAGCGCCAGGTCTGCCGCCGCAGTGCGCAGGTCGTGTAGCGCGGGCGCCACCTCGGCCTGGACCTGATCGATCAGGTGTCGCGCCGCGGTCGCGGTCGCGGCGACATGGCGCGACAGACGGCGCGCCGCAAGGGCGCTGATCAGTGCGGCGACGGCGATCACCGCCAGTGACGCCACCGCGACGGCGGCGAGCAGCAGGTTGAGCTGGTCGGCGGTCATGTCTCAGTTCACCTCGCGCGGTGGCGACAGGAGGCTGGCGGCGACGATGAGGCCGATCCCCAGCCAGGCCACGCTCGACGCCCAGAGCAGGCCGAAGTCGCCGATCGGCAGCGGGTCGCCCAACCGCGCACCGACCTGCTGTCCGGCAAACGAACCAAGCACCGCGGCGATGAGTACGAACGGGAAGCGCAGCCCGGCCGAGCCGCGGATGGCCAGGTACAGCCCGCTGTGAAACAGGCCGACCAGCAGCGCCAGCACGGCGACCGGGCCTACCACCGTGTTACGCGCCTTAGGCCGTCGTCACGGCGGCGCTTATGCGACCGCCGCCGATGACCTCGTCGCCGCGGTAGAAAACCGCGGCCTGACCCGGTGCCGGCGCCCAGGCCTCGCGCTCGAGCCTGACCTGCCAGCGCCGCTCGCCAGCCGCGCGTTGCTGGATCGTGCCCGGGACGGTCTCAGCGCGATGGCGAATGCGCACCGCCGCGGCAAATTCGCGCGCGTCAGGCGGCACGCCGGCAACGAACGACACCTGTTCGACGTCGAACTGCCGGCGATAGAGGTCCGCGCGGCGGGCCAGCGTGACCACGTTCGTCTGCGCGTCGATGTCGCTCACGTAGCGCGGCTCGCCGAGCGCGACACCGAGGCCCTGACGCTGGCCCACGGTGTACGCCGCCGCTCCACGGTGCGTGCCGACCGTCCGGCCCTCGACATCGACGAGCGGCCCCGGCTGCTCGCGCCACCCAGCGCGCGTCGCCAGCGCTGTCCGGTAGTCGCCGCCGGGCACGAAGCAGATCTCCTGGCTCTCCGGCTTGTCGGCCGTCGCCAGGCCGTGCCGATGAGCCACCTCGCGCACCTCTGACTTGGTCATCTCGCCGAGCGGGAAACGCACATGTGCGAGCTGGTCCTGGCGCAGGCCGTACAGGAAGTAGCTCTGGTCCTTGTTCGCGTCGCGCCCGGCCAGCAGCCGGTAGCGCCGGCCGCCGGGCGCCTCGACGTCCTCGTGCACGTCGACGCGCGCGTAGTGGCCGGTGGCGACCGCGTCACAGTCGTACTGGCGCAGTGCCCGCCCGAGCAGCGCGCCGAACTTGACGTAGCTGTTGCAGTCGACACACGGGCTCGGGGTACGGCCGTCGAGGTACGCGTCGAGGAACGGCTGCAGTACGCCCGCGCCGAACTCGCGCTCGAGGTTGAGCACGTAGAACGGGATGCCCAGCTGGCCGGCCACGCGGCGCGCGTCGTCGGCCGCGTCGAGCGAGCAGCAACTCTTGCGAAACTCACTGTACGTGTCGGCCACGTCGTGCAGCCGGAGCCAGACGCCAACGGTGTCGATTCCGGCATCCGCCAGCAGCGCCGCGGCCACTGACGAATCGACGCCGCCCGACATGGCCACCAGCACCCGGTCTGCGCGTCCGGCCGCCCCGGTCACGTGCCCACCTGCTCGCCGAGCGGATCGGCGGCAACCTGCGCACGACCGTCGCGCATGCGGGCGATCGTCTGCGGGATGGTTTCCACCGCCTGTGCGATCTCCTCGTCGGTGGTCGGCCGCCCAAGAGTCAGTCGGAGCGATCCGCGGGCCTCCTCGTCGGGATACCCCAGCGCCGTCAGAACGTGCGAAGGATCGGTCGAGCCGGTCGTGCACGCCGAGCCGGTCGATGCGGCAATGCCGGCCAGATCGAGGGCGAGCACGATGTCCTCGCCCTCGGCGTCACGGACGATGACCGAGAGGTGGCCCGGCAGCCGCCTGCGCGGATGGCCGGTCAGCTCCACGTTGGGCAGCGCCAGCAACGCTTCCCGCAGTCGGTCGCGCTGGCGGGCCAGGCGCGGGACGACCTCGGCTCGCTCGGCACATGCCAGGTCATATGCGACGGCCATGCCCACCGCCCCGGCAACGTCCTCGGTCCCGGCACGGCGATAGCGCTCCTGCGTGCCACCGTGCTGTTGCGGCAACAGCATCGTCCCGTGGCGGACGTATAGCGCACCGGCGCCCTTGGGGCCCTCGAACTTGTGCGCGGCGAGCGACAGGAGGTCGATGTCAAGCTCCTTGACGTCGATGGCCATGTACGGCGCGGCCTGAACGGCATCCAGGTGGATCAGCACGCCCTTGTGCGCGCGAACGCGATGGATCGTCTCGGCCAGCGGCTGGACCGTGCCCACCTCGTTGTTGGCCATCATCAGCGAGACCATGGTGGTGCGGTCGTTGATCGCCGCGTCGAGCTGCTCGGGGTCGACCCGGCCATAGCGGTCGACGGGCAGCACGACCACCTCGAAGCCGAACTTCTCGAGGTAGCGCAGGGCGTACAGCACGGCGTGGTGCTCCACGGCACTGGTGATGAGCCGGTTGCCGCGCGCCTTGCCCGCCCACGCGGCACCCTTGAGCGCCAGGTTGATCGACTCCGTGCCGCCACTGGTGAAGACGATCTCGCGCGGCTCGGCCTTGAGGTTGGCGGCTACGCAGCTGCGCGCGTCGTCGAGCGCGGCGCGCGCGCGGCGCCCGTACGTGTGCACCGAAGATGGGTTGCCGAAATCGTCGGAGAGCAAGGGCAGCATCTGCTCGAGCGCCTCACGGCGCAGCGGCGCAGTAGCCGCGTAGTCGAGGTACGTGGGCATCCGGCCAATTCTACGCGGCGCGCGCGCCCACTCAGGTGGCTCCTGCGTCCTCCGACGACGCGCGCCGCTCCTCGTATGCCCGGCCGGCCGCCCGCCGGCGATCGTGCACGCTGAGGCTGCGTTTGCGCAGGCGCAGGTCATGCGGGGTGACTTCGACCAGCTCGTCGGCGGCAATGAACTCGATCGCCCGCTCGAGGGTCAGCGGCGGCGGCGGCGTCAGGCGCAGCGCCTCGTCATGCGAGTGGGTGCGGATGTTGGTCAGCTTCTTCTCCTTGGTCGGATTGACATCCATGTCGCTCGGCCGTGAGTTCTCGCCGACGACCATGCCCTCGTAGACCTGCACGCCGGCGCCGACGAACAGCGTCGACCGCTCCTGCAGGTTGAACAGGCCGTACGCGTTCGATTCGCCCGAGCGGTCGCTGACCAGCACGCCCGAAGTGCGGTGGGTGACCTCACCGGCCCACGGCCCATAACCGGCGCCGATCTGGTGCAGCAACGCCGTGCCGCGCGTCTCGGTCAGCAACTGGCCGCGGTAGCCGACCAGCCCGCGCGTGGGGATCAGGAACTCCATGCGCACTCGACCGTCGGCGTCGGTCGACATCAACTCCATCTTCGCCTTGCGCTCGGCGAGCGACTGGCTGACGGGGCCGATGAACTCGGGCGGAATGTCGACCGTAATGTGCTCGTACGGCTCGCGCGTCTCGCCGCCGACCTCATGCAGGAGCACCTCCGGCCGCGAGACCTGCAACTCGAAGCCTTCGCGGCGCATCTGCTCAATCAGCACGGCCAGCTGCAGCTCGCCACGGCCGCGCACCTCGAACGTGTCGGGTGATGACGTCGGCAGCACCTCGATCGACACGTTGCCCAGCACCTCCCGTTCGAGCCGATCCTTGATCTGGCGGCTGGTCACGAACTTGCCGTCCCGGCCGGCCAGCGGCGAGGTGTTCACGCCGAAGGTCATGGATAGCGTCGGCTCGTCCAGGTCTAGACGGGCCAGCGGGCGCGGGTCGCGTGGATCGGTGATCGTGTCGCCGATGGTCACGTCGGGAATTCCGGCCACCGCAACGATCTCGCCCGGGCCGGCCTCGTCGATCTCGACGCGCTCGATGCCCTTCGCGGTGGTCAGGCTGGTGACCGTGCCCGTGAGCATGCTCGTCCGGCCCGGATCGACGGTACCGTCGGTCGCTGCGGATTCGTCGCGCACCACGGCAATCCGCTGGCCGGTGCGGATGCTGCCGTTCCAGATGCGCCCGACCGCCATGCGCCCCACGTAGTCGTTGGCCGATAGGTTGGTGACCAGCAATTGGAGCGGATGGTCGGGCGTGTACATCGGCGGCGGAGTGGTCTCGACCAGCGCATCGAGCAGCGGGCGCAGGTCGGTGCCTGCGCTGGCCGGGTCGGCCGACGCCGTGCCCGCCTTGGCATTGGTGTAGAGGACCGGGAAGTCGAGCTGCTCGGCGCTCGCGCCAAGGTCGATGAACAGCTCGTAGATCGCGTCGAGGACCTCAGCCGGGCGTGCATCCGAGCGATCGATCTTGTTGATCGCCACGACCACCGGCAGGCTGCGTGCGAGCGCCTTTGACAGGACGTAGCGCGTCTGCGGTAGGGGCCCTTCCGCGGCGTCGACCAGCAACAGGATGGCGTCGACCATCAGCAGCGTCCGCTCGACCTCGCCGCCGAAGTCGGCGTGGCCCGGCGTGTCCACGATGTTGAGCCGGCGCGGGCCGTACCCGATGGTCGTCTGCTTAGCCAGGATGGTGATGCCCTTCTCGCGCTCGAGATCGCCCGAGTCGAGGACCCGATCGACCAGCGCCTCGTTGGCGCGGAAGACACCCGTCTGGCGCAGCATCGCATCGACCAGCGTGGTCTTGCCGTGATCGACATGAGCGACGATGGCCAGGTTGCGCAGGTCGTCGCGCGTCTTCGGCGCGCGGGCAGGCAAAATCACGGGAGCGGTGTTCATGGGGAGCATCGATTGTCGCACTACCTGGCCTTTCGGGCTGTCGCCGCGCCATGATCGTCCGTCGCCGACCGGCGGTTCGCTACGATCTGCCCGTGACCGTCGCGGCCGTCATCCTGTTCGCGCAGCCTGAAGGCGCACTGGCAGATGCCAGTGGCCGCATCGCCGCGCGGCGGATCGTTGAGTCGGCGTGGGCTGGCGGCGCGACGCCGATCGTGGTCGTCTCGTTCGATCACGAGGGCGAGGTAGCCGCCTCACTTGCCGGATCGCCCGCCGTTCTGGCCGAGCCGGCGCCGGTCGAAGGCGGACCGGTCGCCCAGATCGTGCGCGGCATACAGGTGGCCCGGCAGCACGTCAGCGAGACGGACGCGTGCCTGATCTGGCCGGGACGGCTTACCTGGGTCGACGCGGAAACGGTGACGTCGCTCATCGAGGCACACGGCACGAAGCCCGAACGGATCCTGCGCCCGCGCTATGCCGAACAGCTTGGCTGGCCCGTGCTGCTGCCGATCGGCGTCGCCAGCACGCTCGCCGGCCTGCCGGCCACGATGATGGCGGACGAGCTGGTGGCAGCCCTTGCTGGTGGCGCAATCGAGGTCATGCCGATCGACACCGGTGACCCGGGCGTCACCCACGACATCTCGTTCGCTCTCGACGACCTTCCCGATTACCAGGGGCCGCCCGAGCCGGTCGCCGGACCGGCGCCCGAGTGGGGTGCCGCGGCGGCCGATACGCCCGACGACGCCCCGCTGGAAGGCCCATCCCTGGCCCCCTACCCCCAGGCCGCCGACCAGGACGAGTAGCCCACCGGGGCTCAACTCAAACCGGCGGAGCTTCAGGCCACAAGGGAACCGGGACCGTAAAGCCCAAGTCGCCGCTCCAGCTGTTGCGCCCAGCGACCTCGTGCACCGGCGTGCGCGAGGGCACGCCCCAGCGGCCGGTTGGGTAGCCCATCGGCACCACGCCATGGAGGACCCAACCCTCATCCGTCGGCACGCCCAGGAGCTCGAGCACGTCGGCTGAGGCGAAGGTCTGGAGCACGCCGGTCAGCGTCGTACCGATCCTCTCTGCTCGCGCGGCGAGCATGGCGCTCCAGACCGCGGGGTAGATGCCGCTCCCCTCGCGGTTCTTGCCGAAGCCGAACAGCACCAGCGGGACCTCGGCAAAGTGAGTCGCCAGATGCTCGCCTGAACGTGCCGCCCGGCCGGCCTGGCCCGGCATCTGCAGCGCGAGCTCGCGGGTTGCCCCGAAGGCTTCGAACATCTGGGACCAGGCCCGAACGTAGAGCGGAGCCAGCTTCGCCCTCAAGTCCGGGTCATCGACCAGGATGAAATGCCACCCCTCGCCGATGTGAGGCGCGCGGATAGCCGCGTCCAGGATCCGCGCCTGCACGTCGAGCGGGATCGGGTCGGGTTTCAGGTGCCGCATGGCGCGGGTTGTGTAGAGCGCTTCGTGCAAATCCATGAAGAGCCTCCGCATCGGTCTGCGCATAGCCTGCAAGGTGATTGCGGCAACGGTGCGCGTACGGCGTGAGACCGTCAAGGCCGAGGCGCTCACCGGTCAATTGACGAACCGGCCCCTGACTGGCTGGTCAGTCCCTGCGCGAAGGTCAGCCCTTGTTTGGAGCCGGGGCGAGGGCGAGGCCGAGCTCCGCGAGCTGAGCTGGCTCAACGGGTGAGGGCGCGCCGAGCATCAGGTCGGAGCCGGTGCCTGTCTTGGGGAAAGCCTGAACCTCGCGAATGTTCTCCTGGTTGGTCAGCAGCGCGATCCAGCGGTCGATGCCTATCGCAATGCCGCCGTGCGGTGGCGCACCGTACTCGAAGGCGTCGAGCACTGCCCCGAACTTGGCGCGCTGCGCCTCGACCGAGTGGCCTTGCAGCAGGAATGAGCGCTCGAGCAGGTCGTGGCGATGAATGCGGATCGAACCGCCGCCCAGTTCCCAGCCGTTGAGCGCCAGGTCGTGCTGCAGCGCACGGGCGCGACCGGCGGGATCGTCCGGCGACAGATGCGACAGATCGCCGCCGGCCGTCGTCAGCAGCGGCTCGTCGGCCGGGTCAACGCCGCTGAACGGGTTATGGGTCGCGTCCCAGCGGTGGCCCTCGTCATCCCACTGGTACATCGGGAAGCCGTAGATCCAGACGTAAGACAGCTCATTCCGATCGCTCACCAGGCCGAGCCGGCCGCCCAGCTCAACGCGCAGGTCGCCGAGCACCTCCTGGCAATGGATATCGCGATCGGCAACCATCAGCACCAAGTCGCCAGGCGACGCCCCGGCAGCCTCTACGATCTGCTCCGCCCGCGCCCCGCCCAGGAACTTGAGCACCGGTGAGTGGACGGTGCCCTCATCGTCCACCGACAGGTGGACCAGGCCTTTGGCGCCGGCCTTGCGCGCCAGAGCGGTCAACTCGTCGATCTGCGACCTGCTGGCACCGCCGAAGCCGGGTACGGCCATTCCGAAAACGCGTCCGCCGGCGGCAAGCACCGAGTCGAACACGGCGAAGCCACTCCCCTCCACCACCGCGCCCAGGTCGCGCAGCTCCATGGCGAAGCGCACGTCGGGCTTGTCCGAGCCGAACCGGTCGATCGCCTCACGGTACGAGAAGCGCGGGAAGGGGCTGGCACGCAACGGCCGATCGGGCACGACCGTGCGTGACACCTCGCTCACGACCATCTCGACGAAGGACATCACGTCCTCCTGGGTGACGAAGCTCATTTCGATGTCGAGCTGCGTGAACTCCGGCCCGCGGTCGGCACGCGCGTCCTCGTCGCGCATGCAGTGGGCGATCTGGTAATAGCGATCGAAACCGGCCACCATCAGCAGCTGCTTGAGCTGCTGCGGCGACTGCGGCAGGGCATAGATGTTGCCCGGCTGGAGACGCGAGGGAACGATGAAGTCGCGCGCCCCCTCCGGTGTCGACTTGATCAGGATGGGCGTCTCTATCTCGACGAAGCCGCTGCGGTGGTGGACCTCCGAGAGCGCCTTGAGCAGCTTCGAGCGCAGCACCAGGCGGTGATTGATCGCTTCGCGGCGCAGGTCGAGATAGCGGTAGCGCAGGCGCAGCGTCTCGTCGGTGTCCTCCGGTTCGTTGATCGGAAACGGCGGTGTCTTGGCGGCGGACAGGACCTCCACCGAAGAGGCGCGCAGCTCGATGTCGCCGGTCGCGAGCTTGGCGTTCTCGGTACCCGCCAGGCGCCCGGCGACCACGCCTTTGACGCGCAGCACGTACTCGTTGCGCACCTCGGCGGCGGCCGCGTGAGCGGCGGGTGATTCGGCGGCATCGATGACGATCTGGGTCAGCCCGTGGCGATCACGCAGGTCGATGAAGATCAGTTGACCAAGATCGCGCCGGCGGTTGACCCAGCCCGAAAGCGTCACCTCGCGACCCACGTCGGCGGCGCGCAACTCGCCGCACGTATTCGTGCGGTATGCGGTCGCCAGGGCCGACTTCCCCTCACTCGTCATTGCGCGATCGTAGTCGAAAGGTACGGAGAGCAATCTCCGTACACGGCAATGGCGATCAGTACACCGATAGGTGGTCCGACACTGTCATCTGCGGCCCGGGGAGCATCAACTGTGCATAGCCGCCGACGAACGGCGACAGACAACGAGGGATATTTGGCAATGAGATCTTTGCATCTCGGGCGCGGCAAGGCGACCGGCGCACTGGCCGGCGCAGTCCTGGTGGCCACGCTCCTCATCGGGGCGCTGCCCGGCTCAGCAGTGGCAGCAACATCGAACCTGGCCATCTACCTGCCCGCAGTGGGCGGCAACTGCATCTACGTAACTGCGCCGGCGGACAAGACTCTCACCCTGACCTGGAAAGACGCGAGCGGCACCGTCAAGGAGGTGGCCTCCATCCCGACCGGCGTGGGTGATCCGGCCTACTGCTCGTCGAAGAAGGTCATCGCCGTTGGTGACAAGCTCAGGGTCAGGTACGGCTCGCACAGCCACAAGCTGACGGTCCCCAACGTGACGGTAAAGGTGAACCGCGTCACGGACAGGATCAGTGGGACCGGCCCGGTCGGCAAGCGACTGCGCATCGAGTGCGGCGCACTCCCGTTCGGCCAGTTCGAGCCCTGCCAGTGGGCCAAGTCCGTCACCGTGAGCAGCGCAGGCACGTGGTCGGCCAAGGTGCCGATCGACCTGTATGGCGGCTGGACCATGTCCGTCAAGTGGCACAATGCCTACGGCGACGTGGTCTACTACGAGACCACCGTCCCGTACTTCGTGGTGTACCTGGGCAAGGCCCGCTTCACGGGAGTCACCACCCCGCTCGACAGCGCCACCGTCACCGTCGCGGATTTATCGCTGACCCCCAAGGGCAGCGGCAGCGGCGCCTCGGGCCCGCGCGAGGGCACCTTTGCCGGCAAGCTGCGTGATGCCGATGGGCACCTCGTCACGGTCACCCCGGGCGACTTCGTCAGCTCGAGCGTCAGTAGTGACGCGAGCTTCGTCGTCCCGCAGATTTCGGCCACGGCCACTGCTGCCGACGATCACGTCTGGGGCCAGTGCGAACTGACCAGCTCCTACAAAGACGTCTACGTTGAGCTTTACCGCAACGGGCGCCTGCGCGGTGCCGCCGACGAGGGCATGAACGACGGTACGTTCGACTTCAACTTCCGACACGTCTTCCCGCGGTCGGTGAACGTCATGGCCGGCGACAAGCTCCTGATCGAGTGCATCGAGGGCGAGGGTGACCGAGTGGTGAAGGTGATCTTCGCCAACTGACGGGCTGCACCTGATCAGCCATGGTGGTGGCCGGCCGCGGCGCGCTGGAGTTCACGCGCCAGGTCGGCCACATTGGCCAGCCGCTGGGTGCCGGCCTCCAGGTCGCGTAGCTGGACTTGCCCGGCATCGAGCTCGTCGCCCACCACGACAGCAAAGTGGGCATGTGCGCGCGCCGCGCCTTCCAGCTGCCGGCCCAGCTTGCGCACGCCGAGGTCCGCCTGCGCCGGCACACCGGCCGCACGCAGGTCGCTCGCCAGGCGCAGACGCAGGACGGTGGCCGACGGATCAGCCCCGACCACGACGACCAGCGGCTGCTCCGCCCGGGCGCCTTCCCGATCGCCGCCGGACACGGCCAGCGCGATGCGGTCGATACCCAGGGCGAAGCCGATACCCGGCGTCGGCCGCGCCCCGAACAACTCCAGCAGTCCGTCGTAGCGGCCACCGCCGCCGAGGGCCGACTGCTGTCCCTCGGCACCCTGCTGGTAGAACTCGAAGGTCGTCCGTGTGTAGTAGTCGAACCCGCGCACGAGGCGCGGCGTGAGCGCGTAACCCACCTCGAGCGCGTCGAGATGGGCAAGCACCGCGTCGAAGTGCGCCTGACACGTGTCGCACAGGTAATCGGTGATCAACGGCGCCGCCTCGATGAGCGGCTTCATGCGCGCCTCCTTCGAGTCGAGCAGGCGCAGCGGGCTGGTTCGCAGGCGTCCCTGCTCGGTCGCGGGCAGCTCATCGGCGAAGCGCTCGAAGTAGGCCGCCAGCGCCGCGACGTAGGCCGGCCGGCACGTGCTGTCGCCGATCGAGTTGATGTTCAGCACCAGGTTCTCGACGCCCACCTCGTGGTAGTAGCGATACGCCAGCTCGACTATCTCGGCATCGATCGCCGGGCCGGCGTCGCCGATCGCCTCGACGTTCCACTGCCAGAACTCGCGGAAACGTCCGGCCTGCGGCCGGTCGTAGCGGAACATCGGGCCAAAGGTCGTCAAGCGCACCGGCTGCGGCAGGGTGTGCATGGCGTGCTGGACGTACGCTCGCGCGACGCCGGCAGTCGCCTCCGGCCGGAGAGCCCAGCGGTCCTCATCGCCGCGTGGCGAACGGACGCGGAAGAGCTCCTTCTCGACGATGTCGGTCGCCTGGCCGATGCTCCGTTCGAACACGCCGCTGTCCTCGAACAATGGCGTCTCGATGGGCGCGAAGGCGTACAGCGCGGAAAGCGTCCGGGCGACTTCCTCGAGCCGGCGCCAGGTGGCCATCTCGGCCGGCAGCAGGTCACGCGTCCCCCGGGGCGCCTGGTACTTGGGCATGGCGCGAGTCTACCGACCGCCGGGCGTTGGTCGCCTGACCGTGTCCGCCGCGGGCTTACCCGCCCACCACGTCGCCAACTTCCCGTTGGTGTTGTCATTGACCGAGCAGAATGGGTGACCGATCACAGCTCGGACAACATCTCATCGTGGTGCCGTGGCTGCGGCGACCGGGCCACCGACTGCTGGTGAGCAACTGGCTGGCGATCACGGTCGGCCATTGGATCCTCGCCTGGCGGCCGCTCGACGCGGCCGAGCTGGCCCATGAAATGGAGCACGTCCGCCAGTGGCAACGCTATGGCGTGCGCTTCATCCCGCGCTACCTGCGGGCGTCCTGGCAGGCCGCGCGCCGGGGCGGCGATCGCTACCGCGACAACGTCTTCGAGCGGGCCGCCCGGGCCGCCGCCAAGCAAGTTCGAGAGTAGCCTTCGCGCGATGGCGACCAGCCCAGCGACCACCTTCACCGGCTTCAGCCACGACGCGCTCCAGTTCCTGGTCGATCTCGCGCTCAACAACGAGCGCAGCTGGTTCCAGCCCCGTAAGTCGCAGTACGAGCGGCTGCTCAAGGAGCCGCTCGAGGCGCTGTGCGTCGATCTGCGGCAGCAGTTCGAGGTGCGCAGCATCCCGCTGCGTGCCGATCCCCGCAAGTCGCCCTTCCGTATCTACCGCGATACCCGCTTCTCGCGGGACAAGACGCCGTACAAGACTCACGTCGCGGCCAGCTTTCCGTGGGTCGGCGGGGGCAGTGCCGTTGACGAAGGCGCCTCGGAGCGCCACGGCGGCGGCTACTTCAGCCTGTCACCGGAGGGCAGCTACATGGGCGGCGGCATGTGGCACCCGGGCAAGACGCTGCTTGATGCCTTTCGGCGGATCGTCGATCGCGAGCCGCAGCGCGCCCTTGCGGCCCTGGAAGACCCCGGCTTTCGGGCCCGCTTCGAGCCGGTCCACGGCGACTCGCTCAAGCGCATGCCGCTCGGCTATCTGGCCGACCACCCACACGCCGACTTGCTGCGCCTTAAGGACGTCACCTTCGGGCACCGGCTGACCGCCGACGAGGTCCTGTCGCCCGACCTGCCGCGCCTGCTCGCCGACGATTTCGCTGCCGCCGTCCCGGTGATGGGGTTCCTCGCGTCCCTCTAGGAGAGATCGCGCTGGACCAGGTGCACGTCCTTGATCTGCTCGATGCGCGACAGCACGCGCGCCAGTTGCGCGACCGACGCCACCTGCAGCGTCGCCAGGAAGGTCGCGGTGTGATCGGGGTTGGTGCGCACGTTGGCAGCGATGATGTTGACCTTGTTCTCGGCGACTACGTTGGTGATCTCCGATAGCAGGCCCGGCCGGTCGTAGGCCTCAACCCTGATCGCGATCGGATAGGTCTGCTGGTAGCCGCCCTCCCACTCGACCTCGATCAGCCGGCCGACCTCCTTCTCGTTGACCACCGTCGGACAGGTCGGCAGGTGAACGGTCACGCCGCGGCCACGGGTGATGTAGCCGAGGATCGGGTCACCCGGGATGGGATGGCAGCAGCGCGCGAAGCGAATCATCAGGTCGCCCACGCCCTTGACCCGAACGCCGCCCTCAGCGCGCGCAGGAGCAGGCGGTGCCGTCTGTGGCAGGACCTGCTCATTGCCGTCGTCGACCACGTCGAGTTGCGTGACCACCGCCTGGGCGGAAACCGCGCCGTAGCCGATCGCCGCGAAGAAGTCGTCAACCGACTGGTAGCGGTACTGCTCGGCCATCTCGGCGATGCGCTCGGGGCCGAGTTTCTCGATCGAGGTGCGTGCCAGACGGCGCAGCTCGCGCTCGAGCGACTCGTGGCCGTGGACGATGTTCTCGTCGCGTTCCTGGCGCTTGAACCACTGGCGGATCTTTTCCCGCGCGTGACCGGTCTGGACGATCTTCATCCAGTCGCGTGACGGGCCGTGGGCGGCCTTGGTCGTGACGATCTCGACGATGTCGCCGTTCTTCAGTTTGTAGTCGAGCGGCACCAGCCGGTTGTTGACCTTGGCGCCGATGCACGAGTGGCCGACGTCGGTGTGAATCCGGTAGGCGAAATCGAGTGGCGTCGAGCCGGCGGGGAGATCCTTGACGTCGCCGCGTGGCGTGAACACGAAGACCTGGTCCTGGAACAGATCGACCTTGAGGCCCTCGACGAACTCGGTCGCGTCCGACACCTCGCGCTGCCAGTCCATCAGCTGGCGCACCCAGGCGAGCTTGGCGTCGTAATCCTTCTCGAAGCGGCCGCCGTCCTTGTAGCGCCAGTGCGCGGCGATGCCCACCTCGCTGATGCGATGCATGGCGTGGGTGCGGATCTGTACCTCGAGCGGCTTGCCGTCGAGCGCGATCACCGCGGTGTGGAGGCTCTGGTATCCGTTGGTCTTGGGCACCGCGATGTAGTCGTCGAACTGGCCGGGGATCGGTCGCCACATCGAGTGCACCACGCCCAGCGCGGCGTAGCAGTCGGCCACCTCGTCGACCAGCACGCGCAGCGCGTGGACGTCGTAGATCTCGCTCGAAGTCGGCGCTCTTGCGCTGCATCTTCTTCCAGATGCTGCTGATGTGCTTGGGTCGGCCTGATAGCTCGGCCTTGATTCCGGCGTGCTCGAGGGCGTCAGTCAGCACGCCCTGCGCCCGGCGGACGTACGCCTCGCGCGCGCGACGCTGCGTCTCGAGCTGGTCGGCCAGCCGGCGGTAGGCGTCCGGCTCGAGCACCTTGAACGACAGGTCCTCGAGCTCCCACTTGATCTGCCAGATGCCGAGACGCTCCGCCAATGGTGCATAGATCTCAGCCGTCTGGCGGGCGATGCGCTGCTGCTTCTCGGCCGACAGCGCGGAGATGGTGCGCATGTTGTGCAGCCGATCGGCGAGCTTGATGAGCACGACACGGATGTCCTCCGCCATCGCCAGGAGCATCTTGCGGATGTTCTCGGCCTGCTGCTCCTCGTGGCTCCGCGCACCTAACTTGGACAGCTTGGTGACGCCGTCGACGAGACGCGTCACGTCGGCGCCGAAGCGCTCCTCGATGTCGGTCAGCGAGTAGTCGGTGTCTTCGGGGATGTCGTGCAGCAGGGCGGCGATGATCGCCTGGGGGTCGAGGCCGAGCTCGACCAGGATGCGTGCCACCGCCAGCGGGTGGCTGACGTACGGCTCGCCGCTCTCGCGCTGCTGCGCCGCGTGCGCCTCCACGGCGAATTGCCAGGCTCGGCGGACCTCGGGCAGGTCGGCGTTGGGATAGTGGACCAGCAGCTCTTCTTCGAGCCGGCGCTCGGCGGCGTTCAGGGCGCGCCGGCTGTAGCCAACCGCAAGCGGGCGGCCCACCCGGTCTCGCGATGGAGTTGTTGCGACACGCGCCTTCGCTGGCGTCATCGGCTCGATGGACATCCTTTTCTGAGTGTACCTTCGGTGCTCATGCCAAAGCCCCCGACTCGCCTCGCATGCCTGATCGTGGCCACGCTCGTGATCGCGTGCACGACACAGTCGACGGCGACGCCCAGTCCCACTCCGGCAGCCGCCGTGACGCCGGCGCCGACCGTCACGCCGGTGGCGAGCGCCAGCGCGAGCCCGTCACCCGCGACAGCGTCTCCCTCTCAGCCCACTGCCACGCCGGTCGCGACAGCCACCGCCAGCCCCACGCCCTCCGCGCAGGGGGCGCCGCTCAGTGTCTTGCTGGGTAGCTCACTGAGCGACACGCTCGAGCAGCAGCGCACCGCGAACGGCATCCCGGGCATCTCCGCCGAGATCATCTTTCCCGACGGCAGCACCTGGAGCGACGCCGACGGGCTGGCCCAGCTCGACCCGCCCGTCTCGGCGACACCCGACACGCTCTACGTCGTGGGCTCGATGAGCAAGACGTTCGTGACCGCGTTGATCATGCAGCTCGCCGAACAGGGCAAGCTGACCATCGACGATCCCTTATCGAACTGGCTGCCCGACTATCCCAACGCCGCCAACATCACCATCGGCGAACTGCTCAGCCACACCAGCGGCGTCCACGACTTCTTCGAGAACGGCTCGTATTCGCCGCTGGTCATCCACGACCCGCTCCGCGCCTGGACGCCGCAGGAGACGCTCGACTCGCTCGTCGGCCCGCCGTACTTCGAGCCGGGCACCGGCTACCACTACAGCAGCACCAACTTCATCCTGCTCGGGCTGGTGCTCGAGCAGGCCACCGGCAAGCAGCTGGGCGCCCTGCTGCGCCAGCGCCTGTTCAAGCCGATCGGCCTCGACCACACCTATTTCCAGGACGCTGCCCACGCACCGGCGGCGGGCGCCGCCGTGGGTCACTCGGCCACCACCGGCGCCGACATCAGCGACGGGACGAACTACCGACCGACCACCTCAGAGGCGACCGTCGCCTGGGCTGCGGGCGCCATCCTGAGCGACGTCACCGACATCGCGACATGGTGCCGGACCCTCTACGGCGGCCACCTGCTGCAGCCGGACTCGCTCGCCCAGATGGAGAACTACGACTACTCGCCGTACAGCGACGAAACGTACGGACTGGGCACGCGCACGCGGATCTTCGACGGCGAGCGGATGTTCGGCCACACGGGCTCGCTGCGCGGCTTCTACGGCGCCATGTGGTACTACCCCGACTCGGACCTGACGGTGGTCGTGCTCGACAACAAGGGGCGCATCGACCCCAATCCCATCGCCGACGCATTGGCCGGACCCGCCCTGCCGGTGTCGAACCAGTACCTCGGGCGCTAGGCGCTAGTCCGCACCCGAGTAGCCCATCTCCGTGAGGGCCTGGCGGGCGACCTCGGCCTCGTTCCACGGCACCCGGCCGGCGGCGGTCATGATCCGATCGACGTGGCCCATGCCGGCGAGCAGCACCACGTCGCCGGGGCGGGCGAGCTCGAACGCCTGGCGAATGGCCTTGTCCCGGTCCGGGATCAGGAACAGGTCGTGGCCGCGCCGCCGGCCGGCTTCCTCCGCTCCGGCGGCGATCTGCTCGAGGATGCCCATGCGATCCTCGTCGCGTGGGTCGTCGTCGGCGAGCACCACGACCCGGCAGCGCTCGCCTGCCGCGCGGCCCATCATCGGCCGCTTCAGGGTGTCGCGCGCGCCGGGTGAGCCGAACACCGCAATCAGGCCACCGCCGCGGACAGCCGCGTGCGGCGCGAGCGAGTCGAGCGCGGCCTCGAGCGCCCCCGGCGTGTGGGCAAAGTCCACGAACACGGTGAACGGCTGACCCGCGTCCACGCGCTGCAACCGTCCGGGGACCCCTGCCAGCGCGGCCAGGCCGCGGCGCATGGAGTCCGAGTCAAGCCCGAGCGCCTCGCCCACCCCGATCGCGGCCAGCGCGTTGTACGCGTTGAAGCTGCCCGTCAGCTGCAGCTCGACATCGTCCTCCCAGCGTGGCGTGCGCACGCGCAGGTGCAGCCGCCGCCCATCGTCATGCAATCGCGTGGCGCAGACGTCCGCCGCTGTGTCGGGATCGACCGCGTAGGTCAGCACGCGCGCCCCAGCGTGCTCGGCAGCCCTGACGAAGCCGGGCGCCTCGTGATCCTCGGCGTTGATCACCGCGGCCTTGCCCCAGCCCTTGTCGGGGTTCGTCTGCGACGTGGCGAGGCGCTCGAAGAGCGACCGCTTGGCCGCGACGTACGCCTCGTAGGTGCCGTGCAGGTCGAGGTGCTCATGGGTGATGTTGGTCAGCACGGCGACGTCGTAGGCGACCTCTGCGACCCGTTCGAGTGCGAGCCCGTGCGAGGTCGATTCGAGGACGGCGAAGCGGTCGCCGACGGCGACCATACGCGCCAGGTCAGCCTGGATGATCGGCGCCTCCGGCGTCGTGTGACCGGTCTCGCCCAGGCTCTCGCCGCCGATGACGACGTCAACGGTGGTCAGCATGCCCGCCTGCTGGCCGGCCGCGCCGAGCATCGAGCGTGACAGGTAGCAGGTGGTCGTCTTGCCATCAGTGCCGGTCACGCCGACCACGCCCAGCTTGCGGCTGGGAAAGTCGAAGAACCAGGCCGCCGCGACCGCTAGTGCCGCGCGCGACGAGTGGACGAGCAGTTGCGGCACGCCGAGCCGGGCAATGGCGTGCTCGGCGACGACCGCGGAGGCGCCGCGCTCGACGGCTGCCCCGGCGAACTCGTGCCCGTCGCTCTCTGCGCCCGGTACGGCAACGAACAGCTGGCCCGGCTCGACTTCGCGCGAATTCGAAGGTAATGCCGCCCACGCCGAGCGTCGCAAGCGACACGCCGGGCGGCGCAAGCACCGTGCGCAGCATGCCGCGCAGCTCGAGCTCACGGACGAGGTCGCCCAGGCGGCGCGTTGCGCTCACGTGACCAGTTTCACCCACGGCCGGCTCAGTTGCGGCGGAGCAGCGAACGGATCATGGCGATCGACTCCTCGAGCTCGGGAATGCGCAGCACGACCGTATACACGGCATACACCAGCGCGCCGACGCCACCTGCCGCGAGCACCTGGAGCAGCAGCGCGACCTTGCCCGGCGACGGACCGATCACCGGATCCGTGAGGCGCACGACGGCGAGGGTGGCCAGCCCGGCCAGGATGGCACCGACCACGAACAGGACCAGCGGCCGCACGACACTCTCCACGCCCACGCCGGGCATCCTGCGCCACAACAGCACGGCCAGCGCGCCGGCTTCTGCCCAGCCGCCGGCAGACAGGCCCAGGGCGATACCCGACAGGCCCAGGCTGCCCGTCGTCGCGACCGCGACGACGGTGAAGACAACCATGTCCAGGAGCGCGGTGAAGACGGGCGTGCGGGTGTCGTGGCCGCTGTAGAAGGCGCGCGTCAGGATCACCACGAGCGAGTGGCCGGCAAGGCCCAGCAGCAGAAACGAAACCGTGTCGGCGGTGAGCGAGATCGCGTGCTCGTCGAGGCCGTAGCCGAACAACAGGGTGACCCCCTGGCGGCGCAGCACGATGCCGATCGCGGTCAGGAAGAGCATCACCCACAGCAGCAGGCGCAGCGAACGCACCACCAGCGCGCCGAACTCGCGCACCGAACCGTGCGCCACGGCGCGTGAGAGCGACGGCAGGAGCACCACGCCGAGCGGGAAGCCGATCACGCCGAGCGGGATCTGGAACACCGTCCAGGCCACGTTGTAGGCCGTCACCGCGCCCAGTCCCACGCCGGTGGCCAGCGTCGTGGCAATGATGAAGGTGACTTGGTTGGCGCCCAGGCCGAGCGCCCGTGGGAGCATCAACGCCAGCACCTGGCGGGCCGCCGGGTCAGACAGGTCGACCTCGAACGAAAGCTGGAAGCGCTCGCGGACCATGGGCAGGATCTGCACGCCGAGGTGCAGCATTGAGCCGACCACGACGCCGATGGCCAGGCCCTCGACACCCAGCGACGGGCCGAGCAGCAGCGCGCCGCCGATGATGGCGACGTTGTAGAGGGATGGCGCTGCAGCAGCTGCGGCGAAACGTCCGCGGGAGTTGAGCACCGCCGACGCGACGGCGCCCACCGCGAGCAGCGCCGGCGAGATGAGCATGATGCGCGTCAGTCGGACGGTCAGCTCGGTGCCCACCGTGTCAAAGCCGGGCGTCAACAGCGGCACGATCTGCGGCGCGAAGATGGCCACGATGGCGGCCGCCAGCACGAGCGCCAGCAGCACCAGGTTGAGGACCGTGGAGACCACCCGCCAGGCACGCTGCTCCTCGTCGCGCGCGAACAATCCGGCGAGCACCGGGACCATGGCCGATGACAACGCGCCGGCCGCGACGAGCTGGAAGATCGCGTCGGGCAGGCGGAAGGCGGCGAAATAGGCGTCGAGCTGCACGCCGGCACCGAACTCGTTGGTGATGACCACCAGGCGCACCCAGCCGAGGACACGCGACAGGAAGAACGCGCCGGCCACGATGAGCCCGGCGCGCGCCAGTGTCCCTCCCCTAGCGGTGACGGTTTCGGTCAGTGCCCTCGCCTCATGTGTCCCGGCCTGCCCGCCGTGGAGCGGCTCCTATCGGCTCGAGCGCGGGTGCGCCTGCCGGTACGCGGAGCGTAGCCGCGCCGGCGTCACGTGGGTGTACACCTGCGTCGTGCCCAGGCTGGCATGGCCGAGCAGCTCCTGTACGACGCGCAGATCCGCGCCCCCGTCGAGCAGGTGGCTGGCGAACGAGTGGCGCAGGGTATGCGGCGACGCACCTGCCGGCGCGCCCGCGGCGCGCAGCAGCCGGTCCAGGCGGTAGCGCAGGCCGCGCACGCCGAGCGGCGCACCCTTCGCGTTGAGGAAGATGATGCCGGAGTCGGGCGCGCCGGGGGCGAGCAGGGCCGGCCGGCCCGCGTGCAGGTACGCGTCGAGGGCCAGGCAGGCCGGCCGGCCGAGCAGCGTCACGCGCTCCTTGCGGCCCTTGCCCAGCACGCGCAACTCACCGCGCCCTAGATCCAGGTCTGCCAGGCGCGCTGCGGCGAGCTCGCTGATGCGCAGGCCGCCCGCATAGGCCGTCTCGACCAGCGCCGTGTCGCGCAGCACCAGCGGGCGCTGGCGACTGGACGTGCCGGCCTCGTCGATGACGGCGGCCACCTGTGCGACGCCGAGCACCTGCGGCAGCCGGCGCGGCAGGCGCGGCGTCAGGGTCGCGGCCCATGGGTTGGCCTCGACCAGCCCCTCACGCTGCGCGTGGCGATAGAAGGAACGCAGTGCGGCGAGGCGACTGCTCAGCGAACGGCGCGCCAGACCGCGCTCGGTCAACTCGGCCAGGTAGCCACGCACCTGCGCGCGCGTCGGGTTGCTCCAGTCGGCGCCGCGCTCATCGAGCCATTCGAGATACTGGCCCACGCCCGTCGCATAGGCGCGCCGGGTGTGCTCAGAGGCATCGCGGGCGGCAAGCCGGGCGAGGAACGCGTCGAGTGCGTCCGCGCCGGTCACCGGCGCGCTCAGGCGGCTGGGCGCGAGCGGCGCCCGTTGGTTGGCGATCCGGTGCGGCGCCGCGAGCCAGCCGGCGGGCGAGGCCCGCGCCGGCCTGTCCCGGTACGTCCACGGGGTCGCTGCAGCGCCTGGGGATTGGGCTCGCCACCGGGCAGGCGCATGCCCGGGACAATCTCATCGGGCAGCGCGATCGGCGCGCCACAGCGCAGGCAGATGCCCTGCTCGCCCTCGCGCGCCACGGGACCTTCGTCCGCATCATGCAGCGCGCCGAGCGGCTCGCGCGAGGTCGTGAAGTCACACTTGGGATAGCGCGAACAGCCCCAGAAGACGCTGCCCGTCCGCCGCGCGCGACGGGCGACGAGATGCCCGTCGGCGCACTTGGGGCACACGACCTCGAAGGCGAGCGGTTCGGGCGGCGGCGGACCGCTCTTCTTGATGTAGCCGCACTCGGGGTAACGCGAGCAGCCGGCGAAAGGCCCGAAACGGCCGCGCCGCGCGACCAGCACACCCGCGCCGCACTCGGGGCACGGCTCGCCGACGCCCTCGACGACCGGCGCTTGCGGCTCTTCGCCGGGCAGCGGCCGCGTTTCACGGTGTTCGGGGTACAGCGAGCAGGCCAGGAACCAGCCGGTCGGCCCCAGCTTGCGCACCATGGGATGCCCCTCCGAGCACACCTCGGTAGTCTCTTCGGTGGTGAAGTCCCGCCGGCGCAGCTCTCTGCGCTTCTCGTTGACCAGGCCGAGGAACGGTTCATAGAACTCGCGCAGCAGCGGCACCCATTGCCGCTTGCCGGCGGCGATCTCGTCGAGGTCGGTCTCCATGCGCGCCGTGAAGTCGGGATCGACGAACTCACCGAAGTGCTCGACCAAGAGGTCGGTGACCACGTCGCCCACCGGCTCCGGCCGCAACCGCCGCTCGACGACCGTCACGTAGCCGCGATCGATGATCGTCGAGATCGTCGCTGCGTAGGTCGACGGGCGGCCTATGCCGCGCTCCTCGAGCGCCTTGATCAGCGTCGCCTCGGTATAGCGCGGCGGCGGCTGGGTGAAGTGCTGGCTGGGCGTGATCTCGCGCACCGTCGTCCGCTCATCGACGGTCAGCTCGGGCAGCGTCCGCTCGACCTCCTCGGCGGCGTCGTCGGAGCCCTCCGTGTACACCGCGCTGAAGCCGTCGAAGGTCGTCCGGGTGGCCGTCGCGCGCAGCTGATAGCGTCCGTCGGCCAGCTCGATCGTCGTCGTCTCGAGCTCCTTGGCGGCCATCTGTGACGCGATCGCGCGCTGCCAGATCAGGCGGTAGAGGCGCAGTTGCTCGGCGCTCAGTGACCCCACCAGGCTGTCTGGATCGCGCGCGAAGCTCGTCGGACGGAGCGCCTCGTGGGCCTCCTGTGCGCCCTTGGTACTGGTCTTGTAGCTACGCCCCTTGGCGACCACATAGCGCAACCCGTAGCGGCCGCCGATCACGTCGCGCGCCTCGCGCTTGGCCACCTCAGCCATCGCCACCGAGTCGGTGCGCATGTAGGTGATCAGTCCCACGCGACCAGTCGGCGTGTCGATGCCCTCGTAGAGGTCCTGCGCCACACGCATGGTGCGCTTGGGGTTGAAGCCGAGCCGCCGGCTGGCCTCCTGCTGCAGGGTGCTGGTGGTGAATGGCGGAGCCGGATTGCGCTTGCTCTGCCTGCGGTTGACGCTCTTGACCTGCGGCCGCGTCCCGCGCAGCGCCTCGACATGTTCGGCCGCGCTCTCGCCGGTGCCGATATCGATGTTCTTGCCGTCGATGCGGACAAGATCTGCGCTGAACGTCTCACCGCGATCGGCTATGAGCAGGGCCTCGATCGTCCAGTACTCGCGCGGCTCAAACGCATTGATCTCGCGTTCGCGCTCGACGACGAGGCGCACGGCGACCGACTGGACCCGACCGGCCGACAGCCCCGTGCGCACCTTGCGCCACAGCAGCGGACTGAGCGTATAGCCGACCAGCCGGTCAAGGATGCGGCGCGCCTGCTGCGCGTCCACGAGATTGTGGTCGATGCCCCGCGGATGGGCGAAGGCATCACGGATCGCGTCGGGAGTGATCTCGCTGAAGGACACTCGGCGCGCCTTGTCCGGCGCGACGTTCGCCGCCTCGGCCACGTGCCAGGCAATCGCCTCGCCTTCCCGGTCGAGGTCGGTCGCGAGGAACACCGTGTCGGCGTTCTTCGCCTCCCGGGCGATGGTCTGGACC
Source organism: uncultured Chloroflexia bacterium (assembly GCA_963775225.1). Taxonomy (GTDB): domain Bacteria; phylum Chloroflexota; class Limnocylindria; order Limnocylindrales; family CSP1-4; genus JALYGJ01. The sequence continues at coordinate 157,588 of CAVZHW010000006.1, forward strand.
TGCTTGCGGCGGTCGTCGCTGATCACGTACTCGGGCGCGAAGTCGTGCTCGACGTCGACGCCGAGCTTGTTCTTGCCCGGATTCTCGGGCAGGTCCCGGACATGGCCATACGACGCCAGGACCCGATAGCCGGGGCCCAGGTATCGCTCGATCGTCCGCGCCTTTGCCGGTAATTCGACGATCACCAGGTTCTTGTTCACTTTTTCGAGTCTACCGCCAGTGGTGCGCCAAAGGCCGCAGCGTAGCGGTCAGAGCGATCGGATGCGCGCGAGCAGGTCCTCGTCGGGTTCCTCGTCGTCGACCGGCACCGCCGGGCCGGCCGGCAGCTGCCCGGGTTCCGCCTCCGGCCCGGTCTCCGACCCGGCGGCCGCGGCGTCGGCTGGGGCGGGCATCTCGATCACGCGGATCGTCGAGAGCGGCAGAATGAACGTCGCCTGGGGGTCGTGGACGAACGCCGGCCGCTTGCCATCGATCGTGCGCACGTTGGTACAGCGGATGCTGCGGTCGCCGCCGGCGGGCATGACCACGAGGTCGCACTTGATGGGCATCTCGCCCACGATGTGGACGACTACGTCGGTGATCACGCTGCACAGTTTGGCGGGTTCGGACCGGAAACGGCAACGGTACAAATGTCGGGGCACCGCCCGGTTGCCCGCCACGGTCGGCGTCGGGCGCTCATCGCGCCAGCGGCCCGGCGACGATGTAGGCCGGGCCGGCCGGCTCCACCCAGCCGCGCATGAGCAACATGGTCACCGCGCTCGACACCACCGCCGGCGCGAGGCCGGTGTCGGCAACCAGGCTGTCCAAGCCGGCGGGACCCGCCGCCAGCCTGGTCGCAACCGTACGTTCTACCTCGCCGAGCATCGCCAGCGCCGGAGCCGCGAACGCCGCTTGCTCGCGAGCGTCGTCCGGCGGCGGCCCAGCGGCGGCGAAGTAGCCCAGGTCCTCGATCAGCTCGTCGAGCCCGACCAGTGGCCGGGCCGGTGTCTCGCGCAGGAGCGCCAACGCCCCGGCGGTTGCCCAGTCGCCGATCCTGCCCGGCGCCACGAACACGGGGCGGCCGAGTTCCAGCGCGCGGTGCGCGGTCAGCAGCGCACCGCTCCGGCGCGGTGCCTCGATGACGATCGTGGCGTCACCGAGCGCGGCGATGATCCTGTTGCGGCGCGGGAAGGTGCCGTGACGCGGCACCGCCGCGGGGTGGTGCTCGCTGATGATCGCGCCACCACCGGCGACGATCTCGGAGCGCAGCTGTTGGTGGGCACGTACCCCCGGATACCGGTGTCCGCCGCCGATCACAGCCACCGTTCGCCCGCCCGCCTCGAGCGTCCCGGCGTGGGCCGCACCGTCGATACCCACCGCCAGCCCGCTTACCACGGTGACACCGCACTCGACCAGCCGGCGCACGACACGCGTGGTCAGCAGCCGGCCGGCCGGGGTGGGACGCCGTGTCCCGACGACCGCCACCAGGCGGGGCCCGGCCAGGACATCCGCGTTGCCCAGGACATGGATGACCGCCGGCGGCGGGTCGAGGTCGCGCAGCCGGCGCGGGTAGTCGGCGTCCAGTGCGGTCGTCGTCTGCAGATCGAGCCGCTCGATATCGCTCAGCCGCGCCGCGGGATCGTGCGCTGTCGTACGCAGTTCAGCAAGCGTCTTCGCGCTGGTTGGCGGACGCCCATCCCGAACGCGCACCTCCGCGATCCACGCTTCGATCTGCCCGTCACGCACGGCCGCGAGCGCCCCACGGGCAGACCCGAAGCGTGCCAGCAGGGCGGCCGTCGTCTCCTCGCCGACGCCCGGCGTAGACGCCAGCGCGATCCACGCTTCACGCTCGGCGGGGTCCGCCACCGCCTAGGCCGCCAATCGCTCGTGCGGGTTGGCCTGCGGGTCGCGCAGCTGTGCTGCGGCGAAGACCTGCCGATCGTCGACCTGCTCCACGTCCTCCAGGTCGGCGATCGTGCGCGCGACCCGCATCACTCGGTGGATCGACCGGCCGCTGGCGTTGCTGCGGCCGGCCCAGTCGGTCAGTGCCCGGCTCGCGGCGCGGGTCAACCGGCACGACTCCTGGATCGCCGCCGCCGGCAGTTGGGAATTCGGCCGGCCGCCGTTGCGCGTCAGCGCCACGGCCCGGGCCAATGAGATCCGCTCGCGCACCACGGCGCTGGTTTCGGGCGGCAACCCGCCCAGTAGTTGCTCGGGCGGCAGGCGCGCCATCTCGATCTGCATGTCGAAACGATCCAGCAGCGGGCCGCTCACTCGCTGCACGTAGCGCTCAGCTTCGCCGGTGGGGCAGCGGCAGCGCCGGCTGGGATCGCCGAAGTTCCCGCAACGGCACGGGTTCATGGCCGCCACCAGCTGGAAGCGCGCCGGGTAGCGCACGCGACCGTGGGCGCGAGCGATGGTCAGGACGCCCTCCTCGAGCGGCTCGCGCAGAGCGTCGAGCGTCGGCCGGTCAAACTCGGCGAGCTCGTCGAGAAAGAGCACGCCACGGTGCGCGCGGGTCGCCTCGCCGGGCAGCAGCCGCGGGCCGCCACCGACGAGCGCCGCGTACGAGCTGGTGTGATGCGGTGCGCGAAAGGGCCGGTCGCGGCACAGCGCCCCGTCGCGCAATGCGCCGTCGCGCAGCTCGCCGGAAACGCTCTCGATGACCGTCACCTCGAGCGCTTCGTCGTCGTCGAGCGGTGGCAGCAGAGCAGGAATCGCCCTCGCGAGCAGCGTCTTGCCGGCGCCCGGCGGGCCAACGAGCAGCAGGTTGTGGCTGCCGGCGAGCGCCACCTCGAGCGCCCAGCGAGCATGCTGCTGGCCGCGGATATCGGCCAGGTCAACCGGCTCGAGCGGCGCCGTAAGGGCAGCCGAGGCGGGTGTGCGCACGGGCGTGCCGATCGCCGGCCGCGACAGCGCGACGGCCGGCCGGCGCGCCGCGCGTCCCGCCGTCCTGCCTCGTGGACCGGCGATCAATCGCGCGGCATCATCGAGCCCCGCTACACCGATTGCCTCAACACCGGTGACGAGGCGCGCCTCGGCCTCGTTGGCGAGGGGCACAACCACGCGCCGGTAGCCCTGACGTGCGAGCGTGGCGACCATCGGTAGCACGCCCGGCACCGCCTCGACGGTACCCGACAAGGACAGTTCGCCGAGCAGCGCCCACCAGCCGTTGCCGCGCCGAATCTGGCGCGAAGCGACCAAGATGCCGACCGCGATGGCCAGGTCGTACGCCGCGCCGCGCTTGCGGATGTCGGCGGGCGCCAGGTTTACCGTGATTCGTGAGGCGGGATAGTCGAAGCCCGCGTTACGGATGGCGCCGCGGACTCGCTCACGCGCCTCCGACAAGGCGGCATCAGGCAGCCCGACTATGTGGCACGCGGGCAGGCCCGGCGCGACGTCGATTTCGACGCGCACCAGCTCGCCGCGCAAGCCGTTGATCACCGCGGTCACCAGCATCGCCAGCACACCGCCACGCTAACGATCGCCGCTTGGCTGGCGCTTATCGCTGCCTTAACTCCAGCTTGTGTGCGGTCGAGGAGATCGGAGTTTGTGCACAGAGAGCGGCTCGTGCGCGTCAGCGTCCGTCAGGCCCAGATTCCTGGACATAGCGGTGCCGTGTCAGCGGCGTACGGCCATGGGCCCATGCGTCCAAGTGATCGCGTTGATCCCAAGTTCAGTCGATCCGGCCACGCTCGATCGACGGTGCGGAAACGGCCATCGCGAGGGCAGCTATCCGCTTTGTGCTAGCGCCTTCTGCTCACCAACCGGGGATTCGGATCAGCGCCCAGGTCGATCGGTGCGGTGGTCGGCAAGTCCCGAACCGAAGTTCCACCTCAGGACCGCGAAGGGTGCTTCGTGATCACGACGGCAGATGCGGGTGGCGCATCGCTTTGTGCCAATTGCTGCAGCAAAGTCCACCCACAACGCGGCTCTGCGGTCCGGTTTATGCAGGGAATTGACTGGTTACGAACCTCTGCACGCATCGCCGGCGTTCGTGCTCCGGAAGCAGCTCCAACAGCGGCTCGGGCAACTCCAGCCGCAGCTCGAGCAGCTCCTGCCGCAGTTCGGGCAGCTCCAGCAGCTCAGTCCCGGCTACGCGTGGGCAGGAGTCAGCTGGAAGGCCGTCTGTTCGACTGCGTCGGTGGTCTGCTGGTCGAGCAACTCCGCCAGCTCGACCACGCCACGCGCGATCGCGGAGTCGGAGCGGTTGATCATGAACGGGGTGCCGCTGTTGAGCGACGAGATGGCCGCGCGGTAATCGTTGCCGATCTGCTGCTCGATCTGGCGCTTGAGCACGTTCTCCACCGACTTGGTGCTGATCCCGGTGAACGCATTCGAACGGTTGAGCACGAGCATCAGGCGCTCGTTGGGCACGCCCAACTGGCTCATGGTCGCGAGCACCAGACGCACGTTCTTGAGGCACGACAGGTCGGCAGTCAGCACCACGATCAGGCGATCGGCAGTGCCGATCACGTCGAGGGTGTGGTCGTCGAGCTGCTGGTCCATGTCGACGACAACGTAGTCGTACAGCGTGCGCAGGATCTCGACGATGCGCAGGACGTGGTGCTGGTCCTTGCTGACCAACTCGGCCGACTCGGGCATCGGTGGTGCCAGCAGCAGCTCGATGCCGGACTCGTGGCGGACCATCATGCGCCGCACTATGTCGGCGTCGATGCCGGTCGCCGAGACGACGTCGACGATCGAGTGTAGGTTGGTGCCCAGGTCGAGGAAAACGCGATGGTCGCCGAACTGGAGGTTAGCGTCGACCAGCGCGACGCTGCGTTTCTGCTCGCGGTGGAGGGCAATGGCCGTGTTGATGGCCAGGGTCGTGGTACCCACGCCCCCCTTCGCACCGTAGAACGCGAGGACGCGGCCAAAGGCCTGCTTCGGACGCTGCACCGGCTGCGGCGTGCGGGTGAAGCGCGCCAGGAGGCCGCGCATGCGGGCCGACAGCTCCTGTGGGTGGACGGGTTTGGCCAGGTAGTCGTCGGCGCCGGCGCGCAGGCCGCGTATCTTGCTGTCCACGTCGCCGCCGTCGCCGAGCAGCACGATCGGCGTGTGCGATCCAGCCAGCTCACCTTCCCGCATACGGCCGACGACGTCGTGACCGTCCATGTCGGGCAGATCACTGTCGACCACGGCCATATCGGGGCGGTCGCTCGACCAGAGCCGTAGGCCTTCGGCGGCCGTCCCGGCCATCGTGACTTCGTGCCCATCGCGGCGGAGCATGTTGCCCAGCTGCACCTGCATCGGCGGCTGGGCGGTGACAACGAGAATGCGCGCTGGCATCTGACTCCTGACGGACGAGGTGTGCTGGTCGAGCACAATGCTAGGCGTCAGGAGCGCACTAACCCACGCGGCGGATGTACTCCCCAGACCGATCCGGAAGGACCATTACCACCCGCCAACGGGACGGAGCCTACTTGTCGACGGCGGCACCCGCCGCCAGCCCGCGCTCGGTGTACGAGGTGATCCGGTTGGCCAACTCGACCAGCTCGACCGGGATGACGAACTTGGTCGCCGGTCCGGCACCCAAGTCCTTGAGCGCTTGCAGGTACTGCAGCGTCATCGTCTTCTCGTCGATCTGGCGCGCGGCGCCGAAGATCTGCTCGAGCGCCTTGCTGTAGCCCTCGGCCTCGAGGATCTGCGACTGGCGCTGGCCCTCGGCGCGCAGGATGGCGGCCTGCTTCTCGCCCTCGGCCACGTTGATATTGGCCTGCCGGGCGCCCTCCGACTCGGTGATCACCGCGCGCCGGTTGCGCTCCGCGGAGAGCATCCGGTTCATCGCCTCCTGGACGTCGCGCGGCGGGATGATCTCGCGGATCTCCACAGTGGTCACCTTGCCGCCCCAGCGTTCGGTCTGCTCGTCGAGCTTGGCGCGCAGGACCTCATTGATCTGGTCGCGCTTGGAGAGCACATCGTCGAGCAAGATGTCGCCGATGACCGCGCGCAGGGTGGTCGTCGCGATGCCCTGCAGCGCGCCGGCAAAGTTCTGGACGTTAACGATCGAGCGCAGCGGATCGACGATGTACCAGTAGATCAGGAAGTCGATGTTGATCGGTGCGTTGTCCTTGGTGATCGTCGTCTGGCTGGGAACCTCGATGAACTTTTCGCGGATGTCGACCTTGAGCGGCCGGTCGATGACCGGGATCAGGAAGCGCAGACCCGGGTCGCGCACCAGGCTGGGCCCGGTGCGGCCCAGCCGGAAGATGACCATGCGCTCGTACTGCTGCACCACACGGATCGAGAGGTACAGCCCGATAAGCACGAATACGACGATCGCGATCACGACCGACAGCGCGACGGTGTCCAAGTCTTTCCCTCATTCCTTTCCGTTCAACCGGCCGGTGACGCTTCGGCCGCTTCGACGATCAGCGTTAATCCTTCCTGGCGCAGCACCTTGACCGGCGTGCCGCGCGGCAAAGAACGTTCGTCAGCCGCCCTGGCCGTCCACTCCTCACCACCAGCATAGACCGAGCCGATCGGCGCGAGCGGCCGGCGCACCTCGCCGACCGCGTCAGGCGGCAGGCCGGCGCCGATCAGCCCCGGCGCGGTCCGCAGCCGGCGCGCGCGCGTTGCCGTGAACGTGATGAGGCCCATGAACAGCGCCGTTATGACGGTCATGGTGGCCAATACGGGCACCGCCACGCTGAAGTCGGGCGCTCCGGGCACACCGGGCTCGGTATACAGCGCGGCGGCACCGAGCACGAAGCAGACCAGCCCAGCGATCGTCGGCAGGCCGTGGTTGAGCACGTGCAGGTCGACCACGAACAGGATCAGGCCGATGGCGATCAACAGCAGCCCGGCGAGATTGAGCGGCAGGCTGCCGAAGCCGATGAAGGCCAGCACGATCGATACGCCGCCGAGCACGCCGGTCAGTAGGTTGGGGTGCGCCAACTCGAAGATCAGGCCGTAGAAGCCGATGCTGAACAGCACGAAGGCAATGTTCGGGTCGGACAGCAGGTGCAGGAAGCCCTGCAGCGGATTCATCGCCAGGTCCTGGAGAGTTGCGCCGCTCAGGTTGAGCGTCACCGACTGGCCGTTGACCATCACGGTCCGTCCGCTGGCCGCGGCAACCGCTCCCTCCGGACTGTCCGCGATCGCGTCGATGCCGCCGGCGGCAAGCGCCTCGTCGGCCGTGTAAGCCTTCGAATCGGTGACCGTCGTCAGGGCCCAGTCGTAGTTGCGGTTACGCACCCCGGCGATGTTGCGCAGCATCGCCTCAGTGTCCTCGAGGATCTTGGCCTGTAGATCGCTGCCGATGTTCTGGCCGCTGCTGTCGATCGGCGTGGCCGCCCCGATGTTGGTGCCGGGCGCCATGACCGCCACGTTCGCGGCGAGCGTGATGTACGTGCCCGCACTGGCCGCGCGAACTCCTGCCGGACCGACCCAGATGATTACCGGGATCGGCGTGTTGAGCAGCGTGGTGACGATGTCGCGCGTGGCCGTCAGATCGCCGCCGGGGGTGTTCAGCTCGATGAGCGCGGCCGCGGCACCCTGATCGGCAGCCTTCTGAAGGCCGTCGTGGATGTACTGCGCCATGATCTGGTCGACCGTGCCGCTGGTCGGCAGCACGTCGACGAACGGCGCCGGCCCCTGGCCGGTGGCAAAGCCGGTCAGCAGCCCGATGGCGAACAAAGCCAGACCGAGCGACAGGAGCACCCGCCTCGCCTTGCGGACCAGGAGCGCCACGTGACGGTTCATGTTTGTGTGCGGATTATCCGCCGCCTGTCAGGAACTCGAACAGCAGCGCACTCCAGCCCTCCAGCCGATCTGCCACGCCGGCCACTGCCGCGCGGTCGGCGAACTCGCCCGACAGCTTCTCGCGCTCGCGGATGGCGACCGGCCGACCAGCCGCGTCCGCCGCGTAGACCAGGCCCAGGTGCACCGAGCTGACGCCGGCGTCCTCCTCGTTGAGCACGCCCACCGGCAGAAAGTCGGGTGTGAAGTCAGCCTCGATCTCTTCTGCCCACTCGCGCCGGAGACCGCCATCGACGCCGCCGTCCGCTGGGTTGATGTGGCCGCCGACGCCGATCGAGTAGCGTTCAAACAGGCGCGCGTCGCCGCCCGCGCGCGTGCGACGCATGAGGAACAGCCGCTCGCCGTCGCGGAGCACGACATAGGGGATGATCTGCTTCCAATCGGTGTCCACCTCGGCCTCGGCGCGCGGGCGGAATTGGCCGTGGCGGGCGACTGCATCGAGGACCTCGGGCAGGCAATCGGTCCGGACGCCGTGCCAGCTGGCAGCGCCCGGCAGAGCGTCGCGCGGAACCCCCAGCACCAGCTCGTCCATCACCTCCAGTCTAGTGTCGGGCGGCGGCGCGCCACGGCGGGCCGTGCCGGGAAAATACGCAGCGTTCGCGGTAACCTGCGCATGCCGCGTTCGCGCGGTTAGTGCTGGCCGCTCGGGCAGGCGGCCAGCACTTTTCATTTCCGGAGTTCGAACGAGCGCAGCTCCTCGTAGCGCGAGCCGCGCGGGTCGGTGTAGCTGCGAAACAGCACCACCCGGCGCACCGTCCACGCCAGCTCGAGTGTCGCGGCGGCGCGGCGTACCTCGACGAGCAGCTGCTCGTCGACTCGCCGTGCCAGGGTCAGGTGCGGGCGGGGATCAGCAACTGCGTATACCGATGAGCCGATGGCGTCGTCGATCGCGCGCGATAGCCGGCTGACCTGCTGCATGCCGACGCTCAGGCGCAGCCACGCCACGCCGCCTCGGCGCCCGTCCGCATAGCCACCGCCTTCGCCCGTGCGAACTTCGAAGGACGCAAATCCCGCCGATGCGCGCTCCACCGCACCGGCCACGTGGTCAAGCTTGTCGGGTTCGGTCGCGCCCAGAAACACGAGCGTGAGGTGCAGCTTCTCCGGCGGCGACCAGCGGACCCCGGGGAAGCGCGTGCGCAGCGGAGCCGTGGCCGACCAGGCGGCCGCCGCCGTGTCCTCGGGCACCGCGGCGGCGACGAAGAGCCGCCAGCGGCCGGTCTGCGCCAGGAGACTGCTCAGGCCGCGACCGGCGGTGGCGCCGGACGCGCGATATCCAGCAGGTCGAGCAGCTCTAACAGGTCGCGGATGATGCAAAGCTCGGGATCGGAATGTTCGCTGGCGATGCGCGCCGGGTCTGCCACGCGGCGATCGATGAGCACCGGCATGATGCCCACCCGGCGCGCGCCGGTCACGTCCGCGGTATATGAGTCGCCCACGTGAATGGCCCGCGCGGGCGCGACCCGGAACTCGTCGAGCGCGCGCCGGAAGATGCCCTGGTGCGGCTTCTGAAAGCCTACCCGCGAGCTGATGACGAGCGCCTCGAAGTGCCGCGCCAGGTCGAAGTCGTGCAGCAGTTCCGGCGCGCTCCAGGTCCAGTTGCTGATCACGCCCAAACGGATTCCGTTGGCGCGCAGGGCCGCGACGGCCGGCACGACGTCGGGAAAGACGTACCACGACGAACGCTGCATGAAGGCGGCCTCGATGTCGCGGAAGAACGCGTCGGGCAGGTCGCGCTGCCCGAGTTGGGCGAGGACCGTGACGTCGAACTGCTTGATGCGCTCGTAGGAGGTCTCCGGCGAGGCCTCGAACTGGGCTTCGCCAAAGACGCCGGTTTCGACCGTCGCCTTCTTCAGCGCCGCGGCAAGGTCCTCGTCGCCGATGTCGATGCCGTGCTCGACGAGTACGCCGCGGTAGATGCCCGCCCACGATGGATGGGCACGCATGAGCGTGTCGCCAACGTCGAGGAAGATGACTTCGGGACGAGGGATTCTCGCTGGCACAGACGCGTTGGGCACGTTCGAAGTCTACGCAGGCCGCCAGTCGCCGCCGCCGAGGCGACGGGATGTCAGCCACATTGACAAACTACGCGCTGAATCCAGCCCCGCAGAAGGGCTGCGGCGCCACTCAGCCCCTAGTCGTTGTAGAGGCGCTCCTCGATCAGCTTCTCCTGTACCTGCCGCCCGTGGGGGTCAAAGCAGGAGTAGTCGAAGTGCTTCTCGAACTCGAAGTCGACCAGGTCGCGCCCGGCACGGTTCTTCTCGACCGTCAGGATCGTCCAGTCGCGGAAGCGCTGCGCCTGGTACGGGTTGAACTCGATGTTGACCTTGGCGACGATGTTGTACTTCTCGTTGAGGATCAGGATCACGTCTGCTTCATAGTTCAACGCCGACGAGCCACGCAGGTGGTGATTGCGCAGACGGGCCGCCTTGAGGCCCTCCTTGTCGGCGGCGACGACGCATACGACCGCGACGCCCAGTGACAGCGCCAGGTCCTTGAGGGCGGCGACCACGGTGGTCACCTTTTCCGTCTCGGACGGCGGGTCGGGCACTACGGGCACGCGCTGCAGGTAGTCGATGAAGATCACCAACGGCCGCTGCGGTGCCTCGCGGCGATATGCCTCGACCAGCTCACGGACGTTGGCCATGGTCGTTTGGGAGTGGGAGCCGCGTAGCATGAACAGGCTCTGGCCATAGCGCGCGATGCGGTCGAGGGCCGGCCGCAGGCGCGGGTTGGAGCGCAGGTCGGGGGCCGCGTCGCTGTCCTGGGCCAACCACGTCCCGAGCATTTCGCCGCGCACGTCGCTGATCTTGATCGAGCTGCTGGTCGATGGCGGCATCTGACCCACGAGCGCCGACTCCATCGCGATCATGCGCGCCAGCAGGTACTCCTCGTCGTGCTCGAAGCAGATGTACAGCGTATTGGCCTGGCCGCTCTGCGCGATGTTGCGCGCAACCTGCAGCGCCCAGGTCGTCTTGCCGGTGCCCTGGGCGCCACCGAGCAGCATCAGCTCGCCGGCGCGGATGCCGCCACCGAGCGTCCTGTCGAGAGGCGCCATGCCCAGTGGGATGGGCTGGTACTCGCTGATATCGCCCTGATTGACCTTCTCGGTCAGCCCGGCAAGCACCTCGCTGGCGCTGCGTGGATGGAGGGGCCGATCGCCGTTGCGGCTGGCGGCCACGGTCTCCACGGTCGGGGTCGGCGCGTCAGTCGCGGTCGGCGCGTCAGTCGCGGTCGGCGCGTCAGTCGCGGTCGGCGCGTCAGTCGCGGCCGGCGCGTCAGTCGCGGCCGACACATCGGTGGTCCCGGGCAGGACTGGGGCGTCGGGGTCTGCGGGGACCTCGAGGGATTGATCGGGGGAGGCCACCGGGTCGGTCATTGATGCAGTGGCGGCTGAAGCGTCGTTGGCACGTCGTGGGGTGGACACGCGCAGCAGTCTAGTACCGGCTGGAGCCCGCAGGCACCAGCCGAAGCTCCTACCACCCCCGCTACCAGAGGTCCCGACTGCGCCATCGATCTAGAGCCGCGTGGCGGCGAGTTTCTCCCAGTAGCGAGCGGCCGCGCGGACGCCCTTCTCGTAGTTATCCAGGCGCATCGACTCGTTCGGCGCGTGGGCCTGGTCGTCGGGCGGCGTGAAGCCGATCATGACCAGCGGCGAGCGGAGCACGTGGCTCAGCGTCGCCGCGGCCGGGATCGAGCCTCCCTCGCGCAGGTAGTACGGCGACTCTCCGAAGACATCCTGGAGAACGGCCGCGGCCGCCTGCGTGGCGGGATGATCCGTCGGCGTTTCCGACCAGTCACCGTCGTTCAGCTTGGTGATATCGACGCGCACGCCGTGGGGCACCAGGGACATCACATAGTCGGCCAACACCTGGTACGTGCGACCGGGGTCCATGTCGGGCACGAGCCGGCAGCTGACCTTGGCGTGGGCGTGGGCGGGAATGATGGTCTTCGAGCCCTCCCCCTCGAAACCGCCCCAGATGCCGTTGATGTCGAGCGTCGGTCGCGCGCCTTTGCGCTCGAGCGGCGAAAAGTCCTCCTCGCCGAACAGGTCGAGCAGCCCGTGGTCGGCGACGAACTGCTGCTCGTTGAATGGGATGCGCGCGTACTCCTCGCGATCACGCGGAGTCAGCTGGCGCACCTGGTCGTAGAAGCCGGGCACGGCGATCGACCCGTCGGGGTTGCGCAAACTGGCCAAGATGGCCACCAGCGCGTTGGCCGGGTTCTGCACGTTGCCACCGAAGGAGCCGGAGTGCACGTCCAGCTTCGAGCCGTAGACGTCGATCTGGGTGTAGATGAGGCCGCGCAGGCCGACCGTCAGCGCCGGGTGGTTGCCCTCGTAGAAGCCGGTGTCACTGATGACCACCACGTCCGCCGCCAGCCGCTCCGCGTTGGCTTCGACCCACGGCGCGAAGTTGTCCGAACCGGACTCCTCCTCGCCCTCGAACACGATGCGCAGATTGAGCGGCAGCCGCTGTTGCGTCTCGAGCCAGGCACGCGCCGCCCACAGGTGAATGCTCAGATTGCCCTTGTCGTCGGCCGCCCCACGCGCGTAAATGCGGCCGTTCTCGACGACCGGCTCGAAGGGCGGCCGCTTCCACAGGTCGAGCGGATCAACCGGCTGCACGTCGTAGTGGCAATAGAGCAGCGCGGTAGGTGCGCCATCGGCGTGGAGCCAATCGGCGTAGATGATCGGATGGCCGGGCGTCGGCGACACCTCGACGTGCTCGAAGCCCATCGCCGTCAGGTGGCCAGCGATGAACTCGGCCGCCTGCTGCGTGTCGGAATCATGTTCGCTCAGCGTGCCGATGCTGGGGATCTTCAATAGCTCGATGTAGTCCGCCAGCCGCTCGTCGGCGGTGCGCTCGATGAACTCGTCGATCTGCTTCATTGCGTCGCTCATATCCGCCATCCTCCCAGATCGCCCGCCACCGCGTCGGGTTCTGTGCTGCGCTTCAGGAAGTGAAGGTTGACCGGACCGCTGGTCGCGTCCGGCCAGTCGGCACTCACCTGCCGGCTCTCGATCTCCCAGCCCAGCTCGGCGGCGGCGTCGAGGAAGCGCTGGGCGGTACGGCGCACCGGCTCGGCCAGCCAGAGCTCGCCATCCGATGTCAGCAGCCGTTCGATGACGTGCAGCAACGGAATCGCGTCGCGGCCCTCGTACAGGACGTCGGCGGCCAGGATGAGCGGGAACCCGCCGCGGAAGTCCGGCTGCGAGACGGCCCGGGTCACCTCCGGCGGGTAGCGCCAGTTGAAGCACGTCGACCGCGGCGGCCGGCCTGTGTTGACGAGCGCGTTCAGGCGGCAGATCGCCAGCGGCAGGGCCGAATAATCGGCGGTCATCAGCTGACCGCCGGCCTGCAGCACCGCGCATGCCGTCACTCCGAGGCCCGCGCCCAACTCCAGCACGCGTGCGGCCTTGACCTGCTCCGCACGCTCGACGACGACGTCGGCCAGGGCCACGCCGCTGGGCCAGACCTTGGCCCAGTAGGGCATCTGTTTGTCGGGATCGGCTCGGCCCTCTTCGAAGAGTCGCTCGCGCGAGACGTCGACCGGCCGCACGATCGCATATCGGCGGCCGCTGATCGGCAGCGTCACTGCGAGCCGCTCGAGCTCAACCCGCCGCCCGATCCAGCGCGCCAGCCGTTGCTCGCGCACGCCGGCTTCCGCGAAGTCCGCCGCCTGCGCCGGAGGATCTGTCGCCCACGACAGCTTGTGGACGACCGACTTGACGGGCAGGCTGCTCAAGCCACCGACCTGGAGGTTCGCACGCACGCCACCGATGACGAAGGCCACGCCCACGATCACGAACTGGCCCACTGCGACCAGGATCAGCGCGCCCGACGCGCCAATCGCCGTCGACGCGGCCAGCAGAACGGCCGCGGCGCCGAGGAATTGTCCGGAGCCCAGCGCCGCCCGCCCGGCCGTCGCGGCAGCGCGATATTCGGTGCCCGGAGCCAGCCGGCGGACAGCGATGCGGCGCACCGCGTCCTGGGTGGTCGCAACGACGCCGAGCAGCACGAAAGCGGCGATGAGCGTCCAGGCCGGCTGCGCGTACCACGGCTGGCCCATGAGCAGCAGGCCGGCGACGAGGATCGCCGCCGTCCCAGACGAGGCCAGCACGATGTTCGGCGCCGAGATGCGCAGCAGCATGCGCGGCATGGGTAGCGCGCCGATCAGCAGGCCGATGCCGACCAGCGTGAGCAGGGCCGAGCCGGGCGGGACCAGCAGCAGGCTGAGCAGCGCCCCGACCAGTGCGCCGCTGCCGAACGCGGCCGCGTGGTAAACGAGCAGACCGCGCCAGCGCATGCCGCGCGCCGGCTCGCGTGACGGGCGACGTGGCGCCCCTCGCGCCGGCACGTCGATGGCGAGACCGGTTGTCGCCACCAGGAAGAGCGCGGTGCCAACCAGCGCGGCCGTGGCCGGATCGATGAGCGACAGGATCGCTGCGGGGATGGGCGCGATGGCCATGGCGCCGCGTTCGATCAGCGAATCCGCGGAAACAGCACCTCCCAGGGCCAGCAGGGAGACGCGACGCGGCAGCGCGGCCCGATGCGCGAGATCCGCTCCTGCCGCCAACGCGCCGAGGACGACCGCCGACCCGACCAGCGGCCCGATGGCCACCTGGTCCGGGTACTCGCCGCTCGCGGCCAGGAACCCGATCGTGGCAGCGATGGCCGCGAGCAGGAAGGCGTAGACCACCTCGGGCACGGCTGCGAGGCGCGCTCGCAGATCGCTCGTCAGAACGAGGTAGATGACCGGCAGCGGCAGGAAGTACGAGGCCAGGATGGTGGCCGCCATCCCATAGTCGTTACGCGCGGCAGGCGTGGCTGCAAGTGCGAACAGCGTCAGCCACAGGCCGGAACGCAGCACGAATCTGGTGATGAGTCTCGTCACGACTCAATCTTGCCCGGTTCGCGGGCACGCCGAAACGCCGAGCCGCATGCCGACGGGGCGCGCGACTCGGCGTCGATCAGGAAGCCAGGATCAGCGGACCGGAATCAGGCTGGCTGCGGGGCGGCCTTGGGGGCCGGGCCGGTCACTGGTGGCGGCTCATCGGCCTTCCGGCGCGGCAGCTCGCCGTCGAGTGGCCGCGGCGTCATGTGCGTGTCCTTGCGCGGGTCCGGGATGTCGGCAAACATCTTCTCGAACTCTTCCTGCTCGATCGTCTCCTCGTTGACGAGACGCTCCGCCAGTTGAACCAGGCGGTCCTTGTAGCGCACCAGTACGTCCATTGCCTTGGCGTAGCAGCGCTCGATGATCGCCCGCACTTCCTCGTCGATCTGCTTGGCCACGTCGTCCGAATAGTTGCGCTGCTCGCCGATCTCGCGGCCCAGGAAGACGAGCTCGTCGCGCTTGCCGAAGGCCAGTGGCCCGAGCTTGTCGCTCATTCCGAACTCGGTCACCATCCGGCGCGCCAGGGTGGTCGCCTTCTCGATGTCATTGCTCGAGCCAGTCGTGGTGTCGCCGAAGATGAGCTTCTCGGACGCGTTGCCGCCGAGCATGCCGGCGATCTTGTCCTCGAACTCGCTCTTGGACTGCAGGTAGCGATCTTCTGTCGGCAGGCCCATCGTGTAGCCGAGGGCCATGCCGCGACTGATGATGCTCACCTTGCTGACCGGGTCGGTACGCGGCAGAACGCGCTGCACGATGGCGTGGCCGCCCTCGTGGTAGGCGATGATCGCCTTCTCGGCGTCGCTGATCACGCGGCTCTTGCGCTCGGGCCCGGCAACGACGCGCTCGAGGGCCTCGGAGAACTCGGGCGTGGCAATGACCTTCTTGTTGCGCCGCGCGGCGAGGATGGCCGCCTCGTTGACGAGGTTGGCCAGGTCCGCGCCGGAAAAACCCGGCGACTGGCGGGCGATGGTCTGCAGGTCGACCGTCTTGTCGAGCGGCTTGCCCTTGATGTGCACCTTGAGGATCTCGAGGCGGCCCTTCATGTCGGGCCGGTCGAGGATGACCTGGCGGTCGAAGCGGCCCGGCCGCAGCAGCGCCGGGTCGAGCACGTCCGGGCGGTTGGTGGCGGCGACCACGATCACGTTGGTGTTGGTGTCAAAGCCGTCCATCTCGACCAGGATCTGGTTGAGGGTCTGCTCGCGCTCGTCGTGCGAGCCACCCAGGCCGGCGCCGCGCTGGCGACCGACCGCGTCGATCTCGTCGACGAACACGATGCATGGGCTATTGCGCTTGGCTTGGTCGAACAGGTCGCGTACGCGGCTGGCGCCGACGCCGACGAACATCTCGACGAACTCAGAGCCGGAGATGCTGAAGAAGGGCACGCCGGCCTCGCCGGCGACGGCCCGGGCAAGGAGTGTCTTGCCGGTGCCTGGCGGACCGACCAGCAGAACGCCGCGTGGGATGCGCGCGCCGAGCTGGTTGAACTTCTCGGGGTACTTGAGGAACTCGACGACTTCCTGGAGTTCCATCTTGGCCTCGTCGACGCCGGCCACGTCCTGGAACGTGACGACGGTCTTGTTGCCCAGGAACATGCGCGCCCGACTCTTACCGAACGAGAGCGCCTGGTTGTTCGTACCTTGCGCCTGGCGGAACATGAAGAAGAGCAGCGCGCCGATGAGCAGCATCGGCAGCAGCACGGTCAGCAGGATGCTCAGCCATGCGCTGTTGTCCGACGGTGGCAGGGCGCCCAAGTCGGGCGGCGTGGTGCACGCGGACGAGCTGCTGCAGGCGGCCGCCATGTCGGCGTTGACGTTGGTCACGTATTCGCTGGGTACTAGGCTCTCGACCACCGCCGGCTTGCCGGTCTGCGCGTCGTTCGTCGTCAGCGTTATCTCGAGCTGCTGGCCCTGCTGGGTGACCTTGGCCACAGTGCCCTGAGCCACGCGTGAGAGGAACGAGTCAGCCGAACCGCTGTAGGCAATGGTCTTACCCGTTTCGCCGGGGAAGAAGAACATGTACAGGAGTGCAGCGGTACCGATCACCAGCACGAGGGTGACGACGCCGTTGCGGAGGAAACGATTGTTCAAGTGGGACTGGCCTCCGAGTGACCAGGCGCGTGCTGCCGCGCCGAACCTTCAGCCGATTATATGTTGGCCATCCTGAGAGGCCCTCACAGCAACCGGTTCGTCCGTTGCACGGCAGCAACCGAAGGGTCGATCGCTCGACGACCGGGAGGACATGGTAGCGGAGGGCGGATTCGAACCACCGACCAAGGGCTTATGAGTCCCCTGCTCTACCACTGAGCTACTCCGCCGCGGCTCGGATTCTATCCAATGCCAGTATGGGCGGGTTCCAGACGCCTATCGGCGGAGGTAGGGCTGCAGGTTGGCCGACGCGTCGTCGAGCAGTCGGCGCAGCGGGTCGGCAAGTAGCGCGGCGACGGCCAGCGCGCCAGCCACGAACACGCCGATGTAGGCCAGGTACGAGCGCAGGCTGACGGCCGACTGCCAGCCTGGTGCCTGAGCGGCGCGGTCGCCGCGGCGCAGGAACGGGATGGCCGCGAGCAACACGGTCAGCCCGTGCGGCCACAGGATCGGCAGCCCCAGGGTGGCGGCGACCGCGACGGTCCACGGCCGGTCGGTGCGTGCACCCCAGATGACCACCAGCGCCGCGATGGGCAGCCGGATGGGTGCCGGCGGGGGAATGCTGTAGTACTGCGGCTCGTTGAGGTTGGAGAAGATCGAGTCGAGCCACTGGCCCCAGTACTGCGGCGCGACGATCGTGCTAGCGATCGCGAACAGCGCCGTGACGCCCAGCGCGATGGCCAGCGAGCGCCATTCGCGGCGTACGGCGAACCAGAGCACGCCGATGCCCGGCGTGACCTTGGTCAGCAGCACGAACGACCACGACCGCCGGGTAGCGCAGCCCGAGCACGACCGCGGCGGCGATGAACAGGTGGATGTTGCCGTGGTACAGCTCGAGCGCCACCGGCGGCAGGGCCAGCAGCACGAGTGTCCAGCGGCCACCGAGCCAGAAGACGGTGGCCAGCATCAGCGCTCCCCACAGCCACAGGAACAGCCACCAGGGCAGCAGTCCAAGAGGCGCGAACAGGAAGGCGACAGGCGGCGTGTAGCGAAAGGCGCCCAGGGCGAAGTTGCTCGAGATCGCGCTCTCGTACAGGTGTCCCAGGTCGACCGACCAGTACGAATAGGCGTCGTAACCCAGGCTGTGGACGATCGACGTGACCACGACGAGCGTGAAGCCGGTCGCCAGCCAGCCGGAGATGATCAGCCCGTCGCGGACGGCCCGCCGCCTGAGCGCGACCGGCTCGGCGGGCAGCGGTTCGAAGGGCGGCGGGCGCTCCGCTGGCCAGTGCATCGGGGCGAGGCTAGCGGAGCGACTCGTCCCAGAAGCGCGTCAGACGACACCCCTAGACTCGGCTTGAATGCGCCCGCCCCCGTCGCACCCGTTCTCGATGAACCGTATCTTCGAGCTGGCGGCGGGCGCGTTCGGCCAGCGCTGGTTGACGCTGTACGCCGCGGCGGCCCTGTTCCTGGTACCCGGCTACGCCGTCATGGACCTCGTCGCGAGCAACTTCGCACCGCGCTTCTACATCTGGCTTGGCCAGGCCGAGAACGCCATCGTCTCCGACACCTCGTTCCCGCCGCTGCCAGACGACGCGCCGCTAGCCGCCACGCTGCTTGTCGTCGCGGTCATCTTCCTGCTCGCGACCAGTGCCGCGGCCCAGGCGGCGATCATCCACGCTGCCGACGCGACCTACCGCGGCCAACCTGCGCCTTTGAGCGCGTCTGTCAGCCGGGCGCTGCTGCGCCTGCCGACGATCCTGGGCGGCATGCTGGTCTACTACCTGATCGGAGCCGCCATCATGGCCATCGCCCTCGTTCCCGGTTTGCTGCTCGTGCTCGGCGGTGGCTTCGTCGCCTTCGTCGGCCTGATCGTCATCGTCGGTGGCTTCGCGGCGCTCGTCCTGCTCGGCGTGCGGGTCACCATGCTGCAGCAGGCGGTCGTGCTCGAGAACCGGGGGCCCGTCGCCGGTTTGCTACGCAGCTGGCGGCTGACGACCGGGTCGGGCTGGCGCGTGCTCGGCTACACCGTGCTCGTGGCCGTGCTGAGCGGACTGGTCGGCTTCTTCATCAGCGGCACGCCGGGGGCAGTGCTCGACCTGCACCCCGAAATCCCGCACGACGTCGCGATCAGCACCGTGCTCGACGGCCTGGTCGACCTGCTCGTTGCGCCGCTCACGCCGCTCGTATTCACGCTGCTCTACTTCGACCTGCGCTGGCAGGCCGGCGAGCCACCGATGCCCGAGCCAGCGCTCGAGTCAGTTCCCGAACAGCAGGTTTAACCAGGCGTCGAGCGGCTTCTCGGGGGGTTCGCTGGCGGGCGGCGCGCCGAGCTGGGCGAGCGGTGCGGGCGAGGCAGTACCCGGCTCCAGCGCGAAGACCTCTTCATCGGGCGCGCCCAGGCCGTACGCGCGTGCCTGGAGCTGCTGGAAGGCGTCACTCTGGACCAGTTCCAACTCGCGCCGGTCCTCGTCGAGCCGCACCTGAAGAGCCGCAGCCTCCGCTTTGACCGATGCTTCCCGCGCCGTTGCCTCGTTCAGTTGCTGCAGGCTCGTGGCGAAGACGAAGACCAGCCAGAAGGCGATGACGAGCATGCCGACGAATGCGGCCTGCCGCCAGCCGACGCGAAGTCCCGGCCGCCGGCCGGCTGGGCCGCCCAGCGCGGTGACCTGTTGCTCGAGGTCCGCTTCGGACACGCGGCCACCTTTGGGCGGCGAGTCACGTCCGGCGGAAGACGCCACGGCTGCGTCCGGCATCGCGCAGAGGTTAGGCGCGCCAATTCGGACGTGTCAAACGCACCGCCGCATCGGCGGGATTCGGCTATCCGCCGCTCACAGCTGCTCAACGGGCGCGGCTGGTACCCTCGGCCGCATGACCGCAAAACGTCCGGCGGGTTCGCGGGCCGAGCGCCGTGCCGCGCAGCGCCAGCAGCGAACCCGACAACGTGAGGCGCCTGCCTCGCGGTCACGCATATCGGTCGGCCAGCTGTCGATCATCGCTGCCGTCGCCGGCATCGCGCTGGTCGCGTTCCTGGCGCTGGCCAACGGGTTCGGCTCGTCCGGGGCCGGGCCTATCAAGTCGCCCGACGTTGCCATACCGAGCAACCTGATGGACGGCCGCTCGATCGGCCAGGCCAACGCGCCGCTGACCATCGACGAGTGGGCCGACTTCCAGTGCCCGGTCTGCCGCCAGTTCTACGAGACGATCGACGCGCCACTGATTTCGACGTACATCCAGACCGGGCAAGGTGCGCCTGGTCTTCCACGACTACGCGTTCATCGGCCCGGCGTCGACCACGGCGGCGGCTGCGGCGCGCGTGTCAGCGGCAATCGGCCCCGGGTTCTGGCCGTTCTACGACTACCTGTACACCAACCAGGGCACCGAGAATGGCGACGCGTTCAGCCAGTCAAGCCTGGCCGACATGTCCGTCGCGCTGGGCATGGACCGCAACGCGTTCCTGACGGCGCTCGCTGATTCGACGTACACCGACGCGGTCAAGGCGGAAACGAACCAGGGCCAGCAGCTCGGCGTCAGCTCCACGCCGACGCTGGTGATCAACGGCCAGCTGTACCCCGGCCTGCCCACCTGGACCCAGCTGTCCACGCTGATCGACCAGCTGTCCGCGTCGCCGAGTCCCAGCTCGTCCCCGTGAGCGAGGCGGGCCACCCCGAAGATTCGCCTGCAGCCACCAACCGCGGCGCCGGTGGCGCCGCGATGGTGGCACTTACGCTGGTCGCCCTGGCAGTCGCCCTGTACCTGACCTGGGCCAAACTCGCCGGCGCGGCGCCGGTGTGCGGACCGCTGCAGGGCTGCGAGACGGTCGAGACGAGCCCCTACGCGGCCTTCCTGGGCATTCCTGTCGCCCTCTATGGCGCCGGGGCGACGGCCCTGACATTGATTGGCGGCCTCGCGTGGTGGCGCAACGCCGATCGGCGCGGGCTGCTCGCCGCCTACGTCCTCGGGCTCGTCAGCCTACCCATCCTCGCCTACCTCGCGTTACTGGAGGTGGCCGTCATCCACGCGGTGTGCGTGTGGTGCGTCGGTTATGCCTTGCTGACCATCGCGGCCTGGCTCGTGTCCGTCGGCGCGATGCGCAGGCGCAGGTAGCGGCCGGTCGCCGAATCCTCCGACTCCACCAACTGCGCGGGCGGCCCCTCGAAGATCACGCGACCGCCGTCATGGCCGCCACCCGGACCAAGGTCGATGACCCAGTCGGCGCGCGCGATGACATCGAGGTTGTGCTCGATGACGACGACCGTCCGGCCGGAATCCACCAGCCGGTCGAGCAGGCGGATGAGGTTCTCGACGTCCTGCATGTGCAGGCCGCTGGTGGGCTCGTCGAGCACGTAGACGTCGGTGTCGTTCGACATCTCGATGGCCAGCTTGAGCCGCTGGCGCTCGCCACCCGACAGCGTGGCCAGTTCCTGGCCCAGCGACAGGTAGCCCAGCCCCACCTCGGCCAGGCGCTCGAGCATTACCCGCACCGGTTTCTCGGTGAAGAAGTCGCGCGCCTGTTCCACCGGCATGGCCAGCACCTCGACGATGTTCCTGCCGCGGAGGCGGTAGTCGAGCACGTCGTCGGTGAAGCGGCGCCCCTCGCACACCTCGCACACGCTGGCCACCTCGGCCATGAAGCCGAGGCTCGGTGTAGATCATGCCCAGGCCGTTGCACGCCGGACAGGCGCCTTCCGAATTGGCGCTGAACAGGGCGGGCTTGACGCCGTTGGCCCTGGCGAAGGCACTGCGGATCGGGTCGAGGATGCCCGTATAGGTGGCCGGATTCGAGCGGCGCGAGCCGCGGATCGCGGACTGGTCGATGACCGTCACCGAAGGGTCAGTGCGCGGCATGCAGCCGTGGATGAGCGAGCTCTTGCCCGAGCCCGCGACGCCGCTCACTGCCACCAGAACGCCGAGTGGCACGTCGACCGACACGTCCTTGAGGTTGTGCAGGCGCGCGTTGCGGATGGGTATCGAGCCGCGTGGGGTGCGCGGGTCGGGCTTCAGCTCCTGGCGCGCCTCGAGGAAGCGGCCTGTTGCGCTACCCGAAGCGCGCAGGCCGTCCACCGTGCCCTCGAAGACGATCGAGCCGCCGTGCGGTCCCGCGCCGGGGCCCATGTCGACAACGTGATCGGCGACCTCGATGACCGCCGGATCGTGCTCGACCACGAGCACGCTGTTGCCCTTGTCGCGCAGGCGCCGCAGCAGGCCGTTGACCAGTTGCACGTCGTGGGCATGCAGGCCAATCGTGGGCTCGTCAAAGATGTAGGTGA
>CAVZHW010000007.1:0-202106 GCA_963775225.1 uncultured Chloroflexia bacterium
CCATCCCGACGGCCAACCATCCGGTGTCGGCCGATGACATGTCGACCATCCGCACGATCATCGAGGACCGCATCAACCAGTACGGCGTCGCCGAGCCGATCGTCCAGACGCAGGGCAGCGATCGCATCGTGGTCGAGATCCCCGGTGTCACCAACGAGCAGGACGTCCGCACCTGATCGGCTCTACCGGCCGCCTCGACTTCGTGCCCATTCCGCGCTAGTCGACCGGCAGCGTCGCTCAGGGCACCGTCCTCGGCACCTCCCTGCCGCCATGCCCCGACAACCTGCTCGATCTCGCGGACCCGTGCGTGCTGTTCAGCGGCGACCAGATCGCTTCTACCTCGTGCGGCGTCGATTCGACCACGGGCGAGCGGGTGGTCAACTTCACGCTCAAGTCGCAGCGGCTCCACGCTCTTCGACAAGTTCGCGGCCGTCGCCTACGTGGGCAACAATGATCCCAGCAACGAGCAGTTCGCCATCGTGCTCGACGGCACCGTCGTGTCGGCGCCGACCGTCAACGCGCAGCGCTTTGGCGGCTCGGGCCAGATCGCGCGGCTCGCCGGGTTCACCGGGCCGAAGTCGACCAACCTGGTGACCGTCCTCAAGTACGGCGCGCTGCCGCTGGCGATCGAGGAGGTCAGCTTCAGCAAGATCAGCCCCACGCTCGGCCTCAACTTCCTGCAGCAGAGCATCCTCGCCGGCGCCATCGGCATTGCTGCTGGTCTTCATCTTCATGCTGCTGCACTACCGACTGCCGGGCGCTGATCGCCTGCGTCGCGTTGGTCTACTACGCGCTGGTCGTGTTCGCGGTCTTCAGGCTGATCCCGGTCACGCTGACGCTCGCCGGCGTGGCCGCGTTCGTGCTGTCGATCGGCATGGCCGTCGACGCCAACATCCTGATCTTCGAGCGCACCAAGGAAGAGCTGCGCGCTGGCAAGACGCTCGTGCCGGCGATCGAGGCCGGCTTCAACCGGGCCTGGAATTCGATCTTCGACTCGAACATGTCGAGCATCATCACCGCGTCGATCCTGTTCTACTTCGGTTCGCCCACCATCCGCGGCTTTGCCCTCGTGCTGATCATCGGTGTGCTGCCCTCGATGTTCACGGCGGTCACGCTCAGCCGCGAGATGCTGCGCTGGGTGGTCCGTCAGCCATGAGCGCGCAAGGCCCGCTACTTCGGTGTCAAGGAGGATGAGCCAGTGCTCACCCCGCCGCTGCGCGCGGCCGCGAGGCACGTGCCGGTGTTCGACATCATCGGCAAGCGGCGCTGGTTCTACGCGCTGAGCTTGGCGGTCCTGATCCCGGGGCTCATCTTCATTCTCTTGACGCCAATCACCGGCGGCAAGAAGGGCCTCCAGTTCTCGATCGACTTCACCGGTGGCACGGTGCGGGAGATCCACTTCGCCAACGGCACGCCGACGCCGCCGAGGTGCAGCGGGTGATGGCCCAGCAGGGCCTGCCCGGCGAGGTCGCGATCACCACGTCCGGCGATCGATCATACGTCCTCATCCGCACCATGCAGATCGGTCTCGGGCGGAGCCCTCGCCCGCCCAGCCGAGCGTCTCGCCAACGGCCACGGGTCGCCTGGCGCCACCGCATCGCCGCTGCCAGCGGGTCGCCTGGCGCCTCCGCCTCGCCGGCTGCCTGCGGTCGCCTGTCGCCTCCGCATCGCCGACTGCCAGCGGGTCGCCTCGCCTGCGCGTCGCCGACTGCCGGCGGGTCGCCTGGCGCCAGCCTTCGCCGCTGCCAGCGGGTCGCCTGCAGCCACCGGGCCAGCGTCGGCTGCGCCAGGCACTTGGGCGTCCGCAGCCCATTGGCTTCCGAGAGCCCATCGCCCGCCGCCGTGGGCGCGTCGCCCAGCCCCAGTCCATCTGCCTCGCCTCAACCAGGCAGCAGCATCGGCCTGCCCACGACTGGCAAACTGGCCGACCTGCGCTACGCCCTGGAGGCCAAGTTCGGGCCTATCGACGAGGTGCGCCAGGAGGCCAACATCGGCCCGATCATCAGCAACGAGATCGCCCAACAGGCGCTGCTGCTGATCATCCTCGGCTCCATCGGCATCCTGGCCTGGGTGACCTTCCGCTTCGCCGACTTCCGGATGGGCATGACCGCCATCGCCGCCCTGGTCCACGACGTGATCGTCGTGGTCGGCCTGTTCGCCATCCTGGGCACGTTCATCGGGCTGCAGGTGGACGCCCTGTTCGTGACGGCAATGCTGACGGTCATCGGCTTCTCCGTGCACGACACGATCGTGGTTTTCGACCGCATCCGCGAGAACCGCATCCGCCATGCCGGTGAGCCGTTCCCGGCGATCGTCAACCACAGCCTGCTGCAGACGCTCGGCCGCTCGCTGAACACCTCGATGACCACCGTGCTGGTGCTCTTCGCGCTGCTGCTCTTCGGCAGTGACGCCATCCGCGCCTTCGTCTTCGCGATGATGATCGGCATCATCTCCGGCACGTACTCGTCGATCTTCAACGCCAGCGCGCTGTTGGTGACCTGGCACGAGTGGGCCGACAAGCGGCGCCAGCAGCAGTTCGCTGCCGCCCGCGTCCGCTGAGCACGCGTTGAGCTACCTCGCCCGACTCGACGCCCGGGTCGCGGCGGTTGGCTCATGCCTGTGCCTGGGGGTGGACCCCGAATCCGCGGGCCTGCCGCCCGGTTATACGCGTGATGTCCGCGGCATCGAGTCGTTGCGCGCCGGGTGCTCGATGCGGCCGTGCCGCACGCGGCCGCGGTCAAGATCAACGTGGCCTTCTTCGAGGCATTCGGCAGCGCGGGCATCGCCGCCCTGGAGCGTGTGCGCGCCGCCGTCCCGGCTGATGTGCCGTTCATCGCCGACGCCAAGCGTGCAGATATCAGCAACACCTCCGCGCGCCAGGCCGTGGCCCTCTTCGATTCACTCGGCGCCGACGCGGTCACGGCCAGTCCGTACCTGGGCCGTGACGCCCTCGCGCCGTTCCTCGAGCGAGTCGACCGTTTTGTCTACGTCCTCTGCCGCACCTCGAATGCCGGCGCGGGGGAGCTGCAGAACCTGCCGCTCGAGGACGGCACGCCGCTCTTCGTTCACGTCGCCCGGCGAGCCGCCGAGTGGGCTGGCGACGCCGCAAACGTTGGCCTGGTGGTGGGCGCGACCGCCCCCACGGAGATGGGCCAGGTCCGCGAGGCTGCGCCCGGCCTGCCATTCCTGGTGCTTGGGTTGGGTGCGCAGGGTGGCGACGCAGATGCGGCGGTGAGGTTCGGCGCGGCGACTCAGCCGCCCGGCAGCAACGTCCGTGGCGGCGGATTGGTTGTTAACGTGTCGCGCGGCATCAGCCAGGCGGCGGCGGGCGCCGCGGATGCGGGCGAGGCGATCGCCGCCGCTGCCACCGAGTGGCAGCGGCGGCTCGCGGTCTGAGCGCTGCTGCTCCCAACGAGGGCCGGAGTAGAATTTGAGCGTGCTCGCGAACGTCATCGATATCAGCCCGCTGACTCTCGTCGTGCTGCTCGTGCTGGCCCTGCTGATCCTGGGCCCGGGCAAGCTGCCGGAGGTTGGCGCCGCGCTGGGCAAAAGCCTGCGTGAGTTCCGCAACGCCACCAATGAGGTGCGCGAATCGGCCCAGATCTCGACCAGTACGCCCGCCGCCCCGACGGCGCAGGATGCAACAGCTGCCGAAGCCGGCACGGATGCAGCGGCGGAGGCGCCGCTCGACGATAAGGAGAGGATCCGCAGGCTCGAGGCCCGCCTGCACGAACTCGAGCAGGAACGCCAGTCCGAGCCCGGGTCTGCCGAACACTGACCTAGACACGCGCTCCACCGGGCGCCATTCCGAGGAGCGGTGATGGCGGAACTTACCGAGCGTCAGCGGGCGGTGGTACCACGTCCGCCAGTTCCGGGCGCCGAGCAAACGGACGAGAAGGTAATGCCGCTCCTCGACCATCTCGCCGAGTTGCGCCGCCGGCTGTTTGTTGGCATCGTGGCCGTGGCGTTTGGGTCGATCGTCGGTTGGCTGTTGGCGCCCGATGCAATTCGCATCCTGAAGGCGCCCATCAGTGAACCCTTGAGGTTCACCACGCCAGGCGCGGCGTTGTTCATCGAGGTCAAGCTGGCCCTGGTCATCGGTTTGCTGCTCGGCTCACCGGTCGTCTTCTACGAGTTATGGGCGTTCATTTCGCCCGGCTTGACGGCCCGCGAGCGCCGGCTGGCACGGCCCTGGCTCCCGCTGGCATTGCTGTTTGGCATCATCGGCGTGGCGACTGCCTACGCCATCCTGCCTGTCGCGACGTCCTTCCTTCTCGGCTTCCAAATTCCCGGCGTTATCGAGCCGCTCATCACGGCCGACGGCTACTTCTCGTTCGTGACGATGCTCTTTCTCTCCTTTGGCCTGGTGATGCAGTTTCCGATCGTGCTTTTCCTGCTGACCAAGGCCCGCATCGTCAGCGTTGACCGCTTGCGCCGCAGCCGGCGTTACGTTCTACTCGGCATGTTCACCATGGCAGTCGTGGTGCTGCCAACTGGCGACCCGTTCAGTCCGACGGTCATGACCCTTGTGATGTATCCGCTCTACGAGCTGACCATCTGGATGGCCGCGCGCTCGCAGCGACCGGCGAAACGTCCGGCTGCTGATGGCTGACGCAGTGGCACTCGCCGGCGACGGCTCGGGGACGATCGCTCCGCGCCCGCACGTCGCCATCATTTCCGGGCTGTCGGGGGCGGGCAAGACCGCCGCGAGTAAGCTCCTCGAGGACGTCGGCTACCGCGTCGTCGACAACCTGCCGGCAGAGCTCCTGCGCAACCTGGCGCAGCTCGTCGCGCGCGACCCGTCCGACTATGAGCGGTTGGCGCTGGTGCTCGACGCGCGCACGGCGGACACGCCGGTGGCCTTTGCCCAGGCGCGCAGCGCGCTCGAGTCGCGCGGCATCAGTCCACAGGTGTTCTTCCTCGAGGCGCGCGACGACGTGCTCATTCGCCGCTACAGCGAGACGCGGCACCGCCACCCGCTCGACACCGACGAGCGCGGTGTGGCCGCCTCGATCGCCCGCGAACGCGACCTGTTGAGCGAGATCAGGGCGCAGGCCGACGTGATCATCGACACCTCCGAGTTGTCGGGCCGCCAGCTGCGCGAGCGGCTGCACTCCGCCATCGATCTGCCCGGCCCCACGCCCGGTATCGCCCTGCACCTGATCAGCTTCGGCTACAAGCACGGCGTGCCGCTCGAGGCGGACGTCGTATTCGACGTGCGCTTCATGGAGAATCCCTTCTACAACGACCGCCTGCGGCCGCTGACCGGGCTCGACGAGCCGGTGCGCGAGTTTGTCCTCAGCCAGCCGATCACCGAGCGTTTCCTGGACATCGTCGCGCAGTACCTGGCGCTCACGCTGCCCGGCTACGAGGCAGAAGGCAAGTCACGGCTGGTCGTCGGCGTCGGCTGTACCGGCGGGCAGCACCGCTCGATCGCCATCACCGAGGCGCTCGCCGCCCGCTGGCGCAAGGCCGGCGGCGTGCCAGTGACGGTCTGGCACCGCGAGCTGGAGCGGGCGTGAGCAGCCGCAACGGCGATCGTGCCAGCCGGCCGCGGATCGGGCGCAGCTGGTGGACGCGCTGGATCGTACCGTCGGCTGGCCCGGTCGGCCGCTCGCGTGGCCCGCGCGTGGTGACCATCGGCGGCGGAACCGGGCTGTCGGTCCTGCTGCGCGGCCTCAAGGAGCTGACCAACAACATCACCGCGGTGGTGACGGTCGCCGACGACGGGGGCTCATCGGGCCGCCTGCGCTCCGAGCTGGGCGTGCCGCCGATGGGCGACATCCGCGCGTGCATCGTCGCTCTGGCCGACAACGAGACGCAGATGGGCCGCCTGCTTCAATACCGCTTCCCGGAGCAGCCCGATGGCCGGCTGGCAGCCGAGCCGGGCGGCGGCGAGCGCGTCCACGAGGTAGCCGGCCATAGTTTCGGTAATCTGCTCATCGCTGCCTTGACCGACCTGACCGGCGACTTCGAGGAGGCCGTCCGGCAGGCCAACCGCGTTCTCGCCGTCCGCGGCCGGGTGATCCCGGTGGCCGGGCAGTCGATCACCCTCCACGCACGACTGGGCGATGGCAGCGAACTGGTGGGCGAATCATCGATCGAACGAGCGCCGGGCATCGACCGCGTGTGGATCACGCCAGCCGACATCCGGCCCTCGCGCGAGGCAGTCGATGCCGTACGCGCCGCGGACCTGATCGTCATCGGCCCGGGCAGCCTGTACACCAGCCTGCTGCCGCCGCTGCTGATCCCCGAGATCCGCGAAACGGTGGCCGCGGCGAGCGCGCCGCGAGTCTACGTCTCCAATGTGGCGACCCAGGTAGGCGAGACGCAGGACTATGCGCTGTCGGATCATCTCGCGGCCTTTGCACGACACGACCTCGACCGGTTGATCGATGCCGTGCTGGCGAACGACAACTATGCCGCGCAGGTGCCCGAGAACTACCCGGCTGCGCCGGTACGCCTGGATGTCAGCAATCTGCGCCAATCGCGGCCGTTGATCGTGCCGCGCGACGTGGTCGACCACGGTAATGCTCACCGCCACGATGCGCATCGGCTGGCCGCGGCGCTGATGGAGCTGTACGACGATCGCGTGTTGCGCGCGCGCGCACACGCAACGATGTCGCCCTGATGGGCTCACCTTGATGAGCGCGCGCACGTCCCGCTCGACACCGGCCGCCGGAGGTGACCTGGTTGCCGCGGTACGCGCCGAGCTGGCCACCATCGAGCCCACCCGTCACTGCTGCCAGGCCGCCGAACGGGCGGGACTCGGCCAGGCAGCCCTCGGCCGTGCCCGCTCGCCGCAGGTCGGCCGCCTGGCTGTGCGGCTGGCGGCCACCGCGGAACCTGCGCACTTCGACTGGCCAGGCGCCGCCGATCACTGCCGCATCGCCTGGCTGCGCGGGCTGGTGCTCGCGCATGGCTCGCTCAGCATCGGGCCGTCGGGCACCCACCTGGAGCTGGTCGTGCCGGCCGAGGAGCTGGTGATGGTCACCGGCCGTCTGGTCGAAGTGGGGCTGACCTTCGGTGTCCGGACGCGGCGGGGCAGGGGAGTGGTTACCTGGAAGGACGCCGGCGCAGTGCTTGACCTGCTCCGGCTCGTCGGCGTCTCGTCGGCGGCGCTCGCGATCGAGTCGCGCTTCGTCAGTCGCTCGCTGCACGGCCACCTGAACCGGGTGGTAAATGCAGAGAATGCGAACCTGGCAAGGGCAGTGGCTGCTGCCCACCGGCAACTCGTCGACATCGACGCCCTCGAACGCGCCGGTGCGCTGAGGCGAATGCCGAAATCATGTGCGCCGGGTGGTGGCGGCCCGCCGCCGGGCACCCGAGGCGACGCTGGCCGAGCTGGCATCCATGGTCGACCTGTCGCGCGGCCAGGTGCAGCGGGTTTTCGAACGAATCTCGAGCACCGCGCTGAACGCGGCAGGGGAGGCACAGACATGAACGAGGAGCAGCCGGCCGGCGCAGCAGCGCGGCCGGTGATCATCGCCGCCAACTGGAAGATGAACACGATCCCGGGGCAGGCCGGCGAGCTGGCGGCGGATATCGCGTCGCGCACCAAGGTGGCCGGCGTGACGCGGCTGATCTGCCCGCCGTACGTGTCGCTGGAGGTCGTCGGGCGTGCGCTCCAGGGGAGCGGCGTGGAGGTTGGCGCCCAGAATGTGCACGCCGAGGGGTTCGGGGCGTTCACCGGCGAGGTGTCGGCGCCCATGCTGGTGGGGCTGGCGACATGGTGCATCGTCGGCCACAGTGAACGCCGGCGCGACCAGTGCGAGGATGACGTCCTGATCGGTCGCAAGCTGTCGCGCTGTGCCCAGTTTGGGCTGCGCCCCATCCTGTGCGTGGGTGAGCAACTCGAGGATCGCGAGGCGGGCCGCGCCGAGGCAACGGTGCGGCGGCAGCTCGAGGCAACGGTCGGCGAATACCAGCGCGATGCGACGGACCTGCCGGCCGACCTCGTCGTGGCCTACGAGCCGGTGTGGGCGATCGGCACCGGGCGGTCGGCGCGCGGCAGTGACGCGGCGGCCATGGCGCAGCTCATCCGGAGCGTGCTGTCCGATGCGCGCGCACCGAACGGCGGCGCGTCGGTGCCGGTGCTGTACGGGGGCAGCGTGACGAGCGCGACGATCGAGGAATTCCTCGCGGAGCCCGATATCGACGGGGCGTTGGTCGGCGGCGCCAGCCTCAAGGTCGACGAGATGGCCGGCATCGTCGCCCGGGCCGGCCTGACGGTGGCCGGTCGCGCGGCATGAGCGGGCCATCGCGGACGGACAAGCGCCCACGACCGCTGGTGATCGTGGTGCTCGATGGCTTCGGCATCGGCACGCGTCCCGATGCCGACGCCATCGCTGCCGCGCGCATGCCGGTGTGGCGCAGCCTGCTCGAGAAGTGGCCGCACGCGCGGCTCGACGCGTCGGGCGAGGCAGTTGGGCTGCCCGGGGGCCAGATGGGTAACAGCGAAGTCGGCCACCTGAACCTGGGCGCCGGTCAGCCGGTCATCCAGGACCTGCCGCGCATCGATGCCGCCATCGCCGATGAATCGTTTTTCGATAACGCGGCGCTGCTCGATGCGATCCGGAGCGCCGCCGGCGGCCACCGACTGCACCTCATCGGCCTGCTCGGGCCGGGTGGCGTCCACTCGGTCGATCGCCATGCGGTGGCCATCGCGCGCCTGGCCTGGCAGAACGGTGCGCGCGACGTCGTTGTCCACGGCCTGCTCGACGGCCGCGACACGCCGCCACGTTCTGCCGAACTGTTCGTGCCTGACTTCGAAACGCGCCTGCGCGACGCGCATCCGCAGGCGCGCATCGCGACCATCGGCGGCCGCTACTACGGCATGGACCGCGACAAGCGCTGGGAGCGCGTCAAGAGGGCCTACGACGCGATCGTCCACGGCGAAGGGCCGGTTGCGGCTTCGACCACGGAGGCGATCGTCGAGGCGTACGCCCGCGGCGAGGGCGACGAGTTCGTGCAACCGACGCTGATCGACGGTGTCGACGGCCAGGTGCGCGACGGCGACGCGGTCATCCATTTCAACTTCCGCGCCGACCGCGGACGCCAGCTGATCCATGCCCTGGTCGACGGCGACGAGTTCGACCAGGATTGCTTCAACCGCGGGGAGCGGCCGCGCGACCTGGTGGTCGTGACGATGACCGAGTACGAGGCCGGGCTGCCGGTCGCGACGGCCTTTCCGCCGCTGACCGTGACCAGTCTGGCCGAGTTCTGCGCGAGCCTCGGTTGGCGCCAGTTCCACGTGGCCGAGACGGAGAAGTACGCGCACGTCACCTACTTCTTCAACGGCGGCGTCGAGCAGGCCTTCCCCGGCGAGGAGCGGCTTCTCATTCCGAGCCCCAAGGTGGCCACGTACGATCTGCAGCCCGAGATGAGCGCCGATGGCGTGACCGACGCCCTGGTCACGGCGATCGCCGACGACTATGACTTCATCGTCGCCAACTACGCCAACCCCGACATGGTCGGCCACACGGGCGTGTGGGACGCTACGGTCAAGGCGGTCGAGTTCGTGGACGGCTGCCTGGGCCGGGTGGTCGGCGCGATGCCCCACGACGGCCTGCTGTGCATCACCGCCGACCACGGCAACGCCGACGAGCTGCGCGATATTGGTGGCAACTCGATGACCGCGCATTCGCTCAACCAGGTGCCGATCATGCTCATCGGCGACGCGGCGCGCGGCCGGCGCCTGCATGATGGTCGCCTGGCCGACGTGGCACCCACCCTGCTCGAGCTGGTCGGGCTCACGCCGCCCGTGAGCATGACCGGGCGCTCACTCCTGGAGCACTGAGCGACCAGCCGCGCGGCAGGGCCATGCGGACATCCTGCTATCCTGCCGGCCGTGGAGAACATCCTTCTGTTCGGTCAGGCCCTGGTCAGCATCGCGCTGATGGCCTCGATCCTGCTCCAGGCACGCGGGGCTGGCCTGGGCGCGACCTTCGGCGGCGACTCGACCGTCTATCGCAGCCGGCGCGGCATCGAGAAGCGCCTGTTCCAGTTCACCGTCGTGCTGGCGGTGCTGTTCGTCATCTTCTCGCTGGCCACCTTCCGCCTCTCGCAGCTCAACATCTGACCTCGCCGGACGGGCGGTCGTGGCAGCCGCGCATGGTAAAATCCGGCTTCGCCTGAACGCCGAAATGCGGTACAGGCTGCGCGCCGAGGTGGCGGAATAGGCAGACGCGCTAGGTTCAGGACCTAGTGACCGCAAGGTCGTGTGGGTTCAAGTCCCTCCCTCGGTACCACTGCCCAGGTGGCGGAATTGGTATACGCGTACGTTTGAGGGGCGTATGACGCAAGTCATCCGGGTTCAAGTCCCGGCCTGGGCACCAATTCCTTGATCGCATGACAGAACCCACGGTGATCGCTAAGCCGGGCTGACGCTCAGCGGCCGGCGTCGCCCGCGGCTCGGGCCGTGCCGGCTAGACTGCGCCCGCGGGCGGTTAGCTCAGCTGGTCAGAGCGCCTCGTTTACACCGAGGAAGTCGGGGGTTCGAGTCCCTCACCGCCCACCACCAGGACAGGGCCGCTAGTTTGCGCGCAGTGCGCCGCGGACGAACTTGAGCGGATTGACCGGCCGGTTGTCGTGGAAAACGCCCCATAACAGGTGCGGTCCGGTCGAGTGCCCGGTCGAACCCATATAGCCGATCAGTTGCCCCTGCTTGACGTGCGCGCCCTTGTGGATCCCGGGCAGTCGCCTCACGCCCAGGTGGGCGTACATCGTCGTGAACCCGTCGGCGCTCTTGATGACGACCATCCAGTCCGGGTTGCGCTTGAGCCACGGATCCCAGCCCGCGACGGTGATCACGCCAGCCGCCGCTGCGTAGATGGGTGTGCCCCCGCGATTGGCGATGTCCACGCCGTAGTGGAAGTGGGCACAGGCGCCGCGCCGCGGCTCCATCGCAAACCCGGTGCAGCCGAACTGCTGCGTTATGCGGCCCGTGGTGGGCCAGATGAATGACAGCCCAGCGATCGTTGCGGCGCTACGCACGGGCAGCACCGCGCCGCTGACCGGGGGCGCCGCGGCGAGGCACGCCAACAGCGCGAGGGCGGCAAGCATCGGACGCATACGAGCACGCACGTGGGCGTGGTGCAGCCTAGCACCATCTGCGCCCACGATCAGGCTCAGCCCGCCCGCTGATAGACTGGCAGCGCTCGGCGAGTGTCACCTCGCCGGCGCTCAAGTACTGAAATCCTGGAGGGCGAATGTCTCCGATCGTCTGGGCGATCCTCATCATCATCGTCGTCGTGGTGGTGGCCGGCGTGCTCATCTACAACGGGCTCGTCCAGCGCCGCCTGCGCATCGACGAGGCTTATGCGCAGATCGAGGTCCAACTCAAGCGACGCTGGGACCTCATCCCCAACCTGGTCAACGCCGTGAAGGGGTACATGGGCTTCGAGCAGTCGGTGCTCGAGAACGTGACCAACGCGCGCGCCAGCGCGGTCGCGGCGGGCGGCCAGGGCCCCGCCCAGCAGGCCGCTGCCGAGAACGCCCTGACCGGCACCCTGCGTTCGCTGTTCGCGGTCGTCGAGAACTACCCTGACCTCAAAGCGAATCAGAACGTGCTGAGCCTGCAGGAGCAGATCACCACGACCGAGAACCAGATCAGCTTCGCGCGCCAGCACTACAACGCCAGCGTGCTCGACTACAACACCTCGATCGCGACGTTCCCCAACGCCCTGATCGCGGGTCCGTTCGGCTTCGGCCGGCGCGATTTCTTCGACGCCGAGCCTGAGGCTCAGCAGGTGCCGACGGTTGACCTGGGCAGCTACGGCACGCCCACGAGCACACCCCCCGCTGCTCCACCGGCAGCTCCCGCACCACCCGCGCCGCCGACTGCCCCGCCGCCCGCCGGCGGCTGACGGTCGCTAGCCCGCGCAACGAGCAGCCCGCCCTCGCGCGGGCCGAATCGCCATGACTCGTCCACCGACCCAGAACTTCTACCAGCAGATCTCTTCCAACCAGCGCCGATCGTGGCTGCTGGTGCTGTTGGTGACGGCCTTCCTGGTCGTCTTCGGCTTCATCATCGGCTACCTGGTTACGGGCGACATGACGGGGGGCTATTTTGCCGTCGGCATCGCGCTGGCGCTTGCGGTGCTGATGAGCGCTTTCTCTTACTTCGGCGGCGACAGTCTGGTGCTCGCCGAGTCGGGTGCGCAGCAGGTCAACGACCAGACTGCGCCGCAACTGATGAACGTCGTGCGCGAGCTGTCACTCGCCGCCAATATTCCGCCGCCGCGCGTGTACGTCATCAACGACCCGGCGCCCAACGCGTTTGCCACCGGGCGCGACCCGCAGCACGCCAGCGTGGCCGTGACCAGGGGCCTGCTCGAAAAGATGGACCGCGAGGAGCTGCAGGGCGTTATCGGCCACGAGCTGTCGCACGTGCGCAACTTCGACATCCGTTTCTCGCTACTGGTCGCCGTGCTGGTCGGTTCGATCGTGCTACTGGCCGACTTCTTCCTGCGCTTCACTTTCTGGGGTGGCCTGAGCGGCGGCCGGAGCAACCGAAGGAGCAGCAGCGGTGGGGGAGACGGCGGCGGCGCCATCTTCGCCGTCCTGCTCGTCGTCGGCCTCGTCCTGGCGGTCATCGCGCCGATCTTCGCGGCACTGGTGCAGATGGCCGTCAGCCGCCAGCGCGAGTACCTTGCCGAC
Source organism: uncultured Chloroflexia bacterium (assembly GCA_963775225.1). GTDB lineage: Bacteria > Chloroflexota > Limnocylindria > Limnocylindrales > CSP1-4 > JALYGJ01. Next base: position 12,661 of record CAVZHW010000007.1, read on the forward strand.
GCCTCGAGCGTGGACCTGACGCGCAACCCATACGGGCTCGAGCGAGCGCTGGCGAAGATCGGCGGCGACGTCCACTCGCTGAACGCCGCCAACCGCGCCACGCAGCACCTCTACTTCGTCAACCCGCTCAAGAAGGCGAGCCTGAACATGAGCAACCTGATGGCCACACACCCGCCCATCGTCGAGCGTATAAACCGGCTACGACGCCTGACCGGTGATCCGCCGATCGACCCGCAGACGACGGCCGCGCTGGGCAGCTCTGACTGACGGTTGGCGGCGGCGTGGTCTGGAACGGGCGACCTAGGTTGTGGTTCAATATGGCTGGTCGCGACCGCGGCCGGGAAGATCTGGACGCGCCGAGATAGCTCAGTTGGTAGAGCACGTGACTGAAAATCACGGTGTCGCCAGTTCGATTCTGGCTCTCGGCACCACCCCATCGGACCGGCTCGGTCGATGGTCATCGAGCGGAAGTGGCTCAGTTGGTAGAGCATCACCTTGCCAAGGTGAGGGTCGCGGGTTCGAGTCCCGTCTTCCGCTCCACTCCCTCCTTCAGCTCACCTTCGGCGACCACTGGCCCTTCGTCTAGTGGTAGGACAGCGGACTTTGGATCCGCGAACCGAGGTTCGAACCCTCGAGGGCCAGCCAGCACCAGCGTAGCCGAAGTCGGCAGCGGCGGGCTTTCGGCGGAGAATCACTCCCGGGGCGACGTACCCAAGTGGTTAAGGGGGCGGTCTGCAAAACCGCTATTCACCGGTTCGAATCCGGTCGTCGCCTCCACTTCCTGCACGAAGTGACCCTCTCGGCAATGGATCGTGCTCGCCGACAACGCGCCAGTCGTATGCTGCGGCGACGGAGGATCGGAGTCACACGCGCGGCCGGCGGCTCCCAGCTGGCACACTGACGTTCCTCTTCTCCGACATCGAAGGTTCGACGCGCCTGGTCCAATCACTGGGCGATTCATTCCGCGCACTGGCGACCCCAATCGACACCCTGCACCTGCCGGATCCGGCGCTCCAGGCTCGTGAAGGCCTCGGCGACGAAGCCTTCGAGCGCGCCCACGCCGAAGGTCAAGCCTTGGACCTGGACGATGTAGCGGTCCTCCTGGGATAGGCGTTACTCCATCGTCACCTGGTTGGGACAGTCGGCACCCACGTTCGGCCGGCCTTCTCCTGATTTGCCACCACCTCTAGCCTTGAATCGAAGCCGTAGAGGAGGTGGTACTTGGAGCAGGCCAAGAACCCGCGACCTGAGGTCGTAGCCGCGAACGACCGCGTGCAGCCGCCCGGACAGCAGACCCGCGGCATGGTGCGCGAGCAGGCCTTTGCTGGTGACGATCGGTGGGTCGGCTACGTCCACTCCGATCCCGGCGAGTGGAGCGGCTGGCACCACCACGGCGAGACGGACACCTATTTCTACGTGCTGCAGGGTGGCGTCGACTTCGAGTTCGGCGTCGCCGGCGATACGACCGAGGTGGGCACCGGTGAGTTCTGCCACGTGCCCGGCGGACTCGTCCACCGCGAACGACCGCATCCCGGCCAGCGCGCGGAGCTCGTGCTGGTCCGCATCGGCAGTGGTCCCACGGTCATCAACGTCGCCGACCCACGCACGTCGGGCTAGTCTGCAGCACTGGGCCGAAGTGGCGGAATGGCAGACGCAGCGGACTTAAAATCCGCGGCCCGCAAGGGCGTGTGAGTTCGAATCTCACCTTCGGCACCAGCGAGCAGACTCGAGTGGCCCCTGCTCTGGCAACGGGGCGACTTCTCCAGTCACACGACTTTGCACGTCATTTGAACATGAGCCGACCGTTCCGACGCCTGCCGCCCGCGCGGGGCGGCTGCGCTCGCCGCCGCCAATGGCGCCGCTACTCGCGGCCGAGCAGGCCTCCCAGCATGCTGCGCTTGCGCCGCGGCGCTTCCTGCGGCTCCTGGGTCTCGTCGGTCAACAGGCCGGCCAGCTTGCGCAGGGCAACGGCCCCCGGCGTCCGGTGCGCAGACAGGACGAGCGGCTGGCCCTCGTTGACCGCCTTGCCGAAGTTGTCCCCGTCATAAGGAATATCGATGCCCACCTTGATGCCCAGGTGCTCTTCGATCTGTGCCGGCCCGATCATCGGGTGGGCGTAGATCTCGTTGACCACGAAGAGGGCCCGGTCGACCGCCTTGCCTGACTCGGAGATGACCTGCAGCGCTGCATGCAGCAGGCGCAGCGCCGGGATGTCAGGCGTGACGACGATGACCAACCTATCGGCGCTCTGCAGCACGTGCATCGTGCGCTGGTCGAGCGTGCTGCCGAGATCCAGGACGACCGTGCCGTATGCCCGACGGAGAGTCTCGACCAGGCCGAGCAGCTGCTCGGCTGACAGGTTGTAGCCATCGTCAGGACGATACGGCCCGCCGAAAACGGCCAGTCCGGCGCTGTGCAGCTTGCCCGCCGCCTGGATCGATTCGGTCGAGTCGGCGGGCCATTCCTCCCGGGCGAGTCCGGCGGTGGAATGCCGGCCGTAGAGATCAACGTACGTGGAGACCTGCCCGTGGTACATGTCCAGGTCAGCGATCGCAACATTGCCTGGCGCCATCTCGGCCAGCACGAGCGCAGTGTTCACAGCCAGCGCCGTCGTCCCTGCCCCGCCCTTGGCCGACACGAAGGCAATCGTCTTGCCCGGCGTCGAGCGGGCCGGCGGGGCGGCCTCGCCGCCACTCGCGCCGGTCTCCGTCGCGCCACCGCGCAGCAGTAGCGCCTCGACCAGAGCGTCAAGCTCGCGCTCGTCGATGGGCTCGGCGAGGACGTCGTCGGCGCCCGCCTCGAGGAGCCGCACGCGCGTCTCGACGTCGCTCGTGCTGGCCACCGCCAGGATGGGCGGGTGGGCGCTCCCCGCCTCGTCGTTTATGCGGCGGCAGAGTAGCGCCAGCGAGGCCGGGTCGGGTGCGGCCAGGACGAGCAACTGCTGACCGCGCAGCAGCCGCAATGCGTCGGCGGGATGGGTGCTGCGAGTGACGGTGTGGCCGGCAGCCTCGAGCGGCCGGGTGACACTGTCCATCGGCTGGCCCCCACTGGTCAGCACGAGTACGCGAGATGGCACGGACCGGAGTCTAGCAAGCACTGAGCGCGCCTCGGGTATACTTTTGGCGACCTTTCAGCTCCGCCACGGTCCCACGGCCCGCCAATCGGGGCACATCCCAAGGGAAGGAGAAGAATCCCCATGCGACGTTATGAGCTCATGCTCGTGCTGCGCCCGGACACGCCGGACGATCAGGTCCAGGCAGTGCTCGATCGCGCGACCCGGTCCATCGCGGCGACGGCGGCGGCCAGATCGTCAAGGTCAGCCCGTGGGGCCGCCGCCGCCTGGCCTATCCGATCGGCCACCTACCGAGAGGGCTCCTACTTCCTGATCGTCTTCGAGGCCCCGGCGACGGCGGTGCTCGAGCTCGAGCGCGGCCTGAACATCACCGAAGAGGTCATGCGCCACCTGGTCACCCGGGTCGAGCGCCCGGCACGCCGCGACCGCCAGGCGCAGAGCGGCGACGAGTCGGACGGACGAGGAGTCGGGCGTGCCGCCGTACGAGGACGACGAGGACGTGCCCGACACGGAGTACATCGACGAGTCGGAGAGCGAAGCCGCGCCCTGGCCGCGCGACCGCTAGGCACAGCGGGAGGACGCAGCCAGTGTCGCTGAACAAGTGCATGATCATCGGCAATCTGGGCCGAGATCCGGAGATGCGCTACACGCCGAGTGGCCAGGCCGTGACCCAGTTCACGGTCGCGGTCAACCGCAACTACAAGGACTCCGCAGGGCGAGCGCCAGGAAGAGACCGAGTGGTTCCGCATCGTCGCCTGGGGCCAGCAGGCCGAATTTGCCGCTGAGTACCTGCGCAAGGGCGCCAAGGTCTACATCGAGGGCCGCATCCAGACTCGCCAGTGGGAAGGCCAGGACGGCCAGAAGCGCTACACGACCGAGCTGGTGGCGAACACCATCCAGAACCTTGAGCGGCGACCCCGCGACGATGCCGGCGACCCAGGCGCTGCCCCGGACGCGACCCGGTCAGCCCGCCCGGCTGCCCGCCCGGCCTGCCGAGCAGGCCGACAGCCCGACAGATTCGACGACCTGCCCTTCTAGGCATCCTGCCGACGACTACAGAAAGGACCTGATCCAGCATGCCCCCCGCGCCGCAGCCAAGAAGCGCGACGACATGTATCGCGATCGGCGCCGCCGCAAGGTTTGCGCCTTCTGCGCCGACAAGACCGCGCAGATCGACTACAAGGAGATCAACCGCCTCCGCCGCTACCTGTCCGAGCGGGCGAAGATCGAGCCGCGGCGCAAGACAGGCACCTGTGCCGCGCACCAGCGTCAGCTGGCCGTGGCGCTGAAGCGCGCGCGCCACGTCGCGCTGCTGCCGTACGCGCCCGAGCACCTGCGCGTCTGACCGCGGCATCGCGCGGAGCCCGGACTAACGCCGCCGTGTTGCAGCTGAGCTGAACTCGCTCGCGGCGCTGCTGGTAATCACTCCTCGCCGCGGAGCTGTTCACCAACGGCATCGAGTGGTTCGGACGCAAGCTCGAGCTCGCCGAGGGGGCCGTCGGCAGCGTCCTCGCGGCCGTCGGCACGGCGCTGCCGGAGACAATGATCCCGCTCGTCGCGATCCTGCTCGCGGGGCGCCGATCGGCACGACGGCCGGCCACGGGATCGGCGTGGGCGCCATCCTCGGCGCGCCGTTCATGCTCGCCACGCTGGCCATGTTCGTTACAGGTGTCGGCGTGCTCGCTTATGCGCGCCGGCGGCCGACGGGCTCGCGCATGCCCGTTCGACCCGAGCGTGCTGGCCATCGATGTCCGCTACTTCTTCGTGGCCTACGCGCTGGCCATCGCGGCGGCGTTCGTGCCTGGCGATCTGTTCGTCCTGCGCTACGTCGCTGTTGTCGCCCTGCTGGGGCTCTACGCCGTGTACGTGCGCGCCATCTGCGGACCGAAAAGCGGCGACGCCGACGGATCTCGCGCCGCTGCGCTTCCGTCGACTTGACGCCGGGCGGACGCTGACCACGTCGCGCCGCGCCTGCGCATCGTGACTCGCAGGTGCTGCGTGTCGCTCGCGCTGATCTCGGCGGCGCAGTCGTGTTCGTGGACGCTGTCGAGCGCGTGGCGACGGGTGCGGCCTCGACCCGGCCCTGCTGGCGCTGGTCATCGCGCCCATCGCCACCGAGCTGCCCGAGAAGTTCAACAGCCTGATCTGGGTACGCCAGGGTAAGGACACGCTGGCGCTGGGCAACATCACCGGCGCGATGGTCTTTCAGTCGTGCATCCCCACCGTCAATCGGCATCATCCTCGCCGCCGACGCCTGGACCATCAGCGCAGCCAGCGTGCTCAGCTTCGCGTCGGCCGGTATCGCGTTCGGGTCGATGGCCTTCATCTTCGTGCCGATGGTCCGGCGTGGATCGCTGCGCGCGGCAGACCTGCTCCTCGGCGGCGCTTTCTACCTCGTCTACCTGGTCTCGTCGTGGGCCATCTCGCCCGCGTGTGGTGACGCGCGGACTGGACCGGCAGATGATGACAACCGGCTCCCCGGCGCTTCGTCCCCGACGCGTATACTCCGCCCGATGCTGACGCAGAAGCCAGCCAGGTCACCACTCCCCGCGACCGGCGGCCGGCCATCCAGCGAAGACACAGTGTGCCTACTTCGAGGGCGAGTTCGTACCCCTCGCGGAGGCGCAAGATCCCGATCATGACCCACGGGTTCCTGTACGGCACGGCCAACTTCGAGGGTATCCGCGCCTACTGGAACGAAGAGCAGGGGCAGCTCTACGGCACTCAAGTTGCTCGAGCACTACCAGCGCCTGTGGCGAATCGGCCAAGGTGTTGCTGATGAAGCCGCCGATGCCGCCCGAGGGGCTCGTCGAGTTGACGGTCGACCTGCTGCGCCGCAACGGCTACCGGCAGGACACCTACATCCGGCCGACGCTCTACAAGTCGACCGAGGCGATCGGCGTCCGGCTGCACAACCTCGACGAGCAGCTGGCCATCTTCGCGGTGCCGTTCGGCGAGTACATCGCCATCGACCACGGCATCAGCGCGCAGGTCGTTTCGTGGCGGCGCAACAGCGATCAGGCCCTGCCGGCCCGCTCGAAGATCGTCGGCGCGTACGTCAACAGCGCCTTCTCCAAGAGCGAGGCGGTGCTCAACGGCTACGACGAGGCGATCGTGCTGACGATGGACGGCCACGTGTCGGAGGGCAGCGCGGAGAACTTCTTCATCGTCCGCGACGGCAAGCTGATCACGCCCGGCGATCACCGACGACATCCTTGAGGGCATCACCCGGGCCGGGCTGATGCAGCTGGCGCGCGAGGAGATGGGCCTCGAGACGGTCGTGCGCACCGTCGACCGGAGCGAGCTGTACGTGGCCGACGAGGCGTTCCTGTGCGGCACCGGGCGCGCAGATGTCGCCCGTCGTCGAGATCGACCACCGGTCGGTGGGCAACGGCGAGGTCGGGCCCGATCACGCGCCAGCTGGCGACGCTCTACTTCGACGTCGGTGCGCGGCCGCATGCCGGCCTACAGCGAACTGGCTGACGCCGATCTACTAGCTCGGCTGACCGCGCCCGGGGTGGCGCCGGCCGCCTGGCGAGGCGCGGGTGGAACGCGCTCGGCTATTCTCTTGAGGCCCGATGTCCGTGAACTCGCGGGTGAAGAGCCCGTTTCAGCCTGTCCCTCGGCAACCTGATCTGCCGGCGCTCGAGCACGAGGTTCTCCGAACGTGGCGCGAGCGCAACGCGTTCGCGCTGCTGCGGGCGAAGAACGCCGCCAACGAGCGCTGGTCGTTCCTCGACGGACCCATAACTGCGAACAACCCGATGGGCGTGCACCACGCCTGGGGCCGGACGTACAAGGACATTTACCAGCGCTTCCACGCGATGCTCGGGCAGGACGAGCGTTACCAGAACGGCTTCGACTGCCAGGGTCTGTGGGTCGAGGTGCTGGTCGAGCGCGAGCTCGGTTTCACCAGCAAGCACGACATCGAGCGCTACGGCATCGCGAAGTTCGTCAACCTGTGCAAGCAGCGCGTGCTCACGTACGCAGCGCTGCAGACGGAGCAGTCCATCCGCCTGGGCATGTGGATGGACTGGAACGACCCCGACGAGCTGCGCCGGCTGCGCGACCTGCTCGCTGAGGATCCCTCGCAGCAGGTGACCGTGCAGGGCGCCAAAGGGCCGGTGACTGACACGGTGGAGATGATCGTGGGCCGGCTGGGGATGCCCGAGATCGGCGGCTCTTACTTCACCTTCAGCAACGAGAACAACGACCTGATCTGGGGCTTCCTGGCCGAATGCCATCGGCGCGGCTGGCTGTACAAGGGCCACGACTCGATGCCCTGGTGCACGCGCTGCGGCACGGGCATCAGCCAGATGGAGATGAACGAGGGCTACCAGGACCGCGAGGATCCGGGGCTGACCGTGCGCTTCCCGCTGGTCGACCGGCCGGGCGAGTGGCTGCTGGTCTGGACGACGACGCCATGGACGCTCACCGCAAACGTCGCCGCGGCAGTTGGCGCCGGAACTGACCTACGTCAAGGTGCGCCAGGGCGAAGACGAGTACTGGCTGGGGCGCGACCGGGTCAAGAGCGCGCTGCGTGGGCCGTTCACGGTGCTCGAGGAACGCCCCGGCGCCGATCTGGTCGGCTGGCGTTACCGCGGGCCGTACGACGACCTGCCGGCGGTCAAGGCAGCGTTTGCCGGTGGCAGCGGCGACGACGGCGGTCCCGGCTACGAGCACCGCGTGGTTGCGTGGGGCGAGGTCGGCGAAGAAGAGGGGACCGGCATCGTGCACATCGCGCCGGGTGCCGGCGCGGAGGACTTCCAGCTGGGCAAGGCACTCGGCCTGCCGGTCATCGCGCCGCTCAACGAGGACGGTCACTACCTCGACGCGTTCGGTCCGTTTGCCGGACTCGACGCGCACGGCGTCACGCAGAAAGGTCGTCGAGGACCTCGAGGAGCGCGGCTTCTTCTACCACCTTGAGCCGTACACACACCGCTACCCGCACTGCTGGCGCTGCGGCACGCCGCTGCTCTTCCGCGTGGTCGACGAGTGGTACATCTCGATGGGCGAGGTCTTCGACAGGCCACGCGCGGAGGTGACCGCAGAAGAGAAGGAACGCAGCCTGCGCTACCAGATCATGGACGTCGTCGACCAGATCCGCTGGATCCCGGGCTTCGGCTACGAGCGCGAGCTCGACTGGCTGCGCACGATGTCGGACTGGATGATCAGCAAGAAGCGCTACTGGGGCCTTGCGCTGCCGATCTGGGAATGCACATCGTGCGGTGGCTTCGAGGTCATCGGCGGCCGGGACGAATTGCACCGACGTGCGGTGGCCGGCTGGGACGAGCTGGAGGGCCACACGCCGCACCGGCCGTACGTCGACGCGGTCAGGATCGCCTGCTCGAACTGCGGTGCCGAGGCAACGCGCGTGCCCGACGTCGGCAACCCGTGGCTCGACGCGGGCATCGTGCCGTTCTCGACGATGCACTACCGAACAGAACCCGAGTACTGGCAGGAGTGGTTCCCGGCGGACTTCGTGACCGAGTCCTTTCCCGGCCAGTTCCGCAACTGGTTCTACTCGATGCTCGCGATGAGCACCGTGCTGCGCCGCCAGCCGCCGTTCAAGACGCTGCTCGGCTACGCCACGCTGTTCGGCGAGGACGGCCGGCCGATGCACAAGAGCTGGGGCAACGCGATCGAGTTCAACGAGGGTGCCGAGCGGATCGGCGTCGACGTGATGCGCTGGATGTTTGCCCGGGCCCGGCCCGAGGACAACATCCTCTTCGGTTACCACACCGCCGATGAGGCACGGCGCGAGCTGCTCGTGCTGTGGAACGTCTATGCGTTCCTCGTGTCGCGCGCCCGGCTGGCCGGTTGGCACCCGGTCACGAGTGCCGCGGCACCACCGCGCGAAGAGCAGCCGGCGCTCGACCGCTGGATCACCTCGCGCACCGCCGGCACGGCCCACGATGTCGCCGAACGACTCGGTGACTTCGACGCCGCCGCGGCCACACGTGCCCTGGGCGTCTTCATCGACGACCTATCGACGTGGTACCTGCGCCGTTCACGCAGGCGTTTCGCGGTCGATGGCAGCCGCGACGCGGCCTCGGCTTTCCGGGCGCTGCATGCGGTGCTCGGGACGACCGCGCGCATGATGGCTCCCATATTGCCCTTCCTGTCCGAGGCCATCTACGAGAACCTGGTCGATCGCAGCATGGACGAGCGGGTTCCGCCGACGGTGCACATGTCGGGCTTTCCCAAGCTCGACCCATTGCGCGACGAGCGTCTGGAGGCGTCGATGGCGGTCGCTCGGCGCGCCGTCGACCTGGTCCGCACGCTGCGCTCGCAGGCTGGTCTGCGCACCAGGCAACCGCTGGCGCGCATGTGGCTCGCCCTGCCGACCGAGCTTACGGACCAGGATGAGCTCCTCGATATCGTTCGCGACGAGGTCAACGTCAAGGAACTGATCCTGATCGGTGATGAGTCGGAGCTCGTCGAGCGCCGCGTCAAGCCGCTGCTGCCCAAGATCGGGCCACGGCTGGGTGGCGCGACGCAGCGCGTGCTGGCGGCCGCGCGGGCCAACGAGGTCGAGTACCTCCCGGACGGCGGGGTGCGCCTGGCGAACGTCGAGCTCGCCGCGGACGAGGTCGAGATCGTGGCGACACCGCGGGCTGGCACGGCGGTTGCCCACGACGAGGGTCTCGTCGTGGTGGTCGACACAGAGCTGACTCCGGAGCTGGTAGCCGAGGGCGACGCGCGAGAACTGCAGCGCGCGGTGCAGGACCTGCGCAAGCAGGCCGGGCTGGAGCTCGACGACGTGGTGGACCTCTGGCTGGCCGCCGATGATGGCGTCCTGACGCCGGTCGAGCCATACCTGGCGCGCATCGCCGCCGACGTGTCCGCCACCTCGGTCCAGCATGTTCCACCGCCGCGGGAAGCGACGGTGGCGACCCAGGCGATCAGCGGCGGCGCGGTGACCATCGCGATCCGCCGCCGGGTGGCGGACGGTTGATCGAGCGACTCGTCCGGCGGCGCTGGCTGCTCTTCGTCGTCCTGGCGGCGGCCGTGGTCGTGGCCGACCAGGCGAGCAAGCTGTGGATCGACGCCAACTTCGCCGCCGCCTCGATCCAGCCACTGCCGGGTAGTGCCCAGCCGACCGACGTGATCGATGGCCTGGTGCGCATCGCCAAGGCCTACAACAGCGGGGGCATCTTCGGACTGTTCGGCAACTCCGCCGCCGTGCTCGCCATTTCGAGCACCCTGGTCATCGCGGGCATCGTCTACTACCAGGCGCGCGAGGGGGTGCGCGGTCCCTGGCTGCTCACAGTTGCGCTCGGTCTTCTGCTCGGCGGGGCGGTCGGCAACTTCCTCGATCGCGTGCGCCTGGGCGCGGTCATCGACTTCGTCGATATGGGCATCGGGAACTGGCGCTGGTACACGTTCAACGTGGCTGATGCCGCCATCAGCACCGCCCTGCTGTTGCTGATCCTGCTGGCCATCTTCGGCGAACGGCTGACCCGCCGGGTGGCGGCCCACGCGGGCTGATGTCCGAGCGGCTGACGGTGACAGTGCCTGCCGGCCGCCGTGGTGCGCGAGCCGACCGCGTCGTGGCCGACGCGGTCGGGCTGTCGCGCAGCTACGTCCAACAACTCATCGGCGAAGGTCGGCTCACGCTCGGCGGCCGGCCCGTCAAGAGCAACACACTGCTCGATCCGGGAGCCAGCCTGGAACTCGACGTTCCGCCGCGCGAGCCGGCGACGGTCGAGCCGCAGGAAATGCCGCTGCGCATCGTGTACGAGGATTCCGGGGTGCTGGTCATCGACAAGCCGTCCGGCCTGGTGACCCATCCGGCGCCCGGGCACCGCTCGGGCACGCTGGTCAATGCGCTGCTGGCCCGCGGCGGCGCTGCCGCCTACGGGCAGATCGGCGGCGCCGAGCGAAGCGGCATCGTGCACCGCCTCGACCGCGACACGAGCGGACTGATCCTTGTCGCCCGCAGCGATACCGCACAGGCCGCTTTGATGGCCCAGCTGCGCGCGCGGCGAGTCAAGAAGACCTATCTCGCGCTGGTAGCTGGAACGCCGCCCGCGCAGGTCGGGCGAATCGAGGCTCCGGTCGGCCGCGACCCGCGCCATTTCGGCAGGATGGCCGTGGTTGCTGGCGGCCGTCCCGCGGTGACTGGTTATCGGGTTCGCGAACGCTTCGGGCACTGGACACTGCTCGAGCTTGACCTGGTCACCGGGCGGACACACCAGATCCGCGTTCACCTCGCCTCGATCGGCCATCCCGTCGCCGGTGACCCGGTGTACGCAACTGGTCCCGCGCGCAGCGGGCCGGCCGGACTGATGCGCCTCTTCCTGCATTCGCGGCGGATCGAGTTCGTGTCGCCGGCGACCCAGGAGCTGGTGCGCGCCGAGGCGCCCCTGCCGCCCGAGCTCGAGGACGTGCTGGCCGGCCTGCGCGAGACACAACGGTGAACGAGCTTCAGCGGCCGACAGTCGCCATCGTCATTTCCGGTCCGTCGCGGACGGGCAAAACGACGGCGGCCAACATCCTCGCCGAGCGCTACGACATCCCGAACGTCAAGATCGGCGAGGAGTTCCGCAGCCGGACGGGCATCGACACCTCGAAGTTCGTGACCCGCGATCCGGAGATCGATAAGGAGATGGACGAGCTGCAGGCGGCCATGATTCGAACCGCGGACCCGGCTGCGCCGTTCATCCTGGAGGGCCGGCTGGCGGCGTTCCTGGCCAGCGAGGAGAGGGGGCGACGCACCCTGCCCGTGGCGACCGTCCTCTTCTGGGCGCCTGAAAGGGTCAGGATGGAGCGCCAGCTGAGAAAGGTCAGGCGCGATCATCCCGGTTCGCCGGCCACGCTGGCGCAACTGTCGGCCGGTGAGCGTGAGCGCGAAGCGTCGGACATGGCCATCTGGAAACTGGTGCACCCCGAGCTCGACGACCGCAACCTCTTCGACCCGAAGCTGACCGACCGCAGTGGCCGGCGTGTTTACGACCTGGTGGTCGACACGCGCATGGGCATGCCCGACGCGTGCGCCGACTACGTGCACCGGTGGCTGCAGCAGAAGGGCCTGATGGCACCCGCCGATATGGTGTCGCGGGCTGGTTGAGGCCGTCCTGGGAAGTCCCGCCTCACTGCGTCGCTACCTCGAGGTGGCGGTGGATGCCGTCGGGCCGGCTGGTGGCCAGACGTTCACTTACCACACGTCCGAGGCGACGGCCGACGTCCAGCTCGGTGAGGCGGTCCTGATCGAGTACGGGCGCCGGCGGGCAATCGGCGTGGTGCTCGCCGAGGCCGCTCACGACGCGGGGCGCGAGACGAAGCCGATCCTCGCGCGGGTTCGCAGCGACGGCCCGCTGGTGCCCCGGCTGCAGCTCGAACTGGCGCGCCATATCGCGGGCCATTACCTTGCCCCTCCGGCACTGGTCGTGCGCGCCATGCTTGCGCCGGGCATGCTCGAGCGGCTCGAACGGGTAGCCCGCCGCGCGGGCGACGAGGCAGGCGGCGTGGACACCGAGTGGCGCATCATCGCGCCGCGGAGCCGCGAGCAGATTCGAGCGCCGGGCGAACCTCACCGAAGTCGGCGCAAGGGCGGCGGGCGAGCTCGTTGCCGGCCGCGATCCGGGCGTGCGCGGACTGGGCCCGCGCCAGTTGGAAGTCATGCGCGAACTGTTCGCCACGGCCGGGCCGCTGCCCGCCGCGGGCCTCACCCAGGCGCACGGGTCGAGCCCGTTGCCGGCGCTCGTGCGGCGTGGCCTGGTCGAGCTGTCGAGCGCGCGCGTCGAGCGCCGGCCGCTGGCGCAGCGCCCTATGCCGGAGCGCGGGACACTGCCCGGAAACGCGACACTGACCGACGAGCAGAAGCGTGTAGTCGAGCGCATCGCGCACCTGGTGCGTGACCGCCGAGCACGCGACTCTGCTGCTCGAGGGCGCGCCGGCGTCGGGCAAGAGTGCCGTTTACGCGGCGGCAATCGGCGCGTGTCTGGCCGCCGGCCGCCGTGCGCTGGTGCTGGTGCCCGAGATCGCCCTCGGCGTGCCGCTGCTCGAGCGGCTCCAGCACGACCTGGGCACGGACGTGGCGTTGCTCCACAGCGCGCTCTCGGAGGGCGAGCGGGCGGACGAGTGGCGGCGCATTCGGGCCGGTGAGGTGGCGGTCGTCGTCGGCACGCGCATCGCCGTCCTGGCGCCGCTGGCCGACGTGGGCCTGGTCATCGTCGACGAGGAGCACGACGCCGCCTACAAGTCCGAGCGCACGCCGCGTTACCAGGCGCGCGACATGGCGGTCGTGCTCGGCCGGCTGGCGCACGCACCGGTGATCCTGGGCAGTGCCACGCCCGACGTGGCCACGCTCGGCCGCACGCGCCTGGGCAGCTTCGAGAGATATGTTCTGCCGGAGCGCGTCGCCGGCAACCCGGCGCGGGTCGAGGTCGTCGATCTGCGCGCCGAGTTGGCGGCCGGCAACCGGGGTTTGCTGTCGGGCCGGCTGGTCGAGGAGCTGGCCGCACTCAACACGCCCGACGGCGAGCAGGCGATCCTGCTCATTAACCGCCGCGGCAGTGCATCGGTCGTTATCTGCCGTGACTGCGGCTACATCCAGATCTGCCCCGAATGCCAGCGGCCGCTGGTCTTCCACGCCGCGTCGGTCGCGTTGCGCTGCCATCACTGCGGCGCGGTGGCGCCGGTGGCGCGGCGCTGCCCCGCGTGCCAATCGCCACGCATCCGCTACCTGGGCGGTGGCACCGAGCGGGTCGAGCGCGAAGTGGCGATCCGCTTCCCACACCTGCGCGTCGGCCGCCTCGACCGCGATGTCGTGGAGCGACATGGCGGGGCGACGCGCGTGATCGACGACTTCACAGCCGGCCAGCTGAACGTGCTTGTCGGCACTGCGCTGGTAGCCAAAGGACTGGACGTGCCGGCGGTCACGCTGGTGGGTGTGGTATCGGCCGACATCGCGCTCAACCTGCCCGACGAGCGAGCCGCGGAGCGGACCTACCAGTTGCTCGCACAGGCCGTCGGCCGTGCCGGCCGTGGCGAGCGGCGCGGACTGGCGCTGATCCAGACGTACCTGCCCGAGCACCCGGTCGTGCGCGCGATCGCCGATGGTGAGCCGGGCGAGTTCTATGAGCACGAGCTCGCGGCACGGCGGCGCTTCAGATCGCCGCCGTTCGGGCAGTTGATCAGGCTCACCGTGGCGGTCGACGATCGCGACGCGGCCCTGTCGCGCGCGGCGAAGATGGCCGGCTTGCTGCGCGAACGCGCCGCCCAATCGTCCGCCGAGGTCGAGGTGCTCGGACCGGTGCCGGCCTACGTCGCGCGGCGTGCCGGGCGCTGGCGCTTCCACGTCGTACTGCGCGGCGACCGCCCGGCGGAGGTGCTGGGCGGCGATCCGGGCATTCCGTGGTCGGTTGACGTCGACCCCGAAAGCCTGCTCTAGGCGGCTCCGGGCGGTCGGCTGGGGCGCCGTTGCCTATACTCGGGCGCAATGACCATCCAACCGATCATCACCCTCGGTGATCCGCGCCTGCGTCTCAAGGGCCAGCCGGTCGACAGCTTCGGCAGGTATCTGCACGAGCTGCTCGACGACCTGGCGGCGACGATGCGCGCGGCGCCGGGCGTGGGCCTCGCTGCACCGCAGCTGGGCGTGGCACTGCAGGCGTGCGTGGTCGAGGTGGAAGGTAAGCTGCACGAGCTCATCAACCCACGCCTCGTGCGCACCAGCGGCGACGACCGAGACCTCGAGGGCTGCCTGTCGATACCCGGCTACGTCGCGTACGTGACACGCCGTGAGCAGGTATGGGTCGTCGCCCAGAACCGCCACGGCCGGCTGATCAAGCTGGCCGGGCGCGGCCTGCTGTCGCGTGCCCTTCAGCACGAACTCGACCACCTGCAGGGCAAGCTGTATATCGACTACCTAGAGTCGATGGACGAGCTGATTCCGGTCGCCCAGCGCGACGAGGAGCCGGCCGAGCAGGGCGCTGAGTTAGCGCCGCTCGCATGACCGGATGACCGAGGGCGCCGCGGGGAGTGCCGCGCGAACTCTCTTTTTTGGGAGCGGCAGGTTCGCGTTGCCCATCGTGCGTGCGCTCGAGCGCCATCCGGCAGCGCAGCTGCTCGGGGTGATCACCGCGCCGGCACACGGCGACCCGGCCGACGAGCCGCCCGTCGCAGTCTGGACCCACGAGCGCGGGCTGCCGATGCTGCGCCCCGAGCGGCTGGGCGACCCGTCGGCGATTGACGCCATCCGGCGTGCCGCGCCCGACCTGCTGGTACTCGCCGACTATGGCCAAATCGTGCCCGCTGAAGTGCTCAGCATGCCCCGCCTCGGCGCGCTCAACCTGCATCCGTCGCTGCTGCCGCGGCATCGCGGCGCTGCGCCCATCCAGACCGCGATCCTCGAAGGCGACACCCAGACCGGCGTGACGATCATCCAGATGGACGAGGGTCTCGACACGGGACCGATCGTGGCCCAGCGAGCGGTGACGCTGTCGGGCGACGAGTCGGCGCCCGACCTGGAGGCGCGTCTGTCGGCGGTCGCCAGCGATCTGCTGAACGAGACGCTGGGGCCGTGGCTGGCGGGCGAGATCACGCCCGAGCCTCAGACGGCTGACGGTGCCACGGCGACGCGCACGCTGCGCCGCGAGGACGGCCGTCTTGACCCGGTCCACGGCGTCTCCCATCTGTACCGCCAGGTGCGCGCCTACCAGCCCTGGCCGGGCACGTTTATCGAGACCAACGCCGGGCGGGTAATCGTCTGGGACGCGCGGCCCTTGGGCGGCGTCGCCACGCGGCGGCCAGGGACGCTGCTGGCCCTGCCGGCCAATCGGGCCGCGCTCGCGGCCGCCGACGGATTGTTCGAGCTGATCGAGGTACAGCCCGCTGGTGGCCGCCGCATGAGCGGCGCCGAGCTGTTGCGCGGTCGCCCGGGCCTGGTCGGCTCACTGGTCACAGCGCCGTCGGAGGCCGACGAGGAGACTTGAGGTTAGGATGCGTTGATGGGCTCCGATCCCGCGCCGGAGCCGCGGGCGCAACCAGCCACCCCATCCGTGCACTCGCTGCCTGACCGGAGACCCGGACTGGCGGGCGTCATGCCGGCCGACCTCGCGCGCTGGCTGGCGGCCCGCGGCCAACCATCCTTCCGCGCCCGCCAGCTGGCCGACCACGTCTGGTCCGCCTCCGCGCAGTCGGTGTCCGAGCTGCACACCGTGCCGCTCGGGCTGCGCGACGAACTCGAGGCCGACTTCCGCCTCAACACGCTGACCGAGACCGACGTGCGCGCGGCCGATCAGGACCTGACCCAGAAGGCGCTACACCGCCTGGCCGACGGCGCGCTGATCGAGTCGGTGCTGATGCGCTATCCGGCCCGCGGCTGGCGCCGGGCACGGGCCACGGTGTGCATCTCCAGCCAGGCCGGCTGTGCCGTGGGCTGCCCGTTCTGCGCTACCGGCGAACTCGGCTCCGGTCGAGACCTGGAGGCGGCCGAGATAGTCGACCAGGCGCGCTTCTGGCGCCACTGGCTGGCCGGCGTCGGGCAGCGGCTGACCAACGTCGTGTTCATGGGCATGGGCGAGCCATTGCTCAATACCGAGCGGGTGCTCGCGGCGGCCGAGGCCATCACCGACCGTTCCCGCCTAGGCCTCGGCGCACGCCACGTGACGATCAGCACGAGCGGGGTGGTTCCGGGCATCAGGCGCTTGACCGAGCTCCGCCCGCAGTGGACGCTGGCCGTGTCACTGCACGCAGCGCGCTCGCAACTGCGCGACGTACTGGTCCCGCTCAACCGGCGCTATCCGCTGCCGGAAGTGATCGACGCCGCGGCCGGCTACGCCGCCGCGACCGGCCGGCGGGTAACGTATGAGTACGTGATGATCGACGCGGTCAACGACACGCGCGAAGACGCGGCGGCGCTGGCTCAGCTGCTCGGCGGCCAGCTGGCGCACGTCAATCTCATCCCCATGAATCCGGTCGCGCATACGCCCTGGCAACCGAGCTCAGTTGAGCGCACGGAGGCGTTCGCGGCGATCGTTCGCACGGCCGGTATCTCGACCACGGTGCGGCGCAATCGGGGTGTCGAGATCGGCGCCGCATGCGGTCAGCTGGCGGCCGATCGCGCCGGCCAGCCGGCGCCGGAGACCGTCGCGCGGCGCCGGCAGCTGCTGGTCATGCAGAGCGCGGCCGCGCTCGCCGGTCGCGAACAGGGCTGATCTCCTGGAGCGCCCGCGCGCGGTCGAGGTCGCCGCAAGCATCCTGACCGCCGACTTCGGCAACCTCTATCGCGTCGTACGCAAGCTCGAGCGCGCCGGTGTCGACCGCTTCCATCTCGATGTCATGGACGGGCACTTCGTGCCCAACATCACCTTCGGGCCCGACATCGTCGCCGCGATCCGCCGTCTCACGGCACTGCCGATCGACGTCCACTTGATGATCTCCGAGCCCTCGCGCTACGTGCCGCGCTTCCTCGACGCAGGCTCGGACAGCATCACCTTTCACGTCGAGGTCCACGAGCCGCCCGCGGTCAAGCGCGAAACGCTCCAGCGCATCAGCGCCGCGCGCCGATTGCCGGGCCTCGCGGTGAGCCCGCTGACCGCCACCGACGCGGTCGAGCCGTACCTCGACGAGCTGTCAATCATCATGATCATGACCGTCGAGCCCGGCTGGGGCGGACAACATTTCATGGCCGACCATGCGCACAAGATCGCCCAGGCGCGCCGGCTACTGCGCGGGCGCCCTGACGGCCGGGTCCACGCCGACGGCGGCGTCAGCGCCGAAACGGCTGAGATCGTAGGCAGCTACGGCGTGGATGTGTGCGTCGTGGGTTCGGCGCTCTTCCAGCGCGGGCGCGACACGGCGCTCGAAGTGGAAGCGGTCAAGCGTGCGGCGGCCGGCGCAGCGGCGCCGCTGTCGAGCGACTAGGCGGGCTGCGATGCGCCTGCTGATTCAGCGTGTGACGCGTGCCGAGGTACGAGCCGAGCGCAAGCTGGTGGGCTCGATCAGCGCAGGTTTGTTGGTGCTCGTAGGCGTCGGCGAGGGCGACACCGAGGCCGACGCCGACGGACTCGCTGACAAGACCTTCAAGCTGCGCATCTTCCGCGACGAGAGCGGCTTGACCAATTGCTCGCTGATCGAGGTGGGCGGCGAGATGCTCGTCGTCAGCCAGTTCACGCTGTACGCCGACACGAGCCACGGCCGCCGGCCGTCGTTCATCCGTGCCGCGCCGCCCGAGCTCGCGGAGGCGCTGTACGAGCGGTTTGCCGCGGCCGTCGAGGCGCGCGGGGTCACTGTCGCACGCGGCGTGTTCGGGGCGGAGATGCAGATCGAGCTGGTCAACGACGGTCCGATGACGATCTGGCTCGACTCGGACGCGAGCCGCTGAGCGAGCCCGTCGGGGGATCTGCGGCCGGACTTTGGAGCGGCCGGTCAGGCTGTCTTCTGAAGCGTCCTGCGGCAGCGCGTGCAGATCAGCACCCGGCGGGCGGTGCCGCCCTGCTCGAGGCGCATGGGCTGAAGATTGGGCTGGTAGCGGCGATGTGCACGAACGCGGTTCATGCCGGTCGACTGCGGATTGAAGCCGCCCATCGACACCTTGCCGCAGATGGCGCAGGCGCGAGCCATGGTCTGACGAAGTCTCCGAATGAGGTGGGAATTGGGGCGTCCCGAAACGACGTCCCGGCTGGCTACTATAGCACGGTGGCCAGCGCGACTGACCCGTCCGGGAGCCGGGGCGGAGGAGGGGAGATGGACCGCGCGACTCTGGCGCGCAGTGTCCGTAGCGCCGCAGCTGAGGTCTACGGCGTAACCGTGGTGGCGCCTGCGCGCCGGTTTCAGCGCCTGCTCGGCTGGCTGCGCATTCACCCGAGCGGCGTCGCGGTCGCCCTCAACGAACACCTGCGCGTGACGCTCGACGTGCGCGTCGCCGCCCATGTGCCCAGTGCGCAGGTGGTGGCCAACGTGAGCGCGGCCGTTCGCTATCGGGTCCTGCGCGATTTCGGGCGATCGATCGACGAGCTGGTCATCCGCGTTGACGGTAGGCCGGTCGCGGGCACGCCGAGCCGGCCTCCATCGGACCTGCCCACTTGAGCGCTCCGACGTGGGACGGCGCGGAGCTGCTGGCTGCGCTGCGTCAGGCGACTTCGACGCTGCACGCCGGCGTCGATGAGGTCAATGCACTGAACGTCTTTCCGGTGCCCGACGGTGACACCGGCTCGAACATGCTGGCCACGATGCAGGCCGCCATCCGCGAGGCCGAGGCGATCGCCGAAGACGGGCGCACCGTGCCGGCGGTCGCGGCGGCGCTCAGCTTCGGCGCACTGATGGGCGCCCGCGGCAACAGCGGTGTCATCCTGTCGCAGCTCTTCCGAGGTATCGGTGAGTCGGTCGCCGACGTCGAGCGCATCGGTGGCGCAGAGCTGGCGGCAGCCATCGAGGCGGGCTGTGCGGCCGCCTTCGGCGCTGTCACCAAGCCGGTTGAGGGCACCATCCTGACGGTCGCGCGCGCGGCAGCGACGGCGGCCGTCGCGGCGGCCGCAAACGGTGAGTCGCTTGACGCGGTGCTGGCCGCGGCCACCTCAGCCGCGTCAGACGCCGTCGCCCATACGCCTGAACTGCTGCCCGTTCTGCGGCGGGCCGGGGTCGTCGACGCCGGTGGCCGGGGGCTCGAGCTGCTGTTTGAAGGGGCCCTGGCGGCGGCGCGCGGCCAGCAGCCGCCGATGGTCGGCCGGTTGCCGCACGACATCCCGCTGCCGCTGTACGAAGCGCTCGAGGCGGAAGGTTACGGCTACGAGACCGTCTTCCTGCTGACTCCAGCGAACGACCGGCGGGTGAAGATCGACGATGTGCGGCGGCAACTCGCGGGGCTGGGCGAGTCGGTGCTGGTGGTTGGCGATGATGTGCTGATGAAGGTTCATGTCCACACTGAGCGACCGGACACGGTGCTCGGCTACGGCCTCACGCTGGGAACGCTCACGTGCATCAGCGTCGAGAACCTGGACCGCCAGGCGGGCGACGTCCGGCAGCGCGCGCCGGCCACGAAGGGTCATGTGGGCATGGCGGCGGCCGCTGGTGGCGTGGCCGCGGCCGATGAGCCGACGCCCAGCGAACCCGACGCTGCGCAGCCGGCCGCCGCAGATGCCGGCCGGCTGCAGGTAGTCAGCGTTGCCGCCGGCGACGGACTGGCGCGCCTGTTCACCACGCTCGGGGCCGGTGCCGTGATCGATGGCGGCAACCCCTCGGCCGGCGAGTTGGCACAAGCGATCAGTCGCCTGGCGGCGGCGCAGGTCATCGTGCTGCCCAACAACCCGAACGTGCGCCTGGCAGCGCGCCAGGCCGGCCAGCTTTCACGCAAAGTCCGTGTCGAGGTGGTGCCCACGCGGAACCCCGCCGAAGGGGTGGCGGCAATGCTCGCCCTTGACCCGTCGCTGTCGCTGCGTGATGCGGCGCGGCGAATGTCCCAGGCGGCACGGCGCGTGCAGACCTTTCAGGTCACCGTGGCGGTGCGCGACGCGCGGATCGGGCGTCACCGCGTGCGCCACGGTGAGTACATCGCGCTCGGTCCCAACGACGGCCTGCTGGCCGGTGACCGGGACCGCACGACGGCGATTCGGGGGGCGCTGCGCAAGCTCAAGCCGGGCTACGAGCTGCTCACCATCTATGCCGGGCGGGACGTGGATCGCGCGGCCGCCGACGAGTTGCGCGCGAACTTGGCCGACGAGCTGGATGGCGTCGAGATCGAGCTCGTCGAGGGTGGCCAGCCGCATTACGACTTCCTGTTCGCGGCCGAGTAATGGCGGCGGGCACGCCATCGCCGACCGTCAACGCGGAGCTGCTCGACGCGGGACTGCGGCAGGCGGGGCTCGCACCGGCGGGCGCGGCGCACCGCCTGGAACGTCTCGGGCTGCACACCGTGCGCGACCTGCTCTTCGACCTGCCGCGTACCTACCACGACTTCAGCCATTTCCTGACTCTGCGCGAGCTGCGCGAACGGCCGCCTGAGGGACCGGCAAGCGCCAACGTCGAGATCCTCGACCTGCGCGTCGAGCAGGGGTTTCGGCGGCGCGTCCAGCGCACCGTCGCGCGGCTGCGCGACGACACCGGCGAGGGCGAGGCGATCTGGTTCGGGCGCCGTTTCATCGAGCGCCGCCTCGCCGCCGGGCAGGTGGTGGCGCTCTCGGGCAAGGTCGAGCTGCGCGGCTGGCTGCCGCGTTTCCAGAACCCCGAGTTCGGCCCGCCCGGCGGCGAGGCCCTGCACGCTGGTCGGATCGTGCCCGTCTATCGGCTGACGGCGGGCGTAACCGAGGCGTACCTGCGCGCCAGGATCCGGGCGGCGCTCGATCTCGCCCTGCCGGCGCTCGATGAGTACCTGCCGGACACGCTCCGCGAACGAGCCGTGGCGGACCTGGTGGGCATCGCCGACGCCGTCGAATGGGTCCACTTTCCGCCCGACTTCGGACTTCGCGACCGAGCGCTGACGCGCCTGGCGTTCGACGAGCTGCTGGCGCTGCAGTTGGGCATGATCGCGCGCCGCCGCCAGCGCGTCGCCGAACACGCGGCGCCTATCACTGTGGATGACACTCGCTGCACGAGTGCGATCGCAGCGGTGGAAGAGGTCATCGGCCGCCAGGTCGCGGCCCGCCGGCGGCGCGCGGGCGACGCTGACGCGGCGGTCGATGTTCGGCTGACCGATGACCAGCGTGCCGCGCTCGACGCGGTCCGCATCGACCTGGCCCGCGACCAGCCCATGATGCGCTTGCTGCAGGGCGACGTCGGCTCGGGGAAGACCGCAGTCGCGGCGCTGGCGCTGGCATTCGTAGCGGACGCCAGCGGGCAGGGTGCGCTGCTGGCGCCGACCGACTTGCTGGCGCGCCAGCATGCCGCGACGCTGGGCGGCCTGCTCGAGCCGCTCGGCCATGATGTGACGCTGCTGACCGGGTCGTTGTCGCCCGCGCAGCGCCGCGCGGCGCTCGAAGTGCTCGCGGCGCCACCGGCCAGCACGGTCGATGGCCGTTCACGAGGCCACGTGGTGGTGGGCACCCATGCGCTCGTCCAGGAGTCGGTTGAGTTCGCCGACCTGCGCCTGGTGGTGGTCGATGAGCAGCATCGCTTCGGTGTCGCCGAGCGCGAGGCACTGGCGAGCAAGGGCCGCGCCCCGCACGTGCTGCTGATGACGGCCACGCCGATTCCGCGGACCCTCGGTCAGATCGTCCACGCCGACCTCGACGTGTCCGATCTGCGCACGCCGCCGGCCGGCCGGCAGGAGATCAGGACCGGCGTGCGCTCGACCGACGAGCTGGTGCGCCGGGCCGACGGCGGCCCTGGTGCGCTGGCGCTGATTGCGCGCGAGGTGGCGGCGGGGCACCGGGCGTTCGTTGTCGTCCCGCTGGTGGAGGACGAGCCCGAGTCGGACGTTCGCTCGGTCGAGGCCGGGGCCGAGCTGGTGATCCGCGAGTGGGACGCGGCGGCCGCGCTGGCGGGAGTTTCCCTGCCGCCCCCGCGCGTCGACATCGTGCACGGCCAGATGAAGGCTGCCGAGCGTGATGAGCGCATGGCGCGCTTCCGCACCGGCGAGACGCAGGTAGTCGTGGGCACGACGGTGCTCGAAGTGGGCGTTGATGTGCCCGAGGCGACGGTCATGCTCATTCTCGACGCCGATCGTTTCGGTCTTGCCCAGCTCCACCAGCTGCGTGGCCGCGTGGGCCGCGGCGAGGCGGCCTCGTACTGCATCCTGGTCAGCGAGCGCTACCCGCGCGACGACCGCGAGCCGTCGGGCGACGAGGAAACGGTCGTCAAGGCGCGCCTCGATGCCCTGGTCGGCACCAGCGACGGCTTCGCCCTCGCGGAGCTTGATCTCGAGCAACGTCGCGAGGGTGAGCTGCTGGGCCTCAACCAGAGCGGGCTGCCGCCCCTGCGGGTGGCCAGCCTGACGCGCCCGGAGCATCGCCGCCTGTCAGTCGCGGCACGGTCGCTCGCCGAGGAGTTGCTCGACGAGGGCGGGCACCTCGCGCCGCAGTACGCCGCCCTCGAGCACGAGGTCACGATCGGTTGGCTTGCCCGCGTGGGTGCCGGTGACGTGGTTGCCACCGATGCCGAAACATGAGGCCGGCCGGGTGATCGCCGGGACTGCCGGCGGCTTCCGGCTCGCAGCGCCGGCGGCCGGAACGCGGCCGCTGACCGACCGTGTCAAGCAGGCGCTGTTCGGCTCGCTCGAGACCGGCGACGCGCTGAGCGGGCCGTTCCTCGACCTGTTCGCCGGCAGCGGCGCGGCCGGCATCGAGGCGCTCAGTCGCGGTGCTCCGGGCGCGACTTTCGTCGAGCACAGCGCGCGCGCATGCGACCTGATCAGGCGGAACCTCGGGGGCAGTGGCCTCACCCGGGGCGCGGTGGTGTGCGCCGACGCGCTCACTTACCTGCGCGCCGGCCGACCGGCCGGCGCGCCGCCCTATCGCTGCTGCCTGGCCGACCCGCCCTACGACGTGGCGCTGCTCGAACCGGCCCTGGCGCTGCTTGGCGACCGTTCGCTCGCCTGGCTGGCCGAAGACGCGCTGGTCGTCGGCAAGCATTTCTGGCGCGCGAGCCCACCGCCACTCGTCGGGGACCTTAAGCTAGCTCGCCAGCGGCGGTTCGGCGAGACCATGCTCAGTTACTACGCGTGGCAGGAGGGCACATGACGACAGCGGTCTATCCGGGCTCGTTCGACCCCATCACCTTCGGCCACATCGACGTGATCGGGCGCGCCGCCGGCGTTTTCGACCGGCTCGTGGTCGGCGTGCTGGTCAACCCACGCAAGTCGCCGCTGTTCGCGCTCGATGAACGCATCGCCGCCATCCGCGAGGCGATCGCCGATGAGCTCGGCCCAGCCGCGGGGCGCGTCGATGTGGAGAGCTTCGACGGGCTGACGGTCGACTTCGCGCAGCGTCGGCAGGCGCAGTTCATCGTGCGTGGCCTGCGTGCGGTGAGCGACTTCGAGAGCGAACTGCAGATGGCACACACCAACCGCAAGCTGGCACCTGACGTGGACACCGTGTTCTTCATGACCGCCCTCGAGTACGCCTACCTGAGTTCGAGTCTGGTCAAGGAGATCGCCGGCTTCGGCGGGGATATCAGCGGCATGGTGCCCGCCGCTGCCGCCCGCCGCCTGCACGCCTAGGCCCTACAATGGGCCGTTGACGGCGCACGCCCCAGCACAGCAGGCCGCGGCGCAGCGCGCATGGAGGCGACTCCCATCGACATCATCTTTCTCATCGAACAATTGGAGCGAGTGATCGCCAGCGGCCGCAACATGCCCCTGACGAGCAACGTGATCATCGACCAGGCACGGGCGCTCGACCTGCTCGATCAGCTGCGCGCGGCGGTGCCCGAAGAGGTACGTGCGGCGAAGCGGATCAACGAGGAGACCGACCGCATCGTCGAGCACGCCCAGGAGGAGGCTGAGCGCATCCTCGCGCGGGCGCAGGAGCAGGCAGCCTTCCTGATCGAGGAACGCGAGCTGACCAGGGCGGCCGAGATCAGGTCGCAGGAGATCATCGCCGACGGCCAGCGCGAGGCCGACGAGATCCGGCGCGGCGCTGACGAGTACGCCCAGAGCGTGCTGGTCCAACTGGAAGGCGAATGCGTGCGCGCCCTGCAGAGCATCAAGCGCGGCCTGGCGCTGCTCGACGAGCGCAGTGTTGCCGACGAGGAATACCCGCCCGATGCGGCCCAGGCGCCGCTGAACGGTGACATGAGGCCGGCACCCAGGCAGCGTGAGACGAGCGGTGCTCAGTTATAACGTCGCGGGGCTGCTACGCGCTGCACCCGGCACCGAGCGGCGATATCCGGTCGACGACATCCGGCTCGATATCGCGCCCGACGTTGCCCTGGCCAGGCCGATCGCCGGCGAAGTGCGCCTGTCGCACACCGGCCGCAGCATTCTGGCGCGCGCTCATCTGACGACGGCGATCGAGGGCTACTGCAGCCGCTGCCTCACTGCGGTCGCCTCGCCGATCGCGGTCGACATCGAGGAGGAAGCGCTGCCGTTGATCGACATCGACACCGGGTTGCCGGTAGATGCAGCCACCGAACCGGACGCGCTGCGCCTCGACGATCACCACGAGCTGGACCTTGACGAGCCGGTGCGCGAGGCAATCTCGCTGGCCGAGCCCATCGCCCAGCTATGCCGACCGGACTGCCGGGGTCTGTGCCCCGAGTGCGGCATCGATCTGAACACTGTCACCGATCACATCCATCGCGAAGAGGTGATTGACCCGCGTCTGGCCTCATTGGCCGAGTGGCGTGAGCGTCAGGGGCCGTACTAGCGGGACGCATCCCGCATCCACAACCCACCTGAACGGGAGAAGCAGCAATGGGAGTACCCAAGCGGCGCGTGTCGCACGCGCGCCAGGGCGAGCGTCGCTCGCATCACGCGCTGAGCCTGCCGCAGCTCGAGGAGTGTCCGCACTGCCACGAGCAAAAGCGGCCGCACCACGCCTGCCAGAACTGCGGCTGGTACGCCGGTCGTGAGGCGGTGCGCATCAAGCAGCGCACCAAGAACGAGGGCACGGCGCCCGCCTGATCGGGCCACGCAATGGATCTTGACGTCCTGCGCGCCGGCGCGGAGTCATCGAGCGAGCAGATCCGGGTGGCGGTCGATGCCATGGGCGGCGATCACGCGCCGCAGGAGATCGTTATCGGCACGCTCGAATGGGCGCGCTCGCATCCTGACACGCAGTTGCTGCTGGTCGGCGCCGACCAGGAGATCCAGCCGCACCTTGACGGGCCGCTGCCGGCGAACGTGAGCCTCGTCCAGGCGAGCGAGTCCGTGGCCATGGACGAGCATCCCGCCACCGCGGTGCGGCGCAAGCGCGACGCGAGCATCAACGTGTGCATGCGCCTGGTCAAGGAGGGCCGTGCCGACGCGGTGGTCACTGCCGGGCACACCGGCGCCGGCGTTGCCGCGTCGATCCTCAACCTGGGCCGGTTGCGCGGCGTCGACCGCCCTGCGCTCGCGGTGCAGCTGGTCACCGATCGTGGACCGATGGTCCTGCTCGACATCGGCGCGACGACCGATTCGACGGGCCAGAACCTCTATCAGTACGCGCACATGGGCGCCATATTCGCCGAGCGCGTGCTGGGCCTGGCCAGCCCGTCGGTCGCATTGCTGTCGATCGGCGAGGAGGGTGGCAAGGGTGAACAGCGCGTACAGGATGCGACCGAGCTGCTGACCGCCAGCAGCCTGCGTTTCCTGGGTAACGCCGAGGGCAAGGACCTGCCCCATCACCCGGCCGACGTGGTTGTCTGCGACGCGTCGGTCGGCAACGTGACGATCAAGTTCTTCGAAGGCCTCTCGAGCTTCATCTTCGACAGCCTGCGCGGCGAGTTCAAGCGCTGGCCGTGGGGGCCGATCGGCTACCTGTTCATGCGCCCGGGCATCAACCGCATTCGGCGTCGCTTTGACTACGAGCGCCTCGGCGGGGCACCGCTGCTGGGTGTCCGGGGCACGGTGCTGATCACCCACGGCCGTGCCCGCCGGCGCATGATCGGCTTCGCCGTGGAGGTGGGTGCCGCTGCCGCCCGCGCGCACATTCCCGAGCGGATCGCCGATGCCCTCGCATGAAGGGCAGCGCGAAGGCCGCCGCCTGGCATTGGGCGCCCTCTTCGAGGCGGACTTCGGCCAGAACACCGCGGCGCGCATCCTCGAGCGCCGGCTGACCGAGGAGGGCGCCGGCCCGGGCGCAGCCGATCTGGCGCGCGAGATAGTCAACGCGGTGGTCGCCCAGCGCGACGTCATCGACGCCCGCATCGAGGCCACCGCGCCACGCTATCCGGTGGTCGCCCTGGCGCGCATCGACCGTGCTTTGTTGCGTTCGGCGATGGCCGAACTGCTACACTCCCGCACGACTCCGGCCCGGGTCGCCATTGCCGAGTGGGTGGAATTGGCACGTACGTACAGCGGCGAGCCTGCTCGCCGGCTGATGAATGGCGTGCTCGGGCGAGTCGCCAGAGAGGCGGCGGACCGTGGGCGGGAGATCGGAGCCTTCGGCAACAGCAGCGAGGGCGGAGAAGACCGCCGCACAGGAGGGAGCATCGGTGACAGCTTCGACGTATGAGCGATTGAAGAAGATCGTGGTTGAGCAACTCGGCGTCGACGAGGACCAGGTGACGCCGGAGGCCTCGTTCGTTGACGATCTCAATGCCGACTCGCTCGACCTCGTCGAGTTGATCATGAGTCTCGAGGAAGAGTTCGGGGCGGAGATCTCGGACGAGGACGCCGAGAAGATTCGTACCGTGCAGGACGCCGTCGACTACGTCGAGGAGCACTCGAACCAGTAGTCGCGAGCCAGCCCGCCCGATGACGCCGGCAGCCGCGCTGGCCGATCGTCTCGGGCTCGTCTTCGACGACCTGGCACTACTCGGCGAGGCGCTCGTCCACAGCAGCTATCTGCACGAGCGGCCGGCGATCGGCCAGTCGAACCAGCGTCTCGAGTTCCTGGGTGACGCGGTCATCTCGCTGATCGTGTCGGAAGAACTGTGGCGCCGCCATCCCAAGGAGGATGAGGGCTCACTCACCACGCGCCGTGCCGCAGTCGTCTCGGCGCGTGGACTGGCGCGCATCGCCCAGCGTCTCGATCTGGGTGCCTACCTGCTGCTCGGCCAGGGCGCCGACGCCGCCGGCGAGCGCGCGCGCAAGTCGGTGCTGGCGGCAACCTTCGAAGCGGTGATGGGCGCGATCTACCTCGAATTCGGCTACGCGCGAGCCCGCGACTGGCTGTTGGTCGTGGCCGAGCAGGAGCTCGCCCAGCGGCCCGACCCGGAGACCCTCAAGCCGGCCAAGAGCGTTCTCCAGGAAACCAGTTACGCACGCACCGGCCACGCGCCGGTGTACCGGTTGCTGAGCGAGGACGGACCGGCACATGCGCGTCATTACACGGTCGAGGTGCTCGTCGGTGGCCAATCGCTCGGGCGTGGCGCAGGGCGCAACCGGCGCGAGGCCGAGACTGAGGCGGCGGTCGCGGCGATCGCCGAGCTCGAGCGGCGACGTGAGCTGGCGTCCGCCGCCGAGCAGTCGCAAGCGGTGAAGCCGGCTGATGAGTAACGGGAACGGCGCACGCGGCCGGCTGGCGGCGCTCCGGCTGGTTGGCTTCAAGTCGTTTGCCGACCGCACCCTGATCGAGTTCGGCCCGGGCATCAGCGCGGTCATCGGACCCAACGGCAGCGGCAAGAGCAATCTCGCCGACGCTCTGCGCTGGACGCTCGGGGAGCAAGGCCGACTGCTGCGTACGCGCCGCGCGGAGGACGTCATCTTCGCCGGCTCGTCCGCGCGGCGCGCGATAGGCATGGCCGACGTGACGCTGGTCATCGACAACTCGGACCGCCTACTGCCAGTCGACTACGGGGAGGTCGAGCTGGGCCGGCGCCTGTATCGCTCGGGCGAGAACGAGTACCTGCTCAACCGCCAGCGGGTCCGCCTGCGCGACCTGGTCGAGCTGCTCGACGCCGGCAACCTGGCCGACAACGCCTTCCTGTTCATCGGCCAGGGAATGGTCGATCAGGCACTTGCGCTGCGGCCGGAGGAGCGCCGGCCGCTGTTCGAGGAAGCGGCCGGTGTGCGCCGTCACGAACGACGACGGCGCCAGGCGGAGAATGAGCTGGCCGAGGCTGAGACGAACCTCGAGCGGCTGCGTGACCTGCTGGCCGAGCTGCGACCGCAGGCGCGCCGGCTGGCCGCCCAGGCAGAGCAACTGGAGGCGCGCCGCTCGGCGGGTTCCGAGCTGGCCGAGGCCGTGCTCGCCGCCGCGCGGGCGCGCTGGACATCCACGGCCGAGGCGGGGCAACGAGAGTTGCTCGAGTTGGAAAGGGCGCGTGGCACTGCCGACGTTTCGCTGGCCGAGCTGCGCGAGGCGGAGACCGAAGCGGCGGCGCTGGCCGTGGCGATCGGCCGACTCGCGGAGGTCGAGCGGGCCCGGCGCGAAACGCTTGACGGCGAGCGGGCACGCATCGCCGAGCTGCGCATCGAGGGGGCGCGCCTCGATTCCGAGACGGCCGCGCTGCGACGCCAGAGGGCGCGCGCCGCAGCCGAGCGCGCCGCCGCGGAACTGCGCATCGACGAGGCTCGCAAGGTGCTCGCGATGCCGCGTCCGGCCGCTGATCCAGGGCTCGGCGGCGGAGAGCTGGAGCTGGTCGAGCAGCGGTTGGCCGAAGTGGAGTCCGAGCCGGCGCCCAGTGACGCCGGCGTGCGGGCGCGGCTGGCGGCGGGCGAGGCCGAGGTGCGAACGCGCCGCGCGCGCCTCGGGGAACTCGGCGCCGCACTCGCCGACGCCCAGGCGCGACTGTCCGATCTCGAGCCGCGCAGCGGGGAAGCCGCCGCGCAGGTCGCGCTGGCACGCAGCGACGTGGAACAACTGATGGTGCGCACGGCCGAGCTGGGCGACCGCGTGGACGAGGCTCGGGCCGGTGCCGACCGTGCCAACGCGGCGGCGCAACTCGCGCGCCGGCGAGCTTTGGACGCGGACGCGAACCTGGGCGCCGCGCGCTCCGAACTCGCTGGCCTCGAGGCGGCGGCGCGCGCTGGTCACAACGAGAGCCTCGCCCGCGCAGCGCGCGCGCGCGGCGCCAAGTTGCTGGGCGAGGGCCTTGAAGTTGAGCCGCGCTTCGCCGCGGCGGTGGGCGCCGCACTCGGCGGCTGGGCGGCCGGCTTCGTGGTCGATGAGCAGTCCGCGCTGGCCCTGGCCGAGCGCGGCGGCCAGCTGGTCGTCGACGAGGCCGTTCGGCCAGCCGGCGCGGCTGCCGCGCCGGCGGCTCAGGCGCGCGCGATTGCCGAAGCCGCACTGGCGCACGGCGGCGGTCCGCTGGTCGATGCCGTGCGCCGCGATCCGCGCGGCGTGGTTACGCGGCTGCTGCGCGACGCTGTCTGGCTGCCGACACTCGAAGCTGCGCTGGCCGTCCGCGCGGCGTTGCCAGCCGGCTGGCGCGCAATCACGCTTGCCGGCGAGGTCGTCGGCGACACCGGCTTGGTGTCGCTGGCCGGCGCGGAGACGGTCGTCGAACGGACGCGCCGCCGCGCCGAGCTGGCCATCCAGGTGACCGAGATCGAGCGCGGAGCCGAACTGGCGCGCAGCGAAAGCGACAAGAGCGTGTCGGAACTGGAAGGCGCGCGGCGGCAGCTGGGTGAGCTCGAGCGCGAGCTGGGCGAGCATCGCCGACGCTGGCGCGTGGCCGATGACACCGAGCGATCAGCGCACCGGCGACACGATCAGCTGGAGCGCGAAACGACCTGGCTGGGGTCGCGCGTCGAGGCACTCTCCGCGGAGCTCGCCGCGGCACAACAACTGCTGGCGGGCGCGGCGGCCGAGTTGCGCGAGTTCGACCGAAGCGACGAGACACCGGCGCCGGACTCGGGCAGCCGAGCGCTGGCGGAGCGGCGCGCGGCGCTCAGCGAGCGACGGGACGAACTGCGCCGCGCGCAGGCGTCTGCCGATGCGGCCATCGAACGCTGGCAGGAGGCGCGCCGGCGGGCGGACATCGGCCTCAACCTCGATGAGTCGCGGCTGGCCGAGCTGGCTGCCGAGGAACACGAGCTGGTTGAACTGGAAACGACGCTCGCGGGCAATATCGAGGCGATCGCGGCGGACATCGCGCAGCACGCCCTTGCCGAGCGGGAGCTCGCGTGCGAGCTGCACGACCTCGTGGCGGCTGCCGCCGGCGATCGCGCGCGGCTGTCGGAGGCGGAGAAACGTGCCACCGGCGCCCGCGAGCGACTCCGCCTGGCGGAGCAGGCCAGCCGGCGCTTGGAACTGGAGTCCATCGAACATCGGCTGCAGCTCGAACAACAACGTGAGCAGCTGCTCGTCGAGTTGGCCGGCATCGGGCCGGATGGTCAGCAGGCGCTACTGGTCGCAGCGGGTGACGTGGCCCCCGTCGGATCGCCCGCCGGCGATGCCAACGACGGCGACCCGGTCGATGCCGCGCTCGCCCGCCTGACGGCGCGCTGGCTCGCCGAACCGTCGGCGGAACCGGCGCCGTCGGCCAACAGGCTGGCTACCCTGCGGCGACGTTTCCACGAGTTGGGCGCTGGCAACCCGTTTGCGCTCGAGGAGTACACCGAGGTCAGTCAGCGACTCGAGGCCCTCGAGGCGCAGCGGGGTGACCTCGAGACGGCCATTCATTCGACGCGCGAGCTCATCACCTCGCTCAACCAGCTCATCACCGACCAGTTCCGCCGCACCTTCGCGGCCCTCGAGGATGCCTTCGCGCGCCGCTTCCATGAGTTGTTCGGGGGCGGGGAGGCGCAGCTCAGCCTGACCGACCCCGACGACCTGTCGGCGACCGGCGTCGAGATTTCACGCCCGGCCGCCGGGCAAGAAGCGGCAGCCGCTGTCGATGCTGTCGGGCGGTGAGCGTGCGCTGACTGCGGTCAGCCTGCTGTTGGCCATGCTCGAAGTGCGCCCGGTGCCGTTCTGCGTTCTCGACGAGGTCGACGCGGCGCTCGACGAAGCCAACGTGGGGCGCTTTTCGAAGGCCCTGCGTGGGCTCGCCGAAAGGACCCAGTTCATCGTCATCACCCACAACCGCGGCACGATCGAGGGCGCCGATGCGCTCTACGGGGTGACGCTCGGCGAGGACGCCGTCAGCCGCATCGTGTCGCTCCGCCTGCCGGCCGAGGAGAAGGAAGCGGCAACCCTGCCGGCACTGGCTTGACCTACCAACAGGGGGTGGCGCGCACCCGGCAGGGAATGGTCGGCCGCCTCCGTGCGCTGCTCGGCGGCGCGGTCGACGAGGATGCCTGGCAAGGCGTCGAGGAGACGCTCATCGCGGCTGATGTCGGAGCCGCGGTTGCCGCCCGGGTGGTCGCCAACGCCCGCGCCCGGCGCGACGTCGCGGACCCCGCCGCCGCGGTCGAATCAGAACTGCTCGGCCTCTTCGCGCCGCGCGATCCAAGGCCGTGGCCGCGCGTGCCAGCGCCGGGCGTGCCGGCCGTCGTACTGGTCGTGGGCGTCAACGGAACAGGCAAGACGACCACCGTGGCCAAGCTCGGCCACCGCTTCGCAACGCGTGGCGCGAAGGTGCTGCTGGCCGCCGCGGACACGTTCCGGGCGGCGGCTAGCGAGCAACTCGCGGCGTGGGGCCAGCGCGCAAATCTGCCGATCGTGGCGCATCACGCCGGCGCCGACGCATCCGCCGTCGTCTACGACGCGCTCGATGCGGCGGCGGCGCGGGGCAGCGATGTGGTGGTGGTGGACACGGCCGGCCGGCTGCACACCAAGAACAACCTGATGGAGGAGCTGGCGAAGATCCGCCGGACGATCGCCAAGCGGCTGCCCGAGGCCCAGCCGGAGGTGGTCTTCGTGCTCGACGCGACGACCGGCCAGAACGGCCTGGCCCAAGCGCGCGCCTTTCACCAGATCGCGCCGCTGACGGGCATCATCCTGACCAAGCTCGACACCACCTCGCGCGGCGGCATCGCCTTCGCCATCGAGGACGCGCTCAAGGTGCCCGTACTGTTCGTCGGCGTGGGCGAGCGACTCGAGGACCTGCTCGACTTCGAGCCCAACGCGTTCGTGAGCGCGCTGTTCGCCTAGGCCGCCTCCTCGACGGTGTGTAGCCGGGCGACCGGCGACAGCCACAGCAGCAGCGCGGCGAGCAGCGCGCCGATCGGCGTCAGGAAAACCGTCGCGCGCAGGCCGATGACCAGCGCCAGGGCGCCACCAGCCAGGGTGAAGACCAGCTGTGCCATGTGGATGGCGACGCTGAAGGTAGCGTTCACGCGACCGAGCTCGCGTTCGTCGATGACCGTCTGGCGCAGCGACACCTCGGTGATGTCGAAGATCGTGATGGTGCTGTCGCCGAGCAACTGCTGGGTGATCAGGAAGCCCGCTGCGACCAGCGGAGCGCCCGACGGTGCGAGCGGGATGAACACGTTCCCGAGCGCGGCGAGCAACAGCGACGCGACCATCACCCGGCCGACCCCGTAACGGCTCGTCAGGCGGCCCGAGAGTAATGCCCCCACCAGCGAACCGATCCCGCCCATCGCGGCGATGATGCCGATCGCCGCCGGGCCCAGGCCCAGATCGTCGAGCGCAAACAGGTACCAGGTGGCGCCGAATACGCCCCACAGGCCGGCCATGGCCATGCTCGCGATCGTATTGGCGCGTACGATCGGGTGGCCGGTAACCAGGCGCAGGCCGGTCGCGATCTCGCGCAGCACCGGGCGGCGTTTGTGCTTGGCCGGCGGCGGCGGCTCATGGGCGTGGATCGAGCCGAGCAGCACCGCCGAGACCAGGAACGTGACGGCGTCGATGGCGATCGTCATCGGACCCGTGATCAGCTGCACCAGGAACCCGGCCGAGCCGAATGACAGGAACTCCGAGACGGAACTCGATGCTGACAGCGCGCCATTTGCGCGCAAGAGGTCGCGGCGCGGCACGATGGTCGGCAGGTAGGCACGGTCGGCCGCATCGAAGAACGTGGTCAGGACCGCCGCCAGCAGCGCGACGATGAGCAGTTGCGGCAGCGACAGCCAGCCGCCGATTGCCGCCAGCGGGATGGTCGCCAGCAGCACGGCCCGCCCGAGATCGGCGGCGATCATGACCGGCCGCCGGCGGAGCCGGTCGACCCAGGCACCGGCAACCAGGCCGATGGCCAGGATGGCAATCAGGTCCATGCTGCGCACCAGCGCGACATCGAAGGCGTTGGCGGACAGCACCAGGATGGCGACGAAGGGCAGCGCCATGCGCGTCAGCAGGCTGCCGAAGATCGAGATGGTGGCGGCGGTCCAGACGCGCGCGAACGCGCGGTTGCGCCATAGTGCACGGGTGGGCGCGGCCTCGGCGGGCGGCAGGTGCGGATCGGTCAGCGGCTCGGCAACCACGGGCCGAGGGTAGGGGAGTGGCCGCCCGGTCGTCGGGGCAGCGTCGCGCGCCGGAAGGTCTAAACTCGGCCACCCATGTTCGACGACCTGTCCGAGCGACTGCGCCGCGCACTCAACCAGCTAACTGGCCGCGGCCGCGTCAGCGAGGCCGACGTCGATGCCGCCATGCGCGAGGTGCGCCTGGCACTGCTTGAGGCAGACGTCAACTTCCGCGTGGTCAAGGACTTCGTGGCGCGGGTGCGCGAACGGGCGGTCGGTGCCGACGTGCTCGAGAGCCTCAACGCCGGTCAGCAGGTGATCAAGATCGTGAGCGAGGAGCTGACGGTGATCCTCGGCGCGGGCGATCGGAGCTTCCGGCTGACCGGCACGCCGGCAGTGGTGCTGCTCGTCGGCCTGCAGGGCTCGGGCAAGACGACCACTGCCGCCAAGCTCGGCCGCCACATCGTGCACTTGGGCCGCCAGCCGCTGTTGGTTGCCGCGGACCCGTACCGTCCCGCAGCGGCCGACCAGTTGCAGACGCTCGGCCGCCAGGTGGACGTGCCGGTCTTCCGCGCGCCGGCGGGCACCGACGTGCCGGGTATCGCGGCCGGCGCGCTCGCCGCCGCACGCCAGCAGGCGCGCGACGTGCTCATTTTCGACACCGCCGGGCGCACCTCGATCGACCAGCCGCTGCTCGACGAGATCCGCGTGTTGTCGGCCCAGGTCAAGCCGTCGGAGACGCTGCTGGTGGTCGATGCGATGGTCGGCCAGGAGTCGGTCGCGGTTGCGCAGGCGTTCGTCGAAGCAGCGCCGCTGAGCGGCCTCGTGCTGACCAAGATCGACGGCGACGCGCGCGGCGGCGCGGCACTCTCGATCAGCGCCGTGACGGGTCTGCCGGTCAAGTTCCTGGGCACCGGCGAGCGCACCGACGCGCTGGAGCCGTTTCACCCGGACCGCCTTGCCGGGCGCATCCTGGGCATGGGTGACGTGCTGACACTGATCGAGCGGGCACAGGAGAACGTCGATCAGAAGCAGGCCGAGGAACTGGCGCGCAAGCTGCAGCGCAACGCTTTCAACCTCGAGGACTTCCTCGAGCAGATGCAGCAGCTCAAGCGGATGGGGCCGATCGGCGGACTGCTCGAGCTGATTCCGGGCATGGGCGGTGCGGCCAAGCAGGCACAGGAGGCCGTTGACCGCGGCGAACTCAAGCGAGTTGAGGCCATCATCCAGTCGATGACGCCGTTGGAGCGTCGGAACCCGAACGTCCTGACCGCAAACAGAAGGCGCAGAATTGCACGAGGTTCGGGCACCAGTCAGCAGGACGTGAACCGGCTGATCAAGCAGTTCGGCGAGATGCAACGACTGATGAAGCAGTTCGGCGGTGAGGGGCGGCGGGGACTCCTGCCCTTCGGCCCGCGGCGTTAGGGCCATTGGGAAGGCACCTCGCGAGGGGGAAGATGCGACCATGAGCGATCCGATGAGCGATCCGAACAGCGAACCGATTGGCCAACAAGATCACGCGGACGCCGCCGCGGCCGCGCGGCCGCCGGCCTTTCCGTCGGTGGATCGAGATCACGCCGGCTCGATATGGCGGCCGGCCAACGACGAGCTGTTGACCCCGCCGTCAACGGTTATCCAACGTGTGGCCAGCGGTCCGCGCACGCCAGTGTGGCGCTGGCTGGTTGCGCTCGTTGCGACCATCGCCGTTGTCGGCGTGGTTGCCGGAGTTGGTTATCTCGCGATTCGGCGGGCCGGCTCGCCGTCGGCCGTTTCCCACTACGCGCCCGCGGGCACGGCCGCCTACGTAGAGATGAACCTCAACCTGCCCGGTGATCAACGCGACCAGCTGGTCTCCTTCCTGGGCCATTTCCCCGGCTTCGCTGATCCGTCCAGCTTCCAGCAGAAGCTCGACGACTCGCTCAACCAGCTGCTCGTATCGAGCGGCTCGGGGCTCAGCTGGGACCAGGACGTCGCGCCGTGGTTCGGCGGCATGGTCGCGCTCTTTGGCGACCCGGCGGCGGAGGCAGGCGGGCCCTCCTCGATGACGGCCGTCTTGAGCGTGACGGACTCGGTGGCAGCCGACACCACCATCCGCCTGCGGCTTGGCCCCGCATCGGTGGGCCAACCGTACGGACCCGGGCAGATGATCTGGAGTCTGCCGCAGTCTGCCGATCAGACGGTCTATCTGGCCGTGACCGACGATGCCCTCATCGTCAGCGATCAGCTAGCACAGGTCGAGGCGGCACTGGACGTCAAGGCCGGCAAGCAGGCCAGTCTGGCCGACGACGACTTCTTCCTGCGCCAGCTGGCCTCGCTGCACGCCGACCGGTTGGCGACCTTCTACTTCGACTACGGCGCGATGGCGCCAGCGATGTCAAATTCGCTCGACAACCTGGGCGGGCTTGTGCCCGATGCATCGTCGCTCGGCCTGCTCGGCCAGCTCAACACCGGCAAGGTCGTAGGCGAGGCGCGTGCCGAGGGGGATCACCTGGCCATCAACATGCGCGCTTCACACGCGAGTGGCGACAACGCGCAGGCGCTGCCGTCCAACCGCCACACGGCGCTGGCCGAGCGGATGCCGGCCGACTCACTGGTCTATTTCGAGACACGCGACTTCGGCCAGGCAGTCAAGCACCTGTTCGACACTCTCGGGTCCGTCTCGCCGTCGGCGAGTGGAGCACCCGACCTCGGCCTGCAGTCGATCACCGAGCTGCTGGGCACCGAGCCGAAGAACTTCCTCGACTTCGTCCAGGACGTCGGGGTGTCCGTCGACTATGCGAATGACAAGCTCGGCGTCGGCCTGGTGGCCACGGTCGACGACGAGAACGTCGCGCGCACACGCGTCGAGCGCCTGCTCTCTGCCGTGCGCTCGTTGGCCGCCTTCGGCAGCAATGGCGGGGTGAGCGTCGAGGACGTGGCTCATGGCGATGTGACGATCACCATGATTCATGTGACCAGCTCCGCACTGCCGGGTCTGTCCGGATCGGTAGGCCTGCCCGATGTCGGCGTGCCCGATCTGAACATCGGCGTGGCTGTTGCCAATGGCCAGCTGCTGATCGGCCTGGATGACTTCGTCGCCAACGCGCTCGATCGCACGGCCGCCGACTCGCTCGCCGAAAGCGCCACGTTCAAGTCCGCGGCATCGGTCGCCGACGACAACGCCGGCGTCGCCTTCATCGACATCGCCGGTCTCCGGAGCGTGATCGAGCAGGCCATGCCGGCTGCCGGGCGGGCGGACTACGAGCAGAACGTAAAGCCCTTCCTCGCCCCGCTCGATCACCTGCTGGCCTACTACGTGACCGACGGCGACATCAGCGAGACCCACTTATTTCTCTACGTCCGTTAACCTGTCGCCAACGTTCTCAGGGAGGTTTTCCGAAAGACAGTGGCAGTCCGCATTCGTTTGAGCCGTGTCGGGGCGAAAAAGCAGCCGAGCTATCGCTTCGTCGTATCCGATAGCCGCAATGCCCGCGATGGTCGTTCGCTCGAAACGCTCGGTCATTACAACCCACGGACCGATCCGATCGAGGTCAACGTCGATGAGCAGCGGGCGCGCGATTGGCTGAGCAAGGGCGCCCAGCCATCGGACACCGTGGCCCGGTTGTTCCGCCAGGTGGGCCTGCTGCCCGCCGAGCCGAAGAAGTAGGCGCAATATGTCGGCCGAATCGCTCGTTGAGTACGTCGCCAAGTCGCTCGTCGACGAGCCCGACGCAGTATCTGTCAACGTCGTCGACGATGAGGGCGGCCGGGTGATCGAGCTGCACGTCGCCGAGGCGGACATGGGCAAGGTCATCGGGCGCAACGGCAGCGTCGCGAAGGCCATGCGCACGTTGCTCAAGGTCATCGCGACGCGCGAGGGGGAGTCGGTCTCGCTCGAGATCGTCTAACGTGTCGGACGACCTGCGCCGGCCGTCTCGCGACGAGCGCCTGGCGGTGGGTCTGGTACGTGGCCTGCACGGGCTGCGCGGCGTGCTGCGTGTCGAGGTGCTCACCGATAACGAGGAACGCTTCACGCCCGGTAGCGTGCTCTTCCCCGAGGGCAGCAACCATCGCCTGACGGTGGCCAGCGCACGCCGCGACGGCCCGGGGCTGCTGGTCAGGTTCCGCGAGATCCGTGGCCGCGAAGGCGCGGAAGGGCTGCGCGATACATACCTCGAAGCGGCCGCCTCAGAGCTGCCCGGCGAGACCTACTACTGGCACGAGATCGTCGGCTGTGAGGTACGTGATGGCCGCGGGCGGGTGCTCGGCTCGGTCGAGGAGGTCTTCCGGGTGGGCGGTTCGGAGGTCTACGTAGTGCGTGGCGACCGCGGCGAGCTGCTGGTGCCGGCGGTGTCGTCGGTGGTGCGTGAGCTATCGCCGGACGACAAGCGCATCGTCGTCGACGAGCAGGTGCTGGGACTCGGCGCAGATGCGGAGGACGCGCCCGCGGACGAGCAGCGATGACCCTGCGCATCGACGTCGTGACCATATTTCCAGAGGTCTTTCCGGGGCCACTCGCCGCAAGCATTCCCGGGCGCGCCCTCGAGCGCGGGCTGGCCGCGCTGGCTGCGCACGACCTGCGCCAATGGGGGCTCGGGCGCCACCGCAGCGTCGACGATTATCCGTACGGCGGTGGCGCGGGCATGATCCTCCGTGTCGAGCCGATAGCCGGAGCGCTGGCGGCGCTGGCCGGCCCGCGTACGACCAGTGTCCTGCTCGACCCGGGTGGCCAGCCCTTCAGCCAGGCCGTGGCTCACGACCTCGCCGCGCGCGAGCACCTGCTGCTCATCTGTCCGCGCTACGAAGGCGTCGACGCCCGAGTGCGCGGCATGGTCGATCTCGAGCTATCGATCGGCGACTACGTCGTGTCGGGCGGTGAGCTGCCGGCAATGGTCGTCATCGACGCCGTGCTCCGCCTGCTCCCCGGAGCCATCGACGCGCAGTCGACGCTCGATGAGTCGTTCGCCGATGGCCTGCTCGAGTATCCGCAGTACACGCGCCCGCCCGAGTTCGAGGGCCGGGCGGTGCCGGACATCCTGCTCAGCGGCGATCACGGCGCGGTCGAGCGCTGGCGACGTGAGCAGGCCATCGAACGCACGCGCGCCCGCCGCCCGGACCTGCTCGAAAGTCGCCCCAAACTGCCCTAGTCGGGCACGGCTGACGATCGATGTATACTCGGCCGCCCGACCTTCTGAATTTCGGCCGCCGGTCAGGCGCGCCCCAGTCACTGTGAGTCAAACGTGAGCGTCATCGACGAGATCAGCGCGGAACAGCTGCGCACCGACCTGCCCGAGCTTGCCTCCGGTGACACCGTGCGCGTGTCCGCGCGCGTCCGCGAGGGCAACCGCGAGCGGACGCAGTTGTTCGAGGGCACCATCATGCGCCTGCGTGGCGGCGGCATCAGCCGCTCCATCACCGTGCGCAGCATCCGCAGTGGCGTGGGCGTGGAGCGAACGTTCAAGATCCACTCACCGCGCATCGAGAAGATCGAGGTCGTCCGCCACGGCGTGGCCCGGCGTGCCCAGCTCTACTTCCTGCGTGGCCGCGTGGGCAAAGCCGCCTCGCTGCGCGAGCGCCGCTGACAAACCCGACGGCGTGGCGGGCCGCCCGCCATCGCACCGCGAGCGGCTAACCTGTTCGCCGATGGCGGTCATAGTTCCTTCGCGCCGGCTCGAGTTGCGACTCGCCCGCGAACACGGCTATCGCCTCATCCTGGGCCTCGACGAGGTCGGCGTCGCACCCTCCTCAGGGCCGGTCGTTGCGTGCGCCCTGGCGATGCCGCTCGACAAGCGCCCCATCAAGGGTGTGCGTGACTCGAAAACGCTGTCGGCGGCGCAGCGTGAACGGCTTGCCCGGGCGATCCGCCGCCGCGCGCTGACCGTCGGCATCGGCGCTGCCTCCGTTGCCGAAATCGACCGGCTGAACATCTATTACGCGACGGTGCTGGCGATGAAGCGTGCCGTGACGCACGCGGGAAGGCACGACTTCGTGATCGTCGACGGACGCCACATCCGTGGCTTCGAGGAGCATGCCGGGCCTTACCGTGCGGTGATCGACGGCGATGCGTTGTGCTACGTCGTCTCGTGCGCCTCGATCATCGCCAAGGTGACCCGCGACCGCCTGATGCGCCTGCTGGCGGTCCGTTACCCGGGCTATGGCTGGGAGCACAACGCCGGCTACGCCACGCTCGACCATCGCGCGGGCCTCGCCAGCCTGGGAGTAACCCCGCACCACCGCCGATCGTTCATCACTACCAGGCGGGTGCTCGACGGCGAGCAGACCTCGTTCGACCTTTTCGGCCAACCGGAGGCAGGGGCAGTGCCGGTCGAGTCGCTCGTTGAGGGTGCCGTGCCCTTCCTTGACCTTCGACACTCAGGAGCCCGAGTAAGTCGCTGATAAGCGGTCGCCCCTAGGCTCTGCCGATGCGGACTCTGAGGCAGCGGCGCGGGGCGTTTGCCGAGGAGATTGCGGCTGCCCACGTGGCGGCAATTGGCTGGCAGGTGATTGGCCGCAACGTCATGGTTGGCAGCGACGAGATCGACATCCTGGCGATCGATCCGGGGCCGCCGCCGGCACTCGTGTGCGTCGAGGTGCGTTCAGCCACCTCGACTGATTTCGGCGCGCCGGAGGAGCGGGTCGATCGGCTGAAGGTTGCGCGCCTGTATCGTTCGATGGCGGGGCTCCGGGTAAACATCAGGTTGCCCCGACGCGTGGATCTCGTCGTCGTCGACCGGCGCAGCGGGCAGCGCATCCGTCATCTGCGCGATCTCGAGGCACCATGACGCCCGTCGGTGTGTCGCGCCAGGTACGCACCTGCCCCGTCATAGGCACCGCAGTGTCACGCGCGACATCGTTGGGCGACACCCGGCCAGGCCAACATCCAGCGGGACGTGAAGGCATCGATGCTGCTGGGCGCGTTCGTATGCGCGTGGGATGCGTGAATGACACGCGACCGATGGCGCCGGGCGGCTAAGACGCAGGTGGCGCGCAGGTGCACGCACAAGGCCGGACAAGGGCGGCTACGGCGCACGGCATGCGCAGCTGCAAACCGCGCGTTCGATCACCACGACCACCATCGGCGGACCAATCACGCTTGCCAGCTGGAATCTCTGCGACAAACGATTGCGCCGGGCGCATGATGCGCCTTT
This sequence comes from uncultured Chloroflexia bacterium, assembly GCA_963775225.1. Classification (GTDB taxonomy): domain Bacteria; phylum Chloroflexota; class Limnocylindria; order Limnocylindrales; family CSP1-4; genus JALYGJ01. Next base: position 53,636 of record CAVZHW010000007.1, read on the forward strand.
GGTAGACTGCGCGAGCCGCATTGACCGGCAGCGCCGCAACGGCGACATCACACACGCATGCTGCTTCCCACGAGGTGCCCCAAGCGCGGCGACGCGCGGCGGGTCCGTGGGCACGAGGCACGCGGAGGCGAAACCGAACCAGGAGGAATCCGCTCCATGCCGTCAGTTTCCATGCGCCAGCTGCTCGAGGCGGGCGTCCACTTCGGTCATCAGACCAGGCGCTGGAATCCCAAGATGCGCCCGTACATCTTTGCCGAGCGCAACGGGATCCACATCATCGACCTGGCGCAGACCGTGCGTCGCCTCGAGACTGCCCTCGAATTCGTGCGCGACACGGTTGCCCACGGCGACTCGATCCTCTTCGTGGGCACCAAGAAGCAGGCCCAGGAGCCGGTCGCCGAGGAAGCCACGCGCGCCGAGATGCCCTACGTCAACCAGCGCTGGCTGGGCGGCATGCTCACCAACTTCGTGACCATCCGCAAGCGACTTGGCTTGCTCGATCAGCTCGAGGCACGCCAGGAGAACGGCGAGTTCGAGCGGCTCTCCAAGAAAGAGGCCTCGCGGCTCACCGAGGAGATGCACCGCCTGCAGCGCACGCTCGGCGGCATCCGCAAGATGCGCCGGCTTCCCGGCGCGATGTTCGTGATCGATCCGCAGCGCGAACACATCGCGGTCGTCGAGGCGCGCAAGCTGGAGATCCCGGTCATCGGCACCGGCGACACGAACGTCGATCCCGATCTGCTCGACTACGTCATCCCGGCCAACGACGACGCCATCCGCGCCATCCGGCTGCTGTGCACACTGGTCGCCGATGCGGCGGTCGAGGGCGCCCAAGAGCGCGCCGCCCGGCCGATGGACGAGCCCGTCGCGGCGGTCGAAGAGCAGGAAGAAGCAAGCGACGAGATGGTCGCCGCACTGGCCGCTGGCGGCACGTTCAGTTTCGAGCCCGAGCCCGACGAGGACGAGCTGCTGCCCGCCGACAGTGCCGAGCCTGCGCAGGCGGCCGACGGTGATGAAGCTGAGGAGCGCCCGGCGCCCGCTCATGCGCGGCCCGCCCACGGTCGGCGGGCCGGGGCAAACACCGGCAACGAAGAGCCGGCCGACTAACCGACAAGGGACAGGGAAATGAACGACACCACGACTGCTGCAGGCGTCCCGGCGACGCGGGTCAAGGAGCTCCGCGAGATCACCGGTGCCGGTTTCATGGACTGCAAGCGTGCGCTCGAGGATGCCGGCGGCGACCTGGAAAGGGCCGCTGCGTTGCTCAAGGAGCGTGGAATGGCCACGGCCGCCAGGAAATCCGGGCGCGAGGCTCGCGAGGGAGCCATCGCGAGCTACATCCATCCGGGCGACCGGCTGGGCGTCCTCATCGAGGTCAACTGCGAGACGGACTTCGTCGCCCGCAACGAAGACTTCCAGAAACTCGTCCGCGACCTCGCGATGCAGGTCGCCGGCCTTGTCCCGCAGTACGTGACCGTCAATTCGATACCCGAGGCGGAGCTGGAGGCCAAGCAGGCCGAGTTGCTGGCCGATCCGGAGACCCAGCGCAAACCCGAGCAACTGCGTGGCCAGATCGTCGAAGGCCAGCTCCGCAAGTGGTACCAGTCGGCCGTCCTCTACGAGCAGCCCTTCCGCGACACTGAGCAGACCGTCGGCCAGCTGGTGAGCGAGGCCATTGCGCGCATCGGCGAGAACATCGTCGTGCGCCGTTTCACTCGTTACCAGCTTGGAGAGGATCTTTGAGCGAGACACTGGCGCGCGCCGGCGAGCGAGCCGGACGAGGCGCCAACCGCCAAGGCACCGCCTATCGCCGCATCGTGCTCAAGATCAGCGGCGAGGCGCTCATGGGCAAGCGCAGCTACGGCGTCGACCCGGAGATGTGCGTGTTCATCGCGCGCCAGGTGCACCAGGTGGTCGATCAGGGCATCCAGGTTGCCATCGTCGTTGGCGGCGGCAACATCTTCCGCGGCCTGGCCGCATCGGCGCGCGGCATGGATCGCGCCACCGGCGACTACATCGGCATGCTCGCGACGGTGATGAACGGCCTCGCACTGCAGGATGCGCTCGAGAAGGAGGGCGTGCCTACCCGCGTGATGTCGGCCATTGCCATGAACGAGGTGGCCGAGCCTTACATCCGGCGACGCGCAATGCGCCACCTCGAGAAGGGCCGCGTGATCATCCTCGCCGCGGGCACCGGCAACCCGTACTTCACCACCGACACTGCGGCGGCGCTGCGCGCTGTGGAGATCGGCGCCGAAGTGCTGCTCAAGGCGACCAAGGTCGACGGCGTGTACGACAGTGATCCGCTCACCAATCCCGGCGCGCGGCGGCACATCCGCGTCAACTACGCGAAGATGCTCAGCGACCGCCTGCAGGTCATCGATGCCACGGCCGTTACCCTGTGCATGGAGAACGACCTGCCGATCATCGTGTTCGACCTCAATTCGCCGGGCCACATCAAGGCCGCCGCGACCGGCGAGCAGGTGGGCACCATAATCGACGGCGGCGACGACGGTGGGCCGGGCCGATGACCGACGAGATTCGGCGCGACGCGGATGCGCGCATGGCGCGCGCCATCGAGGCTCTCGAACGCGACCTGGTCGCCGTCCGCACCGGCCGCGCATCCACGGCACTGGTCGAGCGCATTCCGGTCGAGTACTACGGCACTGCGACGCCGCTCAACCAGCTCGCCAGCATCAGCGTGCCCGAGGCGCACAGCATCGTCATTCAGCCGTGGGATCGCAGTGCTCTCGGTGCCATCGAGAAGGCCATCCTCAAGAGCGACGTGGGCCTGACGCCCAACGTCGACGGCACGGTCGTCCGGTTGGCCATCCCGCTGCTCACCGAGGAGCGTCGCAGGGATCTCGTGCGGCTCGTCCACAAGCGCATGGAAGAGGCGCGCGTCGAGCTGCGCAACCACCGCCGCGAAGTGGCCGATGAGATCAAGCGCGCCGAGCACGAGGGAGTGATCGGCGCCGACGAGGGGCGCCGCGAGATGGAGCAGCTCCAGAAGGTGATCGACCGCTGGATCGACGAAGTCGAGCGCGTCGGCAAGCACAAGGAGCAGGAGATCATGGAGGTCGGATGACCACGGTCGAACTGGCCGGCTCGGTCGCTCCGGCAAGTGAGCGATACGAACCGCTCCCGCGCCACGTCGCGATCGTCATGGACGGCAATCGGCGCTGGGCGCGGCTGCACGGCGTGTCCGAGGGCGAGGGTCACTCGGCCGGCGTGGACGCTATTCGCCCGATCGTCGAGCGGGCTGGCGACCTGGGTATCCAGGCGCTCTCGATCTACGCGTTCAGCCGAGAAAACTGGTCGCGCAGTGACGAGGAAGTGGGCACGCTCTTCGCCCTGATGGAGGCAGCAATCCGGCGCGAGGTGCCCGACCTGGTGCGCAAGGGCGTGCGCGTACGGGTACTGGGCCGGCTCGAGGAGTTACCGGCGAGCACCCGCAACTCGATCTCCGAAGCGATCTCGACTACTGCCCGCGGCACGGGCTTGGCCCTGAACATCGCCTTCAACTACTCGGGTCGCTCGGAAATCGTGGATGGCGTGCGGCGTGCGCTGGCGGATGGCCTGGCGCCCGACGAGGTCGACGAAGAGGCGATTCGGGCGCGCCTGTACACCGCCGGGCTGCCCGAGCTGGACCTGCTCATCCGCACCGGCGGCGAACAACGCATCAGCAACTTCCTGCTCTGGCAGGCCGCCTATGCCGAGTTGTACTTCACCGACGTGCTGTGGCCCGATTTCGCGCCGGCCACCTTGGACGAAGCCCTGAGCGAATTCGCGCGGCGAACTCGTCGTTTCGGGCGCTAGCCTCCAGTCCATGCGCCAGCGCCTGATCAGCGCGGCCGTGCTCGTGCCGGTCGTGGTGATCGTCTTCCTGCTCGGCGACCCGGAACACGGCGTTTGGCTGATCGGCGGAGTTGCACTCCTGGCGGCGGCCGCCGCGTTCGAAACCAGCCGTCTGCTGCGCGGCGCCGGACTGCTGGCGGAGGCCTGGTTCGCGGTGGCGGCAGCGGCGATCGCCGTGGTGGGCCAGCCATACGTTTTCGGGATTGGGGCCGCGGGTGGCCTCAGAACCGTCATGCCAGCCGTATACGTGGCCGTAGTAGCGGCTCTCACGGCGCTGATTGGTGTCGCTCGGCGCGATCCAGCCGATGGGTTCCGCGTATGGATCGGAACGACCTTCGCCGCGTTTTACGCGGGGCTGCTGGCATTCATTTACGGGATAGTCGAGCTCGCCCCGGGCAATGGCGCACTCGCGCCCGGCGCGCCGCTGTTCGGCGTGTTCGACGCCGGCCGCACGTGGTTGCTGATTCTCGTGCTGACCGTCTGGTCGCTTGATTCGGCCGCTTACGTTGTGGGCCGCACCTACCAGCGCGGACGTTTCATGAGCCACATCTCACCCAACAAGACCTGGAGCGGGGCCATCGGCGGCACGTTGATCGGGATCGTCGTGGCCACCGTTCTGGTCTGGGCGACGGGCAACGGGGCGCTGCTCGGGATCGTGGTCGGCGTGGTGGTCACAATCGCTGCACAGGCCGGCGACCTGGCTGAGTCGATGCTCAAGCGCGCGGCGGGCGCGAAAGACTCAGGCGCGCTCATCCCTGGCCACGGTGGCGTGCTCGATCGTGTCGACTCGCTCATGTTTGCCGCGCCGGCACTCTTCGCGCTGCTCGTCGTGCAGGGGGCCGTCAACTCGTGACGGCGGATCCGCAGCGGGTGGCGGTGCTGGGCAGCACAGGGTCGATCGGCCGCCAGGCACTCGATGTGCTCGCCGCTCACCCGGACCGTTTCGCGGTGGTCGCGCTGGCAGCCGGACGAAACGAGGCGCTCTTCGCCGAGCAGGTGGCGCGGCACCGGCCGGCACTGACGGCGCTCGCACGCGACGGTGATGCGCGGCTCGGGGACATCGCCGCCAGCGACACGGTCGATCTCGTGCTGGTGGGCACGACCGGCATTGTCAGCCTGAGCCCGGTCCTGGCGGCACTCGAAGCGGGCAAGATCGTGGCCACCGCCAACAAGGAGACGCTGGTGAGCGGCGGCCACCTCGTCATGCCGCTTGCCCGTCGCCTGGCAGCCGCCGCCGGCAAGTTACCGCTGCACTACCTGCGGCCCATCGACTCTGAGCACTCGGCCATCTGGCAGTGTCTCGCCGGCGAGGACTGGGCCCAGATCCGACGCCTGGTCCTGACCGCGTCGGGCGGGCCTTTCCGCACGTGGCCGGCCGGCCGCATAGCCTCCGCCAAGCCAGCCGATGCTCTGGACCACCCGACCTGGAGCATGGGCGCCAAGATCACGGTCGACTCGGCCAGCCTGATGAACAAGGCGCTCGAGGTGATCGAGGCACGCTGGCTGTACGATGTCGCCGATGACCGCGTGGACGTGGTCGTCCATCCGCAGAGCATCGTGCACTCGATGGTCGAGTTTGCCGACGGCTCGCTAAAGGCCCAGCTGGGACTGCCCGACATGCGCATCCCCATCCAGTACGCCCTGACCTATCCCGACCACCTCGCCTCGCCGGCAGCACGCCTGGACGCGATTCCCGACCTGACCTTCGAGCAGGTCGACGAGGCGCGCTTTCCCGCGCTCTCGATCGGGCGAGATGCGGGCCGGCGCGGAGCGCGTGCGAGTGCCGCGCTGATCTCCGCCGACGACGTCGCCGTGGCGCGCTTTCTGGAAGGCTCGGTGACCTTTCCGGGCATCGCCGAGCTGTGCGCGGCGGCGGTGGACCAGTTTGATACTGGCGTCGACAGCGAGCCGTCCCTCGACGAATTGCTGGCGCTTGATCGCGAAGTACGGGAGTGGGCCGCCACATGCTGAACTTCATCGGGTTGGGCAACGGGCTGATTAACGTCGCCCTGCTGCTGGTCATCCTGGTCGTGCTCGTGGTCATCCACGAGTTCGGTCATTTCGCGGTCGCTCGCTGGGCGGGCGTGCGCGTCCATGAGTTCGGCATCGGCTTCCCGCCACGCGCCCGCGTGCTGGGCAGCGACGGCGAGACGACCTACACGCTCAACTGGCTGCCCATCGGTGGTTTCGTGCGGATGGAGGGCGAAGAGGGCGAATCGGACGATCCGCGCTCGTTCGTGCGCCAGCGGTTGCCGGTGCGGCTGGTCATCCTGCTCGCCGGGGTGACCATGAACATCCTCCTCGCCCTGGTCATCTTCACGCTGATCGCCTGGCTGGCCGACCCGGTGGCCGACGTGCGCGTGGCCCACGTCCAGGACAACAGCCCGGCAGCGTCCATTGGTCTCCACGGCGGCAACCAGATCGGCACCGACGCACAGGGCAACCCGATCTACGACAACAGCGGCGACGTGATCGTGGCCATCGACGGCCAGCCCTTCCCGTGGTTCGACAACGTCAGCGTGGACACGGTGCCCGAGCTCGCCTACCTGCGCGACCACGCGGGCCAGACCGTGACGCTGACCATCGAGAACTCAGCCGGCCAGACGCGCGATACAACCGTCACGCTGCGCGTACCGGACCAGAACAGCGATCAGGGTGCGCTGGGGATCCTCGTTGCGCAGGACCTCGTGCAGCGCAACATCCAGCACGACCCCATCACTGCCGTGCAGCTGGGCGTCAAGCGCACGGTTGATGCCGCGCTGCTCATCTTCCAGGGGCTGCAGAGCCTGGTTTCGAATATCGGCAACCCGCAGGTCTCAGGGCCGGTCGGCATCGTCAGCACGGTTGGCCAGATCCGCCAGGAGTTGCCGCCCATCTTCCTGATCTGGTTCATCGGGCTGTTGTCGGCCAACCTGGGCGTGGTCAACGCGCTGCCGCTGCCACCGCTCGACGGCGGTCGCGTGGCGGTGTCGATCATCCAGGCAGCGACCGGCAATCGCTTCAGCCAGGCGGCGGAGCGGCTGGTCTACCTGACCGGCTTCTTCCTGCTCATGCTGCTGCTCGTCTGGATCACGTTCAACGACCTGCAGCGGCTCACCTGATGGCTGACGTCATCCGCCGCTCGACGCCGACCGTCGACGTGGGTGGAGTGCCGGTGGGCTCCGCTCACCCGATCGTCGTCCAGTCGATGACCAACACCGACACCGCCGATGCCGACGCAACCGCGCTCCAGGTCGCCGCACTGGCCCACGCCGGCTCCGAGCTGGTGCGCGTCACGGTCAACAACGACGGGGCGGCAGAGGCGGTCCCCGAGATCCGGCGCAAGTTGAACGACTTGGGCGTTGGCGTACCGCTCATCGGCGACTTCCACTACAACGGCCATCAGTTGCTGGTCGAGTACCCCAAAATGGCCGCCACGCTGGACAAGTACCGCATCAATCCGGGCAACGTCGGTGCCAAGCGGCACGACGAGAACTTCGTGACGATCATCCGTGTGGCACTCGACAACGGCAAGCCCGTACGCATCGGCGTCAACTGGGGCTCGCTCGACCAGGCCTTGTTGACGGAGCTCATGGACGCGAACGCGCGCTCGACCGAGCCGGCCGATGCGCGTGACGTGATGATCGAGGCGATGGTCCAGTCGGCCCTTCGCTCGGCCGAGCTGGCGGAGGCGACCGGCCTGGCGCACGATCGCATCATCCTGAGCGCCAAGGTCAGCGGTGTGGGCGATTTGGTCGACGTCTACTCGTCGCTGGCTGCGCGCTGCGACTACCCACTGCACTTGGGCCTGACCGAGGCGGGCATGGGCATGAAGGGCATCGTCGCCTCGAGCGCCGGCCTGTCGCTCCTCCTCACGCAAGGCATCGGCGACACCATTCGCGTGTCACTCACGCCCGCCCCCGGCGGCGATCGCACGGAGGAGGTCCGCGTGGCGCAGCAGGTCCTGCAGTCGCTCGGCCTGCGCTCGTTCACCCCACAGGTCTCCGCCTGTCCCGGCTGCGGTCGAACGACATCGACGTTCTTCCAGGAGATGGCCGAGCAGATCCAGGGCTACCTGCAGGCGCAGATGCCGGGCTGGGCGGCGCGCTATCCCGGCGTCGAGGACATGCGCGTGGCCGTCATGGGCTGCGTCGTCAACGGCCCGGGCGAGTCGAAGCACGCCGACATCGGCATCTCGCTGCCGGGCACGTTCGAGGAGCCGGTCGCGCCCGTGTTCGTCGATGGCACGTTGAAGACAACGCTGCGTGGCGAGGGGCTGGTCCAGGAGTTCATCGCGATCCTCGACCAGTATGTCGCCGAGCGCTACACGCTGGTCCGCACGGCCGACGCTCCTGCGCCGGCCTGATCCGCCAGGTTAGCGAGCCGGGTCAGCGACCCGGGTCGAGCACGATCAGGCGGGCAATGGCCAAGCCGCAGGCCATCGCCAGGATGCTGGCCATCGCGACATAGGCATATGCCCTGCGGCGGAGCGTGGCACCGCCGTAGCGCCGACGGTAGGTGGCGTCGCGTTCCAGGACGTCGGCCATTGAGTGGTTTTCGAGCGGCTCTCCGTGAGCTGCCGTCAGGCTGGCAACGGTACCGTCGTGTAGCGCGATGGCCGCCTCGGGTGACGTGGTTATGGATGTCGCTTCCAGCCTGTCTGTGCGAATTTCGACACCAGTCGGAAAGAAGGTGGCGGCCACGGCGCCATCGGAGAAGATGGTGTGGCAGGCCATCAGCACCCCGCCTTTCAGCGTGTCGGTGGGGACGAGCGAGATGTAGGTCGTCGCGGGTCGCCCGATGAGCACCCATTCGAAGCGACGGCGGTTCCTGGACAGCAACGCCGAGCGAACGCCGATGGCGCTGAACCGGGACTGCTCGAGCCGTGCGATGAGATCGACCACGGCAGGCGGTGGTGGCGGGGCCCAGTCGGTCGCGTCAACGAGCCGGCGTCGCCTGATGCCCAGGTAGATCTGCAGGATCAGCTGGGAGGCAGGCACGAGGCTCACGGCAATGATCAGCAGGGACAGGAGCAGAATGAGATCGAGGGTGCTCAGCAGCGGCATGGCGGGACAATAACCATCGGTCGGGGTGCTGCGAAAGGCGCCTTTGGTCCCGGTGGCGATGCGACGTAGGGACTTCGCGCCAGCAGGACTCGCCCATGTGGTCGTCGATCGCCGCTTGTTCAGCCGCGCGCCATAAACTTCATCGCGTGGAGCCTCACGACACGCTTGAGCCGACCGACGGTCCGCTGACCTTCGAGGAGTTGCAGCTCGCCACGCGCAACCGCGGGCTGCCGCTCGAGGCGATGCGCTACGACATCACCCCGACCGGTCTGCACTACCTGTTGGTCCACTTCGACATCCCGGCGATCGATCCTGCGCACTGGCGCCTGCGTCTGGGCGGCCTGATGCGACGGCCGGTCGAGCTGACGCTCGAAGAGCTGCGACGGCGTCCGCGGCGCACGCTGGCGGTGACACTCGAGTGTGCCGGCAACGGACGGGCAGGACTGTCGCCACGGCCACTCAGCCAGCCGTGGCTGCTCGAGGCGATCGGCACCGCCGAGTGGACCGGCACGCCGCTCGCGGGCGTGCTCGCCGATGCCGGCCTTCTCGACGAGGCGGCCGAGCTGGTGTTCACCGGCGCCGATCGTGGCATGCAGGCCGAAATCGAGCAGGAATATGCGCGCAGCCTGACGGTCGCCGATGCGCGCCGCCCGGAGGTGTTGCTGGCCTACGAGATGAATGGCCGCCCGCTCGAGCCGCAGCACGGCTTCCCGCTGCGCCTGGTCGTGCCCGGCTGGTATGGCATGACCAGCGTCAAGTGGCTGACGAGCATCGCGGCCATCGATCAGCCATTCGAGGGCTACCAGCAGACGCCCGCATACCACTACCAGGCCACCGACGACGAGCTCGGCGAGCCGGTAACCCGCATGCGCCCGCGGGCGCTGATGATTCCGCCCGGTATCCCGGACTTCTTCAGCAGGCGGCGGTTGGTGGAAGCGGGTGCGATAAGCCTGGGCGGCCGTGCGTGGTCGGGCGAGGCGCCCATCGCCCGGGTGGATGTCGGCGTGGACGGGAAATGGTCGCCGGCAGAGGTGGAACCGTCGGTCGGCCCGTACGCCTGGCGGGGCTGGTCGGCCGAGTGGCAGGCGTCCCCCGGTGGCCATGAACTGAGCTGCCGCGCAGTAGACGAGGCGGGCAACGAGCAGCCCCTCGAGCAACCATGGAACTACCAGGGCATGGGTAACAATCTGGTCCAGGTCGTCCGGGTGGAAGTCCGATGAGCATCGCCGCCGCCGGGACCACGTCGCTGCTGTTCACCGACATCGAGGGATCGACGAAGCTGCTGCAGCGGCTGGGTGATGCCTACGCCGGACTACTGGCCGAGCATCACCGGCTGCTGCGTGAGGTCTTTGCGCGGCACGGTGGGAGCGAGCTCGACAACCAGGGCGACGGCTTCTACTACCGTTTCCCCAGCGCGCGCGCGGCGGTCGCCGCCGCAGTTGACGGCCAGCGGGCGCTGGCCGGTTTCGCGTGGCCGGACGGAGTCGAGGTGCGGGTGCGCATGGGCCTCCATACCGGCGAACCGCTGGCCGCCGAGATTGGCCTGGTTGGCATTGACGTCCACCGCACGGCGCGTATCTGTGCCGCTGGCCACGGAGGCCAGGTCCTTCTTTCGCGGGTAGCGCGTGACCTGGTCGGCCGCGAGCTGCCGGGCGGCGTAACGCTGCTCGATCTGGGCGAGCATCGGCTGAAGGACTTGGCCGAGCCGGAGCACCTGTTCCAGGTCGTGGCTGAAGGTCTGCCGCTCGACTTCCCATCACTGCGGACGCTCGACGACCGACCAACCAATCTGCCACGCCGGTTGTCGACGTTCGTCGGCCGAGAACGCGAGCTGGCCGAGGGTCGCGAGCTGCTCGCGTCCTCGCCCCTGGTAACGCTCACCGGACCGGGCGGGGTGGGCAAGACGCGGCTGGCGCTGCAGATCGCGCTGGCGATGCTCGACGGCCTGCCCGACGGCGTATGGCTGGCCGAACTGGGCAGCGTGTCCGATGAGGGGCTGGTGCTGCAGGCGGTGGCCGAGGCACTCAAGGTGACCGAGCAGCCCGGGCGGCCGCTCATCGACACCGTACTCGATCATCTTCACTCGCGGCAGCTGTGCCTCGTGCTCGACAATTGCGAGCACGTCCTCCGCACGTGCGCCGAGATCGCCTACGAGGTCCTGCGCGAAACCGACACGCGCATCCTCGCGACCAGCCGCGAGGCCCTTGGGGTCGAGGGTGAGCACGTGCTGCCGGTCCCGTCGCTCGAGTTGCCCACCGGGGACCGGCGGCTCACCGCCGCGACGTCACTCCGGTCGGCCGCGGTGCGGCTGTTTCTCGATCGCGCGACGGCCGCGCAGCCGTCTTTCCAGCTGACCGACGACAACGCCGGCGTCGTGGTCCAGCTGTGCCGCCGCCTCGACGGTGTGCCGCTGGCGCTCGAGTTGGCCGCCGCGCGCATGCGTGCGCTGCCCGTCGAGCAGATCGCGGCCCGTCTCGACGATCGGTTCCGGCTGCTCACCGGCGGCAGTCGCATGGCGGTGACCAGGCACCAGACGCTGCGCGCGACGATGGACTGGAGTCACGACCTGCTGGCCGAGGACGAACGCGCGGTCTTCCGTCGCCTGGCAGCCTTTGCCGGCGGCTGCAGCCTCGCTGCCGCAGAGGCCGTGACTGCGGGCGACGACGTCGTGAGCGAGGACGTCCTCGATGTCGTTACGAAGCTCGTCGACAAGTCGCTCGTCGTGCCGGCAGCGACCGACGGCCAAGCGCGCTTCACCATGCACGAGACCGTCCGTGCCTACGCCCGCGACAAGCTGGTCGATGCTGGCGAGGCCGAGGCCGTCCAGCGCGCCCACCGCGACTGGTACCTGGCGCTGGTCGAGCAGGCAAAGCCCGAGTTCTTCCGTGGTCCGCCGCCGCGCGACTGGCTGGCGGTCTTCGATCTGGAGCAGGACAACCTGCGACTCGCCCTCGAGTGGAGCGCGGCCGAAGCAGGTGGCGCGCTGGCCGGCCTGCGCCTGGCGGCCGGCCTGTGGCGTTACTGGGAGATCCGCAGCAGGGTGGTCGAGGGCAGGCTGTGGCTGGAACGCACCCTGCAGGCGACGGACGGTGAGGTATCCAGCCTGCGCGCCAACGCGCTGACCGGCGCCGGCATCCTGGCGCACATCGCCGGCGACTATCCGGCGGCGATTGCCTACCACGAGCAGAGCCTTGCCCAGCATCGCGAGGTCGGCAACCGGCCCAGCGTGGCGTACGCGCTGCATAACCTGGCGAACGTCGCTGCCGAGCATGGGGAGCTTGCGCGGGCGCGATCACTGTACGAGGAGGCAGTCGCGATGACCGAGACGATCGGTGACCGGCATGGCTCGGCGACTGGCCTGATCGCGCTCGCCGACGTGATCTCGCGCGAGGAAGGCTACGCGGCGGCACAGCCGATCTTCGACCGGTCGAAGGCGTTGTATGTCGAGTTCGGCGATCGGTGGGGCGAGGCCTTCGCCCTCGACAGCGAGGGCCTCGCGGCAGCGCGCTCCGGTGATCTCGAAGAGGCGCGGATGCTGCACGAGGCGGCGATCGGCGTGTCGCGCGAGATCGGCGACGAGCGCGGAGTGGCGCGCTCGATACTTCATCTCGCCGACGAGGCCGCGCGTGAGGGCGACGTGACGCGCGCCAAGTCACTGCATCGTGAATGCCTGCGCATCCGGCGGACGCTGCGCGACATGCCCGGCACCGCGACGGCCCTGGAGCGGCTGGCGTCGGTGGTGATGAGCGAGGCGGCCGAGGACGCCGCGCATCTGCTCGGTGTGGCCCAGAACCTGCGCGAAACGATCAACACGCCGCTGCCCCCCGGCGCGCGCGCCGACTACGAGCGCTGCGTGCAGTGGCTGGCGGCGCGCATGGGCCCGGAAGCCTTCGAAATCGCCCGGCGCGCCGGGCGAAGTCTCGACATGGATGCCGCCGTGGGCCGAATCTTCGGAGGCGGCGACGGTGATTCGGAACTGGGGCCGGGGAGCCTGGCTACGTCCCTTCCTGCACCTGGGTGATCTCGTCAGCGAGCAGGCCATGCGCTTCGCGGTGGACGGCCGCGCCGGCCTCCGCGTCGGGTGCCTCGAACAGGCAATAGACCCTGCCCGTCGCTTCATCGAACCAGTAGCGGAAGTACGACACTCCGTACTTCCCCTGGACCTCGAGATCGCGTGCGTGAGCCCGGGACACCGCATCCGCGGTCAGCCCCTCGACTTTCCGGTGCGTGTCTAGATAGAGCGGCATCTGTCCTCCAGCTCTCAGCTCGTCCCCGGCTGAGATCCCTATCAAGATAGCCCCAACGGCGAATACGTGGCCAGCCGAACAGATGACCACCCGGGCGACTGTCGTACGATTACCGCCCCGCAACGAGCCCCAGCGCCTGGAGACCGCACACCGTTTGAGCGACCAGAAGAGCCGATTCGTCACAGCCATCACGCCCCAGTCGCAGGATTTTCCTGCCTGGTACAACGACGTGGTCCTCAAGGCGCAGCTGGCCGATTACTCGCCGGTGCGCGGCTGCATGGTCATCCGGCCGTATGGCTTCGCCATCTGGGAGTCGATGCGCGACGAGCTCGACCGGCACATCAAGCGGACGGGGCACGAGAACGCTTACTTCCCACTCTTTGTGCCGCGCAGCTTCCTGGCGAAGGAGGCCGAGCACGTCGAGGGTTTCGACCCCCAGGTCGCCTGGGTGACCCACGCCGGCGGCGAGGAGCTGAGCGAGTGGCTGGCCGTCCGGCCCACCAGCGAGGCGATCATCGCGGAGGTGGTAAAGGACTGGATCCACTCCTACCGCGACCTGCCGCTGCTCCTCAACCTGTGGAATAACGTCGTGCGCTGGGAGCTGCGCACGCGTCTCTTCCTGCGCACGGCCGAGTTCCTGTGGCAGGAGGCGCACACCTTTCACGCCACTGAGGCAGAGGCCGCCGCGGAGGTGGCGACGGGCCTCGAGGCATATCGCGCCGTGTCCGAGGACTGGCTGGCCATCCCGGTGATTCGCGGCCTCAAGACCTCCAACGAGACCTTCCCGGGAGCGGTGTACAGCCAGGCCATCGAGGCCCTGATGCGTGACGGCAAGGCGCTGCAGGCGGGCACCAGCCACATGCTCGGGCGAAACTTCGCCGAAGCGGCCGGCATCAAATTCCTCGATCGAGACAACCTGCAGAAAGCGCCCTACGGCACCTCGTGGGGCTTTTCCACGCGTATGGTCGGCGCGCTGATCATGGTCCACGGCGATGACTCGGGCCTGGTGCTACCGCCGAACGTTTCGCCCGTCCAGCTGGCGATCGTGCCCATATTCCGGAATGAGGACGAGCGCTCGGCGGTGGCCGAGGCTGTCGGCCGGGTCGAGCGCGCTCTGGCCGATGTCCTAACGGCATCGGGGCCGCTGCGCTCCAAGACCGACTGGCGAGAGGAATCACCGGGCTTCAAGTTCAGCCATTGGGAGCTGCGTGGCGTGCCCTTCCGGCTGGAGATCGGCCCGCGTGACGTGGCTGCCGGCCAGGGCGTGTTGGTGCGCCGGGTCGACCGGCAGAAGTCGACCATCGGATTGGAAGCCCTCGCGGTTGACCTGCCGGGGCGCTTGGCGGACTACCAGCAGCAGCTCTTCCAGCGAGCGGCTGAGTTCAGGGCTGCCAATACGCACTCCGTCGACTCATACGACGACTTCAAGGCCGTCCTCGAGTCCCAGGGCGGCTACATATTGGCACCGTGGTGCGGCGATGGCGATTGCGAGAACCAGATCAGCGCGGACACCGGAGCGACGATCCGGGTGATCCCGTTCGACTCCCCCGACGAGCCCGGCAAGTGCCTGGTCTGCGGCAACGCCTCGCCGCGGCGCGTCCTGTTCGCGCGCGCCTACTGAGCGAGCGCCGCGCGCACGGCGTCGGCAAGCCAGGCGAAGATCGGCGCCAGTAGCAGCGCGGGCAGGAAGTTGGCGACGCGCACCTGGCGAATGTCCAGCAGGCGCAGGCCCACGCCGAGCAGGATCAGCCCACCGGCGGCCGCGGTGATGTCGATCGCCTCCTGGCCGAGGCCGCTGCCGGCGACGACCGCCAGCGCGGCGATGCCGCCCTGTACGACCAGGACCGTGATCGCAGCCAGATAGACGCCGGCCCCCAGCGCCGCCGCGAAGGCGATGCTGGCCACGCCGTCGAGCAGGCTCTTGACGGCGAGCAGCTGGATGTCGCCCGTCAGCCCGTTCTGGATCGAACCCAGGATGGTCAAGGGCCCGACACAGAAGACCAGGCTGGCGGTCACGAAGGCCTCGCTGACGCGCGACGGACGCTCGCCGTGTGCCAGGCGCTGCTGGAACCATGCGCCGAGGTGATCGAGCAGATCGGACAGCCGCAGGACTTCGCCGATCACCGCGCCGGCGAGCAGCGCGGCGAGGACGACCAGATCGCTGCCGGCCGGCTGGGTCTGATCGAGCAGCAGTCGCAGCGCGAGAGCGAAGCCGACGGCCAGCGTGAAGAGGCCGAGGCCGTCGGTTAGTGTCTGCTGCAGCCGTGCCGGGATTCGTGCGCCGAGCAGTAGCCCGATGGTCGTGCCGATGAGCACCGTCGCGACATTGAGCAGCGTGCCGCTCAGGAACATGGGCTAGGGCCCGGACGAACGCAGATCGCGCAACGCCTCGGTAAACAGCGAACCCATCACCCGGGTCGTCGTCGGAAATGCGGTGATGGTGTCGGCCAGGACCTCGATCGGGGTGCGCGTCTTGACCGCCAGCACCGCGAGGTGAATCGCCTCGCCGGCTGCGGGGCCGGCGATGAAGGCGCCGAGCAGTTGGTGCGCGGCGCGGTCGACGACGATCGTGGCATGGCCGCTCGCCTCGACGACGTAGCCCTTCGCGCTTGTCCCGAGGTCGGCGTATTTCTCGAACGCGTCGAGGCCCTGCGCCAGTGCCTCGTCGAGCCGCAAGCCGACACCCGCGACCTCGGGATCGGTGTAGACCGCGCGCGGGATGGCGCGGTAGTCGGGCTGCACGTCGTCGCCCAGCGCAATGGCCACGACCATCTCGCCCTGGTAATGGGCGAGGTGCGTGTGCATCTCGGGACCAGCCGGATCGCCAATAACGAAGGTTCGCTCGGCGATGCGTAGTTGCTCGTCAGGATGGACGCGGCCATCGACCAGTCGCACGCCCACACTCTCCAGACCCAGCCCGCTGAGGGTTGCCGTGCGGCCGATGGCGAACAGGATCTCGTGCCCGTCCACTGTCGCGCCGTTGTCGAGCTGGATCAGGTGCGCACCGTCCCGCCCGAGGCCGGCATCGATGCGCACTGCGCGCGTCCCGAGATGCAGTTCGACCCCGTCACGCCGCAGGCCATCGGCGACCGCGTCACTGTTGCGCGGGTGGTCGCGGTGGTTGACGTGCGACTGCGGGTGGACGATGCGTACCGGTACGCCGTAGCGCGCCATGACCTGCGCCAGCTCGAGGCCGGTCGGGCCGCCGCCCAGGATGGCCAGGCTGCGCGGCAGCGTGCGCAGACTGGTTGCCTCGCGGTTGCTCCACGGCTCAATGTCGGCCAGTCCGGGCAAGTCGGGAATCGTCGCGTGCGAACCGACGGCGACGACCAGGTGCCGCGCGCCGACCTCGCGCCGGCCGCCATCGGCCAGCCCGACCGTCACGCGCCCCGGGCCGGTGACGTGCGCGTCGCCGCGGATCACCTCGGCGCCGGCCTCGGTCAGCCGGCGAACGTGGCCGGCATCATCGGGCCACGCAATTCCCTCGCGGTTGATGATGTAGTCGCGGAAGGCCGAGGCACGCGGCCACGGGTAATCGCCGCCGATGGCGTGGATGCCGGCAGCGTGCAGCAGCGCCTTCGAGGGCATGCATGCCCAGAACGGGCACGAGCCGCCGACCAGCTCACGCTCCACGATTGCCACGCTCGCGCCACGCCGCAGCGCCTCGTATGCCGCCGCCTCGCCGGCCGCGCCGGCGCCGATGACCACGAAGTCGTATCCCTCCATTGGCAGCAACGGTACCCGGTCGCCGTGCGCTCGGCGCGGCGCCGTCGCGGGTGCTTGGTCAAGCGGGCTTCGCGGGAGCGCTCCGACGGGTCGGATCGATGCCTCGGTGTATACTTCGCCGCGCATATCTGGCCGCCTCGGAACGTGGGTGACCCCCACGTTTCTTTGTGAGCAGAGGGAGAACCTGGCCGAGCGGGGGAAACGACTGGCAGAGCGAAAGGAGGGCGCAACGTGAACCGCGATTTCATCGGCGCGCTCCTGCAGCTGAACGCCGAGAAGAACATCCCGCGCGAGCAGCTCGTGGCGACGCTGGCAGATGCCATCCAGTCGGCCTACCGGCGCGCGACGCCCGGCAACGAGAACGTCTTCGTCGACGTCGACCCCGACAGCGGTCGTTTCAGCGCCTACCGCGCGATGTACGTGGTTGACGAGGTCGAAGACCCGACCATCGAGTTCACCCTCGACGACGCCAAGCAGCTCAAGGCCGACGCGAAGGTGGGCGACCTGGTCGAAGTCGGCAAGCTGGACAGCGCCAGTTTCGGCCGTATCCACGCGCAGCTGGCGACGCAGCTGGTCCGCCAGCGACTGCGTGAGGTCGAGCGCGAGCAGGTCTTCGGCCAGTACGCACAGCACGAGTCAGAGATCATCACCGGCACGGTCAGCCGGGTCGAGCCGCGCGGCGTCATCCTCGACGTCGGTCGCGCCGAGGCCATCCTGCCCACGACGGACCAATCGGCGACGGAGCACTACCGCATCGGGCAGCACGTCAAGGCGTACGTGCTCGAGGTGCGCCGTACGACCAGGGGACCGTTGATCTACATCAGCCGGACGCACAAGAACTTCCTACGCCGGCTGTTCGAACTCGAGGTGCCCGAGATCCACGCGGGGACCGTCGAGATCAAGGCCATCGCGCGCGAAGCCGGCAGCCGTTCGAAGGTGGCCGTCGCCAGCCGCCAGGAGGGGCTTGACCCGGTCGGAGCGACCGTGGGCCAGCGCGGTGGTCGGGTCCAGGCCGTGGTCGCCGAGCTGGGCGGCGAGAAGATTGACATTATCCCCTGGAACGAGGACCCGGCAGTGTTCGTCGCCAACGCGCTCAGCCCGGCGACAGTGGTCAACGTCGCCATCGACACGGAGGCGCGCATCGCCAGCGTGACCGTGCCCGAGCGCATGCTCAGCCTGGCCATCGGCCGCGAGGGCCAGAATGCGCGGCTGGCGGCCAAGCTCACCGGCTGGCGCATCGACATCCGCAGCGATCAGGCACCGCCGCGCCAGCCGACACCACGAGCAGACAGTCCGGCGCAGGCAGCCGAGCCGACACCGGCGCCTGCGGCTACCGCCGAGACAGTGGTTCCAGCCACCGAACCGGCAGGTGCCGTAGAAGCGGCCAAGGAAACACCCAGGAAGCGCGTCAGCCGTGCACGGCAGATCGAGGCGCAACCGGTTGAAAGCGAGGACAAGGCAGGCAAGCCGGCGGCGAAGGCGGCCAAACCGTCCGCGAAAGCGTCCAAGCCGTCCGCGAAGGCGGATAAGCCAGCCAAGGCGGTCGCCAAGCCCGCCGCGCCAGCGCTGAAGGCGGCCAAGCCGACCAAGACGGCTGCCAAGCCCGCCGCGCCGGTGCTGACGGCGGCCAAGCCGACCAAGACGGCTGCCAAGCCCGCCGCGAAGGCTGCCACGGCGGCACGCCGGACGCGTACGCCGGCGACCGTCGCCGCCAAGGACAAGTGATGCTGCCGTCCGCCTCACGGCCCACGGTCCCCAAGGGTCAGCCACTCACGCCGCGGCGCTTCCCGCTGCGCACCTGCGTCGCGTGCCGCACCGAACGGCAGAAACGTGACCTGCTGCGCATCGTGCGCGCGCCCGACGGCGTCGTCCGCTTCGACCCAGGCGGTCGAGCTGCCGGCCGTGGCGCCTATATCTGTGCCGATGGCGCGTGCTGGTCGGCCGCAATCAAACACAAGTCAATCGAACGGGCACTGTCGGCATCACTTCCGCTGGATCTACGCGGTCAGCTGGAGCGCGGTGAGCTCGTGGACACCCAGAGGGGGAGGTAGCTCATGGCACGCAGCCGAAGTGGCACCCGTAATACGCGTGGCCCGCGCAAGCCACAACGTCGTTCCGACCAGTCGGGAGAGTCGGCGGTCCAGACGCTCGACCCGACGGCTCGGGGCGCTGTCGAGATCCCCAGCTCGATCACCGTCAAGGAGCTGTCGGAGGTGCTCGGCGTCAATCCTGCCGACATCATCCGCGAGCTGATCAAGAGCGGCATCTTCGCGAATATCAACCAGCCTCTCGATCGCGACACGGCGAGCCTGGTGACCAGCGAGCTCGGCTTCGAGGTAGCCGAGGCGCGCGCGCCGGAGAAGGTCGAGACCAATGGTGAGGCACCCACGCCACAGGCGGCCAAGGAGGTGTTGTTCGAGGAGGACGAACCCGCACAGCTGCAGGCGCGCCCACCGATCGTGACGGTGATGGGTCACGTCGACCACGGCAAGACCAGCCTGCTCGACGCGATCCGCTCCACGACCGTGGCGGCCGGCGAGCGCGGTGGCATCACCCAGCACATCGGCGCCAGCGAGGTCCAGAAGGACGGCCGGCGCATCGTGTTCCTCGACACGCCCGGCCACGAGGCGTTCACCGCCATGCGCGCGCGCGGGGCCAAGGTCACCGACATCGCGGTCCTGGTGGTGGCGGCGGACGACGGAGTCATGCCCCAGACGCTCGAGGCGATCGACCATGCCCGGGCGGCCAAGGTGCCCATCGTTGTCGCGCTGAACAAGGTCGACAAGGCCGATGCCAACCCCGAACGGGTCAAGAACGAGCTGTCCGAGCACGGCGTGATCATCGAAGAGTACGGCGGGGACGTGCCCCTCGTGTCGGTCAGTGCGCGTGACAGGACGGGCATCGAGGACCTGCTGGACACTATCCAGATCGTGGCCGATGTACAGGAGCTGAAGGCCAATCCCAAGCGCTCGGCAGTCGGCACCGTGGTCGAGGCCGAACTCGACAAGGGTCGCGGCGCGGTCGCCACCGTGCTGGTGCAGACCGGCACGCTCAAGGTCGGCGACGTGGTCCTGGTCGGCGATACCTATGGCCGTGTCCGCGCGCTGCAGAACAGCCGCGGCGAACGAATCAGCAAAGCCGGGCCGGCCACCCCAGCGGTCGTCCTCGGGCTGGGCGAGGTGCCTGCCGCAGGCGACATCCTGCGCGTCGTGCCGGACGAGAAAACGGCGCGCACGATGATCGAGGAGCGCCGCGCCGGCACCGCGCCGGAAACGACCGGCCGGGCGACGCTGGAGGACCTCTACCGTCAGATTCAGGCGGGCCAGACCAAGGAACTGAGCATCATCCTGAAGGCCGACGTGCAGGGCTCGCTGGGCGCCATTCGCCACGCCCTCGAGCAGGTGCAGACCGACGAGGTGCGCGTCAACATCCTGCACGAGGCGACCGGCGACATCAGCGACAACGACATCCTGCTGGCATCGGCGTCCAACGCGATCGTGGTCGGCTTCAACACCAAGCTCGATCCCCAGGCGCGGCGCACTGCCGAGGCGGAGGGCGTCGACGTGCGCCTGTACGAGATCATCTACAAGTTGACGGACGAGATGAGCGCCGCACTGCGCGGCCTGCTCGAACCAGAAGAGGTCGAGGTCGTCGAAGGCCGTGCCGAAGTGCGCCAGATCTTCCGGAGCGGGCGCAACGTGATCGCCGGCTGCTACGTAACCGAGGGTCGCGTGGTCCGTGGTGGTGCGCGCGTCTACCGCGCCGGCAAGCTGCTCGCGACCGATCGCATCGAGTCGCTGCGGCGCTTCCGCGACGACGTGCGTGAGGTTCAGTCGGGCTACGAGTGCGGCATCGGCCTGGCCGGCTTCAACGAGGCCGAAGAAGGCGACATCATCGAGTCCTTCACTCACCAGATCGTTTCGCGCGTCGCTTCCGCCTGATCCGCAAGTGAGCGAGCGCACGGCGCGGCTCGACGAGCTGCTGCGCGAGGAGATCAGCGAGGTGCTCCGGCGCGACGTCGACGACCCGCGCGTCGGCTTCGTGACCGTCACCGACGTCGAAGTGGCACCCGACTTGCGCCACGCAAACGTGTGGGTGTCGGTCATCGGCACGCCGGCCGAGCGACGCCAGACGCTGCGCGCCCTGGCCCGCGCAATGCACTTCGTGCGCGGCCGCCTCGGCCATCTGCGGCTGAAGCGGATTCCCGAGTTGCACGTCCGGGAAGATCGGACGTCGGAGCGAGGCACCCGGGTGCTGCGCATCCTCGACGACCTGGAGCGCGGCGGCGCCGGAGACGTCGAGCCGTCGGAGAAGCTGCCCACGCCCGGGGTCGGCCAGGCCGGGGCAGACGAGTGAAAATCGACTCCCTGACATCGGAGGACCTCGCCGCCGTGCCCGCGCAGGTCGTGGAGCTTATCCGTTCGGCGCACGACGTACTGACGGTGTGCCACGAGAACCCCGAGGCGGATGCCCTCGGCTCGGCGCTTGCCGTCGCCCTCGCGGTCGAGGAACTGGGCGGTCGCGCGACGTCGGTGTGCAGCGACGAGGTGCCGCCGATGTACGACTTCATGCCGCGCATCGAACGCTTCCGGCAGGACCCCGACCCGGAGCGCGACTACGACCTGATCGTGGTCGGCGACTGCGGTGACCTGGCCCGCATCGGCTCAGTGCTCGCCCGGCATGGCGAACTTTTTGGCCGGGTACCCATCGCCAATATCGATCACCACGTCTCGAACACCGGCTTTGGCGCCGTCGACTGGGTCGATCCCGCGGCCGCGGCGACGTGCGAGATGGATACCCTGCTGATGCCTGCCCTTGGCGTCCCCCTGACGGCAGCCGGCGGCGCGATCGCGGCCGCCCTGATGGCCGGCCTGGTCATCGACACGGCCAACTTCCAGCACCCCAACACGACGCCACGCACGCTGCGTGTTGCCGCCGAGCTGGTCGCCGCCGGAGCGCCACTGGCCGAAACGGCACGGCTCATCTACCGCACCAAGCCGAATCGTCAGCTCAAGCTGTTCGGTCTCGTGCTCGGCCGCCTGGCGGAGGAGCTTGACGGCCGGTTGGTGTGGTCGGCACTGTATGAGTCGGACTATGCGCAGACGGGCGCGACGGTGGCCGACGCCGAGGGCCTGAGCGACCTGCTCAGCCAGTCGGCCAGCGCGGCGCTGATGATCCTCTTCCGGCAGAGCGGCGAGCGGACCAAGATCAGCGTGCGCACTCGGGAGGGCGGCGAGGACGCCACCGTATTGACTGCCACCTTCGGCGGCGGCGGGCACGCGCGCGCTGCTGGGGCGACGGTCGACCTGCCCATCGACGACGCCGTCAAGGCGGTGCTCGACGCGGCCCGCCGGATGCTCGCCGCGAACGTTGGCTGAGGCGGATACCCTCGACGGCGTGCTCGTCGTCGGCAAGGAGCCCGGGCCGACGTCGCACGATATCGTTGCCCTGGTCCGGCGCCTGACCGGCGTCCGTCGCGTGGGCCATGGTGGGACGCTCGACCCCTTTGCCGCCGGCGTGCTGCCGGTATTCCTGGGCCGCGCGACGCGTCTCGTGGAGTACCACATGGGCGACGCCAAGGAATATCGGGCGGTGGTGTGCTTCGGCAGCAGATCAACGACCGACGACCTGGACGGCGAGCTGACGCCGACCGGGAGCGCTCCCACGCGGGCACACGTGGAAGATGCACTCGACGGCTTTCGCGGGGAGATCGAGCAGGTGCCGCCCGACTACTCGGCCGTACGCATTGGCGGGCGCCGCGCGTACGAACTGGCGCGCGGCGGCGCCAAACCCGAGCTGCGGCCGCGCACGGTCACGATCCGCCGGCTGGCGCTGACTGCCTGGCAGGACGACGACCCGAGCCGGCCGGTGGCCACGCTCGAGGTCGAGTGCAGCGCCGGCACCTACATTCGGGCGCTCGCGCGGGACCTCGGTGAGAGCCTCGGAAGTGGTGCGTACCTGGCGGCACTGACACGTACTGCGAGCGGCGATTTCCGGCTGCCGGACGCTCATCCACTGGCCGAGGTGCGTGAGGACCTGAGTCATGGGAACGTCGCGCACCTGCTGTTGCCCATGGACGTAGGCCTCGACCGCTATCCGCGCCTCGAGCTCGCCGATGCCGCGCTGCGCCACCTGTTGCGCGGCCAACAACTGCGGCGCGCGGCGGCGCCGGAAGAGGAGGGCCTCGTACGCGTGGTCGATACCGCCGGCCGACTTGTGGCGATGGCCCGCCAGACGGCCGGCTTCCTGCGGCCCGAGAAGGTGCTCGCCTAGATGGAGATCATGGGCGGCGTCGACGAGCTGCCGCGCGGTCTGCGCTTCGTGCTCGGCATCGGCATGTTCGATGGTATCCACCGCGGTCACCAGAAAGTACTGCGGGCGCTCGTCGATGCCGGGCGGCGGCGGAGCGCGAGGTCGGTCCTGCTCACGTTTGAGCCGCACCCGGCACAGGTGTTGCGCGGCCAGACGCCGGCCGTGCTGTGCAGTGAGAGCGAACGGCGTGCGCGCTTTGCCGCACTCGGCATCGATCTGCTAGTGGTACAGCGCTTCGACCGCGAGTTCGCCGACCAGCCGCCGGAGGAGTTCCTGCGCCGGGTGTCGGCCGGCCGCGACCT
This sequence comes from uncultured Chloroflexia bacterium, assembly GCA_963775225.1. GTDB lineage: Bacteria > Chloroflexota > Limnocylindria > Limnocylindrales > CSP1-4 > JALYGJ01. Next base: position 77,126 of record CAVZHW010000007.1, read on the forward strand.
GGTGGCAGTGGTCATGACGCCCGAGTCGGCTTTTGGCCGTGACCGCGCCGGGGTGTTGCCGGCGGTGCGCGCGCTGGGCCGCGAACTCGACTTCGAAATCGCCGAGGTCCACTCGCTCGCCGGCGAGGGGGCGACGATCTCGAGCACGCGGCTGCGCGGCGTGGTTGCCGAGGGCCGGCTGGCCGAGGCGCGCCGCCTGCTCGGCCGGCACTACGCGGTGAGCGGCCGGGTGGTACCTGGCGACCGGCGCGGCCGCGAGCTGGGCTATCCCACCGCAAACCTCGAGCTCGACGAGCGGGTGACCCTGCCGCCCGATGGCATCTATGCCGTCCGCGCGTCGTGGGGTGGCCCAGATCCACTCCATCCGGCGCGCACCGCCGACGGCGTTGCGTCGCTCGGCGTGCGGCCAACGTTCGGCGGCGGTGAGCGGGTACTGGAGGCCCATCTGTTCGATATCGGCGAGGATCTCTACGGCCAGTGGCTGCGCGTGGAGTTCGTGCGCCGGTTGCGCGCGGAGAAGCGCTTTCCGTCGGCTGCGGCACTGGTCAGGCAGATGGACCGCGATGCAGCGCGGGCGCGATTCGTGCTCGGCACGGGGGACACAGCCGCATCGGGCGGAGCGGTCAAATCGAACGCCTGTTAGACTCCCGCCGAACGAAGAAAGAGGAAATACTGGAGGAACGGGTGCCCCTGGCGCGGGAAACCAAGGAAGGGATCGTGGCTGAGCACGCCCGATCGGAAGCAGATACCGGCTCGCCGGAAGTGCAGATTGCATTGCTGACAGAGCGAATCAAGGGCCTGACGGAGCATCTGCGCAACTTTCCCAAGGACAATCACTCGCGTCGCGGCCTGCTCAAGCTCGTCGGCCAGCGTCGCCGGCTCCTTGCGTACCTGATGCGCAGGGACAACGCTCGTTACCGCGCCCTGATCGGCGCGCTCGGACTGCGGCGCTAGCAAACTCCTGAGCCCCGTCCTCCACCAATGGAGGACTGATGCCAGTCACAACACTGTCGACCGAGATCGCCGGTCGTACCCTGATCATCGAGACCGGTAAGCTCGCGCTGCTAGCCGGTGGTTCCGTCACCGTCCGCTACGGCGACACCATGCTACTCGGCACTGCCAATCGCTCGGAGCCGCGGCCGGGGCTCGATTTCTTTCCGCTGACGGTCGATTTCGAGGAGCGCATGTACGCCGCGGGCAAGATCCCGGGCGGCTTCATCAAGCGTGAGTCGCGCCCGTCAGAGGCGGCGATCCTGGCCGCGCGCCTGACCGACCGGCCCATCCGGCCGCTGTTCCCGAGTGGCTACAAGGACGACGTGCAGGTCGTGCTGACCGTGCTCTCGACCGACCAGGAGAACGATCCGGACATCCTCGGCACCATCGCTGCGTCGGCCGCACTGACGATCAGTGAGATCCCGTTCCGAGGCCCCGTCGCCGCCGTACGCGTGGGGCGCATCGACGGCGAGCTGGTGCTCAACCCGACCGTCACCCAGCTCGAGAGCTCGGACATCGACCTGGTCGTGTCCGGGACGCGTGACGCAATCATGATGGTCGAGGCGGGCGCCAAGATCGTGCCCGAATCGGTGATGGCCGAGGCGATCATGTTCGGCCACCGGTCGCTCGCGCCGATCATCGACCTCCAGGACGAGTTGCGCGAGAAGGTCGGTAAGCCCAAGCGCGTGCCGTACATCGAGCCGGGCACCGATTCGGTGCTCGCCTTCATCGATGCGCTGCACGACGACAAGCCGTTCGTGGTCTTCGACGTGGAGACGACCAGCCGCGACGTAAAGCAGGGCGCCATCGTCGAGATCGGCGCGGTCAAGGTTGTCCACGGCAAGATCGAGGACCGCTGGTCGACGCTGGTCAATCCGGGTGAGGCGATCGTCGGGCGCCAGCTGCATGGCATCACCGACAAGGACGTGAAGAACGCGCCGTCACCGGCTCAGGCAGCCGGGCAGTTCAGCGACTGGGCAGGCGACGCGCTGCTGGTGGGCCACAACGTCGGCTTCGACATCGGCTTCCTCGAGGCGGCACTGGGCGACGGCCGGCGGATCGAGCAGGGCCGCTACCTGGACACGCTCGTGCTGGCGCGTGAGGCGTATCCAGACTCTGACCTGAAGCTCGCCGACCTGGCCCGCTTCTTCGAACTCGAGACCGAACCGAACCACCGTGCCCTGCCCGATGCCGAGGCGACAGCTCAACTGCTGCTGCGCTGGGCCGGTGACCTGCCGGCGCGCATCGATTCGTTCAAGAAGGAGGTCGCCGACGCGATCCGTGGGCTGCGCAGCAACGGCGGCACGCTCGAGGACGAGACCAGCGCGGTCGAGGCGGCACGCCGCCACGCACGTTTCTCGAAGGGCCTGGGCGGCCTGCTGCACAAGAAGGCGGTGCGCGAGCTGGTGCTCAACGAGGGCATCCGCATGGACGGCCGTGATGCGGAAACGATCCGGCCCATCTCGGTCGAGGTCGGGTTGCTGCCGCGCACGCACGGCTCGGCGCTGTTCACGCGCGGCCAGACGCAGGCGCTGACGGTTGCCACGCTCGGTTCGTCATCCGACGTCCAGCGCATCGACACCATCAGCCCCGAGGAGTCGAAGCGCTACCTGCACCACTACAACTTTCCGCCGTACTCGACCGGCGAGAACAAGCCGATGCGCGGGCCGTCACGGCGCGACATCGGGCACGGCGCGCTGGCCGAGCGAGCGCTTGTGCCGGTCCTGCCGGCGCATGAGGACTTCCCGTATGTCATCAGGCTGGTGTCGGAGGTCGTCTCGTCGAACGGCTCCACATCGATGGCCTCGACGTGTGGGTCGACACTCGCGCTGATGGACGCCGGCGTGCCCATTTCGGCGCCGGTCGCCGGCGCGGCGATGGGCCTGGTCACCGGCGCTGACGGCAAGTTCGTGGTGCTGACCGACATCCTCGGCAAGGAGGATGCCTTCGGCGACATGGACTTCAAGGTGACCGGTACGGCCGAAGGCGTCACCGCGCTGCAGATGGACATCAAGATCCAGGGCATCAACGAAGACATCATCCGCAGCGGGCTGGAGAAGGCACGCGCGGCGCGGCTGTTCATCCTGGGCAAGATGCTCGAGGTGATGCCCGAGGCGCGCACCGAGATGAGCGACTTCGCGCCGCGCATCATCACCATCAAGATCAACCCCGAGAAGATCCGCGACATCATCGGCAAAGGCGGTGCCACTATCCGCAAGATCCAGGAGGACACCGGCACCAACATCAACGTCGAGGACGACGGCACGGTCGAGATTGCGGCGGTCAACGCCGACAACTCGCGCGCGGCCATCCAGATGATCGAGGGCCTCACCCGCGAGGTTGAGGTGGGCAGCCTGTACCTGGGCCGCGTGACGCGAATCATGGGTTTCGGCGCGTTTGTTGAGATCCTGCCCGGCAAGGAGGGTCTGGTGCGCATCGGCGAGCTGGCCGACTACCACGTCCCCACGGTCGAGGACGTCGTGTCGGTCGGCGACGAGATCATGGTCGTGGTTACGGAGATCGACCGCCAGGGGCGCGTCAACCTGTCGCGTAAGGCGGCGATGCAGCGTCACCTCGCCAAGTCGCCCGCGTAAGCGATTCTTCGTTGCGTCTGGTACGGCCCGCCGGCTTACCGGCGGGCCGTCGGCTCGTGAGCGGCGCTATCATCGAGGCGCGTGCCCAGACGAACACCTGCAACGAGTTTTGCCATGCGCAGTAACGGTCGAACCGGGCACAAGTGGAGCCGTCGATCAGCGTGACGCCGGATGAACGCCGGCGGGCGCTCGATGAGGTCGCCACCGAGGTCGCCGCGTGCACACGTTGCCCGCTGCACGCAGGGCGGACGCGGGCCGTGCCCGGGGAGGGCCATCCCGACACGGAGGTCGTCTTCGTCGGCGAGGGGCCGGGCTACAACGAGGATCAGCAGGGCCGGCCGTTCGTCGGGGCTGCCGGTGGTCTGCTGAACGAGTTGCTCACCGCCATCGGCTGGCGGCGTGAGGAGGTATTCATCACCAACGTCGTAAAGTGCCGACCGCCGGCCAATCGTGACCCGGAGCCGGCGGAGATCGCCGCCTGTGCGCCGTACCTCCACCGCCAGCTGGAGGTCCTCGACCCGGCGCTGGTGGTCACCCTCGGCCGGCATTCGCTGCAGACGTTCATGCCCGGGGCACGTATCGGCGGCGCGCACGGCACCGAGCGGCCGGTCGACCCACAGACGGGCGCGTCCGGTGCCACCGCGTACGCGCTGTACCACCCGGCCGCGGCGCTCCGCCAGGGCGCCTTGAAGGAGACCATGTACGAGGACATGGCCGGTCTGCCCGACGCGCTGATCCGAGCCCGGCTGCGACGAGCCAACGCGAGCGACGCGCCGCCGGCAGCTGAAGAACCGGGCGCCGCCGAGGACGAATCCGAGGTGCAGATCGAGGAGCTGGAAATGGTCACTGTGGGCGATCCCGAGCCGCAACTGGAGCTCTTCTAGATGAACGTGGATGCCGGCACGCTGCGCATCCTGCCGCTCGGTGGCGTGGGCGAGATCGGCAAGAACATGACCCTGTTCGAGTGGAACGATGAGATCGTGGTCATCGACTGCGGGCTGATGTTTCCCGAGGAGGAGATGTTCGGCATCGACTTCGTGGTGCCCGACGTCACGTACCTGCGCGAGCGTGCGCACATGCTCAAAGCGTTCCTGATCACGCATGCGCACGAGGACCACATCGGCGGCCTGCCGTACGTCTTGCCGTACTTCCCCGGCGTGCCGGTCTACGCGTCGACCCTGGCGCAGGGCCTGTTGGGCATCAAGCTCAAGGAGCACAAGCTCACCAACAATCCCATGCTGCCGTTCGAGCCGGGCACGACCGTCGAGCTGGGCGCCTTCAGCGCCACCCCGTTCCGCATCGGCCACTCGATTCCCGACGCCATGGGTATCGCCCTGCGCACGCCACTCGGCATGGTCATCCACACCGGCGACTTCAAGTTCGACTACACGCCGGTCGATGGCAAGATGCCCGACCTGCACGCGCTGGCCGACTGGGGCCAGCAGGGCGTCCTGTGCCTGATGTCCGACTCGACGCGAGCCGAGAACCCGGGCTACACGCCGTCCGAGCGCACGGTCGGAGCCGCCTTCCACAACATCATGGAGGGTGTTAGTGGGCGGGTGATCGTGGCCACCTTCGCCAGCAACATCGCGCGTATCCAGCAGGTCTTCGACTCCGCGCGCGAGTTCGGCCGGCGCGTGGCGGTCATCGGCCGCTCGATGGAGCAGAACGTACGCATCGCCACCGAGCTGGGCTACCTGCGCTACCCGCCGGAGCAGCTCGTGACCAAGGATCGGCTGAAGGATCTGCCCGACAACGAGGTGGTCATCGCCACGACCGGAGCACAGGGTGAGCCGATGGCCGGGCTGGCGCGGATGGCCAATCGCGACCACCGCTGGGTCGAGATCAAGCCGGGCGATACCGTCATCGTCAGCGCGAGCCCCATTCCGGGCAACGAGGAAGTGGTCGGGCGCACGATCGACAACCTGTTCAAGGTCGGCGCCAACGTCTTCTACCACGACATCCGGCGCGCGCACGTGTCGGGCCATGCGAGCCAGGAAGAGCTCAAGCTGATGCTCAGCCTGACCCGGCCGCAGCACTTCATTCCGATCCACGGCGAATTCCGGATGCTTGTCCAGCATGGCCGGGTGGCCCAGGAACTGGGCGTCGCGGCGGAGAATATCTACATCATCGAGAACGGCCAACCGATCGACTTCACGCCGCAGGGCGCGCACCGCGCGGTGCCGGTCGAGGCCGGTTACGTGTATGTCGACGGGCTGTCGGTCGGCGCGGTCGGCGACGTGGTGCTGCGCGACCGGCGCGCGCTGGCCAATGACGGCATGTTCCTGGTGGTGGTGACGGTCGACAAGCAGAGTGGCGCGCTGGTGGGCGAGCCGGAGATCGTCACGCTTGGCTTCGTTACCGGCCCTGACGACCCGGTCATCGCCGCCGCAGCTCGCCAGGTGACCGAAGCGATCCGCAGCCGGGGCGAACACACCAGCGAGGTGGGTGTGCTCAAGGCGCAGATCAAGGACAGGCTCTCGCAGTACCTGTTCCAGCAGACCAAGCGGCGGCCGATGGTCTTTCCCGTCGTGGTCGAGGTCTAGCGTTGGCCCGCGCACGACGGGCGGGCGGGCCCGGCCGCTCACGCTCGCGCCAGGCACGCGCGACGACCCCGGCGCGACACTGGTTGGCCGCCTTCCAGGTGCCGCCGCACGTCGCCCGCTCGCTCACCGGCCTGGCACTCATCGTGGTCGGCGTCATCACGTTCATCGCGCTGCTCATCCCCCAGGCGGGGCTGCTCAACCGCTATCTCGATGACATCCTCCGGCCCGCGGTCGGACAGGGTGCCTGGCTGCTGGCGCTGCTGCTGGTCGTCGGTGGTGTGCTGGTCGAGCGTCCGTCGCCGCTGGCCAACGGCTCGCTGCTGGCGATCGTCGGCGGTGTGCTGATGTTCTTGGCCGGGCTCGGCCTGATCCATCTCGTCTGGGGCACCGGGGACGGCGCGCGCGCATTGAGTGCCGGGGGCGGGGCGCTCGGCGACGGGCTGTCGGCGACCTTCACCAGCCTGTTGTCGGCGCCGGGCGCATTCGTCCTGCTGGTCGGCCTCGTGCTCGCCGGGATGATCCTGTTCTTCAACGTCAGCCTGCGTACGCTGCTGGCGCCGGTGGGTGCCGGTGGCCGGGTGGTTGCCGGCGCCATGGCGCGGCCGGTTCGGCAGATAGCCGACGAGGCGGCTCGCCGGCAGGCCGCCACAGTCGCCGGGCCGCCCCGTCGCCAGGCACGCCGGGGGGCGCAGCCCGAGCCGGTCGACGCTCCGCTCGTGCAGCAGCGAACGACGATTCCGACGCCCGAGCAGACCGTCCTGCCGCTCAGCCAGACGATCTGGACTGCGCCGGTCGGCGCGACGCCACGTGTCCCGGTACAAGCGGAAGCCGCGGAATCGGAGTCCCGTCCGGCGCGTGTTTGGCAGCTGCCCGGCTATGACCTGCTCGACAAGGGTGAATCGGGCGCCCCCGGACAGCATCTCGACCACGCGCGCAACATCCGCATCATCGAGGAGAAGCTGTCGAGCTTCCAGATCCCGGCCGAGGTCATCGCCACCAACACCGGGCCGGTCGTGACGCAATATGAGGTGCGCCCGGACGCACACATCAAGCTGTCGCGCATCGAGGCTCTGGCCGACGACCTGGCCATGGCGCTTGCGGCACGCTCGATTCGCATCGAAGCGCCGATTCCCGGGCGCGACGTTGTCGGCATCGAGATTCCCAATCACAGCAGCGAGATCGTCGGCTTCCGCCGACTGCTCGAGGACTCGGCCATGGCCGACGCACAGAGCCGGCTGACCTTCGCCCTCGGCCGCGACGTGTCGGGTAAGGCATACGCCGTCGATCTCGCGCGCATGCCCCATCTGCTCGTCGCCGGCGCCACCGGGTCGGGCAAGAGCGTGTGCGTCAATGCGCTGATCACAAGCCTCTTGATGCGTGCCAACCCCGACGAGCTGCGCCTCATCCTGATCGACCTCAAACGCGTCGAGCTCGCCGCCTACAAGGACCTGCCTCAGCTCGAGGTGCCGGTCATCGTCGAGGCGCACGAGGCCCGGGCGGTGTTGACCAATCTCGTTCACGTGATGGAGGAGCGCTATGAGCTCCTCGCGGCGGCAATGGAGCGCAACATTGCCGCCTACAACGTCAGCCCACGCCGTGGCGAGGCGCCGCCGATGCCGTACATCGTGGTCGTCATCGACGAGCTGGCCGACCTGATGCTGCGCGAAGGGCGCAAAGTCGAAGACCCGGTCGTCAAGCTGGCCCAGAAGGCACGTGCCGTCGGCATCCATCTGGTGCTCGCCACGCAGCGGCCGAGCGTCAACGTGGTCACCGGCCTGATCAAGGCCAATGTCCCATCGCGCATCGCCTTCGCCATGGCGTCCAACGTCGACTCACGCACCGTCCTCGACGCGAACGGCGCAGAGGATCTCATCGGCCGTGGCGACATGCTCTACCAGCCGGCCGACCTGCCGCGGCCCGTGCGCCTGCAGGGCGTGTTCGTAAGCGACAACGAGGTTCACGGGGTCACCAAGTCATGGCGCGCTCAGGACGAGCCGCACTACAACCGCGACCTGATCAAGGGCGCCGAGTCGGACGATGGCCCAGACGGTGGCCAATACGCCTGGCTGGCCCAGGCGGCCGACGATGAACTGGCACCGCGTGCGGCGGAGATCGTCCAGCAGACCGGCCGGGCGAGTACGTCGATGATGCAGACGAAGCTGAAGGTCGGCTTCAATCGCGCCACGCGGCTGATGGATACGCTCGAACGGCATGGCATCATCGGTCCACTCGATCCGCGTAATCCGGGCGCGCCGCGGCAGGTCTACGGCCCGGAGAACTGGATCCGCGGCCCGTCGGAGGCGGACGCGCTCGACTGACGCGGCGACCCCGGCGCCGATACGGCCGGCCGGGTATAGCGCGTAGACTGGCCGCTCATCCAGTTGAACTTCGTCTCATTCGACAGAGGTAAGCGCGCTCAGAGATGACTGCCCGGCACCAGATTCTGCGTCGGCAACCGCCGCGTCGGCCGGGACCGGGCGGCAATCGACGCGACCCCGGCGCCACGCGTCGGCGAGACGCTACTGCTGGCGCGCGAGCGCAAGGGCGTTGACCTGTACCGCGCCGAGCGGGACACGAAGATCCGGCTGCGCTACCTTTCGGCACTCGAGGACAGCGACTACGACGAGCTGCCGGCAGCGGTCTACACCAAGGGCTTCCTGCGCAACTACGCGATTTACCTTGGTCTCGACCCCGACGAGCTGCTCGAGCGCTGGCGCGAGGAGATGGATGCGCTGCGCGCCGCCGAACACGTCGCCGTGGCGCCGCCGCCGCGGCCACTGATCGAGCCGGGCGGCCGCCGGCTGACGCTGACGCCGGCCATGCTGGTGGCCGGCCTGGTGGTGCTCGTCATCGTCGCTTTCGTCGGCTACATCGGTTTCCAGCTGCTGCGCTACGCGGCGACGACGCCGATCACGCTGACGAACCCAACGAACGTGGTCAGCGAGGTGGACTCGCAATCGATCGTGCTCTCCGGCACGTCAGCTTCGGGCGCTGCGATCGTCATCACCGGGCCGGGCGGCAAGGGCTACAACACCACCGCCGACGAGCACGGCGCGTGGTCGCGCGAGGTCGACCTGGGTCTCGGGCGCAACGACTTCAGTATCGTCTCCATCGACCCCGTGACACAGCGCCGTTCCGACCCGCCCCTGGCACTGACGATCAACGTGCCACTGCCGCAGTCATCGTCCTCGTCGGGCGCGTCGGCGACTCCTCCACCGCCGGCGGTGCTCACCCTGGATTTGGTGGGGCCGACCGATGGCGAGGCGAGTACGGACGGCCAGATCGTCGTGCGCGGCACGACGACCGCCGAACGGCTGACCATCACCAGTGCCTACCTGGGCGCTTACAACTCGACCCCCGCGCCCAGCGGCGAGCCGAGCGCCAGTCCGGGAGCCAGCAGCACACCATCGGCGAGCGGCTCGCCGGCGCCCATCGGCCCGGCCCGCGAGGTAATCGTCTCGTCGGACGGCAATTTCGCAGAGGGGCTCAACTTCCCGCTTGGGCGCTGGCGCCTGACCATCACTGCCTACCGCAGCGGGTTGGACCCGGTCATCCAGATACGCGACGTGGTCGTCACGCCCGCGCTCGCCTCAGCGCTCAACGTGATGCTGCAAGTCGAGGTGCACAAGGCGTGGGTGCGCATCGTCGCCGACGGGTCCACGGTGGCGGGCTACGGTGGCAAGACCCTTCATCCGGGCGACACGGTCAACGTCACCGCGAGTGACCAGGTCTGCATCCGCAGCGGCAACGCCGGCGCAGTGCACGTCTTCGTCAACGACATGGATCTGGGCTCGCTGGGCAGCAACGGCCAGGTGGGCAACTGGCTGATCACCCGCGAGCAGCCGCAACCGGAGCCCATCGACAGGGCCTGTTGAACGCGCAGAAGGAGCTGGTCGACATCGGCGCCCGGCTCCGCGCACCGTTCATCGAACGCGGCCTGACGCTGGCGACCGCGGAGTCGTGCACCGGGGGCTTGATCGGCCACCTGCTGACGGAGGTGCCCGGCTCGAGCGACTACTACGTGGGCGGGGTCATCAGCTACAGCGACGTGGTCAAGGAGCAGCAGTTGGGTGTCGACCCGAGCACCCTGGCCAGGCACGGTGCGGTGTCTGCGCAGACGGCGGTGGCGATGGCCGAAGGCGTGCGTGCGCGCTTCGGTGCCGCGGTCGGTCTGTCCGTGACCGGTATCGCCGGTCCGAGCGGGGGGTCGGCCGCCAAACCGGTCGGGCTGACGTACGTCTGCGTCGCCGATGACCAGGGCCACGACGTGCGCCGGCATGTCTGGCCAGCCGACCGCAGCGCCAACAAGCTGCTCAGTGCACGGGCAGCGCTCGACCTGCTGCTCGAGCGCCTGGGCGGCTCGTCGCAACCCTAGGCTGGGCCGATGCGCAGCGCTGCCGACATCGGGCGCGGTCTCGCGCCCGCGCGTCCGGCACGAGCAATCCCGAGCGGGCAGCGGATCCACGTGATCGGCGCCGCGGGCGCCGGCGCCTCGGCCGCCGCACTGCTGGCACAGCGCGCCGGCGCGCTGGTCAGCGGCTGCGACGGGGGCGGGCCCTCGCCGTATTCGGCCGCGCTCGAGGCGGCCGGCATCGAGCTCGCCTGGCAGCATTCCCCCGCGCACGTCGAGCGCGACGCCGCCACCCGACCCGCGCGCCTGGCGGTCAGCAAGGCTCTCACCGCGGTCGCGCCCGACCATCCCGAGCTGGCCGCCGCGCGTGCGCTGCACATCCCCGCTGAGTCCTGGCAGCAGACCGTCGCCGACGCCGCCGCGACCAGCGGCCAGGCGCTCGTGGCGGTGGCCGGCACGCATGGCAAGTCGACCACCAGCGGCTGGCTCGTCGATCTGCTGGTGCGCGCCGGGCGCGACCCATCGGCGTTCGTCGGCGCCCTGCTACCGGACCGCCTGACCGGCGACATGCCGAGCACGGCGCGCTGGGGTAAGGGCGACTCGTTCGTGGTCGAGGCCGACGAATACGCCGGCAACTTCGACCCGTACGTGCCGGCTGTCGCGGTCCTGCTCAACGCGGAATGGGATCATCCGGACGTGTTCGCTGACGAGCGCGCCGTGCTGGACGCCTTCGCGGCGTGGGTCGATCGCGCGCCGGGAGCGACGGTGGTCGCCAATCTCGCGGATCCGGGCGTGACGCGTGTGGTCGAGCGGCTCGCAGAACGGGCGGGGCGGATCGTTGCCGCACCCACGAGCCTGCCGGCCGGCTATGCGCTCGGCCTGCCCGGCCCCGCCAACGCCGACAATGCGCGAGCGGTCGTCGGCGTGGGACGGTTACTGGGCGTGGCCGAGGACACGATCCGCGAGAGCCTCGCCGGCTACGCGGGGGTCGGTCGCCGGCTCGAGGTCAAAGGTGAGACCGCGGGCGTGACGGTGCTCGACGACTATGCCCACCATCCAACGGCGATCGCGCGCACGCTCGAGGCAGTGCGCGGGCGCTACGCCGGGCGGCGCGTGTGGGCGGTGTACGAGCCGCTCACGTTCCATCGCACCGCACTCATGTTCGATCGTTTCGCCGACGTGCTCGCGACAGCCGATGAGGTCGCCATCGCCGACATCTGGGCCGGCCGCGATCCCGACACGACGATCACCAGCGCGACCGCATTGGCCGACGCCGTGTCCCGGCGCGGCGGCCCGCACGCCACGGCACCCGGCAGCGTCGAGGAAACGGCCGACTATCTTGCCCGCCGCGTCCGGCCGGGCGATGTCGTGCTGGTCATGGGCGGCGGTCGCTCGTACGTCATCGCCGAGCGGCTGGCCGGCCTGCTGGCCGGGGGGCCGTAGACTTGATGGCCATGAACCTCACTCCCGGCGACGGGCAGGACCTGCTCGCCGCGTTCAAGAAAGGCTGGGAGCAGCGCAAGCCGGACCTGATCCTCGAGCTGTTCGCCGAGGACGCCGGCTACCGCGCGGACCCGTTCACCGAACCGCTGTCAGGTGCCAACGCGATCCGCGCGCTGTGGAACCAGGTCGCGACGGAGCAGGCGAACGTCGAGTTCGACGCCGAACGCATCTGGGTCAGCGGCCCGGCGGTGCTGGTCAGCTTCCACGCCGCGTACACGCGGCGCGTCGACGCGGCGCGCATCCGCGTTCGCGGCTTCATGACCTTCGAGCTCGGCGCGCCGCGGCAGGACGGGAAGAGGCCGCTCGTCGAGCGCTTTCGTGCGTGGCCGATCGAGCGCGAGGTGGGCCGCGACGCGACGTTCACTCCGGAGAGCTGACAGATGGCCGGTGACGTTTCATTCGACGTGGTCAGCGAGTTCGATCGGCAGGAGCTGATCAATGCGCTCGATCAAGCGCGCCGGGAGATCGCCACGCGCTACGACTTCAAGGGCTCGCGGGCGGAGATCGAGCTGGGCAAGGAGGAGCTCGCCCTGCGCGCGGACAGCGAGTCACGGGCGCGGGCAATGCGCGACCTGATCGAGTCGAAAGCGATCCGGCGCGGGCTGTCGCTCAAGATCTTCGACTGGGGCCCGATCGAGGAGGCCGGCGGCAACACTGTACGTGAGCACGTTGCCCTGCGCCACGGTCTGTCCGATGAGCTGGCGCGCAAGATCACGCGGCTGATTCGCGACGATTTCCCCAAGGTCAAGTCACAGATCCAGGGCGACGCGGTGCGTGTGAGCAGCAAGAGCAGGGACGAGCTGCAGCGGGTTATCAGCCGTCTGCGCCAGGAGTCTGAGGCCTACCCCGTGCCACTCCAGTTCACGAACTACCGCTGAGCGCCAATCCCCGGCGGCGCCCCGTGGCGACCGTCGCCGACCTGCTTGCCCGCGCGCTTGCCGACAGTGGCGTCGAATGGGCTTTCACCGTGCCCGGCGAGAGCTTCCTCGGCCTGCTCGATGCGCTGCCGCGTGCGGGCATCACCGTCGTCGCGACGCGCCACGAAGGCGGCGCGGCCTTCATGGCCGAAGCAATCGGGCAACTGACCGGGAGGCCGGCGGCCTGCCTCGGTACGCGTGCCGTGGGAGCCGCCAACCTGGCCATCGGCATCCACACCGCACGGGCGGACTCGACGCCGATGGTCGCCGTGCTCGGCCAGGTGCAGCGCGCGATCAGCGGACGCGAGGCGCTCCAGGAGGCCGATCTCGTGGCGACCATCGGCGGACTGGCCAAGTGGGCGGCCGAGATCGATGACCCCGCGTACGCGGCACCGATCGTTGGCGAAGGCCTGAGTGCGATGCTGGCCGGCCGGCCCGGACCGGTGCTCTTCTCGGTGCCGGTCGACGTCTTTGCCGAACGAGCCGGCGTACAGCGGGCCGAGATCGCGCCGGTCGCTCCCGCGCCGCCGCCACGCGACACGGTCGAGCGCATCGTGACCCTGCTGGCCAGCGCCGCGCGGCCGGCCATCATCGCCGGGGGAGGGGTTATCCGCGCCGGAGCGGTGGACGTTCTGCAGCGATTCAGCGAAGCGTTGGAGCTACCCGTCTTTGCCGCGTGGCGCCGGCCGACTGTCTTTCCCAACGATGATCCGCGCTACCTGGGCATGACCGGCTACGGCGCGGCTCCGACCGTCCTGCCGCGGCTCAAGTCGGCCGACGCGCTGCTGGTCATCGGCTGCCGGCTCAACGAACCAGCCTCGTTCGGTTACCAGGTGCCCGGGCGCGGCACGCGCTGGGCTCACGTTGATCTCGCTCCGCGCCAGCCGGGCCATCGGCTGCGCCGGCCGGACATAGCGCTTGGCGCCGATGCGAACGCCTTCCTGAGTGCTGCGCTTGAGGTGCCCGTGCGTGGCGACCGGGCCGCGCAGAAGGCGCGCGCAGCCGAGATTGCTGCCGAACGAGAGGCGTACCTGGCGGCCAGCGCGCGAGTGGCGCAGGTCCCCGAGGGCTCGCGCAGTTCCGGAGTCAACCCGGGCGTCGTTGTCGCCACGCTGCAACGTGTCTTGGCGGACGACGCGATCATTACCAGCGACGCGGGTAACTTTGGGCTGTGGCTGGCGCGCGGCTTCCGCTTCGGCCGCCAGAACGCCTTCCTCGCGCCGACGTCGGGAGCCATGGGCTACGGGCTGCCCGCCGCCATCGCCGCGTGCCTGGCGGCGCCGCAACGACAGGTCGTTGCGCTGTGCGGCGACGGCGGCTTCGCGATGACGATGAACGAGCTCGAAACAGCGGTGCGCGCCGGCACCCGGCCGGTCGTGCTCGTGTTCGACAACCGACGTTTCGGCACCATCGCCATGCACCAGCAGAGCGAGGGTCGTGAGGCCGTCGCGACGACCCTCGGGCCCTTCGATTTCGCTGCGGTCGCGCGGGCCGCTGGCGCGCAGGGCGGCCGCGTCGCGCGTGACGTCGAGTTCGAGCCTGCGTTGCGCGACGCCCTGGCCGCCGACCGGCCCGCGATCCTCCATCTCGAAGTCGATCCGCGCTGGGTGTCGCCCGATCGCTTCGGCTGAAGGGTCCCCAGGTGCGGGCGCTTGACAAGCTCTTTGTGATGCCTAGACTTCTAGCGGCATGGAGAACATCAATGACACGCTAAACACCACGCGAATGGACCGCGAGGCGCTCGTCACCGACGTGCTCGACGAGTTCAACCAGATCAGCTTTCGCGACTTCCAGGGTGCTCTCAAGCGCTGGCATGAGGGGTCGCTCAGCGTCGTGCACCTGAACGTGCTCATGGCGCTTCGGTCGAGTACGCCGATGACGATGTCGCACCTGGCCGAGTTGCTCGACGTCTCTGTCGCGAGCACGACCGGCATCGTCGACCGGATGGAGAAGAAGGGTGTCGTGGAGCGTCGCCACAGCAAGACCGACCGGCGCGTCGTCGAGGTGCACCTGACCAGCCGTGGCGGTGCCGTCTTCGAGGCGATGCGCGCCGAGCGGCAGCTGCGCCTCAGCACCCTGCTCGCCGAGCTCGGTGACGACGACCTGGCAGCCCTGCTCAGAGGCCTGCGCGCCTTCCGCGCCGCGCGGCAGCGCATCGTGGGCAATCTTCCCGCCGCGGCCACGGGCAGGCCATGACCCGTCTGCTGCGGACTTACCTGCGCCCGTATTGGCGCCAAATCCTGGTTGTGCTCAGCCTGCTGCTCATCCAGGCCCTGACCAACCTGTACCTGCCCGACCTGAACGCCGAAATCATCAATAACGGCGTGTCGACCGGCGACACCAACTACATCGTCAATACCGGCGCACTGATGCTCGGCGTGACCTTCGTGCTCGGCATCACCTCGGTCGTGGCCGTTTTCCTCGCCGCGCGCGTGGCGATGGGCTTTGGGCGCGACGTGCGCGGAGAGGTATTCCGCAAGGTAGGGTCGTTCTCTCAGGTCGAGATGAACCGCTTCGGCACCGCGTCGTTGATCACGCGTAACACCAACGACGTGCAGCAGGTGCAGATGGTCGTGTTCATGGGCCTGACCGTCATCCTGCTGGCGCCGATCATGGGCATCGGCGGCATCATCATGGCCGTTCGCCAGGACGTGCCCCTGTCGAGCCTGCTGGTCGTGATCCTGCCGATCATGTTCGTGTTCATCGGCCTCGTGATGCGCCAGGCGATCCCGCTGTTCCGGGCCATGCAGGTCAAGATCGACCGCATCAACCAGGTCATGCGCGAGGCGCTCGCCGGCGTGCGCGTCATCCGTGCCTTCGTGCGTGTCGATCACGAGGAGAAGCGCTTCGACGTCGCCAACCAGGACCTGTTCGAGACCGCGCTGCGTGTCAACCGCCTGTTCGCGGTAACCATCCCGACGATGATGATCATCCTGAACCTGTCGCAGGTGGCGGTGATGTGGTTCGGCGCCGAACGCATCTCAGCCGGCGGCATGCCCATCGGCAACCTGACCGCCTTCCTGACCTACCTGATGCAGATCCTCTTCTCGGTGCTGATGGCGGTGCTGATGTTCATCTTCGTGCCGCGCGCGGCGGTCTCGGCCGACCGCATTCGCGAGGTGCTCGACACCCAGCCGATGATCAGCGACCCAGTCGAGCCGGTCTCGATCGTACCCGCGCGCGGCGCCCGGATCGAGTTCCGTAACGTCCAGTTCGGCTACCCGGGCGCCGAACAGCCGGTACTCCACGACATCTCTTTCGTGGCTGAGCCGGGCCAGACGACGGCCGTTGTGGGCAGCACCGGCAGTGGCAAATCGACGCTCATCAACCTGATCCCGCGCTTCTACGACGTGACCGGCGGCGCAGTGCTGATCGACGGCACCGACGTGCGCCAACTGCGCCGCGAGGACCTGTGGCGGATGATCGGCGTCGTGCCGCAGAACGCCTTCCTGTTTAGCGGCACAGTGGCCTCCAACCTGCGCTACGGCGATGAACAGGCGACCGACGACGACCTGCAGCACGCGCTCGAGATTGCCCAGGGCAATGAATTCGTGGCCGAGATGGACGGCGGGCTGGAGGCTGAGATCGACCAGGGCGGCAGCAACGTCTCCGGCGGCCAGCGTCAGCGGCTGGCCATCGCCCGGGCGCTGGTCAAGCGCGCGCCGCTGTACGTTTTCGACGACAGTTTCTCGGCACTCGATTTCCGCACCGACGCGCGCCTGCGCGCGGCCCTGCGCCGCGAGCTGGCCGGCGCGACGGCGATCATCGTCGCCCAGCGTGTAGGCACCATCCTCAACGCCGAGCGCATCGTGGTCATGGACGAGGGTCGCGTCGTGGGCGTGGGCACGCACAGCGAATTGATGACGAGCTGCGAGACCTATCGCGAAATCGTCTACTCGCAGCTCACCCCGGCCGAGGCACAGGCCGCATGAGCGGGCAGCTCGCCGGCGGTCGGCCCACGGGCGGCGGTAGGCCCACGGGCGGCGGCCGCTCGCCGATGGGCGGCGGGCACGGGGGCCCGGCGCGCCGCGGCGGCTTCGGACCGGGCCACATGATGATGGGCGGCATGCCGCCGGAGAAGCCGAAGGACTTCGGCAGTTCCTTCCGGCGGCTGATCGGCCGACTCCGTCCGGAGCGCAGTCGGTTGCTGCTGGTCATCGTGCTCGCCGTCGTCAGCGTGATCTTTGCCGTGCTCGGGCCGAAGATCCTGGGCGACGCCACGAACATCATCTTCTCGGGCGTCATCAGCCAGAACCTGCCCGCCGGCGTCAGCCAGGCGCAGGTGGAAGCCGGCCTGCGCGCCAACGGCCAGGGCCAGCTCGCGGACATGCTCAGCGGCATGACCCTGACCCCTGGGGTGGGCATCGATTTCGGGGGCCTGGCCAGCATCCTCGTCGTGCTGATAGGCATCTTCGTCGTCAGCGCACTGTTCGCCTGGGCGCAGGCCTACATCATGGCCGGCGTCACTCAGCGCACCGTCTATCGACTACGCCAGGACATCGACCTCAAGCTCGGCAAGCTGCCCCTCCGGTACTTCGACGACCACTCCCGCGGCGACCTGCTCAGCCGCGTGACGAACGACATCGACAACATCGGCCAGACGCTGCAGCAGAGCCTGACCCAGCTCATCACCTCGATCCTGACAGTGATCGGCGTGCTGGTGATGATGCTCACCATCAGCTGGGAGTTGGCGCTCATTTCGGTCCTCGCGGTGCCCGCCGCGCTGGTCGTGACCCTGTTCATCATCCGCCGCTCACAGCGCCAGTTCGTCGCCCAGTGGGCCTCGACCGGCGCGCTCAACGGACAGGTCGAGGAGATGCACACCGGCCACAACATCGTGACCGTCTTCGGCCGCCACAGGGAGGCGATGGCACGCTTCACGGAGGAGAACGAGCGCCTCTATGACGCCAGCTACAGGGCGCAGTTCATCTCCGGGATCATCCAGCCGGCGATGAACCTGATCAGCAACTTCAACTACGTTGCCATCGCCGTCATCGGCGGCGTGCGCGTGGCCACCGGCCAGATGTCGCTGGGCGACGTGGTCGCCTTCATCCAGTACTCGCGCCAGTTCACGCAGCCCATCGTGCAGGCAGCCAGCATCGCCAACGTACTGCAGTCGGCGGTTGCGTCGGCCGAGCGCGTCTTCGAGTTGCTCGACGAGGGTGAGCTGACCCAGCAGGCGGAACAACCGCGGCAGCTCGGCGAGATTGTCGGACGGGTCGGCTTCGACGACGTGTCGTTCCGCTACCGGCCCGAGGCGCCGCTCATCGAACATCTCAGCCTCGTCGCCGAGCCCGGCGCGACCGTGGCCATCGTCGGTCCCACCGGTGCCGGCAAGACGACGCTGGTCAACCTGCTCATGCGCTTCTACGAGATCGACGGCGGGAGCATCACCGTCGACGGCATCGATACGCGCGACGTGACGCGCGAGGATCTGCGGCGCGAGTTTGGCATGGTCCTCCAGGACACGTGGCTGTTCCACGGCACGATCCGCGAGAACATCGCTTACGGCCGCGAGGATGCGACCGAGGAGCAGATCGTCGCCGCCGCCGAGGAGGCGCACGTCGACCACTTCGTGCGCACCCTGCCGGCCGGCTACGAGACGGTCGTCGACGACGATGCGACCAACCTGTCCCAGGGCGAGAAGCAGCTGATGACCATTGCACGGGCCTTCCTCGCGGACCCGCGCATCCTCATCCTGGACGAGGCCACGAGCTCCGTCGACACGCGGACGGAAGTGCTTATCCAGAAGGCCATGTCGAAGCTGATGGCCGGCCGCACCACTTTCGTCATCGCGCACCGCCTGTCGACCATTCGCGACGCCGACCTGATCGTGGTCATGGACCACGGCAAGATCGTCGAGACAGGCACGCACACCGAGCTGCTCGATCGGCGCGGCTTCTATTACGAGCTCTACCAGAGCCAGTTCGTCGAGGCGCTGGCCGAAGCGGCCTGATCGATCGGGCGTTGCCAGCGAGCAACGGCTGCAATGTTCACTCGCGGTGGTTGGGTGTAGTTTAGTGGCGGAGCGCTTGTGGCTCCCGACAACACAAACTGCACCAGATGCGACTCCGCCCGACCCCAGCCGTGTCAGGGCGCTGGCGCACTGTGTGTCCAAGTCGGAGGTACCGGATGACAACTCGTTTAAGGTCGACCCTCGTGCGCGGCGTGGTCGCGTGCTCGGTGGCGCTGCTTGGTACGCTCGCATTGAGCGCGCCGGTGGCAGCCGCCGGTCACCACAGGGTGTACGTGTCACCCAACGGCTCGTCGGGTAACTCGGGCGTCTCGTGCCAGCACGCAAAGTACTCATTGATCAACGACGGCATCGCCGCGGCGCCGAATCACGGCGTGGTTGTCGTCTGCCGCGGCGTGTACACCGAGACGGCCAATATCGACAAGCCGGTCACGCTCGAAGGCCAACACGCCGTCATCGACGCCACGGGTCTCCCCAACGGCGTTCTCATCACCAGCTCGTGGGCCACGGTCGAGCGCTTGACTGTCAAGAATGCTACCGGCGAAGGCATCCTCGCCATGGGCGATCCCGGGACGAGCACGCCGATCGACCACGTGACCATCAAATACAACGTGGTGCGTAACAACGACCAGGGTGGCCCCGACTCCGCTTACCCCGAATGCCAGCCACAGGGTCAGGTGCCCGGTGACTGCGGCGAGGGTATCCACCTCATGAGCGTGGACAACTCGACGGTCCGGCAAAACCTGGTGGCGGGCAACTCGGGCGGCATCCTGCTGACCGACGAGTTCGGTCCCACGCACGGCAATCGAATCGTGCTCAACCTGGTCCAGGACAACCCATACGACTGCGGTATCACGCTCGCGTCGCATAACGCTGGTTGGGACCCGGGCAGCCAGTCGACGCTGCCCAATCAGGCAGGCGTCTACGACAACCTGGTCCGCGGCAACGTCATACGCCGAAACGGGCTACAGGGTGAAGGGGCCGGGGTGCTGATGGCCGCTGCTTTCCCGCTGGCGGCGTCCTATGACAACCACGTCGACCACAACTTCATCATCGGCAACGAGCTCGCCGGGGTAACCATCCACTCGCACCAGGGTGGCGGCTACGTCAGCGGCAACGTCGTCACCCACAACCGCATCGGCCCGAACAACAAGGGCAGCGCCGCCGTCGCGGGCGATCCGGACGCCGGCGTGTCACAGACGACGGGCATTCTCGTCTACTCGGCGGGCGAGCCCACCACGGTAACCATCAACCACAACATCATCTGGAACGACCACTTCGGCATCTGGCTGAGCTCGTCGACCGTCACGGCCACGATGCACCACAACGTGTTTCTCCACGTCGCGGTGAAGGTCGAGAACGCCTGAGCACTACCTCCGCACGCGCGTCAGACAAAGGCCGGCCCCGGGCCAACCCGGGGCCGGCCTTCCTATTCGTGGCCGGCGCGCGTGGGCGTGATGACTCGTTCCATGGCGAGTGCGTCATATGAGCGGCCGGACTCCGCCTCCGGTCCGTCGCTGAGCACCCGGAACCCGATGCGCTCGTAGAAGCGTTGCGCACCTTCGTTGACCGTCGTCACCCAGAGCACGACGCGCTGCGCACCCCAGCCGCTGCCCCAGTCGGCGACCGCCTGGACGAGTTCACGGCCGACGCCTAGCCGGCGCACTTCCGGCGCGACCCACATCGAGAACAGCAGGCAATCTGTTGGCGGCCGGCGCCGGGCCTGGACCATGCCCACGGCAGTCAGTGCGCCGTTCATCCGCACGCCGCGGTTGGCCGACCCGTCGCCGCTCGTGCCCTGGTCGAGCGCTAGGAAATAGGCACGCGAGTTGCCGCGCGCCGACGCGCGCGCGGTGGCCGTCCAGTCGTCGGGCGGTTCGTTGAGTGCGTCCTCGTAGCGTGTGCCGAAGGCGTACGGCGCCTCGCGCAGCGCGCGCAGGCGCACGTCGCGCAGCAGTCCCGCCTGGTCGGGGCGGATCCGTTCAAGCGAAATCGCCACGGCGCCTCACTGGGGCAGCGTAATGGGCGGTCGTCAATGCCGCGTTGGACAATGACGGTAGGTGGCAAGCAACTTTGTCCACGGCCTGCTCTTCGGCGGCGACTACGACGTCGCGCGCTTCCTGATCGAGCGCGGGCTGGGGGTGCTCTATCTCATCGCCTTCGTCGTGGCGCTGCGCCAGTTTCCGGCTCTCGCCGGCGAGCGCGGGCTCGACCCGGCGCCGGACTTCCTGGCCCTTGTCGGCTTCCGTCAGGCGCCGAGCATCTTCCACTGGCGCTACTCGGACGATCTGCTGCGGCTGGTCGCCTGGCTGGGCATCGCCCTGGCCCTCCTCGTCAGCCTGGGCATGGCCGCGGCGCTGCCGCTGCCGCTGACCATGCTCGTGTGGTTTGCGCTGTGGGCGCTCTACCTGTCGATCGTCAACGTCGGCGGCACCTTCTACGGTTTTGGCTGGGAGTCCCAGCTGGTCGAAACCGGCTTCGTGGCGATTTTTCTGGGCAACAGCGCCTACGCGCCGCCCTTCGTGGTGCTGCTGCTGCTGCGCTGGATCGCCTTTCGCGTCGAGTTCGGCGCGGGCTTGATCAAGTTGCGTGGCGACCCGTGCTGGCGCAACCTGACGTGCCTCGACTACCACCACGAGACCCAGCCGCTGCCCAACCCGCTGAGCTGGTTCGCGCATCACGCGCCGCGCGTCTTCCATCGCCTCGAGGGCGCGGGCAACTTCTTCGCCCAGCTGGTGCTGCCGCTCGGGCTGTTCCTGCCCCAGCCGCTGGCGTCACTCGCGGCCGTGCTGATGATCGGTACGCAGCTGTACCTCGTCCTTACCGGCAACTACGCCTGGCTCAACTGGATCACGATCCTGGCCCTCGTTGCCGGGATATCCGATTCGTCGATCGAGCTGCTGCTGCCGGGCGTCGCGCCAGCAGGCATTGGCGTTGCCGGCGCACCGTCGTGGTTCGTCGCCGCCGCAGCGGCGTTGACGCTGCTCGTAGTTGGCCTCAGCTACTGGCCGGTACGCAACCTGCTCAGCTCGCACCAGGCCATGAATCGTTCGTTCAACGCCTGGCATCTGGTCAACACCTACGGCGCTTTCGGCAGCGTCACCCGGACGCGCTACGAGGTGATCGTCGAGGGCACGACCGCCGAGCAGCCGTCGTCCGCCGAGGACTGGCAGGAGTACGGCTTCAAGGCCAAGCCCGGCGACCCGCGCCGCATGTCGCCGCAGATTGCCCCGTACCACCTGCGCCTCGACTGGCTGATGTGGTTCATCCCCATCTCGCCGGCGTACGCTGGTGATTGGTTCTTCCGCTTCCTCGTGCGCTTGCTGGAGGCCGACCGTCCGACGCTCCGCCTGCTCCGCCTCGATCCCTTCGCCGGCGCGCGCCCGACCTTCGTGCGCGCCCGCCTGTTCCGCTACCGCTTCTCGACTCCGCGCATCCTGCGCGAGACGGGCGCCTGGTGGGTCCGCGAGCCGGTGAGCGAGCTGGTGCCGCCGATGCGCCTGCGGAGCGAAGCGGCAATCGGAGCGATTGCATGAGCGGGGCGCGTGCAGTGGTTGTCGGCAGCGGCCCGAACGGGCTGGCGGCGGCCATCGTGCTCGCCGAGGCGGGCCTGTCGGTGACGGTACTCGAAGCCGCGCCACAGATCGGTGGCGGCGTGCGCTCGGCGGAGCTCACCCGGCCCGGCTATGTGCATGACGTCTGCAGTGCGATCTACCCGTTCGGCCGCAGCTCGCCTTTCTTCGCGCCGCGCCAGCACGCGCTCGAGGGGCATGGGCTGCACTGGGCGGAGCCGCGTTACGCGATCGGCCACCCGCTCGATGACGAGCCGGCGGTCCTCGTCGAGCGCGACGTCGCCGCGACTGCCGCGCGGCTGGGCAGCGATGCGCGCACGTACCAGTCGCTGATCGGGCCGCTGGTCGAGCACTGGCCGTCGCTGATGCCCGATGTGCTCGCCCCGTTCCATGTGCCGCTGTGGCCGCCCGACACGCTGCGGCTGGCACGCTTCGGGCTGACCGCGGTCCAGTCGGCGCGCTTCGTGGCGCGGCGCTTCGCGACGAAGCGCGCACGGGCGCTGTGGGCCGGCGCCGCGGCGCATTCGATCCTGCCGCTCGGACGCTCCATCAGCGCCGCGGCGGGATTGCTGATGCTTGCCAGTGCCCATGCCGACGGCTGGCCGCTGCCGGTCGGCGGCGCGGGCGTCATCCCGGAGGCCATGGGCGCCCGCTTGCTGGCCCTGGGCGGGCGCATCGACACCGACCTGAAAGTGACGGCATATGAGGAGATGCCCGAACACGACCTGGCGCTCTTGGACGTGATGCCCGGCGCCCTGGCGCGCATCTGCCGCGAGCAGTTGCCGGGCGGTTACCGGCACAAGCTCGAGACCTATCGCCATGGCCCGGGGGTGTTCAAGCTCGACCTGGCCATCGAGGGGCACATTCCCTGGCGCGATGAGTCCCTGCTCGATGCCGGCACGGTGCACCTGGGCGGGACGCTCGAAGAGATAGCCCTGTCCGAGGCAACGATCTCCGGCGGCCGCATTCCCGAACGACCATTCGTGCTCCTCGCGCAGCAGAGCCTCTTCGATCGTTCGCGGGCACCGGCCGGCCACAACACGGTGTGGGCCTACTGCCACGTGCCCAACGGCTCGGCAGTCGACATGAGTGAGGCGATCATCGACCAGATCGACCGCTTCGCGCCCGGCTTTCGCGGCCACATCCTGGCCGCCGCCGCCGCCGGCCCGGCCGAGATCGAGAGCTACAACGCGAATTACGTGGGCGGCGACATCGGCGGCGGCATCCTCGAGCTCGGCCAGCTCTTCGATCGCCCGGCACGGCCGTGGAACCCGTACTCGACGCCCAACCGGGCGATCTACCTCTGCTCGAGCGCGACCCCGCCCGGTGCCGGCGTCCACGGTATGTGCGGGCTCCACGCCGCACAGTCGGCGCTGCGTCGTTTGTGACCTTGGACTCTCACCGCCAATGCGCGGCGGGCGGCAGACTACGCAACGTGAGTCGAATGCCCCTCAGTTGCGCGTGGCGCCAGGCGCTGGCGGCGGTGCTCGTGGGCCTGGTGCTCGTGTGGTCGGGGGCTGCCGCAACCCGCGCCGCAGATATTCCCAGCCTGCAGAGCGCCGTAACCGACCAGACGGGTGTGCTGGCCGGACGCGAGGCGGCCATACAGGACGCCCTGCAACAGCTCTTCGAGAGCAGCGGCATCCAGCTCTACGTGCTCTTCGTGCCGACCACCGGCGACATGAGCATCGGCGACTATGCCGCGGCGGTGGGCGATCAGGACCTGGGTTCCCGGGATGCCCTGCTGGTCGTGGCACTGCAGGATCACACCGACAACGTGAGCGTTGGCTCGGGTCTCAGCGACCGGGTCTCGCAGACGAGCCTCGACCGCCTCCGCACGAGCGTCCTCGAGCCGGGACTTGCCTCAGGCGACTACGCCGGCGCGGTGCTAAGCACAGTCAAATCACTACAGGACGTCTTCGGCGCGCCCGAGCCAGCGGTAACGCCACCACCCAGCCAGCCGGCCCAGCCGGCGCAGAGCTCCGGCGACGCGCTGATCTTCCTGGTGATCCTGGTCGCCTTGATCGCCGTCGTGGTTGGAGCGGCGTGGCTGGTCGGACGTATCCGTGCCCTGCGCGCCGAGCGCCAGGCGGCGTTCGAGGAGGCCAAGACCCAGGAGCAGCTCGGTCGACAGGCCAACAAGCTGCTCATCAAGACCGACGACGACCTGCGTGACGCCGAGCAGGAACTGGGCTTCGCGGAGGCGGAGTTCGGCAGCGACCAGGCCAAGCCGTTGCACTTGGCGCTCGACGGTGCGCACGAGGAGCTCAAGGCGGCGTTCGCGATCGGCCAGAAGCTCGACGATTCCGAGCCAGAGACACCCGAACAGCGGCGCGCGATGATCCAGGAGATTATCGACCACTGCACCAAGGCCGAGCAGGTGGTTGCCCAGCAATCGGCCGAGCTGGCGCATCTGCGCGACCTGGAGCGCAATGCCGGCGACGTGCTCGGGCGGCTCGACGGTGACCTCGCCACGGCGCAGGCTCAGCTGGGCGACACGACCGCGGCACAGGTCCGGCTGGCGCACTTTGCCGACGCGAGCACGGCGTCGGTGGCGGGCAACGTGGACAAGGCGCGCGACAAGATCGCGCTCGCGCAGGAACGCCTGGCAGGCGGCCACAAGGCGTTGGCTGACGGCCAGAAGTCGGCTGCGGCACTGGCGGCGAACGAGGCTCAGACCGCCTTGGCCGATGCCACCACGCTGCTGACGGCGGTAGGCAACATGGCCGATTCGCTGGAGCAGACGGCGACCAAGCTGGACACCGAGCTGAAGGAAGCGGCGAGCGATGTCGAGGCTGCCCAGGCGGCGGTCAAACCAGGCGGACAGCCGACCCCGCCGCAGGCGCTTGCCGACGCCCAGTCGGCACTCAGCGACGCGCAGGCCAAGGCAGCCGGCGACCGACCCGACGTGCTGGCGGCGTTCCAGAGCGCGACGCAGGCGCATACGCTCGCCGACAAGATCCTGGCCGACGTACGCGAGGAGGCGGCGAAGCGGCAGCGTGCCTACCAGGGAGCGCAGGCGGCCATCGCCGCGGCCGACACCGGCGTGAGCCGGGTGCGCGATTACATCTCCGGCAATCGCCGCTCGCAGGACATCGGCCGTGCGGCGCGCAATCGGCTCGCGGAGGCGGAGCGGCACCTGGCACAGGCCAAGGCGGTGCTCGAACAGGACAGCGCGAATGCCCTGTCCGAGGCGAATACGGCTGGGCAGCTCGCCAACGAGGCGTACGCGCTGGCTCAGCAGACGCCGCCCAGCTACGATCCCATCGATCCCAACCGCTATCGACCCGACACCGGCTTCGGCTCACTTTTGGCGGGTGCCATCCTGGGCTCGATCCTGACCGGTGGCGGACGACGCGGCGGGTGGGGTGGTGGGTACCGCGGCGGCCGGGGCGCGCCGACCAGGGGTCCGTCGGGCTGGGGCGGGCCAAGTGGTGGTTTCGGTGGCGGCCGCGCCAGCAGCGGTGGCTTCGGTGGTGGTTTCGGATCGGGTGGCTTCGGTGGAGGCCACGGTGGTGGTGGTTTCGGCGGCGGCCGCTCGAGCGGCGGTCACTGGTAGCGGAAGGAGAAGGAAATGGCGCAGTCGATCCTGGGGCGCATCGGGCAGCTGGTGCGCGCC
Organism: uncultured Chloroflexia bacterium; assembly: GCA_963775225.1. GTDB lineage: Bacteria > Chloroflexota > Limnocylindria > Limnocylindrales > CSP1-4 > JALYGJ01. Next base: position 103,195 of record CAVZHW010000007.1, read on the forward strand.
AACGTGAACGCGATGCTCGATTCGGCCGAGGACCCGGAGAAGATGCTCGACCAGCTGGTGCGCGACTTCACCGACAACATCGCCGAGGCGGAGCAGGCCGTCGCCCAGACGGTCGGCAACCTGCGCCTGCTCGAGGACGACGAGAAGGAGGCCGAGAAGGCGCACGAGGATTGGGGCAACAAGGCCGCCGCTGCGTCGCGCAAGGCCGACGAGCTGCGCGGCCAGGGCAACGCCGCCGAGGCGAACCAGTTCGACGAGCTGGCCAAGGTCGCGCTGCGCCGGCAACTCAGCTTCGAGAGCCAGATCGCGACCTTCAAGCAGCAGATCGAGCAGCAGACGGGGCTGACCGACCAGCTCAAGGACGGCCTGAACAAGCTGCGCACCAAGCGCGAGGAACTGGTCCAGAAGCGCGACGAGCTCATTGCGCGGGCCAAGATGGCGCAGGCTCAGATGCAGGTCCAGGCGGCCGTCAAGAGCGTCTCAGTGATGGACCCCACGAGCGACCTCAACCGCTTCGAGGAGCGCATCCGGCGGCAGGAGGCAATGGCCCGCGGCATGGCCGAGGTTTCGGCCTCGTCGATCGACCAGCAGTTCTCCGACCTGGCTGACGCCGGTCAGGAACTGGAGGTTGATTCGCGCCTCGCGGCGCTCAAGGACAAGAGCTAACCGGGCGACGCTGGCCGGTCAGGAGCGTCACACGCCCAGCCGCTGGGCGGTTCCGGAGACCAGCGTGCGTGGGTTATGCCGACGACATCGGCATAACCCGGTCTGCGAAGGCACAAGCGCCGATGCGGCAGACGGCCGTGAGCGTCCGGCCGGGGTATGCCTGAGCGAGGGCCGCCTTCTGTAGGACGGATGACGGGCTGTCGGCGCGGAACCGCGCGCTTGAGGCGGGTCTTGGGTCCACCATGCCAGCGTAATTGGCATGGCTGTGGCCAAGCGATCGTGAGCGTGCCGCGCGCCGCTGGGCTCTCCGCCGGCGCTACAGGCGCAGGTGGTCATTCAGTCGCGCGTCGATCTCGTCGGATAGTGCGCCTGCCACGCGCGTCGCGAAACGATCGGTGAGGCGCGCGAAGAATGGCCGTGGCAGACGGGCGACGGCCGCCTTGGCCGGAATGCCGGCCATGCCCGCGGCAATCTCGGTCGCATGCTCCAGATCGCCGATCTCGTCGACCAGGCCCAGATCGACGGCCTGGCGGCCCAGCCATACTTCGCCGGTCGCCAGCGCCCGTGCCTTCTCGGCAGAGAGGTGTCGCGCACTCGCGACGCGCTCGACGAACGCGTCGTACACGTGCTCGACGAGCTGCTGCTCCTTCGCCGCTTCCGCCTCCAATTCGCTGCGCCACGGTGCGCCCATGCCCTTCAAGCCGCCGGCCGTATGCTCGCTGACGTTGACACCCAGCCGCTCGAGCAGTGCCGGCACACGTGGCGCGACGTTGATCACGCCGACCGAGCCCACCACCGAGGTCGGCGCGGCGACGATGCGCCGAGCGGCAATGGCCGCGAGATAGGCGCCCGAGGCGCCGGTGCCGGTGATAGCGGCAACGAGCGGCTTGGCCGCGGCCAGGCGTTCGAGCGCCATGAACAGGTTGTCCGATGCCGCCGCCGAGCCCCCCGGCGAGTCGATGTCGACGACCACCGCCGGCACCTTCCTGTTCTCACGCAAGCGACGCACGAGCTCGAGCCACTCGGCGTTGCGCACGCCGCCGCCGATCGTCCCGTACAGGCGCACCACCGCGACGCGCCCGGGGCGGAAGCGGCGGCGCAGGCCGAGCAGCCGCATCAGCGAGAGTCCCATTTCGCGCCTCCAGTCAGATCGTCAGCGCCGCGTACGCGCGGCGATACGTTTGAGTGCCTCTTCCCAGCCCGCGTCGAGCGGCGTGCCGGGCTCGTCGAGGTCGATCAGCAGCGGCGCATGGTCGGACGGCACCGGCTGGCCCTTGCGCGCCTCGCGATCGATCTCGGCCCAGATGACACGCTCGGCCACCGGGCGCGTGACCAGCAGGTGGTCGATGCGCATGCCCAGGTTCTTGTGGAAGTTCCCGGCGCGATAGTCCCACCAGCTGAAGCGTTGCGGCTCGGGCCGCTGCGCCCGGTAGGCATCGACGAGCCCCCAGCCGAGCAGGGCCGCGAAGGCTGCGCGTTCGCGCGCCGAAACGTGCGTGCCACCATGCGCTTGCGCCTCGTTCCAGACGTCGATCGGCTCGGGCGCCACGTTCATGTCGCCGCCCAGCACGAGTGGCGCGTCCGGCGCGGCCGCTTCTGCCAGCCACTTGCGCAGCCGCTCGTACCAGGCCAGCTTGCCGGTGTAGAAAGGCGAGTCAACGACCCGGCCATTGGGTGCGTACAGGCACACGAAACGGATGCCGCCGACAGTTGCGCTGAGCATGCGCGCCTCGTCGAAGGGGTTGAAGTCCTCTTCGGCGAAGTTGGTATCGGCGCCGGCGGCGCTGTTGCGCACGGGACCGTCACCGAAGTTGGTCACGATGCTCGAGGCCGCGATCGGCAGGCGGCTGGCAATGGCCACGCCATTCCAGCGTCCCTCGCCATGGTGCACGAGCTCATAGCCGCGCATCTGGAAGGGCAGCAGCGGGGCGTCATCGTCGGCCAGCTTGGTCTCCTGCATCAGCAGCACATCCGGCTGGCCGCGCTCGAGCCACTCGAGCACACGGTCCATGCGTGCCTTCAGCGAGTTGACGTTCCAGGTGGCGATGCGCACCGCCCGATTATCGGTCGCCGGAGCGATCCGGGACGCCGGGCGGCGTGTCGTCGATTCGCGGGCGTCTACCTGAAGCAGTCGAGGCGATCGCCGGGGAGCGCGTCTGGCTGCAGCAATCCATTGAGCGCGAGCTGGCCGACTAATACTCGGCGCAATCTCGCTATCGTTCGCGCATGACTGCCACCTACCACTTCCCCGGCGCTATTACTACTGAGCGCGAGCACACCGTTCCGCTCGACCACCAGAGCCCCACCGGTCCGACCATCAGCGTGTTCACGCGCGAGGTCGCGGCGCCTGGCGGCGAGGACAAGCCGTACCTGGTCTTCCTCCAGGGCGGGCCGGGCATGGAGGCGACGCGGCCGACCAGCCCACCGTCGGGCTGGATCAAGCGCGCCCTCGAGGAGTACCGGGTGCTGCTGCTCGACCAGCGCGGCACCGGACGGTCGACACCGGTTGGCGCACAGATCCCGGGGGCCGATCCGCAGGCCCAGGCGGACTACCTGAAGCACTTCCGCGCCGACTCGATCGTGCGCGACGCCGAGCTGATCCGCCAGGAGCTGGGCGTAGAGCGCTGGAGCATCCTGGGCCAGAGCTTCGGTGGCTTCACCTCGATCGCCTACCTGTCGATCGCGCCGGGTGGCCTGCGCGAGGCGCTCCTCACCGGTGGGCTCACGCCGGTCGGTCGGCCGGCCGACGACATCTACAGCGCGACCTGGCAGCGCGCCATCCAGAAGAACCGCGAGTACTTCGCGCGTTATCCGGAGGATCGTGAGCGTGCGCACCAGATCTTCGACCGCCTCGACGCCAACGATGTGCGTCTGCCCAACGGTGATCAACTGACCTCGCGGCGCTTTCGGCAGCTGGGCATGTGGCTGGGTATGAGTGATGGCTTCGAGAAGCTGCACCAGGTGCTGGAGCTGCCGTTCGGGTCGAATGCCTTCCTGTACGACGCGCAGGCCGGCGCCTCGGGCTGGGAGCGCAACCCGATGTACGCGACGCTGCACGAGTCGTCGTATGCCGATGGGGTGGCAACACGCTGGGCGGCGGCGCGCACCATGCCGGCCGAGGTCCAAGAGCAGCGCTACTTCACCGCCGAGCACGTCTTTCCGTGGATGTGGGAGGACTACGCCGGGCTGCGTCCGCAGCGCGAAGCGGCGGAGATCCTGGCGCAGTTCGAGTGGCCGCGTCTGTATGACGCGGAGGTACTGAGCCACAACGAGGTGCCCGTCGCCGCGACGATCTACGCCTACGACCTGTATATCGAGCGCGAGTTCGCCGAGGAGACGGCGGCGCAGGTGCGCGGCCTGCGACCGTGGCTGACCAATGAGTACGAGCACAACGGCCTGCGCTTCGGCGACCAGGTGCTCGGCCGGCTGATCGACATGGTCAAGGGCCGCGCCTAGTCATCAACCCGAGAACCTGCCGTTGGGCAACGGGCGGCAGGACCATGATCACTTCTCGTACGGCGCTGGGCACGCCACAGACGGTCGCTTGGCCGGCGTCTGGATATCAGAGTCGGGCGCCTCGCGTTCGACGTGTCGGTCGCCGCACTGATCACGGCCGTCCTCTTCGCCGTCAGCCAGGGTGCCTTCCACAGCACGAGCTTCTGCCTGCCCTCCACGTTCCTGCCGTCGCGCTGACGAGCTGATGCGCGCAGAGGATCGGAAGTGGGCGATTCCCTGAACAGTTGTGGTCAGAATCGGGCGATTCGCGGGAGTATCCCTGCATGAATCGCTCCTGAGCGATGCGGCACACGCATCGGCGTTGGACGCGGGCCTGCGTGACCCCGCCGGGGACGCGCCGCCGGCGCGACCCCGGCGGGGATGGTCCTGTAACCTGTTGCGCGCCATGACTGTTCCTCTCGGCGGGCGTGCCCGGCACGCCTGGCTGGCCACCGCCACCCGCCAGAACGGCTGATCCGCCCCTTCCACAACAGCGTCGGAGGAAGGGGCGAGAAACGACGCAGGCTGCCAGCGTGCCGGTCGGGCGCGCGCAGCGCGTCGTCTCGCAGTAGCGCGAGGAGTTGGTCATGCCGATGCCGCACAGAACCTTCGCCCAGGTGGCGAAGCGCCGGCTGACGGGCAAGGAGGGCAAGGAGAGGATCCGGGTGGTGCGCGAGCTGATCGCGGAGCTGCCCGATTACCGAAACGGGCCGTACGCGGACCTGCGCAAGTGGCTCGTGTCGGAGATCGAGGACACGCGCGTGCGCGCGCGAGCGGTCCATCGTGACTCGATCGCGGTCCGCCGTGAGGGAGCGGCCCAGATTGCGCTGGTGGGACCGCCCAACGTGGGCAAGTCGTCGCTGCTGCAGGCGCTGTCCGAGATCCAGATCAAGACCGGGGACTACCCGTTCACGACGCTGCGGCCGGTGCCGGCACTGACGCGGATCGGCGGCGTGCTCGTGCAATTGGTCGAGATCCCGGGGTTGATCGAGGGCGCTGGCGACGACCGAGGTGGCGGCCGGGCGCTGCTCGGCGTGCTGCGCTCAGCCGACGCGATCGTCTACTGCCTCCGGGCGTCGGGTGACCCGGCAGAGCTCCAGGCGGTGCTGGCAGAGATCGAGCTGGCGGGCATCGAGCTGCCGGCCTTCCTCGCGGCGACCCGCGCCGACGAAGCGACCGACGACGACTTCGACCGCCTGCGACACGCCTTCCCTGAGCTCGACGTGCTGCCAGTTTCGGTCCTCGACGATGCATCGCTTGATGCGCTGCGGGCACACGTCTGGCGGCTGACGGGTCTGATCCGTGTCTACCTGCACAACAACGGCGTGGTCGAGGAGACACCCCTGGCGCTCACCCCGCCGGCGACCGTGGCGGATGTGGCCGACGCCGTCCACCACGAGCTGGCCGAGACATTTGTCGGAGCCCGGTTGTGGGGCCCGTCGGCGCGCTTCGACGGCCAGCGTGTCGGCCGTACTCAGTCTGTCCAGGATGGTGACATGGTCGAGATACTGAAGGCATGACAGTTGCCGAGAACAAGGAGCTCATTCGCCGTTTCGTGAAAAAGGTCTTCGAGGAACGGCGACCCGATGCGGTCGACGAACTGGTCGCCGCCGACTTCGTTTCCCACACCTGGCCGGCCGCCGACGGCGACAGCCGCGCCTACTTGCGCCAGGCGGCCGAGCGCATGAGCAAGATGCCCGGCGAGGTGTCCTTCACAGTCGCGGACCTGATCGCTGAGGGCAATCAGGTGGCGGCCCGCGTGCACGTCAAGGCAACCGTGGGTGGGCAGGGCTACGAGATCGGTGAGATCCACATATTCCGGGTGCGCGACGGGCTGATCGTCGAGCACTGGCACCAGTACGACGCGCTGGGCATGCAGCGCCAGCTCAATGGCGCCTTGTCGGTCGAGCTCGGCGCGGCCTGGCAGGCAGCCGAGAACGCGCTGCCGGCCGATCGGGCGCGCTACACCATCGGCACCGGCTCGATCTCGGCGAGGCGATATTTCGCTGCCGCGCACGACAAGTCCACCGGTGAGCACATCAACGTCGAAGCGCAGTCACCGCTCGATGCGCTGCGCGACCTGACCAAACGACTCAAGCAGCCCGACCCGTTCGCCAAGAGTGCCCGTGGCGATGCCGGAGGCTCGCCGTAGGCGCTACCAGGAGTCGCCCGGGCGCCACTCGCAGCTGATCGGCGCGTCGAGGTCGAGGGCAGGCGACGAGGGCGTGGCGAGGACCATGATGTAGCTGTCCTCTGCGGCTGAGCGCTCGAGACCGTGCTCGGTGCGCACGAAGGTCGGGCCGCGCCACGTGCGCCAGCCCAACCGCTCGTAGAACCCGTGACTGCTTGTGCCGAGCGCCCCGAGCTCGAAACCCGCGGCGATGTGCGCGTTCGCCGCGCGCATCACGGCCGTCCCATAGCCGCGCCGCTCGTGGCCGGGCAGGGTGGCCACCGCTTCCACGTAGCCGGTCCGCAGCGGATGGCCGGCGAGGTGGAGCTCGCGCTCCACGACAGAGGCGTGGCTGACGATCGCGCCACCGACCGCGAGCAGGAAGTGACGGCCGCCAAGCGCATGCTGCCAGTCGTCGTCCCTGAAACCGCCGTGCTCATCGGGTGCGAAAGCGGCGGCCAACAGGGCGCGAAGTTCGCCGACTTGAGCGGGCGTCAGCTGCCCAGTCGGAAGCTCGAGAACTGGCATCACGCGCAAGTCTGCCATGCGCCGGGCGGATACTGGGGGCGTGGCGCGGCTGTTGGTGATCATCGGCTCGGGGGAGATGGCGCCCGGCATGCGCCGCGTGTATCGCGACGTGCTCACCCGCGTGGCTGGTGCGGACCGCGACCCTAGCGCCGTTCGCGGCGCGACCATCGACACGCCCTATGGCTTCCAGCCCAACGCCGACACGCTCACTGCCCAGACACTCGACTACTTCGCGCGGTTGGGTCTCGACATGTCCGTCGCGTCCTTCCGCCGTGCCGACGCCAACCCGCTCGTGCGCGAAGCGGCCCTGGCCCACATCAGGGCCGCCGACTTCGTTTTCAGCGGGCCGGGCAGTCCCACCTACGCGCTGCGGCAATGGCGTGGCACGCCGATTCCGGACCTGCTCGCGGCCAAGCTGACCGGCGGCGGCGCGCTGGTGGTCGCCAGCGCCGCTGCGCTGACCCTCGGCCGCGTGACGGTGCCCGTGTACGAGATCTACAAGACCGGCGCCGACCCGTACTGGGCCGCCGGGCTGGACATCCTGGCACACGTCGGTCTGGACGTGGCCGTCATCCCGCACTGGGACAATCGCGAGGGCGGTGACCACGACACGCGCTACTGCTTCCTGGGCGCGGAACGCCTCGCTCTCCTGGAGCGCGGCCTGCCACCGAACACGTTCATTCTCGGTGTCGACGAGCACACCGCACTGGTCGTCGATCTCGAGGCGGGCCGGGCACAGGTCCGCGGCCGAAATGCCGTCACGATCCGCCGCGCAGGGCACGAAACGGCCTTCCGCACGGGCGAGGAGTTCACGCTCGAAGAGATGAGGACAGCGGCGGGCGTCGGTGCCGCCGACCCGGCGAGCGTGGTGGCCGTCCCGACCATCCAGATGTCGCCCGTGCCCGACGACGATAGCCACGCGCTCGCCCGGCGGGTGCTGCAGCTCGAGGCGGAGATCAGCCGGCTCGGCGCGCAGGCGCACATGGTCGAGCCGCTGGTCGGCGCGCTGCTCGAACTGCGGGCCCTGGCTCGCGAGAAGGGCGACTGGACGCTGGCCGACCAGATCCGCGATCGGCTGCTGTCGCTCGGGGTCGAGCTGTCCGATGCCGCCGACGGGACGACGGCATACCGGCTACGAGCCTGACGCGGACACCGGCGCTTCAGGGCCCCGACAGTTCCTCGAGGCGAAGCTGGACGATGCGCGTTACCAGCTCGTCGGGGAGCGGCCGCAGTGCCGTGAAGCGCAGCGTGGCGCGGCCGCTCAGGAAGGGCGCCAGCTGGTCGTGCAGGCTGTCGATCACAGCGTAGCTCGCCGGAAAGAGGCTGAAGTGCTCACGGAAGGCCGCGTAGTAGACGAGCCGGCGGCCACGGTAGCGGAAGGCCGGCATGCGGTAGCTGATGGCCTCGGTCGCCTGCGGCGCGGCGGCGTGGATGACCGAGCGCAGGTGGTCGAGCACCACGCGTTGGTCGGCCGCCAGCTGGGCCAGGTAAGCCGCCACCGCCGAGTCCGTCACCAGCCGATCCACGTCAGCCGCCGATCAAACGGAGCGTCTCGCCGATAGCCCGGATCGAGTCGGGTGTGCGGTAGGTGGTGTTGCTGAACGTGAAACCGATGAAACCTGCATCGAGGTAGGGCTGCAGTTCGTGGGCGCACTGCTCGGGCGTGCCGACGAACAGGTTCCTGCGCCGCTCGGGTGGCAGGCGCTCGACATACGCGCGCACCCCGGCAACGTCGTCGGTGCCGGCATCGACGATCACCGGTGCGTTGACGGCGCGCTCGATGCTCGCCGGGTCGCGCCCGATCTCGGCGCAATAGCCGAAGAGGACGTCGGTCTTGTGCTTGAGTATCTCGACCCCGATTGCGAACCAGTGAGTGATGTCGGCGTACCGCGCGGCGATGCGCAGCGTGCGTTTCTCGCCGCCGCCACCGACCATGATCGGCGGCCCGCCGGGCTGGATCGGCCGCGGATAGTTCAGCGCCTCACTGGCGCGGTAATAGTGGCCGGCGAAGTCCGTCTGCTCCTGCGTGAACATCCCCTTGATGATCGCGAGCGCCTCCTCCAGCCGATCCATGCGCTCGCGCACCGACGGAAAGTCGTAGCCGTAGCCGACGTGCTCCTGCTCGTTCCACGCGGCGCCGATACCCAGCATCGCGCGTCCGGCGGAGATGACGTCGAGCGTCGTTGCCAGCTTGGCGAGCAGCGCTGGGTTGCGGTACGTCACACCGGTCACTTGAGTGCCAAGCCGCACGCGCGACGTCTCGCGCGCCAGGGCGTCGAGCACCGACCAGCCCTCGAGCATCGGCTCGGCCACCCCGCCCACGCCGGGAATCTGGTACAGGTGATCCATCACCGTGACCTGCCGGAAGCCGGCCTCTTCCGCTGTCTTGACCTGCTCGACGACGCGATCGAAGAGCTGTGCCGGAGGAGTGTCGGGGAACGAGTAGTTGGGTAGGTGGAATCCGAACCATGGCTTCATGCGCCGATGCTATTCGACGCACGGAAATTGGCACTATGTTTTGTGCCGGCCACGAGCCGGCGGCTACGCGTAAGTGTCGGCGGGTGTCACCTTGCCCAGGATGCGGCGATACACGAACACGGTGTAGAGCAGCACGATGGGCACGCCGATCAGGGCCACGATCAGCATCACCGACAGGCTCAGGTCGGACGACGAGGCGTTGCTGACCGTCAGGTCGGCCGAGGCGACGCGGTCGGGTACCAGCGCCGGGTAGAGCGCCTGGCCCAGGATCGCGATGAGTGCCGCGATCGACAGTGACGAGCCCAGGATCGGCAGCCGGTCGGAACGGCCCCACAACCCCCAGCCGGTGAGCGCCAGCGCCGCCACGAAGACAAGCGGCGCGATCCATGCCAGCGGCTGACCGTAGTTGGTCCACAGGTCGGGTGCGTCGATCGTCGACCACAGTGTGATCGCGAGCCAGAACAGTGCAAAGGCCGCGAACGCGCCGCGACCCGCCAGCCGGGCACGCCGCTGGAGCTCACCCTCCGTGCGCAGGATCAGCCACGCGGCGCCCTGCAGCAGGAACATCGCCAGGCCGGTCAGGCCCACTGCCAGGCTGAAGGGATTGAGCAGCCCGAGCAGGCCGTCGTGGTACTCGCCGTCGACCAGGGGCAGCCCACGGGCAACGTTGCCGAGCGCCACCCCGAGCAGCAGCGTGGGCAGCAGCGAACCCAGAAAGAAGACACCGTCCCACACGCGCAGCCAGCGCGGATCATCGATCTGGTGGCGGAACTCCATCGCCACAGCGCGCAGGATGAGCCCCAGCAGGAGCAGCATCAGTGCCAGGTAGAAGCCGGAGAAGACGGTCGCATAGACCAACGGGAATGCAGCGAACAGCGCCCCACCCAGGGTCAGCAGCCAGACCTCGTTGCCGTCCCACACCGGACCGACGGCTTGCATCAGGGCGCCTCGCTCAGTCGACGAACGGCCGATGAACGGGCTGAGCACACCGACACCCAGGTCGAAGCCGTCGAGCACGGCGTAGCCCACCAGGAGCACGCCGATGAGCACGAACCAGATCGTCGCGAGGTCGATCACGAGAGCACCTCCGCAGGCTTGGGCTGGGGTCGTTCGGCCGGCTGTTCAGGTGGCGACTCGGCGGGCATGCCGGCGGGCGCCCGCAGCAGGCCCGGCCATCAGCACGCGCCGAACAAGGAAGACCCACAGGGCGAAGAGCGCGATGTACACGCCAACGAAACCGAGCAGCGAAACGAGCACTTCAGGCGTGGTCACCAGCGGTGACACGCCATCGGCGGTCTTCATCAGGCCGTACACGATCCACGGCTGGCGGCCGATCTCGGCAGTCGCCCAGCCGAGCTCGACCGCGATCAGCGGCGCGGGCGTGACGATGACCGCGATCCACAGCCAGATCGCCAGGTCACGAGCCGTCCGCGCGATCCAGGCAAGCGCGCCGAGCAGCATCGCCAGCAGCATCAGCGTGCCCAGCCCGACCATCAGGTGATAGGTCGAGAAGACGGCGCCCACCGGCGGCCACTGGTCGTGCGGGTAGTCCTCGAGACCCTCGATGGTCGCGTTGGAATCGAAACGGGTGAGCAGGCTGAGGAGGTCGGGAATGGCCAGGCTGGGCAGGTCGGAAGCCCCTTCCTGGCTAGGCGGGAAGGCGAAGATGATCATCGGCACCCCGCTCGACGTCTCGAACAGCCCATTCATGGCGGCGAACTTGACGGGCTGGGTGTTCGCCACTTGGCGTGCGTGCGAATCGCCGGTCAGGAACATGCCGACCGAGGCGATGATCGCGACGACCAGCCCAAGGCGGATGCTGCGTCGGGCGATGTCATAGTGACGGTGCTTGAGCAGGTACCAGGCTCCGACGCCGACCATGATGAAGGCCGCCACGGCCCAGGCGGAAATGATCGGTGTGCGAAGAAGCGCGGTGAGGGTCGACGGGTTGAAGACGGCTGCCAGAAGTCGGTCAGGACCGCTTGTCGCCCTGGATCTCGTAGCCGGCTGGCGTCTGCATCCACGAGTTGGCGACGATGATCCAGAAGCCGGACAGGATGGCACCGAGCGACACCAGCACGGCGCTGAAACCATGCGCAGGCCCGATCCGACGCGGTTGCGGCCCCACAGCAGGAGGCCCAGGAAGGTCGACTCGAGGAAGAAGGCAAAGACCGCCTCGGCGGCCAGCGGCGAGCCGAAGATGTCGCCGACGAAGGTCGAGTAGTGCGACCAGTTCGTGCCGAACTGGAACTCCATGACGATGCCGGTGGCCACGCCCACGGCAAAGGTCAGCGCGAAGACCTTCGTCCAGAAGCGCGCCAGGCGATCCCATATCTCCGACTTCGTGCGCCAGCGGACGATCTCGGCGATGGCGACCAGCAGGCCCAGGCCAATCGACACCGCCGGGAAGATGAAGTGAAAAGCGGCGGTGAACGCGAACTGGATCCGCGCCAGGTCGACTGCGTCCATTGACTACCTCCGGCTCCAACTGCCCCGTGACGTACGCTACGAAGCGGGGCATGCGCGCGGACGTGCCGTGAGTCACCTGGCGACCATGACCAGCGTCACCAGCGTCACCAGGCTCGGGATATGAGCGGTGGTCGGGTGTTACAGCGGGTCTTGCCGCCCGCCAACTCGGGCCAAACGGCACCGGCGGCGCGCGCGTTGGGCGATGATGCTCTGGTCATGATCCGCGCGACTCGCTCCGCGCCTGAGCGTGAAGGTCTGGTTGTCGGTGGCCTGTGGCTCATCGCCATCGGCTCTGTCTTCGTCGTCCAGCAGCTCACCGCCTGGCCGTGGAGCGAGGCCTGGCCGTTGTTCCTGATCATGGCCGGGATTGCCACCGCTCTGACCGCGGTTGTCACCCGCGACTACCACCCCATGGGCCTGTGGCGCGCCTGGTGGCCGCTCGCCTTCACGGTCATCGGCGTCGTCCTGCTGCTCAGCACCACCGGCTCGATCGACATCACGCCGGCCCAACTCCTCGTCTGGTGGCCGGTGGCGGTCATCGCGCTGGGGCTCTGGTTCCTGCTCGGCGCCGTCTTCGCCGGCAGCGCCGGCAGCAGCCCGCAACAGCTCGCGCTGCCGCTCGGCGGCTTGGCCGCGGCCGAGGTCCGGCTGCGCTTCGCTGGCGGCGAGCTGCGCATCGGCGAAGCGTCGCCGGGCATGCTCGTTTCGGGTACCTTCACTGGCGGCGTCCGCGTCCGGGATCGCTCCCGCCGGGGCAGGGTCGAACTGCGGCCCTACGCCGAGAGCATGCCCTTCTGGGGTGGCGCGCCGCTGCACTGGGACGTCGGCATCAGTTCACAGATCCCGGTCGATCTCCGCCTGGAGGCCGGCGCCAGCCGCTCCGACATCGATCTCAGCGCACTGCACGTGCGCCAGCTCGAGCTGCACACGGGCGCCAGTGAGACAACCGTCCGGCTGCCCACGTCGGGATCGACGTCGTTCCGCGCCGAGGCCGGCGTCGCGTCGCTGACCATCGCGGTCCCCCCGGGCGTGGCCGCCCGCATCCACTCGCGCATGACGATCGGCTCGACCAACGTCGATGAGTCGCGCTTCCCGCGCGCCCTCGATGGCTGGCAGTCGGCCGACTACGAGACGGCGGCCAACCGCGTCGACATTGACCTGCACGGCGGTCTGGGTTCCATCCGGGTGAACTAGGGCCAGATCAGGAAGGCGTCCAGATCGACGCGGTTCCCGGTGGCACTCGGATCGTGCGTGCCGGTCGAGCGCAGCTGGATGGTGTGCCTGCCCAGGGAGAGCGCCGCGTCGGTCACCCAGACGACGGCGCGCGTGGTCAGGGCCGGCGCGTAGAGATCGACGCTGGCGACGTGCGTGCCGTCAAGCCAGATGTCGACGATGCCGCGATTGGGACCAAGCGTGCTGACGAGGGCGCCGGAGCTCCCGCTAAAGGTCAGCGATGCCGTTCGGGCTGCGGCCCCGGCCGAGCGCACGTAGCCGCCCGACGCACCGCTGACTGCGTGGCGCTTCCACCTGCCGTGGTAGGCGATCGCGGCGGCCTTCTCCTGCCTCAGGCGCAGGGTCGCCGAACCGGTCACCGTCCAGGCACCGACGTTGCTGGCGCCGTCGGTCGCGCGCAACCGGAAACGGTAGCTCGCGCCGGGCTTGAGGGCCGTGTCGACAGTCGTGTCGGTTGGCGAACCGAGCACCACGGCTGCCCACGCGACGCTGCCCTTCTTGAGCTGCAGCTCGTAGGCGGCGATACCTGAAGCGTCGGTCGCATCCGGCCAGGTGACGTGGACCTGGGCGGTCGCACCCAGGGTCCGCGGAGCGGCGATGGTGACGGTCGGCAGGCCGACCGCCGGTGCCGTGGTATCGGGGACCTGGTCGCTCGGCGTGACCGGTGCTGAGGGGTCAGAGGCCGGCCCGGTGCCAACGTCGTTGGTCGCGGTGACGGTGAAGGTATACGTGGTGTCGTTGGCCAGGCCGTTCACGGTGCAGGCCGTCGCGCCGCTCGTCGCGCAGGTCCGGGAGTCGGGGTCGGACGTGACGGTGTAGCCGGTGATCGCGCTGCCGCCATCAGATGCGGGAGCGTCCCAGGCGACGTCGGCAGCACCGTTGCCGGCCGTGGCCGTGGCATTCTGTGGCGCGCCGGGTTCGGTCGGCGGCGGCAAGGCGTCGGCTGTCGTCCAGCCGATGTCGCGGAACACGGCCAGCATCAGCGGACCGGGGTCGTGGTGCACTTCACCGCCGGAGAGTGCCGGAGTCATCAGTGCGTTCACGTCATCGCTCGGGTAGGCGCTCTCGTCGAGGTGCGAGTTGCTCGAGCCGGATTGCCACTGGTTCGGCGCGAACAGCTTGGCGCGGTGTCCCAGCACGTCCTCGACGTTCGCGCCGTCGAAATAGACCGAGCCGTCGGTCAGCTGGTCGGCGAGCGCCGTCGAGGGATTGGCAAAGCTGGTCATCTTCGAGCCACCGCTGGCGGCGCTCCATTCGTGGGCGTCAAACTGGGTTGGGTAGATGTGGCCACCTGAGCTCCAGCCCCAGTTGCCCGTCGAGGAATTCACCGCGAAAGTGCTCAGGAAGCCAAGGCCGTGCCCCAACTCGTGCAGGACGACCGTCTCGAAGTCGTACTTGTTCGAAGGCGCAGCGCCGTCCGAGCCCAGATACCACGAACCGAAATCGCTGTTGAACGCAGCGCTTATCTCGCGCTTGGAGCCGTTGAGCTCGCAGGAACACTTGGCCTCGGCCAGGGCGACGGGATACCAGCGGTTATCGGAGAGCAGATAGAAGTTCGACGGACCAGCCTGCCCCAGGAGGCCGCTCGTTGCGCCCATCGGGGTCCACGCGGCATCGACGTGGATCACCTGGGTGGACACGAGCATCGTCTGCCACTCGTCCACCGCCGCCTGGAACGCGGCCTTGGCGTTCGCCGGGAAGTCGGTATAGGTGACCTGGATGGTGGCCGTCGCCACAGAGGCCGCGCTGACCGACTCGGTGTCGCCCCGTGCGGAGTGCGGCGCAGGGACCAGGTACGGCCCGCTGCTGGTCGGTCCGGCCATGAGCGGAACCTCGAGCCCGGGCCGCGAGTCGAGGGCGGCGATGTGGGTGGCGCCGTGGGCCTGGACGGCGGACGACGCGGCAAGCAGCGCCGCAAAGACGAACATCGTGACGACGGCAGGCTTGCGAAACACGGCTTCCCCTCTGCGACGTGTGGGCTGGGGCGATCATCGCCAACGCCGCGGGCCACGGCTAGCCGTACTCATGGCTGCCCCCGGTTGCCACCGATGCCGATGTCCGCGCGGTTGCCGCCGCCGTAAACCAGACAAACGGCACAAGCCAAGCACCGCGTGCTCGCTTCCCGACCGATAACCGCGTCGACGGCGAGATCCGCGGCGGTCTGGGCAGCGTCGCCGTCGTATAGCCAGGCGGTAACCTTCGCGATCGTGCGCAATCCTGTGACGTCGCTCGTCGAGGCGGTCGCGCCCGCTCGGCTGGGCCACGGTTTTCGCTGGCTGCTGGCCGCGACCGTAGTGAACAACGCTGGCGACGGTGTGGTCGTCGCCGCCGGTCCGCTGCTCGTCGCCTCGCAGACGCGCGACCCGTTCGTGGTCTCCCTGGCGCTGACGTTCGACTACCTGCCGTCACTCCTGTTCGGCGTCATCGGCGGCGTGGTCGCCGACCGGTTCGAGCGCCGCTACACGGTGATCGTTGCCAACGTGGCCCGCGCCCTCGTGCTGGCGGTCCTGGTGGCCACGATCGTCAGCGGCACGGTCAACATCGCCCTGGTACTGGCCACGGTCTTCGTGCTCGGCACGGCGGAGGTCTTTGCCGACACCTCGAGCAACACGCTGCTGCCGAGCATGGTTCGGCGCGAGGACCTGGGCATTGGCAACTCTCGCCTGCAGGGAGCGTTCCTCCTCCTAAACCAACTCGTGGCGCCGCCGATCGGAGCATTCCTGTTCGCGGTGGGCATGGCACTGCCCTTTACGGCCAACGCCGCGGCCTTCGGCCTGGGCGCGCTACTGATCTCGCGCATCGGCTCGGACGTCGCCGCGATCCGCCGCGAACCGGGGCAGCAGAACTCGTGGTGGCGCGACCTCACTGAGGGCATCCGTTGGCTGGCCGGACACGCTGCGATGCGCACGCTGGCTCTGACCATTTTCGCCTTCAACGTCACCTATGGCGCCGCCTGGGGCGTGCTCGTCCTGTATGCCAACGAGCGGTTGGGCTTGGGCGCGGTCGGTTTCGGTTTGCTGAGCACCGCCATCGCCGTGGGTGGCGTGATCGGTATCGGGTCATATGGCGCGCTCGCGCGCCGCTTCAGCCTGGGCAACATCATGCGCGTCGGACTGCTGATCGAAACCGTCACCCACCTGACCCTCGCACTGACCACATCGCCCGAGGTGGCGCTGGCGATCATGGTCGTGTTCGGCGCACATGCGTTCGTGTGGGGCACCACCGCTACGGTCGTGCGCCAGCGCGCGGTGCCCAACCAGCTGCTGGGACGGGTCGGCGGTGTCTACCGCGTGGCGCTCGTCGGCGGGCTGGTCATCGGCACCCCGTTTGGTGGCCTGCTGGCGGGTGCCTTCGGCATCACCGCACCCTTCTGGTTCGGTTTCGCCGGCTCGGCCGTGCTGGTCGCGCTTCTCTGGCGCCAGTTCCCCAACATCGCCCGCCCGTAGGCGCAGTCACTACGATGCCCACAGCATGGCCATCACCACACGTGCGGATGAGCTGCTCGAGCTCATTCGGACCTCGGTCATCGGTGACGACGAGGCGGTCGTGGGACCGTTCGGGCTGCGCCGTGTTACGTATGCCGACTACACCGCGTCCGGGCGCAGCCTGACCTTCATCGAGGACTACCTGCGCGCTGCGGTCATGCCGCTGTACGCCAACACGCACACCGAATCGAGCGGCACTGGACTGCAGACCACGCGCTTCCGCGAGGAAGCGCGGAACATTGTGCGCGAGGCGCTGGGCGGCAACGAGGAGGAGCACGCGCTGATCTTCTGCGGTTCTGGCTCGACCGGCGCCGTGGACAAGCTCGTGGCCATCCTCAACCTGCGCCTGCCGGCCGACCTCGCCGAGCGCTACGACCTGCTGGACGCGATCCCGGCCGATGAGCGGCCGGTCGTGTTCATCGGCCCCTTCGAGCACCATTCCAACGAGCTGCCCTGGCGCGAGTCGATCGCCGACGTGGTGACCATCCACGAGGACGCCGACGGTCACGTCGACCTGGCCGAGCTGGAACGCAGCCTCCAGCACTACGCCGGCCGTCCGCTGAAGATCGGCAGCTTCTCCGCCGCCAGCAACGTCACCGGCATCATCTCCGACACGCGCGCGATCTCGGTCCTACTGCACCGCCACGGCGCCTTGTCCTTGTGGGACTTTGCCGCGGCCGCGCCGTACGTGGACGTGCACATGAGCCCGCACCGCGGCGACGATGAGCCCGCGCTCGACTACAAGGACGCCATCTTCGTATCGCCGCACAAGCTGATCGGCGGCCCGGGCACGCCGGGCGTCCTGCTTGTCCGCCGGGAGCTGCTGCACAACCGCGTGCCGGCGGTCGTCGGCGGCGGCACCGTCGCCTACGTCAACCCCGACGAGCATGTCTATCTGATCGACCCCGAGCATCGCGAGGAGGGCGGCACGCCGGCGATCCTGGAATCGATCCGCGCCGGGCTGGTCTTCCAGCTCAAGGAGCAGGTTGGCGTGCCGGCCATCCGCGAGCGGGAGGAATCGTTCATTCGGCGCGCGATCGAGCGCTGGGAGCGTCACCCGAACATCGAGATCCTGGGCAACCGGCGGGCCGAGCGACTGTCGATCGTTTCCTTCGTGGTCCGCTTCGGCCCCCGCTACCTGCACCACAACTTCGTCGTCGCGGTGCTCAACGACCTGTTCGGCATCCAGTCACGCGGCGGCTGTTCATGTGCCGGGCCGTACGGCCACCGGCTGCTGGGCATCGATATCGAAACGTCGCACGAGTTCGAGCGCGCGATCGGCCGTGGCTGCGAGGGCATCAAGCCGGGCTGGGTGCGGGTGAACTTCAACTACTTCATCGGCGAGGAGGTCTTCGACTTCATCCTGGAGGCCGTCGAGATCGTCGCCGCTGATGGTTGGAAACTGCTGCCACAGTACCGCTTCAACGACAAGACCGGGCTGTGGCGGCATGCCGCGGGCCTGGCCGAGCCGCCACTGAGCCTGGGCGACATCCGCTACGACACGGGGGAGATGACCTACACCGCCCACCGCCACCGCGCGCCGCCCGCCCGCCTGGCCGACTATCTGCTCGAGGCGCGCCAGATGCTTTCGGAAGCGCCCTCGACGGCTTGGCCGGCGGTCGATCCTGAGCTCGACGCAGACTTCGACGCGCTGCGCTGGTTCCCGCTCCCCAGCGAGGTTCTCGCCGACGGCGGCGTTGGCCGATAATCGGCCCAGCCACATGCGCTCACCGCAAGACCTTGCCGACGCCTTCGACCCGGATGTGCCGCCCAGCGGCCCGGGCTGCGTGGAATGCCTGGCGACCGACGACGGCTGGTGGTTCCACCTGCGCCGCTGTGCCAGGTGTGGCCACGTGGGCTGCTGCGATTCGTCCCCGTCGCAGCACGCTGGTCGACATGCGCGAGTGACGGGCCATCCCATCGCCCAGAGCTATGAGCCGGGCGAGGAGTGGTTCTGGGATTACGAAACCGACGATTTCGTCGATGGGCCGCCGCTCACGCCGCCACTACACCATCCGTTGACCCAGCCGGCGCCCGGACCGGCGGGGCGCGTTCCACCCGACTGGACCAGTCGGCTGCACTGAACGCAGCCGGGGGTCGCTCAGTGGGCCGCGCGGACCCCGCTACTGGCCCCTGGACGCTGCGCCGGTTCAGGCGTCGCAGGCAATGCGCGCATGGCCTCCTCCAACCTCTCGAGGAAAGCGACCGCACCGAGCCGCTCGAAGAGAGCGCCGGCCCAGGCGGCTTCCTCGCGGACGGCGTCGGTGGTGGGACCGAGGAGGATGACCTGGTCGAGCGCCATCCAGGCGGCCATGAAGTCCACTCCAAGCTCACGCCGGCCGGCAATCGCCTGGCGGTAGCCGGCGAGCGCCTCGTCCGTCCGGCCGTCCAGAGCAGCCAATGCAGCGTGGAACTCAAGCAGGTCGTCGCGCCGCATGGTCGACCGCTCCGGGTCCTCTTGGACCGCCGCGGTCATTCTGCCCAATCGCCCAACGTCACCCGTCCAAATGGCCGCGCGGCAGGCCCAGGAGCGGTACATGTACGCGACGATCTCCATCCCCTGCGCCACCTCGAAGACCCGGTCGGCAGCCCTCTCGGGATGGCCCCCGAAGAGGTCGTCGTGCGCCCCCATCCATATCAGCTCGCGATGCACGTGCGGATCTGGCAGCTGTTGGGTCAGGTCGCTGAGGCGAGCCAGCAGCTCGCGGAACCCAGACTGGCGTGCAGCGCGGATCTGCGCCGAGTAGGCGAGCAGATGCTGCTCCGTCGCAGGTTCGACCCCCGACTGGAGCGTGTCGTCGATGTCGGCCAGGACGGCGTCCCAATCGCGGCCCAGCAGATAGGCCGCGGCGGCCTGTGACGCGACGATCCAGTTCGTCATTAGGTGGTTGCCCAGCCGACGCGTAAGCTCCAAGTTGGCCTCGCTCAGCTGGTAAGCACGGCTCAGGTCGTCGTTCCAGATGATCGACGTCAGGTTGCTGCGCGCACGCATCTCGGCGTCCACGAAACCACTGTCGGCGGCGACGCGGGCGGCCCCTTCCATCAGGGCAATCGCCTCCTTGTGCCGCCCGATATACGACAGGCCGGCCGACTTGTTCGCCATCAGGTTGGCGATGTGGTGGTTGAGCTCGTGGGCCTCTGCCAGCGGCAGCCCCTGGTCGGCAATCTCGACCGCCTTCGCCGGTGAGTTGTTGCGGTAGTGTGCGCGTGAGAGGTTGGTGAGCACCGGCACGCGGTCGGCTTCGTCGGCGGCCGGCAGTTCTCGCAGGGCCGCTTCGAGTCGGCTGACGGCCTGACCGGGGTCGCCGATGTCGATCAGCGCATCACCAAGCACGGCAGCCGCGCGAGCAAGTCCGGCAAAGTCCGCCGACTCGCGATATGCCGCCATGGACTCCTCGGCCATGGCCACCGCATCTTCGTTCTGCTGCGCCAGGTTGGCGACGAAGGCACCGCGCTCGAGCAGCGGCGCACGATCAGTCGGCTTGTCGGCAACATGCAGCGCCTGACGGAAGTAGGTGACCGCCTGGTCGTTGGCGCCCAGCTGGGCGGCACGCTCGGCCGCGGCACGAAGGGCGACACGGGCCTGCGCCGCCACAGCATCACGTTCCGGGCCCTCCGCCGAGGCTTCGTGGGCGGCGAGATAGTGGCTCGCCAGAGCGCCCGCCAGCTCCTCGTCGCCCATCGCCTCGAACCGCCGCGCGGCAGCGAGGTGCTTTTCCCGCCGCTGTCGCTTCGCCAGCGTGCCGTAGGCGACTTCGCGGATCAACTCCTGCACGAAGCGGTACTGGCCGCGCTCCGGCGAACGTGGATCGGCCTCGAACTCGAGCAACTGCCGCCGAACGAGCCCACGCAATCGCTCGTCCAGGTCCTGCTGCTCCCCCTCCAGCGCCGCAAGGCCGACCGGCGTGAACGTCTGGCCGAGAACGGAGGCGTCCTGCAGCAGCGCCCGGTCGGCCGCATCCAGCCCATCGAGTCGCGAGGCAATCAGAGAGCGCAGCGTGTCGGGAATGGCCAGCTCGCCCAGCTCGCCAACCGGGCGGTAACCGTTCTCGGTCCGCTCCAGGCGCCCCTCGGCGAGCAGCGCACGGACAGTTTCGACCGCGTACAAGGGCACGCCGTCGGCGCGCGCCACGATGGCGTCGCCCGCCGCGTCGGGCAGGCCGGGCACAAAGCCGGCGAGCAGGGCGTGCATGTCGGAGTCGGAAAGGGGCTCCAGGTCGACCGCGCTGAAGTTGCGCCGGCCGGCGCCCCAGGTTGGCCGGCGATCGAACAGCTCCGGCCGAGCCAGCGTGATGATCAGGATCGGCAGTCCCTTGGACCACTCGAGCATGTGATCGATGAAGTCGAGCAGGCCGGTGTCAGCCCACTGCAGGTCTTCGAAGAGCAGCACGGTCGTGCCCCGCGCAGCGATGCGCTCGAAGAGGATCCGCCACGCGGCAAAGAGGGCGTCGCGGCCGCCGGCCGGCGCCTCCTCGATGCCGAGCAACGTAAGCAGGGCCGGCTCGACCCAGCGCCGATCCTCGGGCTCGGGCACCCACTCGGTGACACCTGCGCGCACGCGCTCACGAGTGGTCTGCTCGTCATCGGATTCGGCCAGGCCGAGGCGGCGGCGAACGATCTCGCCCAGCGCCCAGAAGGTCACGCCCTCGCCATACGAGGGCGATCGGCCGCGATGCCAGTAGACCGTTTCGACCAGGCCGTCGATGTACTTCTCGAGCTCCCATGCAAGCCGGCTCTTGCCTATACCGCCCGGCCCGGTGATCGAGGCGAGCCTCGCCTTGGGTTCGCGGCCGGACAGAGCGATCAGATCCTTGAGTAGGCGCACTTCCTCGTCGCGGCCCACGAACGGCGGTTCGGGCAGCTCCGAGCGGCCCTGGCCGCCACGTTGCGAGACGACACGCATCGCGCGAAAGGCCGGCACCGGCGCCGACTTGCCCTTGAGCAACTGCACACCGGCCGGCTCGTACTCGATCGAGGCGCTCGCTGCGTGGCGCGTCGCCTCGCCGACGAGCACGGTGCCTGGTGGAGCAATCGACTGGAGTCGGGCGGCGGTATTGACCATGTCCCCGGCGACCATGCCCTGGTCCGTGGCGCCCAGGGTGACCGCCGCCTCGCCGGTCAGCACGCCGACACGGGCGTTTATGTTGGGGCCAAGGGTGCGCACCACGTCGACCAGGTCGAGTCCGGCGCGAACGGCACGTTCGGCGTCGTCCTCCTGTGCGACTGGTGCGCCCCAGACCGCCATGACCGCGTCGCCAATGAATTTCTCGACCGTGCCGCCGTAGCGCTCGATGACGGTGCGCGCCTCGGCGAAGTAGCGCGTGAGGATCTCGCGCACCTCTTCGGCGTCGCGATCCTCGGCGAAGGACGTGAAGCCGACCAGGTCGGCGAACAGGACACTGACCAGCCGACGCTCGGCGACTGGTGCGGGCGATGCGCCCGTAGCGCGAGCGGGCGCAGCGCGGGTCGCCCCGGCCGCGAGTTGTGTCCCGCACTCGCCGCAGAACTTCAGGCCCGGCGTGTTGGCATTGCCGCAGTTCGGGCATGCCTGTGCCAGCGACGCCCCGCACTCGCCGCAGAACTTGCGGCCGGGCTCGTTCTCCGTCCCGCAGGTAGGGCAGTTCACAGAGTCATCACCCTCTCACCAGCCAAAAGCCTAACCGACACGACGCGCATGCCCCGATCGACCGGGCGGCTGGCGTCGGTCAGGACAGTCACGCCGCGCACCTACTCGGCCATGCGATCAAGATTCGTCCAGGGGTCGAACAGGATTTCGCGGGCCGCGTTGGCGTAGGCCCGAATGCGGCGGATGGACACCGGCCAAGAGTAGACGCGTAAGGGGGAGCTTTGGCCCTTCCAGAAGCAGGCGATACGCACGACGATGAGCGCGAACACTCACCGCCTCTTGGGAGAGAGCCATGCGACCAGTCGCCGAGGTAGCCGACGAGTTCCTGTCCCACAAGCGCATTGCAGTAACCGGTGTTTCGCGGACGCCGGCTGCGCACGGCGGCAACGTCGTCTATAAGCGGCTGCGGGATCGAGGCTACGAGGTCTTCGCGGTCAACCCCAATGCCGAGCAGGTCGAGGGCGACACGTGCTACGGCGATCTGAAGTCCATTCCCGGGGGAGTGGACCTGGTCATCGTGGCTACTCGCCCAGAGCACGCCGAGAGCACGATCCGCGAGGCCGCCGAGCTTGGCATCACGCGTGTGTGGATGCACCGCCTGTTCGGAGAGGGGTCGTGCTCGCCCGACGCGGCGAAAGTCGGCCGGGAGAATGGCATCACGGTGATCGAGGGTGGCTGTCCGCTGATGTTCGGGTCCACCTCGGACGGTGGCCACAAGATGCTCAGGATGTTCGGTACCTGGATGGGCAAAGTGCCGCGCAAGGTCCAGGAGCCGACGACCGCAAAGGATTGACGGCCAGCCTAACTCTGGGCCGCGGCGCTTCAGTCCGCCGTACGCTATACCCCGCGGCGATACTGGCCGGGTGAGCAAGGGGCGGCTCGAGGCGTTCAGCGATGGCGTGCTGGCCATCGTCATCACCATCATGGTGCTCGAGCTCACGCCGCCGGCGGGCGCGTCACTCGACGACCTGTTCGCACTGTGGCCCAAGCTTCTCTCCTACGCGCTGAGCTTCGCCTACCTGGCGATCTACTGGAACAATCACCACCACCTGTTCCAGGCGTCGCGCACCGTGAGTGGCCTCGTGCTGTGGTCGAACATGCTTCTCCTCTTCACGCTTTCGCTGGTGCCTTTCGCCACGGCCTGGATGGGCGAGCACTCGTTCGCCGGCACACCGGTCCTCGTCTACAACGTGGTCCTCATCCTGCCCGCGATCGCCTACTACCTCCTCGTCCGAGCGCTGATTGCGGCGCCCGGCCAGTCGGCAACTCTCGCATCGGCGATCGGCAGCGACTTCAAGGGCAAGATCTCGATCGTTATCTACCTTGTCGCCCTGCCGTTTTCGCTGTACCTGCCGGCCGTCGCCATCGTGCTCTTCGCCGCAGTCGCTGCGATCTGGATAGTTCCCGACCGACGCATCACCCGCGTTCTGGATCCCAGCGGACCGTGATCGAGCGGTCGAGGCCGGGCAAGGGCAGGGCGGCTGCCTCTTCCTCGACGGCGAGCCGCTCTGCCGCTGAGAGGCGGCGCCACGGCTCGACGCTCATATCGGAATGGGCACGGCGCCACGTGCCGA
Source organism: uncultured Chloroflexia bacterium (assembly GCA_963775225.1). Lineage (GTDB taxonomy): Bacteria > Chloroflexota > Limnocylindria > Limnocylindrales > CSP1-4 > JALYGJ01. Next base: position 126,919 of record CAVZHW010000007.1, read on the forward strand.
CGATTTCGCCGCCGACCAGCAGCGCACCGGGCCACACCCGCGGCGTCCAGAGCAGGTCGCGCTTGCTCGCGTCTGGCACCAGGAGGTCGCGGTCGGCGCCGTGCAGCAGCCAGTAGGCGTCTCCGCTGGGGAGCAGCCGAACGGCGTCGGTGGCGGAGGAGCTCGCTCGGAAGGAGGGCTCGTCGGCGATCAGGATCCAGCCCTCATTCACCGGTGAGCGCGCCGCAATGAGCTCGCCCGCCAGGGCGCCGAACGCACGCTCGGCCTCACCACGACCGATGCCGGCCCACTTGGCGAACGCAGGCGCCGTGGTCGGCCCGAACACATGCAGGTACCTGCGCGCCAGCCCGAGGCGAGCGTCGAAAGGCTCGAGCAACGGCACCGGGACGGTCCAGATCATCGGCCGCCGGGCGCCCTCCCAGCGCAGCAGCAGCGTGCCGGTCGGCGCGACGTAGCGCAGCGCGTTCGGGTTAACTCCCAGTGCCGCGCCGGCATCGTCGTAGGGCATGCGCTGCCCGTCGAGGTGCGCGTGCAGCCGCGCCGCCAGATCCAACGCGAACTGCCGCTCCTTGGCACTGTCCGGCAGCCGGCCGAGAGAGAACAGCGCACGATCCCGCTCCGCGACCACGTACGTGCTGAAGCGCGGTCCCCATAGCTGGATGTAGACAGGATGCTCCCATGTCTGTGGCTCGGTTCCGGCGACGCGCGCATGGATCGAGAGCAGCGCGGCCCGCGGCATGCTGTCCTGCAGGCCGGCCAGCGCCGCCTGCTCGAGCGACCCGCGACCGATCGGCAATCGCTCGTCGAGCAGGTTGACCCGTCGGCGGTGGCCGAGGATCTGCTCCCGGCCAAGCCGCAGCTGGGAAATGGTCACGCCCGGAAGATAGCGGGCCCGCGCCGGTGGTAGTTTGCCGCCGTGTACCAGCCCGCCCACGGCCGGTTCCAGGTCTCCGACTCCGTCGGTCTGCTAACGCGACTGGCGGCCGAGTTTCCGGCGACGCTCGTCTCGCTCGGGCCCGGTGGCCTTCGGGCATCGATCCTGCCCATGCTCTTCTATCCCGACCAGGGGGCGGCCGGACGGCTGCGCGGGCACCTCGCCCGCGGCAATCCGCATTGGCGCGAGCTCGAGGCTGACGGCCGCGCGATCGCCATCTTCAACGGTCCCGAGGCATACGTCACGCCGTCGTGGTACGAGGAGAAGCGGCGCACCGGCAAGGTCGTGCCAACGTGGAACTACACCCAGGTCGTGGTTCATGGATCGATCGGCGTGCAGCATGAGTCGGAGTGGCTGGTCGCCCACGTTCGCCGGCTGGTTGAGCGCCATGAGGCCGGCCGCGCGGAGCCGTGGTCGGTCGACGATGCGCCGGAGCAGTACATCGCGGCGCAGGCGCGGGCGATCGTGGGCCTCGAACTGCACATCGAGCGCATCGATGCCAAGCGCAAGCTCAACCAGAACCGCTCGGCCAAGGACATCGCGGGCGTCATCGATGGCCTGGCGGCGGGGTCAGCGCTGGAACGATTGGCGTCGGTCGAAATGGAGGAGGAGTGAGGGTGGCCGCGAACTCGTATCTCGACTACTCGGGGCGTTCCGATCGCCTTAGCGGTGGCGCGCGCATGATCCCCATCACCACGCCCAAGGGCCAATTCAAGGTGTGGATCAAGCGCGTCGGCAACAACCCCGATTTGAAGGTGCTGCTGCTCCACGGTGGACCGGGCTCCACGCACGAGCTGTGGGAGGCATGCGACAGCTACCTGCCGGCGGCCGGGGTCGAGTACTACTACTACGACCAGCTCGGCTCGCTGCGCAGCGACCAGCCCGCCGACGCGTCGCTGTGGGAGCTCGATCGGTTCGTGGACGAGGTCGAACAGGTGCGTACCGCGCTCGGTCTCGACGCCTCGAACTTCGTCCTGTGCGGTCAATCGTGGGGCGGCATCCTGGCCATGGAATATGCGCTTCACCACCAGCAGCAGCTCAAGGGCCTCGTGATTTCGAACATGATGTCGAGCTGCCCTTCGTACAACGCCTATGCGCACGATGTCCTGATGCCGCAGATGGACCAGGCGGCGCTGAGCGAGATCAAGGATCTTGAGGCGCTCGGCGACATCGAGAACCCGCGCTACATGGACCTTCTCATGGAGCACCACTACATCCACCACGTGCTGCGCATGCCGCTTTCTGAATGGCCCGATCCCGTCAACCGCGGCCTCATGCACATCAACCAGCAGGTCTACTTCAAGATGCAGGGCCCGAGCGAGCTGGGCATGAGCGGCACGCTTGAGAATTGGGACCGGACAGAAGACCTGGCGCAGATCACGGTGCCGACGCTGGTGATCGGTGCGCGGTACGACACCATGGACCCGGCGTTCATGGAGATGATGGCCGGCCGGCTGCCGAATGGCCGCTTCCTCTACTGCGCCAACGGCAGCCATCTGGCGATGTACGACGACCAGGAGACCTATTTCCACGGCTTGATCAGCTTCCTGGACGGCGAAACCTGAGCACGGACGGCAATACCTGGACGCGATGATCGAGCAGCGCAAGACCGTCAGCATCGTCTTCGCCGACCTGGTGGAGTCAACGGCGCTTGCCGAGTCGGTCGACGTTGAACGGCTCGCGGATATCCTCGGCCGCTACTTCGAGACACTCCGCGCAGCCATCGAAAGCCACGGCGGGACCGTCGAGAAGTTCATCGGTGATGCGGTCGTTGGCGTCTTCGGCGTACCGCAACTACACGAGGACGACGCGCTGCGCGCCGTCCGCGCCGGCGTGGCGATGTTGGCCGCGATCGAGGATCTCAATACGCAACTGGAAGGCACGTTCGGCATTCGCCTGGCGGTGCGTGTCGGCGTCAATACCGGCGAGGTGGCCGTTTCCGCGGGCGGCGCGCTGGGCCATGCGATCAGCATGGCCGCGCGGCTGGAGCAAGCCGCTCAACCTGGCCAGCTGCTGGTTGGCAGTGACACCTATGCCCTCGCGGGACCATTTCTCGAGGCTCAGCCGATCGGCCCGTTGACGGTCAAGGGTTCGAGCCTGCCGGTCAGTGCCTGGGGCGTCACCGGCGTGCTCGAGAGCCCGGCGCGCAAGCCCGGACCGCGGAGTCGTTTCGTCGGCCGAGGGCCCGAGCTGGAGGCGATCCAGTCGGCGTTCGAGTCGGCCGTTCGCCAAAGCGCCTGCGTACTGGTGACGGTCATCGCGCCACCGGGTATGGGCAAGTCACGCCTGATTGCGGAGGCCGCGGCCCGGGCCGGGCCGGGCGTTCGCGTGGTCAGTGGACGGTGCCTCCCTTACGGCGAGGGCATCACCTACGCGCCGCTGGTCGAGATCGTACGTGAGTTGGAGCGGGCGGAGGCAATCCCCGCGGAACTTCGGGCGGTAGTCGGTGGAACCGCACCGGTGTCGCCGGAAGAAACCGCCTGGGCCTTTCGAAGGCTGTTCGAGACCGTCGCGCATGAGCAGCCGCTCGTGGTCATCCTGGACGACCTGCATTGGGCCGACCCACTGTTGCTCGACCTGATCAAATACGTCGCCGCGTCTTCCGCGAAGGCCCCGATCACCTTGCTGTGCGGCGCGCGACCGGACCTCTTCGACCTCCGCTCCGATTGGTCGACCGCGCGGCCGGCGTCGGTCCTGGTGCACCTCGACCCGCTCAGCAGCGCGGAGATGAAGGTTCTGCTGGGCGACCTGGGCACGGGCAGGCTGGACGAGGAGTTTCGCCGGCGGATCGTCGAGACGGCCGCCGGCGTGCCGCTTTTCGTCGAACAGATGGCGGCGTTTGAGAGCGAGCATGGCGAGCCGGCAGGCATACCACCGACCATCCGCGCTCTGCTCGCGGCCCGCGTCGATCGCCTCACGCCGGCCGAGCGAACCGTGCTCGAGCGGGCCGCCATCGAAGGCCAGACATTCCGGCGCGAGACGCTGGTTCAGCTGATGCCCGAAGAGGCGCGTGGACGCGTCGGCTCGTCACTCGCCGGGTTGCTGCAGCGTGAGCTAATCAGCGACAAAGGCGGCTCCGAGACGAGCGGCGCTTTCGCGTTCAGCCACGCGCTGGTTCGCGATGCGGTCTACGAATCGATGCCGCGCCGCCTACGGGCCGAGCTACACCAGCGCTACGGAGACATCCTCGAGGCGTCGGCAGCCCCGCCGGAAGTGGTCGGCCACCATCTTGCGGCGGCCCACGGCGAACGCAACCAGCTGGGCGAACAGTCGGCGGACATACAGATGCTGGCCGTCAGAGCCGGCCGCGCCCTGCACTCGGCCGGCCAGCAGGCACTCGCGCGCCGCGAATCGCGGCGTTCGATCGAGCTGCTGCGACGCGCCGAGGAGCTGCTGCGCGGGGACACCGGGGAGTGGCTCGCGGCCGTCCCAACGCTCATCTCGGCACTGGTCGCTATGCCCGATAGCGAGGCCGCTGACAGGCTGCGCGACGAGGCCGTGGCTGCGGCCAGGGAGCACGGTGACGAGACCGCGGAACTTCGCGCGGAGATCGCGTGGGCACTGAGTGGCTATGCCATGGATGTCCCCGGTTGGCAAGAGACGGCGACCGCACTCGCCAATCGCGCGTTAAGACATTTCGAGAAACTCGGCGCCGACTCGGACATCGTTGATGCGCTGATCGTCAGGGCATACGCGGAGACGATCACCAGCGCGTCGGCCGCCATCGAGACGCTCAAGGAGGCGCGCGGGCATGCCGAGCGCATCAACGACGATGCGGCACAGATCATTATCTGGGACGAACTTGGCGGCACCATGCTGCTGGGCGACACGCCGTACTCGGAGGCGGCCGATTTCGTGGCGGAGGAAATGCACTGGGCCCGGGAACGTGGCTTCCCCTTCAGCGAGGCGGACGCCAACCTGAGCCTGGCCTACATCCAGGCCGGCCGCGGGGAATTCGCGGCAGCCCGACAGACGCTCGCACCCATTCGAGATCTGTTTGCCGCTCTGGCCAAGCGTGTCACGCACTATGGCGAGTCATTCATGCTGGGCGGCCAGATCGAGAGCGACGATGGCCAGCCTGCCGCGGCGGAGGCAATGTATCGCCGCGCCATCGAGGCCTTCGAGCAGAACCAACCCTGGCGCAGGAACGCAACGATCTCGTTGGCTATTGCGCTCCTCGATCAGGAACGGCTCGACGAGGCCCGGGCGGTGCTCGACGGAGTCCAGGCCGAGGAACATACGGACATGCCGCGCCTCGAGTCGCAGAGGCTCGAGGCAGAGGCAAGATACCGGGCGGCGATCGGCGACGTCGCTGGGGGCGTCGAGCTGGCGCGCCGTGCGGTCGAGTTGATAGACCCCACCGATGACGTCGTTTACTCGGCCCGGGAACACGAGACCCTGGCGAACCTGCTCCTCGCTGCCGGAGACAGGGACACGGCGCGGCGCGAATTCGAAACTGCCGGCGACCTGTTCGCGAGGAAGGGCTACCTTCCCGGCGAACAACGCGTCCTGGCCCGCCGGGGGACGGGCGCGGGTTAGCCGGGCTCCTCGTCGCTCTTCGAGTCGCGCGTCCAGCCCAGGTGCTTGCGCAGCCAGCCGACCGAGGCGAGGTGGTACGTGGCTTCGTCGTCGTACGGCGGCAGCGCGTCAAGCTGGGCGGGGGAGAGGGAGGTCGTGACCGCCGAGGTCGTCAGGTCGGTGACTGCCTCTGACGCGACCATCACGTCGTGATGGTCGGGGATCGCCACCCGGATCCCGTGGAAGATGTCCTCCTCGTCTGAACCCAGGATCTCGTGCACCGTTCCCAGGCGCGTGCCGTCGGCGGACAGCACGGGCGTGCCGTAAACCACTCCGCGCCAGCTGATCGGTTGGTTGTCGGACATTCATTCCTCCTTGGGGCGACGTTCACCTTCTATCACCACTTGCTGCAAACTGCTTGAGGGAATGGAAACGCAACCAGGAGAACACCGTCGTGACCGAGCCCACAACCCACACCCTCGAGGCCCCCGGCGCCACGCTTAGCTACGACGTCCGGGAGAACCCCGCGAGCACAGAGCCGATGCTCGTGATCATCGGCTCACCGATGGGCGCCAGCGGCTTCACTGACCTCGTGCGCCACTTCGCCGATCGCACCGTGGTCACTTACGACCCGCGTGGCTCAGAGCGCAGCCAGAAGGCTGATCCGGCCAGCGCGACCGGACCGGCCGACCATGCCGAGGACGTCCATCGCGTGATCCAGGCTCTTGGCGGCGGACCGGTCGATCTGTTCGCCAGCAGCGGCGGGGCGATCAACGCGCTCGCCCTCGTCGCCGCGCATCCGGAGGACGTTCGCGTCGCGGTGGTCCATGAGCCGCCGCTCGCGGGCTCGCTGCCGGACGCCGAGCAGGCAACGGCGGCAGCGCGTGCCATTCACGAGACGTACGAGCGCAAGGGCTTTGGCGCCGGGATGGCCCACTTCATCGCGATCACCGGCCACCGCGGACCAATCACGGCCGATGTCGTGGCCCAGCCCGCGCCCGATCCCCAGATGTTCGGCATGCCGGCTGTCGACGACGGCACGCGCACCGACCCACTGCTCGGGCCGAGCCTGATCGCGATGGTCACCTACGAGCCGAACTGGGACGCCCTGCGCGCGGCGCCAACGCACCTTGTGCCGGCGGCCGGGGAGACATCACAGTGGCAGATGGCCAACCGCGGCGCGTACCTGGTGGCCGAGCGCCTGGGCACTGAGCCCGTGCTGTTCCCGGGTGGGCATGCCGGTTTCCTGAACAGCGAGTGGGAGCCGAGCGACGTCCCCGAGTTCGCCGCCCGGTTGCGCAAGGTCTTCGCTGACTAGCGCGGCCACGCGTCAGGGGGCTGCGCAAGCGGCCCAGGCGGTACCGCTGAGCGTAAGGGGACCGTCGCCCAAGCGCGCGCGGCAGGCTTTGCGCAGAGACTCGCGATCCTCCCGCCGGATGGTGGCGAGAAAGGCGCCGGCCGGCCCGACGCCGTGTTCGAATGGTGACCACCACTCGTCGAACGTTGGGATCGCGAGCTGTACGGTGAGGACACCTTCCTGAATGTCGCGGAGGCCGGCCGCGGCCATCAGTTGCCCGAGGTGGCCTTCGCGGGCACCTGCCCGACCTGACTCGTCATGGATCTCGGGGAACAAGATTCGAGCCGACGCCCAGAAATCGGCAAGCGCGTCGCGCCCGCCGCCGAAGTCCCACACGCAGGCCGCGACCGTGCCGCCGGGATGTGTCACGCGGGCCATCTCGCGCAGCCCGGCCACGGGATCACTCATGAAATGCACGACCAGCTGCGCCAGCGTCGCGTCGAAGGTCGCGTCCGGCACGGGGAGACGCTCGGCAGGCGCCTGGTAGAGCACCACGCCAGGGAAGCGGCGGCGCATCGCCGCGACGAAAGGCCCGGAGGGTTCAACGGCCACGACGTTGGCCGATCCGACCCGAGCAACCAGCTCGGCCGTGAGCATCCCGGTCCCGCAGCCGACATCGATGACCCGCTGACCGGCGCGGATACCGGCGAAGTCGGCCAGGCTGGGAGCCAGCAGGCGCGACCAGCGGCCCATGAAGGCGTCATATGAGTCGGCCGCCACGTCGAACATCGCGGCAGTCTACGGTCTCGGGCCCCTCAGCCGGCGGGCACCAGCCTGACGATGATGCGGAACTGGCTGTTGCTGCCGTCGCACGTCTGGAGGGTCATGATCGGAGTGGCCGAGGCGTTCGTCGCCCACTCATCGTGAGTCGCCTCGAGGTACGCGTCGGTCACGTGCTTGACCCACTTCACCTTCCACTCCGTCACCTGTCCGTCAGGCCCGGCATACCAGACGGTCTGGCCCACCTGCATCGCGCCCGAGTGGTAGCCGTGGCGCACGGCGCTGAACGTGCTCCAGGCATGGCTGAGCAGGTAGATGTTCGAGCTAGGTGAGCATCCCCAGCGGTAGACGCCGCCACTCAGGACGCCCCACTTGTGTCCGCAGCCGTACCAGCTCCACTTGGCGGCGATGCCCAGGGCGGGATACCAGAACTGGCTGCTGCCCGTGTGCGGGGTCGGTTGCGGATTGGGCTTTGGAGTCGGCTTGGGAGATGGCCTCGGTGTCGGCTTGGGTGTCGGCTTGGGGGTTGGCTTGGGAGTCGGCTTGGGAGTCGGCTTGGGAGTCGGCTTGGGGTCCGCTGGCGGGGTCGCGCTCGCCACCGGCGAGGTAGTGACGATGGTGATCGCCAGCGGTGGCGTGCTGGCGGCCGGCAGCGGCGTGACGACGGGCAACAGGCTGAACGAGGGACTCGTCGTCGGGGTGGGCGTGGCCGCGGATGCGGCGGTTGGGCCGCCTGTGGTGATGAATGCGACGGTTGCATCGGTCGCCGTACCCGGCATCGAGAAGGCGGTCGTGGCGCTGATGGAAAGCAGTGCCACGAGCGCAAGCAGGGGTGTCTTCCAGCGCATGCCGCAAGCGAACCGCGCCGGGGCGCCCGTGACACCTGGACAAAAGGACCCCTAACCACACACGAAGGGGCTAGGGCGAGCGGGACGCCTGGCTGCGGCGCCCGCGGCGATCCGTGCCGGCGGCCTGAATCAGCCTTTCGGTTGGACCACCGCGAGGACGTTGCCGCTCGGGTCGATGAACCACGCTGCCCACGAGTGGCCCATGTCGGCGATGCCGTCGATGGTCACCGGGTCGGGCGCTGCGTACTCCTCGATGCGCACGCCACGCTCGCGCAGTTCCGCGACCGCGGCGTGGATGTCGGGCACTTTCCAGGCCATCTGGGTCTGCGTGTCGCTGGTGCCGACCGAGCTGAGCGTGACGGCCAACCGGGTGTCGGCGGAGCGAAAGACGATGCGGTCATCCGGATCCTCACGCAGGATGTCCAGCCCGAGCACGTCGTGATAGAAGGCCCTGCTCGCCGTAAGGTCCCTGGATAGCAGGATCGGGAAGACCTGGTGCTCGCCGAGCATGTCGCACCTCTGTGCTTTGGCGCGGACTGCGTCGCCGATCGACTCCGATGCCGGCGAGGGACTGTCGCACAACGGGTACCCATACCAGCGCACCGGCTGCCTGCGCGGCGATGACGATGAGCAAGAGTATGCCCGGGACCGCGGTAACCAGCGCGGGATAAGTCCAATCGAGCAATCCGTTGGGCAGGCTCGCGAGCGCGGTCGACACGACGCCGTCGATGCCGCTCACCAGGTCCTGGCCGCCCCCGCCGCCGGCGTCGCTCGGTGGCATGCCGATCGTGAGCGGCGCGTAAGTGGGCGATGGCGATGTGGGGCCGGGCGCCGCGGAACCGGACGCAGGGTTCCCGGAGGACGTATCGACCGGCGGCGAAGTGCGCGGAGCCGGCGACACCGGTGCACTCGGAGGTACCGATGCCGTAACGGCTGGCGTGGGACTCGTCGATGCAGGTGGCGCGGTGGGTACAGGCGGTGAAGGGGAAGGCGGGCTCGCTGAGGCGGTCGGCGCGTAGAGCGGGCCGTCGGTGTCGCCGTTGGGGTCGAGCTGGCCGTGGGTCGTGGGGTGGGCGTTGGCGTTCGGGTGGGCGTGGGGGTGGGCGTGGGGGTGGGCGTTCGGGTGGGCGTTGGCCTCGGTGTCGAGGTCGGCGTCACAGTTGGGGTCGGCGTCGGTATCAGAGACGGCAGGACGACAAACGCAAGCGTGCCGGACGAGCCGCCATTCCCTGCACGTCTTTGTCGTCGGCGCGCCCGGATGGTGGTAGGCGCCGACCGACCAGACCATCGCTCCGACAACATTCGCCACTCCGCGGATCTGAAAAACGGCCTCGTCGATGGGTGGAGTGCTGCCCACTAGTGGGTACTTTTCCTGCGGCTCCTTGAACGTCACCACGCTGCCGCCCGACCAGATCACCTGCCACGCGTCGTAGGCCGCTCCCGACGTCTGTCCACGCACGGAGACGATTGAGGCGGACACGATGTCGAAGGTCGTTTCGATCTGGAACTGGACACACGTTATCTCTGAGCCCGCGCCGCTGTCGCCGATGTTGGTCACGGTGATCGCGATCGACGTCGTGCCACCGGCGACGAGGTCGATGGGGTTGGCGAAAACTGTGAAGGCACGTGCGGCGAGCACGGGTGAAACGAGCAGAAACAGGATGAATGTGGCGGAGCCGAGTGCAGCGAGACGCCCGGTCATGTGGCGAGACGGGGAACCCAAAGTGTGTTCACCGGAACGTCGGCGTTCGGGTCGGGCGCATCCGGAGCAGTCTCGAGCGCGTGGATGAACACGGTCACCAGACGTTCATCGAGCTGAGTTCCCGCGGCATCGCCGAGGCGAGTCACCGCCTCGCGAACGTCGAGCGCCTTGCGATACGGTCGTGTAGTGGTCATGGCCGAGAACGCGTCGGCCACGGCAAGGATGCGCGCCACGAGCGGGATGTCCTTGCCGGCGAGCCCGGCAAGGTAACCGCGGCCGTCCCAGCGTTCGTGGTGGTTGCGGATGCCCGCCCGCACCACGGCGATGTCGGGCAGTTCGCGGACGATCAGGTCGCCCAGTGCGACGTGCTGCTTTACCACCTCTGTCTCGTCGCGCGTCAGCCGTCCGGGCTTGCGTAGGACCTGATCCGGAATGCCGATCTTACCGATGTCATGCAGCAGGCCGGCGATGTGCAGCGTCCTCAGCTTGTCTGCGTCAAGCCCGACCTGTTGGCCCAGGAAGACCGCGTAGCGGGCAACGTCCTGCGAGTGGCGCCTCGTGTAGTGATCCTTGGTGTCGACGGCGAACACGAGACCCTGCAGGACATCGAACCTGGAGTCAACGGCCCGCGACTCGCTCACGTCGTTGCCGGCGACGCGCACAACGTCACCGCCACTCGCCCTGGCCTCCGCGAGCGTCTGCGCGGCGAGCGACAGCAGCGCCGTTACCGAGGTGGCGTGTTGCGGGTAGGGCAGATGCGCGCACTGACGGTGATGGGCAGCGCCTCGGTCGACTCGAACCTGATGCTGGTGCCGGCCAGGCGTGCGCGGATGCGTTCAACGATCGCGGCCAGATCGGCCGGGGAGTCGGGCGGCCTGATGATCAGGAATTCGTCGGGGCCGTAGCGGCCCACGACCATCTCCGGTGGAAGTTCCGCCGCCGCCTACGGGCCACGGCCAGAAGAACCTCGTCGCCGGCGCGGTGGGTGTACGTGTCGTTGACCAGACCGGAAGTTGTCGATGTCGATGAGCGCAACGTCCAGCGTGGCCCCCATCTCGAGGGCATGCTCGATCTCCTGCGCGAGATGGCCGACCACAGCGCCGTGACTGAGCGTCGCGGTCAGCGAGTCGCGGTGGCTGGCTTCGATCAGGGCGGCGGTCTGCCGCGAGATGCGCGCCTGTGCGGCACCGGAAGATGAAGAAAAGCATCACCGCGACGATCAGGGCCGCGGTCAGGATGACCAGCACCACGCTTCCGCGCAAGCCGTCCAGTGATTGCAGGATGGGTTGTGCGTCTCGCCAGACACCGACAACTAGGGCGACGCGCCCGTCGAGGCTCAGCGGGAGGTACTCACGCAGCACGGTGGTGGCGGAAATCGAGCCCGGGCCGGCGTCGGCCTGATCCGCGCCGGCCATGTCGACGACGACGGTTCCTGGTCAACTGCCGCCCGGAACTGTTCGTTCGGGGGGACGATGGCGCCGGCCGCAGCCGGATCCGTGGCGGCGATGATCGCGCCGTCAGGAGTGCGTAGCTCGACGCGCAGGATGCCACCCTTGCTCGTGAGCGTCGCCATCAACGAGTCGAGATTGGCCTGCTCTGGAGAGCCTGGGCGGGGTCGTCGACCAGCGCCGGGTCGACGCCCTGCTGGACGAAGCCGCGGATGGTGGCCAGGTCGCTAGCGATGATGGCGTTGAACGCCGTCTGTGACGAGTAGACCGAGACCATCAGCGCCTGCGCGGTCGCTGTCACGCCGATGATGACAAGGAAGACGCCGAAGACGACCAGCAACAGCACCGGCCGCGGCGGTCGTGTCCGCGCGCCGAACGAGTCCACTACGAGTTCATCTCCCGCACGCTTCGTTACCCCCCTGCGCGGGAGGCTAGGTGCGCCTACGCGCTCGCCCCAGTCCACAAAAGTACCGGCCAGCCCACGTCACCGACCTCGCGACGGGCTGCCCTCGATCAGGCCGACTGGTCAGGCGCTCCCAGCCAGGCGGCGATCTGCCCGACGCTCGGAATCCGGCCGACACTGACGATCTTGCCGTCGATCACCAGTCCGGGCGTCGAGAGCACGCCGCGGCCGGCGATCGCGGCCATGTCGGTAACGTGATCGAGCTGCGCCTCCAGGCCGGCGTCGGCCAGGGCCCGGCGAACGTTTCGCTCGACCGCCTGGCAGTTTGGGCAGCCCGAGCCCAGAACCTCGATGAAGTGCGTCACAGTGAAGTCTCCTCGTGCTAGATGAGTGCGTTGAACAGGTAGCCGATGAACAGGATCCCGACGCCAACGATGGCCACGAATGCGACCAGCAGCGGCAGGCGCATGACGCGGCGCAGGATGATCAGTTCGGGCAGGCTGATGGCGGTTACGGCCATCATGAAAGCGAGCGTGGTGCCCAATGGCAGGCCCTTGCCGAGCAGCGCCTGGACGATCGGCAGAATGCCCGCCGCGTTCGAATACAGCGGCACGGCCAGGATCACGACCATGGGCACGGCGAGCAGGTTGGCGCGCCCGCCGATATCGGTCACCAGCTCCATCGGCGCGTAGCCGTGGATGAGTGCGCCGATGGCGATGCCGCCGACGACGAACGGCCAGATCCGCCCCACCAGCCGGCGCGTCTCCGACCACGCGTCGCTGAGCCGCTCGTCGATGGACGGCGGCGCGACGTTGAGGCCGGCCGTGCCGCTGTGCACCTCCCACACATAGGGCTCGACGTAGCGCTCCAGGTGCAGGCGGCCGATGAGCAGGCCACCGGCGATCGCGACGGCCAGTCCGGCGGCCATGTAGATCAGCGCGATGCCTGGGCCGAACAGGCCCCACAGCAGCACCAGCGCGACCTCGTTGACCATCGGCGAACTGATCAGGAAGGCGAAGGTAACGCCGAGCGGGATACCTGCCTCGAGGAAGCCGATGGTCAGCGGCACGGCGGAGCAGCTGCAGAACGGGGTGATGATGCCGAAACCGGCCGCGGCGGCCGTTCCGGTCAGCTGGCCGTGGCCGGCCAGCGCAGTGCGTACGCGTTCAGCCGGGAAGAAGCCACGCACGAAGGTCACGACCGTGACAATGCCCAGCAGCAGCAACAGCACCTTGGGCGCGTCGAGCAGGAAGAAGGCCACCGCTTCGCCCAGTTGAGTGCCGCGCTCGAGGCGCAGCAGGTCGAAGGTCAGCCAGTCGGCGAGCGGCGCGTTGGCCAGCCAGGCGGCGAGCCAGCCCGACACCGCAAGGCCCAGCCACAGCGGCCGCGAAGCACGCTGCGGGACAGGCAGATAGGTGGCGGTCATCAGAGCAGCTGCGAGACCCGTTGGCGGGCCGCTGCGCACGCTTCCTCGTCGCGCTCGTAGTAGACCCACCGAGCGTCGGCGGCGTGGCGGCTGGCGCGCACCAGGCCTGCGGCGCGCAAGCGCGCCAGATGATTGCTGACGTTGTTCTCGCGTTCGCCGGTTGCGGCGGCCATCTCGCACACGCAATGCGGGCCACTGCGTAACAGGGCGAGGATCGCGGCGCGGGTGCCGTCGGCGAGCAGCGCCGTCGTCGCGACGGCGTCCTTCACGTCGGGCGCGACGATGCCCGGCCGGGGGGCGGGGAGGACTGGAAGATCCACGGGCATCTCATGGCGGAGTGTCTCAATCGCGGCTGAGATATACGCCTGCCAGATGGCCCGAAACCGACGGGCACTTTGGCGTCTGGCCGCCGAGAGGGGGTAATCGGATATGGTGTCCAGGCTGCTGCGAGATGGCTCGAAGCACCGCTGGAGGGCTCCGTGGCCAAATTCGAAATCGGCGTGGTGCTGTACACGTTCCAGTACGGGCCGGAACGGCGCACCACGCGCTGGCAGGAGATGCGCGCGGTATGCCTGCGCGCCGAGCAGGTGGGCTTCGACACCGTATGGATCCCCGACGAACTGCTGCAGCGCGTCGAAGGAGAACCGCCGACCGGCGTGTGGGATGGTGTCTCGATCGCGGGTGCCGCCGCCGCAGTGACCTCGACCATCAAGATCGGCACCTGGGTGCTGTCCGCGCTGCACCGCAACCCGGGCATCATCGCCAAGACGGCTGAGACACTCGACGAGATCAGTGCTGGCCGCTTCGTCTTTGGCCTCGGCGCGGGCCATGCCGGGCCTGGCCAGGCGCATGCCTTCGGCCTGCCGGAGGATGAGATCCCCGCCCGCTTCAAGGAGGCGCTCGAGGTCATCGTCCCGCTGATGCGCGGCGGCAGGGCCGATTTCGAGGGAAAGTTCCACGCAGCGCGCGATCTGGTGCAGCAACCAGCTGGGACCGCGCCCGAACGCCATCCCGCTGCTGATCGGCGGCAACCGGCGGCTGGGCCAGCGCATGGCGGCGCGCTACGCGGACATCTGGAGCAGCTTCGAAACCGCCAGCGCCTACGTCGAAGAATTCAGGCCGCGCATGGAATCGTTCCTGGCCGTGTGCGAGGAGGAGGGCCGCGATCCGGCAAGCATCGGACGGGACGCGGGCATGCTCGTCCACCCGCTCGAACCAGCCGGCGCGAGCACGGAGTACCTGTCAGGCTCGCCAGAGGAGATCGCCGACTCGTTGCGCGCCTTCCGCGCGGCCGGTTTCACTCAGGTCGATCTGATGATCGAGCCCGGGACGGTCGAGGCGTTCGACGCAGTGGCGCCCGTCGTCGAGCTGCTCAACGCCGACCAGCTCGGTGATCGACCAGGTGATTGAGTAAGTCGGCCTAGGCAACCGGCGCGCGAGTTGTCCATGGTCCCACGCCACGTACCCGCTCGATCGTGATGTGGGTGATGAAGCCCGGTGGCGGGTCAGGCATGCCGGGGAAGACGACGTCAGGCCCGAGGTAGGTATGGGCGAGCGTCTGCAGGAGCGCGGCTGCACCGCCCTGCGTGATGCGTGCCGTGCCCTCGATGACCAGGTATTCGCGCAGCCCCCACTCGTTGACGCGCTCACCCTGGATCGACAGCGCGACACGCGCGTCCCGGCGCAGGTTGTGCAGCTTGCGTTGATCGGGCAACGTCGCGAAGACGATCTCGTCGCCATCGAGACCCACCCAGGCCGAGCTGAGCTGCGGCGATCCGTCGGGATTGATCGTCACGATCGTTGCCACCGCGTCCGACCGCACTAATTCGCGTGCATGCTCCGAGAGATTCTTTGGCATCACGCCCCAATCACGGTTCAGCGACCGACGATGCGGATGTTATCGAGCAGGATCTGCTCGTCCCCGCCCGGGAACGTGGGCCCGTGCTTGCCCGGGAGGCCGTTGTCGTCCTCTTCGAAGAACAGCGTGACGGCCTTGCCGGCCCAGGCTGAGATGTCGACCGATTGCGTTCTGAAGCTGAGGCCGCTCTCCATGCCGGTGACGATCTCGTCGACCAGCGCGGTGCTCGTTTCGCCGTCCACCAGCCGCACGGTGAAGTGCGAGTCGGAGACGCCGGTGTCATGGGCACTCACGTCGAACGACAAGGTCCCCGCGTCTGCCGGAAGCGTGATGGTCTTCTTGATCCAGGCGTTGGGCGCGCCAGGTCGACCGGTGCCGTCCAGTTGGACGATGCCTCCTGCGCGGTCGAGCTGGTACACCGTGCCCCAGTTCTTAGAGCCCTTGGGCCCGGCAACTCCGGGCGTCCAGGTGTCGAGGTCAGTATCGAAGGTGTACGTGAGCGGGCTCGCCGAAGCCAGTTCGAGCGTGAACAGGTCGCTTGGCGGGAAGCCCTTGACCACGACGAAGGCGTATAGCTCGCTCGCCGACACGTGGTCGGGCGCGGTGAAGTTGAAGCTGAAGTCGGTCTGGCCGCTGGTGGCGGTGGCAGTGGCCAGCGTAGTGAGGCTGCCGCCCGTGTAGCGGACCAGCTCAATCTTGTCGATGTCGTAGATGGTCAGGAAGGTGACCGTGGTCGGGTCGAGCTTGACCGTCGCCGTGGCCTGATCGCCGGTTGCGTACTCGGTCTTGTCGGCCGTCAGCGTGCCTGTTGGTGAATCGGCGAGGTCGACGCTCTGTGACAGCTCGGCCTTGGCGAGGGAGCCCAGTCCGAGCAGCTTGACCAGCTTGTCGGCGTCGAGGCCGAGCTCCGCGCTCAACTCGAGCGTCAGCTTGAAGCTGGAGGCGTAGGCTTGATCGAGGATCTGTACCTTCTGTGGCGCCCAGTCGCCAGCCAGCTGGCCGCCGAGCTTGGCCTCGAAGGCCTCGAAACGCAGCTTCTGCAGGAACGGGTTGCCGATGGCGGCCTTGATGAACGCGAATATGCTCAGGCTCGGCTGGAGGCGTAGGTCGGTCAGGCTCGGCGCATCGACTGTAGGTGTGGCATTGACGGTCGGGCTGTCGATGCTGCGTACGAAGGTGCAGTCGGTACCGTCGGGGCAGTCGAAGCCGGCCGAGGCGCTGGCGCTCGCCTCGACGGTCGCGCCGATCGACATGCTCGCAACGGTGACTTTGCCACCTATCTCCACGCCAACACCAACGGGCAGGATGCCGCCGATGAACAGCGACACCGGCCCGCCGATCGGGATGCGAATGTCGAAGAGCTCGAGCTCGCAGGTGACTTTGGCCTCGAAGGCGATCGTCGCGGACAGCAGCGCCGACATCGTCGCCTTCGGCGCGGCATGGACCACCAGGCGTTCCAGACCGTTGGCCTTGCTCCAGACCACATCGAGGCTGGGGTTGAGCGACACGCTGAAGCTGGGCGCCTGGGTCAGCTTGAACGGCGCAGTCGGTAGCGAGGTCTCGCAGTCAGAGAAGGGCGGGAGGGCGACGGTCCCCTGCGCACCCGCGGCCGGTCGCGGTTGGGCGTCCTGCGTGCCGGGCTGGTAGGCGGCCAGCACCGCATCGGGCGCCTGAGCACCTATGAGCTGCTCGAAACCGGGCTTGCCAGTGAAGGTGTACGTATCGCCGTCGCGGCTGATATCGAAGAGACGGGTCACCTCAGCTGGAAAGCTGACCTGGGCGTGGGCGAGGTCGATGACTTCGTTCAACTCGAGGTTGGGCAGCAGGCTGGCCAGCGGTACGAGGGCCATGGTCACGGTCACGTCGTTGCCTGAGGGCGCCGGCGCGACCGCCGTCACGCGCCCGGCCAGGGCTCGGCCGCCGGTGCCCAGCAGCAGATCGCCGACGGCCGGGTTGAGGCCGGCGAGGGTGACCTCGTAGGTGTTGTCGGCCGACGGCGGCGCATTGGGGTCGCTATCGACCGGGTCGCTCGTGATCTGCTCGTCGGGTACCAGCGTCACGCCCGCTGCCGGGACCGAGACGATGGCCAGAATTGGCGCCGAGACGACATCGCCGACGGTGGCCGTGATCTGCGTGGCGCCCAGTGCGGCGGCGGTCAGTGTGCCATCGGCAGCGACCGTCGCCACCTCCGGCCGGCTGGAGCTCCAGGTCACGTCGGCGACGGCGATCGGTAGCCCCGCGCCGTCGAAGCCGCCGGCAGTCAACGGGGCAGTCTGGCCGGGATCGGTCAAGAGAACCGCACCGGGATTGATCGCGAGGGACACCGCTTGGCCGCTCACCGGCGTCGGCCCGGGGGTGACTCGGGTGATCTGGTGGGCAAGGATGCGGTGGAGTTCGGCGCCGAAGGCGCGGGTGTTATGGCCGGCGTCGGGGAGGGCTCACTGGTGCAGCCGACCAAGGCGGCCACGGCCAGCGTGACGACGGCGATCATCCGCATGCGACTCATCTGTTCCCTCGGATATCAGTCGACACCCGCATGGCGAGCCGCGGCGCCGGTGCAGCACTATATCCGCTCATGCAGCCGCGCAGTGTCGCCGTCGTAGCTGACGCCGCCATTCAATCCGGAACGCGCTTGACGCGCCTGCTCTATCTGGCTATAAAGGCTAGATGAAGACGGCCACCGTCACGGAAGCCAAGAACGGACTGAGCGCGCTCATCGATCAGGTCAAGGCAGGGGAGACGGTCACCATCCTCGATCGCGGAACACCGGTAGCGCGCCTGGAGCCGGTTGTGTCGCACGCCGCGCAGGAGGGTCGGCTTCGGCGCCTGTCGCGCGCGGGGATCGTTCGGCTCCCGGATCAGAAGGCGCAGCGCGGGCTAACGCACCTGCCCCCGGCGGCGACGGTGGCATCGAGCGTCGTTGACGCTCTGCTCGACGAGCGCCGGACGGCTCGATGAGGTTCTGGGACAGTTCAGCGATCGTTCCACTGTTGGTGATCGAGACCGCCAGCGAGGCCGTGCTTGCGGCGCTCAACGCTGACATAGAGGTCATTGCCTGGTGGGGTACGCCGATCGAATGTGCATCGGCGTTGGCCCGCCGTGAACGTGAAGGGGCGGTTACCGCGGAGGGCACCTCGGTCGCGCTCAGCCGGCTCGAGGCACTTCGCGCTACCTGGGCCGAGGTCCAGCCGGTCGAGCGCGTGCGCGCCACGGCGGTGCGCCTGCTGCGCACCCATCAATTGCGAGCTGCGGATGCGCTGCAGCTGGCCGCCGCCATCGCTGCGGCTGAGGAGCATCCTGAGACGCTTCCGTTCGTGACACTGGACGAGCACCTGGGCGAGGCGGCCTCGCGCGAGGGGTTCGCAGTCACTCAGCCTCGCTAGATGCGCGCGTGGGTTGCGAGTGGACTGGTCAACCTTCGCTTCGAGGCGACGCGCCCAGCCCAGGACTTCTCGATCTGGTGGGGCTCCCGCGGCGTGGATGCAGACGCGCCTGCACGGGCGACCCTGGTACAAGTTCATGGATATTGTCGATGAGGCCTACAGTGACGTTCGTCCGGGCGGCCGGATCGAGTACCACCCGGACAGACGAGTGGGTGATGTCCACGTGGACCAACTCACTGCGGTAGCGCACCTGCAGCTCGAGGCTTGACATCTCGTCGGGCAGGAGTGGATTGAGCCACAGAACATCGCGCTGGACGCCGAGGCCCGTATAGCAGCGCTGGATGATGTCCACCGTGCCTGCCATCGCACCCAGGTGAATGCCTTCCGGCGTCGTGCCGTCCTGGATGTCGGCCACATCGCTGAGGAGGGCTTCGCGGAACCAGCTCCACGAGTTCGCCCGATCGGAACGAGATAGCACCCAGGCATTGACCACGCGACCGAGTGTTGAGCCTACCGTCGACCGCGCGAGGTAGTAGTCGATCGTGCGCGGGATCACCTCTGGATCGAATGCATAGCCCAGCCGCGCGAAGAGGTCGGCCAGTTCGGTCGCCGACAGCAGGTAGAAGATCGTCAGGACGTCCGGCTGCTTGCCCAGCTTGTAGCCATTGGGGCTGATCCCTTCGGCTTCGAGGATGAGGTCGAGCCGCTGGATGTTGCCGTAGCGCTGGCGATAGCCCTCCCAGTCGAACTCTTCGAGTTGTTCGTAGCCCTCGAACTGGCTGAGCAGGCCATCGGCGTGGAAGACGAGATGCATCCGGCGCGAAACGTCGACCATGCGCGCGACGTCGTCGTCGGCCAGCGCCAGCCGCTCCGAGAGTTCTGCCCAGCGCTCGGGGGAGAGCAGGCCGATGCAGTCGAGAGCGCGGCAGATAGTCCAGACCGCCATCAGGTTGGTGTAGGAGTTGTTGTTCAGGCCGGGTTGCTCGCTGCCCGGATAGCCGTCGTGGAACTCGTCGGGACCCATGACCCCGCGGATCTCGTAGCGTCCAAGCGTCTCGTTGAATTGCGCAATGGCCGACCAGAACCGGGCGATGTCGATGATCAGTTCCGCGCCGAACGCATCGAAGAACTCGGTGTCGCCGGTGGTCTGGTAGTACTTCCAGGCGTTGTAGGCGATGGCCGACCCGACGTGGCGCTGAAGATAGCTGTGATCGGCGATCCACCGGCCCGAACGCGGGTTCAGATAGATGCGGTCTGTTTCCTCGCGGCCGTCACTGCCGCTCTGCCAGGGAAACATGGCACCCCGGTATCCCGCCTTCTGAGCCGCCCAGCGCGCCTCCGGCAGACGGCGATAGCGGTAGCCCAGCAGTGAGCGTGTCAACTCGGGCATATGCAGCGTGAGGAAGGGAAAGATGAACACCTCGTCCCAGAAGATGTGGCCCTTGTAGCCCTCGCCGTGGAGGCCTCGCGCGGGCACGCCGACATCGAGCTCGATGGTGTTGGGCGAAACCGTCTGGAGCAGATGGAAAATATGCAGATCGAGGATGCGCTGGGCATGCCGATCCTTGGGCAGTGCCAGGTGGAAGCGGTTCCAGAGGTGTTGCCAGGCGCCCTCGTTACTTGCTAGCAGCGCCGCGAAATTCGGGGCACGGTTGATCGCGGTCCGCGATTCCAGGCTCGGCTCGGAAATGGCCCGGTCACGCGACGTGTACAGCGCCACGATCTTCTCGATGCGCGTGGGCTGCCGGCGAGAAAGATCCAGCGTGAACTCCTGGCTGACGTAGCGGTCTCGGACCGCAACCTGCCGAAGTGGATGAATGACGTTCGCTGCGTCGAATACGCGCGTTCGCGCCACCTGGGCGATGCGGATGCCCGACTGCACCGTTTCGACCTGGAGTTCGATCGTGTCGTCATCGACCGCGACGGCGCCAACGTGGCGCAGGTGATCGCCGGCCAGCGGTCGGTAGCGTTCGACGCCGGTGTTCTGGACGGTTCCGTCTAGCGCGCTCCTGACCTCGAGCACGCCATTCCAGTTCTCCGCCGTGAACGTCGTCTCGAGGCCGGCCAGATGAGGTTCCACGAGGTGCACGAAGCGTCGTTGCGCCACCGTCGTGACGTGCCCCTTGACGTCCCGGAAGCGCAGGTCGCGAGACAACACCGCCCTGTGCATGTCGAGCTCCTGGTGGAACTCGAGCAGTTCGGCCGCGCAGGGGTCGAACCAGTCCTCGCCCTCGACACGGAACTGCAGAACAAGCCAGTTGGGCAGGTTGACCATGCTCTCGTCCTCGAGGACCCGCCCGTCGATGTTCGACTCGAGCCGGTTGTAGAGCCCCGCGAGGTACGTCCCCGGGTAGTGGACCGTGTCGGCAGACGTCTCCGGCGCGGCGCCACGCGTGGCGAAGTAGCCGTTGCCGAGCGCGCACAGCGACTCGCGCCGGCCCTCCACGGCGGGAACGAAATCGTCGTACTCGAGCCGCCAGCTGCTCTCGACGCGACCGCCGGCGGTGGCCTCCGCCACACCCTGCGCGGGGTTGCTCACGCGACGTCCACCTGGGCCAGGTCGCCGACCACCACGTCCGCACCGCTGCGGCTCAACGCCTCGGCCTGACTGGCCCGGTCGACACCGATCACAAGGCCAAAGCCACCGCGGCGGCCGGCCTCGACGCCAGCCGTGGCGTCCTCGACCACGATCGCGCGTGCCGGCTCCGTATCCAGCCGCCGCGCAGCCTCGAGGAAGACCGCCGGATGAGGTTTGCCGGGCAGCCCCAGATCGGTGGCAACGACACCGTCGACCCTGGTCTCGAAGAGGTCGTTGACCCCGGCGGCTTCAAGCACCTCGCGGGCGTTGCGGCTGGCCGAGATCACAGCCACGCGCAGCCCGTGCCCGCGGAGCTTCCCGACCAGGTCGACGGTCGATGGGAATGCTGACGCACCGTGTTCCCGCAACTGGGCCAGGAAGAACCCGTCCTTCCGATTACCCAGCCCGCACACGGTCTCGCGCTCGGGCGGGTCATCTGGCGAGCCATCGGGCAGGTGAATGCCACGCGACGCCAGGAAGTCGCGCACACCGTCATAGCGCGACTTGCCGTCGACGTACCGGCGGTAGTCGCTCACGGCGTCAAACGGCTTGAAGGAGCCGCTGGGCGCCTGGCGGGCAAGGACGTCGTCGAACAGCCGTTTCCAGGCGGTCGCGTGGACGTCCGCGGTCCTGGTCACGACCCCATCCATGTCGAAGATGACGGCGTCGTAGCGTCGTGTGTCCAGAACGTACTGCCGCACCCGTGCGTCCCGCGTTGACGGCTGTGGACCCATCGCCGGTCACACTATCGCGCTTCGCGTCCACGTTTCGGCTCAAGGTGACAGCCGATGCCGCTGCGACGGCGCCGGTCGGTCGCAGCGATGGATCCCGCGGGGTGCGGCCCAGCGTTCGCCGCATCCTCGACAGCCTGGTGGGCTTGCCCGCGTACGTGCGCAATGGTCGGTTCGACATCCTGTATGCGAACGGGCTCGCCGAGGCCCTCTTATCCGACCTCTACGCCGACCCCACGCTGCCGGTCAACAGCGCCCGCTTCTGCTTCCTGAACCCGCGCGGCGAGGCCGGCCGAAACCCGTACAAACGGGCTCGTAGAACTCTCGAGATGGGCGGTGAAACGAGACGATCTGACTGCAGCCCAGGCAGCCTCGAGCCCATAACCAGGGCGATCGACCGCCGCGCTGAGCTGTCTGAGAGGCGCGCCGCGTTGCGTTGCGAAATCAACAAGAAGGGCCTTCGATCTACATGATTCTTGAGATGTGACCCCGCCTTTCGTCGGCCAACGTTTGGGGACCGAGGCGAGGACCCAAGCGAGGTCACGAAATGAACCACTACTGGGCAGAGCAGTACGCACGACAGCGCTTTGATCAGCTATTGGGCGAGGCACGCGGCGATCAGGTGGTTCGGATGGCACGACGTGACCAGGGCCTGCCGACAGCACGCCCCTTCCTGTCCGCCCTGACCCGTCTACGCGTCAGGCTCGTCGCGATCGCCAGCATTCTCCGCTGATCGGTGCGCCCGGCGTCGCCGCGCCGGTAAGGGGATCGCCATAATCCGGCCTGTGACTGCGAGGGTCTGGAGCCCGATCTTTGTGGGCCGTCGGTTGGAGCTCGAGCGTCTGCGAGAGGCCGTCGCCCGAGCGCCGCGTGGAAACGGCGGCCTAATCCTCCTCGCCGGCGAGGCAGGCGTGGGCAAGAGTCGCCTGGTGGCCGAGCTCGTGGCGGGTACACGCGAAACCGGAGTCGCCACGGTCGGGGCATGCATTGAGATGGGCGTCGCGGCCATACCGTTCGCGCCATTCAGACAGGCCTGGCGTGAGCTATCGGCTGACCTGGGTATCGATCGGTTGCACGAGCTTGCTGGCGCGCGGGCAGAGCTCGGCGCGATCGCGGCGACAGCCGACCTGGCGCCCACGCCTCCCGAGGTGGAGGAGCGCATCGGCCTTGGCGCGGATTCCAGCCAGACGCGCATGTTCGAGTCATTTGCCTCGCTGCTGCGGCGCATCGGCTCCAGTCGGCCGCTGCTCCTCGTCATCGAGGACATCCATTGGGCGGACCCATCCACGCTCGACATGCTGCGCTACCTCGCGCGTGGCGCCGCGGACGCCCCGTTTGTCGTAGTCGCCACGTTCCGATCGGACGAGCTGCCCCGGCGCCATCCACTGCAGCCGTTCCTGGGCGAAATACAGCGGATGCGGGCGACGGAGCGAATTGATCTCGAGCGCTTCTCGGAGGAGGAGGTCGCCGAGCAGCTCAGCGCGATCATCGGCCGGCCTGCCTCCTCGGATTTAGTCGGCCGGATACACGGGCGCTCGAACGGCAATGCCTTCTACGCCGAGGAGCTCGTCGCCGTCGAGCAAACCGGCGGCGCTCTGCCGGCGGCAATGCGCGATGTCCTACTGGCGCGGGTCTCCTCCGTCAGCGCAGAAACGCAGGAGCTGCTCCGGATCGTGGCTGCCGGCGGCGCCCAGGTCAGCACGCAGGTTGTGGCGGCAGTGGCCGAATCCAAGCGCGTCGAGCTCGAACCCAGTCTGCGCGAGGCGGTCGATCGGCACCTGATCGTGCCGACCGATACCGATGGGGTGGAACGCGTCGCATTCCGCCACGCACTCGTCCAAGAGGCGGTATACAGCGAGCTCCTGCCCGGCGAGCGGTCCCGCCTCCATGCGCGGTTCGGCGCCGCGCTCGCTTCGACGCACATGCTTAACGACGCGTCGAGCGCCGAACTTGCGTATCACTGGTATGCGGCACACGACCTGCCGAAGGCGCTGGCGTCGTCCCTCGAAGCCGCTGTGTGGGCGGAGGAAGTTCACGCATTCGCCGACGCGCAGCGCCACTATGAGCGTGTGCTGGAGCTGTGGGATCAGGTTCCGGATGCGGTTGGGCAGGTCGGAGTGGACCGCGTGGGCGTGCTGGAGCGAGCCGCGAGGGCCACCGAGCAAGGCGATCCGCCACGCGCCGCGGCCCTCATGCTGGAAGCCATCAAGTCCGCGGACGAAACAATCGACAACGTCAGGCTCGGCCTGCTCAAGGAACGCTACGGCCGCTACTCCTGGATGGCGGGTGATGGCTATGCCGCGCTCGATGCTTGTCGTGAGGCGGTCGCGCTGGTCCCAGATCAGCCGCCGACCCGGGCGCGAGCGCGGGTTCTGGCCAGCCTCGGCCAGATCCTGATGGTCACCATGGCGGACGAGGAGGCGCGACAAACGTGCACCGCCGCGGTAGCGGCAGCGCGGTCCGTCCATGCTCTTGACATGGAGTGCCACGCCCTTAACTCCCTCGGCGTGATCAACGTCTACCAGGGCGATCTGGATGCAGGCTTGGCTCAACTGCAGCAATCGCACGAGATTGCGAGGAAGGTGGGCGCCGTGGACGACATGATCCGTGCACAGGGAAACATCGTTGACGTCCTCGCCCACAGCGGCCGTCTCGCCGCGGCCGGCGACGAAGCCGAGAAAGCGTACGAGTTCAATCGCGGACACGGACTTCCGCCGGCAATGAGCATCGTGAACCTGGCCGAGGGCGCCTCGGCCTACTACCGACTGGGTCGCTGGGATCTGGCGCATACACTGCTTGAGCGCGCACGTCGCCTGGTCGTCGGCGGGGTGCCGCAGATCATGGTCGAACAGCGTCTGGCGCTGCTTGAGGTTGGACGTGGCGACCACGATGCCGCCGAGGCGCGACTGTCCGCGGCCCGAGATTCCATCGAGACGGCGGTCGAAGCCCAAGTGATCGCGCCCCTCGTCGAGGCTGCGGCCGAGCTGGCCCTCTGGCGCGGACGCCCACTCCAGGCGCGCGCCGACATCGGCATCGCCATGCGCAAGCTCGAAGCGCGTCCGTCCTACATATCCCGGCTCGGTCCGTTGTATGCGCTCGGGGTTCGTGCCGAGGCTGATATCTCGACGATCGCACGTACGCGACGCGATGACGCGGCGTTGGCCGAGTCGCAGGCCGTCGCCGAGGACCGCCTGCAGACGATACGCTGGCTGCACGACGAGGCGATGAGCGGTCTGCCCAACTTCGTCTCGCAGTCGGCGGCATGGCTCGCGGCCAGCTGCGCGGAAATGGGGAGGCTGCGCGGAAAAGCGACCCCGCTGAGTGGGCACGGGCAGCGGCTGCATTCGACGCGATCCCCATGCCATACGCGCGGGCGTACTCGCTCTGGCGGCAGGCTCAAGCCGAGCTGGGACTACGCCATGGTCGGACGGCTGCGTCGGAATTGCTCGCGGAGGCGCGGCGGATCGCAATTGAGCTCGGTGCGGCGCCGCTGCTAGGCGAGGTTGAGGGATTGGCGAAGCGCGCGGGCATAGACCTCGACGTCCAGCGCGATTTAGAACAGGCGCCAGCCGCGACGGACGGGCTGGGCCTGACGGCGCGCGAACGCGAAATACTGAGGTTGGTTGCCATAGGCCGCAGCAACCGCCAAATCGCCGAGGAGCTGTACATCACCGTCGGCACGACCGGGACGCACGTCTCCCACATCCTCGACAAGCTCGACGTGAGGAGCCGAACGGAGGCCGCCGCCGCCGCTCACCGCATGGGGCTGGTCGACTGACCAGCCTCTAGCGGCGTCGCACATACTGAGCGCGTGACCCGGGTAGCCGTCGATCACGTACTGACCGCGCCGCCGCCTTCATTCAGCGACCAGCAGGCGGCGACCCTCGCTCGCGAGCTGTTCGGCGTGATGGGGTGGCCGAGGAGGCCGACAGCGAGCGCGACCAGACCTTCCTGATCGACGGTGATCGCGCGACCGTTCTCAAGATCTCCAACGCCGCGGAGTCGCCAGAGCGACTGGACTTGGAGGCGCTCGCGACGCAGCGCGTTTCCGAGGTAGACCCGACTCTGCCGGTGGCCCTGCCATGGTTTGTGCCCGGCACGCCCTACGGGCCGATGACCCACAGGCGTACCGTGCGCCGGTCAGCCGTGGCGCGGAGACGCACTGGGCGCGCATGTACGACCGGCTGCCGGGTTGGGCGTCCGTAACAGGCGCGAGCCTGAGCGACGAGGCGGTGCGCGACTGGGGGACGATGGCAGCGCGGGTGGGTCGGGCGCTGAGAGGCTTCTGGCATCCGTCGGCCGCACGGGTGATGCTCTGGGACGTCCAGCACGCACTTCGCCTGCGGCCGATGCTGAGCGCGGTTCCCGATCCGGAGGTTCGCGCGCTGGTCGAACGCGCCCTCGACCGCTACGAGCAGGAGGTGATGCCGGGGTGGCCGACCCTCCGCCACCAGGTCATCCATACCGACCTGTGCGCCTCGAACACGCTGGTGGACGACGCCGGCCGGGTGACCGGGATCATCGATTTCGGTGACGCGAGCTGGTCGGCGCTGGTCGTCGATCTCGCGGCGGTCCTGGAGACCGTGGTCGACGGACGCGAAGGCGACGTCGACGAGTTCTTCCGCGTGTGCCGGCTGGCGCTCGACGGCTACGAGAAAGTCACCCCGCTCGAGCCCGAGGAGCGGCGGATCGTCGCTGAGCTGCTCGCCGCGCGAATGTGTGCCGGCGTCGTCATCCCGGCGTCACGCGCCGCCCTCTACGTAGATCCAGACACGCTCATGCCGCGCCTGCAGGGCCAGGCGGTGAAGGTCCTGCGGCTGTTCGAGTCGGTTGGCGCTGACGAGGTCCGGCGCCGGCTGGGTGGTCAGGAGCCGGGGGAAGGCTGGGGCGTGGCTGCTCTCGCGAAGCGTCGGTCGAAGGATTTTGGTCCGGCGATGACCGCGCCGACCTATCGCCAGCCGCTGCACCTGGTCCGCGGCGAGGGCGTGTGGCTGATCGACGCGGACGGCGAGCGTTACCTCGATGCGTACAACAACGTGCCGGTCGTGGGCCACGAGCACCCGCGCGTGGTCGAGGCGATGGTCCGCCAGGCGCGCCGCCTGAACACCAACGCGCGCTATCTCCACGAGACCGCGCTCGAGGTGGCCGAGCGGCTGATCGCGTCGACGGGCGGCGCGCTCGACGTGGTGATGTTCGTCAACTCAGGGTCGGAGGCCAACGACGTTGCCTGGCGCATCGCGCGCGCCGCGACCGGCGGCAGTGGCGGCATCACGACCGACTGGGCCTACCACGGCATCACCGACGCGATCCACGACCTGACGCCGGAAGAGTGGGGTAGTGGCCGTCCGCCGGCACACGTGCGCACCTGGCGCCCGCCCGATGCTCTGCACGGTTTCCTCGGCAGCGTGGATGACTTCGATCGGGCCGTCCGCGAGCTGACCGGGACCGGCCATCAGCCCGCAGTGGCGATCCTCGACGCGGTCCTGACCAGTGACGGGATCATCGATCTTTCGCCGGAGTTGGCCGCTGAGCTGGTGCACCGCACGCACGACGCCGGCGCGCTGTGGATTGCCGACGAGGTGCAGTCGGGCCACGGTCGTACGGGCGTCGCGATGTGGGGCTACCAGCGCCTGGGCATCGAGCCCGACATCGTCACCGTGGGCAAGCCGATGGGCAACGGGATGCCCGTGGCCGCGGTGATCACCCGGCGCGAGCTGGCGCAGCGCTTCTCACCCGACGGCGACTTCTTTTCGACGTTCGGCGGCAACCCGGTCGCGATGGCCGCGGCGTTGGCCGTGCTCGAGGTAATGGATGACGAGCGGATCATCGGGAACGCCGGCAGGGTTGGGGAGTACCTGGCCGGGCGGCTGCGCGAGCTGGCGGGGCGCTATCCGGTGATCGGGGAGGTGCGTGCGGTGGGCTTGGCGATCGGCGTCGAGATCGTCCGCCCCGGCACGACCGAACCCGATCCGGCGACCGCCAGGGAGATCGTTGAGGGCATGCGCGGGCGGGGCGTCCTGATCGGCACCACCGGCCGCCACAGCAACACCCTCAAGATCCGCCCGCCACTCGTATTTGCGCAGGCCGACGCGGACCAACTCACCGAAACGCTTAAGCGGGTTCTGGTGCCGCTGGCTCGCTGAAGACGTCCCAGTAATTGCCGCTCGGGTCAGGTGCCAGTTGGGTGTTTCTCCATGGATGCCCCTCTCCCGTTGATAGGACCAGTTGCGCCCGAGCAACGGTACCGTCCAGCCTATTCGCAGATCGCCTGCAAGGCCTGATCATCGTTGACGGAATGACAACGCGCGACCCACGCCAGACCTATTACAGGGTCCTCATGCTGGCCGAGAACGCCGACAAGGAAATCATCAGCACCGTCTACCGGAAGCTCGCCCGGCGTTACCACCCCGACATCGACCCGGGCCCGGAGGCGGCACGCAAGATGGTCGAGCTCAACGAGGCCTACAGCACCTTGCGCAATCCGGAGAAGAGGCGCCAGTACGATGCGTGGCTGGCGAGCCGGCGCGACCGGCGCAACGGCGATCGGCTGATCATGCAGCCGGGTGATGTGCCGTACGGCACCGCCGGCATGCCGGTCGGGGTGCCGTCCGGAAGCCTGATCGACTGGGGGCGCTACAGCGGCTGGACGCTGGGTCAGATCCACCGGTACGACCCCAGCTTCCTGGAGTGGCTTCTGCGCGTGCCGGTCGGACGGCAGTACCGCGACGAGATCAACAGGATGTTGTCGAGCGGCTGATTCGCTGCTCGTCGCCGGGCGCTGGGCCGCCGGTCCGATCACCGCGTAGGTGGACATGCCCGAATGGCCGCGCAACGGACCTTGCCCATCGCGCCGGGCTGAAGGGCATCCAGGAGTGGCTATCGTTCTACTTCAAGAGCCCGCAGCACGCTCCTAACCTGTATCCCGAGAACGACCTGTTCATCCAGCAGACCAAGCTCAAGAACACGTTGCGCTGGCTGATGGGCGAGGAGCAGATCACGCACCTCGGCATGGAGTACTACCAGGACGACTACGTGAAGGAGTAGCCCAGCGGCCGTGATGCGCGTGCCGCATCGCTTTGGGGCAATTCGTGCAGACAAGTCAGCCGAAAAGGCCGATTTTGGACAGGTTCGTTCAGGGAATCGGTCGCTCTTGAGCCGCTGCGCGCATCAATCGTTCTGACTCAGCGCGGACAAGGCGAGAATCGAAAGAGCCCGGGCGCCGTCGTCGTGGACGGGTGATCGACATGGCAACTCTTCTCCACCAGTCGGATGCGGACACGCTCGCCGAGATCGAGTCGGCGCGCGAAACGCTCACGCGCCTCGGTGCCAGGCCCTACCTCGATCGGCTCGAGGCTGCCCTGCACGAGGGCCCGGAGCGCTCACCGGGCCTAAAGGTGGGGAGGGCCGCGGCGAATTCGCTCGCGCACCGTGTCAGCTGAATCGGTCTCCTCCCATCGACTTTCGATGAACCAGGTCGCGCCGGCGTCGGCCAGCGCCTGCAGGCGGGCGCGATCCGCCGCGTGGTCGGGGCCCTCGGTGATGCCCGCGGTGACGATGTCGAATGGAGCGTTGGACTCACGGTGCTCGGCCATCCACGACACGACGCCGGCGACGGCCGCGGGCGACGTCCAGATGTCGTCACGATCGGCGTCCTCGGACAGATCGGAGACCACGATGCCGTCCCAACGCGCCGCGCGCCCGAGCGACTTTGGGTACGGCCACGCCCCGACCGGCCACACCGGTATACGCGGTCGCTGTACCGGCCGGTCGAAGCGCAGGTCCTTCATCCAGTAGTGCTTGCCCTGGTAGCTGACGGTTTCGCCCGACCAGGCCAGTTCCAGGATGTCGAGGCACTCGTCAAGCTTCTCGGCGCGCACCCGACGCGAGGGATCGTCGGTGCTCACGCGCGCGTAACCGCCGTCCCACGTGCCTCCCAGGCCCACCGGGAGCACGAACCGGCCGTTCGACAGGTTGTCGATCGTGCTCGTCTCGCGCGCCACCTTCCACGGCCGGCGACGAGCAAGCGAGAAGACCATCGCGCCCAGGGTGATCCGCTCGGTGACCGCGGCCATGGCGCCCAGGACCACCCAGGGGTCGAAGACGTCGCCGCGGTCAACAGAGATGTCGTCCCAGGCGAACACTCCGTCCCAGCCGCTCGCCTCGGCATCGCGGGCCATGTCGACGTAGTCGTGGACCGATCCGAACGACGTGATTACCCCGAACTTCATGAGCGGTGCCCGCCGTCAAGCAACATCCAACGGCCCTCGGAGATGACCTCGGCGGTGCCGTCGACCACCTTGATGGCGGTCTCGTCGTCGATCACGTAGGCCGGCACGGACAGGCCGGCCGCCCATGCCTCGATCGCTGCGGGAGAGTCGGGCGGAAGGCCGTCCTTGCGATCGAGGTGCGGGAACACCGAGAAATCCACCAGTCCCAGCGCCTCCGCGCTGGCGGTGAGAGGTTCGCTCTCGTCGTAGGTCGTTCCTCCGAAGTCGGGCGTCGCCACCATCGCTCCGCCGCTCGTGCCCACGTAGACGGTTTCTGGCCGCAGCGAGGGAAGGAGGTCGGCCAGGCCCAATTCGCGCATCCAGTAGCACAGGTACAGCGGGCTGCCGCCCCACACCAGCAGGGCGTCGACCTCCCGGACGGCCGACACCCAGTACTCCTTCTTGATACTGGGCAGCGCCGTGAGCTCGAGCACCCCCAGCGACTTCCAGCCCAGGCCACACATCGGACTGCGAGTTGCACCCGAGATGAAGTCATAGACGTGCCCGGGCCCGCCGCGGAAGGGCGCCACACCAGTGGGAATGCACAGCGCGCTCGACTCGGCGATAGTCTTGCCCAGCAGCTCGACCAGCGCCCGCTCGATGCTCGCGTTGCTGATGCCGGAGGAAGCCAGAAGGAATTTCATGGTGCGAGCCTACCGCGTGGCCCACAATCGGGACGTGGCGAGGACGGCCGGGCTGGCGAACGCTGACACTCAGGGAGCCACGAGTACATGAAGCTCATCGCTACCGAGATGATCACCCTGGACGGGGTATACCAGGGTCCCGGAGGTCGCGACGAGGACCGTCGCGACGGATTCGACCGCGGCGGCTGGGCGGGGTTACACGCCGACGAGGAGACGGGCAGCCACATAACCTCGCTGCTGGAGCACGCCGACGCGCTGCTCCTGGGTCGGCGGACATTCCAGATCTGGGAGCCGTACTGGCCGGAGCACGACGACAACCCGATCGGGCACATCATCAACAGCATTCCCAGGTACGTGCCTTCGACCACGCTGGCAAACTCGAAGTGGCAAAACACCAACTTCATCAAGCCTCGAGGTGGAAGTGCGCTGTAGCCTCTCAGCGACATGGCCGTTATCGAGGCAGAGGGCCTGACCAAGCGCTACGGCGCCGGCCGATTCCCGCTCCGTCGAGGGCGCGAGACGGTGCGCGCCCTACATGAGCTGACGGTGAGTGTCGAGGAAGGCGAGATCTTCGGCTTCCTGGGCCCCAACGGCGCAGGCAAGACGACGACCATCAGGCTATTGCTCGGTCTCATTCATCCCACCTCGGGCGGCGCACGAGTCCTGGGCCACGACATCGTCGGCGGGAGCATCGCCATTCGGGCTGCAACGGGCTACCTACCGGGCGGCATCGCGCTCTACGACACCATGACGGGCGAACAGATGCTCGACTACCTGGGTAGTCTCTATGGCCGCCCGACGCCGCTACGCGGAGAGCTGACCGACCGCCTGGAGATGTCCCAGCGGACTCTCAAGCGGCAGGTGCGCGACTACTCGCGCGGCATGCGCCAGAAGGTCGGCATCATCCAGGCGCTGCAGCATGACCCTGAGCTCGCCATCCTCGACGAGCCCACAGAGGGCCTCGACCCGCTCATGCAGCGCGCCTTCTATGACATGCTCGACGAGCGGCGCAAGGCTGGCCGCACCGTCTTCTTCTCGTCGCACGTGCTGTCCGAGGTGGAGCGCTTGTGTGACCGGGTGGCGATCATCCGCGCCGGTGAGATGGTCGCGCTATCCAACGTGCCCGACCTGCTGGCCCACCGCCAGCGGCACGTCGAGATGCGCCTCGCCGGCGAACCGCCCGCGCTGGACGGGGTCGGCGGCGTCTCGAACGTCGTCGTCCGTGCCGGCCACCTGTCGTGCGAGTTGGAGGGCGATGTCGGGCCCTTCCTGGGCGCCATCCATGGCGCTGCAATCACCGACCTGACGATCGAGCCGGCGCGCCTCGAGGAGGCGTTCCTCGAGTACTACGCCGACGAGGACGCGGCCGAGGTCGCCGCGGCGGCGCAGCCGGCCGAGGTGGCCAGGTGAGCCTGACCGTCTTTCGTCACGTCGTGCGCCAGCAGCGGCTGCGGCTGTTGGTTGTCGTTGCCGCGCTGACGGGCTGGGGGATGCTGATGCCGATCGTCTATGCGACGTTTGGTGTCCAGATGCAGGACATGGTCCGCCAATTTCCGGCACTGCAGCAGTACATGCACTTCGGCGGTGGCGACATGTTCACTCTGTCCGGCTCGATCGCGGTGGGCTACATCCACCCGATCGCGATCGCGCTGCTGGCGGTATTTGCCATCGCCTTCCCACTCAGTGGCGTAGCCGGCGAGCGGCAGCGCGGGACGCTGGAAGTCGTCCTCGCCCGGCCGGTATCGCGGCGGACCTATTACGTGACGCTGCTGGTTGCCGCAATCCTGTTCATCGGGCTGGCCATGGCCGCAACGCTGGTCGGCACGGTCATCGCCGCTGCCGCAGTCAACGTGCTCGACCAACTGAAACTGGAGAACATGCCGTTGCTGTGGTTGAACGGCGTTCTGCTCTACTTCGCGATCGCGGCGATCGCCTTCGCAGCGTCGGTCAGCTTCGACCGGTTGGGCCCGGCCGCGGGCATCGTGCTGACCATCGTGCTGGTCGCCTATGCGCTGGAGATCATCGGATCGCTCTGGCCCGATGCCGAGTGGGTCCAGCCATACTCGCTCTTCTACTACCTCCAACCGGACCTCGTGCTGCGTGAGGGCCTGCAGGTCTTCGACACGGCTTTGCTGCTGTTGGTCGGCGGTGCCGCAGTGCTGTACGCGCTGATCGTCTTTCCGCGGCGCGACCTGGCCGCGCCGACGTAAGAGGATCCGACGTGGGCGCGACAGACGAGACACGGATCGATCGGTGGCTGTGCGCCGTTCGCCTGGCCAAGACCCGGCCAATCGCCACTCAGCTGTGTGAAGGCGGTCACGTCCGCGTCAACGGGAGCCCAGCCAAGCCTTCGATGAAGGTCCATGCCGGCGACCGAGTCGACGCGCTGATTGCCGGACGCGAGCGCATCGTCGAGGTAGTGCGGCCAATCGAAGCTCGTGTCGGTGCACCGGTTGCCGCGACCTGCTATGTCGACCACTCGCCGCCACCAGTGGTCTCGGAGCTGGCACCTGGCATCAAGGTCGAGCGCGGCGAGGGCCGGCCGAGCAAACGTCTTCGTCGCGAGCTGGAGCGGATGCGTCGGATCGCGGGCGCGTGACTGTTCGGCGAGACCGACGAGCAGTCACCGGTGCGACCGTCGCGTTGGCGATCGACCAGAGCGACGACTCCGCGCCTACGCGGCGGCGCGGGTCTTGGGGCCGTTGAAGTAGAGACCGAAGAGCGGGGCAAAGACGCACACGTCGAAGATGCCGGCCAGCAACGGCACAAGCCCCACGACGGCAACGACAATGCCAACCGCTCCGCCCAGCCAGAGCAGGCCGACGGCGATCAGCGCGATACCGGCGACGATGCGCGTGACCCGGCCGGCGGTTGAGACAAGAAACTTGATGAGCGACTGCACCTGAGCTCTCCTTTTCGAGTTGACGGTGGTTCGTCAATCACTCTCGCGGAGCCCGCGGCGGGCGTCAGTGACTAAGTCACCCAGCCGCGGCCTTTTCGAGAGCCGCTAGATCGAGCACCTCGATCCGACCGCGAGCAGACCTGATCAATCCCTTGGCCGCCAGGTCCTCCAGCACGCGGCTGACTGCCTCTCGGGCGCTGCCGAGCTCGTCGGCGATCTCCTGGTGCGTGGTGAGAACGGCATTGCCCGTACTGGCACGTGCGGCGATCAGGCCCGCGACGCGCTTATCGAGCCTGCGAAACGCGACCTCGTCCACGACGTTCATGACGCTCGCCAGCCGCTGAGCCACGAGCTGAACGAAGAAGCCGCGCCACAGCGACTCGCGCGCAACCCACTCGCGGAAGACCTGCGCCGGGATCATGACCGCCTCGGCGTCTTCCTCGACCGTGGCAATGGCCGGGAAGCTCTGTTCGGTCAGGATGGCATTCGCGGTCAGCACGCACGATTCCCCCGGGCGGAAGCGATAGAGAGTCACCTCGCGGCCCGTCTCGCCGAGTTGGTAGACCCGCACGGTTCCGGAGAGCAGGAGCGGTATGGCGGCCACCCGGTCGCCCTCGACGAAGACATCGCGACCCGCCGGGATATGGGCCAGGTAGCCATGCGTCCGGAACGCTCGGATCATTTCGGGAGTGGCGCCATGCAGGATCGGCAGCGCCGCCGTGATCCGCTCCAGCTCGCCGTCGTCAATCATCCGCCAGTGACACTACCGCACGCCACCATGCGACGGCCCTGTCACGCAACTTGGCTGATCAGGGCGACACTATGCGCAGCCGTTGCTCACGGAACGAACCACAGGGAGAGCCAAGTGGACGCAGGTTGGGAAGCCATGGACGGCAACGAGGCGGCCGCGCGGGTCGCCTATGCACTGTCAGAAATCATCGCGATCTACCCCATCACGCCGGCCTCCCCGATGGCCGAGCACTGCGACGACTGGTCCGCCGCCGGCCAGCCGAACCTGTGGGGGCAGGTACCCGAAGTCATGGAGATGCAATCCGAAGCCGGAGCCGCCGGCGCACTCCACGGCGCGCTGCAGAAGGGCAGCCTGGCGACCACGTTCACGGCGAGCCAGGGACTGCTGCTCATGATCCCGAACATGTTCAAGATCGCCGGCGAGCTGACTCCGGCGGTCATCCATGTCGCGGCGCGGACGGTGGCAACGCATGCCCTGTCGATCTTCGGCGACCACAGTGACGTGATGCACACGCGCAGTGCGGGCTGGGCGATGCTGGCCTCCGGCTCCGTCCAGGAGGCCCACGACATGGCGCTCGTGGCTCACGCTGCAACCCTGCGCACCCGTGTTCCGTTCCTGCACTTCTTCGACGGCTTCCGAACGAGCCACGAGGTCAACAAGATCGAGCTGCTGGCCGACGACGACTTGCGGGCCCTCGTACGAGAAGCGGACGTGCTCGAGTTCCGCCACCGCGGACTTACGCCCGATGCACCGGTGGTGCGCGGGACGGCGCAAAACCCGGACGTCTTCTTCCAGGCGCGCGAGGCGGCCAACCCGTTCTATGAAGCGGTCCCACGGATCGTGGCAGAGGTGATGGACGAGTTTGCCCAGCGGACGGGACGGCGCTACAACCTGGTCGACTACCACGGCGCGCCCGACGCCGAGCGCGTCGCCGTAATCATGGGCTCGGGCGCCGGCGCCCTGCGCGAGACTGTCGATGCGCTGAACGCCGCTGGCGAGCGAGTTGGAATGATCACGATCCGGCTGTTCCAGCCGTTCCCGATCGACGCGCTGGTGGACGCGCTGCCGAAAACGACGCGCGCAGTTGCCGTGCTCGACCGCACCAAGGAGCCCGGCGCTGTGGGCGAGCCGCTCTACCTCGCCGTTCGGGCGGCCCTGGCAGAAGAGGCGGAGAGCGGCCGCTCCCGCTTCGAACACCCGCCGCGCATCATCGGTGGCCGCTACGGGCTCGCCTCGAAGGAGTTCACGCCGCAGATGGCCAAGCCGATCTTCGACGAGCTGTCGATGGACGAGCCACGGCGCCGCTTCACGGTCGGCATCTACGACGACGTCAGCAACCTGTCGCTGCCCATCGACCTCGAGTTCGGCGCGCCGCGACCGGCAGGGGAGGTCCAGGCGATCTTCTACGGGCTCGGAGCCGACGGCACGGTGGGGGCCAACAAGGCTTCGGTCAAGATCATCGCCGAGGAAACGGACCTGTTCGCGCAGGGCTACTTCGTCTACGACTCCAAGAAGTCGGGCTCGATGACGATCAGCCATTTGCGCTTCGGCCCGCAACCGATCGAGTCGACCTACCTGATCGACCAGGCCGACTTCGTCGCGTGCCACCAGTGGGGCCTGCTGGGCAAGGTAAGCATGCTCGACCACGCCAAGCCCGGCGCCACCTTCCTGCTCAACGCGCCGTACGGCGCGGACGAGGTGTGGCAGCACCTGCCCGCCGACGTCCAGCGTGACATGGTCGAAAAGCACATCAACCTGTGGGTCATCGACGCGCTCGCCGTCGCTGCCGAAACCGGCATGGGCAACCGGATCAACACGATCATGCAGCCGTGCTTCTTCCAGCTTGCCGGCGTCCTGCCCGCGGATGAGGCGATCGCGCAGATCAAGCACTTCGTCGACAAGACCTATTCGAAGCGTGGCGAAGCCGTCGTCGCGCGCAACTACGCGGCCATCGACAGCAGCCTGGCGGGTCTCGCCCAAGTGCCACTCGGCAAGCCGACCGGCGAGGCCGCCACCGGCTTCACGCTGCCCGAGCAGGCGCCCGAGTTCGTCAAGCGCGTGACCGCCGTGATGATGGCCGGCGAGGGGGACCGCCTGCCGGTCAGCGCCCTGCCGGTCGACGGCACCTTCCCAAGCGGGACGACGAAGTATGAGAAGCGCGCCATTGCTCAGAGCATCCCCGTGTGGGATCCGGCAATCTGCATCGACTGCGGCAAGTGCGCGATGGTCTGTCCGCACGCGACGATCCGTATGAAGGTATTCCCCGAGTCGTCGCTGGCGGGTGCGCCGGCCAGCTTCATCCACAAGGAGTTCCGGTCGCGCGAGCTGCCCGGCCATCGGCTGACGATCCAGGTGGCGCCTGACGATTGCACGGGCTGCGGCGTCTGCGTCGACGTCTGTCCGGCGAAGTCGAAGACGGAAGTGCGACACAAGGCAATCAACATGGAGCCTGTCCTCGAGCACAGCGACGTCGAGCGCGAGCGCTGGGACTTCTTCCAGACGATCCCGCGACTCGACGATGGCCTTGTGTCACCGGAGACGGTCAAGGGCAGTCAGCTGCTCGAGCCGCTGTTCGAGTTTTCCGGCGCGTGCGGCGGCTGTGGCGAAACGCCGTACATCCGATTGGTAAGCCAGCTGTTCGGCGAGCGGATGGTCGTCGCCAACGCGACAGGCTGCTCCTCGATCTACGGCGCGAACCTGCCGACGACGCCGTGGACGGTCAACGCGACCGGGCGCGGGCCGGCGTGGAACAACTCGCTGTTCGAGGACAACGCGGAGTTTGGCCTGGGCTTTCGCCTCGCGCTTGACGCGCAGACAAACCAGGCACGCCGCCTGCTCGCGGCGCTCGCCCCGGAGATCGGCAGCGAGCTCGTCGCCGAGGTGCTCGAATCAAATCAGGCCGACGAGGCGGAGATCCGCCGCCAGCGCGAGCGCGTCGGCCGAATCAGGGAGGCGCTGGAGAAGCTGGCGTCGTCGAGCGCGGAGGCGCGTTCGCTGCTCGCTCTGACCGACAGCCTGGTCCGCCAGGGCATCTGGATAATCGGTGGTGATGGCTGGGCGTACGATATCGGCTTCGGCGGGCTCGACCAGGTGCTCAGCTCCGGTCGGAACGTGAACATCCTGGTGCTCGACACCGAGGTCTACTCGAATACCGGCGGACAGGCCAGCAAGGCCACGCCGCGCGGCGCCGTGGCGAAGTTCGCGGCCGCGGGCAAAGGCACGACCAAGAAGGACCTGGGCGCGATCGCGCGTGCCTACGGCAACGTCTACGTGGCCCAGGTCTCGATGGGTGCCAACGACCAGCAGACGCTGCGTGCGCTGCTCGAGGCCGACGCATGGCCGGGGCCCTCGCTCGTCATCGCCTACTCGACGTGCATCGCCCACGGCATCGACATGTCGCTCTCGATGAGTCACCAGAAGGACGCCGTGCGCTCGGGTTTCTGGCCGCTGTACCGCTTCCGGCCCTCGGAGAGCGAGGGCGGCCAGCCGTTCAAGCTCGACTCCACCAAGCCCTCGATCCCGCTGCACGACTTCATGGCCTCGGAGACGCGCTTCGCGGTCCTGGAACGGACGCACCCGGAGCGGGCCGCGGAGCTGGCCCTCCTGGCCCAGGCCGACGTCGACGAGCGGTGGCGTTACTACGAGCAGCTGGCAGGCATCAGCCGGACGGTGCCGCACCTGCCGCCGCCCGAGGTGCGCGAGGAAGTCGAGAGCGACGCCGGTACGCGGCCGACCAACCGAGTAGCGTCATGACCCTCGATACCACCACCCGCTATCTCGGCCTTGGGCTTCGCTCGCCGCTCGTCGCGTCGGCCTCGCCACTGACGGCGAAGGCCGAGGTCGCCGCGCTGCTCGAAGCCTCGGGCGCCGGCGCGATCGTCCTGCCCTCGCTCTTCGAGGAAGAGATCCGGGCCGAAGAGCTCGGCCTGAACGCCGCCCTCGAGCAGGGGACCAACCAATACGCCGAGGCGCTCGACTATTTCCCGGCGATGCCCGAACTGATCAACGCCGGCGAGCGCTACCTGGCCAACCTCGAAAACGTACGTTCCCAGATCTCCCTTCCTTTGATCGCGAGCCTCAACGCCACCAGCGAAGGTGGCTGGGTGCGCTATGCCCGACTGCTGGCCGACGCCGGCGCCGACGCGATCGAGCTCAACATCTACCACCTCGCGGCCGACCCGCACCTCTCGCCGTTGGACGTGGAGGAGTCCGATCTCGACATCATCGCGGCCGTTCGCGCGGCGGTGGACGTTCCGCTTGCCGTCAAGCTCAGCCCGCACTACACCGCGCTCGCCTCGTTCGCGGCGCGCGTGGTCGTCGCCGGCGCGAACGGGCTCGTCCTGTTCAACCGCTTCTACCAGCCCGACCTCGACCTCGACACCTTCGACGTGATCGCCAGCCACGAGCTCTCCCGGCCGTCTGACGGGCGCCAGGCGCTGCGTTGGATCGGCATCCTGCGCGCGCAGCTCGGACCGGACGTCTCGCTCGCCGCGACATCCGGCGTGTGGAGCGGGACGGACGCGCTCAAGCTGATCGCGGTTGGTGCCGATGTCGCGATGACCACGTCGGCCCTCCTGCACCACGGTCCGGCGTATCTGGCCACGATGGCTGCGGAGCTGCAGGCGTGGTTGGTCGAGCACGAGTACGAGTCGGTGCGCCAGCTGTGTGGCAGCGCGAGCGCGGCCTCGGTACCCGACCCGGCAGCCTTCGAGCGGGCGAACTACATGCGCAATCTGCGCAGCTGGAGCTGGCCACCCGGCCTCGAGCCGTGGACGCCGTCCGGCGGCGCGGTGACGGTTCAGCAGCTGGCGAGCATGCGCGTCGCCGACCCAGACGATTAAAGCAACGCTCAGCGACGGCCGCGTGACAGGTCTTTCGGGTATTCCGACCGAGGCTCGATGACCGCCACCGTCCTCGCAGACGCGAACGACGGGCTGATTGTGTTCGTCCAGGCGGCTCGAGCCGCCGAGCGATTGATCTTCGACGAGATACCCGCGGAGCGTCGTGATCACAGGGTCGGCGCATCGTGGTCGGCCAAGGACGTCCTTGCGCATATCTCCGCCTGGCGGGATCGCCAGGCCAGCCGGCTGACAACGCGCGCCGGTGGCACGCGGGCGTCATCGGCTGTGCGTATGGCCATAAGACTGGACGATGCGGCCATCGATATCGTCAACGCGAAGTCTCATGCCCAACGCGCTGCGTGGGCCTGGGAGCGCGTCGAGGCCGATGCCGACGCATCGGCGGGCCGCTTGATCGCCGCGCTGCGAGCCACCGATGCGTCGCTGCTCAGAGACAACGGGCTCCTCGTGGGTTCAATCCTGGGCAGCGGGCCCCTTCACGATCTCGAGCACCTTTCGGCGGTACCAGGCACGCGGCGTAAGGCGCCCGCGCGTGCCCTCGTTCAGGTCGGACGCCGGATCGCCGGGGCAGGCGTCCTGCTCGACGGTGACGCCGGTCAGCTGCTCTACAACCTTGCCTGCCGAGAGGCACTCGACGGTCGTCTGGCGTCGGCACGGCAGCTGTTGAGGGCTGCCTTTCGACTGCGTCCCGATCTGGCTGTATGGGCCGCCACCGACACGGATCTCGCGCGGCTCCGCGCGGAACTCAAGGCGATGCTCGCCGGCTCCGGCCCGCCGAATCCAGGTGTGCGAGCGCATGCCCATCGTTCTCACGCCGGTCCCATTGTTCCAATGTAGACACAGCCCTGTGGTAATGTGGACACATGGCTGATGTCGGAATCCGAGAACTGAAACAGCGTCTCTCCGAGTACCTTGATCGGGCGGAACGGGGCGAGATCCTGCGGGTCACCGACCGGGGCCGGCCGAAGGCGGTCCTCGGACCGGTGCCAGGTCGCGCGCGCATCGAGGACGGGATCCGCACCGGCTGGATCACGCCCGGCACCGGTGCACCACTCGGCCCGGTGCAGCGCTCGAAGGCATCGAGGCGGGTGCTTGTCGTGCTGGCCGAGGATCGCGGCGAGTGAGCACCTACGTCGACTCGAGCGCCCTGCTCAAGCGTTACGTGGAGGAGGCCGACTCGGCCGCCGCCGACGCCCTGCTGCGCGCGGACCGCGAACTCCTGACGGCCCGACACACCATCGTCGAGGTTCGCCGTAACCTGGCTCGTTTGCTGTCGGGCCGTGCGCTTGCCGCAGCCGGACGCGCGTTCGCCGACGACCTGCGCTCTATCTCCATCATCGAGCTCGACGAAGGAACCTGCGAATCGGCGGCCACGATCGCGGAAACCACCGGCGTCAGGACGCTCGATGCCCTCCATCTGGCGGCCGCGCAGCGGGTCTCCGCGCCCGGGGCCGGCTTCCTGACGTTCGATCTGCGCCAGGCGCATGCGGCCCGTGCCCTTGGCCTGACCGTCGTGACTGCCTGACCGGACTCGGCGATCGCGTCTGATGGTCTCTTGGTAGTACTGGGTTGTGGGCGTGCCCGGCGCTAGGCCTCGACGTCCTCGTAGTACTCGATGCCCAGGTGCGTGATCTGCTCCTCGCCCATCATGTAACGGAGCGTGTTCTTGAGCTTCGTCTGCTGGATGAAGAGGTCATGTTCCGGGTATAGCCCCGGCGCGTGCTGTGGGCTCTTGAAGTAGAACGAGAGCCACTCCTGGATGCCCTTCATGCCCGCGCGCTGGGCGAGGTCGAAGAAGAGCGCGAGGTCGAGCACGAGCGGCGCCGCCAGGATCGAATCGCGGCACAGGAAATCGATCTTGATCTGCATCGGGTAGCCCAGCCACCCGAAGATGTCGATGTTGTCCCAGCCCTCCTTGTTGTCGCCGCGCGGCGGGTAGTAGTTGATGCGCACCTTGTGGTAGATGTCGCCGTAGAGCTCGGGGTAGAGGTCGGGCTGGAGGACGTACTCCAGGACGCCGAGCTTCGACACCTCCTTCGTCTTGAAGCTTTCGGGGTCGTCGAGCACCTCGCCATCGCGATTGCCGAGGATGTTGGTCGAGTACCAGCCGGCGACACCGAGCATGCGCGCCTTGAGCATCGGCGAGATGACCGTCTTGATCAGCGTCTGGCCGGTCTTGAAGTCCTTGCCACCGATCGCCACGCCGCGGTCATTGGCGAGCTGCAGGAGTGCAGGGATGTCGGTGGTCAGATTCGGGGCGCCGTTGGCGAAGGGGACGTTCTCCATCAAGGCCGCGTATGCGTAAAGCATCGAGGGGGCGATGTTCTCGTCATTCGCCTCCATCGCCGCCTTGAGCGAATCGAGGTTCTCGTGGCAAGCGGCCGCTTCCATGTAGATCTCGGTCGAGGCGGCCCAGATCATCACCAGGCGATCGCAGCCGTTAGCCGCCTTGAAGTCGCGGATGTCCTTGCGCACGAACTCGGCCAGGGCCAGCTTCGTCGGCGCGGACTTGACGTTCGTGCCAGTAAGCCGCTTGACGTAGAACTGGTCGAAGACGGCTGGCATCGGCTTGATCGACTGGAGGAAGTCCTTGATCGGCTCGATGTGCTCGTGCTTGTCGAGCACACCGGCGTTCAGCGCGGAGGCGTAGGCGTCGTCGGGGATGGGGTCCCAGGCGCCGAAGACGAGGTCGTCGAGGTCGGCCAGCGGGACGAAGTCCTTGATCAGCGGGTTGCGGTTGTCGGTGCGCTTGCCGAGCCTGATGCGGCCCATCTGGGTGACCGAGCCGATCGGCTTGGCGAAACCACGGCGGGTGTTCTCCACGCCCGCGATGAACGTCGTCGCCACGGCGCCGAGGCCGACGATGAGGACGCCGAGCTTGCCCGTGGCGGGCTTGATTTCCACGACCGGAGCCGGAGTGAAGTCCTTTGGTTCCAAGACGATGCCTCTTTCGCGTGCGAGGGCGAGCAGCTGCCTGTGATGCTGCGTCGGGACCATGCCCGTGGCCGCCCAGTGTTGGATGGTGCTCTGGCGAGTGTTCAGGAGCTGGGCCAGCGCGCTCTGTCCGCCGAAGCGGGCAATGACGCGTTCAGCGCTGTTCTTAGGTTCCACGCCGCCAGTATAACGACTTTTTCGTTAGTCGGCTACTTGAGGGGGCGCGAGCTAGTACGGCTGGCTAAAGCGGTCACGCATCTGGTCCGTTGCGCACCAATCCCTCTTCGACCATCCTCAACGCACAGCTGCCACTAGGACCACTTCGTGCACAACATGCTCGTGAATGACCGACCGAAGCGCCCTTTGTTGGGGCGCGGTTTGGCGGCAACCCGCGCACTGGTCCAGGAAATTGGGGCAAAGCGGGCTCGCTGGCTCGCACCGCTCGCGCCTGCCTCGTCGAGGCGATACTGGGCCAGCCAACGCCAGCGACTCTCGGACGCGGCACAGAATGGCATGCGCATAGTGATCGTCGCCGCCGTGCTCGACATCCTCGTGCTGACGCCTGTTGGTCATGATGCCGCCCGCCCATTCATCCTCACAAACGTGGCGATCGCGGTCGCGGCAATCGTGGCTATTGTCGTGATCTCGAGACAGTGGCGCCGGTCCCCCGTGTTGCCGGTGGTCGCCGTGCTGACCCTGATTGACCTTGGCACGGCGCGACTTGGCCTTGCCTATCCAGAGATGCATCTGGTCCTCTTTGGCTACCTTCTCCTGCTGCCGACGGTGGTTGCACTCGTCATCCCGTGGTCGACCAGGGTGCATGGCGCATGGCTGCTGATGCACATGGCACTGACCGTTGCCTACCTGATGATGGCCGCGGTCCCGGCACATTACGAGTTACGTACGGAGCTGGCGCTGCTCGCAGTCTCGTCGGGCGTGAGCCTGTACGGCCATTTTGCTGGCTACCATTCGCGCGTCGGCAGCTTCGTAAATACCAACCGGATCAACGCCCTCAACAGGCAGGCTGGGCGGGACCAGTTCAAGCTTGCCGCCCTGAACACCGTCCTGGACCTGGCGGCTCGGACTGACGCGTTGACCGGCTTGAAGAACCGGCTCGCCCTCAAGGACGACCTGTTGGTGCTCCGCTCGCGCATCAAGCGCCACGGCGAGCGATTTGTTCTCATGCTGGCCGATCTCGATCACTTCAAGGGCATCAACGACCACCTTGGCCATGTTGCAGGCGATGCCGTCCTACAGGCCGTTGCGGGCCGTCTGGCAGTTTCGTTTCGTCCCGAGGACGGCGTGTATCGCTTTGGCGGCGAGGAGTTCGTGCTCCTTATGAAAAGCACTCCGAGCACCGCGGCCGGCGATGTCGCCGAACGCGCCCGACAATCGATTGCGTCACTGGACCTGGCTCACCCCGC
The DNA here is from genome assembly GCA_963775225.1 of uncultured Chloroflexia bacterium. Classification (GTDB taxonomy): domain Bacteria; phylum Chloroflexota; class Limnocylindria; order Limnocylindrales; family CSP1-4; genus JALYGJ01. The sequence goes on from CAVZHW010000007.1 coordinate 170,606, forward strand.
CAACCCACCGCATGACAGGGTCACGATCTCCGTCGGAGCCTTAACGGTCGGAACACCGGAGCTGGCACTTGACGACGACGCCTGGTTCCGACGAGCCGACCAAGCTCTCTACCAAGCCAAAGCGGATGGCCGCGACCGATCCGTTGTGTGGGTCAGACCGGAAAAGCCGGCCGCCGCCGTTAAGGGCACACGGCTTCCCCTAGTACCCCAGCCGGCCGGCCATTCAGGCAGAGTCATGTCAGCGAGTGACACGCGCCCATAAGGCCGTTCGACATCGCCGAAGTGGCGAAGAGATTGGCCGCGAGCCGGTCCTCCGCTGCCGAGAAGGCCAGCGCGACGACTCGGGAGAGAGGGCACGCTCAGCGATGCTGACGATCTGACGGAAGAACCACATCCGTGATCACAGCCAGGTGGTAGACAGAAGAAACACCACGACTGACGCGCTCGCGCTAGCGTAAGTCTCGTGAACACGCTGCCGCTGCCGCTGTTGCTGGTCATCTTCGTGGCCGCCGGCGCAGCGGTGTGGCTGGCCGGAAGCAGGCTGTCGATGGCCACCGACGTACTCGACACGAAGCTCGGCCTCGGCGATGCGTTCGGCGGTCTCATCCTGCTCGCGATCGTCACCAACTTGCCCGAGATCGCGATCGTGGTCAGTGCGGCCCTGACTCACCAGGTGGGCATCGCCGTCGGAAACATCCTGGGCGGCATCGCCATGCAGACCCTGGTGTTGGTGCTCCTCGATGCCGTCGCAGTCCCCGGCACCAAGGCTCTCAGCTACCTTGGGGCGTCGCTGCTGGTGCTGCTCGAGGCAGGCATGGTGGTGGCGGTGTTGAGCATTACGGTGATGGGCAGCCAGCTGCCCGCGGGCCTCTTGCTGTGGCGGATCGACCCGGCCGCCCTGCTCATCGTCGTGGTCTGGGTAGCGGGACTTCTCCTGGTCCATCGCGCCCGCAAGGGGCTGCCCTGGCACGAGCAGGGGCAGCCGCCAGATGGCCAGAGCAAGGCGCGCGGGCACTCGAAGAAGGCCCGGGCCCAGGACGCGGTGGAGCGCGGCATGAGCACCAACCGTGCGGCTTTCGTGTTCGTGATCGGAGCAGCTGTGACCCTGGCCGCGGGCGCCCTGCTCGAGCTCAGCGGCGAAGGCATCGCCACGCAGGTCCACATGAGCGGGGTCCTCTTCGGGGCCACTGTGCTCGCCGCGGCGACCTCGCTGCCGGAGGTCTCGACGGGCCTGGCCTCGGTTCGAATGGGCGACTATCAGCTGGCCTTCGGCGATATCTTCGGAGGCAATGCCTTCCTTCCGGTCCTGTTCCTTGTCGCGAGCCTGCTGTCGGGCCAGGCGGTCGTGCCCCAGGCCCAGGTCACCGACATCTATCTGACCGGCCTTGGCGCGCTACTCAGCGTGGTGTATATGTTCGGGATCGTGTTTCGGCCGTCACGAACAATCGCGCGTGTCGGCCTCGACTCGGCTGTCGTTCTTCTCTTGTACCTGGTCGGGATGGCCGGCCTGGTCGTCATCGGCACCTCGTGAGGACGGTCGACCAGGTGGGACGCATTGCCCGAGCTATTTCGTCAGTCGGAAGTACGTCCGGCTGCGAATCTGCTTCTCGTCGAGCTCGTATCTGCCAGATCCCCAACGCTCGGGGCGCCTCATGATCGTGTACCAGACCATCTGTCCGAAGAACATCGCAGATCGATCGACGTCACCTAGCGCAGCCTTCCTGAAGATCGGCTCGAACGCCGTACCGGTCCAGTCGCTGCCGGGCAGCCAGCTTGACGTCGTGATCTCGGCGCCGCTCTCGTCGATGAGTTCGTTGATGCGCCCGACCATTGCATCGAACTCAGCAACGGACAGTCGACTCTTGAGAGTGTCGAACTGCCCTCGGTAGGGAATGAGGTCGATAGATCGCCCTGTGTCGATATCGATCAACATGCCCTCATTCTGACTGGTGCGGGCGTTCTGGCAACCGACAGCCGAGCGCGCCGTAGCCATCGATTCCTCAGGACCGGACGACCTCAGCCTTGGCCGCTGGTTCTTCGGCAGAACTGTGCACGCCTGCAATCGCATGCTGGGCGACCTGGCTCTCGCGATCCTGCACCCGCTCGAGGACAGCGACCAGGACGGCGGCCATGGGGACCGCGATCAGCGCGCCCACGATGCCCCCAAGAGATCCCCCGATCAGCAGAAAGAGGATGATGAGAAACGGTGAGACGCCGACCGCATTACGCATGACACGCGGGACCAGCACGTTGGCTTCGACGACTTGGATGACAGCGTATGCAATGACAACGGGCAACAGCGTCTCCGGCTTGAGGGTCGCCGCAACCAGGATTGCCGGCACCGCCCCAATGGCTGGGCCCACGAGAGGTACCGCCTCCGCTAATCCGGCGAAGACGCCCAGCGCGACCGCCGACGGCACCCCGATAACAAGGTATGCCACTCCGGCAGCGATCCCCATCGTGACCATCAGGATCAACTGGCCGCGCACCCAACCTCCCAGACGGATCTCGGCCTGATTCCAGGCGTCGCGGGTATCGGCCCTACGGGAGGCCGGGACGAAGCTCAGCACGAACCGCTGGAGATGAGATCTCTCGATCAACCAGAAGTACATGAGCGTCAAGACCGTGACGGTTGAAACGACCACGTCGCCAATTGCCAAGCCCGCGGCGACCACCGTTCCTGCTTGAGCGCTGCCGCTCGGGTTGAGGGCTCTTTCGGCCGCGTTGATCAGGGCCTCTGCGCTCGTCGACAGGGCGCCCGGCAGAGACTCCCGCGCGAACGTGCGCGCGTGTTCCAACGCGGTCGGCAGGGCAGCCATGAGCTGGCCAACCTCGTTGACCATTCCCGGAATGGCCACCAACCCAAACGCAACCAACGCCAGCGTGAATGTCCCGTAGACCAGCAGAATTGCCGCGCCACGTGGAATCGGCAGCGCATCGCGAAGGCGACCGATCAGCGGCTCAAGCCCAGACGCCAGCAGTAGCGCGATGAACACGAGTAGCAGAACCTTCGATGCCGATACAAGCTCGGTCGCGATCGCATAGATGACCAGGCCGCCGCCCACGAAGCCGACCCCGCGCTCGAATTCGCGCGCGACCTCTGAGCGTCCAGACCGCCTGGGCTGATCCGCTGCCTCGTCGTTCATGGCCGAACATTACAGCGGGCTTGAGTGAGAGCTGCTGCCAGGTGCGTGACCCGAGACTGCCTAGTTGATCGCCGTCGCGTCGAGCGTGTGCACGCTAACGCATTGCGTGTCGAATGGCACCCAGGACAGAGTCCCGGAGACGGTGAGCGACTCCCCCATCCCGATGAAGCGCCCGTCAGGTTTGCCAAGGCCGTCGGCGTCCGCCGCGTAGTCGGGCGGCAGATGCCGAAGCCAGTAGAGATCGGTACCGTTCGCATCCGGGCCATGGATGTAGAGGCAGTGGCCGTCGGCGCCCTCGAGTGTCCCGGTGATGGTCGCGGTCCCGCTGGCGCAGCCCGAGACGAGGAGTGTCGCGCAGATCGCGACGCAGGCCGCAAGCCGAAGCCCTTTCAAAGCTGGTACTCCATTAGGCGGGGGGTTAGCCGAGTGTCAGGACTACGTTCCCGCTCTTGCGCCAGCTCTCGACGTAGCGGTGCGCTTCCACGACCTGCTCCAGCGGGTAGGTCCGATCGATCACGGGGTGGTATTCGCCGGCCTCGATGAGCTCCTTCATAAGCTGAACATCGGCCTTCGATCGCCTTCCTGCCGCGAACTTCAGCTTCCGACCGCCGACCACGCGGGTTGCGATGGCCATGACGGCCGTATTCAGCTTGTGCGGCCCGAAATCCGTCTCAACGTAGATGCCACTGGGCTCCAACGCACTCTTGCCCCAGTGGTAGGCGTACTTGCCAACCGCGTCGATGACAACGTCGAAGATGTGGCCGAGCTTGGTCAGGTCCTCACGGGTGTAGTCGATCACCGCGTCGGCGCCCAGCGAGCGCACCAGTTCGACGTGATTCGTGCTCGTGACACCGGTGACGTGGGCGCCCAGGTGTTTCGCGATCTGAACCGCTGCCGTTCCAAGGGAGCCCGACGCGCCATAGATCGCGACCCGGCTGCCTTTGCCAACATCCCCCACGCGCAGTGTCGCAAGCGCCTGCATCGCGCCGTCGCCGACCGCGGCTGCCTCCTCGAAGCTCAGCTTCGCGGGCTTGTGGGCGATCGGCCCGTTCTCCGCGACGCACACATATTCGGCGTGCGCTCCGAGCCATCTCATCAGGCCGAAGACCTCGTCGTCGGCTTTGAACTCGGTTACGCCAGCGCCGACCACCTCGACGACGCCGGCGAAGTCCACACCCAGCGTGCGCCATCTTGGCCCGCGCAAGCCGCCGACAAGTCGCCAGAGCGGCGGGTGCGCGCCCCTGACGTGGGTGTCGGTCTGGCTGACGGTCGACGCCCGCACTCGAACGAGCACCTCGCCATCTTTTGGCGTGGGGCGCTCGACCTCTTCGACACGCAGGACCTCGGGCGGTCCATACCGATCCTGCACGACAGCCCGCATCACGCGATGAGCGTAACCGCCTGAGCGTCGAAAACCACCTGGATACTGCCTACTATTCCAATGAGGCTCGCCGGCTTCCCACGCGTTTCGCTGATGTTTCGGACCTCGGCCAGGGCTGCGACACGCTCGAGTCGATACGAGGCGGTTGCGCTAGCTCGGCTGGACGCGCTCCGCGAGGCCTCGCAGCACGCCCGTCAGTCCATCGGGAAAGACCGGGTCATGCGTGGCTTCGAGATCGGCCAGAGACCACCAGCGATGAGCCGCGACTGCGGCCGCTTCGTTGTCGCCTTGACGGCTGACCAGCCTGTCCGCTCGGTCGATGCGCGCGACAAAGTGCCACTCATCCTGGTCGAAGCGCCGGCCGCGATAGACGAAACGAGCACGACATCGAAGAACGAGAGGTCCGACGTCAGCCTCGATCCCGAGCTCCTCGATCAGTTCGCGCCGTGCTGCCTGTTCGGGCGTTTCGCCTTCCTCGATGCGGCCGCCAGGTGGATACCAGAAACCTCCGCGTTCCTCGTCGCGGTCGTCAAACAGCAGGAGGAGATGGTCATTGGGATCAAGGACGAGGACGCGGGCGACGGGCCGCACGACCTCGGCAGGCTGGCTCATTGCGCAACAAGTCTCATCGGGTCTGTGCCCTCGGTCACCGGCGTCCGCTTGCCGCTAGTGATTCCGCCTCGGCCGACAGTCGGGCGAACTCCGCGTCAGAAAGCAGCAGGTCCGCGGCGGCCGCGTTCTCTTCGAGCTGCTTGACCGTCCTGGCGCCGGGGATCACGACCGTGTTCGGGTGGTGGAGCACCCAGGCGAGGGCGACCTGGGCACGCGTGGCGCCGTGGGCGGCCGCAATCTCATTGACGGCCCCGACCAGCGACGCGATCCGCTGCTGTGCACCCGGACGAAACGTCGGGTTCCTCGCGCGCAGTCCTCGGATCGTCCCGGGAGCAACGCCGGCAAGAAGGCCCTGACCGAGCGGCGAGTAAGCCACGACCAACCGGCCACTCGCTGCCGCATAGGGAACATGCTCGCTTGCCGGACCGGGGCTCACGAGGCTGAAACGGACCTGGTTCGCCACGACAGGCGCGCGCAGGGCGCGCTCCGCGGCTCGCCACTGCTCGACCGAGTAATTGCTTACCCCGACGCGACGAACGAGCCCGGCAGCCACGAGCGGGCGAACAGCCTGCATCACCCGCCGAACCGACACGAGCGGGTTCGGCCAGTGGGCGTAGTAAAGGTCGATCGTGTCGACGCCGAGCCTCCGTCGGCTGCCGGCAGCCTGCCAGGCGAGGATCGGCTCGGCGGGAGCGATCGGCAGGAACTTCGTCGCGACGACGAGGCGGGCGCGTTCCTCCGCCGGCATCGCCGCCAATGTGTCGCCGATGATGCGCTCGGATCGTGCGGGGCCGTACGCCTCTGCGGTGTCGATCAGCAATATCCCAAGCTCGACCGCGCGGCGCACCAGGGCGGGGGCGACCTCAGACGCGTATGTCTCGCCGTAGCCCCACTCTCGGGAGCCGAACTGCCAGGTCCCGAGCCCGATCCGGGAAACCCGGAGGCCATCCGCCTCGACGTACCTCACGGCTGGACTCTAGCGCGGCGCAGATCGGCCACAATCGAGCCGATCTGCCTCGGGCGCTCGGCGTCAGCGCCAGCCGAGCTCCGGCGCGACGTAACGCAGGATCGACTCGATGGCATGCGCGTTGTAGTCCACGCCGAGCTGGTTCGGAACGGTCAGTAGCAGCGTGTCGGCGGCCTCGATGGCAGTGTCACCTTTCAGCTGCTCGACCAGCTCCTCAGGCTCGGCTGAATAGGACCGCCCGAAGACCGCCCGCGTGTTCTCGTCGATCTGGCCGATCTGGTCGCGCTCGTCAGATCGGCCGAAGTAGGCACGATCGCGGTCGTCGACGATGGCGAAGATGCTGCGGCTGACCGACACGCGCGGTTCGCGGGTATGACCCGCCTCCTTCCAGGCTGCGCGGTAGGCGTCGATCTGCCGGCGCTGCTGGACGTGCAGCGCCTCGCCGGTCTCGTCGAACACGAGTGTCGAACTCATCAGGTTCATGCCCTGTTGCGCCGTCCAGACGGCCGTGGCGCTCGAGCCAGCTCCCCACCAGATCCGCTCCCGCAGCCCAGCGGAGAACGGCTCCAGGCGCAGCAGCCCGGGCGGGTTGGGAAACATCGGCCGCGGGCTCGGTTGGGCGAAGCCTTCACCCTTGAGCAGCCCAAGGAAGACCTCTGCATGCCGGCGCGCCATGTCGGCATCCGTCTCGCCCTCGGCAGGCGCGTAGCCGAAGTGGCGGAAGCCGTCGATGACCTGCTCGGGCGAGCCGCGACTGATACCGAGCTGTAGCCGTCCGCCGGCTATGACATCGGCCGCCCCGGCGTCCTCGGCCATGTAGAACGGGTTCTCGTAGCGCATGTCGATGACGCCGGTGCCGATCTCGATCCGGCTGGTCCGCGCACCCACCGCGGCGAGGAGCGGGAAAGGGGAGCCGAGTTGGCGGGCGAAGTGGTGGACGCGGAAATATGCACCATCGGCGCCCAGCTCTTCCGCCGCGACAGCGAGCTCGATCGACTGGAGCAGGGCGTCAGATGCCGAACGCACCTGCGAGTACGGGGAATCAGACCAGTGGCCGAACGACAGGAATCCGATGCGTTTCACGGATCCAGATTAGCGAGCGCTGATCAGCCACAATCGAGCCGCGACCGAGCGTGGCGAGATCGACGAGACGCGGATCGATCGCTGGCTGTGCGCGGTGCGCCTGGTCAAGACGCGATCTCGCCGGACTCCCAAAGATCGCTGCACGCATGCCCGGTATCAAACCACGAACTTCGCATGGGGCGGCCCGAACTGCCGGCCAACCCGGGTCAAATGATTGAACCATTCGGAGCATGCGACCGGTCTTGTAGGTAAGGCGACCTAAGCGACGGGTCGCGCCGTTCGACTGGGAGCTGCTGGCATGAGGCGTGGGAGGTCACTACTCCTTATCGTGCTGACCACGCTGGCCTGGGCGTGCACCGCGCCGGCTGCGTCGATCACGCCGGTCCCGACAGCCTTGGTGTCGTCAACCCCGACCCTGCCGCCATCGCCCACTCTGCAGCCGTCATCGACTTCGCCATCCGCGTACAGCCTTGGGCACTTTCCAGCGCCGCCGACAACCGTCCTCCCACGCGAGACGGTCTCGGGCCTGCAGGCGATCCTCGACCAGGCGGCCACCCACTTGCCTGGCGTTACGGCGACGGTCATCATCGCCGATCGCGGGACGTGGTCGGGCGCTGCCGGCAAGGCCGATGACCAGCACCCCGTCGAGATCAATGCACAGTTCGGTATCGCCAGCATCACCAAGACGGTCATCGCCGCAGAGATCATGCTTCTAGCCGACCAGGGGAAGCTGAAGCTGTCCGACCAGCTGTCGGAACATCTGCCGTCGGACTTCGATTTCAACACGAATGGTGCGACCATCGGCAACCTGCTGGCGATGGAGAGCGGCATCCCAGACCCGAGCATGAACGGCACGTCTTACGCTGCCGACCTGATGCGCGACTGGAGCGTCCGGGAAGTGCTGGCCACGGTTCCCGATTACCGTTCGAAGCCGGGCGACCACTTCGTCTACGAGGACGCCAACTACATGCTGCTGGGGATGGTCGTGGCCCAGGTCACCGGCATGACCACCGCTTCTGCGCTGCGCGCGGGCGTGCTGGCCGATCCGCAATTCGCCGCGCTCGTCTATCAGCCCGAAGAGAAGCCGGCCGGCCCCTTTGCGCTGCCTCATCTCGGGACCCAGCTAAGAGCTGACATCCTCGCGCTTGGCGGCGGCTACCTGCCGTCCGAGGCCCAGGCCAGCGAGGCCAACGGTTCCGGCTGCATGGCCAGCAATTCGGGCAGCCTAGCCCTATGGGGTTACCAGGTCCTCGGCGGAGCCATCCTTTCGCAGCAGTCGTTGGGGGCGATGACCGACTTTGGCCCGGACCTGTCCGGTGGCGCCGACGGACCGTACGGCATGGGCATCTTCGACCAGACCAACCTGGCCAACGGCTACGGGGTCGCCACCGTCGGCAACGGGGGCTGGGAGGACGGCGGCTACTCGTCGGTGCTCAGCGTCATCCCGAGCGAGGCCATCGCCATCGCCGTGCTGACGAATGAGGCCGGTGACCCAAGGGCGCTGGTCATGCCGCTGGCCCAGAAGATCGCGGCGCTGCTCAGATGACCCGCCAGCAACTGATCGACAGCGCCCGGCAGGGTGACCGCGAGGCGTTCGCGGAGTTGGCCGCGCTGGAGATCGACCGCCTCCATGCGACGGCGACCTTGATCCTGCGGGACATGCACCTGGCGCAGGACGCGGTCCAGGAGACCCTCGTTCGATGCTGGCGGCAGCTGCCCAGCCTGCGCGACGTGGCCAGCTTCGATGGCTGGCTCTATCGGATCCTGCTACGTGCAGCGGCGGACGAGGCCTCGCGCCGGCGCCGCTTCAGATCCAGCGTCCGAACGCTATACCTTGAGCCGCACGCTGACGACGACACCCTTGCCGTTGCAGACCGTGAGCGGCTGGAGCGCGCCTTCGCCCAGCTCAGCCTGGAACACCGGGCGGTCGTGGTGCTGCATCAGTACGCGGACCTGCCACTGGTGGACGTTGCCCAGGCCCTCGCGATTCCGCTGGGCACGGCGAAATCGCGCTACCACTACGCCATGGCCCAGCTGCGGGCTGTCCTTGAAGCCGAAGCCAGAGTGGCGGCAGTCGCGGAGGGTCGACCATGAACCCTGATCGCGTGATCACCGACTGGCTGCGCGGCTCAGCACCTGCACGCGCGCCGCAGCAGCTGCTGAACTCGACAATCGAGCGTATCGCTACGACCCCCCAACAGCTGAAGGGGACGGCTCGTATCAGGGACCTGACCCGTCGACGACCCACTTCGCGGATGCTGTTGATCGCCGCCGCGCTGGTCGGTGGGGCGCTTCTCGGGTCGCTGTTGGTTGCCGGTGGACGACATGACGTGCGCCCGTCACCGGCCAACCAGACGTTTTCACCTGGGCCGTCGGCGCCGCTGCCTACGTCGGCGCCGCTGCCTACGTCGGCGCCGCTGCCTACGCCGGCGCTGCCGGCAGTCCGCGGGACCCTCAACCCGGCTGGGGTGACCGTATACGAGGGAGCGCTGTCACCCGGACGCTATGAAACAGGTGTCGACGGTGCTGGGTTCAGTATGCAATTCACGGTGCCCGCCGGCTGGAGCTGGGACGGTCGGGCGCTGCGTAAGGGCGGGCCGGGCCTGCCGGATGGGGCAGCGATCTTCTTCTACGGCGGCCCGTTACAGGTCTACGCAGATCCCTGCCACTGGGCAACGATCCCTTCAAGCGCGCCCACGGCCGACGCCGTCGACGCCCTCCTGGCTGCTCAGCCTGGCCGGATCGTGACCACATCGCTCGCAGGCGCATGGGGACCGCGGCCGTGGCCGGGAAAGGCGATAGAGCTTGTCGTGCCTGACAACATCGACATCTCCGCGTGCGACGAGGGCCAGTACCGGAGCTGGGGTCCAGACAATAAGGTGCGGTCCAACGAGGGTCCGGGACAGCGCGACCTGGTCTGGTTCATGAACGTGCAGGGCGGGGAGGTGACGGTACCCGGGAGCACACCCTATATGCTGCCGAGTGGTCTCGTCATCGACCGCGCCTCGTTCCCGGGCACCCCGGCCGACGTCCTGACCGAGATGGACGACATCCTTGGGTCGCTCTACGTCGGTCACTGGGGCTGAACGAGGACATCTGCCGGGCGGATCGCGCCATCCGATCTCGCCGACCGTGGCCCCACTGACGCGCCGGCCACCGGCTCGCTCACACGCTCGACGGCCGTCCCGCAGCTGCGTTGCCACACTTGACCAGCAGGCTGGCGGCGAAAGGCTCTCGGCGGTGGCAACCCGGGCCATGGACGCGGCCGAGTGAGTGCTCATCAGCCCGCTTCCAGTGGCCCTCGGAAATGACTTCGGCCGTGCCGTCGACCACCCGGGAGGTGCCCGGCGCCGTTGACGCGACTTCGCATCAGACGTACAGTGTGTACAAGATGTACGACACGAGTAAGCAGTACGAAGGCACTCACATAAGCGTGAGCGGGGCTCGGGACGATTTCGCCAATCTTGTCAATCGAGCTGCCTACAAAGAAGAGCGGGTCATCATCACGCGTCGTGGTCGGGCGATAGCGGCAATCGTTCCAATCGAGGACGTCGCATACCTGGAGCGCCTCGAGGACGAATACGACGTCCAGGAGGCCTTGAAGGTGCTCAACGATCCCAACGAGATGGCCAACACCATTCCGTGGGAGCGCGTCGAGGCTGGGCTGGACACACAGAAGAAGGGCTGACGTGGCCAGATACCGGGTCCGAGCGACTCGCAGCGCGCAGCGACAACTCGAACGGTTGCCGACGCCGATCCAGGTTCGGATCCGGATCGCCACTCGTTCGCTTGCTGACGATCCGCGGCCGCCGGGCGCGGCGTTGCTGGCTGGTGAAGGAACTGAGCGCGTGTGGCGTATCCGCGTGGGCGACTATCGCATCCTCTGTCAGATCCGTGATGATCAGCTACTCGTCCTTGTCATTCGCGCCGGACATCGTCGCGAGATCTATCGAGGGCGGCGTGTCAGCGAAGAGAGTCGGCAGTACGGGATAGAGCGGCCAGATCCTCACGGAGGCAGAAGCTGGACCAGCGAGCTGGCGCACCCCGACGGACCCGGCTGGCGAGCGCAGTGACCAGAATCGTGCCAGGCCGGCGGCTGACCGCTTCAAGTGGCAATCTTGCTCGATGCGATCGCTCCGATACTCCATCAACATCACTCTCGACGGCTGCGTCGACCACCGCGCGATCATCCCCAATGAGGAGCTCCATCGTCACGCCGCCGAGAGCCTCGCACAGGCGGATGGCCTCCTCTTAGGCCGCGTCACCTACGAACTGATGGAGGCAGGCTGGCGCGAAGCCGCGCAGACGGGCGCGCGGCCCGACTTGATGCCCAAATGGATGTTGTCCTTCGCGCACACCATTGATGCGGCGAAGAAGTACGTCGTATCGAGCACGCTCAAGCACGTGGACTGGAACGCCGAGCTAGTGCCCGGCGATCGGCTGCAAGCCACCGTCCAGGAGCTGAAGCGCCAGCCGGGCAAGGGGCTGCTGACGGGCGGCGTGACGCTCCCCCTGGCATTGGCCGAGCTCGGACTGATCGACGAGTACGAGTTCGTGGTGCAGCCGCGGATCGCCGGCCACGGCCCGACGCTGTTCGCGGGACTATCGAAGCCCCTGGATCTGGAGCTCGTGGGCCGGCACGAACTTGGCTCGGGCGCGCTGGCGATGCAGTACAAGCCCAAGAAGTAGTCGGCGGCCGGCAATGCCATCGTCTATTAGCGGTTTGGCCCGAACGAGAGACGGGAGGCATTGTGCTACAGTTGTGCGTCATGAGCGAACGAGCAGCCAGGCCGACGCGAGTCGGCATTCGCGAACTGCGCCAGAACCTGTCCGTGTACGTCAGGCAGGTGCGCGAGAACGGGCAGGCCTACGAAGTGACCGAGAGGGGAGAGGCTGTCGCGCGGCTGCTGCCACTCGAAGACCGCGACAGCCATGTGGGCCGAATGATGGCCGACGGCCGTATTGCTCCCGCTATTCACCGGCTGAGCGACGTGCCCGCCGCCCTGCAATCCAACGGCGGCAAATCGCTGGCCGCCATTCTCGATGAGCTGCGTGCGGAGGAGTCGCGCTGAACGGCGTCTACGTCGATACGTCGGCGTTGGTGAAGCTGGTCGTCGAAGAGCCGGAGTCTGTCGCCTTGCGGGCGTACCTGAGCGAGAGGGAGCCGCTGTACGCGAGCCGCATCGCTGCCGTTGAGCTGCGCCGGGCAGTCATGCGTCAGGCCGAGCGCGCTGCTGACGAACAGGCGGAGCTGGTGCTCGGCGCGCTGCGCATGATCGAGCTCGACGACGAGATGTCGCGCGCCGCCGGTGAGGCCGGGCCATCCACGCTGCGCACTCTCGATGCGGTCCATCTGTCGGCCGCGCTCGCTCTCGGCGATGAGTGCGACGCCTTCGTCTCCTACGACACGCGGCTCAACGCCGCTGCTCGTCGAGCCGGGCTCGAGGTTCGCTCGCCGGACTAGGCTCGTCGAGCCGGTTAGGCTCAGAGCGTGGCAACGCGCGAAACGAGCACAAAGCAGCTGATGCGAGCCGCCTGGCGCGAGCGTTGGGGCGGGCCAGAGGTCGTCGAAGTGCGCGACATCGACAAGCCGACGCCCGGGCCTGGCCACATCCTGGTCAAGCTGCACGCCGCGTCGGTCAATCGCGTCGACCTCGACACGCTCATCCCGGAGCCGATGATCATGCGCATGTTCCTGGGGCCGCGCCGGCCACGGCAGAAGCGCATCGGTGTCGACGCCGCCGGCGTGGTCGAGGCGGCGGGGGAGGGCGTCACCGGGTTCAAGGTCGGTGATCGTGTCTTCGCCGATCTCTACCCCTACGGCGGCGGCGCGTTCGCGGAATACGTGTCCGCGCCAGCCAAGGCGTGGCTGCCAATTCCGGACGGCATCTCGTTCGAGATTGCCGCCACCCTGCCGCACTCGGCCAACCTGGCCATCCAGGGGCTGCGCCTAGGCAACGGTCGAAGCGTCGGGGAGGGCGATCGGCTGCTCGTGGTGGGGGCAACCGGCAACGTCGGCCCCTTCCTTGTCCAGCTGGCGAAGGCGCGTGGCGCACATGTGACCGCCGTGGGGGCGGGCGACAAGGCCGACTTCATGCGCACGCTCGGCGCGGACGAGGTGATCGACTACCGGACGACCGACTACACGCGGCCGGCCGAGCGCTACGACTGGATCGTCGACGTCCACGCCCACCAGAGCCTGGGTAGCTGGCGAAAGGCGCTCAAGCCGCGCGGTGTCTACCAGGCGATGGGTGGCTCGGGCTGGTGGCTGCTGTCGATGGCCGTCATGCAGCCGGCGTACAAACTGGCGACCCGCAAGACGATGGGCCTGATGCTGTCGTGGAAGCCGTTCAAACAGGCCGACATCGAGGAGCTCACCCGGCTGGTGGCCTCCGGAACGCTCGAACCGCGGATCGATCGCCGTTTCCCGCTCGAGGAGGTGGCCGATGCCCTCGCCTGGGTCGACCAGGCCAAGTCGCGCGGCAAGGTGCTGATCACCTTCTAGCCGCGACGCGCGATCAGTCTCGGCGCTGAGCAAGGGAGTTCATGGTCGCGGATTTGCGCAAATCCTCATAATGCCGCCATGGATCGCACCATTTGACAGAGCCATCGGCGATCAGCGGTCCGCCTCTTCCGCCGACCACGGCAGTTGCAGTCGTTCGTCGGGTAGCGAGCCCGATTTGGCGGTTCATTGGCATTGCCGCCACGCTGGAAACCCGGCGGCCGGTAAGCGGGGCCACCCAACGGGTGACGATCATCCCCGTCGAGCTCGACGGCAGCTTGTACGCAGTGGCGTGGGGTGGGATCACGGACTGGGCGCGCAATCTTCGGGCAGCGGGCGGAGGCGAGCTGATTCGTCGGCGTCGGCCGCAGGCAGTCCGCGCGATCGAAGTGGAAGGTGACACCAGGGACGCGGTTGTCGCCACTTATCTGCGCAGAATGGGGCCGTTCAGGAAGGATTTCAATCGACTTCCCAGCCCGTCCGACCATCCCGTGTTCAGGCTCGAGCCGACCGCGCTGCCCTCCAATCAGAGCGAACGCCCGACCCGTCCGTAGGCGCACTCCGACTCGCCCTGCTTGCGCTCGCTGCGTCGCTGGCTGCTCGCCTACTTGTACGTGTCGCGAAGCCAGGCTATGTGGGCGCGGTGCTCGGCCTCGTGCTGGAGGAGGTGATGGATCACCCAGTCGGGCGCGACGTCGTACCGCTCGAGACTGCGCACGCGATGAAATTCTTCATTGCTGATTGGTCGTAGCCGATCCAGCGCGAACTGTCGGACACCGTTGAGACGTGCTCGATGCTCGTCCAACGAGTGCCCGTCGATCCGCGAAAGATGCTTGTCCGGCTCACGGTCGGGCCAGGGGAGAAGCACGGCGAGCTCTGCGGGGCTGTCCGCCAGCTCCAGGATCTCGGTGGCGACCCAGTCGGCCTCGATCAGGGCGATGTGGTAGAGCAGAGAGCCGATGCTGTTGAGCGGAGCGTCGGGATACCAATCAACCATCTGTGGGCTGACGCTCTCAAGCTCACGCAACGTGTCGCGGCGAGCGTCTTCGAGGGCAGCGAGCCACCTGCCCACCTCCGGATCGTCGGCGATGGGCTCGAGAGTCAGGCGCTCCTTCATCGGGCAAGGCTAACCTTGGGTGCACGTGCCTGCCGAGTTCATCTACACCACGTACAAGCTGTCCCGGCACTATCCGCCCGATCGGACGGTGCTCGAGGACATCTCCATCTCGTTCTACCCGGGCGCCAAGATCGGCGTCATCGGGGCCAACGGCGCGGGCAAGTCGAGCCTGCTGCGGATCATGGCCGGGCTCGATGACGGCTTCAACGGCGAGGCCCGCCTGACGCCCGGCTTCAGCGTGGGCTACCTGAGCCAGGAGCCGCAGCTCGACCCCGCCGAAGACGGTCAAGGAGAACGTCCTCGACGGCGTGCGCGAGGTCCACGGCCTCATCGACCAATACAACGCGGTGATGGCCAAGTGGTCCGACCCGGACGCCGACTACGAAGCGGTGGGTGCCGAACAGTCGGCGCTGGAAGACAAGATCAACGCCTCTGGCGCGTGGGACATCGAGCGTAACGTGGAGATCGCGATGGACGCGCTGCGCTGTCCGCCAGACGACGCCGACGTGACCACCCTGTCCGGCGGCGAGAAGCGCCGCGTCGCGCTGTGCCGGCTGCTGCTCCAGCACCCCGACCTGCTGCTGCTCGACGAGCCGACCAACCACCTCGACGCCGAGTCGGTCGAATGGCTCGAGCGCTTCCTCAAGGAATACACCGGCACGGTCGTCGCCGTCACCCACGACCGCTACTTCCTCGACAACGTCGCGCAGTGGATCCTCGAGCTCGACCGGGGGAGGGGTATCCCGTTCGCCGGCAACTACTCCAGCTGGCTGGAGCAGAAGCTGGAGCGCATGTCGCGCGAGCAGAAGCAGGTCGACGCGCGCCAGCGCACGCTCGCGCGCGAGCTCGAATGGGTGCGCATGGGCGCCAAGGCCCGCCAGGCCAAGGGCAAGGCCCGACTCAGCGCCTACGAGAAGCTCCTCGCGGAGGCGACCGACGCGAAGGGCGCTCAGCAGCGCGAGCTGGAGATCGCCATCCCGCCCGGTCCGCGGCTGGGCGAGTCGGTCATCGACGTCAAGGGCCTGCGCAAGGGCTACGGCGACAACCTGCTCATCGAGGACCTGACGTTCTCGCTGCCGCGCTCGGGCATCGTCGGCATCATCGGGGCCAACGGGGCCGGCAAGACCACTCTGTTCCGGATGATCGTGGGCGAGGAGAAGCCCGACGCCGGGTCGATCGAGATCGGCGAGACGGTGCAGCTGAGCTACGTCGACCAGAGCCGCGATTCGCTGGCGGCCGATAAGACGGTCTTCCAGGAGATCAGCCAGGGCGCCGAGATCATCAAGGTCGGCTCACGCGAGCTGCCCGCGCGCGCGTACGTGTCGAGCTTCAACTTCCGCGGCACGGACCAGCAGAAGATGGTCGGTGCGCTGTCGGGCGGGGAGAGGAACCGCGTCCACCTGGCCAAGCTGCTCCAGTCGGGCGGCAACGTGCTGCTGCTCGACGAGCCAACCAACGACCTCGACGTCGACACCCTCCGCGCGTTGGAGGCAGGGTTGGAGACGTTCCCCGGCTGCGTGGTCGTCATTTCGCACGACCGCTGGTTCCTCGACCGGATCGCGACGCACATTCTGGCCTTCGAGGGCGACAGCCAAGTGCGCTTCTTCCAGGGCAACGTCACCGACTACGAGGCCTTCCGCCACAAGGAGCTGGGCATCTCCGCCGACCAGCCCCACCGCATCCGCTACAAGCGCCTCGCCGCCGCGTGAAATCGCTTGACCCCCTCTATTGTGGGCACTACTGTACGTACGATATCCGTACGGTAAGGGACATCCGATGACGGTCGCACGATCAGCGACAAGAAAGGACGACAGGCTGGAGCTACGCCTCCGGCCGACCGAGCGCGCCCTGCTCGACGAGGCCGCGCACGCAAGCGCCATGACGACGAGCGCCTTCGTTCTTACGCACGCCACGGCTGCGGCTCAGGAAGTGCTCGCCGATCGCACGACCTTCGTCCTGCCGGCGGAGCGGTGGGATGCCTTCGTAGAACTCCTGGAGCGCGAGCCGCGACCGATGCCGGGTCTCGCCGCCTTCCTCGCCCGTCCGAGCGTTCTCGAACAGGAGTGAGCCGCTACGGCCGGATAGAGCCGTTGGCACGCGACCATCACCTGGACGGCTTCGACTGCGGGTCTGAAGCGCAAACCACCTGGCTCCGACGCCACGCTCTTCAGGCGCACCAATCAGACACCGCCAAGGTCTACGTCGTATGCCGCGGTGGCTCTCGCGATGTCGTGGGCTACTACGCGCTCGCTGCCGGATCTGTCCTCCACGAGGACGTGCCGGACCGAGTCAAACGAGGTGCCGGGCGCTATCCCATACCAGTGGTCATTCTCACGCGCCTCGGCGTGGACGAGCGCGAGCAGCGACAGGGACTCGGTTCCGCTCTGGTCAAGGACGCGTTCCTCCAGACGGCATCGATAGCAGAGAAGATCGCCGTCCGCGCACTAGTTATCCATGCCGAGACGGCGGAGGCCGTCCAGTTCTACCGTCGGATCGATCCCGGCTTTGACGTGTCGCCGACCGACCCGCTGCACGTCCTGCTCCTGCTGAAGGATCTCCGGCTCGCCATTCAGGACGGTGCCTCCACCGAGGCCACCAAAGGTCCCGATCACGCTCTACGGGTCAGCCTCTGACATCATTCGAGGAGCTCCCGCAGTTCGTCCCGGTCGATGCCCGTGACCCGAAGGATGCCCATCAGCGTGCCGTGTGATGGCTGCCGCTGACGCGATCAACGCGCCAGCCCTGGCGCTCCAGCGCCCGGATCAGTTGTCCCGGTTTGACGGCGGGCAGCCGTTCACTCACTCCAGCCGGACGGCTATGCGTTCACGCAGGACCTGTTCAACAGGCCAGCCCTTCTCGCGGTGGACAGACAGGTACAGCTCGATGGCGTCGCGCGCCATGTCGAGCGCTTCCTCCCGAGTTCCCCCCTCCGTGATCACACCAGGGAGCTCAGGCACGGTGACGGTGAAGCCACCCTCGGCCTGCGGAACGAGCACGACCTCGTATTCCATCTCTTCCATCCCATGCAGCGTAACCCACAATCGGCGACCTTTGACGCGGTCGCCGCGCGAGCCTGCGCCATCATCCCACCCGCCACTTATCAGGCGCTTATCAACCCCTGAAGACCGTGTCGGCGTGCCACTCGAGGTATTCGCGCGAGGGTGGCGGGTTGCCGGCGGCGGGTCGTCGGATCTCGCGGCCGGCGAGGGCGTAGTAGTCGCGCCCGTTCTCGAACTCCGCGCGGATCGAGCGGCTGACGAGCAGTCGCAGGTCGGGCGAGACCGACACGTAGCCCTGGTCGAACAGGGTGTGCAGGTCCGACCGAAGCAGGAGGCCGTTGTCGGCCGCGTGCGGGCCCATCTGGCTCTACGGCTTGACGTGCACCTCCCTCGTCCTGCTCGAGTTGTTCTCCCGTGTCTTCCTGCGATAGCCTAGGCGGGCCGGGCAGGCAGCAAGAGGGGAGAGGGGCACAGTCGGTTGGCGCAGGGCGCACCCACAGCCACGATCGACAACCCGGTCATCAACTCGCCGTTCGTCGAGCCACAGCGCCACTTCGTCATGGCCGACGGCCAACCCACCGGCGAGATCGCCGATCGTCGTCGACCATCTGAGTTCTTCGTTCCCGTCCCCCCGCCCAGGAAGAAGTCGGCTGCGCAGCTGACGCTGGACCAGTTCGGCATCACCAAGCAGCAACCGAACGAGATCGTCAACGAGATCCGTCAGTCGGTCGCGCGCTGGCGCCAGCAGGGATATCCGCACGCCACAACGGTCTCCCGCGACCTGCTGGCGTACTGGCAGAGCGATGACCGGCAGCGAAAGCTCTTCTTCTGCCAGATCGAGGCCGCCGAGACGGCCATCTACCTGACCGAAGCGGCCGAGCGACTCGGCGACACCAGTGCGCCCAACCAGATCGCCCTCAACAACGCCCACTACAACGGCGGCCTGCCGCGCCTGGCGTTCAAGATGGCCACCGGCTCGGGCAAGACAGTGGTGATGGCGATGCTCATCGCGTGGCAGACGCTCAACAAGCAGGCCAACCCGCAGGATCGGCGCTTTTCCGACAAGTTCCTGGTCGTCACGCCGGGCATCACCATCCGCGACCGGCTCCGTGTGTTGCTGCCTAACGACCCGCAGAACTACTACCAGGTGATGGACCTGGTCAGCGCCGAGCAGATCGACCGCCTGCAGTCGGCCACCGTCGTCATCGCTAATTACCACGGCTTCATTCGGCGCGAGACGATCCAGGCGGCGAGCCTGGACAAGAGGATCCTCTCGGCGGGGAGGGACGACGACGCGTTCAAGGAAACGCCCGCGGAGACGGTCCGTCGCGTATGCCGCGACTTCGGCAGCTCAAAAAACATCGTGGTCATCAATGACGAGGCGCACCACTGCTACCAGCCGGCGCCGAAGGACGAGGCACAGCAAGAAGTCCTCAGCGCGGATGACCGCCAGCTGGCCAAGCAGGACCAGGAGGAAGCGCGCGTCTGGCTGAGCGGTTTGCAGGCAGTCGGCGAGAAGCTCGGCATTCGCTCCGTCTTCGACCTCTCCGCGACGCCGTTCTTCCTCAAGGGCTCCGGCTACCAGGAAGGGACTCTCTTTCCCTGGGTCGTGAGCGACTTCGGGCTGATGGACGCCATCGAGAGCGGCATCGTCAAGATCCCGCGCGTGCCGGTGAGCGACGACTCGATGACGGGCACGGGGCCTATGTACCGCGACCTGTGGCTGCGCGTGCGCGACGCACTGCCGCGCAAGGGCATCAAGGACACGCCGATCGACGGCCAGCCAAACATCCCCAAGGAGCTCGAGGGCGCGCTGCGCACGCTGTACGCCGACTACGAGCGGGACTTCGATGCCTGGGCGGAAGCCGGCATCGGCACGCCGCCGGTATTCATCGTGGTCTGCTCCAACACGGCGACCTCGAAGCTGGTCTTTGACTGGATCGCCGGCTGGGACAAGGAGGGCATCGCGGTCCCCGGCAACCTGCCGCTGTTCTCGAATGAGCAGGACGGCCGGGTGCGCGAGCGGCCGAACACGATCCTGGTCGACTCGGCCCAACTCGACAAGGACGAGTCGCTCGATCCGGCATTCCGCAAGGCGGCGGCGACCGAGATCGAGACCTTCAAGCGCGAGTACGTCACGCGCTTCCCCGGACGCAGCGCGGAGGACATCACGCCCGAAGACATCATGCGCGAGGTCATGAACACGGTCGGCAAGCCGGACAAGCTGGGCGAGGCCATTCGCTGCGTCGTATCGGTGTCGATGCTGACCGAGGGCTGGGATGCCAACACGGTCACGCACATCCTGGGCATCCGCGCCTTCGGCACGCAGCTGCTGTGCGAGCAGGTCGTGGGCCGGGCGTTGCGGCGGGCCAGCTACGACGCCGACGAAAACGGCATGTTCGATGCGCAGTACGCGGAGGTGTACGGCGTGCCGTTCAGCTTCCTTTCTGTGGCGGGGAAGGGGAGGGTCAAGCAGGCCAGGCCGGTGATGGTCGTCCGCGCGCTGCCCGCGCGGGAGAACCTGCGCATCGAGTTCCCGCGGGTGACCGGATACCGCTTCGACATGCCCACCGAGCACCTGCAGGCGCGCTTCGACACGTCATCGAACCTCGAACTCTCGACGCGCGACGTGGCCCTGCATACCGAGGTGGACCCGATCGTTGGCGAGCGCGAACTGCATACGCTTGACGACCTGCGCAACGTGCGCATGCAGACGGTCGAGTTCACGATCGCCAAGCGCACGCTCGACAACCACTTCCGTGATGGTGACGGCGGCGAGCGGCCGTGGCTCTTCCCGCAGCTCGTCCGGATCACGCACGACTGGATCCGCGACTGCGTGCACCTCAAGGACAACGCCTTCCCGCAGATGCTGCTGTTCGTCGAGTACAGCCACGCGGCGGCAGACCGGATCAACCAGGCGATCGTGTCGGGCACCAGCGGCGAGAAGCGGCTGACGGCCATCCTGCGCCCGTACGAGCCCATCGGCTCGACCGACTACGTCTACTTCGAGACGACCAAGACCTGCTTCGACACGACCAAGAGCCACATCAACCGCGTCGTCCAGGACTCGGGCTGGGAGTCAAAGCTGGCCGAGGTGCTCGAGTCGATGCCCGAGGTCGTGGCCTACACCAAGAACCAGGGGCTCAACTTCAAGATCCCCTACACCTACGAGGGGAGGGCGGCCAACTACGTGCCCGACTTCCTGATCCGCCTGCGCGATGGCGCCTCGACCGGCGACGACGACCTGCTGACCCTCGTGCTCGAGGTGACCGGCGAGGCCAAGAAGGAGAAGCAGGCCAAGGTAGCAACTGCCCTGAATCTGTGGATCCCGGCCGTCAACAACTGGGGCGGCGCCGGCCGCTGGAAATTTCTTGAGGTGACCGATCCTTGGGATGCTGAGAACCTGATCCGCAAGAAGTTCCTCTCGACGAAGTTGACAACTACGCAAAGTGCGTAGATGCTTCCCAGTATGGCCTCAGTTCTTACACCCACGGCCGCCAGCGCCCTAATCGTGATCGATGAGCTCGACTCAGCCTCCCTGACCGACATCGCTCGCCTGGGCGGTAAGGCCGTGTCCACTGTCCAACGCGCCCTGAGCACGCTGACCGCGTCGAATGTTTTGACTCGAGAGTGGAACCGCGGCCCGTACACATTTTCGCCGGGAGTGCCACGGTCGGCGCTGCGAGAGCTGGCCAACTGGACTCTGGGGCCCAAGGAGAGGGCGCGACTTAAGGGCGCGCTGCAGATGTCGAATGGGGCTGAGGCTTCCGGTGCGCCCAAGACCATTACCAATCCGCGTATTCGCCGCGCTTGGCCACATGCAATCAGGCGAATTGTTTCTAACTACCACCCCAAGCAGGTCGTGCTCTTCGGCTCCCAATCACGGGGAGATGCGAAACCCGACAGCGATGTGGACCTGCTTGTGGTGTTCGATCGCGTGCCGGACCGTCGGGAACGGAGCATCCAGTTGATGGGCCTCCTGAGTGACATGCCGTTTGCCAAGGACGTTCTCGTTGTCGGCGCTAAGGACACCATCCACCCGCTCCGCGGGAGCGCACTTGCCGATGCGCTCAAGAACGGTGTCGTCGTCTATGAGAGATGAAGACAGGGCAGACGCTTTGACGTGGCTCTCGTACGCGTTCGGCGATCTGGCCGAGGCACGGTCGCAACCCGGTCGACCTAGCAGGCCGCGCATCGTGGCATTCCACGCTCAGCAAGCGGCGGAGAAGGCGCTCAAAGCAGCCTTGGTTCTCTCGGATGTCGATCCACCGCGGACTCACGAGTTGGAACAGTTGCGAGCGCTGCTGCCGATGGACTGGCGCGTACGGCTCAACCCTCGAGACCTTCGACGGCTGTCGCGCCACGGAGTGGATGCGCGATATCCAGATGACCTGGAGCACGTGCCAACCCTCGCGGCGGCAACGGCGGTTCGCCAGGCAATCGCGGTTGTTCGACTGGTTCGTGAGGACTTCGAGCGCCGTGGCGTACGGACAGAAGGGCTGACCCCGCAGTGAGTAAGCCGGAGCTAAGCGGTGGCTGACAAACTTAAGGGCAAGACCACGCCTGTCCGCGCCTACCCGCACCCGTCGGACAGCCGCGCCAACATCCCCACCGCCGAGCTCGAGTCGTTCGCCCGCCCCGAAGAGAAGAGGCCCGCGACCGTGCGCTACCCACGCGACCCCACACTCGACCCGCAACTCGTCTGGAAGGGCAAGGACGAGCAGGACGGCCACGACCTCGAGGTCCCGGCCGTCCCGATCTACATCCAGGAGACGATCGACCCGCTGGCGCTGATCGAGGAGTTGCGCGCCGAGAGCGAGGGCCGGCGCAGCGAACAGCAGCTCGGCTTCTTCGGCCCGTACAACGACCTGTCCTTCGAGGAGAAGGTCGACTTCTACCGCCACGCCGGCAAGTGGACCAACAGGATGATCCTGGGCGACTCGCTGCTGGTCATGACCAGCCTGGCCGAGAAGGAAGGCCTGAAGGGCCAGGTCCAGACCATCTACGTGGACCCGCCCTACGGCATCAAGTTCGGCTCGAACTGGCAGGTCTCGACGCGCAAGCGCGACGTGCGCGACGGCAAGGACACCGACCTGACGCGCCAGCCCGAGCAGGTGCGCGCGTATCGGGACACCTGGGAGCTCGGCATCCACTCGTACCTGAGCTACCTGCGCGATCGGTTGGCCGTGGCTCGGGAGCTGCTAACCGAGTCAGGCTCGATTTTCGTCCAGATTGGCGACGAGAATGTCCATCTCGTCCGGTCGGTGCTAGATGAGACGTTCGGGGCGACCAACTTCGTGTCGCTCATACCGTTTGCTAAGACTGGCGGCCAAGCCGATCTCGCCCTTGGCGCCGTGGTCGACTATGTGATCTGGTACGCGAAGGATCGCGACCGCGTCAAGGCTCGCCCGCTTATGCAGACGAAAAGTCGCGGCGGCACCGGTTCAGGTGAGTACTCATGGGTCCACCTACCCGACGGAACGCGCCGGCGTGCCACGAAGGAGGAGTCTGATAATCCCTCGCTCCTGCCCACAGCCACGCGCTTCTTCATCCCAGACAACTTGACGTCGGCCGATGTAACCGCGACGGGCACATTTGACTACTCGGTTGATGGCCAAACGTTCTTTCCGAAGGGCGGGCATTGGAAGACAACCCGAGACGGCCTCGACCGACTTGGCGTCGCGGGCCGGCTGATAGTTCAGGGCGTCACGCTTCGCTACGTGCGGTACTACGACGACTTCCCCGTAACGCCGATGAGCAATCTCTGGGCAGATACGGCAGCACGCGGCTGGTTCGAGGACAAGGTATACGTCGTACAGACGACCGGCCGCGTGATTGAGCGCTGTTTGCTGATGACCACTGACCCGGGCGACCTCATAGTCGACCCCACTTGCGGATCAGGTACGGCTGCGTACGTGGCTGAGGGCTGGGGGAGGCGCTGGATCACGATCGACACCAGTCGCGTCGCGCTCGCTCTCGCCCGCTCGCGCCTCATGGCCGCCAAGTACCCGTACTACCTGCTCGCCGACTCGGAGCTCGGCGCCCGGAAGGAAGCCGAGGTTGGCGGCATCGCGCCACCGATGGCCTCCGCCTACGGCAACGACGTCCGGCGCGGCTTCGTCTACGAGCGCGTGCCGCACGTGACCCTCAAGTCGATCGCCCAGAACCCCTACATCCGCGAGGGCATGACGCGCGAGGAGATCGACGCCTCGATCGCCCGCCACGCCGAGACCGAGACGCTCTTCGACCGACCGTACGAGGACAAGAAGGCCGTTCGCGTGTCGGGCCCGTTCACCGTCGAGAGCCTGTCACCCCACCGCGTCTTGCGCACCGGGCCGGAGGACGAGGGCGCCGAGCCGCCGCCTTCGGCGCCTGACTCCGGCCAGTTCGTAACCAGCATCCTCGACAACCTGCGCCGGGCCGGCGTCCAGAACACCAAGCGCGCGGAGCGCCTCGAGTTCAGCCGACTCGACCCATACCCGGGCGTCTATATCCAGGCGACCGGCGAGTACGCCGAGAACAGCCACAGGAAGACGGTCGCGGTGGCGATCGGGCCTGAGTTCGGCACCGTCGGCCCCGAGCTAATCCGCGACGCCGCCAAAGAGGCTGTCAAGATCGCCGATCTGCTCGTAGTTTGCGGCTTCGCATTCGACCCGCTGGCAGGGGAGGAGGCCCGCGAGCTCGGTCGCCTGACCGTGCTCCAGGCGCGCATCTCGCCGGACCTGCTGGTCGGCGGGCTGAAGAACACCGGCGCCGGCAACCTCTTTCAGGTCTTCGGCGAGCCCGACATCGACGTGCGGGAAACTTCCGACAACCAGCTGGTGGTAGAGATCCGGGGGCTGGACGTCTACGACCCGACCACAGGCCAGGTGCGCTCGAACGACATCGACGACATCGCCGCCTGGTTCCTCGACACCAACTACGACGGCGACGCCTTCTTCGCCCGCCACGCGTACTTCACGGGCGCCGACGACCCCTACGACCGCCTCCGCCGCGCCCTGAGGGCTGACATTTCCCATGAGGCTTGGGCGACCGTCAACTCGAACAGCAGCCGAGCCTTTCCGCGCCCCTCCACCGGCAAGATCGCCGTCAAGGTCATCAACCACTATGGGGATGAAATCATGAAGGTGCTCGCAGCTTGAGCGACTCACTGTTCTCCAAGTGGTACTTGGCCGACCTCCATGTTCATACCGTCGCGGACGCAAACCACCGATACCAAACAAGCAACCTTGACAAGGAGCCGAACGCAGCATTCGCCACTGAGCTCATCGAAGCGTCTTCCTCTGCAGGTGTGTCCGTCATCGCCGTGACCGATCACAACCGTGTCGACTGGTGGCCCGCTTTGCGAGACGCGGCGAAGAGGCGCGGCATCACCGTCTTTCCAGGGATTGAGATCAGTGTGAACCGTTGTCATCTCATCGGGATCTGGGAGGCAACTGCCGAGGGCTACGCACTCGCACAACGCTTTGCCAGCGGAATCCACCGTCCGGGACAGTCGCCGTACGTTCATGGGAGTCCCCGGCCTGTGGCTAGCGGCAATGTGGAAGAAAACGCACGCAAGATCGTCGACCATGCCGGCCTTGTGCTCGCGCCGCACTCCACGAATCGTGGGCTCGGCTTCTTTGGCCCCGGTGTCTGCTCGAACTCCGATGAGATCGCACAGTCCGGCCTCATCTCCGCGTTTGATGTCTTTGGCAATCCGGGCGCCGACGTCTTGCAGAATCCAAGGTCGCAGTTCGGTGATGCGCTGCCGAGATGGATCCTAACCGGGGACACGCGATCGTTCGATGATATTGCACAGCGAGCCATATATCTCAAGCTTGGTGCACGTCCTACGCTCGAGGGCCTCCGGCAGGCGTTCCTGTCTCCAACCACGCGTATTCGCTTCCCCGAATCGACTCGGAGTGACTGGGGTCGTGTCAAGGGCGTTGCATTCACGAATGACGTCAGGCCGGCCTGGCCGCGATTGAGTCGACTGACTATCAAAGGAGGCTTTCACGATGGTCTCGAACTCCAGTTCGGCCCAGGCCTGAACGCCCTGATCGGGGGAAAGGGCACAGGCAAGTCAGCTGTCATCGAGATCATTCGTCACGTTGTCGGAGCACTGCAACCGAACGAACGGTCTTTACTCGACAATCGTGCCCGGAACTTCCCGCAAATGCCGACGCTGAGATCACATTCATAGACAGCGATGGCCAAGAATACTTGGTCCAACGAAGCGGTGGCAGCAGTCCCCCGCAGCTGCTAGTCGCTGGCGTGAAGAGCGAAGTGTACGTCTCACGTCGAGTGACCTTGAACATCTTTGGCCAGAGGCAACTTGGTGAGCTGGCATCCTCCGGTGCTCTCCGAGAGTTTCTGGCGCGGGGCCTCGCTGACGACTGGACCGCGCAGCTGGAGACTCAGCGCTTGCTCGTCCGCGACCTAGAGTCGAACGCTGCCGCCCTCGCATCAAAGGAGACTGCTCTCACCGATCTGGAGGACAAGGCCGCCGAGCGAAGCGACTACGTTGAGCGTATTGAACGCGCTCGCGCTGCCGGCGCTGACAAGGTCATAGCCAAGCTACAAGGCTTGAGTAGGGACAATCAGAAGTATCGGCGGGCTCAGCAGTGGCCGGGAACCGCGTCCGATGCACTGCAGAAAGTCGCGGAATTGCTACCGCCGCCCACGCCGCCAAACGATCCTCCCGACATGGCCGAACTCGGAAGAAGCCTCACGGACGCCGGTGCCGCGATCTCACAGGCCCTCGACGACGCGACTGACGCCGTGGTGAAGTCCTCCGACGCCGTCAAGACCGCGCGCGCAGTCTGGCTTGAGCACTACGAGCGACAGAAAGCGGTACTCGAAGGTGAGCTTGCAGCCGTGGGCATATCGAATCCCGCCGATCTCGCTGCATGGCAGGGAAGACTTAGTGAGCTAGACGACGAACTGAGTGCTCTACCTACTGCGCGCTCATCCCGCTCGGCGCTCCTTAAGCAAAGGGAAGAGTTGCTGACGCGATTGAGGGCCGGTTGGCGCGCGAAATCACGTCTTATCGAACAGGCAGCCGCGCGAGTTGCAACGTTGCTACCGCCTCGCGTAAGGCTCGTCACAGGCACTTTGCGTGATAGAACTGCATTCCGGACGGCGCTCGAACGTGCGGTTCAGGGCCAAGGAGTCCGCAGTGAGCAACTGGACAAGCTGTCAGTGCTCGACCCGTCTACCGTTCTGAAGGCCGCGGAGACAGGGGTCGACGAACTCGTATCCCTCGGCGTAACAGCAAACACTGCCGCCAAGCTGGCGGCCATTTCTCCAACAGAGCGCAGATCGATCGAGCTAGCGGAGATCCAAGACGAAGTTACCGTCGAAATGGACCCGTCGCCAGGTGGAACAGGCGAATGGCGGAATATTGGCGATGTCTCTCCCGGCCAGCGCGCGACAGCACTCCTAGCGCTTGTCTTGGTCGGAGGCCACGAACCTCTAATCATCGATCAGCCAGAAGACGACCTCGATAACCGCTACATATACGAAGAGGTCGTAGGCGTCTTAGGCCGGACCTGCGAGAAACGCCAGGTCATCGTTGCCACCCACAACGCCAACATACCGATCCTTGGCGACGCTGAACTGATCGTGGCTCTCGATGCGTCCGCGACCCGTAGCAAAGTCATCGCAATGGGCGGGCTGGAGCTATCCAACGTCGCCGATTCGGCGCGGACCATCCTCGAAGGAGGCGAGGAAGCGTTCCTCGCGAGGTCTCAGCGCTACTTGGGCACACGGACCTAGGCATTAACGGTACATAACTTCTCTTATCGGCAGTACCACGAGTTAGCCGGTGAGTGTGGGCAGACCTTCGGAAAAGTGACTTTCAGCCGGTGACGGAAAAGCCGAGGGCGGTAGCTGCGACCGAGAACTCGCGATCATGGGTGGCAACCGTCACGTCGCCAAACTCATCGCGCAGGGCGAGAGCCGTCGCGAGGTGGATTGCGTCGAGCGTTCGCAAAGAGGTCGGGAACGGCTCGGCAGCTCGCTCGAGCAGCTCAGCGGAGACCGATACCAGCGCGATGCCGGCCACAACGGCGAGCGCTGCATTGCGCAGGCGCGCAGTGGTTTCGTCATCCAGCCGCTGACTCAACCTCGTGCGATCGATGACGCGCAAGGACTCGACCCGCAGTAGCTCACTCGATACCGGGTGGTCGCCCTGCCAGCCAGTCAACTGGTCTGGTTCGCCGAAGAGCATGCGCAGGACGACTGACGAGTCGACGTATGTCGTCAACGCCGGCCTCGCTCCTCCATGAGCAGCTCCAGGGAGCTCACTGGCAGATTGAGCGGCGGGTAGCTCCTGTTGATCACCTCCGCCAGGGAGCGTGTGGGTTCACGGATGACCAGGCGCGAATGCCGCTCGACTGGTACCAGGCGCGCGATCGCCCGATCATGATCGGTCACCTCGATGACCTCGCCCTTCTCCACCAAGCGCAGGTTCTTCGAGAGGTTGTTCTTGAGTTCGGCGACTCCGACCCGTTGCATGGCCATATCTAGCCATGACATGACCACAATGTCAAGCATGGCGCCGGTCTCGAAGGACGCTCACGCGAGCGCGCGGTCGACGTCGGTCGGTGTGATGACTTCGACCACGGCGCTGACGCGCGTCGCTAGTCGCGCGTCACTCGTCACCAATGGAGCGCCAAGGCGCTGCGCGAGGGCGACGTATTCGGCGTCATAGGTCTTGGCCCAGCCCAGGCGACGGGCCAGTTCCAGCGCGTCAATAATCAGCTGGCCCGAGGGCGTGTAGGTGATGTCCACCGAAAGGAGGCGGTCGAGCGCGTCGGCAGCCTGCCTATGGTCGATTTCGCCGCGCCAGCGGAGCTGGGCCGCTGCCGATGCGGCCTCCGACCACATGAGAGTCGGTGCCTCGAGGCGCAGCGAGCGCCAGGGCTCGAAGCCCTCGGTTACGAGCGCTGCCTTGAGGGCAACGTTCGCGTCGATGACGATCGACTCACCGACCCTGACGGGCAAGGCGCACTGCGCGGACTACGTTGGGTGTTGGCCGGCCGTCGGGCATCGTGCGCCAGCGTTCGGGAATCCCCTGCTCCTCGTCCTCCAGCAATGGCGCGAGGTCGTCTTCCTCGATGACGTGCTGGGTGCCGATCTTGTGCGCCGGCAGCTTGCCGGTCCGGATCCAGCGGCGGATCGTTTCCGGATCCTTCCCCGCACGCTTGGCCGCCTCCGGCACGGTGATCATTGCACGATACTACTACATCCCCGTCAGCGGTTCGTCGCCCGAGGTTGAACACCGCCAACTGCGGCGCCAACAACGAACCCGAGAACCACTCCCAGGATGAGCTCGTTGAGCAGCAGGCCGAACAGGAGGCCAAGCGCCGCTCCTACGCCAGCTCCGATGAGCATCGCTTCACGCATCGCCCACACTCCCCTCGCCTTCCTTACGCACGACCGTCTGGTGGGTCCAGTCTCCGAACTGCAAGCGAGCGCGTCGAGAGCCGTCGGTCACATTCGGCGGCACATGCCCCAGTTCAGCCTGGGCGACGTGCCGACGCGACGCGGTGGTGCAGGCGGCAGCGTGCCTCGTAGCGGTCGGGCTCGCGGCGGTCCTCCGTCCCGCCGATGACGATGAGCGGGTCGTCGATCGCCGCGGGCTGGTTATTGACGAGCCGCTGGGTGCGCGTGGCCGGTTCGCCGCAGCCGGGGAAGGTGCATACCGCGTTGAGCTTGGTCACCGTGTCGGCCAGGGCGAGCAGGGTGGGCATGGCGCCGAATGGCCGGCCGGCAAAGTCGGTATCGAGGCCCGACACGATGACCTCGTAGCCGTCGGTGGCCAGGCGGTCGGCCACGTCGGCCAGCTCGATGCCGAACATCTCGGCCTCATCGATGGCAACCACCTCACATGGCGAGCTGGTGACGGCCTCGACGATGTCTTCCGGCCCCGCGACGGTGGTGCACGCGAACTGCGCGCCCGAGCGCGACTCGGCGACCTCCGCCGGCGAGCGCGTGTCGACCTGCGGCCTGATCAGCAGCACCGATCGCCCGCCCACGTCAGCGCGGCGCAGGAGGCGCAGCAGCTCCTCGGTCTTGCCGCTGAACATGCAGCCGGTGATTATGTGCAGAGACCCTCTCGCCCTCACGGTGTCAGCCTACCGAGTTGCGTCGCGCGACGTAGAGATCGAGGTCGTAGGGCACACTGATCAACCCATCGCGCGCGTGCTCCGCCAGCAGCGCCTGCAGGTCCGAACGGAGCGCCTGCACGGCGCTCCCGGTCGCGAACATGCGCACGTAGGAGGCGGTGAAGGCGAGGCCGATGAAGTCCGTGACACGCATCTCGATGACGTGGCTCACCTGCACGGAGTCGTCGACGTCGAACCGGCCACCCGCGGCGAGCTGCCCACGCGTATCGAAGATCTCCGTCGGCCGCTGGCGGTCGAGGTGCTCTTCGGGTACGTAGCGCGCCAGGAGCTCCGTGCACGCGGCGAGGAAGGCGGACCGATCGTCGGCGCGCGAGTTCCAGAAGACGGCGGCACCACCACCCGGGCGAACGATGCGCGCCATCTCCGGAACCGCGGCTTCCTTGTCGAACCAGTGGAACGACTGCGCGGCGGTCGCCAGGTCAACGCTCGCGTCAGCGAGGCCGGTCGCCTCGGCGGAGCCGACCCGCGCCTCGAGCACCAGCCCCTCGCGCGCCGCCTGCGCGCGCAGCTCATCGAGCATGGGCCCACCCGGTTCCACCGCGGTAACGCGCCAGCCGCGACGCGCCATCGCCCGCGCCGCCTTGCCCGTGCCCGCGCCCAGGTCGGCGACCTGCGCCAGCTCGGGCAGCTCGAGTCGTTGAGCGATGTGCTCGAAGAGGGCATCGGGGTAGCCCGGCCGATAGCGTTCGTACTCCGACGCCCAGGCGTCGAAGGAGCGCGAGCGCTGTTCCATCTGCTGGGTCAGCTGATCGTTTCCATGCGCGGTGTCGGCGGCCATCCGCGACAATCTATGACAACCATCATCTGGAGGGGTAACCGAGATGCTCATCGCAACGACGCCCTACATCGGCGGCTGGCGCGTCACCGAGACCAAGGGCCAGGTATTCGGCCTGGTCGTGCGCAGCCGCGGGCTGGGCGGCAACATCATGGCCGGCCTGCGCTCCATTGGCGGCGGCGAGATCCACGAGTACACCAGCCTGCTCGAGGACACGCGCCGCCAGGCGATCGACCGGATGGTCCAGAACGCGACGATGATGGGCGCCAACGCGGTGCTGTCGATGCGTTTCGACAGCTCCGAGATGGCCAACACGATGACCGAGATCGTCGCCTATGGCACGGCCGTGGTCGTCGTGCAGGACGCCAACGCGCCGCAGCCCATGGAGTAGCCGCAGGGCGGTTCCGCGACCATGCTCGGCGTCACCGTCATTCGCGCGGTAATGGGTGTCGTCGGCGGACTTCTGTTCGTCGGCGGCCTCATGTCTGCGTTCGCCTTGGGCGGTGGACTGGACAGCTTCATCGCCGCCGGCTGGATGCTCATCATCGGAGGCGTATTGCTGCTGGTGGCCCTGCTCGAGGTCAACCGCTACCGCTCCGAGGCGACCGACTCGCAGCGCCCGCCCTCCCCCGCCTCGGGCGGCGAGCCCGCGCTGCCCGAGCCACGCTTCCGGCCGACCGACGAGGTCTTCGTCGATCCCACCTCGCGCCGCCGCATGCGCGTCTTCAGCGACCCGCGCACCGGTG
>CAVZHW010000008.1:0-23678 GCA_963775225.1 uncultured Chloroflexia bacterium
GCACCAGGCCATTCTATGGACGATCACGCGCAATCCCGTTTTGACTCGCTCAATGCGGTCGTATACATTCGCATGCGAAGGCCCGAACCCACGGCGCCCTATCCAGGTAACCCGCGCGAAGGAGGGGACGGATGGCTTTCCTCGGCGTTGACTGCGCGCCCGGCCAGAGCGTGCGCAAGCGCGTCCAGGTCGGCGACTATTCGGACGGTAACCCGGTGCTGCTGCCGGTGGCCATGACGCGCGGGCGCAAGGACGGCCCGACACTCGTCGTCGAAGCGGCCATCGACGGCGACGAGGTGACCGGCACCGAGATCGCCCGCCGGGCGATCGAGACGATCGCGACCGATCAGCTGACCGGGACGCTGATCATCATCCCATCCTGCAACCCGCCGGCATTCCTGACGCGAACGCGCACCTTCGCGCTCGAGGAGCGCGTGGGCGCGAACGTCTCGAACCTGCTGCCCGGCTGGCCGGGCGGCCTGCTGTCGGAGCGGATCGCGCATAAGCTGTGGACCGAATTCATGCAGCCGGCCGACCTGACCGTCGACCTGCACTCGGCGATCGACGGCTGCGACATCGGCTCGTTCACCTACATCCTGCCCGACCACGGCGACGGTACCTACGAGCTGCGCAGGCGCGTCGGCCTCGGCTTCGGCTCGCCCTACACCTATCGGGTCGACAAGATCTCGGCCGCGGACCTGACCAAGCAGCCGCTCTCGATCCGCAACGTGGCCACCGGCTATCCGCACGGCACGCGCGGCGCGGCAGTGTTGATCGCCGAGAGCGGCGAGTCGCGCCGCGTCTCGTACGAGTACGTCGACATCGGCGTGCGCGGCGTGGAGCGGACGATGCAGGCACTCGGCATGCTGCCGGGCGAGCCCGAGCAGCTGCCCGCGCCACGCGAGTTCACCTCCGTGGTGCCAATTCACGTCGACCATGGCGGCGGCCTGCGCCGCGATGTCAAGATCGGCGACGAGGTCAGGCAGGGCCAGCGGTTGGGCACCATCGTCGACATGTTCGGCGAGACCGTGCAGGAGATCACCTCGCCGATCGACGGCTTCGTGCTGCGCCAGATGGTGCTGGCCAACGTGGCCACCGGCGCCGAGGCCTTCTGGGTCGTTCAGTGAGCACGGCCGCGGTCGAGCCCCGCTGGCTGATCGATCCCTACGCCAATTGGGTCCGTAACGAGGGCGTCCCGGTCCACACCGGCATCAGCGTCGACCTGACCACGGCCGACACGCAGCCCTGGCCGCGGCTCGGTGCGCGCGGCGCGATCGTCCACCTCGACGCGCGCAGTGATTACCTCGACCTTCACCTGATCGAGATCCCGCCCGGCGGGGCGATCGCGCCGCAGCGGCACATCTACGAGTCGGTGACCTACGTCGTCGACGGCGTGGGCAGCACCACGGTCAAGACGCCGAGCGGCGAGACGGTGACCTTCGAGTGGCAGCGCGGCAGCATGTTCGCGATTCCGCTCAACGCCGAATACCGCCACTTCAACGGCAGCGGCCGCCAGCCCGCACGCCTCGCGTCGGTGACCGACTTCCCGCTCGTCGTCAACCTCTACCGCAACGAGGACTTCATCTTCCATAACCAGGCAGAGTTTCCCGAACGTTTTGGCCAGCGCGATTTCTTCGAGGGCGCCGGCACGTTCATCCCCACGCGCGAGCATCGCCACATGTGGGAGACCAACCTGGTCCCCAACCTGCTCACCTTCGACCGCATGCAGAACTCCCCGTCGCGCGGCACCGGCAGCACCAACATCATGTTCGTACTGGCCGACGCGACGCTCCACGCGCACGTGTCGGAGATCCCCGTGGGCAAGTACAAGAAGGCGCACCGCCACCAGGACGGCTTCCACATTTTCCAGCTGTCAGGCTTTGGCTACTCGCTCTACTGGAACGAGGGTGGCCCCAAGGAGCGGGTCGACTGGAAGTACGGCGTCATCCACGGCCCGGCCTACTTCCAGTGGCACCAGCACTTCAACCTGAGCGACGAGCCGGCGCGCTACATGGCCATCGCCATGGGCAGCATCCGCTACCCGTTCACGGCGTTGTCGATGGCCGGCTGGAAGCAGAACTCGACGCAGCGCAACGAAGACCAGATCGAGTACGACGAAGAGGATCCCGAGATCGGCCGGCTGTTCGAGCAGGAGCTCGCGCGCGCCGGCCAGCGCTCGTAAGCGGGGGCAAGCGATGGCCACGCCCGAGCAGCTCGAGGAAGCCTGGGACTACGCGCGCCGGTACTACCGCGACGCGGACGTCGAGGAGTCGTTCCGGCTGCTCGCCCAGTACGCCCCCGACGTCTTTGCCGGCTACATGTCGATGCGTCGCGGCGCGTTCCCGATCGACGTCGGCGAATCGCGCCTGCCCGCGCACATGCGTGAGCTGCTCATCCTGGCCATCGAGGTCTCGGCGCTGATGAGCCCGCCGCCCACGTACCACGCGGAGAAGGCGATCGACGCCGGGGCGACACCCGAGGAGGTGGCTGAGGTCATCGCGCTGTGCGTGATCCTGCGCGGGATGATCAGCTACCAGCAGTCGGGCCGCTACGCGCTGGAAGCGGCGCATCAGCGCGCCGCGCAGCGCTCGGACGGATCATCGCCCGGCTAGCACCAGCCACCCGGTCCGCCAGCTACGTGGTCCGGTAGACCACGCGCGCCGGATCGCGCAGGTAGTCCTCGATCGCGCCGGGTGCGGTAACGCCGGGCACCTGGGGCACCCACGCCTCGGTCAACAAGTGATCGGGGTCGCCCCGCTGCGCCGCCAACTGACGGACCTCCGCGTCGTCGAAGGCGGTCAGCCGCCCGTGATCGATGATCCGGTGGGTCTCGCCGGCCGTGGTCGTGACCTCCAGGGTGGCGAAGACCTGGTGCACGTGCAGGTGGCCGTAGGGGATGCCACGCGCCATCGCCCATTCCTCGCCCTTGTCGCGCCAGAACGTGCCGAAGCCCAGGTGGAGCACGCCCGACCGGCGCCGCTCCCACTCCGTGCCGCCCGACGAGAGGTGGCTGATGTCCGGGCTGCGGCTGATCTTGGGATTGGTCCCGATGGCGGCCTCGACCAGCCAGAAGAGGCCCGGCCTTGGAAACACCGGGTAGTGGACGTCGCGCGTCTCACGCTCAAGTTCGCGCCACGCCTCGCCGTATTGCCCGCCGCCCTCGACCGCGGTCACCTGGCCGCGCTCGACGTGGACGCGTATCTGCGGGAAAGGTCGCGCAAAGTGCGCGGTCGTGCCGGCGACCACTCCCGACGCATCGGTCAGGGCCGGCACCGGCGTGGTCGTGTGGGCGTGCAGGTGGCCCCAGTGGATGCGCCGCGCGAAGGCCTGGCCCGGCAGCCAGCCGTCATCGAGCAGTGTCCAGCTGATGTCGCTGCCCTCGGCATCGGTCAGGTGGACTCGTCCGCCGCGACCCAGCTGCGCCAGCGGCGCCCAGGTCTTCTCGTTGATGAGCATGTGCAGGTCGAGCGGGTAGGTGTTCGCCTCGCTGGCGAGGTGCTCCGGCTGCAGCCAGGGAATCGCCTCGTAGCGCGGCGGCGTGGGATACGGGCCATCGGCCGCCGGCGGCCCGCCGCCCTTGCCCAGGATCAGCAGGTCGTACTTGTCGTGGAGCGCCTTCTCCTCGATCCAGCGCGGACCCTCCCAGCGGCGCGGCTCATCGAGGAACGAGCGGCGCCGGATGATCGCGCGGATCTCGTCCAGTTCGTCGAACTCGCGGTCGGGGCCGAGATCAGTCTCGATCACGTCGACCCGCGCGCCGGCCCCGCGCAGGGCCTTGATGGCCGCCTCGACGACGATCGGGTTGTAGTGATTATCGACGCCGAGCAGGATGCGGTCGCCCGCGCGAATCCCGCCGTAGCCCACGAAACCCGCCGCCGAGCGGCGCACCTGCTGCTGGTCCATGATCGAGTGCATGTATCCGATCAGTTGCTCGAGCGTGAGCTTGGGCGTGCCTCCGGATGCCTCCCGCGGCACGACAGCCACGGCACCGCCAAGTACGCCTTCGTCCTCACACATCGCTCGTCTCCCGTGCTTCCACTTCCTTGTATGCGACTGCGTACAATTGGTAGTGTAACGGTCGCAGTTTTGTCGGGAGGAGCATGGCCAGAGCAGTGAGCGCGGCCCTCGGCGTCCGTCTTCCCAACTCCGGGCCGTTCGCCCAGGCGGCCGCGGTGGTGGACACCGCGGCGCTCGTCGAGCGCCTCGGCTACGACCGCGTATGGCTGCACGATCACATCAGTTGGCCGCAGGACAAGCTGACCCACTTCGCGACCGGCTCGCTCGAGGCGTGCTCGGACCAGGACCCCAACTTCTTCGAGAGTGTGACGACCGCGGCGATGCTGCTCGGCCACCTGTCGCGCATCAATGTCGGCATCGCCGGGCTGATCCTGCCCATGCGCGATCCGCGCGTGCTCGGCAAGCAGTTGTTCACGATCGATGCCCTTGCTCCGTCACGCCTCCTGGCCGCCTTCGGCATCGGTGCGATCCGTGGTGACTTCGCGGTGATGGGCGTGCCGTGGGAGCGGCGTGGCCGACTGACCAGCGACTACCTGCGCGCGCTGCGCGCGATGAGCGCCGACCAGCCGGTCGACTTCGAATCGGACAGCCTCACCTTTGCCGCGGGCACGTTCCTGCCTCGACCGACCGGCCTGGGACTGTGGGTTACCGGCACGAGCGACGCCGGCCTGCGTCGCGCCGTCGAGCTGGCCGACGGCTGGATGACGGTCTATCAATCGGTCGACGACTACCGCGCCCTGGCCGACCGCCTGCACGGCATGGCCGAGGATGCCGACCGTGACCCAGCCACGATCGAGCTGGGTTACGAGACCTATGTCAGCGTCGCCGCCACGCACGACGAGGCGATCGACATCGCACGCCGCTCACTGACCGAGAAGTTCGACACGCTCGAGCGCGGCCTCGCGGTGTGCGTGGTGGGATCGGTGGACGAGGTGCTCGAGCGACTCGACGCCTACGCGGCGGCGGGCGCCGGGCACCTGGAACTCAAGTTCATCGCCCACACGCTCGCGGACGTGCAGGCGATGGCGCATCAACTGGCTGAGGCGCTCGCGCTGGCCTGACGCCATTCGCCGGCCGCGAAGCGCTCGCGCTCCGCATCGAACAGCCCGCGGATCTCGGGGTCCTCGTTGGCGTACTCGATCTGGTACGACTGCGGGCGCCGATAGTCGCGCTTGAGGCCCTCGAACTTGGAACGCAGGAACGGGTAGCGCTGGCTGCCGAAGGCCACGGCGATGTAGCGCGCCGGCTCGTCGCTGACATTGAAATGCTGGTGCCACATACCGGTGCTCGGCGAGTGCGCCAGGCCGTACGTCCAATCGACCCGGCGGCGCGGCTCGCCGTCGTTCCAGTAGAGCGAGTAGCCCTCCCCCGACAGCTGGAAGATGTGGAAGCCCTCGTCGTGGTGGTGGGCCTTCTTGTAGTCGCCGGCGGGAATCTCGGACATGTGCGCGTGGAGCGTGCCGTCAGCCAGGATGAACATGATGTTCGAGCTGCCGCGGCCGCGGCCGGGCGACAGGCGCATCTGGTCGAAGGTGAGCAGGTCGGGCACCAGGTTCGTCACCCACTGGTGGCGGTGCTCGCGGATCTCGACGAAGGTGCCCTTGCCCTCGTACGTCCCGCCGCCCTCGAAGGCGCCCTGCTCTCCCAGCCGCGCCGCAAACGAGTGATCGCTGCCGAACACGAACTCTTCATCGCGGAACAGCTTCATGAGCATCGGCAGGTTGGTGACATGCGCCAACCGCGCCTCGTGCTGGCCACTGCCGTTGTAGTGCCGGTAGGTGGCGTTGGGTGGAATGGCGAAAAGCGTCCCTTTGCCCCACTCGAACGTGTGCTGGTTGCCGCCGAGCCGCAGCGACGTGCTGCCGCGCCCGTCGAGCACGTAGACCACAGCCTCGGCCAGGTGGTGGATCTCGTCCGACTTGCCGCCCGGAGGAATGGCAGCGACGAACATGCTGCAGAAGTCTCCCCGGGCATCGAGGTGCACGAACGAGGCTGGCACGCCCAGGCGCGGCCAGAGCCTGGTCTCGACGCCCACCAGGTCGACCGCCAGGCCGCCCACCACCGGCACGTCCTCGTGTTCGAGCCACTGCGCGTACCCGTCAATCGCCCACTGCGCGTCGCCCTGTCCCGACTCCACCGCCTGCACCTCGCTCAATGTCCGCTCGCCATCCGAACCTGCAGCACAGGTCCCGCAGTACCGTTCGGCCACAGTCCGCAGCCGCCGCAACTGTTCTCCCATGGTACGGCATGCAGCTGTGTACACTGGCCCGTGGAGCGGCTGCGGGCCTGTTTCGCACGCCCTCGGCCAGGAGGAAGCCAGCGCAATCGTGGACGAGCACAACTTCTGGGCGCACCTCCACGACCACGACGAGGACCCTCACGAGCCCGACCTCGCCGCCGACGACGCGACCGACGATGCCATCTGGCACATCGACAACGTCGAGTTGACGACGGTCGGCATCGACGTCGGGTCGGCCACGTCGCACCTGATGTTCTCGCGCATCCTCCTGCACCGCCAGGGCATGGGCCTGTCGAGCCGCTTCGTCGTGGTCTCGCGCGAGGTGCTGCACCGCTCGCCGATCATGCTCACCCCCTACCGCGCTGACGGCCTGATCGACGATGCCGCGCTGGGCCGCTTCATCGGCGAGCAGTACGTGGCAGCGTCACTGCCTCGCGCCGCCGTCGACGCCGGGGCGGTGATCTTGACCGGCGTCGCGCTCGAGCGCCAGAACTCGCGCGCGATCGCGGACCTGTTCGCGGCGGAAGGCGGCCGCTTCGTGTGCGCGTCGGCCGGTCACAACCTCGAGGCGCTGCTCGCGGCACACGGCTCGGGTGCCGTGGCCGCATCACGCACCAGCGGCCCGGTGCTGAACATCGACATCGGCGGCGGGACGACCAAGTTCTCGCTGTGCGTCGACGGCCAGGTGACGGCGACCATGGCCATGGTCGGCGGAAGCCGCCTCGTCACGCTCGACGACAACGGGCACGTCGGGCGCCTGGAGGCCAGTCTCATCGCCCTCCAGTTGCCCGCGGCCGCGGGCATCGAGCCGGGTGCGCTGCTGGACGGTCCGCAACGCGAACGGATCGGGCGGCAGATGGCCGGTCGCATCGTCGAGGCGGTCGCCGGCCAACCGCTTGCCGGGGCGGTGCTCGCCGGCGCGCTACCCCGGACGCCAGGCCCTGGGCGCATCGTGCTGTCCGGCGGCGTCGCCGAGCTGCTGTCCGGCTCGGATTCCGACATCTCGGTCGCCCGCGACGGGCACTATGGCGACCTGGGCTCCGAGCTCGCGACCGCGCTGCTCGAGCGCCTCGGGCGACTAGGTGTGCC
Source organism: uncultured Chloroflexia bacterium (assembly GCA_963775225.1). Classification (GTDB taxonomy): domain Bacteria; phylum Chloroflexota; class Limnocylindria; order Limnocylindrales; family CSP1-4; genus JALYGJ01. The sequence goes on from CAVZHW010000008.1 coordinate 7,346, forward strand.
CCTCGCCCTGGCCCAGGAGAGGATCCGTGCGACCGTCATCGGCGCTTCGCAGTTCAGCGTCCAGCTGAGCGGCAACACGATCCATCTCTCGGGGCCGATTCGGCTCCCCGAGCACAACGTGCCGGTGGTCGCGGTCGACCTGCCGGCCGACGGCGAGCTGACCCCGACACTGGTGCGCGGCGCGGTCGAACAGAGGGTGCGCCAACTCGATCTAGACGGCCACGACGGGGCTCTGGCGATCGCGCTGCGCTGGGAGCGCGAGCCGCTGTACGCCAACCTGCGCGCCGTGGCCGAGGGCATCACCGCCGCCCATCGCGCGGCGCCGCGGCGCGGGGCGCCGATCGTCCTCGCGCTGACGGTCGACATCGCCGCCAACGTGGGCGCCGTGATTCACGACGAGCTCGGCGTGGCCGAAGGCGTGATCGCCATCGACGGGCTCGAGCTCAGCGACCTGGACTTCATCGACATCGGCCAGCAGATCCCGGTCACGCACGTCGTGCCGGTGGTCATCAAGTCGCTCATCTTCCCGACTGCGGGCACGAGCGAGCGACCAAGGATTCTCGGAGGAGTGGCATGACTCGATTCCTGGGCGTAGAGGCGCAGCGCGGCAACCGCGTGCAGGCGCGCGTGCCGGTAGGTGAACTGCCCGATGGCACGGCGGTGGCGCTGCCGGTCGTGTTCATCGCCGGCAGCGAGCCCGGCCCAACGCTGTACCTGGAGGCCGGCATCCACGGTGACGAGCTGACCGGCATCGAGGTCTGCCGGCGCGCACTGCCGACACTCGATCCTGCGCACATCAAGGGCACCGTGGTGTCGGTGCCGCTGGCCAACGTGCCCGCGCACTTGACCCGCACGCGCGGGTACCTGCAGGAGGAGCGCTGGCTGATCGACATCAACCGCATCTTTCCGGGCAACCGGCACGGCCTGCTGACCGAGCGCATTGCCAACGTCCTGTTCGAGGATTTCGTGCGCCAGGCCGACTTCACCATCGACCTGCACTCGGCGCTCGACGGCTGCGACATCGCCCCGTTCGTCTATGTCGACCCCAACGACGACTCCGGCGGCACGCTCGAGCGACGAGAGCGTCTGGCGCTCGCGTTCGGCACCCCCTATGCCTTCTACCGCAAGCGCAACGAGAACTTCGGCACGAGTGACCTGAGCCGCAGCCTGTCCGCCCAGGCCGACCTGATCGGCGTGCCCATGATGGTGGCCGAGATGGGCGAATCGCGGCGCGTGAGCACGGAGCATCTTCCGCTCGGCGTGCAGGGCATCCGCAACGTGATGATCGCGATGGGCATGCTCGACGAGGAGCCAGTCAAGCCCGCCAGACAGCGCAAGTTCGAGTCGATCACGCTGATACACGCCAACAAGGGCGGCGGCCTGCGCGTTCACCAGGCAATCGGCGACGAGGTTAAAGCTGGTCAGTTGGTGGCCGAGATCGTGGACGTCTTCGGCGATACGGTCGAACGCATCGAGTCACCCAGGGATGGTTTCGTGCTGCGCGCGATGAAGCTCGGGTCCGTCGCCACCGGCGCCGAGGTCGCCTGGATCGCCTCCTAGCCCGATCGCTCGGCGGACTGCCCGGGCTCGGGTGGGCGGAACTCGTGGAAGTTGGTCGTCGCCTGGAACTCGGCGGCGAGCGCCAGGAGCAGGCCGTCCGATCCGGGCGGGCCGATCAGCTGAAGGCCGGCTGGCAGGCAGTCGTCGGCCAAGCCGCAGGGCAGCGACACGCCCGGCAGTCCGATCAGGTTGCCCACGTTACGCAAGTAGTCTGACCGCGTCGAGTCACCGCGCGGCGCGCGCGGTGACGCCAGCAGCGGCGCCGTGGCCGGCCGGGAGGCGGCGACCACGACGTCGACGCGCCCGAACACCGCGCGGAACCTGAGCCGTTCCTCGCGCGCCCGCGCGAGCGCCTGCAGGTAATCCCCGGCGGTGTAGCGCAGGCCGTCGCGTAGCTCCGCGAGCTGCTTGGCATCGACCAGCTCGAAACTCGGGTCCTCGAGCAGCTCGCGATGCAGATGGGCGGCCTCCGCGAGCATGACTACTTCGAGCGCCTCTCCAGCACGGTTGTCGTCGTGCAGCGGCTCGTGGCACAGCTCCACATCGAGCCGCCCAAGCGCGTCCAGGCCCTGCCCCAGCGCCGAGCGGATCACGGGATCCACCTCGTCGGGCTCGCTCTCGGCCCAACCCACGCGGATTCGCGGCAGCGGTCGCGCCCTCGCCCGGAAGCGCAGCGTCGCGTCGCTGTCCACGCCATCGGGCCCGGCCAGGGCGGCGACCACCGTGGCGCAATCGTCCGCACTGCGCGCCAGCACGCCGAGCTTGTCGAGAGTCCAGGACAGCGCCATCACGCCGGTGCGGGGGATGAGCCCGTGCGTGGGTCGGAAGCCGGTGACGCCGCTGAACGCCGCCGGGCCGAGCACCGATCCGCCGGTCTCAGTGCCCAGCGCGAAGGGCAGCAGCCCGAGCGCGACCGCGATGCCCGAGCCGCTCGACGAACCGCCGGAGTAGCGCGCCCGGTCCCACGGGTTCTGGCCCTGGCCCTGCAGCGACGCGCCCGGCAAACGCGGCCGCCCGCCACCGGCCATCTCGACCGTGGCCAGCTTGGCGACCAGGACGCCACCGCGACGACTGATGCGCGCCACGGCCTCGGCATCCTCGTCGATCACCCGCTCGGCGAAGCGTGGCACGCCCCAGCTGGTCGGCGCACCACGCGCCGAGTAAAGATCCTTGACGCCCCATGGGATGCCTTCGAGGGCACCGGACCGACGTCCAGCACGCCTGGCGCGGGCAAGTCGCCGATCGGCCCGGCGGGCTTCGTCGGCCGCACGCTCAGGCATCAGCCGGGCGATCGCGTTGAGCGGGCCTCCCAGCGCCTCGAGCTGCGTCACGGTTTCCTCGGCGAGCTCGGCCGCACCAACCCGGCCGCGACCGAGCATCTCGCGCAGCGTCGCGATTGAGGCGTAGCGAATGTCGGACGGCGATATTGGGCTCAACTGCGTGGACTCCGCATGTGTCTCCTGCCCGCATATGTGACGTCGCGTTGACTCTGCATACAACGGCATGCTACGGTAGCAGGACCCACCTTTCCGATCGTTTGCGGGAACGCACCGGGCAGAGCACCAGAGGAGGAAACATACCGGCATGAGCGGATTGCGGGTCAGCAAATGGGCCGCTCCCATCCTCATCACAGTGGCCCTAGCAGGATGTTCGTCGTCTCCGACGGCGACGAACACACCCACCAGCGCGGCAGCCACCGCCGCCCCCACGACGGCGCCCACCACGGCACCTTCGGCCGCCGCGTCGGGACCGACAGTCGACGGCATCGCGTTCCCACAGCCCGAACAGACCAGCGTGCAGATCTGCGAGTCCGCGATCAGCACCGGTTCGATGCCCATCTACTACATCGAGGAACATCACCTCGACCAGATGTGGGGCATGAACGTCAGCTACCAGGAATTCGAGGGCAACGGGCCATGCGCACAGGCGCTGGCCGCCGGCCAGGTCGATGTGGCGGACCTGTCGGGCAACAGCCTCGCCTTCCAGTTGACCGATACACCAACCACCGACACCTACGTCATCCAGAACAGCGCGACCTACATCCTGGTGTGCCAGAGCTCGATCACCGACGCCGCCTCGCTCAAGGGCCAGTCCGTCGCCGTCAGCAGCTTTGGTTCGTTCTCGTACGCGATGGCGCTGCTCGCCCTGCAATCATTGGGCCTGACCGCGGACGACGTGACGATCACCGCGGTAGGCGGCCACTCGGCGCGCCTGGCGGCACTCGAGGGCGGCTCCGTTGGCTGCGACTCGGAAGACCACAACCAGGCCGAGCCGCTCACCGCCCAGGGCTACAACGTCCTCGTCGACCTGTCCAAGGTCCAGAGCGCTGGCTACGTTGGCCTCGCGCTCGAGGAGCCGAACTCATACATCGACGCCAATCCCAACACCTCGCTCGCGCTGGTCGCCATGTACGCGCTCGGCACGGCGCAGTTTCTCAACGACACGCAGGCCAATGCGGCCGCCATCTGGGCCAAGTACTCGACCAAGTCGACCGCTGACGCGACCCACGACATCCAGGACCTGCTCAGCCTGGGCTGGGGCCCCTCGGACGGCAAGTGCAATGCCGCCACCTACGCCTTCATGAAGCAGGTCATGACCGCGGCCGATCCGCGCATCGCCAACGTCGATCCGTCGAAGGCATGCACCGATCAGTTCACCAACCAGCTCGATCAGATGGGCTTCTACTCGGCCATCAAGCTGCCGGGTTACTAGACATCGATCTGGCAACAGGCGAGAGTGGGCCTCTCGGCAGCGACCAACCTGCCCCGGGCCCACTTCTCATAATCTGGAGCGGTTCGCCAGATGAACGAACCCGACGCACAGCAGACGAGCCGCGCGGCGCCGCCCTGGGATGGCCTGTTCAGCAGCGCCGAGATCGCGGCGGCGACCGCCGGTGGCTACGGACGCCGAGTGGCGGCGACGGGGCGGCCGGCGCTGTTGATCGTGGACGTGGTGCGCGGTTTCACCGGCTACGAGGCAGAAACGTTCGCGCAGGGGATCGCACGCTTCCGTCAGTGCTGCGGACCGTACGCGTGGACGGCAATCCCACCGCTGGTCGAGCTGACCGGCCTGTTCCGCCAGGCCGGCTGGCCGATCGTCTTTACGCGCGGAGCGGGCAACGCCGATCGCTCGACGGTCCAGCTCGCCAAGAACGCGCGCGTGGCGACCACGGATCAGGCCACTAGGTCGATCGCCAACGAGTTCCTACCCGAGCTACAACCCATGGGCGCCGACCTCGTGATCGAGAAGCCGCGGCCGAGTGCCTTTTTCAGAACTCCGCTGCTCGACCATCTGCGCGACCAGCGCGTCGAACGCCTGGTGGTTACCGGCTGCACCACCAGCGGCTGTATCCGCGCCACGGTGAACGACGGCTTCGCCAATGAGCTGGCCATGCTCGTGCCGTACGAGTGCGTCTTCGACCGGTTTCCGACGAGCCACCGCGTGAACCTCTTCGACATGAACGCCAAGTACGCCGACGTGATCTCGGTATCCGAACTCATCAGCGAATTGAGTCCGCGTGCGGCTGCTTAGGAAGGTTCCGCCGGCGCTGTGGATGGCCATCGTGGTGGTCGTCCTGTGGCAGATCGGCGCCTGGGCCGGCGTCCTCAACCCACTCTTCTACGGCTCGCCGATCGGCGTCGCACAGGCCGCCGTGGAGCAGGCGCAGTCACAGAAGTTCTGGGACGACGTGTGGCTCAGCGTGGTGCGCGAGCTGCTGGTCGGCTACGCACTGGCGGTCGTCCTGGCGATCCCGATCGCTGTAGTCGCGGGTTGGTCGAAGTTCGGCTCGGCGCTCCTCGAGCCGTGGCTCAACGCGCTCAACGCCACGCCGCGCATCGCTCTTCTGCCGCTCATGATCCTGTGGTTCGGCTTGGGCATCGAGAGCAAGATCGCGGTCGTCTTCGTTGGCGTGTTCGTCTCGGTCGCGTTCAACACCTTCTACGGCGTGCACACGGTGGACCGGACGCTCCTCAGCGTTGGCCGCACCTTCGGGGCGTCGCGGGCCAAGCTGCTGCGCACCGTCGTGCTGCCAACAGCGGTGCCCTTCGCGCTGGTCGGCATGCGCCTGGGCGTTGGCCGCGGCGTGGTCGGCGTGCTCGTCGCCGAATATTTCACGTCCACCGCTGGCCTGGGCAACTTCATCCTGCGCGCCGGCCAGGCCGACCAGACCGGGCGGCTGCTCTTCGGCGCCATCGTGATCACCTCGATCGCGTTGATCGGCTTCTACCTGCTCGGCAGGGTCGAACGGCGCTTCACCCGGTGGCGGCCGCTCGTCGGCTCGGCCTCGTGAAGGACGCATGGCGGTGACCTCGGATACGGTCCGTACTTCCATCGCGCCACGTCGGTCCGTCGAGCTGTCGCCGCGCACGCAGCGCGTTCTCATCGGCGCCTCGGGCGTAGCCGTGCTGCTCGTGGTCTGGCAGGCGGCAGCGTCGCTGGGCTGGATCCGGACGCTGCTCTTCAGTTCGCCGCAGCTCGTCGTGCAGCAGTTCATAGCCGACATCGGAACGACGACCATGTGGCGCGACATCGGGGTAACGCTCGAGGAATGGTGGATCGGCTTTGCCGCGGCCGCCATCGTGGGCATCTCGGTCGGTTTGCTGGCCGGCTGGTATCGCGACGTGCGGCGCGTCGCCGAGCCATGGCTGAACGTGCTCTACGCGGTGCCGTTCCTGGCGGTCGTGCCGCTGTTCATCTTGTGGTTCGGCATCGGCCTCGAGTTCAAGATCTTTGTCGCGTTCCTGTCGTCGCTCTTCGTGGTCGCGATCAACACGATGGCCGGCGTGCATGCCACGAGCCAGGTCCTGCTCGCGGTAGGCGACACATTCGGCGCGAGCCGCGCGACGGTGTTCCGCACGATCGTGCTGCCGGGCAGCGTGCCGTACATCATGACCGGGCTGCGCCAGGGTTCCGGGCACGCCCTAGTGGGTGCCGTGGCAGCCGAGTTCATCGCCTCCAACCAGGGCCTCGGCTTCCGCATCATCTCTGCCGGACAGACGCTCAATACCCCCGAAGTCATGATCGGGATCGTGCTGCTGGCCACCCTGGGCATGATCTCGGGGACCATCTTCCAGGCCATCCAGAACCGCTTCGAGCATTGGCGCCCGAGCCCCACATGAGCACGCACGAGCAGCCGGCAGGCGACTGGTTGGACGTGGGCTTCGCCCAGGAGTGGGCGGCCGGGGACATCTGGACCGACCTGCTCAAGCTGCCGCGCGAGCTGGCGGCCGCGATCGTCCAGGACGACCGTCCCGGCGCACAGCTGGTAGTTGACGTCGGCAGCGGACCGGGCGTCATGCTCGGCCTGTTCCTGCGCGCCTTCCCCGACGCGCGCGGGGTGTGGGTCGACGTTTCACCGGGCATGCTCGATCAGGCACGCGCCAGTCTGGGCGCGCTCGGCGAGCGCGTGAGCTACGAGCTCGCCGATGTCCGCGAGTTCGCCCGGCTGGGCGGCGTGCGTGGCGCGGACGTGATCATGACCTCGCGCGCGATCCACCACCTGCCATCGGACGACCAGCGCCGGTTCTACGCCGACGCGGCGGGCCTGCTCGCACCCGGCGGCTGGCTGATCAACATCGATCACACGCTCGTGAGCCCGGGCTGGGCCGACCGGTTGGCGGCCGTGCGTGGCCGTTTCACGCGCCAGGTGCCACATCGCGCGCATCCCCACGAATACCCGTTCCTGGCCCCCGATACGCACCTGGCAGCTTTGCGCGCTGCCGGCATCGAGGACGCGGCGATCCCGTGGAGGGCGTTCTCGCTATGCCTGATGATGGGCCGTAAGGCCGGCTGACCAGATGGTGAACGCGACCGCCGCGGCGCTAGCCGGCCATCTCCGCGGCGCGCTCCTCGGCCGCCCGCAGCGCATGGCGGCCGGATTCCTGGTAGGTCAGCATGCCGCCGATGAGGATGCACAGCGAGGCCACCTCGGCGACCTCGGCGGGAGTCGCCCCGGACTCGATCGCCTTGCGCGCGTGCCCGACCGGCGGCGGGTTGGTCTTCGTGCGCGCGATCTCGATGGCCAGGATGATGAGTTCCTTGAGCTTGGGGCTGAGCGCCGCGTTCTCGCCGGTGTTGAAGGCCGCCTGGCGCAGCCCGATGTAGCCTTCGAAAACTTCCGGCCGGTAGCGCGCGAGCAGCTCGAAGTCACGGATGACGTCACCGCCCCCGTAGTAGCGCTGCGCATACTCCCAGGCGCCCGAATCCCCGCTGCCGGTGGCCGGCGTCGCTTGGGACTGGTCGCGTGACTGCTCGTCGGCTGACATCGTCTACCTCCCTGGGACAAAGGATTCGGGGGTGGGCAACGAAAGGATACAATCGCATACACAACTCCGAGATGAGTTCCCGGGGACCCACGCAGATGCCACATCGAGAACTCGTTCGAGGCGAGGAGTAGCGTGTCTGAACTCGAACTGAAGCACGTGGCCGTTGACTACGAGCGGCGCGACGGCAGCGGTGTGCACGCGGTCGACGCAGTCAGCCTGACCGTCGAATTGGGCCAATTCGTGAGCCTGGTCGGTCCCAGCGGGTGCGGCAAGACGACGCTGCTCAAGGCGGTCATCGGCCTGCTCAGCCCGAGCTCGGGTGAGGTGTTGGTGGGCGGCGTACCGGTCAAGCTCGGTGGCTCGGACCGGGCAATGGTCTTTCAGGAGGCGGCGTTGCTGCCGTGGTTCTCGGTCGAGCGCAACATCGGCTACGGCCTCGAATGCCAGGGCGTATCGCGCCAGGAGATCCGGCAGCGCGTGCCGCCGGTCATCGATCTCGTCGGCTTGACCGGCTTCGAGAAGCATTATCCGTACGAGCTCTCGGGCGGCATGCAGCAGCGCGCCAACCTTGCCCGGGCGCTGGTCGTGGATCCCAAGGTGCTGCTGATGGACGAGCCCTTCGCGGCGCTCGATGCGCAGACGCGCGACATGATGCAGGCCGAGCTGCTGAACGTGTGGGGCAAGACCAACAAGACGGTCCTGTTCATCACCCACCAGATCAGCGAGGCGATCTACCTGAGCGACAGAGTGGTCGTGCTCAGTGCGCGCCCGGGGCGCATCCTGGCCGATATCACCGTCGACATTCCGCGACCTCGCGAGCTGTCGGTGAAGCGCACTCCAGAGTTCCTGAAGTACGAGAACCAGGTGTGGACCTTTATCGAAGAGCAGGTACGTGCGAGCATGCTCGCGTCACGACTATCGTCGGAGAACCAGGGGGAGGAAATCAATTGAACGGCCCCGCGGTGAGCACCGAAGCGTGATCCTCGGTGTGCTGATCTCGGAGATCGCGGTCCGCAGGCCGGGCAGTTCAAGGAGGGCGGCGCGTGGTGGATCAGGAGTACGCGATGCTTGCCGAGCTGTGGCAGGCACGGCCGTTCGGCCTGCCCTCATCGGAAGCGGCACACGACACGCTGCGCAGGGCGATCATCCAGGGGCGGCTGCCGGCCGGGAGCCGGCTGAATGAAATTGCCCTCGCGCAGGCCTTCTCGATCAGCCGCACCCCCATTCGGGAGGCGCTTCTGCGTCTTGAATCAGAGAGACTCGTGGAGCGCAACGGGCGCGGCGGCCTGGTGGTTGGTGAAGTCACGCCACAGGAGATCCTCGAGCTATACGTGGTCCGGCAGGCGATCAACGGGCTTGCGGCACGGCTGGCGGCCGAGAACGCGACGACCCTCGACCTGGCCGAGTTGCGCTGGAATCACGCAGAGTTGAAGTCGGCCAATGATGGGCGGGACTACGAGCGGATGGCTGCTGCGAACCTGCGCTTCCATGAGCGCATCGGACAGGCGACTCGCAACGCCGTATTGCTCTCGCTAATGAGCGAGATCCATGACCGTGTTCGGCGTTTCCCGGGGACCACCTTCTCGTACCCCGGCCGTGCTGCGGAGGCGGTGACGGACCACGAAGCCTTGCTCAAGGCGATCGAGGCGCGCGACCCGGACCAGGCTGAGCACCTGGCGCGTACGCACATGGAACGTGCGATGCAGCTCCGCATCGAAATGCTCCACCGAACGTCAGAGGCCAGTGTCAACGGCGCCGCCAAGACGGCAAGACCGTGAGCGGGTCGGCGGACATTCTGGCCAGCGGCTGGGCCGTCGGCGGTTGAGCCGGGCAGAGACAGAAGCGGACGTCGTGCGTCGATATCCCAGACTGTTCATCGGCGGCCAATGGTCGACGCCGCACGGTGCCGGGATGTATCAGTCGATCGACCCCGCGACAGGTGAACCCTGGGCGGAAATCGCACAGGGTGACGAGGCCGACGTGGATGCCGCCGTTGAAGCCGCGCAGGCGGCGCGGCACGGGCCGTGGTCGCGGCTGCCTGCCAGTCAACGTGGCGCGCTCATCAGACGCCTCGCCGGCCTGATCGGCGACCGAGTCGATATGCTCGCCGATCTCGAGAGCCACGACAATGGCAAGACCCTGCGTGACACGCGCAGCGAGATCAGCCGCGCCGTGGAGTGGCTGTACTTCTTCGCCGGCGCCGCCGACAAGATCAACGGCGACACCATTCCCGTCCGTCCCACGGCGCTCGCCTACACCGTCCGCGAGCCGGTGGGCGTGGTGGCTGCCATCACTCCGTGGAACAGCCCGCTTTACCTCTATTCGTGGAAGCTTGGTCCGGCGTTAGCGGCCGGCAACAGCGTGGTGCTCAAGCCTTCACAGCAGACGTCCGTCACCGCGATGGAGCTCGCCGCGCTGGTCGCCGAAGCCGGCTTTCCTGCCGGCGTGGTCAACGTAGTCCCCGGCCCAGGCCGCGTGGTTGGCGCGAGTCTCGCCGCGCACCACCGGGTGAACAAGATCACCGTCACCGGTGACTACCACACCGCGCAGGACATCATGCGCGCGGCCGCCGGAAACCTAAAGCGGATCTCGCTCGAGTGTGGCGGCAAGTCGCCACACATCGTCTTTGACGATGCCGACGTGGACCGCGCCCTGGTCGTGGCAACCCACTCTGCCTTTCGCTCGACCGGGCAATCCTGCTCACTTGGCTCACGGCTGTTCATCCAGCGCGGCGTCTACGACCAGTTCGTCGAAAGGCTGGGCGAGCGAACGCGGCGCATAAGGGTGGGCATGCCATTCGACCCAAGGGCGCACATCGGGCCGCAGGCATCGCAGAAGCAGCTCGACAAGACGCTTCAGTACATCGACATCGCTGCGAGCGAGGGGGCACGGCTGGTGACCGGCGGCGGCCGGCCAGCCGATCCATCCCTCGCGCGCGGTTACTTCGTCGAGCCGACCATCTTCGCCGACGTCGAGAAGCGTTCACGCCTCGCGCAGGAGGAGGTTTTTGGGCCGGTCCTCGCCGTGATCCCCTTCGACACGGAGGAAGAGGTAATCGCCGCCGCGAATGACACTCCCTACGGCCTCGTCGCCGGCCTGTGGACCCGCGACGTGCAGCGCGCTCACCGCGTCGCCGCGCAGCTAGTGGCCGGCCTTGTGTCGATCAACACTTTCCGGCCAGTGCACTGGATGCTTCCATACGGCGGCTTCAAGCTGAGCGGGATCGGTCGCGAGAACGGCCTGGAGGCGCTCCACTACTACACAGAGCTCAAAACCGTCTTCGTCGAGCTGTCCGACGCTCCACCCGAGGACCCGTTCTCGCTCGACGCCGGCTAGCCTGGCTCCTGCTCGAGTGCCTTGAGCTCGCGCTTGACCTCGATCTGATTCCGCACGAGTGCAGCGTAGCGGTACACGAAGTGGGCGAACTTCGTATACGGAGCAGTCAAGTAGAGCGTGCCCAGAGTGCCGAAGTGCCCAACCAGCAGAACTCCCATCGCCGCGGTGTCGCGGAACACGAGTAGAAGCATGCCGGTCAGCGATGCCAGACCGAGGTTGACGAGAAAGGCCATGTCGAGTCCTCGCATCTCCTCGCTTCCCGTCGTCCGATCGGCCACCGCTTTAAGGACTACGAGCCCGCCGCAGCCGACGATCATCGCCATACCCCCCAGCGCGCCGGCAACCACCGGCGGGCTGAGCAATGGGTATGGCGGCAGGATCTCCAAGATGTCCTGGTAGAAGGCCGCCAGAGTCGTCGACAGGAAGGTCAACGCGAAGCCGCCAAAGACGAGCGAGTGTAGGTAAACCCTGGCGTTCGATGCGCGCGACGTGGGATACCGGCAGCCGTCCCCTCCTCCACCCAGGTACCGCAACGTGAGCGCCTCCCAGCTCGCCGTGGCGAGCGCACGCATGTTGAACCACTCGAACGGAGCGCTGCTCGTCGCACGGTAGAAGCGGACGCCGCCGATGAGCAGGGCGCCGGCGACCCAGGTGCCCAGGAGCATTCCGGGCACGACCATCAGCAGCCACGGTATGACGCGGTAGAACGAGCCCGGACCGACCTGCGGCGAGAACACCGCGCCGCCGGTCACCAGGATCGCCACCGCCAGCGTCACGATGAGCCCAGCCACCGTCAGCGCCAGGTCGCGACGCACCCTGCTACCAGCCGATCGCAGGGCGCTCACCGGCGTGGCCTGCTGGTATGTGGCGACCCGGACGTCGGATAGGACGTGCGGCAGGTCAATAGCGAACTCGTGCGGCGGAGCGTAAGGACACGCGTAATAGCAGTCCCGGCAGTCGTGGCAGAGGTTGGCGATGTACTTGACCGCGTCTTCGTCGTATTCGGTGCGTCGCTCGAGCGCCGGGAAGACGGCGCAGTAACCCTCGCAGTAACGACACGCATTGCAGATTTCCAGCTGGCGCGCGGCATCGCGCAGCAAGTCAACGCGCATCGGCCGCTGCCTCGCGTCCTGCCCGGATACCGGAAACGCTGCCGATGGTGAGCCCAACGCCGGCGAGATAGCCGCGCGTGAGCACGTTGCCGGCCATGATCTCGCCGGCCGCGTAAATACCGGGAAGAGCCTCGCCGTTTTCGCGCACCACCTGGCCGGCGTGGTTCACGCGCAGGCCCATGTAGGTGAAGGTGATGCCCGTGCGCAGCGGGTAGGCGGCGAAGGGCGGGGCGTCGATCGCCAGCGCCCAGTTGCTCTTGGGCGGGGTGAGACCGTGTGTTGACAACCCGTCCAACACGCCGGGATCGAATGCCCCGTCGCCGTCGACGTGGGCGTTGAATTCGTCGACCGTGGCCGTGGTCTGTTGGGGATCGAGGCCCAGACGTTCCGCGAGGACGGCGATCGAGTCCGCCTCGATTGGCGGGTAGGCCGACGGGATGAACAGCCTGCGAACCTTCGCGTCGAAGAGTGCGTACGCCATCTGGCCAGGCTGCTCTGCAATCAGCCGTCCCCAGCTCGCATAGCGCTTTGACCACAGGTCCTCGCCCTCGTCGTAGAAGCGCTTGCCAAATGCGTTCAGGGCGATGCCGTACGGCGGCGCGTCGACGCGGGTGACGATTCCGCCGTCGTATTTGGGCGCGCGCGCGTCCACTGCCACTGCGTGGAACGCCTTGGGATCGCCGACCGCCGCCGCGCCTTGCGACAACATGTGCGCGAGGACGGCGCCGTCGTTGTGCGGTGTGCCACGCACCACGTAGTTGTCCACCGCATCGCCCCAGTACCGTCGCAGCCAGTCCAGGTTCGCCTCGAAGCCGCCGGCCGCGAGGACAACCGCGCCGACGGTCAAGCCATCTCCGCCGGCAAGGTTGAGCGTCACGCTACCTGAGCCTGGCTCGATACCGTCGACGCGCGTCTCGTACCGAGTCTCGATCCCCATTCCGGCGGCAGTCGCGTGGTAGTTGTTGAGCAGTGCCTTCCCGCCGCCCAGAAAGAACGAGTTGGTGCGCGAGAGATGAAGGGTGCCGCGCAGTTGAGGCTGCCAGCGAATTCCGTGTCGCTCCATCCAGCCGGGCAGGGCATTCGACTGCTCGACGATGAAGCGTGCGAGCGTGGCATCCTGGCTGCCATCACTGACCGACGCGAGATCCGCAAGGAACTCGTCGTTGCTGTACACGCCCGGCGCGCTGGGCAGCGGCTGTTCGTGGGCATGCCGGATGTCGCGCGTGTGGCGGGTGTTCCCTCCGCGAAAGTCGATCGGCGCGCGCTCGACGACGAGAACCCGCGCGCCGGCCTCGCGCGCCGAAATCGCGGCGCACACACCCGCGTTGCCTGCTCCGACGACCGCAACGTCATAGACGGTTGAGCTCACGCCGCGCGATGGACGGTGAGTGGACGGCAACGCGGCGGCCGCCGCTCGGATAACGGCACTCGTCGATGGATGCACGTTGGAGGCCCGTGGGTCATGTATGCGAGCGTATGCAGGAAGTCCGAAACAGTCAACGGCCGCCGTATACTTTCGTATGCGGTAGGTCCGTAGCCTAGTGTCGCACGCCGGGCCGCGCTCCAAACACGTACCGCGCCCCAACGGCGCACCCACGAGCGGAGAGAGCGGGAGTGATCCAAGCGGACCCTTCGACGCGCGCAACCGCGCGCCGCGCCTGGCCTCTGCTGCTTGCCTTCGGCCTGTCGAGCCTGGGTATCGGCCTGTCGCAGCCGATAGTGCCGCTCTTCAGCCTCGAGCTGGGCGCGAGCGCGGTCGCCGTCGGTTTCGTGCTTTCTGCACGCTGGGCCAGCCGCCTCGTGGTCGACATGCCTTTGGGCGCGCTGAGCGAGCGGCGCGGCCGAAGCTCTGTCTTCGCCGTTGGCGTAGCACTGGTGGCGATCGCTGGAACGATCTCAGCGCTGTCGCCCACATGGGAGTGGCTGCTCGTCGCGCGCATGGTCGAAGGCGTGGGCGTAGGGGCCACGACAACTGCCGGTCTGGCTGCAGCGGCTGACATGTCCACTGCGCGTACCCGTGCCCGGATGATCGGTTGGTATCAGTCAGCGCAGCTCCTGGGCTTCTGGTTTGGACCGCTGATCGGTGGCGCCGTCGGCGGCTTGTTCGGACTGCGCGCGCCGCTGATGCTGTACGCAGTGATCGCGTCGGTGGCGATCCTGCCCGCGTTGCTGGTTCGAGACCACGTCGCGTCGCCGCGCCACACAGGATCGCATCGGGCGGCATTTGGGGCACTTTTCCGCAGCCGCGACTTCCTGCTGATCGCGCTCGTCAGCTTCGTTGTCTTCTTCACGATGACAGGTGCGCTGATGACCGCGATGCCTCTGTTCGCGGCGAATCAACTGGCGGCCGGACCCGGTTTCGTCGGGGTCGCGCTGTTCCTGGCGAGCACGGTCGGCTTCCTGTTGCTGTACCCGACAGGGCTGATCTCGGACAGGCGCGGGCGGCGGGGGGTCGTCGTCGTGCTGCTCATCGCCACTGCCCTCGCCCTGCTGGTGATGGCATTCGCCCAGTCACCGGCGATCGTCCTGGCGGCCGTCCTGGGCCTGGGGGCCGGGAACGCGTTACGCGGGCCTGCCACGGCAGCCTACGTGATGGACGCGGGGCGCCACGCCGGCTTCGGCGCCACTGCAGGCGCGTTTCGGGCACTTGGCGACATTGGCTCCACTCTCGGTCCGGTGGTCGCCAGCCTGACGTTTGCCCTCAGCGACCGGGCATTTTTCATGGTTGACGCTCTGATTGCCCTCGTGGCGGGCCTAGTCTTCTGGCGGTTTGCAAGTGCCAATCCCGGCGTACAAGACGATTCCGATAAGCCGGAGATGAACAGCCCGACCGCTAGCCTGTGATTGGTAACTGCACTCAAGGAGGTATGGGGATGGCCCTGGCGCTCGGCTACAAGGCCTCGGCCGAACAGTTCGGCCCGCGGCAACTGCTCGACTTCGCGATCGAGGCCGAACAGCGCGGCTTCGACAGCGTCGTCGTCAGCGATCACTTCCAGCCGTGGCGCCACACCGACGGTCATGCGCCGTTCTCGTTCGCGTGGCTGGCGGCGCTCGGCGAGCGGACGCAGCGGGTGACGCTCGGCACCAGCGTGGTGACCCCCACCTTCCGCTACCACCCCGCGATCGTGGCCCAGGCGATGGCGACCATCGGCTGCCTCAACCCCGGCCGGGTGATGCTCGGCGTGGGCACCGGCGAGTCGCTCAACGAAGTGCCGGTACTTGACATTGAGTGGCCCGCGAGTCCCGAGCGCTTCGCCCGGCTCAAGGAAGCCATCGAGCTGATGGGCCGGCTGTGGCGCGAGGATTTCGTGACCTTCCAGGGCCAGTACTTCCACACCCGAAACGCCACCATCTACGACCGACCGAAAGATCCAGTCAAGCTCTATGTCGCGGCCGCGGGGCCCGCCGCGGCCCGGCTTGCCGGACGGACGGCGGACGGCTTCATCACCACCTCGGGCAAGGGCATCGAGCTGTATCGCGACACGTTGCTGCCCGCGGTGCGCGAGGGTGCCGAGAAAGCCGGCCGCGACTACGACGCGATCGAGAAAATGATCGAGGTGAAGGTCTCCTTCGACACCGACCGGCAGCGCGCGCTGCAGGACACACGTGTCTGGGCGGCGCTGGCGCTGCCGTCGGACAAGAAGGTCGGCGTCGAGGACCCGCGCGAGATGGAACGCCTGGCAAGCGAGTTGACGACCGAGCAGGCGGCCACGCGCTGGATCGTCTCGAGCGACCCTGACGAACACGTCGAGCGCATTCGCGAGTACGTCGAGCTCGGCTTCACGCACCTCGTATTCCACGCTCCGGGACCCGACCAGATGCGCTTCCTCGCGCTTTACGCGGAGCACATCCTGCCGCGCCTGCGCGCCCTCGAGGCCTGAGCGTCCGATATCTGCGGCCGGCTTCGCTCCAGGCGGCGCCCTCCGCGCGTGAAGCGGGCCCCTTGCGACACCCCCGGTGCCCGGGTTCCGCCCGGGCCACTTACGCTCCCTGCGCGTCTTGGGCGCGCCGGTCCCAGGCGGTGCCTGATGCGTTGTGCAGCGGCCTTCAGCAGATCGC
>CAVZHW010000009.1:0-152958 GCA_963775225.1 uncultured Chloroflexia bacterium
TTCCCTCGACACGTGCCTGGGGGTTGAGTCTCGACCCAAACGCGCTACCTGCCCGACCCGCCACGTGGGCCACGGGACAGCGCCGGGAAAGCCAGCCGCCGTCGGTAGTAACGCGTCCCTGCGCGATTGAGCTGCCATCGCGTCCAGTGCTTCGGTGAGAGCCGGAACGGCAGGTACGCGGCGAGGCGTGAGACGTAGGCGATCAGCTCCGGAGTCACGTCCGCGAAGGGTAGTGACAGGAAAAGGCCGCATGCTGACGGTCGTGCGAGATGTACGCCCAGCGACGACTCGCCCAGCGGCAGCCCGTTGTCCGCCTTCTGATCGCGGTAATTGACACTGCCCTGGTAGGCAAGAATGAGGCCGGTGTCGGGATCCTTGAGCCGGAAGTGAGTGAGGATCCTGAGCGTGACCGGTCCGCCAAGCCAGTGATTGCCGAACGGCTCCAGGTCACGGATGAGCCGGAGGCCGTCGTCAACTCGGCCCGGGCCGAGCCGCCATCCGTCTTCATAGACCTCGACGGCGCCCGACACGAGCCTCCGCCGGCTGGCACGGCCGAATTTGCTGGTAGCAGCGCCGCGCGCTCGAGTGACGAATTCGGTGTCCACGCTCTCGTCCTCGTAGAGCACCAGGTCCACCGCGTCAGGCTCGTCGTAGGTCGTGAACAGCCGCATGAACGTTTGGAGTTCCTGCCAGATGCGCTGGCGGTCTCGGCCCCGGATTCGATGAGCACCGCCCGCCGAAACCGGCAGTCCGTCGTAGGTGATGAGGGCCGCTTGATGGGCCGCGTCCGACATGTCCATCAGCGCTGGCAGGAGCGGCAATACGTTGTCACGAATCCGCCCGCCTTCAGCTCGGTCAACCGCGTCCCGCAGCGGGGGCAGGGCTCGCCACCCTTCATGTGGACACTCAGGAACTTTCGTTGCTCGACCTCGAGGCGCGGCGGGACAAGGACGCGCAACTCCTCGATTGCGTGGGTCACCACTGAGCGTGTCGCCGCGTACAGCTCATCGACCTCGGCCGGCACGAGCGAGGCGCGAGTCCGAAACGGCGCCAATTGTGCGTGCCACAGGATCTCGTCGGAGTACGCGTTGCCTATGCCCGCGACGAACGCCTGGTTGCGCAGCAGGTTCTTGAGCTCGCCTGTGTGTCGCGTGACGCGAGCCCGCCAGGCCTCGAGGGTAAGTGCCGGATCGTCCGCATCGGGGCCTTGCTCCTGCCAACCCGCGATGGCGCGTTCGGTCCCTGTCGGCAGCACGTAGAGCTTGCCCATCCGCGTGGCATCCCGATAACGGAGCTCGATCGGCTCGTCAGACTCCGGCAACCACGTGGCATGTCGCAGCCAGGGCGCGACTGGCTGACGTCCGGCGCGGGCTTCCCTTGGCGAGAAATCGAACGCGAAGGCTGTCTGCGGCCACACCTTGTCGCCCGGCATTGCGAAACCGAGACGGCCCGTGAGCATCGGGTTGAGGATCATCCGATCCTGTTCGAAGTCAAACGTGAGGAACTTGCCGCGGCGCGTGACTGAGAGGAGTTGCTGCCCGGTGAAAGCGCGCAACTCGGCCGGGGTCCCGCGCAGAACCAACGACTGGGGAACGCGTGCATCTCTCAGGCGACGGCCAGCCAGACCCGCATGCAGCGCGCCGGCGAGGATCGCCAGGTCGGGGAGCTCAGGCATCCTTCGCGGGAGCCACGTCGATGATCGCTGCCAGAAGCGTGGGAACAGGCACGGCGCGCGATTGTAGCCGCGTGAAAGCGCGTGGTAACATGCGCGGGCCCTACGGGGAGCAACTGGAAGAGCGCGCGCGTGCCGACGGTACGGAAGGAGTCTGAAGAGCCCACCAGGACACGGAAGACACCCAGGAAGGACGGAGGCCCGGGCGTGTTGCTCGGGTCTTGTTGTTTCCCTGGGAGCTCTTGACGGAGGACACCAACACATTGACCGTAGAGCGCATGGAACAGGCCGACCAGGCAGACGCCACGCCGCCTGAGCCGACCACCACGACGCAGGCGGACGAGAACTTGTCAGCAGACGTCACGCCGACCGAACCCGCCACTTCCCAGCCGCAGACCGCGCAGGCTGCCGACGTTGTCTCGACCCCCGAGGCTGAGCCGGTCGCCAGCGAAGCGGATACCAGGCAGCCGGACGACCAACCGGCCGCGCAGATGGCCGACGGCCAGGGTTCGTCGCCGGGCGCCGCGGACGAGGTGGACGAACAGTCCGGCGGCCTGGTCGAGGTCAACGACGAGGCTACGTCGGCTGAAGCGGCAGCCGTCGAGCCCGAGCCTGCGCCGACCGCCGCTGCGGCTGAAGCGGCAGCCGTCGAGCCCGAGCCTGCGCCGACCGCCGCTGCGGCTGAAGCGGCTGCCGTCGAGCCCGAGCCTGCGCCGACCGCCGCTGCGGCTGAAACTGCTGCCGCTGGGGAGCCGACCGCAACGGTCGAGCCAACTGCGACTCCCGCCGAGGCAGCTGCCATTGCCGACGCTGCTGCCGATGACGCGGCAACTGCGACTGCCGAGCCAGATACCGCGGTCGAGGCCGCCGAGGCACCCGCTGCGCCGGTACGCGCCGCGCGTCAGGTCCCGACCGTGTTCGAAGGCCCCGAGCCGACCACGATGGAAGAGCTGCTCAGCCTGCAGCAGACCGAGATCAAGAGCCTCAAGCATGGCGACGTCGTCGAGGGCACCGTGGTGCGCATCGACAAGGACGAGATCCTGGTCGACATCGGCGCGAAATCGGAAGGCGTGATCAGCAACCGCGAGTTATACGGCCGAAACGCCGAGAGCCAGCCCGAGCTGCACATCGGCGACACCGTGCTGGTTTACGTACTGCAGCCGGAATCGCCGGAGGGACACGCTGTCCTTTCGCTGCGCCGTGCCGGGCTCGAGCGCAAATGGCGCGCGATGCAGGAACAGCTCGAGGAAGGCGCCATCATCGAGGCACCGGTCATCGACCACAACAAGGGCGGCCTCATCGTCGACTGTGGCATCCGCGGCTTCGTGCCCATCAGTCAGATCGTCGACTTCCCGCGGCGTCCCCAGAACGAACAACCGCGCGACGCAGCGCAGGAGATCGCCGAGAAGCTGCAGCCTTACGTCGGCCGCAAGCTGCGCCTGAAGATCCTCGAGGTCAACCGCAAGGCGAACCGGCTAATCCTCTCGGAGAAAGTGGCGCTTTATGAAGAGCGGCGTGAGAAGCGCGACGAGCTCTTCAGCAGCCTCCAGGTCGGCCAGAAGGTCACCGGGACCGTGCGCTCGATCGCCCCGTTCGGCGTTTTCGTCGACCTGGGCGGCATCGACGGCCTGGTCCACAAGAGCGAGCTCTCGTGGAACAAGGTCAACAACCCCGAGGCGGGCTACCGTGTCGGCGAGGAGGTCGAGGCCGAGGTCATCGACATCAACCACGAGCGCGGCCGCATCTCGCTGTCGATCCGACGCCTGCAGCCTGATCCGTGGCACTCGACGGTTGCCGACCTCAAGGTGGGCGACATCATTGACGGCACCGTCACCAAGATCGTCAACTTCGGTGCCTTCGTCCGCGTGCGTGACGGTCTCGAAGGTCTGATCCACATCAGCGAGCTCTCGCACCAGCGCGTTGCCCATCCCGGTGACGTGGTGCGTGAGGGCCAGGCGCTGAAGCTGAAGATCATCTCGCTCGAGCAGGAGCGCCATCGCCTCGGCCTGAGCCTCAAGCAGGCCGAGGAGGCACCGGCGCGCCCTGAGCCCAGCGAGCGGCGCGAGCGTCGGCCGCGGGGTGACCGCAGCTACGACATGAGCCAGGCTGTCCAGGAGCCCGAAGGCGGCATCGACAACACGCTTGCCGCTGCGTTTGCCCAGGTCCGCCAGCAGATGGAGGAAACCGAGGCGGCCCGCGGCAAGCCGGCCACGGACGAAGAGCCGGAGGCGGCCGAACAGCTCTCGGCGGCCGAGCAGCAGGCGGAGCCTGAGGCGGCCGAGGCGGCCCGCGGCAAGCCGGCCACGGACGAAGAGCCGGAGGCGGCCGAACAGCCCGCGGCGGCCGAGCAGCAGGCGGAGCCTGAGGCGGCCGAGGCGGCCCGCGGCAAGCCGGCCACGGACGAAGAGCCGGAGGCGGCCGAACAGCCCGCGGCGGCCGAGCAGCAGGCGGAGCCTGAGGCGGCCGAACAGCCCGCGGCGGCCGAGCAGCAGTCGGACCAGGAAGCGGCGACGGGGGAGGCCTCGAAGGTACCCGAGCCGCGTCGGCCGGCGCAACGCAAGGGCAAGGCCAAGTCCGATAGCGCAGCCGGCAAGGAGAGCACCACGCCGGCCGAAGTCGACGCCCAGGCAGAGGATTCGGCTGAATCCTGATAGAGCCAGGACCGTACGGGTTGGCGATTTTTAGCGATTCCGCGCCGGGCGTAGGCTCCCGGATACTCGCGCGGGCGGAAGATGAGAGCGGCCGAGTTTCCGATTTCGGCGTTCCTGATAGGGAGCGATTGGGGGTCGGCGGCCCGGCCGCGGATGGTACGATCAAACGAACGGCGGCCAGGCCGCCGCGCAGGGGACTAGGTCTAAGACCAAATGGATCGCTTCGACAAGTTCACGGACCGGGCGCGCAAGGTCCTGACACTTGCTCAGGACGAGGCGCAGCGGTTCAACCACAACTACATCGGCACCGAGCACCTCCTGCTCGGTCTCGTGCGCGAGGGCGAGGGCGTCGCCGCGCGCGTGCTCGAGAACATGAACGTCGAGCTGCCCAAGGTCCGGACCGCCGTCGAGTTCATCATCGGCCGAGGCGATCGGCCGGTCGTCGGCGAAGTTGGTCTGACCCCCCGTGCCAAGCGCGTCATCGAACTGGCGATCGACGAAGCGCGCCGGCTGGGCCACAACTACATCGGCACCGAGCACCTGCTGCTGGGCCTCGTGCGCGAGGGCGAGGGCATTGCCGCCGGCGTGCTCGAGAGCCTGGGTGTCAACCTGGACAAGGTTCGCCACGAGGTCATCCGCGTCCTGTCGCAATCATCGAGCGCTGGACCGACCACTGAAACCAAGCGCGCCAGCAAGACGCCAACTGTCGACCAGCTGGGCATCAACCTCACCGACGCCGTGCGCGCGGGCAAGATCGACCCGGTCATTGGACGCGAAAAGGAAATCGAGCGCGTCATCCAGATCCTCAGCCGGCGGACCAAGAACAACCCGGCCCTTATCGGCGAGCCGGGTGTTGGCAAGACGGCCATCGCCGAAGGGCTGGCGCAGCGCATCGTGGCCGGCGACGTACCGGAATCGCTGATCAACAAGCGTGTCCTGACGCTCGACATCGGCAGCCTTGTTGCGGGCACCAAGTACCGCGGCGAGTTCGAGGAGCGGCTCAAGAAGATTATCGAGGAGCTGCGCAGTACGAGCGACACCGTCCTGTTCATCGACGAACTGCACACGCTCGTTGGCGCCGGCGCGGCCGAGGGCGCGATCGACGCGGCCAATATCCTCAAGCCGCCGCTGGCCCGCGGCGAACTGCAGTGCATCGGTGCCACGACCCTCGACGAGTACCGCAAGTACATCGAGCGCGACGCGGCTCTAGAGCGCCGCTTCCAGCCGGTCATGGTCGAGGAGCCCACGCTCGAGCAGACGATCGAGATCCTGTTCGGCGTCCGCGAGCGCTACGAGGAACACCACAAGGTCAAGATCACCGATGATGCCGTGCGCGCCGCCGCTGACTTCTCGATCCGGTACATCACCGACCGCCACCTGCCCGATAAGGCGATCGACCTGATCGACGAGGCGGCCAGTCGCGTCCGCCTGCGCACGGGCTCCATCCCGCCGGAGATCAAGGACGCACAGAAAGAACTCGAACGCGTCACCAAGGAGAAGGAAGCGGCGATCAACGACCAGGACTACGAGGCGGCCGCGAGCCTGCGGGACTCGGAGGCGCTGGCCAAGGAGAACATCGAGAGCCTGCGCACCGCGTGGCAGGCGCTGCGCCAGGCCGACGTGCCGCAGGTCACCGACGAGGACATCGCCCAGGTCGTGGCGATGTGGACGGGCATTCCGGTGACGCGCATCGCGCAGGAGGAATCCGAGCGCCTGATGCACATGGAAGAGGCGCTGCGCGAGAAGGTGATCGGCCAGAACGAGGCGATCGACACCGTCTCGAAGGCCGTTCGCCGGGCGCGTGCGGGACTGAAGGACCCGAAGCGGCCGATCGGCTCGTTCATCTTTCTGGGACCCACCGGTGTGGGCAAGACATGGCTGGCCAAGGCGGTCGCCGAGTTCATGTTCGGCTCAGAGGACGCGCTCATCAAGATCGACATGAGCGAATTCATGGAACGCCACAATGTCAGCCGGCTGGTCGGGGCGCCGCCAGGGTACGTGGGCTTCGACGAGGGCGGCCAGCTCACCGAGGCGGTGCGCCGCAAGAGCTACAGCGTGGTGCTGCTCGACGAGATCGAGAAGGCGCATCCCGAGGTGTTCAACATCCTGCTCCAGATCCTCGAGGACGGGCACCTGACAGACGCCAAGGGCCGTCGCGTCGATTTCCGCAACACGGTCATCATCATGACCAGCAACGTCGGCGCCAAGTCGCTGCTCAAGGACACCAGCCTCGGCTTCCGGCCGGTCGCGTCCGACGAGGCCAAGCTCGAGGAGCAGCAGTACGACCGGATGAAGGAGAAGGTCCTCGACCAGCTCAAGACGCAGTTCCGACCGGAGTTCCTGAACCGCGTCGATTCGGTCGTCGTGTTCCGCTCGCTGCAGGTCGAGCAGATCCGGACGATCGTCGAGCTGTTGCTTGACCGCGTGCGCGACCAGCTGCGGTCGCAGCAGATCGATCTCGAGATCAGCCAAGAGGCAAAGGACCACATCATCAAGCTCGGCTATGACGTCGACTACGGCGCCCGGCCACTGCGTCGCGTGATCCAGAACTTGGTCGAGGATCAGTTGGCCGAGGCACTGCTGACGGGCCGCTTCTCGGCCGGCATGACGCTGCGCGTCGACAAGTCGGACGAGGGGCTGACGATCGAGCCGGTTACAGAGAAGATCCCGGTCGAGGCCGGCACCTAAGAGGCCGGCGCACACCCGTGGCGCGGCCGGAGAGCCGTTACGTGTGCGGCACGTGCGGCGCGACGAGCCTGCGTTGGGAGGGCCAGTGCCGCAGCTGCGGCGGCTGGAACACCCTCGTCGAGACGGCCGCCGAGCGCGGCCACTCCGCGCGACAGGCGGCGCGTCGGGCGAGCGTCGCGGCGCCCCGTGCTACCCCGCTGGCCGACCTTGCGGCCGCCGACACAGAGCGGCTGGCGATCGGCATTCGCGAGGCCGACCGCGTGCTCGGAGGCGGCATCGTGCCCGGCTCGCTCATCCTGCTCGGCGGTGAACCGGGCATCGGGAAGTCGACCCTCGTGCTCGCCATCTGCGGGGCGCTCGCCGGCGCGGGTGAGGGGCGCGTGCTGTATGCCTCGGGCGAGGAGTCGGCCGCCCAGCTCCGTCTCCGGGCTACACGCCTGGGCATCGACATGGCCGGCGTGGGCGACCGCATCGACGTACTCGCCGAAACCTCGGTCGAGCGCATTCTTGCCGCCGCGGCGGCCGCCACACCAGCGCTGCTGATCGTCGATTCGATCCAGACGCTCACCGCCGACGAGCTCGAGGGGCCGCAGGGGTCAGTAGGCCAGGTACGCGCCTCGGCGGCCCAGCTGCAGGCATACGCCAAGGAGCAGGCGGTTCCGGTGATCCTGGTCGGCCACGTGACCAAGGACGGCACCCTCGCGGGTCCCAAGACGCTCGAGCACCTGGTCGACGTGGTGCTCACGCTCGAAGGCGAGCGCTTCTCCGGCCTGCGCCTGCTGCGCGCGAGCAAGAACCGCTTCGGCTCGACCGAGGAGGTGGGCGTGTTCGAGATGCGGGCGGACGGGTTGGCCGAGGTTGCCGATCCCGCCGCCGCTTTCCTAGAGCCTGAAATCGTTCGGCGCATCGGGCGTCGCAGTGGCCGCGACGCTCGAGGGTAGCCGGCCGTTGCTGGTCGAGGTCCAGGCCCTCGTCGCGCCCGCGGTGCACGGCTCGCCGCGCCGAACGGCATCGGGACTCGACGCCCAGCGCCTGGCGCTGCTGATCGCGGTGCTCGGGCGCAGGGCCGCGCTCAACCTGGCGAGCCACGACGTGTACGCGAGCATCGTCGGCGGCCTGTCCATCGACGAGCCGGCGATCGACCTGCCGCTGGCGCTGGCGCTCGCCTCGGCACTGCGCGACAGACCCATCGTGGCCGGGACGGTGGCGCTGGGTGAGGTGGGGCTGACCGGCGAGCTGCGTGGCGTCGCCGGACTGGAGCGGCGGCTCCGGGAGGCGGCACGCCTCGGTTTCAGGCGCGCGCTCGTGCCGCACCACTCGGGAAGGGCGCGCTCGCCGGATCAGATGCCCGACGGAATCGAGGTGATTCGCGTCGCCACTCTGCGCGAGGCAGTCTCCGCCGCGCTGACGGCGCCGGCGGCCGAAGCGCCAGCGGTGCGCGTCGCCGTCCTGCCGCCCCAGTGAGCGAGCGCTTCGCCGATGCGGTCATCGTCGCTGCCGGCGCGAGCACGCGGATGCTCGGTAGGGACAAGCTCGCCGACGAGCTGGCCGGGCGCCCGATGCTCCAGTGGTCGGTCGAAGCGATGGCGGCGGCGGCATCGGTTGGTCACGTCATCGTCGTCGTTCGTGCGCCGCTGCTGGCGTCTCTCTCGACCGTGAAGTGGCTCGCCGGTCGAGTCGAGCTCGTCGCCGGCGGCGAGCGCAGGTCGGACTCGGTGCGCGCCGGCGTCGAATGCGCCAGGGCTGAGGTGGTGCTGGTCCACGACGCGGCGCGCCCGCTCGCAAGCCCGGCACTGGCCGACCGCGTGGCTCTTGCGGCACGCGAGCACGGTGCGGCCGTGCCGGTGCTGCCGGTCGTCGATTCGCTGAAGCGGACGAAAGCGGGACGGCTCGTATCGGTCGACCGGGACGAACTGGTGCGCACCCAGACGCCCCAGGGCGCGCAACGCGAGCTGTTGCTGGACGCCTTTGCGGCGGCCGGTGACGCGGCATTCACCGACGAGGCGGCGTTGCTCGAGAGCCGCGGCGTGGCGGTGGCCAGCGTGCCCGGCGAGGCCAGGAACATGAAGGTCACCGAGCCGGCCGATCTCGAGCTGCTGCACGAGCTCGTGCGCGGCCGGGCCGCCGAGCGAATTGGTCTTGGCCAGGACAGCCACCCATTCGGGCCGGGGTTGGGCCTGCGCCTGGGCGGCATCGAGATCGAGGAAGCGCCGAGGCTGCAGGGCCATTCGGACGGGGACGTGGTACTGCACGCCCTGGCGACGGCCGTCCTGAGCGCCTGCGGACTGGGCGATCTCGGACGCGTGTTTCCTGCGGGCGATCCGCGCACCAAAGGGATCGACAGCGCGAAACTGGTTGCCGACGTCGTCGACCGTGCGGCAAAGGGCGGTTGGCGGGTGACCTCGGCGCACGTTTCGCTGGTCGGCGCCCGTCCCAGGATCGGCGGTCGGCGGCTGGATGCGATGCGTGACCGCCTGGCGCAGCTGCTCGGTGTCGAGGGTAGCGACGTCGCTGTCACCGCCTCGACCGGCAATCTCACCGGAGCTGAGGGCGCCGGCCGAGTGATCGGCGCCACAGCACTGGTGGCCGTGGTTCGGCGAACATAGGCGGCGCATGACGACGTTGCACTTGACCAACACCCTGGGCGGCGCGCTCGAGGAGTTCAGGCAGCTCGAAAGCGACACGGTGCGGATGTACAGCTGCGGTCCGACGGTGTACGGCCCGGCACATATCGGCAACTTCCGCGCGTTCCTGCTCGGCGACCTGGTCCACCGCTACCTCGAGTGGCTGGGCTACAACGTGACCTGGGTGATGAACATCACCGACGTCGACGACCGCATCATCCGGGATCTCGTGGCTGCCGGCAGCAACCTCGACCAGCTGACCGGGCCGCACATCGAACGTTTCGTCAACGACCTGGCAACGCTGCGCATCGGGCCGCCCGACATCCTGTCGCGCGCCACCCAGCACATTCCCGAGATGGCTGCGCTGGTTGCGCGTCTGCTCGAGAAGGGCCACGCCTATCGCGCCGACGACGGGTCGATCTTCTTCAGGATCGGGTCCTGGCCCGCCTACGGCCAGTTGGCGCACGTCGATCCGGCCAGCGCGCGGGTGGGCGAGCGTGTCGCGGCGGACGACTACGGCAAGGACGATGTCCGCGACTTCGCGCTCTGGAAAGGCCCAAAACCGGGCGAACCGTCGTGGACGACGGAGGTGGGCGAGGGTCGGCCGGGCTGGCACATCGAGTGCTCGGCGATGAGCATGAAGTACCTCGGCGAGACGTTTGACATCCATACCGGCGGTGTCGACCTGATCTTCCCGCACCACGAGAACGAGATCGCCCAATCGGAGGCGGCTACCGGCAAGCAGTTCGTGCGCACCTGGCTCCACAACGCGCACCTGACCACGAGCGGGGCCAAGATGGCCCGCCGCGTGGGCAACATCGCAACGCCGGCCGAGATCTTTGCCGCGGGCTACTCGCCGGCCGTGTTGCGTTACGCGCTTATCGCCACGCACTATCGCGCGCCAGTCGAGGCTGGCGTGGAGTCGCTGGAGCACGCCCGCGCGGCGGTCGAGCGGCTGTCGACCGCAGTGGCAGCGCTCAATTCGTACTCGGAGGACCGGGCGGACGATCCGTCCCTCGATCAGGCGCTCGACGCGGCGCACGCTGCCTTCAAGACGGCGATGGACGACGACCTGAACGTCTCAGGCGCGCTGGCGGCCGAGTTCGACCTCGTCCGTGAGCTCAACCGCCGCAGCGACGCGCGCTCACTGTCGACTGCCGACGCGCGCCGGGCGGCGGAGACGCTGCGCGATTTCGATCGGGTGCTGGCGGTGCTCGATCTCCCCGAGGCGCTCCCCGAGGGTGCCGCCGCACTGCTCGAGCAACGCGCGTCGGCGCGAGCGGCGCGCGACTGGGCACGCTCGGATGAGCTGCGCGACGCGCTGGCGCGCGTCGGCGTGGCCGTCGAGGACACCCGTGATGGACAGCGCTGGCGGCTGATGCGCGGCTCCGGTGGCTGAGCGTGAGCGACCGCGGCGCGACGACGGGGCACGGGGCGACCGGCGCCGAGATCGCAACGCGCGGCCGGGCGGTCGACCGCCGCAGAACAGAAAGTGGCCGGAACGACCGCGGACGGGTGGCCGGCCCGGTCACGCAGGTGGCCCACCTGTGGAGGATCGTCCGCAGCGAGAAGGCGAAGCGCGTGGCGACAGCCCCCCGCGCCGCGACGGTGAGCCGTGGCGCGACCGGGGGCCATTCAACGGTCGGTCCCGGTCCTTTGGGACGCCGCCCGCTTTCCGGCCACTGCGCCGCGAGCCAGCTCGGGCGCGGAGTGGCGAGTCAGTCGGCGAAAACGAGGAGCTGATTGCTGGTCGGCGGCCGGTCGAAGAAGCGTTCGCCGCACGCCGTCGGGCGCACCGGCTGCTGGTCGTGCCCGAGCGTCGGCCGGCGCTCGACGCCCTGGTCGTCCACGCGACTACGCTGCGCATTCCGGTGGTCGAGATGGAAGGCGGAACCCTGACCGCTCTGGCCGGCTTCGACGGTCACCAGGGCGTGGCGCTGGTTGTCGAAGCGCGCCTGCCGGCGACACTCGACGACATTCTCGCCCGCGCCCGCCAGCGCGGCGAGCCGCCCTTCGTGCTGGCGCTCGACTCGCTCGAGGACCCTCAGAACTTTGGCACGCTGCTGCGCAGCGCGGAGGCGTCAGGCGTCCACGGGGTGCTTTTTCCGACGCGTCGCTCGGCGCCTCTCAGCCCGGCTGCCATCAAGGCGGCCGCCGGCGCCACAGAGCACCTGCTCCTGGCGCCGCTCGACGATCTTCCCGGTGCGCTGGCCGACCTGCACGCCCACGGCGTGCGCGTCGTCGCGGCCGAGGAGAATGCCGCCCTGAACTATCTCGAAGCCGACCTGCGCGGCGCTCTGGCGATCGTCATCGGCAGCGAAGGGCGCGGGATCTCGGCGCCCGTCCGCCGCCGCCTGGATCTCTCGTTGCGCATTCCCATGCGCGGCCATGTCGGTTCGCTCAACGCAGCAGTGGCCGGGTCGGTGCTCCTGTTCGCGGCCTCGGGGCAGCGGCCCCAACCAGCCCGGAATGACCCATCTCCGGGTGGCCCAGCTCCGGATGACCCAGCCCGGAACGGCCCAGTTCCGGATGACCCAGCTCCGGATGACCCAGCTCCGGATGACGACCCGCGACTCGCACCCGTGCAGCAGGGAACCCCCGAGGCGGCCTCCACACCACCTCCAGAGCACCTGCTACCGGGCGACAGCTAGGGCAAGAACACCACTGCCGGCTGTCCTCGTCGCCGAGGAGACGCTCTGACCGGCGGCCCGTGGGTCCTCAGGGCCCGTCTTTGCTGTATCCTTAGCCGTCGCGCCGCCGTAGCTCAATTGGTAGAGCAGCGGTTTTGTAAACCGCCGGTTCCGGGTTCGAGTCCCGTCGGCGGCTCCAGCACAGGACAATCGAATAGACTGCGTGTGCCCGTCACCAGGGCACAGGCGGTTCGCCGCCAGTAACCGCAGTCGACTGCCCGTGGGTAGGTTGAGCAGGTGGTGAGCTCCGCTGACTGTAGATCAGCCGTCTTCGACTGTGGGGGTTCGATTCCCTCCCTGCCCACCAACTTCAAACCGGGCCCACATAGCTCAGCTGGCAGAGCACTTCCTTGGTAAGGAAGAGGTCTTGGGTTCAAGTCCCAATGTGGGCTCCAGTCCTTCTGCTGCTCCCCGGTCAATAAGAGGAAAACAGGAACGACCACGACCATGGCCAAGAAGAAATTCGAGCGCACCAAGCCGCACGTCAACATCGGCACCATCGGCCACATCGACCACGGCAAGACGACGCTCACCGCGGCGATCACCAAGTACCTCAGCCTGAAGGGCGGCTCCGAGTACCGCGCCTTCGACACCATCGACAACGCGCCCGAGGAGCGTGAGCGGGGCATTACCATCGCCATCGCCCACGTCGAGTACGAGACCGCCGCGCGCCACTACGCGCACGTCGACTGCCCCGGCCACGCCGACTACATCAAGAACATGATCACCGGCGCGGCGCAGATGGACGGCGCCATCCTGGTCGTCGCCGCGACCGACGGGCCGATGCCCCAGACGCGCGAGCACATCCTGCTCGCGCGCCAGGTCGAGGTGCCCTACATCGTCGTCTTTCTGAACAAGGTCGACATGGTCGACGATCCCGAGCTGCTCGAGCTGGTCGAGCTCGAGGTGCGCGAGCTGCTGTCCAAGTACAACTTTCCGGGCGACGAGGTGCCGGTCATCCGCGGCAGCGCGCTCAAGGCGCTCGAGGCGGGCAACGATCCGGCCGATCCCGCGTATGTGCCCATCCAGGAGCTGATGGACGCGGTCGACTCGTACATCCCGACCCCCGAGCGCGCGGTTGACAAGCCGTTCCTGATGCCGATCGAGGACGTCTTCGGCATCAAGGGCCGCGGCACGGTCGCCACCGGGCGCGTCGAGCGCGGCGTGGTCAAGGTCGGCGACGAGGTCGAGATCGTCGGTGTCAAGGACACCCGCAAGGTGGTCGTGACCGGCGTCGAGATGTTCAAGAAGCTGCTCGACGAGGGCCGCGCGGGCGACAACATCGGCTGCCTGCTGCGCGGCATCGAGCGCGACGAGATCGAGCGCGGCCAGGTGATGGCCAAGTCGGCCAGCGTCAAGCCGCACACCCGCTTCAAGGCGCGCGTGTACGTGCTGACCAAGGAGGAGGGTGGCCGTCACACGCCCTTCTACAACGGCTACCGGCCGCAGTTCTACATGCGCACCACCGATGTCACCGGGTCCATCGGGCTGACCGGTGGCGCCGAGATGGTGATGCCCGGCGACAACGTCGACATGAACGTCGAGCTGATCACCCCGATCGCCCTCGAGACTGGCCAGCGCTTCGCCATCCGCGAGGGCGGCCACACCGTCGGCGCCGGTGCGATCACCGAGATCTACGAGTAGCTCGGGCGAGTAGACGATATGGCCAAGGCAGCCGAGAACCGGCCCGTCATCCAGCTGGCGTGCACCGAGTGCAAGGAGCGCACGTACAGCACCACCAAGAACAAGAAGAACGATCCGAATCGGCTCGAGCTGCGCAAGTACTGTCCGCGCTGTCACAGGCACACGCTGCACCGTGAGGCAAAATAGATCGGCGGCTCATGCGGCGAAGGAGCGTAGCTCAATTGGTAGAGCACCGGTCTCCAAAACCGGCGGTTGCAGGTTCGAGTCCTGTCGCTCCTGCCAGCCCCAATCCACTTCAGAGGTAGTCAATCAGTGACCCGCATCCGGCGTTTCATCGAAGAGGCCTGGTCCGAGCTCCGCAAGGTGACGTGGCCCACACCCGAGCAGACGCGCAACCTGACCGTGCTGGTGTTCGTGATCAGCGCGGCGGTCGGCGCCTACATCGCCGTGTTCGACTTCATCTTCAACTACCTCGTGACTCACCTCGAGACGTTGTGATGGCGGAAACGGAAGCTGCCGTTCGCGCGCCCGAGAAGCGCTGGTACGTGATCCACACGTACTCGGGCTACGAGAAGAAGGTCAAGACCAACCTCGAGCACCGCATCGAATCGATGGGTATGGAGGACAAGATCTTCCAGGTGCTGGTGCCCGAGGAGGACGAGATCGAGATCCGCGCCGGGCAGCGGGTGACCGTGCAGAAGAAGGTCTACCCCGGCTACGTCCTGGTCGAGATGATCCTCGATGCCGATTCGTGGTTTGTGGTGCGTAACACGCCGGGGGTGACGAGCTTCGTCGGCGGCGGCAACATTCCCGGCTCGCGCAATGAGCCCGTGCCGCTCGAGGAGCACGAGGTCAAGCAGATCCTGCGCCAAATGGGCGTCGAGGCACCCAAGTACCGGGTTGCCTTCCAGAAGGGCCAGAGCGTGCGCGTGACCGACGGGCCGTTCGCCGAGTTCATCGGTACGGTCGACGAGGTCAACCCCGAGCGCAACAAACTCAAGGTGCTGGTATCGATCTTCGGCCGCGAAACCCCGGTTGAACTCGACTTCCTGCAGGTGGAGAAGCTCTAACGTGGCAAAGAAGATTCGGATCGTCCTGACGCTGCAGCTGCCCGCCGGCAAGGCCACCCCCGCGCCGCCCGTCGGCACGGCCCTCGGCCCGCACGGCATCAACATCGTCGAGTTTTGCAAGAGCTACAACGAGAAGACCGCTGCCCAGACGGGGCAGATCATCCCGGCGCAGATCACGGTCTACGAGGATCGCAGCTTCAGCTTCGTCCTCAAGACCCCGCCGGCGGCCGACCTGCTGCGCAAGGCAGCGGGCATCGAGAAAGGCGCTTCGACCACCGGCCGCGAGTCGGTCGGCACGGTCACCCGGCGGCAGGTTCGCGAGATCGCGGAAACCAAGATGGCCGACCTTTCTGCCATCGACATCGAGGGCGCGAGCAGGATCATCGAGGGCACCGCGCGCTCGATGGGCATCGAGGTCGAAGGCTGACGCACACCCCGCGTTAGAGGGGAGGGCCGGCGACGGCCCGCCAGGAGGAAGGAAACCGATGTCTGATCGAGGCAAGAAATACCAGCAGGCGGTGGCACTCGTCGAGCGCGGCCGGACCTATGAGCCGGACCAGGCGATGGAGCTGCTCAAGCAGACGAGCTACGTAGGCTTCGATGCGTCGGCGGAGGCGCACATCCGCCTCGGGGTCGACCCGCGGCACGCGGACCAGATGGTGCGTGGCACGGTCGTGCTGCCCTTCGGCACGGGCAAGAAGATCCGGGTCCTTGTCTTCGCGCAGGGCGAAAAGGCGCAGGAAGCGCTGCAGGCCGGCGCCGACGAGGTCGGTGGCGAGGACCTGGTCAAGCGCATCGAAGGCGGCTGGCTGGAGTTCGATGTCGCCCTGGCGACGCCGGACATGATGGGCATGGTCGGCCGTCTGGGCCGCATCCTTGGCCGGCGCGGCCTGATGCCCAACCCCAAGTCGGGCACCATCACGTTCGACCTCGAGCGGGCGATCAAGGAAGTCAAGGGCGGCCGGATCGAGTTCAAGGTCGACAAGGCCGGTATCATTCACACCCCTTTCGGCAAGGCGAGCTTCGAGCCCGACCAGCTGAAGGAGAATCTGGCCACGCTGATCGATGCGATCAATCGCGCCCGCCCGACGGCGGCCAAGGGCCAATACTTCAAGAACCTGACGGTGGCATCCACGATGGGCCCGGGCATCCGGGTTGACGTGCCGGCGGTCCTCGCCGCGGCCAGCGCCTAGGTAATGGACCGCCCCGGTTCGCCGGGGGACAATTGAAGACCGTTCCGCCGCAGACAGCGCTGCGCCCCTCACCGGGCTCAATTCGCCGGCCGGCCCGCTCGATCGGGACCGCCGGCGGGCACGCCGAGGCAGGGATAGTTCAGGGCCTCATGGCCCGCGACGCTGCGTTGCAGCGCCACAGACGCCCTCGCGCGGAACCAAGCGAGGACGTCCCGGTGCTCCGGGCGTCACGGGAAAGGAGGCAACGTGCCGACTGAGGCCAAGCGCGCCATGGTCGCCAAGCTCGCCGACGAACTGTCGGGCAGCAGCGCGACGATCGTGGCCGATTATCGTGGCCTGACCGTTTCCGATATCAGTGCCGTCCGCCGCACACTGCGCGGCGAGGGCATCAGATACCGGGTCGTGAAGAACCGGCTCGCGAAGATAGCAGCGCAGCAGGCCGGGCAGGAAGAGCTCAACACGCTACTCGAGGGGCCCAGCGCGCTGGCCATGGGCGGCGCCGACGAGGTCACGCTTGCGCGCAACTTCCTCGACGCCGTTCGTCCATTCCGCACAGTGACCGTTCGTGGCGCAATCGTCGCCGGCCGGCGCTATGACGGGGAGGCCGTCACCCGCCTGGCGAGCCTGCCGCCGCGTGAGGTGCTGCTCGCGCAGCTGGCGGGCGCCATGTCTTCGCCGCTCACGTCGATGGCTTCACTGTTAGCCGCGCCGTTGCGCAACTTGGGCTATGCCCTGACCCAGCTGGCCGACCAGAAGGCCCAGCAGTCGGCCTAGCCGGCTCTCCGCAGGCACCGTCAAGAGAAGGAGAACAAGCACATGGCGACAAAGGCTTCACAGGAAGATCTGCTCGAGGCGATCGATGGCATGACCGTCCTCGAGCTGTCTGAGTTCATCAAAAAGTTCGAGGAGCGCTACGGCGTGACCGCGGCGGCGCCCGTCGCTGCGGCTGTGCCGGCCGCCGCCGGTGGCGCCGCACCAGCGGCTGCCGCGGCCGAAGAGCAGACCGAGTTCACCGCGGTGCTGACCGAGGTTGGACCGAACAAGATCCCGGTGATCAAGGTGGTGCGCGAGTTGACCGGTCTCGGCCTGAAGGAGGCCAAGGATGTCGTCGACGCGGCGCCCAAGGCGATCAAGGAAGGCGTCGGCCGCGACGAGGCCGAGAAGGTCAAGTCGGCCCTCGAGGAGCAGGGCGCCAAGGTCGAGATCAAGTAACTCCTCGCGCGAGGCGACGCTCGCGCGGTCGCGCCAGTCACGAAGGGCCCGCCGGTTTCGGCAGGCCCTTCATCCATTCCTCAGCAGGCCAGACTGACCCGCTACCCCGCCAACCGGGCTGTTGACACTGTCGCGGACACTCGATACTATGTGCGGTCGTTGAGCGCGGCTCCCAATTCTCAAGGTCCTTCTCAGCGGACGCCCATGTCCGCCTTTTCGTGCATCCGGAACTTCCCAGAGCTTATTGCCCCAGCCACCCTCCCGTCACCCGCTAGGAGCGCCATTGATGCTTTCCGTCGCTGATCCCGTTAAGCGCAACACGCTGGCCGTTCCCGGTCGCAAGACGTACGCCAGCATTCCCGAGGTTCTGCCCATCCCGAACCTGATCGAGCTGCAGCTCGAACTCGTTCCGGTGGTTCATCGACAACGGGCTGCGCGAACTCTTCGACGAGATCAGCCCGATCCAGGACTTCACCGGCCGGGTGATGGAACTGCGCTTCCGCGAGTACGAGTTCGAGGAGCCCAAGTACTCCGAGCTCGAATGCCGCACCAGGGACCTGACCTTCTCGAAGCCGCTGTACGTGTGGGCCGAGTTGCTGATCAAGGAGACGGGCGAGATCCAGCGCCAGCGTGTGTACATGGGCGACTTCCCGTTCATGACCGACCAGGGCACGTTCATCATCAATGGCGCCGAGCGCGTCGTGGTCAGCCAGCTGGTGCGCTCGCCGGGCGTCTACTACACGGCCGGCGACGATCCGGCCACCGGCCGGCTGCTGTTCAACGCCAAGGTCATCCCCAACCGTGGGGCGTGGCTCGAGTTCGAGACCGCGGCACGCGGCCAGCTGTACGTCAAGGTCGATCGCAAGCGTAAGCTCGAGGCGACCAAGCTGCTGCGCGCCGTCGGCTACGAATCGAACGACGACATGATGGCCATCTTCTCGCGCGTCGATACCGGCGCTACGCCGTACATCGCGTCGACGCTGGAGAAGGACAGCACCAACACGCGCGGCGAGGCGCTCATCGAGGTCTACAAGAAGCTGCGCCCGGGCGACCCGCCGACCGGCGACAACGCCGAGAAGCTGGTCGAGAGCCTGTTCTTCAACTTCCGGCGCTACGACCTGGGCCGTGTTGGCCGCTACAAGCTCAACAAGAAGCTGAACCCGGTCGCCGACCGCATGGGCATCAGCATGTCGGCTGAGCGCACCATCAGCAAGGAAGACATCGCCGCCATCGTCGGCCACCTCATCGAGCTCAACCGCGATCAGGGCCTGCCCGACGACATCGACCACCTCGGCAACCGGCGCATCCGCGCCAACGGCGAGCTGATCCAGAACGCCTTTCGGGTCGGCCTGTTGCGGATGGAGCGCGTGGTGCGCGAACGCATGTCCATCCAGGAGGCGGAGAAGGCGACGCCCAACGCGCTGATCAACATCCGGCCCGTCGTCGCGGCCATGAAGGAGTTCTTCGGCGGCAGCCAGCTGAGCCAGTTCATGGACCAGACCAACCCGCTTGCCGAGCTGACCTCGAAGCGGCGCCTTTCCGCGCTTGGCCCGGGCGGCCTGTCGCGCGAGCGCGCCGGCTTCGATGTTCGCGACGTGCACCACAGCCACTACGGGCGCATCTGTCCGATCGAGACGCCGGAAGGCCCGAACATCGGCCTGATCGGCTCCCTGGCGACCTACGGGCGAATCAACGAGTACGGTTTCATCGAGACGCCATATCGGAAGGTGAAGCGGACGATCAGCTACGACGACCCGCAGGCAATGGACGAGATCGCCGATGCGGACGTCGCCAGTAAGACGGGCACGCTGGTCCTCAAGAAGGGCAAGAAACTGTCCAAGGAAGCGGTCGACGTGCTCAAGAAGCAGAAGGCAACCGCGTTCCCGATCCGACCGCGAGTGACCGACGAGATCGTCTATCTCGCCGCCGACGAGGAAGAGGAGCATCACGTAGCGCAGGCCAACGCGCCGCTCGACGACGACGGCCATTTCATCGACGATCGCGTGCCGGCACGCTTCCGCGACACGTTCCCCGAGGCGCGCCCCAACCAGATCGAGTACATGGACGTCAGCCCCAAACAGGTCGTCTCGGTGGCGACTGCGCTGATCCCGTTCCTCGAGCACGATGACGCCAACCGCGCCCTGATGGGCTCGAACATGCAGCGCCAGGCAGTGCCGCTGCTCGAGCCCGAAGCGCCCATCGTGGGCACCGGCATGGAGAGTCGAGCGGCCCTCGACTCGGGCCAGGTGCTCACCAGCAAGGCCCCTGGCGTGGTTACCAGCGTGACCGCCGAGCGGATCCAGATCGAGAGCGACACGGGCGAGTTGACCGAGTACCGGCTCGACAAGTTCGTGCGCAGCAACCAGGGGACGTGCATCAACCAGCGACCGATCGTCGAGGTCGGCCAGCGGGTAGATGCCGGACAGCCCATCGCCGACTCGAGCTCAACCGACAAGGGTGAGCTGGCGCTCGGGCGCAACATCCTGGTCGCGTTCATGAGCTGGGAAGGCGGCAACTACGAGGACGCGATCGTCATCAGCGATCGCCTCGTGCGCGACGACGTGTTCACCAGTATCCATATCGAGAAGCACGAGATCGAGTCGCGTGACACCAAGCTGGGCCCGGAAGAGATCACCCGCGACATCCCCAACGTGGGCGAGGAATCGCTCAAGGATCTCGATGACGACGGGATCATCTACATCGGTGCCGAGGTCCAGCCGGGCGACATCCTGGTCGGCAAGATCACGCCCAAGGGCGAGACCGAGCTGACCGCGGAAGAGCGCCTGCTGCGTGCCATCTTCGGTGAGAAGGCGCGCGAGGTGAAGGATTCCAGCCTGCGGCTGCCGCACGGCGAGCGCGGCAAGATCGTGGACGTACGTGAGTTCAACCGCGACCGCGGCGACGAGCTGCTGCCCGGCGTCAACCGGCTGATTCGCGTCAGCGTCGCGGCCAAGCGCAAGATCAGTGTCGGTGACAAGATGGCCGGCCGCCACGGCAACAAGGGCGTGGTCGCCAAGATCCTGCCGCAGGAGGACATGCCCTTCCTGCCCGACGGGACGCCGGTCGACATCATCCTCAATCCGCTCGGTGTGCCGAGCCGCATGAACATCGGCCAGATCCTCGAGACGCATCTTGGCTGGGCACTCATGGAGCAGGGCCGTCGTAATGGCGGCGAGCCGGTCAAGGCGGCGAGCGCCGTTTTCGACGGCGCCAACGAGGACCAGATCAAGGAAGAGCTGCTGGCGGCCGGGCTGCCGGGCAGCGGTAAAGCCGTCCTGCGCGACGGCCGGACCGGCGATGCGTTCGACCGCGAGATAACCGTCGGCTACATCTACATGCTCAAGCTGCACCACCTGGTGGAGGACAAGATCCACGCGCGCTCGACCGGCCCGTACAGCCTGATAACTCAGCAGCCACTGGGCGGCAAGGCGCAGTTCGGCGGGCAACGCTTCGGCGAGATGGAGGTCTGGGCGCTCGAAGCCTACGGCGCGGCGAACATCCTCCAGGAGCTGCTGACGGTCAAGTCCGACGACGTGGTTGGCCGCGTGCAGACGTACGAGGCCATCGTCAAAGGCGAGGACATCCAGCCGCCGGGCGTGCCCGAGTCGTTCAAGGTGCTCATCAAGGAGCTCCAGAGCCTGGGCCTGAACGTCGAGATCTTGAACGAGAACGAAGAGGAGATCCACTTCGCCGAGGACGCCTCGGCCTATCCATTGCCTGATCTCGGCGGGATCAACCTCGCCGGGTTCGAGGACTAGTCCTGATCAACAGACGCGCCGGTCGCCGGACCGGCGTCACCTACTCTCGGGCGACAGCCGTCATCGCAGCCCGAGGAGCCGAAGTTCGCGCACTAGCCGGCGTGCGCTGACGAAGGAGAGTCATGCTCGAGGTCAACAACTTCAACGCCATCCGTATCTCGCTCGCGTCGCCTGAGCAGATCCGCGACTGGTCCAAGGGTGAGGTCACCAAGCCCGAAACGATCAACTACCGGACGCTGCGGCCGGAGAAGGACGGCCTGTTCGACGAGCGCATCTTCGGCCCGTCGCGCGACTGGGAGTGCTACTGCGGCAAGTACAAGCGCATCCGCTACAAGGGCATCATCTGCGACAAGTGCGGTGTCGAGGTTACCCGCGCCAAGGTCCGGCGCGAGCGGATGGGCCACATCCAGCTGGCCAGCCCGGTCAGCCACATCTGGTATTTCAAGGGCACTCCATCGCGCCTGGGCATCCTGCTCGACATCAGCCCGCGCAATCTCGAGCGCGTCCTTTACTTCGCCACCTACATCGTCACGCACGTCGATGAGGACGCGCGGACGCGCCTGCTGCAGCAGCTCGACGACGAAGCGGAGGGCCGCGGCGGGCAGGCTGGCCGTGAGCTGAATGAGCTCGAAGATCGGCTGCGCGCCGATCTGAACAGGCTCACCGACGAGCTCAACGACAGCCTGTCGGCGCTGAAGCGCGAGCTCGAGGAGGAGCGCACCAACCGCACGGCCGAGCTGGTGGCCGCGCAGCAGGACACAAAGGCCAGGATCGACGCGTTGTCGGGCGCCGCCGAGGAACCGATCGTGTTCGAGCCTACCGGCGAGATCATCGTTGCCGCCGGCGACAAGGGCGGCAAGTCCGCCGTGACGGCGCTCAACAAGGCCGCCGCGGCCGAGATCGAGCGCGTCAATACCGAGATCCAGCAGCGCGAGGAGAACGAGGCGGAATCGGTGCGGCGGCAGCTGGAAGACGGACGGCTGCAGCTCGATGCCGCACTCGAGGCTGAGCGCGAGCGGCTGCGCAACGAGGCCGAGGGCACGCGCGAGGACATTCGTCAGGCGCGCGATGAGATCAACCGGCTGCAGGAGAACATGCTGCTGCCCGAGGCCTCGCTCGACCGCTGGAACTACCGCGACCTGGATCGTGCGTACGGCAGTGGCGTGCGTGGCGGAACGCGGCTGTTCAGCGCGGGCATGGGCGCCGAAGCAGTGCGCGAGTGCATCCAGCGCATCGATCTCGATGAGCTGGGTCAGAGGTTGCACGCCGAGGTCCGCACGACGTCCGGTCAGCGGCGCAAGAAGGCGATCAAGCGGCTGCGCCTGATCGAAGCCTTCCGGCGCTCGGGCAATCGGCCGGAATGGATGATCATGAACGTCCTGCCGGTCATTCCGCCCGACCTGCGGCCCATGGTCCAGCTCGACGGCGGGCGTTTCGCGACGTCCGACCTGAACGACCTGTACCGCCGCGTGATCAACCGCAACAACCGGCTCAAGAGGCTGCTCGAGCTCGGTGCCCCGGAAATCATCATCCGCAACGAGAAGCGCATGCTCCAGGAGGCCTGTGACGCGCTGATCGACAACGGCCGCCGCGGCCGTTCGATCGTAGGCACCGGCAACCACCGGCTCAAGAGCCTCAGCGACATGCTCAAGGGCAAGCAGGGCCGCTTCCGCCAGAACCTGCTCGGCAAGCGCGTCGACTACTCCGGCCGCTCGGTCATCGTCGTCGGCCCCGAGCTCAAGCTGCACCAGTGCGGCCTGCCCAAGAAGATGGCGCTCGAGCTGTTCAAGCCTTTCGTCATGCGCCAGCTGGTCGAGAAGGGCCTGGCCCATAACATCAAGAGCGCCAAGAGGATCGTTGAGCGGGCTTCGAGCCGGCCGGAGGTCTGGGATGTCCTCGAGGAGGTCATCAAGGACCACCCGGTGCTGCTCAACCGCGCGCCGACGCTGCACCGCCTTGGCATCCAGGCGTTCATGCCCGTGCTCGTCGAGGGATCGGCGATCCAGATTTACCCGATGGTCTGCTTCGCCTTCAACGCCGACTTCGACGGCGACCAGATGGCGGTCCACGTACCCCTCTCGCGCGCCGCGCAGGAGGAAGCCCGGCGGATGATGCTGTCAACCGCGAACCTGCTCTCGCCGGCCGCCGGCGAGCCGGTCGTGGCGCCGACCCTCGACATGGTGCTTGGCTGCTACTACCTGACCATCGAAGAGGAGCAGACCCAGGACAAGCCGCCGGTGGCGACGTTTTCGGACGCGACCGAGGCGCTGCTGGCATACGACGTTGGACGCATCGATACCCGCCGCGAGACGGAGATCGAGAACCACACGGTGCCGCACCTGGAACTGCACTCACCGATCCAGGTGACCGTCCGCCAGTGGGACGACGAGAAGGGCGAGGTCGTCGAGGCGCCGCTGCGCACGACGGTCGGCCGAGTGCTGTTCAACCAGGTGCTGCCCGAGCGGCTGCGCTTCGTGAACAAGCCCATGAACCGCAATGCCCTGCGCGAGCTGGTGGCCGAGTGCTACCGGGTGCTCGGCCCGGCGGACACCACCTACCTGGTCGATGGCATCAAGCAGATTGGCTTCGACTATGCGACACGTGGCGGCATGACCATTGCCGTCGACGACATCACCGTGCCGAAGAAGAAGGCGGACCTGCTGCGCGCCGCTGACGCCAAGGTGGAGACCATCGACCGCCAGTTCCAGCGCGGTCTGATCACCGACGATGAGCGCTACGAGCAGGTAGTCAACGTCTGGAAGGACACCACCCAAGAGGTCAGCGACCAGATGGTCGCCTCGCTCGACCCGACCGGTGCGCTGACGATGATGGCCACCAGTGGCGCCCGGGGTAACAAGGGCAACCTGGGCCAGCTGGGCGGTATGCGTGGCCTGATGGCCGACCCGACCGGCCGGATCATCGACGTGCCTGTGCGGAGCAACTTCCGCGAGGGCATGACCGTGCTCGAGTATTTCATCTCGACTCACGGCGCGCGCAAGGGCCTCGCGGACACCGCGCTACGCACCGCCGACTCCGGCTACCTGACCCGTCGTCTGGTCGACGTGGCGCAGGACGTCATCACCCGTGAGGACGACTGCGGTACCGAGGAGGGCACGTGGATCACGCGTGGGGAAACGGAGGAGTTCGCGACGGAGGCCGACGCGTTCCAGCGTCGCATCGTCGGTCGCCACGCCGCCGGCCCGGTGATCGACCCCACGGCCCGCAAGAAGGGCGCCGAGCCCTTCGTCGAGCGCAATCAGGAGATCACCGAGGCGATCGCGCAGCGCATCGCCGACGCAGGTATTCGCGAGGTGCTGGTCCGTTCGCCGCTGACCTGCCAGTCACGCCACGGCGTCTGCCGCGCGTGCTACGGCCGGGATCTTGCGACGGGACACCTGGTCGGCATCGGCGAAGCGGTGGGCATCATCGCAGCACAGTCGATCGGTGAGCCCGGCACGCAGCTGACCATGCGGACGTTCCACACCGGCGGCGTCGCCGGCCTGGACATCACCGCCGGCCTGCCGCGTGTCGAGGAGCTGTTCGAGGCACGCATGCCGAAGGGCAAGGCCGAGATCAGCCACATCGACGGCGTGGTCGAGATCATGCAGGGCGAGAACGGCGCTCGGCGCGTGAAGGTGACTTCGCGCGAGGAGTTCGACACGCCACTGCGCCTGGGCAAGGGGCACGAGGTGCTGGTTGCCGAGGGCGACCATGTCGAAGCCAACCAGGTCGTCGCCCGGCTCGAGCGGGACGGCGAGGTTGACGAGGTACGTGCGCCGGACGCGGGCCTGATGGTCAAGGCCGGTGACGGCCTGCGGGTTCGCTCGGAGGACGTCGTCGAGCGTGAATACGCCATCCCGCACAACGCGAAGTTGCTGGTCGAGAACGGCCAGCTGGTGCGCGCCGGGGATCCGATCAC
The DNA here is from genome assembly GCA_963775225.1 of uncultured Chloroflexia bacterium. Taxonomy (GTDB): domain Bacteria; phylum Chloroflexota; class Limnocylindria; order Limnocylindrales; family CSP1-4; genus JALYGJ01. Next base: position 25,122 of record CAVZHW010000009.1, read on the forward strand.
CGACGGGCCGATCAACCCGCAGGAATACCTCGAGACGCGCGGGCGCGACGCGGTCCAGCGCTACCTGGTCAAGGAGGTCCAGCGGGTCTACCGCAGCCAGGGCGTGACGATCAACGACAAGCACATCGAGATCATCGTTCGGCAGATGCTGCGCAAGGTGCGCATCGACCAGCCGGGCGACTCGGAGCAACTGCCGTTCGAGCTTGTCGATCGCTTCGAGTTCGAGGAGATCAACAACCGAGTCATGGCCGAGGGCGGCGAGCCGGCGACGGCCGAGACCGTTCTGCTGGGCGTGACGAAGGCGTCGCTCAACACGTCATCCTTCCTGGCCGCCGCGTCGTTCCAGGAGACCACGCGGGTGCTGACCGAGGCGGCCATCAACGGCGCCAAAGACAACCTGCTCGGTCTCAAGGAGAACGTCATCATCGGCAAGCTCATCCCGGCCGGGACGGGCGCGCCGCAGAACCTGGCCGCCGCGCGGGCCGCAGCCCGTCGGGCCGCGGCCGAGGCACTGGCCGGTGGCGAGCTGCCCGAGAGCTTCGGCGAGGAGGAGATCAACATCTTTCTGGCTGAGGCTCAGGCCCGCGCCGAGGCCGAGGCCGCGGCGAGCGCGGAGTACAACCCGCTGCTGGGCGAGGCCGGTGAGCGTGCGTCGGCCGACGGCGCCGATGGCGGCAACCCGTTCCTGTCCGGTGAGGACGAGGAAGACGAGAGCGACAACGTAGGGGTCGAGGACGTGGGCGAGGAGTCCGAAACCCCGGCATAACGTTCCTAGCGCTGGGTCCTGCCCGCCGGGTCCTGCCCGGTGGCTGTGGTCGGCTGCTCGACCCGCGACGGCGATGCACGCCCAGCGGCGCTCGGGCCGGCGCCATCGTCGGTCGCATGACGGTGCGCATCGTCTTCGAGACGCACGCCTTGACAACCGACAACGAAGCCGGCATCGCGAGTGGGTGGCTCCCCGGAGAGCTCTCGGAAGAGGGCCTGAAGGGTGCCGCCGAGCTGGGCCGTCGACGACATGACGACGGCATTGCGGCCATCTACGTGTCCGATCTCGAGCGGGCGCTCGAGATCGTGCGCATCGCGGTACTTCCGCGAATGAATGACGGCGGACGCGCCTTGCCATGGGAACACGCTGCGGGCTGTCGTCGCCGCCTCGGTAACGCGCCAGCGACCACGCCAGCGCGCGGCGGTTCGTTGCTCACTTCGGGCACATTTGGTACACTGCGCGATCGTGGCCGGAACGGTCACGGCCGTTCCCGACGGGGAGACGGCGCCATCGGCTGACAACCCGCCGGTGGGGTCGGACGTCGGGGTCCACCCAGATGAGTCGAAGACAACAGTCAGTCGGTCGCCGTGTGCCGCGAGAGCGACGAGGGCAGGGACCGCGGGTAACAGCAATAATCAGGAGTCTTAAGTTCGTGCCGACGATCAGCCAACTCGTGCGGAAGGGCCGCCAGCCTTCGTTCAAGAAGATCAAGGCGCCCGCCATGCGCAAGAACTGGAACAGCCTCCGCCAGCGGCAGGAGATGATCCCGGGCGCCCCGCAGAAGCGCGGCGTCTGCCTGCAGGTACGCACGATGACGCCCAAGAAGCCGAACTCGGCTTTGCGCAAGATCGCCCGCGTGCGGCTCACCAACCAGCAGGAGGTGACCGCCTATATCCCCGGTATCGGCCACAACCTGCAGGAGCACAGCGTCGTGCTCGTTCGCGGAGGCCGAGTGCGCGACCTGCCGAGCGTGAAGTACCACATCATCCGTGGCACGCTCGACGCCGCCGGCGTCCGGGATCGCAAGCAGAGCCGCTCGCTGTACGGCGCGAAGAAGCCCAAGTAAGAGCAACACCAGGACAGGAACGAGCCACAACGCATGCCACGTCGCGCCCAAACCCCGCGCAAGGAAAAGTACGCGCCCACGCTGACCCGCAACACCGACCGTTTCGTCGTCAAGCTGATGATGAACGGCAAGAAGGGTCTGGCCGAGCGCATCCTGCGTCAGGCGCTGGCCCGCGCCGAGGCGGCTACTCGCCGGCCCGGCCTGGAGGTGCTCGACTCGGCGCTGCGTAACGCCATGCCGATCATCGAGGTCAAGCCGCGCCGCGTGGGCGGAGCGACGTACCAGGTGCCGGTCGAGATTCGCGGCGACCGCCGGATGTCGCTCGGTGTGCGCTGGCTCGTACAGGCCGCCCGCAAGCGCAGCGGCAAGAGCATGAGCGAGAAGTTGGCCGGCGAGCTTGTTGACGCGATGAACGGTATCGGCGCCGCGGTCAAGCGCCGCGAAGAGACGCACAAGATGGCCGAGGCCAACAAGGCCTTCAGCCACTTCAAGTGGTAGGCCGCTAGGAACTTTCGCATGGCACGACAGGTACCCCTTGCGCGCACGCGCAACATCGGCATCATTGCCCACATCGACGCCGGCAAGACCACGGTCACCGAGCGCATCCTCTTCTATACCAAGAAGATCTACAAGATCGGCGAGGTGCACGAAGGCGCCGCGACGATGGACTGGATGCCGCAGGAACAGGAGCGCGGCATCACCATCACCGCGGCTGCCACGACTTGCTTCTGGCGCGATCATCGGGTCAACATCATCGATACGCCCGGGCACGTGGACTTCACCGTCGAAGTCGAACGCAGCCTGCGCGTGCTCGATGGCGCGGTCGTCGTCTTCGACGGCGTGGCGGGTGTCGAACCGCAGTCGGAGACCGTCTGGCGCCAGGCCGACCGCTACGGTGTGCCGCGCTTCTGCTTCATCAACAAGCTCGACCGCACCGGCGCCGATTTCTGGCGCGGCGTGGAGTCGATTCGCGAACGGCTGGGTGCAACGCCGGTGCCGGTCCAAATCCCGATCGGCGCGGAGGACAAGTTCCGCGGCGTGGTCGATCTGATCAACATGAAGGCGATCACCTACGGCACCGACCTGGGCGACGAGGTCATCGAGAGCGACATCCCGGCCGAGCTGGTCGCCGAGGCAGAGAAGCACCGCGCGCTCATGATCGAGGCCGTCGCCGAGATGGACGACGAGCTGACCCACAAGTTCCTCGAAGGCGAGGAGCTGACCGCGGCCGAGATCAAGCGCGGCCTGCGCCTGGGAACGCTGCAGAACCGGATCGTGCCGGTGTTGACCGGCTCGGCGCTCAAGAACAAGGGCGTGCAGCCGATGCTCGACGCGGTCATCGACTTCCTGCCCAGCCCGCTCGATGTCCCGCCGATCATCGGCCAGGACCCGCGCACGGGCAAGGAAGTCGTTCTGACGGCCAATGACAGCGAACCTTTCGCGGCGCTGGCGTTCAAGATCGCCGCGGACCCGTTCGTCGGCAAGCTGGCCTTCTTCCGCGTCTACTCGGGGACGCTCAAGGCAGGCTCGTACATCCTCAACCCGGTCAAGGGCAAGAAGGAGCGCATCGGGCGCGTGCTGCAGATGCACGCCAACCACCGCGAGGACCTCGACGTGGTGTACGCCGGCGACATCGCGGCCGCGGTGGGCCTCAAGGACACCTTCACCGGCGACACGCTGTGCGACCCCGACCACCCCGTCGTGCTCGAGTCGATGACCTTCCCGGAGCCGGTCATCGAGGTCAAGATCGAGCCCAAGACGAAGGCCGACCAGGACAAGCTGGCCATCGCCCTGCAGCGCCTTGCCGAAGAGGACCCGACCTTCCGGGTCAAGACCGATCCGGAGACCGCCGAGACACTCATCGCCGGCATGGGCGAGCTTCATCTCGACGTCCTTGTCGACCGCATGGTGCGCGAGTTCCACGTGGCGGCCAACGTCGGCAAGCCGCAGGTGTCTTATCGCGAGACGATACGCCGAGCAGCGGAGGGCAACGGCCGTCACGTCCGCCAGACGGGCGGCAAGGGCCAGTACGGCCATGCGGTCATCAAGCTCGAGCCGATGGAGAAGGGCGGCGGCTATGAGTTCGTCGACAAGATCGTCGGCGGCACCATCCCGCGCGAGTACATCAAGCCAATCGATCAGGGCATTCGCGAGGCGCTCCAGACAGGCATCTACGCCGGCTACCCGGTGGTCGACGTCAAGGTGACGCTGTTCGATGGCTCATATCACGACGTCGACTCATCCGAGATGGCCTTCAAGATTGCCGGTTCGCTGGCCATCAAGGACGCCTTCGACAAGGCCGATCCGACGATCCTCGAGCCGATCATGCGCGTCGAGGTGATAATGCCCGAGGAGTTCATGGGCGACGTCATCGGCGACCTGAACAGCCGGCGTGGCCACATCGAGGGGATGGAGACCCGTGGCACCGCTGAGGGCCACCGCACTCAGGTGGTGCGCGCGTTCGTGCCCCTGGCCGAGATGTTCGGCTACTCCACTGATCTGCGCAGCATGACCCAGGGTCGTGCGGTCTATTCGATGGAATTCAGTCACTACGCCGAGGTGCCGACCTCGATCGCCAGCGAGCTGGCGCAAAAGTCGGCCAATCGCCAAGTTTCCAGCAAGCGATAAGGGAGCGATAAGGGAGCGTCAGGATGGCCAAGAAGAAATTCGAGCGCACCAAGCCGCACGTCAACATCGGCACCATCGGCCACATCGACCACGGCAAGACGACGCTCACCGCGGCGATCACCAAGTACCTCAGCCTGAAGGGCGGCTCCGAGTACCGCGCCTTCGACACCATCGACAACGCGCCCGAGGAGCGTGAGCGGGGCATTACCATCGCCATCGCCCACGTCGAGTACGAGACCGCCGCGCGCCACTACGCGCACGTCGACTGCCCCGGCCACGCCGACTACATCAAGAACATGATCACCGGCGCGGCGCAGATGGACGGCGCCATCCTGGTCGTCGCCGCGACCGACGGGCCGATGCCCCAGACGCGCGAGCACATCCTGCTCGCGCGCCAGGTCGAGGTGCCCTACATCGTCGTCTTTCTGAACAAGGTCGACATGGTCGACGATCCCGAGCTGCTCGAGCTGGTCGAGCTCGAGGTGCGCGAGCTGCTGTCCAAGTACAACTTCCCGGGCGACGAGGTGCCGGTCATCCGCGGCAGCGCGCTCAAGGCGCTCGAGGCGGGCAACGATCCGGCCGATCCCGCGTATGTGCCCATCCAGGAGCTGATGGACGCGGTCGACTCGTACATCCCGACCCCCGAGCGCGCGGTTGACAAGCCGTTCCTGATGCCGATCGAGGACGTCTTCGGCATCAAGGGCCGCGGCACGGTCGCCACCGGGCGCGTCGAGCGCGGCGTGGTCAAGGTCGGCGACGAGGTCGAGATCGTCGGTGTCAAGGACACCCGCAAGGTGGTCGTGACCGGCGTCGAGATGTTCAAGAAGCTGCTCGACGAGGGCCGCGCGGGCGACAACATCGGCTGCCTGCTGCGCGGCATCGAGCGCGACGAGATCGAGCGCGGCCAGGTGATGGCCAAGTCGGCCAGCGTCAAGCCGCACACCCGCTTCAAGGCGCGCGTGTACGTGCTGACCAAGGAGGAGGGTGGCCGTCACACGCCCTTCTACAACGGCTACCGGCCGCAGTTCTACCTGCGCACCACCGATGTCACCGGGTCCATCGGGCTGACCGGTGGCGCCGAGATGGTGATGCCCGGCGACAACGTCGACATGAACGTCGAGCTGATCACCCCGATCGCCCTCGAGACTGGCCAGCGCTTCGCCATCCGCGAGGGCGGCCACACCGTCGGCGCCGGTGCGATCACCGAGATCTACGAGTAGCTCGGGCGAGTAGACGATATGGCCAGGCAGCGAATCCGCATCCGACTCAAGGCATACGACCACCGGCTCCTGGATCAATCCGCGCTCCAGATCGTGGAGACGGCCCAGCGCACCGGTGCCGACGTCGTCGGCCCCGTGCCGCTGCCTACCCGGATCGAGAAATTCACCGTCATCCGATCGCCGTTCATCGACAAGGACAGCCGCGAGCAGTTCGAGATTCGGACGCACAAGCGGCTGATCGACATCCTCGATCCCGCGGCGAAGACGGTTGACGCACTGATGCGGCTCTCGCTCCCCGCGGGCGTCGACATCGAGATAAAGATGTAGATGAGCATTGGACTGATCGGCCGCAAGGCCGGCATGACCTCGATCTTCGCGGAGGACGGCACGCTGGTGCCGGTGTCCGTCGTGGAGGTCGAACCGAATACGGTGACAGCGCTGCGGACGACCGAGCGCGACGGTTACACCGCCGTCCAGCTCGGAGCCGGCACGGCGCGCCGGCTGACCAAGCCGCGCGCGGGTCAGCTGACCGGACTGCCGCGCGTGAAGCACGTCCGCGAGTTCCGGCTCGAGGACATTTCTGAGTACCGGGTCGGTCAGACACTCGACGTGACCATGTTCACGCCGGGCGACAAGGTGGACGTCTCCGGCGTCTCGAAGGGCCACGGTTTCGCCGGCACGGTCAAGCGCCACGGCTTCCGCCGCGGACCGGAGACGCACGGGTCCGACTCGCATCGGCAGCCGGGCTCGATCGGCGCCGGCACATACCCGGGCAAGGTGTTCAAGGGCACCGGCATGGCCGGGCGCATGGGCAGTGACCGGGTGACCGTCAAGAAGCTGACGATCATCCGCTCGGACGCCGACAAGAACCTGCTGCTGATCAGGGGGGCGTTGCCCGGCGCGCCGAACTCGATTGTCTTCGTCAGGAAGGCGCAGTGATGCCCAGCACGACTCTGTTCGACATGACCGGCGCCGAGAAGGGCACCGTCGACCTGCCGGACACGCTGTTCGCGGCTGAAGTCAACGAGGCGGTCATCCACCAGGCCGTCACGGCCCAGCTGAACGCGCGCAGGATCGGCACGGCGAGTACCAAGACTCGCGGCAAGGTATCGGGCGGCGGCGCCAAGCCGTACCGCCAGAAGGGTACCGGCCGCGCTCGCCAGGGCTCGCGCCGCGCGCCGCACTACACCGGCGGCGGCGTCGTCTTCGGACCCCACCCGCGCAGCTACGCTCAGCGGCTGCCCAAACGCATGAAGCGCCTGGCGCTGCACGGTGCACTGACCGCCAAATACGGCGACGGCGCCATCCGCGTTGTCGATCAGCTCGGTTTCGAAGAGCCCCGAACGCGCGACCTGCTGTCGTGCCTCGAGGCGCTCAAGGTAAACGGCCGCGTGCTCGTCGTCGCGTCGGCCGATGCCAACCTCGAGTTGTCGGCGCGCAACCTGCCGGCAGTCGAGGTCATCCGCCCCGATTCCCTCAACGTGGTCGACGTGCTCAACGCCGACACGCTGCTGATCACGGAGCCATCGCTGTCGACCATGGCGGAGGTGTACTCATGACCCTGCTCGCGAGCGAGGTGGTGATCAAGCCGGTCATCAGCGAGAAGTCGATGGATGAGACCCAGCGGGGCAAGTACACCTTTCGAGTTCACGGAGCGGCCAACAAGCTGCAAGTGAAGCGTGCCGTCGAAGAGCTCTTCAAGGTCGACGTGGTCGCGGTCAACGTGCTGACCACCAAGGCCAAGGAGAAGGTCCGCAACCGACGCCGGGGCAGAACGACCGGCTGGACATCGCCGTGGAAGAAGGCGGTGGTGACGGTGGCGGCCGGCCAGAAGATCGAATTCTTCGAGGGGGTCTAGCCGGATGCCGCTGCGCAGTTACAAGCCCACCTCCGCCGGCCGCCGCTTCATGACGCGGTCGACCTTCGAGGAGATCACCACCGACCGGCCATACAAGCCGCTGCTCGAGCCGCAGCAGCGCATCAGCGGCCGCAACAACCAGGGCCGCCAGACCGTGCGTCATCGTGGTGGCGGCGAGAAACGCCACTACCGCCGGATCGATTTCCGGCGCGACAAGTGGGACGTGCCGGCCAAGCTGGCGACGATCGAGTACGACCCGAATCGCTCGGCGCGAATTGGCCTGCTGCACTACCTCGACGGCGAGAAGCGCTACATGCTTGTGCCCAACGGGCTGAATGTGGGCGACACGGTCGTTGCCGGCCAGCGCGTCGAGGCGCGCGTGGGTAACGCGCTGCCGCTGCGCGGCATTCCCCTCGGCACGACCATCCACAACATCGAGATGGTGCCCGGCCGGGGTGGCCAGATGGTGCGCTCGGCGGGCACGTCGGCGCAGTTGCTGGCCAAAGAGGGCGACTACGCCCAGGTGCGCATGCCGTCGGGAGAAGTGCGCCGGGTCGACCTGCGCTGCATGGCGACGGTCGGCCAGGTCGGGAACCTCGACCACGAGAACCAGAACATCGGCAAGGCCGGCCGCGCGCGGCACATGGGCCAGCGGCCGGAGACGCGCGGCGTGGCCATGACCCCGCGTGACCACCCACACGGCGGCGGTGAGGGCAAGTCGCCCACGGGCATGCCGCCCAAGACCCCGTGGGGCCAGCCGGCGATGGGTCACCGCACGCGACGCAACAAGATCACCGGGCGGAACATCGTTCGCTCCCGGCACCGCAAGAGCTAGAGCGGGAGGAGGTAGCGAGTGTCACGCTCACTCAAGAAGGGGCCGTACGTCGAGGCGCGCCTGCTCGGCCGGGTCCAGACGATGAACAAGAAGAACGAGAAGAAGGTGCTCAAGACCTGGTCGCGGGCCAGCGTCATCTTCCCCGACTTCGTCGGCCACACGATCGCCGTCTACAACGGCAAGAAGCACATCCCGGTGTACGTGACCGAGAACATGGTCGGCCACCGCCTGGGCGAGTTCAGCCCAACCCGCAGCTTCCGCGGCCACGGCAAGCACACCGAGCGCTCCACGGCGCTGAAGTAGGCAGCACATGCGCGTATCCGCCACCGCCCGCTATGTCCGCCGCTCGACACGCAAGACCCGCCTCGTGACGCGGGCCATCGTCGGGCTGCCCGTCGTCCAGGCGACCGCCATCCTGCGCCACCTGCCCCAGGACGCGGCGCGCGACGTGGCCAAGGTGCTCGGCAGCGCCGCGGCGAACGCCGAGAACAATCATGACCTGGCCGTCGATGACCTGTTCGTCGTCGAAGCGACGGCCAACGAGGGCCCCATGATGAAGCGCTTCCGGCCACGTGCACAGGGCCGTGCGTTTGCCATCCACAAGCCCATGACCCACATCACCGTCGTCCTCGAGAGCAAGGAGGCCTAGCCATGGGTCGCAAGGTTCACCCGTACGGCTTCCGCCTCGGCATCGCTCGCACGTGGAACGCCAAGTGGTATGCCGACAAGTCGTACACCGACCTGCTGAAGGAAGACATCACCATCCGCCAGCTCATAAGCCGCCGACTGGCCAACGCCAGCGTGAGCATGGTTGACATCGAGCGCGGCATCAACCACGTGACCGTCACCGTGCACACCGCCAAGCCGGGCATCGTCATCGGCAAGGGCGGCGCCAACGTCGAGGCCCTGCGCCAGCAGATCGGGCGCCTGACCTCGGGCAAGGTCAAGCTGGAGATCAAGGAGATCCGCCAGCCGGAGCTCGATGCCGTGCTCGTGGCGACGAACATCGCGCAGCAGTTGAGTCGGCGCATTGCCTTCCGCAAGGCGATCAAGCAGGCTGTGCAGCGGACCATGAAGGCTGGTGCCAAGGGCGTGAGAATCGCCGTAGCGGGCCGATTGGGCGGCTCCGAGATGGCTCGCCGCGAGTGGGAGAAGGAGGGCCGTATCCCGCTCAACACGCTGCGTGCGGACATCAGCTACGGGCAGGTGCACGCACACACGACCTACGGACGCATCGGCGTCAAGGTGTGGATCTACCGCGGCGACGTGCTGCCCGAGCGGTTCGCGCCGCCGGAGCCGGCGTCAGCCGGAGCGGAGGCCTGACGCGATGTTGATGCCCAAGCGCGTCAAGCACCGCCGCGTCCAGCGTGGGCGCATGTCCGGGCAGGCGAAGGGCGGCACGGACATAGCGTTCGGCGATTACGCGCTCATGAGCGAGGAGCCGGCGTGGATCACGGCGCGCCAGATCGAGGCGGCGCGCCGCGCCATGACGCGTTACGTCAAGCGCGGCGGCAAGATCTGGATCCGCATCTTCCCCGACAAGCCGGTGACCAAGAAGCCGGCAGAGGTACGCATGGGCTCGGGCAAGGGCGCGCCCGATCACTGGGTCGCGGTCGTCAAGCCCGGCCGGATCCTCTTCGAGATGGCCGGTGTGCCGGTCAGTGAGGCGGCCGAGGCGATGCGCTTGGCCGGCAACAAGTTACCGGTGGACGTGAAGTTCCTGGTTCGTGAGGGGGTGGCCGGCGATGGACATCGATAAGGTGCGCGCGCTGACGGATCCCGAGCTGGCAGTCGAGCTGGCTACCCAGCGGCGCAACCTGTACGACCTGCGCTTCCAGCTCGCGACACGCCAGTTGACCGACCACAGCCAGCTGACCCAGACGCGCCGGACGATCGCTCGCATCCTGACGGTCGTGACCGAGCGCGGCCTGGACGAACGGGCACCGGCAGCGAGTGTGGCCACGCCGGTGACCGCGGCGACGGCGAAGGGTAGAGGAGGGAAGAAGTGAGCGCCCAGTCGGAGACGCAGCGCGGCATGCGCAAGGAGAAAGTCGGGCGCGTGGTGTCGGACAAGATGGACAAGACGATCGTCGTGTCCGTTGAGCGTCTGTCGCGCCATCCGCTGTACAAACGCGTCATTCGCCTGACGACTAAGTTCAAGGCGCACGACGAACGCAACGAGGCCAAGATCGGTGACACCGTGCGCATCGTCGAGTCGCGGCCGCTGTCGGCCAGCAAGCGCTGGCGGATGGTCGAGGTCGTGGCGCGCGCCGGCGAGGGTGCCGGCGAGGCGGTGATGTCCGAGGAGGAGTCGACCAGCGCGGCCATCCACGCCGCCGCCCACCCCGGGCGTGATCGCGCGGCTGAGGAGCCGCAGGCGGAGGCGGCCAACCAGTGATCCAGCAGTACAGTCGGCTGAAGGTCGCCGACAACACGGGCGCGCGCGTGATCCAGTGCATCCGCATCATGGGTCGTTCGCAGAAGACGACGGCCGCCATTGGCGACGTCATCATCGCCAGTGTCAAGCAGGCCATCCCCAACGCGGCCGTCAAGAAGGGCGATGTGGTGCGCGCGGTCGTCGTGCGCACGAGCAAGGAGATCGGCCGGCCCGATGGCTCCTACATCCGCTTCGACGAGAACGCGGCGGTGCTGATCAACAACCAGGGCAACCCGCGCGGGACGCGCATCTTCGGTCCAGTCGCGCGCGAGCTGCGTGACCGCAACTACATGAAGATCGTTTCGCTCGCTCCGGAGGTTCTCTAGGTGGTCCAGACCCGCATCCAGCCTCGCTCGCCCCGCGTGCCCGACATTCGTCGCGGCGACGAGGTGCTCGTGCTGTCAGGCCGCGACGCCGGCAAACGCGGCACCGTCGAGCACGTGATTCGCCACCGACAGGGCTACCGCAAGGTGGTCGGCAAGTACGGCTCCGACTGGCGGCGCACGAACCCGCTGTCCGACGTCGGCGTCGTGGTCGAAGGGCTGAACATCGCCAAGCGGCACACCAAGCCACGCCAGAGCGCGGCGCGGCGCACCGATCGGATGCCCAGGATTCAGCAGGGCGGGATCATCGACGTGCCCCAACCGATCCCGGTCAGCAGGGTCATGCTCGTCTGTCCGCACTGCGGCCAGCCCACGCGCGTCCGCCACGGCGTTGCCGGCGACGGCCGCTCCGTGCGCCTGTGCGCCAACTGCGCAGAGCCGGTCGCGCGCGAGGTGAAGCAATGAACGCGGCAGTCATCCCGGCGAAGACGGAACGGCCGGCGCCGGCACCCATCGAGGGCCTGCGCCGCCGGTACCTGGATGAGGCCGTGCCCGCGCTGCGCAAGGAGTTCGGCTACAACAACGCCATGGAAGTCCCGCGGCTGTCGAAGATCGTGGTCAACATCGGCCTCGGCGAGGCACTCACCAACGCCAAAGCCCTCGATGCTGCCGTCGGCGACATGGCCACGATCACCGGCCAGAAGCCGGTGATCACCAAGGCACGCCGCTCGATCGCCCAGTTCCGAGTGCGCACGGGGAACCCGATCGGCGCCAAGGTGACCCTGCGCGGGCAGCGCATGTGGGATTTCCTCGAGCGCCTGACGCGCATCACCCTGCCGCGCATCCGCGACTTCCGGGGAGTGCCGGGCAAGTCGTTCGATGGGCGCGGCAACTACTCGCTCGGGTTGCGCGAACAGCTCGCGTTCCCAGAGATCGACTTCGACAAGATTGACCGCCTGCGGGGGCTCGAGGTGAGCATCGTGACCACCGCGCGCACCGACGAAGAGTCCAAGCGGCTGCTCCAGCTGCTGGGCATGCCCTTCGCGTCCTAGGGCGCGGCTGAACAAGGAGAGCGAATGGCCAAGAAGTCACTCATCGCCAAGCAGAAGCGCAAGCCGCGTTTCCCGGTCCAGGGCTACAACCGCTGCTTCATCTGCGGCCGGCCGCGCGGCTATCTGCGCCGGTTCGGGCTGTGCCGCATCTGTTTCCGAGAGCGGGCGTTGCTGGGCGAGCTGCCTGGCGTGACCAAGTCGAGCTGGTGAGCCGATGAACGTTTCCGATCCGATCGCCGACATGCTCACGCGCCTGCGCAACGGTTCCCGGGCGCGGCACACCGAGATCGTCCTGCCATCGTCGAAGACCAAGCTGGCGATCGCCCAGATCCTGCGCGACGAGGGCTTCATCGAGGAATTCGAGGAGACCCGCGAGGGTCCGCGTGCGGTGCTGCACCTCAAGCTCAAGTACGTCGGCAAGGTTCCGGTCATCTCCGGCCTGAAGCGGGTCAGCAAGCCCGGCCTGCGGGTGTACTCGTCCAAGACGGACATCCCGCGCGTGCTCGGTGGACTCGGCCTGGTCATCGTCAGCACCAGCCACGGCATCATGACCGGCGCCCGTGCGCGCCAGTCCCAGCTCGGCGGGGAAGTCCTCGCCTACGTTTGGTAGGTCGTATGTCGCGCATCGGCAAACTGGCCATCCCCATCCCGTCGGGCGTCGACGTCGCCATCGACGGCCATCACGTGACCGTCAATGGGCCCAAGGGGAAGCTCGAGCGAGACGTCCCGCCGATCCTGCGCATCGTCAAGGACGACGGGCAGCTGCGAGTGGAGCGACCGTCCGACGCGAAGACGGCGCGCGAGCTGCACGGCTTGACCCGCACGCTGCTGGCGAACATGGTCACCGGTGTCACCGAGGGCTATCGCAAGGGCCTGGAGATCACCGGCGTCGGCTATCGCGCACAGTTGGTCGGCAATAAGCTCCAGCTCAGCCTGGGCTACAGCCACCCGGTCGAGATCGAGCCGCCCGAGGGCATCAGCTTCGAGGTCGAGACGCCGGTTCGCCTGGCCGTGCTGGGCATCGACAAGGAGCTTGTCGGCCATGTCGCCGCACGTATCCGCAGCAGCCGCAAGCCCGAACCGTATAAGGGCAAGGGAGTGCGCTACGCCGGCGAGCAGATCCGTCGCAAGGCCGGCAAGGCGGGCAAGATCGGAGGCAAGAAGTGAGCGTCGCGCCCACCCGTGAGGCGGCGCGCGAGAAGCGCCACAGCCGTATCCGGCTCACTCTTGCCGGCACGCCCGAGCGCCCGAGGCTGGCGATCTTCCGCAGCCTCAACCAGATCTACGCGCAGGTGATTGACGACACCGAGGGGCGCACACTGGCCAGTGCCTCGTCCCTCGAAGAGGGCGTCCGCGGCCTGGAGGTGACCAAGTCAGAGCGGGCCAAGGTGGTCGGCCGGCTGGTCGCTGAACGCGCCCGCAAGGCCGGTGTCGGCGAGGTCGTCTTCGACCGCGCCGGCTTCAAGTACCACGGCCGCGTCCAGGCGCTGGCCGATGCTGCCCGCGAGGCCGGGCTCGAGTTTTGATCACGCAGCCACGTTTCGAGGAGTAACGCTTTGCCCAGGATCGATGCCAGCCGACTGACGCTCGAGGAGCGCGTCGTACAGATCAACCGCGTCGCCAAGGTGGTCAAGGGTGGCCGCCGCTTCTCGTTCAGCGCGATTGTCGTGGTGGGCGACGGCGCGGGGCACGTCGGTGTCGGGCTGGGCAAGGCCGGCGAGGTGCCGGAGTCCATCCGCAAGGGAGTTGAGGACGCCAAGAAGCACCTCATCAAGGTGCCGCTCGTGGGCACGACCATTCCGCATCAGGTCATCCAGGACTACGGTGCCAGCCGAGTGTTGCTCAAGCCTGCATCGCAGGGAACCGGTGTCATCGCCGGCGGCTCGGTCCGGGCTGTCGTCGAGGCGGCCGGCATCCGCGACCTGCTGAGCAAGTCACTGGGCTCGACCAACCCGGTCAACGTGGTGCGTGCCACGCTCGAGGGTCTGCGCAGCCTGCGCAGCGCCGAGGAGATCAGTCAGTGGCGTGGCCGGCCGGTGCGGGCCCCGAGCTACGGCCAGCACAAGGCGCCGGCTGCGGGCCAGGCGCCAGCCGAGGAGGCACCGGCCGATGGCCGCTAAGCTGCGCGTTACGCTCGTCAAGAGCCCCATCAGCCACACCCGCGAGACACGCGCGACGGTGCGCGCCCTGGGGCTGCACCGTATCGGCGAGACGGTCGAGGTGGTCGACAATCCGCAAACACGCGGCATGGCCCGTGCGATCCGCTTCCTCGTGCGCACCGAGGAGGTGGATGTACAAGCCGGGGCGGGTCGCGCGAAGCAAGCCCAGGAGAAGCAGAAGCCGTGAAACTTCATGAACTCCGCCCGGCACCCGGTGCACGGCAACCCAGGACGCGGGTTGGCCGTGGTATCGCCGCCGGCCAGGGCAAGACCGCCGGCCGCGGCACCAAGGGCCAGAAGGCACGTGCCGGGGCCAGCATTCCGGCCTGGTTCGAGGGCGGCCAAACGCCCATCCACATTCGCGTGCCCAAGCTGCATGGCTTCCGCAACCGCTTCAGGGTCGAGTACCAGGTAGTCAACGTCGGCCAGATCTCCACGTACGCGGCGGCGGGACGCTTCGGCGTCGAGCCGGCGGCCGGCCACAGCGGCGCCGGCAAGAAGTCAGCCGAGCAGCCGGTGACCGTCAACGCCGAGGTACTTTCCAACGCCGGCCTGGTCCGCTCGGCGGATAACCTGGTGAAGGTGCTCGGCGACGGCGAGGTCGGCCAGAAGCTGTTCGTCGCCGCGGACGCCTTCAGCGCGTCGGCCCGGCGGAAGATCGAGGCCGCGGGTGGCTTCGTCCAGGTGCTGGCGCCTGAACCGGCGGCGACCGTTGAGCAGCCGGCTCCGGCTGCGTCACATGCGGAAGTCGCCGAAACTGTCGCACCGGCCGCCGCGCCGAGCGGCGCTCCCGCGGAGGCCGTGGCGAAGCCCGCGAAGGCCGTGGCGAAGCCCGCGAAGGCCGTGGCGAAGCCCCCCAGGTCCGCCCGCCGGGGTGCGTCCAAGACCAAAGCGGCCGCGACTCCGGCAGAGGCCAGTGCTGCCTCCCAGGCAGAGAGTGCCGAGCCCGAGCCGGCGCCCGAGGCCATGCCAGCTGCTGACGGCGAGCCGGTGGCTGGTGCCAAGGTCGCCGAGGACGCCGAACCCGCCAAACCTGCGCGCAGGCGAACCGCGAAGAAGTCCGAGCAGGCGTAGTGGCGTCGACATCAGCGTCTTTGATCGGGATGGGTCGAAGGCGTCTCAACGCTGCTGCGGGATGCCGTACGGTGACCGTGGACGCCGGCTCGCAAGCGGCATGCACATCGCGCAGCGGTGAACTGTCGCCCGTGTCACTGGCGGGTAGCGTGGCTGCGTCGTCCGTATCAACGCCGCTGATACGGTCATTCGCAACGTCGACTGAGGGGTAACGAAAGCCGTGTTCGAAGCGCTCGTCAACGCCTTCCGCGCGCCCGACATCCGCCGGCAAATCCTGTTTGTCCTGGCCATGCTGGTGGTCTATCGGCTGCTGGCGGTCGTGCCCGTCCCGAACATCAATCAGGCGGTACTCAAGAACCTGATCGATCAGCAGACTTTCCTGCAGCTGCTCGACATCTTCTCGGGCGGCGGCCTGCGCTCGTTCTCGATCGTGGCCATGGGCGTGAATCCGTACATCAACGCCTCGATCATCATGCAGTTGATGACCGGCGTCGTGCCGCGCCTGACGGCGCTCTCGCGCGAAGGTGAGTACGGCCGGACGAAGATCAACCAGTACACCCGCTACCTGACCGTGCCGCTGGCGCTGCTCCAGGCGTACGGCTACCTGGCCATCCTCTACAACAGCGGCGCCGTCACCGACTTCGACATCCTGAGCGTCACGACCATCAGCCAGATGATCACTCTCGCCGCGGGCACGGTGCTCGCGATGTGGATCGGCGAGGTGATCACCGAGCGCGGCATCGGCAACGGCATCAGCTTCCTGATCTTCGCCGGTATCGTGGCACGCATCCCGCAGGGCGCGGCAGCGTTCCTGTCCTCGCCTGACATCGCCGCCGGTATCGCCTTCGGGCTGCTGGCGATCGTGGTCGTCGCGGTCATCGTTTACATCCAGGAGGGCCAGCGGCGGATTCCCATCCAGTACGCTTCCCGCGTGCGCGGCCGGCGCATGTACCAGGGCGGCGCCACCTTTCTGCCGCTGCGCGTCAACCAGGCCGGCGTCATCCCGATCATCTTCGCGGTCAGCATCCTGCTCTTCCCGACCCAGATCGCGTCCTACTTCGCGACGCCGCCGGCGACCGATCCGGCCAGCGCGACGATCATCAACCAGATCGCCGACGCGGTCGTCTCCTTCCTCAGTCCGCAGGGGATTCCGTACATCGTCGGTTACTTCCTGCTGACGATGGGATTCACCTACTTCTACACGGCGTTCACCTTCAAACCCGACGAGACGGCCGACCAGCTGCGCAAGAATGGCGGCTTCATTCCTGGCATACGGCCGGGGGCGCCGACGCGCGACTACTTGGGCAAGGTGGTCTACCGCCTCAGCCTCGCGGGGGCCATCTTCCTGGCCATCATTGCCGTTTCGCCGATCATCGTGTCGCGCTTCTTCCAGGGCGGAGTGGTGGGCGGTTTTGCGCTCGGCGGCACGGCGCTACTGATCGTCGTGTCGGTCGTCGTGGAGACGATGAAACAGATCGAGGCGCAGTTGATGATGCGCAACTACGAGGGCTTCATCCGTTGAGGGTGTACGTCATGGTTGGCGCGCCAGGGGCCGGCAAAGGTACCCAGGCGGCACTGCTGGCGGAACACCTCGGGTTGCCCCACGTGGCGTCGGGCGACCTCTTCCGCGACAACATCCGCCGCCAGACGCCGCTGGGACGCAAGGTCAAGAGCTATCTCGACAGCGGCGCCCTGGTACCCGATGACCTGACCATCGAGCTGATCGCCGACCGCCTGGCGCAGCCCGATGCGCAAGGGGGAGCCATCCTCGACGGCTTCCCGCGAACGCGACCGCAGGCCGAGGCACTCGACGCGATGCTCCAGCGCGTCGGCGGCCGGGTGGCCGCCGCCCTGTACATCGACGTGGATCGAGACGAACTCGTCCGCCGCCTGTCCGGGCGCTGGATCTGTTCGGTCTCCGCGGACCACGTCTACCACGAGCTGGCGCGGCCGCCAAAGATCAAGGGCGTATGCGACGTTGAAGGCGCCGCGCTGACGCAACGTGACGACGATCGGCCGGAGACGATCCGCGCGCGGCTGCAGAAGCAGCTGCCGCCCATGTTCGAAGTCGTCGACCACTACTCCGAGCGCGGCGTCTTGAGCACCATCGATGGCGATCGGCCGGTCGCGCAGGTGACCGACGAGTTGCTGCGCGCGGTGGCATCGCCGGCCCGGTGAGCGGGCCGCGCACCGGCGGGCGGAGTCGGCCATGACGGGCCTGCTCAACGAACGCCGGGTAACCCTGAAGAGCCCGGCGCAGATCGAGAAGATGGCCGTCGCCGGCCGCCTGGTTGGCGAGGTGCTCGAGCGGATGGCGGCGGAGGTGCGCCCGGGCGTGAGCACCGCGCAGCTCGACGAGATCGCGGAGGAGATGATTCGCGCGGCTGGCGGCATACCGTCATTCATCGGCGTGCCCGGCCGGCTGGCGCCCTACCGCCACTCGCTGTGCATCTCCCTCGACGAAGAGGTCGTTCATGGTGTGCCCGGCCCGCGACGGATCCGCGAGGGCCAGCTGGTGTCGATCGACGCCGGCGCCATAGTCGATGGTTGGCATGGCGATGCGGCGCGCACGTTCATCGTCGGCGAGGTGCCCGATGCGGCGCGCCGGCTGGTCGCGGCCACAGAGCAGGCCATGCGCGCGGGAATTGCCGCGGCGCTGCCCGGCAACCACCTGTCTGACATCTCGGGCGCCATCGAGGACGTGGCCAACGCGGCGGGCTACGGCGTCGTACGGGCGTTCGTCGGCCACGGCATTGGCACCGAGATGCACGAGGAGCCGCAGGTGACGAACTACCGCACCGGTAGCCGCGGTCGCCGCCTCGAGCCCGGTCTCTGCCTGGCCATCGAGCCGATGTTCACGCTGGGCGGTGACGACGTGCGCATCAAAGGCGACGGCTGGACTGTCTATACCGCCGACGACACGCTGTCGGCGCACTGGGAGAACACCATCGCCATCACCGGCCTCGGTCCGCGCATCCTGACCGAGGCAGGGGAAGTTGTGGCCGGGTAACCGACTGAAGCACCAGCGGCCATTGATGATCCGACGCGATCTCTGGTACACTTCGCGTTCGTGCGCCGGGCGTGTCCCGGCCAGTCTTCGCGCGCAGCGACCGCCGTTCGCCGACCACGTTGTGCGCCCCATCCACGCTCACTGACATACGAGGGAGCCTGCCGCCGCCTGTGGCCAAGAAGGACGCGATCGAGGTCGAGGGAACGGTCATCGAGCCGTTGCCGAACGCGATGTTCGCCATTGAACTGGAGAACAAGCACCGCGTCTTGGCGCACATCAGCGGCAAGCTGCGCATGAATTTCATCCGCATCCTGCCCGGGGACCGGGTGCGCGTCGAGTTGTCGCCGTACGACCTCTCGCGCGGGCGGATCGTCTACCGGTTGAGGTAAGGCAAGGCAATCGTGAAGGTTTCGGCATCGGTCAAAGCGCGTTGCGAGCGCTGCAAGATCATTCGGCGCCACGGCGTGGTGATGGTCATCTGCAGCAATCCCAAGCACAAGCAGCGTCAGGGTTAGGTAGCTGGATGGCACGCATCTCGGGCATCGACATCCCGCGCGAGAAGCGGGTCGAGATTGCCCTTACGTACATCTACGGTGTCGGGCTGCCCACCAGCCAGAAGATCCTCGCCCAGGCGAATGTCAACCCGGATACCAGGGTTCGCGACCTGACCGAGGACCAGGTCAACCGGCTGCGCGAGATCATCGACCGGCGCTACAAGGTCGAGGGCGACCTGCGCCGTGAAGTGGCAATGAACATCAAGCGCCTCCAGGAGATCGGCTCATACCGTGGGACGCGCCACCGACGGAACCTGCCGGCCCGCGGCCAGCGCACCAAGACCAACGCTCGCCAGCGCCGCGGCCCGCGTCGCACCGTTGGCGTCCGGCGCAAGAAGTAGAGGGAAGTCAGCAGCACATGGCGGAACGCAAGCGCGCGACCAAGACGCGCCGCCGGGAGCGCAAGAACGTGCCGGTCGGGCACGCGCATATCCAGGCGAGCTTCAACAACACGATCATCACCATCACCGACCTGACCGGTTCGACGGTTGCCTGGGGCAGCGCCGGCACGGCCGGCTTCAAAGGCTCGCGCAAGAGCACGCCGTACGCCGCGGCCCAGTCGGCTGAGGGTGCCGCGCGGCGCGCGATGGAGCACGGCATGCGCCAGGTGGAGGTCTTCGTGAAGGGTCCAGGGGCTGGCCGCGAGCAGGCCATTCGATCGCTCCAGGCCGCCGGCCTCGAAGTGACCGCCATCACCGACGTGACGCCCATCCCGCACAACGGCTGCCGACCGCCCAAGCGCCGCCGAGTCTAGGGAACAGCTGAGAGATGTCACGTTACCGCGGTCCCGTTTCACGCCTGTGCCGGCGCGAAGGCATGAAGCTCTTCCTGAAGGGCGCCAAGTGCTATTCCAAGAAGTGCCCGTTCGAGCGGCGGCCAACGCCACCCGGCGCGCACGGCGTCCGCCGGCGCAAGATGTCGGAGTTCGGTGTCCAGCTGCGCGAGAAGCAGAAGATGCGGCGCATCTATTCCGTCCACGAGCGGCAGTTCAAGCGCTACTTTGAGACGGCCGAGCAGCGGCCCGGGGTGACCGGCGAAAACCTGCTCCGCCTGCTGGAGACGCGTCTCGACAACGTCGTCTTCCGGATGGGCTTCGCGGCCAGCCGAGCGCAGGCACGACAGCTCGTGACACACGGCCATTTCAGGGTCAACGACGTGCCGACCAACATCGCCTCGTTCCAGGTTGGCGAGGGGGACAAGGTCGAGGTCCGCGAGACGAGCCGCAAGTCGAATTACTTCAAGAACACCCGCGACGCCATGCTCGGTGCGCCGCGACCGGAGTGGCTGAACGTGGACGTCGACCAGCTCGCGGGGAGCGTGATCGCGCTGCCGCGGCGCGACCAGATGCCGGTCGAGCTGAACGAGCAGCTGGTCGTCGAGTACTACTCGAGGTAGCAACGAATGATTGAAATAGAGAGCCCGCAGATCGAGCCGGTAGGCGAGCCGCAGGAGTCGTACGCCAAGTACGAGGCCAGTCCACTGCCGGCCGGCTACGGCGTGACCATTGGCAACGCCATTCGGCGGGTATTGCTGTCGTCGCTCGAGGGCGCAGCGGTGACGTCGATCCAGATCCGCGACGTCTACCACGAGTTCAGCACGATTCCCGGCGTCAAGGAAGACGTCACGCAGATCGTGCTCAACGTCAAGAAGTTGCGCCTCAAGAGCTACGCCCCGCATCCGGTCCAGCTGCGGCTGATGAAGTCGGGGGCCGGCGCGGTGACGGCGCATGACATCGAACCCAACGCCGACATCGAGATCGTCAACCCCGATCAGCACCTGTTGACCCTCGATTCAGATGACGTGCCGGTCGAGATCGACATGACCGTCGAGCGCGGCGTGGGCTACCTGGCCGCAGAGCGCTCCGAGCAGCTGCCGATCGGCGTCATTCCCGTCGACGCGATCTTCTCGCCCGTGCGCAAGGTCAACTACACCGTCGAGAACACGCGCGTCGGCCAGATGACCAACTTCGACAAGCTAGTCATCGAGATCGAGACCGACGGTACGACGACGCCTGAGGAGGCGCTCAGTCACGCTGCGGAGATCCTGGTCGGCCAGTTCGGCCTGTTCACGACCGCAGGCAAGGCGATCGTCGCTGGTGAGCGCGGCCCGCAGGGCCAGGCGACCCTGCCACCGAACATGCTCGACATGCCCATCGAAGAGCTGGACCTGCCGATGCGCGCCTACAACTCGCTCAAGCGCAACAACATCGTCAAGGTCGGGCAGCTGCTCCAGCTCCAGGACGAAGACTTGCTGCGCATGCGGAACTTCGGCAAGAAGTCGCTCGACGAGATGAAGGAGCGCCTGCGCATGCGCGGCTTCCTGCCGCCTGAGGATACCGGCGAGGGCACCGACTTCGACCCCGAGGACGGCCTCGAAGGGCTCGATCTGGGCGCCGACGAGGAAGCCTGAGAGGTGGCGCACCGGATCGGCGGCCGCAAGCTTGGGCGCAAGAGCGCTCCTCGCCGGGCGCTGTACCGCAACCTGATCGTGGCGGTACTGCGCTATGAGCAGATCAAGACCACCGAGGCGCGTGCCAAGGAGGTCCGCGGCCAGGTCGAGCGAGTGATCACGCTGGCCAAGGTCGGCTCGCTTGCTGCCCGTCGACGAATCGTCGCGGACTTGCCGGACGAGCCGCTGGTGATCGACAAGCTGTTTACTGAAATCGCGCCCAAGTACGGCGATCGGACATCGGGCTACACGCGCATCGTGAAGCTTGGTCCGCGCGCCGGCGATGCGGCGCCCATGGTCCAGCTCGAGCTGGTCTAGGCAAGGTTCGCCCACACGGGCGGCACAGTAAAGATCGCCCGAGAGGGTGGCTCCGTGCGGTACCGCGCGCGGGTCGAATACGACGGAACCAATTTCGCCGGATTCCAGGTCCAACCCGGCCGCAGAACGGTGCAGGGGGAACTCGAAACGGCGCTGGAGCGGCTGGCACCCGACGGGCCTGAGCGCATCGAGGGCGCCGGCCGGACGGACGCAGGCGTTCACGCGCGTGAGCAGGTGATCGCCTTCGACTACGACGGCCGGCTGGCGCGCGCGGAGCTGGAACGGGCACTGGCGGCAACGCTGCCGGCCGACATCGGCCTGTATGGGTTGACGCGAGTCGAACCCGGATATCGGCCGAGGCATCGGGCCAGGTATCGTGAATACCGGTACCTGATCTGGAACGGGCCGCGCAGCCCGCTACGCGAGCGCTACGCGCTCGGTGTACGGGAACCGCTCGATGTGCAGGCGATGGCGGACGCAGCCGAGGTTTTCGTGGGCCGCCACGATTTTTCGGCCTTCGGTGGCTGGGATCGGCAGCCGGTGCGCACGCTGCACCGGCTGCGGGTCACCCGGCGCGGCGACCTCATCACGGTCGCGGTAGAGGGTGATGCCTTCCTGCGCCAGATGGTTCGTCGGATCGTGGCTGCGCTCGTGAGGGTCGGTCGCGGTGCGGCCAGCCGGGCGCAGGTTGCAGCGGCGCTGGCCGGGCAGGAGCCCGCATTCGGCGGCGAAACTGCGCCGCCGCACGGACTGGTGCTCTGGCGAGTGCCGATGGGGCCGGCACGACGGCCCGGACGGAACGCAACGACAATATTGGAAGAGGACAGGTAGAAACGAGGACGATGAACAGGACCTACAGCCCGCGCGCTGCGGACATCGAACGCAACTGGTTCGTGGTCGACGCCACCGGCCAGCGGTTGGGCGTGCTCGCCTCGCGCATCGCCGTGGTCCTCGAGGGCAAGCACAAGCCGGGCTATGCCACGCACCTCGATACCGGCGATCACGTGATCGTGCTCAACGCAGCGCGCGTCGACGTGGCTCGTGGCAAGCTCGAGCAAAAGGTCTATTCGCGCCACAGCGGCTATCCCGGCGGCCTGCGCCAGGAGACACTCGGCGACCTTCTCGCACGGCGGCCGGAGGAGGTCATCCGGCGAGCCGTCAAGGGCATGCTGCCGCGCAACCGGCTGGGCGCGCAGCAGTTGCGCAAGCTGAAGATCTACGCGGGTGGCGAGCACCCGCACGAGGCACAGCAGCCTGAGCCGCTGCCCATGGGAGGGTCGACCCGCTAGATGGCCAGTCCAAACACCTTCTTCTACGGCACCGGGCGGCGCAAGACGAGCATCGCCCGGGTACGACTGCTCGCCGGTGAGGGCGAGATCGTGGTCAACGGCCGCTCGCTCGAGGAGCATTTCGGCAACGCGGTCGATCTCAATGACATCACCATGCCTTTCCGCGTCACCGGTACCGAGGGCCGTTACAACGCGATGATCAAGGTCGAGGGTGGTGGTCACCACGGCCAGGCGGGCGCCATCAGGCACGGGATCGCCCGAGCGCTGCTTAGCTCGGATCCCGAAGGGGCTCGTGCGCCGCTCCGACAAGCCGGCCTGCTGTCGCGTGACCCGCGTATGAAAGAGCGCAAGAAGTACGGCCTCAAGCGGGCTCGCAAGGCGCCGCAGTACACCAAGCGCTAGCCCGAGCCGCCGCCTTTGGCGGGCGCTCAGGCGGCCGAGCCCCCCATTACCGATGGCGCACCGCGCTGGCCGCGTAGCGCAGTAGCACACGCGCGCGCCGGCGGACGATACTGAGCCGGTGGACGGCAACAACGCGAAGCAGGCCGGAGCGGTCGGCGACGTCTTCAAGCGTTATGCCGAGTCGCTGCGCCTGGGCCATCAATTCGCGGCACAGGGCAAGTACCGCGACGCCCTGAAGCACTATGAGCTGGCCGCCGGCCTGGCCAAGGAGCGCGCCCGCCCGCACGTTGCGGTGGGCGACATGCTGGTGCGCCTGGGCAGGGCCAAGCAGGCGCTCGAGGCATACGACCGCGCGCTGGCCAACGAGCCTGCTGACGCCGATGCCCTGACCGGACGCGCCACGGCGTTGCTGGCGCTCGGGCGGCGAGCGCAGGCGGCGCAGGTCAGGGCGCAGCTCGAGGCGCTGCGCGAGCCCGCTGCCGCGAAGGACATGCAGCTGCTCGACGATGGACCGTTGAGCGGCGCCGAGGGGCTGCACGCCGCGGGCGAGCGCGCTCTGCGGGCCGGTGATCGCGCGGCGGCCATCGATGCCTGGTTGCGTGAGAGCCGCGCGCACCGGACGGATCTGCATTTCGACGCTGCAATCGACGCCTGCCTGCGCGCACTCTCGCTAGCCCCCGGCGCGCCGCGCGTTCACCTCGAGCTGGCCGACATCTACTTTCGCCACGGCTGGCGCGAGCTGGGCGAGGAGCGCGTGCGGCTGCTCGATGTGCTGCTCGCGACCGAGACCGAGCCGGATCCCGAGCTGCGCGCGGAGATCGCACGCCTGGCGCAGGCGAACGAACTCCGCCTGCCGCAGCGCGCTTAGCGGCTCGGACCGCGCGGCGCAGGCATTCGCAGCAGGCGGCTGGCTACAATCGGCGCGATGGACCAGCTGCTCGAACTGGTCAGGGGCTTCAAGGTCCAGCCGGTAGCGATTCTCGACATTGCACTGACCGCGCTGCTGATCTACGGCCTGTTCAGCGTGATCCGCGGCACGCGCGCGGTGCGCCTGATCATCGGCGTCACTGTCCTTTACGCGATCTACGTGGTTGCCCAGACCCTCGGGCTGCAGTTGCTGTCGCAGATTCTGCAGGCCGGCGCGGTGCTTGGCTTGCTGGCCCTGGTAGTCGTCTTCCAGCCTGAGCTACGCCGCGCGCTGGAGCGTATCGGCCGGGTAGGCTCGTTCGGCTGGCTACTCGTGCCCGGTACCCACCGCAGCGACGAGCGCGTCGCGCAAATCGTGGCGCAGGCGGCGGCAAGCCTGGCCAGTGAGCGGATCGGCGCGCTGATGGTCATCGAGCGCGAGACGGGACTGCAGGACATGGCCGAGGCCGGCGTGATGCTCGACGCCGATCTGTCAGTGGACCTGCTGGGCACGATATTCACGCCGCATGCGCCGCTGCACGACGGGGCTGTGGTCATCCGCCACGAGAGCATCCTCTCGGCTGGCGTGGTGCTGCCGCTGTCTGACACCGGGAGCTATCGCGAGCGGTTCGGCACCCGCCACCGTGCGGCGTTGGGCATCACCGAACAGACTGACGCGGTGGCGGTGGTGGTCAGCGAGGAGACCGGTGGGATGAGCCTCGTCGAGCGCGGTCACATCGCCCGTAATCTCGACGAGGAGCGGCTGCGCCGCGGGTTGTTCGCGCTGCTCGAGCGTAACCAGCTGAGCGCCGCGCGGCTGCCCGCGCGCGCGAGCGCGTTGCGCCGTACGCTGCCGCTCGGCCGGCGCCCGCACCCGCGCCGGCGGGGCGAGACTCGCGAGCAGAGCCGTACCGAGGCGCGTACCGAGCGGACCGAGGCGCGTACCGAGGCGCGTACCGAGGCGCGTGTCGCAGAGGTGCGGCCAGAGACAGGTTCCGGCACGCGCGGTGGGGCGGCCGCCGCACCCACCAGCGGCCGGGCAGAGTGAGGCGCGTCGCCACTTTCCTACTGCGCAACTGGCCGCTCAAGGTGGGAGCGGTCCTGCTGGCGACCGTGCTGTACGCCGGCCTGGTGCTCGGCCAGAACGTCCGCACCTGGAACGGTGCCATCCCCATCGACGCCATCCGGCCACCGGCCGGCGCGACACTGCTCAGCGACCTGCCGCCGATCACCGTGGTGCGCTACCACGCGCCGCTCGACGTGGGCGTGCTATCGCCCAATTCGTTCAGCGCGACCGTCGACCTGTCGCGCGTTGAGGCTACGCCGGGTGGAGCCGCGCAGACCGTGCCGGTAACGGTCGTCGCGCTCGACCAGCGGGTCCAGGTCGTCGACTTCGAGCCGCACCAGGTGGAGGTCCGGCTCGATCAGGTCACGAGCAAGCAGATGCCGATCACGGTCGACCTAGGCACCGTGCCCCAGGGCATCAACGTTCAGCCGGCCCAGACCGACCCATCGACCGTGACACTGCGCGGCGCGAGTTCGCGCGTGCAGTCGGTGGCGACGATCGTGGCCCACGTGACCGTTGACGCCAGCGCCCTCAACATCGATCGCACCGTTGACCTGGTCCCGCTCGACAGCAACGGCAACCAGGTGCCCAACGTCGAGCTCGATCCCAACGTCGCCAGAGTGCGCGTCGCGGTGGCCCAACAGCTGGCCAACCGCACGCTTCCCGTCGTGCCCCAGATCACCGGTGAGCCGGCGCCCGGCTACCACATCACATCGGTGACGGTCAGCCCGCTGGTCGTCACCGTCAGCGGCGAGGAGGCGACCGTTACTCAGCTCGAGACGGCGATGACCGAGCCGATCGACGTAAGTGGCAGGACGAGCGACCTCGATGCGATGGTCGGTTACGCGCTGCCCGAAGGTGTCAGCGTGGCCGGCAGCGACCAGGTGAGCGTGTCGCTAACGATTGCCGAGGAAACTGGTTCGCAGACATTCCGTGTGGCGGTGCGCCTGACTGGCGTCCAGCCAGATCTCAGCTATGCGTTGCTCGAGGGCTACGCCGACGTGACCCTGGCCGGTCCGGTCCCCCTGCTCGACCAGGTCTCGGCTGGATCGCTCGCCGCTGTTGCTGACGTGAGCGGCCTCCGCGTGGGCAGCTATGGCGTGCCGCTGTCCTTCACGCCACCCGATGGGCTCGACCTTGTGGCGCTCAGTCCGGCACAGGCAACCGTCGACGTCTCGGCCGCCGGAGCCAGCCCCTCGGCGGGGCCGTGACGCGCCTCTTCGGCACCGATGGCATCCGCGGTGTGGCCAACGTCGACCTGACGCCCAAGCTCGCCTTCGACCTCGGCCGGGCCACCGGAATGCACCTCCTGCACCCAGGCGGCCGGCTTCTCATCGGCCAGGACACGCGTCGCTCGAGCGACATGCTCGTGGCGGCCGCCTCCGCCGGGGCCATGTCGATGGGGGCCGATGTCTATCGCCTGGGCGTGTGTCCGACGCCCGCTCTCGCGCACGTAACGCCGGCAGGCGGTTTCACGGCGGGCCTGATGGTGTCGGCCTCGCACAACCCGGCACGTGACAACGGCCTGAAGGTCGTCGATGGCGGCGGACTGAAGCTTGATGACGCCGTCGAGGACGAACTCGAACGGCTGCTGCTCCGGGCCGATGAGCTGGTCGGGCCGGGCAACGCAGCCCTCGGGCGCGAACGCGACGCACGTGACCAGCTCGGGACCTACGTCAACCACCGCCAGGCGCTGGCACGGCAGGTGGCCAGCGACGCGCGGGTGCTGCTCGACTGCGCCAACGGCTCGGCCAGCGCCGTCGCCGCGGCGATCGTGTCCGCCTCGGGCGCCCGCGTCGAAGCCTGCTTCGCCGAGCCCGACGGCGAGAACATCAACCTGGACTGCGGCGCCACGGCGCCGGACGCGCTGGCCAGGATGGTGGCCGAAGCCGGAGCGGACGTGGGCTTTGCGCTCGACGGCGACGCCGATCGGTGCGTGGCCGTCGATGAGCGTGGCCAGGTGGTCGATGGTGACCAGCTGATCGGCCTGATCGCGCTCGACCGGCTGGCCCGTGGCGCACTGCCGCAGCGGATCGTCGTCGCCAGCGTGCTCTCGAACGGCGGATTGGAACGCGCGATTGAGGGCGCCGGGGGACGCTTGGCACGCACCCCGGTGGGCGACAAGTACATCCTCGACGGCATGCTCGTGATGGACGCCGGTTTGGGCGGCGAGAAGAGCGGCCACATCATCATCCGCGAGCACGCCAACGCGGGCGACGGGCTTGTCACCGCGCTGGAGGTGCTGGGCATAATGGCACGCAGCGGGCGGCCGCTCTCGGAGCTCGCCGCACAGGTCACGCTGCTGCCCCAGCAGCAACGGACCATCCCGGCCCGTCACAAGGAGCAATGGGAGGCCGATCCAACATTCGCCCGGGCCGTGGCCGACGCTCGGCAGTCGCTCGACGGCAGCGGCCGCATCCTGGTTCGGCCATCGGGCACCGAGCCGGCGCTGCGGGTCATGGTCGAGGGCGACGACGAGCACGAAGTGCTGCGCGTCGCGGATCAGCTCGCGGCACTCGCCGGGGAGCGGCTAAACTAGCCCGCTCGCAGGCTCCCCGTAGCGCGGAAGGGAACCAGGCTGCATGTGTGGAATAGTTGGTTACATCGGCCGACGTGAGGCCGCCCCGATTCTGCTCGAGGGCCTTGCGCGCCTCGAGTATCGCGGCTACGACTCGGCCGGCATCGCGCTGGTGACGACCGGCGGCGACATGTTCGTCGAGAAGCGGGCCGGCAAGCTGGCCAACCTGCGCACGGCGCTCATCGACGGCACGCCGTCGGCCGCCGTCGGCCTGGCCCACACCCGCTGGGCGACGCACGGCCGGCCGAATGACAGGAACGCCCACCCGCACACCGATTGCACCGGGCAGATCACGGTCGTCCACAACGGCATCATCGAGAACTTCAGGGCGCTGCGTGACGCGCTCGAGGAGCGCGGCCACGTGCTCGCCTCGGACACCGATACCGAGGCGCTGGCGCACCTGATCGAGGAGGTCTACGACGGCGACCTGGCCGTTGCCGTGCGCAACGCCCTCAACCAGGCTCATGGCGCTTACGCAGTTGCGGTCATGCACGCCCGGGAGCCGGACCGGCTGATCGGTGCGCGGCTCAACGTGCCGCTCATCGTCGGGCTCGGCGACGGCGAGAATTTCCTCGCCTCGGACGTCTCCGCGATCCTGGCGTACACGCGCCGCGTGATCTTCCTCGAGGATGGCGACGTGGCCGACCTCGACGCTGAGGGAGTCGTGATCACCGGTCTCGACGGGGCGCCGCGTGAGCGGCTGGCGCACGAGATCGACTGGTCGACCGAGAAAGCGGAGAAGGGTGGCTTCCCCCATTTCATGCTCAAGGAGGTGCACGAGCAGCCCAACGCGCTGCGCGCCGCGATCACCGGTCGCGTGCACGACGGGGCGATCGAGCTCGAGGAGCTGGAACCCATTGCGGCCCGTCTGGGCGAGGTCGATCGTGTCGAGTTCGTCGCCTGCGGCAGTGCCAACTACGCCGCCGCGGTCGGCGCCTACCTGTTCCAGGATTGGCTGCACCTGCCGGCGCGCTGGAACGCCGGCTCCGAGTTCCGCTATAGCCCGCCGCCGCTCGACGAGCACACGCTGGTGGTGGCGGTCACCCAGTCCGGCGAGACCGCCGACACCATCGCCCCGACTCGCTATGCGCGGGCGCAGGGCTGCCCGATCATCGGCGTGACCAACACCATCGGCTCGGCGATCACGCGCGAGGCCGATGCTGCCATCTTCCTGCAGGCGGGTCCCGAGATCGCCGTCGTGGCGACCAAGACCTTCGCCACGCAGGTGACCAGCCTGGTGCTGCTCGCTGCGGCCATGGCCAAGCAGCGCGGCCGCCTGCCGGTCGAGCTCGAGCGCCAGCTGGCCGCCGAACTGCGCGCACTGCCCGACAAGGCGGCCGAGACGCTGGTGCTTGCCGAACCGGCGAAGGAACTGGCGCGCCGGTACGTCAACTCACGCGGCTTCATGTTCGTCGGGCGCGGGCTGACCTATCCGGTGGCGCTAGAGGGAGCGCTCAAGCTCAAGGAAGTCAGCTACGTGCACGCCGAGGGCTATGCCGCGGGCGAGTTGAAGCACGGCCCCATCTCGCTGCTCGACGCCGAGGTGCCGCTTGTCGCGATTGCTACCCGCTCTGCGACCCAGGCGAAGCTCATCAGCAACGTGATGGAGGGTCGCGCTCGCGACGCCCGGGTGCTCGCCGTGGCAACGGTAGGCGACGAGCAGATGCGCGAGTTCGCCGATGACATCCTGTGGGTGCCCGAGACGATGGAGGCGCTCAGCCCGATCCTTGCCGTCATCCCACTCCAGCTGTTCGCCTACCACACCGCCGTGGCGCGCGGCACCGACGTCGATCAGCCGCGCAACCTCGCCAAGTCGGTGACGGTCGAGTAGCCGCGAGAAGCCTATGGCGCCGCAGCCGCCCAGCGTGCCGGCGGGCACGACCGAGCTGGGTATCGACATCATCAAGGTCGAGCGCATTGCCGCCGCGCTCGAGCAATTCGGCGATCGCTTTCCGCGGCGGGTGCTGACCGACGCCGAGCACCGCTATGTGCGCAACCGGCCGGAGAACTTTGCCGGGCGCTGGGCGGCCAAGGAGGCCGTGTCGAAAGTGCTCGGGCTGGGCGTTCGTGGCGTCGGCTGGCGGGACATCGAGATCGTGCGCCTGCCCACCGGCCAGCCGAACGTGCGGCTGCACGGCCGGGCGCGAGCGCGGGCGGAGCAGTTGGGCATGGCCCGCATCGCGGTGTCGATCAGTCACGAGGGCGAGTACGCGGTGGCGATCGCGTTCGGCGTGCGCACCGAGGGCGGCGCGTTCGTCTTTCCGCCGGACATCGACGAGCGACTCGACAGCCGCGAACGGCAGATACTGGCACGCATGGAACGCCTGCGGCAGATGGAGCGGCCGGAGTAGACGGTCGTGAACGAGGACAACAGCGTCACGCTGCTCGACGACGCGACGTGCGCGCGGTTGCTGCCGGCCCGGCCGCGCGACGCACACAAGGGCACGTTTGGCACACTGGCCTGCGTGTGCGGCTCGCTCGACTATGCCGGCGCGGCGCTGCTGTGCGCGATGTCGGCCGCCCGCGCCGGAACCGGACTGGTCGCGATCGCGGTGCCCGGCTCGCTGCAGCCGCTGTTCGCCGGCCGCATCTGGGAGGCCATAACCATCGGGTTATCAGAGACGGCGGCCGGCAACGACGTGGATCCCGCGGCTGCCGGCCACGCCTTGACGGAGCGCTCGCCCGACGCGTTGGTCGTCGGCTCCGGTCTGCACGAATTGGACGGCTACCGAGAGTTGCTGCTCGGCCTGCTGGCGCGCTCGGGGCCACCGCTGGTGCTCGACGGCGGCGCGCTCAACATGCTTTCGGGCAGCGGCGAGTGGTGGGAAAACGTGAAGCGCGAGTGCGTCCTGACGCCGCATCCGGGCGAGTTCGCGCGCCTCACCGGCGCCCCGGTCTCGGCTGATCCGACCGAGCGCCTCGGTCGCGCCGCCGAAGCCGCTCACCGTTTTGGCCAGGTCGTCGTTCTCAAAGGGGCGGGCACCGTCATCTGCGCCGCCGACGGACGCCGAGCATTATCTCCCTTCGCCACGCCCGCGCTGGCCACCGCCGGCAGCGGCGACGTGCTGGCGGGACTGATCGGCGGCCTTCTGGCACAGCGCGTCGCGCCCTACGACGCGGCATGCCTGGGGGTGTACATGCACGGCTCCGCGGGGGAACGTATCGCGCGCTCGCTCGGCGACTCCGGGCTGATTGCCTCCGACCTGCCGCACGAGATCGCGCTGGTGCGCCGCGATCTCGCCGCCCTTGCCTGAATCGATTGACCGGCGGCTGGCCGCGGCCGGCCTGCCGCCGCTGCCGCGGCATGTCTGGGCGGAGATCGATGAGGCGGCGCTGGCGGCGAACCTGGCCGCGGTCCGCGAGCTGGCTGGCCCGGGCGTGGCCGTCAATGCGGTGATCAAGGCCGACGCCTACGGCCACGGCCTCGTGCCGGTTGCGCGCGTCTTTGCCGGCGCCGGCGCCGATCGCCTGTGTGTGGCCTCGCTCGACGAGGCGCTGCTGCTCCGTGCGGCCGGCGTCGCAGCGCCCATCGTGGTTCTCTTTGCGATCCCACACGCGCTCGTGGCCACGGCGGCCGAGGCGCGCATCGAGATCGTCGCGTCGGAGGAATCGACCTTCTTGGCGACGCTCGAGTCGTGGCGTGCGGAGGCGCCGGCGGGCGCCGAGCTGCTCGTCCACCTCGAGGTCGAGACGGGATTGGCGCGCGCCGGGCTCCAGCCTGATGCCGTCGCGCGCGTGGCCGGCCTGGTGGCGACCACGCGCGGCGTGCGCCTCGCCGGTCTGTGGAGCCACCTGGCGCGTTCCGAGGACGTGCCCGCCACCGCCACGCAGGTGCAAACATTCGAGCGTGCCGCCGCAGCGTTGCGCGCAGGTGGCCTGGCAGTGCCGCCACGCCACCTCGACGCCACCGGCGGCCTGTTCAGCGGCCATGCGCCGCGGTACGAGGGCGTGCGCGTGGGCCTGGCGCTCTACGGTCTGATGCCCGGCGATTTGCCGCTCGACGAGGCCGGGCGGCGGATCGCCGCCCGGCTGCGCCCGGCGATGACACTCAAGGCGCGACCGCTGCGCCTCGAACGTTTGGCGGCGGGCACGCCGGTGGGCTACGGCGGACGCTGGCGAGCGCCGCGCGACTCGCTCGTGGCGACGCTGCCCATCGGCTACGGCGACGGCTGGCCGTGGCTGAGCGCGTCGCGCGCCGAGGCGCTGGTCCGTGGGCGGCGGGTGTCCCTTGTCGGCACCGTTGCGATGGACGCGGTGATGGTCGACGTCACAGACGTGGCCGGTGCAGAACTCGACGACGAGTATGTGCTGCTCGGCCGGCAGGGTGATGACCAGATCAGCGCATTGGATGTGGCGCGCGCCCGCAACACAATTCCGTACGAGGTCGTTACCAGCGTCGCGCACCGGGTAGCCCGGGTGTACCATGCCGGTCCAGTACTTCAGGGCCTCCGCACGCTCAACGGCGAGGCCCGGGCGGCGCCGGAAATTGGGCCGGCTTGAGGAAGTCCAAGAGGGTGACCGACGTGCGGAGAGCTAGATGAGCGGGCTCGGACCAGAGCTGGGCTTCGACGACCTCGTCGAGAACGCGGCTCGCGAGATCCAGCTGTACGGCATGACCGGTCCGGCGATGATGTTCCTCGAGGCCAGCCGTCCCTATCGCGCCCTGGGAAGCCAGGCGATGCTCTTCTTCGATCCCGTGCTGCGCTCGATCTTCGGCGGCGGCTCGAGCGCGCTGCAGCAGGTGCTGGCCGACGAGGGCGGCATTGACCGCCTGATCGAGCGGCTCGAGGAGATCGACGAGGAGCCCGGCTGCGACGCCTGACGGCTCGCAACCGGCGCAACAGCGGCGCCACCAGCGATCATCTCGCGGTAAGGTGTGGGCCAGCGAATGATCAACCAGTGGACCGCTGCCCCGCTTGCCGACGTCTCAAACTCGATGATGCAGCTCCGCCGGCGCGGCGGGATCAGTCAGGCCGAGCGCGGAGATGCTGAGCGGGTCATCGGCTTGAACTAGCGCTGTGGCGTCTGACCGCCACGCGACCCGTGACGTTGTGCCCGCGCGCGGCGCGGCGCTGCACGGTCTGCCGACCCTGGGCCTGCCGCCGTCGCTGCGCACGCGTGCCTACGACTGGTTGCGCGGCAGCCCGACAGGCCTGGTCGTGCTCGCCCTCGTCACCGGTGTCAGCGCCGGGGTGGGGGCGATCATCTTTCGCGAGCTGATCGCCGGCTTCGGCGTGCTGTTCACTGGAGCGACGGACTACAGCGGCGCGGGGCACGCGTCCAATCCCGCGATACCGTGGTTGGGGCCGTGGTTCATCATCGCCGTGCCGGTCATCGGCGGCCTGCTCTATGGTCCGCTGATCGCCCGCTTCGCCCCCGAGGCGCGCGGCCATGGCGTGCCCGAAGTGATGCTCGCCGTCGCCCAGGAGGGCGGCCGGATCCGGCCCCGCGTGGCGGTTGTCAAGTCGCTCGCCTCGGCCATCTGCCTGGGCGCGGGCGGTTCGGTCGGTCGTGAGGGGCCGATCGTCCAGATCGGCTCGGCGGTCGGCTCGACCGTGGGCCAGCTCCTGCGCTTGTCGGAGAACAACCTGCGCCTGCTCGTGGCGTGCGGCGCCGCGGGTGGCATCAGCGCGACCTTCAACGCGCCGATCGCCGGGGTCTTCTTCTCGCTCGAACTGATCCTGCGCGACTTCGAGGTGCGCTCGTTCGGCGTCGTCGTCCTGGCGTCGGTGGTCGCCGACGTCATCAGCCGCGCCGCGTTCGGCAGCAGCTCATTCCTGCCGCTGCCCGCCTTCCAGATCACCTCGCCCTGGGAGTACCCGCTGTACGTCTTGCTCGGCATCGCCGCGGCCATCACTGGCATCGTTTTCATCCGCGGCCTGTACGGCATGGAAGACGTGGTCGACCGGCTGTGGAATGGCCGTCCGGAGTGGCTCCGGCCAGCCGTCGGTGGCATCCTGCTGGGCCTCCTGCTGCTGGCCCTGCCGCAGCTCTACGGCGTCGGCTACCCGGCGCTCGAATCGGCCATCCACGGTGGTTTCGCGCTTTACCTGCTGGCGTTGTTGGCGGTGGGCAAGATCGTCGCCACCAGCCTGACCATCGCCATCGGTGGCTCTGGCGGTGTGTTCGCGCCGTCGCTGTACATCGGCGGCATGCTGGGCATGTCGTTCGGCGTGATCATGGGCCAGATCGCGCCGTCGGTCGTCTCATCGCCGGGCGCCTATGCGCTGGTCGGCATGGGCGCCGTGTTCGCCGCCGCCGGGCGTGCCCCGATCACGGCGGTGCTGATCATGTTCGAGCTGACCGGCGACTATCAGATCATCCTGCCGATGATGCTCGCCATCGCCCTCGCGGCGGGCCTCTCGTCGCTTATCACCGGCGACACCATCTACACGCTGAAGCTGCGTCGCCGAGGCATCGACGTGATGCGCGGCAGGCCGGCCAACGTCATGGAGATCATCACCGTCGGGCAGGCGATGCGCAAGGTGCCCGAGGGGGTGCCCATGGACCTGAGCATCGGTGAGCTGGCCGGGCG
Organism: uncultured Chloroflexia bacterium; assembly: GCA_963775225.1. GTDB lineage: Bacteria > Chloroflexota > Limnocylindria > Limnocylindrales > CSP1-4 > JALYGJ01. The sequence goes on from CAVZHW010000009.1 coordinate 59,646, forward strand.
CTTCGTGGGCGAGGGCCGTGAGGCGCTGCCGGTGGTCGACGACGAGGGCGCGTACCGCGGGGTGATCACCGCCCAGGAGGTCGAAGGCAGCATGCGCGAGAACGCGCTCGACGCGACGGCCGCCAGTCTGGCCCACCATCTGCCGACGCTGAAGCCGGACGAGACCCTCGAAAACGCGCTCTCGATGCTCATGCGCCAGGAGGTATCCGGACTACCGGTGGTGACGCGTGCTGGCAGCCGTGTGATCGGCTGGCTGACCCACCGCGACGTCCTGAGTGCGTACGCGTCGCGCCTGGGCCAGGAGGTGGCGACGGCCGAGGGAGCACCAGCCGCAAGTCATCCAGAGGGAGTCGTGCCGGCGCGGTCGCGGCCGGAGGTGCGTGGCCGGCTGCGTGACTACCGGATCGTCGACCTCGAGATACGGCCTGGCTCAGCGCCCGCCGGCCGGCGGATCTCCGAGCTGCGCTGGCCGGCCTTCTCGCTGCCCATCGCCGTGCGCCGCAACGGCCGTTCCTTCCGACCCGGCCCGCCCACCGTCATCGAGGCCGGCGACCGCCTGACGGTGCTGGTGCCGTTCGACCTCGTCGAGCGCATCGGCGAGCTGCTCGCGGCGGGCGAACCGCCCGGACAGCCGCCGGGCGAACCGCCCGGACAGCCGCCGGGCGAACCGCCTCCACCGGTACCGATGAGCCCATCTGCGCAGGCGTCTCTCGCGGAGGCGCCGCCGCCGGCGGCTGATGGCGAGACTTCGGAGCATACTGATAGGGAGTATTGATCGATGGAGCGAGGAGACACGACGATGACCGATATCATGGCCAGCCCTACGGACCCCGTGTGCGGGATGACCGTTGAAGTGGAGCGCGCCCGCAGTCTGGGCCTGAGCGCCGAGCACGACGGGAAGACGTACTACTTCTGCGGGAAGGGCTGCATGCTCGACTTCAAAGAAGACCCTGAGAAGTATCTCGACCCGGCCTACCAGCCACCCATGGAGATGTAGCGCCGAGCCGGCTCAGTCAGCGGCGGCATGTCCCGGTGAGTCGGCCCGTCTGGGCTGTCGCAACGAGAAGGGCACCAGCAGGACCGAGGCGGCACTCACCGCGGCCGAGGCGAGGAACGGCGCGGCGGGACCGAAGCGCGTGTACAGCGCCCCGGCCATCGCCGGACCGATGACGCGTGCCACGCCGCCGGCTGAGCGCGCCATCCCCAACGTCACGCCGGCGCGGTCGGGCGGTGCGGCGTACGTCAGCAGCGACGAGCTGGTTGGGTAGATGAGGGCCATGCCCAGGCTGGTGAACCCGGCGCCGAGGATGATCGTCACGAACAAACCGCCCAGTGGCAGCACCGCCAGGCCAGCGGTCACGAAGAGCAAACCCGTGAGCAGCAGCCGGCGCTCGCCGACGCGCCTGACCAGCCGGCCGATCAGGCCGCCCTGGATGATGACCAGTAGGAGCCCGACCACGGCAAAGGCGAGCCCGTTCTGCGCGGCTCCCCAGCCGAGCGTCGCCTGCGTGAACAGCGGCAGGACGGTTTCCATTGCGGCAAACGCCGTCGTGAACAGCAGCGTGACGGCGATCAGCCGGCGAACATCGGGGATGCGCAGCGGGCTGGGCGCGGCGACGCGCTTGGTCGGTGCGCGCAGCGTCAGGGTTTCGGGCAGGATCATGGCCACCAGGACGGCGTCGATGATGACGACCAGCGCGGCACCCCAGAACGGCGCCGACGGCCCGACGAGGCTGAGCAGCGCGCCCGCCCCGGGGCCGACCACGAAGCCGATGCCGATGGCTGCGCCGATGAAGCCCATCCCGCGCGCCCGATTGCTCTCGTCGGTCACGTCGGCGACGACCGCCTGCGCGCTGCCGATGCTCGAGCCGCCGATGCCGCTGATGAAGCGCGTAGCGATGAGCATCGGCACCGACGTCGCGAGCGCCGTTCCGATCAGGCCCAGGCCTTCGAGGATCAGCGCCACCACGATCGTCGGACGCCGGCCGAAGCGATCGGACAGGGCACCGAAGATCGGCGTGAACACGAACTGGGCGATGGAATAGGCCGCCATCATCATGCCGATCGTCGTCGCGTCGGCGCCGAACTCCTGGGCCCAGAAGGGGAGCATGGGCAGCGCCAGCGCGAAGCCGGCCATGTCGATGAGCACCGTCAGGGCCATCAACAGGAGGATGCGCGGGGTGTTCATCGGCCCAACACTACCCCGAGTTCAGGTATCGGCTCGTCGGTGGATTCATCGGCTAGATTGCAGCGGTGATTAGCCAGCCGGCCGCCCGTGCGGATCTCGTGGTCATCGGCGGCGGGATCGTCGGTCTCGCCACGGCCTACCAGCTGCTGCGCCACCATCCCGATCTGCAACTGGTGCTGCTCGAGAAGGAGGATCGCCTGGCCGCGCACCAGAGCGGCCACAACAGCGGCGTCGTCCACGCCGGCATCTACTACGCCCCCGGTTCGCTGAAGGCGCAGTTGTGCCGCGCTGGCAAGGCCGAGCTGGAAGCGTTCGCCGCGGCCCATGCCATCCCGGTGACCCGCTCGGGCAAGCTGGTCGTCGCGATTGACGAGCGCGAGCTGCCGCGGCTGGACGACCTGCGCGCGCGGGCAGCAGCCAACCAGGTGCCCGGTCTCGAAGCGGTCGGGCCGGAACGCATACGCGAGATCGAGCCGCACGCGGCGGGGATCCGCGGGCTGTGGAGCCCGACGACCGGAGTCATCGATTACGTGCGCGTATGTGACGCCCTGGCGGCCGAGATACGCGGCGCTGGCGGCACCATCGAGACCGGGCGCGCAGTCACCGGCATCGATGTGCGCACGGGCGAGGTCCGCCTGGCGACGACGCGCAGCGAGCTGCTGGCGCGCGACGTGATCGCCTGTGCCGGGCTGCAGTCAGATCGCGTCGCGCGCATGAGCGGTGAGTCGCCACGCGAGCAGATCGTGCCCTTTCGCGGCGACTACTGGCTGCTCACACAGGCGGCGCGGCCGCTCGTGCGCGGCCTGCTCTATCCGGTGCCGGATCCAGGCTTCCCGTTCCTCGGCGTGCACTTCACCCGGCGCATTGACGGCGAGGTGTGGGCCGGCCCGAACGCGGTCCTGGCGTTTGCCCGCGAGGGCTACCGGCGGCGCGACATCGCGCCGCGCGACCTGGCCGCAGTACTCGCCTCGCGCCGCTTCGCCGGGCTCGCTGCGCGCTACTGGCGCATGGGCGCTGCCGAGATGATGCGCGACCTTTCAAAGCGGCTCTTCTTCCGCTCCCTACGCCGCTACCTGCCCGAGCTGCGCCTCGACCAGCTGGCGCCCGGGCCCGCCGGCGTGCGCGCCCAGGCGATCGATCCCGATGGCGCGCTGGTCGACGATTTTCGCCTCGGTGGCGAAGGCCACGTGCTGCACGTCCGCAATGCGCCATCGCCGGCGGCGACTGCATCGCTGGCGATCGGCCGCATGCTCGCCGGCGAGGCCGCGCAGCGCTTCGAGCTCGACTGACAACCGGCTGTGCGCCGTCATCGTTTAACGTTGGACGGGTGACGCTCTCCAGCTCAGCCACGTCGCTCGACAGCGGCGTGACCGTGACGACCAGCACAGCGGATGAGACGCGTGATCTGGCAGCGCACCTGGCCAGGGCCGCACAGCCGGGTGATCGGCTGGCGCTGCTCGGTGCGCTGGGCGCCGGCAAGACGCAATTCGCCAAGGGTTTTGCGCGCGGCCTCGGCGTGCGCGAAGTGGTCAACAGCCCGAGCTTCAACTTGATGGCCGAGTACGCCGGACGGCTGCCGCTCTTTCACCAGGACTTGTACCGCCTGGCGGGCGCCGGCGAGGCACTCGCCGGCGGCCTGGTCGACGAGCGGCAGAGCGACGGCGTCACGCTGAGCGAATGGGCGGAGCGCCTGCCCGATGAGCTCGAGCCGGGGCGGCTCACGGTCCGCTTCGATGTGCTCGCCGACGAAACCCGCCGCATCACGGTGCAGCCGAGCGTCGTGGATCACCGTCGCTACCTTGCCGCGGCGCGCCAATGGGCCGCGGCACGGGGCAGTGCGCAGGCGGCTTCGTGAGCGGCCCGCTCCTGGTCCTCGACACGGCGACGCGGACGCCGCTCCTGGCGCTCGCCCGCGAGGACGGTGGGCTGATCGCTCAACGTGAGTGGACCAGCCGTCACCGCCACGGCGAGGAGTTGCTCCAGCGGCTCGACGAGCTGCTGGGCCGGGCGCACGCCGGTCGCGGCGACCTCGCGGCGGTCATCGCCGGCACCGGCCCGGGCAGCTTCACTGGGCTGCGTATCGGGCTGGCGACGGCCAAGGTCATCGCCTACAGCCTGCACATCCAGTTGCTCGGCATCTCGACGACGCGGGCGCTTGCCCTGGCGGCGTGGGCCGGGCGATCGGCTGCGGCCACCTTCGCGGTGGCGCTGCCGGCCGGCGTCGCCGACCGTTACGTTCACCTCGTCAGCGTCGACGCCGGTGTCCCGCGCGAGCTCGAAGCGCCGCAGCTGGTGGCCGGCGACGAAGCCCTGGTCGGGGTCGCAGGCGTGGCCGAGCTGGTCAGCGTCGACCTGGATGACGCACGTCTGCCCGCCGCCGCGGCCGAGCTCGGGCGTCGTGCGGTGTCCGGTTTGCCGGCGGCGCTTGCCGTCCTGGGCGCGCACGGGTTGCTCGACGGCGATGCCAGCGATCCGGCAACCCTGGTACCCGCCTACGTGGCCCTGCCGCGCGGCCTGGCTGAGATCAGCGGAGAGATCGAGTGGTCAGTCGACCGCCGCTGAGGCTCGCCGTCGAGCCCATGAGCCTGGCCGACATCCCGGCCGTGCACCGCATCGAGCGCGCCAGCTTTCCCGTGCCGTGGCCCGACTATGCGTTCAGCCAGGAGATCCAGGCCAACCGGCTGGCTCATTACCTGGTCGTGCGCGCGGGCGGCGAAACGGTCGCCTACGGCGGCATGTGGCTGATGGTCGACGAGGCCCATGTGACCACCTTTGCGGTGCTGCCGGCCTGGCGCCGGCGTGGCGTCGGCGGCCGGCTGCTCGTTGCCCTGATCGAGCTGGCGATTGAGATGGGCGCACGCGTCGCGACGCTCGAGGTGCGCATTTCGAACCGCCCCGCGCGGGCACTGTATGCGCGCTTCGGCTTCCGGCCGGTGGGTGTTCGGCCGCGTTACTACTCGGACAACGGCGAGGACGCGCTGATCATGACCACCGAGCCCCTGTCCGCGCCGGACATGACCCGCCGGCTGGCACTGCTCGCCGAACGCTACCGTGGCGCTCCGGTCGATCAGCCCGAGGGAGCCGGCGATGGCCGTTAACGGTCGCATCCTGGCGGTCGAGTCCTCGTGCGATGAGACGGCCGTCGCCGTGGTCGACAATGGCCGGCGGATCGTCACCAGCGTCGTCGCCAGCCAGGTCGCGTTGCACAGCGCCACCGGCGGCATCGTGCCCGAGGTGGCGGCGCGCGCCCACCTGCGCTGGATGATCCCGGTGCTCGATCGGGCGCGCGAGCAGGCCGGCATCGACGACTGGTCGGCGATCGAGGCCGTCGCAGTGACGGAGGGCCCAGGCCTGGCCGGCTCGCTGCTCGTCGGCATCACCATGGCCAAGACGCTCGCCTGGGTCCACGACCTGCCGCTGGTACCGGTCAACCACCTCGAGGGCCACATCTATGCCGCCTGGTTGCTCGATCCCGCCGAGCAAGACAGGCCGGCACCCGAGTTTCCGCTCGTCGCGCTGGTCGTCAGCGGTGGCCACACCTTCCTCGTCGAGATGACCGACCACCTGACCTATCGACTGCTCGGACAGACGGTCGACGACGCCGCCGGCGAGGCGTTCGACAAGGTCGGGCGATTGCTCGGGCTGCCCTACCCGGGTGGCCCGGCGATCATGAAGGCGGCCGAGGGGGCGCGCCGGCGCGATCGTGTCTTTCCGCGAGCGTGGCTGGGCGAGACCTTCGACTTCTCCTTCAGTGGCCTCAAGACCGCGGCGCGGCGCGAGGTCGCCCGTGAGCTGGGCACCGACGTGAGCACGATGGGTTCCGACGGCCAGCCGCTGGCCGAGCGCGCCGTGGCGGAGCTGGCGTACGGCTTCCAGGAGTCGGTCGTGGACGTACTGGCGTCAAAGACGCTGCGCGCGGCCGAGCAGAGCGGCGCGCAGACGATCATCGTCGGTGGCGGAGTGGCCGCCAACAGCGTGCTGCGCGAGCGCATCATCGAGGGCGCCCGCCGACGTGGCATCCGCGTGGTCGTGCCGCGCCCGGGATTGTGCACCGACAACGCGGCCATGATCGGCGCCGCGGGCTTCTTCCGTGCCCGCGCCGGAGCCCGCGCCGGCTTTGATCTCGCCGCCCGGCCGTCGCTCAAACTTGCCCTGCCCGAACCCGTCGAACGCGCCTGAATCACGCCGTGCGGCTGCGTGCCGCGCTCGCGCGGGCTTGTCGGCCCGCCCGAATGTGACCAATGGCTCACGTCTTGTATAGGGTTTAAGCACATATTCGTACCGAGCGAATATGAGGCCGGATCGGAACCACCGTCTGGCCTGGTGGGAGCGAGGTAAGAGCGTGCTGAGTCTGACGCAGGATCTCGACGAGTTGCAGGCATCGGTCCTGCGCACACTCGCCAGCGCCACCCGCCTGCGCATCATTCACGCGCTGTCGATCGGCCCCTCGGAGGTGCACGACCTGGCGGACGCCCTCGGGCTGACGCAGTCGGCCACCTCGCAGCACCTCGCCGCGATGCGCGGTGCCGGCTTGGTCGAGGCGACGCGCGACGGTCGGATCGTGCAGTACCGGCTGAGCGACCGTGACCTCGTCGTCGCGTGCGACCTGTTCCGCGAGGTGCTCATCCGCCGGCTGGTGCACCTGGGCGACCTGGCCGCCACAGCCGATGTTGCCGAGCGCGCCTCGCCGCTGACACCGGCGGGCATCGGCGGCCGGTGAATTAAGAAGTGGCATTGGTGCCTGGGTTGCTGTTCTCGTAGTCACAGTTGGGAAAGGAGTCCACAGATGGCTGATCAAGAGAAGCTGGTCATCATGGCCACGCACGGGCCGAAAGATCCCGAACTGGCCACCATCCCCTTCGTCATGGCCTGCGCCGCGCTTGCCTCGGATGTCGATGTGGTGATGGGCTTCCAGGCCGATGGCGTCTGCCTCGTCCATCGCGGCGAGGCCGAGACGGTTGCCGCGCCCGAGTTTCCGCCGCTGTCCAAGCTGATGGCCGACTTCGTCGAGCTTGGCGGGAAGATGCTCGTCTGCGGGCCGTGCATCAAGGGCCGCGGCATCGCTGCCGATGGCGGCCTGGTCGATGGCGCAGAAGTCGTTGCCGCCGGCCGTTTCGTGGCCGAGATCACCTCGGCGACCAACAGCCTCGTCTACTGAAACCACAGCCGATTCCAACAAAGGAGACAGACATGACCATTACCGCCACGCCGCCGGTTGAGCTGGAGCAGCTCACCCCGGCCAAAGTCGTTGATGCGCGCGGCAGCGCCTGCCCGGGCCCACTGCTCGAGGCCAAGAAAGGCATCGGCGCGATTTCGGTCGGCGACGTCCTGGAGATCTGGTCGAGCGACCCGATGACCAAGACCGACATCGCCGCATGGGCCACCAAGGTCGGCCACAGCCCGCTGGGCAACCTGCCCGGAGAGGGCTATGAGCGGGTCTTCGTCCGCCGCCAGAAGTAGTCATCAGGCAAGTTGAGCCAGGGAGCGTCGAGATGGTGAATGCCGCAACGGGCAAGGGCGAAACCCGCCCTACCCGACTGCTTGTCATCGCGACGCTCCACTGCTCCTATCCGGGCATCGACGCCACCGGTCAGGCGCACCTCGAGTACGCGCCCAACACCTATGTCATCGCGACCCCCGACCCGGTCGTCTTTCCGGAGTCCTTCTACCTGCGCTGCTTCGAGCGCGGCATCGACGCCATCCTGATCGCCTCGTGCGGCACCGACAGCCCCTACGAGGGCACTTATGACCAACTCGCCGCGCGCGTCAGCCGGGTGTACGGGCTGATGAAGGACGTAGGCATCGACATTCGACGCCTCAAGCTGACCGCCATCTGCAGCGTGTGCACCAAGGCCTTCGTCAAGGAGGTAGGCGAGATGGAGGCCGTGCTGGCCGAACTGGGACTGGTCGCCGAGACGGCGCCGGCAAAGGCCGCCTGATGAACGAGCAGCGCACGACCGACGTCCTGGTCGTCGGCGCCGGTATTGCCGGCATGCAGGCGGCTCTCGATCTCGCCGATCGCGGCTACGACGTCCTGCTGGTCGAGCGCGAGGCCACTATCGGCGGCAAGATGATCGGCCTGTCGAAGGTCTTTCCGACCATGGACTGCGCGAGCTGCATCACCACCCCGCGCATGTCGGCGACGGCCCACCACGATCGGATCACCACCTGGACATACGTCGAGGTCGAATCGATCACGCCCGAAGCCGGTGGCTACCGTGCGACGATCACGCACAAGCCGCGCTACGTCGACGAGGATGCGTGCATCGGCTGCCGGCTGTGCGAGTACGCGTGCCCGGTCGAGGTGCCGCACGAGTTCGACGGCGGTATGGGCGCCCGGCGCGCCGTGTACATCCCGTTCGGGACGGCGATGCCCCAGAAGGCCCTCATTGAGATCGACGAATGCGTCTACTGCGGCAAGTGCGAGAAAGCCTGCCCGACGGGTGCCATCGACTTCAGCCAGACCGCCCACACCGAGGAGGTGTTCGCGCACTCGGTGGTGCTCGCCACTGGATACGAGCCGACGCCGATCGACGCCAAGAAGGAGTATCTCGGCGGCCGCGCGTGCAATGTCCTCAGCGGCCTGGACATGGAACGCCTGTTGGCGCCCAACGGACCGTACGGGCGCGTGCTGCGGCCGTCGGACGGCAAGATCCCCGAGAGCGTTGCCTACATCCAGTGCGCCGGCTCGCGCGACGAGACGCTCGGCGTGCCGTACTGCTCGCGCGTCTGCTGCATGTACGCGATCAAGCAGGCGATGCTGCTGTCCGGCTCGCTGCCACTGGCCGATATCACGATCTACTACATGGACATCCGGACCTTCGGCAAGGGCTACGAGCAGTTCTACCAGACGGCGCGCTCGATGGGCATCAACTTCGTCAAGGCCAAGGTTGGGCGCATCGAGGAGAACCCCAACGGCGACCTGCGCCTGCGCGTCGAGATGATCGAGGGGGGCGGACGCGTGGTCGAGGTCGAGCACGACCTGGTCGTGCTGTCGGTCGGCCTGCGGCCGGGCGACGACGCACGGCGCTTCATCGATGTCGAGCTCGATCCCTACGGGTTCGTGGCTTCGAGCGAACCCAAGCTGGCGGCGCCGCTGACCAATCTGCCCGGCGTGGTCGCCGCCGGCACAGCCCTGGCGCCCAAGGACATCGTCGACACCGTCGTTGAAGCCAGCGCTGCGGCGACCGCGGTGGCGCTCAAGCTGGGTCCGCCGGTCACCCATCCCGTTCCGGCCATCGGCGACGGCCGGGCCCCGGCCGAGGCCGTGGGCGGGGCTGGCGTTGACGAGTCAGCCGCACTGGTCGCCGTGGCGACGGGGAAGGCAAACCATGGCTGACGAACAGCACCCCAAGACCCCTGAGCAGGGTGACGGCGAGGCGCCGGTGCGGGTCGGCGTCTATGTCTGCCACTGCGGCGGCAATATCTCCGACGTCGTTGACGTCGAGCAGGTCGCCCGCGAGGCGGCCGGCATAGACGAAGTTGCCGTTGCACGTCACCTGACCTTCATGTGCTCGGACGAAGGGCAGAAAACGATCATCGATGACATCGAGGCGCTCGGCCTCGACCGTGTAGTGGTGGCTGCCTGCACGCCCAAGCTGCACGAGTCGACATTCCGCCGAGCCGTTGTCCGGGGCGGTCTCAACCCGTATGTCTTCCAGGCAGCCAACATCCGCGAGCAGGCCAGTTGGGCCCATCCGCACGACCCGATCGAGGCGACCGACAAGGCCTCGCGACTGGTCCGCGCCGCCGTGGCCAAGGCGCGCCTGCTCGAGCCGCTCGACAAGGTCAGCGTGCCGGCCATCCACCGCGCGCTGGTCATCGGTGGCGGCGTGTCGGGCATGCGCGCGGCGCTCGACCTGGCGCGCCAGGACCTCGCCGTGACCCTGGTCGAGAAGGACGACGTGCTCGGCGGCCGCAGCAGGGAGCTTTACACGGTCTACCCGACCGAAGAGCTGGCCGCGGATCTCGTCGCCGGCCTGATCGAACAGGTCCAGGCCGAACCGCGCGTCACGGCGTTGACCAAGACGCAGGTCGTGGCGGTGAGCGGCTACGTCGGCGATTTCCACGCGACGCTGCGCACCCAGCGTCCGGACGGCCCGGCGCTGGAGCGCGAGGCCGAGGTTGGGGCGATCGTCATGGCGACCGGTTTCGACCATTACGAACCGGCCGAGGGCGAGTACGGCTACGGGCAATCGCCGCGGGTGGTCACGCTGCCGCAGCTGCACCGACTGCTCGATCCGAGTGGCCCGACGGCGGGCCGGCTCGAGATCGAAGGCAAGGTCCCGCGCACGGTCGCCTTCATTCACTGCGTCGGCAGCCGCCAGATCGAGGGCGTCGACGAGCCCGCACCGGGACGCAAGCTCAACGAGTACTGCTCGCGAGTGTGCTGCACGGCGACCCTCCAGGCGGCCAACCAGGTCCGCCAGCGCTATCCGGCGACGAACGTGGTCGATCTGTATCGCGACATCCGCACCTATCAGAAGGACCAGGAGCGCTACTACGTCGACGCGTCGAAGAACGGCGTGGTCTTCCTGCGCTTCGCCAACGAGACGCGGCCCACGGTCGATGTCAGCGACGGTGACGGCTATCCGCTGCGCGTCAGGGTCCAGGACACGCTGACCTTCGGCGCCGAGCTGGAAGTTCCGGTCGACCTGGTGGTGCTCGGGGTCGGCATGGTGCCGCGCGAGATCGGCGACCTGATCGAGATGACGCGCGTGTCGGTCGGCAGCGACGGCTTCCTGCTCGAAGTGCACCCCAAGCTGCGCCCGGTCGAGAGCGCGATCCCCGGAGTGCTGCTTGCTGGCACGGCACAGGCGCCGATGGACATCACCGAGTCGACCTCTTCGGCAAGTGCCGCTGTGTCCAAGGTGACGACCCTGCTGGCGACGGACCACGTCGAGATGGAGCCCTTCGTCGCGCGCGTCGATCTGGCGCGTTGCGACGGCTGCGCCGAGTGCCTCGCCGCCTGCCACTACCCGGGCGCCATCGCGATCCAGGAAATCGAGCTCGAGGAGGGCCGCATCGAGAAGCGCGCATACGTCAACCCGGTTGCCTGCGTCGGCTGTGGCGCGTGCGTGCCGACATGTCCGGTCGAGGCGCTCGACGTACAGGGCTGGGAGCTGGCGCAGTACCGGGCGATGGTCGACGCCATCGTCAGCGAGCCGGTGGCAGTGGCCGCCGACTCACCCAAGCTGGCTGGAGGTGTACGGCCATGACCAGTGCCGAGAAGGCCGCAGCCGAGAGCGATGCGGCGGTCCACGCCCGAATGCGGTCACAGATGCTCGAGTTGAAGGCGCAGCGGGGAGGCGCCCCGCAGGAACTGCTCGATTCGGTGCGCGAACTGAATTCGGCGCGCTCGGCGATCCGGAAGGCCCTGGCCAGCGGGCCTGCCACCGTCCCGGCCCTTGCCGAGGCTACCGGTATCGAAGCGCGGCGAGTGCTCTGGCTGGTGACCGCCATGCGCAAGTACGGCGCGATCGCCGAGGACACGACCGAGGGTTCGTACGTTCGCTACGCGCTGACCAACAAGGAGGCGCGCTGATGGCCACCACCGTTGACCTCGGGCTGATGCCGACCCTTCGCCGCTACGGCGCCTTCGACGTCAACGCGTGCTTCAACTGCGGGAACTGCACGGCAGTCTGCCCGCTCACGACGGAGGACTCCACCTTCCCGCGGCGGCTCATCCGCTACGCCCAGGTGGGCATGAAGGACGAGCTGCTGTCGAGCAAGGAGCTGTGGACCTGCTACGCGTGTGGCGAGTGCTCCGAGACGTGCCCGCGGCAGGCCGAGCCGGCCGATTTCATGGCCGCTGCGCGGCGCTACGCGATTGCCAACTACGACCGCACTGGACTGGCGCGGCTGATGTACCTGCCCTTCGTCGGCACTGCCGTCGCGATCGTCCTGGCCGTCTTCTTCGCCCTGTTCATGTACTCGGCCCACGGCCCGATGAGCAACGTGTCGCTGGACATCTTCAACTTCATCCCCGAGGAGCTCATCCACAACACGGGCGTCGTCCTGATGATCGCCGTGGTCCTGGCGGGCCTCGTCGGTGTGCTGACCATGGCCCGCGGAATCGCCCGCCAGCTCGACGTCGACCGGCACGCGCTGTTCGGCAGCCGCGCCGCCCTGTGGCGCGCCGCCCGCTCCGCCTGGAGCGCGCTGGCCGTCGAGGCTCTCGGCCAACGCCGCTATCGCGCCGACTGCGACAAGGACACGACCTACCCGTGGTATCGGCAGCGCTGGTTCATTCACGCCGCCACGATGTGGGGCTTTCTCGGGCTGATGGCGGCGACCGCACTCGATTACGGCCTGGCCCTGATCAGCGTCAAGGCGACCGGCACACCGGTGCCGATCTGGTACCCGATCAGGCTCCTGGGAACGCTCGCCGGACTGGCGCTCGTCTACGGCACGACCATGCTCATCTGGCGGCGGGCGCGCCGCGCAGAGCGCTCGTTGCGCCACTCGACCGCAGCCGATTGGACCTTCCTCGCGCTGCTCGAGATCGCCGGCGTGACCGGCTTCGGCCTGGAGCTGGCCCTGTACCTGCCGCAGCCGCCCATGTGGGGCTACTGGATGTTCCTATTCCACGTCGCGGTGGCGATGGAGCTGGTGCTGCTTGCGCCGTTCATGAAGTTCGCGCACGCCGTCTACCGGCCGCTGGCGCTGTTCTTCCTCGCTCTGGCTGGTGAGCCGTTGCCCGTCGAGGCGCCGGCGGCCAAGGCGGCAACGCCATGACCGCCAGGTACCTAACGCTGGCATAACGACCTTCCAGACCGTTATCCTCCTGAGGCATATGAGTGCCTCGGTAAGCAAGCCCGCGCCTCGGCGCCGCGAGGACCCGTGGGAAGAGCCGGCATCGCGGACTGCGCCGCCGGATGCGCTGGCGTCTGAGCGCGATACCACCGGCACGCCGGTTCACCGCGGCTGGGCGCCAATGGGCGGCCGGCGCCGGTGGATGGAGCCCTTCGTACTGGTGCTCCTCGCCGCAGGTGGGGCGCACGGTTACTCGATCATCGCCCAGCTCGATGAGCTGGGCATCACCGGCGGTTCAGTCGACGTCGGACAGGTTTACCGCACGCTGCGTGACCTCGAGAAGGCCGGCCACGTAACCTCCGAATGGTCCAATGAACCCAGCGGACCGCAACGGCGCGACTACAGGCTGACCGATTCCGGCTACGCCGAGCTCGACGAATGGGCGGCAGTGATGAAGGAACGCGCGCGGCTGATCGCGGAGTTTGACGGGCGCTACCTGGAATCGGTGACGTTGAAGCGCGCCTAGAGCCGGCGCTCAGACCGGCTCGGCCGAGGCGTGGTCCATGCCGCGCGAGAGCACGTCTCGGTCCTCGTCGGAGAGGTCGCGGTCGATCACACGCAGATAGAGCTCCTCTTCGGCCAGGTGGACCTTCATGAGCGTGAACAGGCGGTACAGGATCCGCCGCAGGCCGATCAGGTCGACCTCGTCGAGCTGACCGCGGGCGACATCCGCGCGATAGCGGCACATCGACTGGATCAGATCGCGCAGGCGCTCGTGTTCCTCACGCATCGGTTGCATCGAATGGCGCTTGTCCATCAGCTCGGCGAGCTGCGGGTAGAGCGTCTCCTCGATTGCCTGGCTGTGCGGCACGATCTGGCCCAGGATGAACTCGCACTCCTGTTCGAAGCGCTCCCTGAACTCCGCCGTAGCGCTGCGATCGAGCATCTCCGCCAGCTCCGGCAACGCGTCCACGTAGGGCATCATCCGTTCGTGGTGCTCCCGGTGTGTCGCGAGATAGCCCCTGCTCGCGGCGGCGGGTGCGCCAGGGCTAGGCTGTGTTGGTGCGCTCATTACCCGGACACGATCCCATGAAGCGGTTCGCGGCGCAGATGCCGAGCGTCCCGAAACGACGGGCCGACCAGCACGAGCCGCACGGGATCCCAGCGTGACGCTCGATCCGCGACGCCTGGGCGCCGAACAGGTCGCGCGCTATCTTCGGCGCCACGGCCTGGGCGCGCGCAAGAGCTTCAGCCAGAACCACCTGGTCGACGCGGCAGTGCTCGAGGACATCGTTGCGTTGGCCGAGCCGCTGTCCGGTCGCAACGTGCTGGAGATCGGGCCCGGCCTGGGTATCCTGACCGGCGCGTTGCTCGATCGTGCGGCGCATGTCACCGCGGTCGAGATCGACGCGCGCCTGGCCGAGCACCTGCGCACCCGCTTCGCCCGGCCCGAGCGCGGGACGCTGCGGCTGGTCGAGGGCGACGTGCTCGATCTGCCGGTAGCGGAGCTGATGGCGGCGCCGTATGAGCTGGTTGCCAATCTGCCGTACCACATCACCAGTCCGGTGCTCCACCGCGTGCTCGGCAATGAGCCGCGGCCGGAGGGCTTCGTGCTCATGCTCCAGCGTGAGGTCGCCGAGCGGATTGCCGCGCCCGCCGGTGCGATGAGCTACCTGTCGGTCTTTGTCCAGTACCACGCTGCGGTGCGCGTCGCGCGGACCGTGCCGCCCAGCGCGTTCGAGCCCGCGCCCGACGTCCAGTCGGCCATCCTGGTAGGTGAAACCCGGCCGCGCCTCCTTCCGCGCGAGGCCGAGGAGGGACTCTGGCGACTGGTTCAGGCCGGTTTCCGCGAGCGGCGCAAGATGCTCCACAACGTGTTGCCGCGCCAACTGCCGCAGGTTGGCGGCGAGCGCTTCGAGCGCGCCCTGGCGCAGACGGGAATCGCGCCCGACAGGCGGCCGCAGACGCTCAGCGTTGCGGAATGGATGGCCCTGCGCGATAGCGTCGGTCCGCTCGACTGATGCTGGCCTCGGTGCTCGCCTGATGCACGCCCGCGCGCACGCCAAGGTCAACCTCACGCTCGAGGTGACCGGCCGCAGGCAGGACGGCTATCACGACCTGCGCTCGGTCATTCTGCGCATCGGACTGGCCGATGAGCTGACCGTCGGCCAGGCGCCAGGCGGCGCGGACACGCTGACCGTGACTGGCCAGCCTGATTGCCCGATCGCCGACAACCTGGTCATGCGCGCCTTCGCGGCGACCCGTCGCGCACTGCGCGATGAGTTGCCAGCGCTCGCCGCGCATCTCGACAAGAGGATTCCGATGGCCGCCGGAATGGGCGGCGGCAGCTCGGACGGAGCCGCCGCGATCGATGCCGCGCTGGCCGTCTGGCAGCGCGAACTGGTTTCCGAGCAACGGGCCGCGCTCGCGCTCGAGCTCGGCTCGGACGTGCCGTTCTTCACCCGCAACGCCCCGCTTGCACTCGTGGCGGGCAGGGGTGAGCGCGTCGCGCCGCTGCCGGCGCTGCGCGATCAAGCGGGTCTGCTGCTGGCGACGCGCAACGCGGCGCTTTCTTCGGCAGCAGTCTTTGCGCTGCACGACAAGCTGCGTTTACGCGCACGCGCGGAAAACGTCTCGGCGAGCCTGGCCATCGCGATCGGCGACGGGCTGGGCGCGGCCGCGCTTGCCGGCTGGGCCGATCGGCTGCGCGATGCCAACGACCTGTGGCCGGCGGTGCGCCACCTGCTGCCCGAGCTTGCCGGGGCACGCGCCGAGCTTGAGCGGATGACCGGTCGGCCGTGGCTGCTGTCGGGCTCCGGACCGACGCTCTTCGCGCTCTATGCTTCGCCCGACGAGGCGAGCGCCGCCGGCGTCGATGCCGTCACCGCGGCGTCGGCGCGCCTCGACGGCGTCACCTTTCACGCGGTCGATCTGGCCGGTCCGAAACCAATCTGGAGGTATCCATGACGCTTCGCGCGATCAAGACCGCCGGCGCTCCTGCGGCGATCGCCTCGTACAGTCAGGCCATCGATGCCGGCGACCTGGTCTTCGTGGCCGGCCAGGTCGGCATCGATGCGGGAACCGGCGAGCTGGTTGACGGTTTCGCGGCGCAGGCCGAGCGCGCCCTGCGCAACATCTCGGCCATCCTCGATTCAGCCGGGTTGTCCATGGCGGATGTGGCCAAGACGACTTGCCTGCTGGCTGACATCGACGACTACCCGGCGTTCAATGCCGTCTACGCGCGCTTCGTCGGCGACCCACCTCCGGCCCGCGCTGCATACGCGGTGGCGGGCCTGCCCCGCGGAGCGCTGGTCGAGATCGAGGCGATTGCGGTGCGCAGCGACGCGTAGCCGCGCGTTTGACCTGCCGCCGGAGCGCCCGTAGAGTCAGGCGCAACTCGATGTCGTCCAGCAAACCTCCATCAGCCAGCGGCGGTCCTCGACCGTCGTGACGCCTCCCGGTCCGCGAACCACAGCAGTCATCCTCGCCGCCGGCCTCGGCACGCGCATGAAGTCGCGCCTGCCCAAGGTGCTCCACTCCGTCTGCGGCCGGCCGATGCTCGCGTACGTCATCGACGCGGCTCGTACGGCGACCGGCGAGAGGCCGTTGGTGGTCTACTCGCCCGCGACCAGGGAGGTCTGTGAGCGGTTCGCCGGTGACGCCGAGTTCGCCCTGCAAGCCGCGCCGCTGGGCACCGGCGATGCCCTTCGCGCGGCTGTGGCCGGGCTCCCCGGCGGTACCGATGAGCTCGTCGTGCTGTCGGGCGACGTGCCGCTGATCGACGCCGCATCGGTAGCGTGGATCGCGTCGGCGCGACGCGAGGCGGACGCGGTAATGGCTCTCGCGGCGATGGAGCTCGATGATCCGGCGGGTTATGGCCGGGTGCTGTTGGCCGAGGGTGACGCCGTGGCGCGTATCGTGGAGGAGAGCGACGCGATTCCGGCCGAGCGGCGCGTGGCGCTGTGCAACGGCGGCCTGTACGCGTTCGACGGCGCGTGGCTGCGCGACGCTCTGGCGCGTCTGACGCCGTCGGCCGCGACGGGCGAGTTGTACCTGACCCAGCTGGTCGAGCTGGCCGCCGCGGACGGTCGACCGGCCATCGCGGTCGAGCAGCCCGCCGGCGCGGACTGGGAATCGGAGCTCGTCGGCATAAACGATCGCTCCGATCTGGCGCAGGTTCAGTTGATGCTGCAGTACGAGATCGTCCAGCGGCACATGGAGGCCGGCGTGACCTTCGGCGATCCTGCGGCGGTGAGCGTCGATGGGACCGTCGAGATCGCTCCGGATGTGACCATCGAGCCGAATGTGATCCTGCGCGGCGCCACGCGCATTGCGCGAGACACGGTCATCGGCTCGGGCAGCCAGCTGGTCGACAGCGTGGTCGGCGAGCGCTGCAGGATCCTGGCCAGCATGCTGAACGGCTCGCGGGTCGGCAACGACGTACAGGTCGGCCCGTTTGCCCACCTGCGCGGTGGCTGTGACATCGGCGACGGCGCGCAGGTGGGCAGCTTCGCCGAACAGAAGAACACCAGGTTCGGCGCACGCTCGAAACAGCACCACTTCAGCTACCTGGGCGATGCCGACGTGGGCGAAGACGTCAACATCGGCGCAGGGACCATCACCGCCAACTACGACGGGCAGCACAAGAGCCGCACGACTATCGGCCGGGGCGCGTTCATCGGTTCGGACACGATCCTGCGTGCGCCGGTGACGGTGGGTGAGGGCGCGTACACCGGAGCCGGGTCGGTCGTCACGCGAGACGTCCCGCCCGGCAAGCTGGCCGTCGGCATGCCGGCGCGGATCCGTAGCCGGAAGCCGGCGTCCGAACCATCGGGCCAACCCGCCAGCGGGGGAGCTGACACGGCGGTGAAGTCGGGCTGACGTGGACATCCTCGTCCTGGCGCTGATGATCCTGACCAGCGGCCTGTTCTCCGCCGCCGAGTTCGCGCTCGTGCGCGTGCGCCGGAGCCGCATCGAACAGCTGATCGACGAGGGCAACAGCGGGGCCGTGCGCGTTCATCGGTTGACATCGCAGCCCGGCCGTTTCCTTGCCGTCATCCAGATCGGGGTGACCTTCATGTCGGTGCTGGCCGGCAGCTTCGCGGGCGCCAACCTGATCGACGGCTTCAGGAATTACCTCGCGGGCATCCCGGCCATCGGGCCGAACGCTGGATTCATCGCCCTACTCGTGGTGACGATCCTGGTCGCGTTGGCGACAATCGTCCTCGGCGAGCTGGTGCCCAAGGCGATCGCGCTGGCCTATTCAGAGCGGCTGGCCATCTTCTTCGCCGGGCCGATCGAGGTGCTGGCCAGCGTTCTGCGGCCGATCGTCTGGCTACTGACCGGGCTGACTCGCGTGGTGACCATCCTGCTGCACGTGCCCGAGCCCGAGATGGACAGGCTGACCGCCGAGGAGTTGATGATCCTTGTCGAGCGGGGCGGCGAGCAGGGCGCGATCGAGGCCGAGGAGCAGCAGATGATCGGCGCCGTGCTCGAGCTCGGGGAGCAGCGCATCCACGAGGTGATGGTCCCGCGCATCGACATCCAGGCGCTGCCGGTCACCGCGACGCTCGACGAGATCGTGGCGCTCATCGTCAACGAGGGCCACTCGCGCATCCCCATGTTCGACGAGACGATCGACAACGTGGTCGGCATCCTCTACGCCAAGGACCTGATACCGCACTTCGCGCGCGGCAAGATGCCGGCCATCCGTTCGATCCTGCGCACCCCCCTGTTCGTGCCCGAGTCGATCTCGGTTGACGACCTGCTGCACAACTTTCAGCGCCGGCGCGTGCACATCGCCATCGTCCTCGACGAGTACGGCGGCACGGCCGGGCTGGTGACCATCGAGGATCTGATCGAGGAGATCGTCGGCGAGATCCAGGATGAGTACGACCTCGAGGAGCCGATGATCGAGTCACTCTCCGACAACGAGGCGCGCGTCGACGGACGCATGAGCGTCGACGACCTGGCCGAGCACTTCGGCGTCGAACTCGACGGTGCCGACCGCGAGCAGTACGACACGGTCGGCGGGCTCGTCTACCACGAGATCGGCGGGGTGCCCATTCCCGGCGACACGGTGGAGGTCAACGACCTGACGCTGACCGTCGAATCGACCGAGGGCCGCCGCGTGAGCAAGGTCATGGTCATGCGCAAGCCGGCGGAGAATGCCGAGGGCAACGGCGCCGACGTGCACTGAGATCGGGCGCCCGGCCGGCAAACCGCGGCGGCTCAGGCGCTAATGGCCGAGATGACGATCGCGCGCAGGCGTTGGAGCGCATGGTCGCCGACCACGCCGGAAAGTTCGAGTCGCAGTAATGCCTCATCGCGCTCGGCGCGCGCTCGCTCGCGCGCGTATTCGCGCGCACCGCAGCGTTCGAGGATGGCGCGTCCCGCCTCGATATCGGTGGGCGACGGATTGCTTTCGGCCAGCAGCCGGCGCAGGTGCGTGCCGTCTTCCGGGGACGCGTTCTCAAGGGCGTAAATCACCGGCAGCGTCTTCTTGTGCTTGGCCAGGTCGGAAGGTTCCTTGCCGGTTGACTGTTCGTCGCCCCAGATGCCGAGCAGGTCGTCGTTGAGCTGGAAGGCGATGCCCAACGACCAGCCGAAGCCGCGGTACGCGTCGATGATGTGCTGGTCGTCGCTGGCCAGCATCGCCCCAGCCTGGACCGAGGCGGCGATCAGCGCCGCGGTCTTGCGCCCGATCATGTCGAAGTAGAAATCGACCGATAGTCGATCGTCGTGCTCTGCGCTCCAGATGTCCATGAACTGGCCCTCGCACAACGCGACGCAGGTTTCATCGTAGAGACGCATGAGAGCGAGTACCTTCGCGTCTGAAAAGCCGAGATCAGTGAGCCGGTGGAGAGCCATGCGCGAGAGCGTGAAGAGTGTGTCGCCGGTGTTTATCCCCTGGGCGATGCCGAACACCGTCCACAACGTCGCCCGATGCCGGCGCTCGACATCACGGTCCTCGATGTCGTCGTGGACGAGGCTGAAGTTGTGGCCCAACTCGACGGCGGCGGCGCCCGGCAGTGCGGCGTGGTAGTCGCCCGTCAGCGATTCGTAGGCGAGCAGCCCGAGCAGCGGGCGCAGGCGCTTGCCACGCGGCTGGTCGCCGTCCAGACCCAGGTGGTACCGAACCATGTCGTACATCGCCCGCGTCCGCTCGTCCTGGGCCCGATCGATGAGGCCCAGGATCTCGGCTTCGGTGTCGGCGATCAGCCGGTCAAGGTCGGGGGAAATGATCACCGGCGGAGGATACAAGCGGGTAGCGGCACTGCCTTCACTCATCGGGCTTATATGCTACCTCATGGTAACGAGTATGACCAGCTGGGTCGCGGCGGCTTTCGCCCCGCGAACGAACTCGCCCACTTGATCGCTCTTCTGCGTCGTCGACGGCCACAACGCTTACGCTTGAGGTGTGCCGGCACCACGCATCTATCAGACCCAGGCGATCGTGCTGTCGCGCTTCGAGCTGGGCGAGGCCGACCGCGTGCTCACCCTGCTCACGCCGCACGACGGCAAGCTCAAGGCGATCGCCAAGGGCGTGCGTAAGCCGCGCAGCCGGCTGGGTGGGGCGGTCGAGCCATTTGCCGAACTGGTGCTCGTGCTCGCACGAGCGCGGACATTCGACGTGATCACCCAGGCGAGTGTCGATCACGCGTGGCTGTCGCTACGCGAACGGTTGGAGTCGACCGCTACGGCCTGGTATCTGGCCGAGCTCGCCGAGCGCGCCGTCGAGGAGCGCGCCTTCGCCTACCCCGTCTACGCCCTGCTGCGGCGTGCCTATCAATTGCTCGACGACGGCATGGCGCCCGGGCGGGTCGCGCGCTGGTTTGAGTTCGGCCTGGCCGACGCGCTGGGCATGCGGCCCGAGGTTGAGCGTTGCGTCGAGTGCGACGCGGTGCTCGAGCCGACCGATGACTTTCGCTGGGTACCGGCGCTCGGTGGGGTGCTGTGCCCCCGCCACGCACCGCCGCCGGCCGAGCAGATGCGACTGTCGCTCGCCGGCCTGAAGCTCCTGCGCGCCTACCGCCGATTGGACATCGAAGCGATCGCCGGCCTGCGCCTGCCCGCCGCGGTGGAAGCGGAGGTCGAGTCGGCGCTGCGCAGCTTCACGCGCAACATGCTCGAGCGCGAGCCACGCTCGGCGGCCTTCCTCGACGAGGTTCGTGCACGATCGTCGGCCAAGGAAAGGGAAATGGTTCCCGTCATGGCGCCTGCGCAATTGGAGGAGCCGGTGCAGCCCGCCTGAGCGGGCGGCATGCGAGAATCAGCCCCGCGACGGCCATGCCAGAGCCGGCGCTCGCAGGAGTGACTCCCTTGACCGTTGTTTCCGAGGCGGCGCCTGCCGTTGCCAATCTCGACACCATCGTCTCGCTCGCCAAACGGCGCGGCTTCGTCTTTCCCAGCTCGGAGATCTACGGCGGCATCAATGCCGTGTGGGATTACGGCCCGCTCGGCGTCGAGTTGAAGAACAACGTCAAGCGCGCGTGGTGGCGGCAGATGGTCCAGCTGCGCGACGACATCGTGGGCCTCGACGCGGGCATCCTGATGGCGCCGCAGGTGTGGATTACCTCCGGCCACGTCGAGTCGTTCAGCGACCCGCTGGTCGAGTGCGCCACCGACCACCTGCGTTTCCGCCTCGACGAACTGCCCGGCACCGATGGCCTGAGCGAGTCGGACAAGCGCGACCCGGGCATCGTCGATCGGCTGCGCCTGCGCTGTCCGGTGGACGGCGGGCCGCTGTCGCCGCCGCGGCGCTTCAACCTCATGTTCAGGACGTTCATGGGCCCGGTCGAGGAGGACGCGGCCGTTGTCTACCTGCGCCCGGAGACGGCGCAGGGCAGCTACGTCAACTTCAAGAATGTCCAGCAGGCGGCGCGCAGGAAGCTGCCCTTCGGCATAGCCCAGATCGGCAAGAGCTTCCGCAATGAGATCAGCCCGGGCAACTTCGTATTTCGCATGCGCGAGTTCGAGCAGATGGAGATGCAGTATTTCGTGCCGCCCGACGACGCGACGCGCGTCTTCGAGGAGTGGCTGCCGCGCCGCTGGAGCTGGTACACCGGCTATGGCGTGACCGAGCAACGCCTGCGCTTCCGCGAGCACGCCAAGGACGAGCTGGCGCATTACGCGCGCAAGGCGGTCGACATCGAGTACCTGTTCCCGTTCGGCTGGAAGGAGCTCGAGGGCATCCACAACCGCGGCGACTTCGACCTTGGCAACCATGCCCGGGCGTCAGGCGAGAACCTCGAGTACTTCGATCCGGCGACCGAGACGTCGTTCATCCCGTGGATCGTCGAGACGGCCGGCGGTCCGGATCGGGCCGCATTCACGTTCCTGATCGACGCCTACCGCGAGGAGGAAGTGCGCGGCGAAAAACGCGTCTCGCTGGCACTCCACCCGCAGCTGGCACCCTACAAGGTGGCCGTGCTGCCGCTGCTCAAGAAGCGGCCGGAGATCGTCGAGTTGTGCCACAAGATCCTCGTCGACCTCAAGGCCGACATGATGGCCGTCTACGACGACACGGCGTCGATCGGCAAGCTCTATCGGCGGCAGGACGAGATCGGCACACCCTGGTGCATCACTGTGGATGTCGAATTGCTCGACGACAGCGCCGTCACCGTCCGTGATCGCGACTCGATGACCCAGGAGCGGGTGCCGGTCGAGGGTGTCAAGCGGCTCATCCTCGATCGGTTGTCCGCATCCCGGCCGGCCTGAGGCGCCGACCAGTGGCGGGGGACACGCGCCGTCGGCTCGCTTTTCAGCCTCCTTCGATGGCGCGTGCGAAAGCGCTGCTGGTGGCCGGTGTGCTGCTGCTGGAGATTGGTTGCGGCGGCCCCGGGCCGACCATGGGGTCCGGCACGCCAGGTGCAGCCGAGTCCCAGCCGCCAACTGCCTCCGCCATCGCTTCCGCGCCTATTCCACCGCGCGGTCTCGACGGCATGCCCCCGTTTTCACACGTCTATCTGGTCATCCTCGAGAACCGCAGCTTCTCTGCGATCGTCGGTACTCGGACGCGCCGTATCTCAACTCGTTGATCAGCCGACTACGGGCTGGCAACCAACTACCACTCCGTCGCAGCACCCTCGCAGCCCAACTACCTGGCCCTCGTCTCGGGCTCGACCCAGGGCGATCAACAACGACGACTCGCAGGACATCGCGCGTCCAACCTGGCCGATCAGCTGGAGGCGGCGGGCATGACATGGGCAGACTTTCAGCAGGCGTTCCCGGGCGATTGTTTCATCGGCGGCTCGAAGCCAGCGGTGGCGCCGACGGCGCTGGGCCATACGCGCGCAAACACAATCCGTTCATCAGCTTTACCAGCATCAGTGGCGACCCGCGCCGCTGCGCGCACATAACCGACTTCAGTTCATTTGATCCGGGTGCGGCCGATTTCGAGCTGATCGTGCCCGACGAGTCGAACGACATGCACAACGGGACGACGGCGCAGGGCGATGCATTCATGAGAAGCTTCGTGCCGAAGATCCTGCAAAGCGACGCGTGGCGCGCGGATGGCGTGTTGTTCATTGTCTGGGACGAAGCCGATGGCGGCGATCACATACCGCTCATCGTGATCTCTCCGTTGACGACGGCGGGCAAGCAGTCCGACACGATGTACGACCACTACTCGCTGCTGCGCAGCGTCGAAGACGCTTTCGGGTTGCCGTGTCTCGCGAACGCGTGCTCGGCGAGCAACCTCGCCGAGTTCTTCTCCTGAGCGGTCAGGTGCCCGGAATCGAGTAGCTCATCAGCTGGCTGCCCGGTACGACCCCGGAAGGCCCGACGCCGTCCAGGTAGTAGGTCTGCACGTCGTTCAGGTCGGTGGTGGTGATCGTGCCGTCGCTGTCGATGCGCGTGCTCATTCCGTTGCAGGTGACTTCGATGCCGTTGAACTTGCCGGCGGCGACGCTCACCGACATCGGTCCCGCGACCGTGCAGTCGAATGACTGGTCGAGCTCGTACTTCACCTGCCCGGTGTAGTTCCCAGAGGAGTCGAAGGCGGGAAAATCGAGATTGGCCAGGGTCGAGTAGCCGAAGGTTGCTCCATCAACCAGGGCGCTGTCCGGCGGCAGCGTGGCGCCCTCGCTCGAGATCGTCATGCGCGTGCCGGTATGTCCGTTGTGGAGATCGTACGTGGCGTCACCGAGGTGGATTCCGGTGGCGTCGCAGCCGAGCTTCTGGACGACCGTGGATACATCGGTGACGGACTCTTGGGTCGCCAGTGCGCTGTCCGAATCACCCTCGACGGCTGTGACCGTCACCTCGACCGTGCCGCCGGCACCGTTACCGGACGTCCACTTGGCGCCGGTGCGAAGCGGCCAGTAGCGATGCTCGCAGGCCGTGGCGGCGATAGCCGTCGGCGGCGGGGCGCTCGGCGGAAGGGTGGTCGTGGTTATGGTCGGAGCGGCCACCGAGGCCGGTGCCGGTGAGGCAGGCGCCGCCGAGACGGACGGGTTGGCCGTCGCAGGGCTCGGCGAGGCAGAGCCGCAGCCGCTCAGCAGCACGCAGGCGGCAACAAGTAAGGCGCCGGTGTGGCGAAGAAGCATGCCGGAACTTTAGCGGACCTGCCGGGCAGGAACGGGACCGGGCTCTCCGTCGTTGCGGCCGTGCGCCGCAATCAGGCGGCTGCGGCGGCGACTCCCAGGTAGCTGTCGATCGCGGCTGCGGCACGCTTGCCGTCGCCCATCGCCAGGATGACCGTGGCCGAGCCGCGGACGATGTCGCCGCCGGCGAACACGCCGGGCACGCTGGTCATGCCGTTCTCGTCGACGACGAGGTAGCCCCACTCGTTGAGGGTCAGATCGGGCTCTGACGCGGTCAGCAGGGGATTGGCCCTGGTGCCGATTGCCACGATGACCATCTCGCAATCGAGTACGAACTCCGATCGGGGCACCTTCACCGGTCGCCGGCGGCCGGAGGCGTCGGGCTCGCCGAGTTCCATGCGTACGCAACGCAGGCCCTTGACCCAGCCGTTCTCGTCACCGACCACCTCGACCGGTGCGGTCAGGTATTCGAAGCGGATGCCTTCCTGCTCGGCGTGGTGGACCTCCTCGCGGCGCGCCGGCAGCTCGTCCGGACCGCGGCGGTAGACGATGATCGCCTCCTGCGCGCCCAGTCGGTGGGCCGTGCGTACCGCGTCGATGGCGACGTTGCCGCCGCCGACCACCGCGACGCGCTTGCGATGTAGGATCGGCGTATCGGAGCCGTCGCGGAACGCGCCCATCAGGTTGACGCGCGTCAGGTACTCGTTGGCCGAGTAGACGCCTTTGAGGTTCTCGCCGGGCACGTCCATGAACACCGGCAACCCGGCACCGACGGCGACGAAGATGGCGTCGTACATGGCGCGTAGTTCAGGCAGGGTCCACGTCCGGCCGATGATCGCGTTGACCTCGAGGTGCACGCCCTCCGATACCAGCCGGTCGACTTCCTTCTGGACGATGTCCTTGGGTAGCCGGAACTCGGGGATGCCATAGACCAGTACGCCACCCGGCGCGTGGAAGGCCTCGAAGATGGTCACGTCGTGGCCCAACTTGACGAGCTCGCCGGCGGCCGTCAGGCCGGCCGGGCCGGAGCCGACGATGGCCACGCGCTTGCCGGTCGTGGAGCGCTCGGACACGGGCAGCTGGTCCCTGTGGTTCATTGCCCAGTCGGCCACATAACGCTCGATGTAGCCGATGGCCACCGGGCGGCCCTTCTTGCCGCGTACGCACAGGCCCTCGCATTGCGTTTCCTGGGGACACACGCGGCCGGTGACGCACGGCAGGGCGTTGTCGTCCATCAATGCCGCGGCCGCGGCGCGGATGTCGCCGCGCTGGACGTGCTTGATGAAGCGCGGGATGTTGACGTTGACCGGACAGCCGGCGACACACAGCGAGTCCGCGTTGGGGCAGTTGATGCAGCGCTCAGCCTCGGCGATGGCCAGCAGCTCAGTGAAGCCCAGATTCACCTCGTCGAAGTTCGAGATACGGCCCTCGGCCGCCTGCTCGGGCATCAGGTGGCGCTCGATCGCCATGCGTTCCTTGTTGGTCAGCACCGGTCGCTCGGCGGTCATCTGCGTTTCGTCGATCTCGCTCATGACGCTACTCGCACGGCACAGTGGCGCTGCTCGAGCGCCTGGTGTTCGAAGTCGCGGTAGGTTGAGAGCCGGTCGGACAGCTCGGCAAAGTCGACCTGGTGGCCGTCGAACTCGGGGCCGTCGACGCACGCGTACATGGTCTTGCCGCCCACGCTCACGCGGCAGCCGCCACACATGCCCGTGCCGTCGACCATGATCGGATTGAGCGACACGACCGTGGGCACGCCGAGGGGCTTGGTCAGCCCGACGACGGCGCGCATCATCGGCACCGGGCCGACGGCATAGACCGCGTCGACCTTTTCGTTGGCCAGGACGTCGGCCAGCGCTTGGGTGACGAAGCCCGGCCGGCCGTATGACCCATCGTCGGTGCACACAACGACCTCGCCGTTCTCGCGCAGCTCGTCCTCCAGGATCACCCACTCGCGCGAGCGACCGCCGATGACGCTGGTCACCGACACGCCACGCTCGCGCAGGCCCTGCGCGATGGGCAGCACGACGGCGGTTCCCACACCGCCCCCGACGCACACCGCGTGACCCGCCTCGAGCAGCTCGGTCGCTCGGCCCAGTGGACCGGCGATGTCGCGGATCGACTCACCAACCTCGAGCGCGACCAGATCCTCGGTGCTCTTGCCGATGGCCTGGACGATCAGCGTGACGGTGCCCGCGGCAGGGTCGGCGTCAGCGATGGTCAGCGGTATGCGCTCGGCGCCATCCTGCGCGTGGACGATGACGAACTGACCGGGCCTGCGGATCTGTGCGATGCGCGGCGCCTCGGCGACCAGCCGCGTGACGTTGGGTGACAACTGTTGCTTGGCGACGATCAGATGCATGCGTACTCCATTCGCAGCTTGGATGAACGCATACTCGATCGCTGGTGGTTTGGCCGATACATCGGCGCGGCCCGTTTAGGTGGGGCCGAATGTCACGCCGGCCGTGTGACCCGGGCATCGACGCGCGGCAGTCGAGATGCCCGCGGACGTTGTCGACTCTGATCGCGTAGGGCGGCCAGTCGGTCGGTGCTTTCGAGCGCGGCCGTCAACCACGCTTGATGCGCGTGGCGCATCGCAAAGCGGCAATGCGTGCAGCGAAAGTCGTCGCAATGGTCGATATGGGGAGGGTTTGTGCAGGGAATTGGCCGTTCTTGAGCCGCTGCGCGCATCATGCGTGACTTGGCGCAGGCAGGGGCGCCACGCCTGACGGCGGCGCGCAGGCACGCCTGGCGCCAACGAGGGCGCGGCCAATGCAGCTTGCGCGCGGCGGCGACCCGGGGGCCGCCGCGACCCCGGGGCCGCGGCGAGCGCCGCGGGACATCCGTACGTCGTTAGCGCGCGACAGCGGCTTCAGGGCGCGGTTCGCGCGCCTTCGGCCAGTAGAGCTCCTTCTTGACGTGCGGCTCCGGGAAGCCGCGCGCGAGCATCTGCTGCTCGACGGTGACGATCATTTCCGGGTTGCCGCAGATGTACACCACGCAGTTGTCGGGCATCAGCCCGTATTCGTCGCAGACGCTGTCGATGTTGGCCTCGACACGACCAGCGCGCCCGGTCCAGCCCGCGTTCGCCGGGTCGTTCGTGCGCGACACCGTGGGCACATAGGTGACCGGGAAGTGGCCATTCGACTGCCACTCCTCGAGCAGTGGCCGGTAGCCCAGATCGTGCACGTACGACACGCCGTTGAGCATCACAACCGGCCGTGGCGCCTGGTCGATGAGCATCGTGCGCATCATCGCGATGAACGGGGCGATGCCGGTCCCGGTCGACACGAACAGATGGATGCGATCGTCCTGCGGCTCGAGCATGAAACGACCCTTGGGTCCGATCATGCGCATGCGGTGACCGACCGGCAGCCGCCACAGCACCTCGGTGAAGCGCATCACCGGCACCAGGCGAACATAGAACTCGTATCCCTCGCCGGCGGTGCGCGGTGAAGATGCGACGCTGTACGGCCGCTGCAGCAGCTTGCCGTCGACGTAGACGCCGGTGGTCATGTACTGGCCCGCCTCGAACGGTGTCGGCTCGCCATCGAAGCGCACCCAGAAGCAGGCCAGGTCATCGGTGTCGTCTTCGCGGCGGACGAGCGTGGCGTTGTACGTCTCATGCTCAGCGGCGACGATGCGCGTGTCTTCCTGGTGATCTGTCATTTCTGCCCGATGGTACCCGGCCGGGGCGGAAACGATGGGCCAGATGGCCTGCCAGATGGGGCCGCAAGGCTGAGGCGATGGCGTGCAAACGGAGACAAAGTTGGTCCATGAATACGGCCGTCGTCGTCAATACCGATCCCGAGGTCGCCGTCAGACAGGCCCGGGCGCTGCGCGAAGCGGGCTACGCGGTTGAGATGTGCGCGGGCCCTGACCATTTGCATGGCCTGCGTTCTTGCCCGCTCTTCGGTGACCTACCGTGTCCGCTCGTCGATCGCGCGGACGTCCTGATCTACGACGCGTTCGTGATGAGTGCCCCCGACGCCACCCGGCAGCTGATCGCCGACGTGCGCGACACGTATCCCGACCTGCCGATCGTGCTCACATCGGTCGATGAGCGCCTCGATTGGGTGGAAACGGAAGGCCCACACCGCGTCACGCCGCTGCCGGCCAACCCAACGTCGAAGCAGCTCCGGGCTGCCGTCGAGGCTGCCCGCGCAGACCAGGGCATGGCGGTCTGACCTGACCTCGCGCGTACAATCGGACAGCTGAGCACAAACATCCGCCGACCGTGAAGCCGGCGTCCCCTGCCACGCCCGAGGTTTCTCCATGACACGGACCCCGACCATGCCCGCCGAGCGCGCCCACCGGGCCGACAAGCGCTACATCTACGCCTTTGGGGGAGGGCACGCCGAGGGCGACGCGAGTATGCGCGACCTGCTCGGCGGCAAGGGCGCGGGCCTGGCCGAGATGACCAACGCCGGCCTGCCCGTGCCGCCCGGGTTCACCATCACCACCGAAGCCTGCAACGCCTATTTCGCTGCCGGCGAAAAGCTGCCGGACGGCCTGTGGGACGACATCCTCGAGGCGGTCAAGCAGGTCGAGCAGGAGGTCGGCAAGGGCTTCGGCGACGTCCATAACCCGCTGCTCGTCAGCGTGCGCTCGGGCGCCAAGTTCTCGATGCCGGGAATGATGGACACCGTCCTCAACCTGGGCCTCAACGACCAGACGCTGCACGGCCTGATCGAGTTGACCGGCAATGAGCGCCTCGGCTGGGACGCGTACCGGCGCTTCATTCAGATGTTCGGCCGCATCGTCCTGGGCATCGCGGGCGAGAAGTTCGATCACGCTCTGGACGCGGCCAAGGAGAAGCGCGGCGTAAAGCAGGACACCGAGCTCGACGCGGCCGCGCTGCGCGAGCTGGTCGACGAGTACCTGCGCATCGTGCGCACCCACGCCGGGCGCGAGTTTCCGACGGATCCCTACCAGCAGCTCGACCTGGCCATCAAGGCCGTCTTCGCATCGTGGTTCGGCAAGCGTGCGCACGACTATCGCGAGTACAACAAGATCGCGCACGACCTGGGTACCGCGGTCAACGTGGTGACGATGGTCTTCGGCAACATGGGTGACGACTCGGGCACCGGGGTGGCTTTCACGCGCAACCCCAACACTGGCGAGAAGGTGCTCTTCGGCGAGTACCTGACCAACGCCCAGGGCGAGGACGTCGTGGCCGGTATCCGTACGCCACTGCAGATCGCCGACATGCGCGAGCGGATGCCCGACATCTACAGCCAGTTCGAGGACATTGCCAACCGGCTCGAGCGGCACTACCGGGACATGCAGGACATCGAGTTCACCATCGAGCGCGGCCGCCTGTACATGCTCCAGACACGAAACGCCAAGCGAACGGCCGCCGCGGCCGTGCGCGTCGCTGCCGACATGGTGAACGACGGCATCATCACCGAGCAGGAGGGACTCCTGCGCATCGAGCCGGCGCACGTCGACCAGTTGCTGCGCGACCAGTTCGACGCGGCGGCCAAGGCGAAGGCGACCAAGATCACGTCGGGCCTGAATGCGTCACCCGGAGCGGCGGTGGGCAAGGCGGTCTTCGACGCGGATCGCGCCGCGGAGATGGCCGGCCAGGGCGAGAAGGTCGTCCTCGTGCGCATCGAGACGTCGCCCGACGATTTCCACGGCATGGCCGCGGCGCAGGGAGTGCTGACGGCGCGCGGTGGGGCAACCTCGCATGCCGCAGTCGTGGCGCGTCAGATCGGCAAGCCGTGCGTTGCCGGTTGCGCGGCCCTGGTCATCGACTACGGCACGAAGTCGGCG
The DNA here is from genome assembly GCA_963775225.1 of uncultured Chloroflexia bacterium. Taxonomy (GTDB): domain Bacteria; phylum Chloroflexota; class Limnocylindria; order Limnocylindrales; family CSP1-4; genus JALYGJ01. The sequence continues at coordinate 89,913 of CAVZHW010000009.1, forward strand.
CGAGTGGACGGCCTGGGCTTCTCGGAAGGGGAGTGGATATCGCTTGACGGGACGACCGGCGAGGTGTTCGTCGGCGCGCTGCCCACGACCGAAGCGCGCTTCGAGGACCAGCCCGAGCTGCAGAAGGTGCTCGAGTGGGCCGACCGGGCGCGCCGGCTCCAGGTCTGGACGAACGCCGACAAGCCGGAGGAGGCCGCCCAGGCGCGACGCTACGGCGCGCAGGGCATCGGCCTGTGCCGGACCGAGCACATGTTCCGCGAGGGTGAGCGGCTCGAGATCGTGCGCGACGCCATCCTTGTGGCCTTCCAGGCGACGCGTGCCAAGGAGCGCCGCGCGGCCGGACAGGCGCTGAGCGCCGACGACGAATTCGGCGGTGGCCCGCTTCGACGAGGCGATGGGCAAGCTCGAGAAGCTCCAGCAGGGTGACTTCGAGGGCATTTTCGCGGCGATGGACGGGCTGCCGGTCGTGGTTCGCTTGATCGATCCGCCGCTGCACGAGTTCCTGCCCAATCACAGCGACGTGCTGGTCGAGGTCACCCGCCTCGAGGCGCAGGGCGCCGATCCAAAGGATCCGCACTATGTTGCGCAGCGCGAGCTGTTGCGTGCGGTCGAGGCGCTGCGCGAGCAAAACCCGATGCTCGGCCTGCGCGGCATTCGCCTGGGCCTGATGATCCCTGACATCATCAAGATGCAGACTCGGGCGATCCTCAACGCCGCGATTGCGCGCAAGCGCGCCGGCGGCTCCCCGCACGCCGAGATCATGATCCCGCTCGTCGGCCACGTGAACGAGCTCGCTGCCACGCACGAGATCCTCGAGGTAGAGGCAAAGAAGGTCCAGGAGGCCGCCGGGGTCGAGGTCGACTACATGTTCGGCACCATGATCGAGGTGCCGCGCGGCGCGCTGACGGCCGACCAGATCGCGAAGTACGCCGAGTTCTTCAGTTTCGGCACCAACGACCTGACCCAGATGACGTTCGGCTATTCGCGCGACGATGCCGAGGGCGGCTTCCTGCTGAGCTACGTCGAGCGCGGCATCCTGCCCGCCAACCCGTTCCAGACCCTGGATGTGCAGGGTGTGGGGCAACTGGTGCGCATCGCGGTCGAGAAGGGCCGCGCGGCGCGGCCGGACATCAAGCTCGGCATCTGTGGCGAGCATGGTGGCGACCCGGCGTCGATCGCCTTCTTCGACGAAGTCGGCCTCGACTACGTGTCCTGTTCGCCGTACCGGGTGCCGGTGGCCCGCCTGGCCGCGGCACAGGCGGCCCTTAGCAGCGCGAGCGAGCGCGACAAGTAGCGCTCTCGGTATCTGCATACCGGGGATAACGCGCTCGCAGGCGTCCCTCGGGCGCCCATTGTGGCCATCGTATCGGTGCCGCGCCGAGTGGCTCACGCTTGGGAGGCGCACCCGCGCACCCGCCTGGCTGCCCTCCAACGCCGATGTAGTTGCGGATATGCCGATGTCGTCGGCACGGTCACGCTCAATTGAAAGGCCCCGGCCGTACGGCCGGGGCCTGTTCTCTTTGGCTCGAGGTTAACGAGCGCTAGGCGCGATGGCGACTGAAGCAGTCGTCGCAGTAGACCGGCTTGCCGCTGGTCGGCCGGAACGGCACCATCGCCGTCTTGCCGCAGTTCGAGCACGTGGCCTCGAACATCTCGCGCGGACGGCGCTCGCGATAGCCACCGCCACCGGCGCTGTAGCCGCCACCGTACGACGAGTCGCCGCCGCCGCCACCACCACCCATCGACGCCTTGCGGGCGGCGCGGCAGCTGCGGCAGCGGCGCGGATCGCTGAAACCGCGATCAGCGTAGAACTGCTGCTCGCTGGCAGTGAAGACGAATTCCTGGCCGCAATCGGCACAGGTCAACGTCCGATCGACGTTCATCAACGAAGAACACTCCTTCTCGAGCCGGACTTCGCGACTTTTCTCGCGAGAGGTCCGTGAGAGGAGTGTCGTTGCGTACCGGCAAATATGGCGCCCGAACCCGGGCTTGCTCGCCCGATCGTATCGCGTCGGGCACGCGGAGTTTGGCGCTTCTGCGACGGCCGGTCAAGGGGTTTCAGATGACTTTCGAAAGACACGCCGGGCCGTTGCCCTGAAAAGCGTCGCGCGGGTGCTTTCGGTGGGCGCGACTAGACTCCGCGCTCAGTGAGTCAAGAGCAACACACGGCCAACGAGCCCGGCCATGGCGCGCCAACCGAGCCGTGGGTGCCGGCCGCGCACGACGAACGAACCGGCGCGCTTCAGCAGCGTTTCGCGCGCGGCCTGACGTGGACGTTCGTCGACAGCTGGGGCAGCCAGTTGGTGGCCCTGGTCATCTTCGCCATCCTGGCTCACCTGCTGACCGACGTGGACTTCGGGCTGGTCGCACTGGCCATGGTGTTCGTCTCGTTCGCTCAGCTGTTTGTCGATCAGGGACTCGGCGACGCACTGGTCCAACGCAAGCAGGTCACGCGCACCACCATCGACACGGCGTTCTGGGTGGCGGTGGTCACGGGCCTGGCTATGTTGGTGCTGGCGCTGCTGCTCGCCGCTCCGTTGTCGATCATTGTCGCCCAGCCGGCGCTGGCACCGATCATCGCCGTGCTCTCGCTCAACTTCCTGATCACCTCGCTGAGCAGCGTCCAGCTTGCGCTGCTGCGCCGCGAGCTGCGCTTTCGCAGCCTTGCCATCCGGCGCGTGATCTCCGGGATAATCGCCGGCATTGTCGGCATCAGCGCCGCGTATGCCGGCTTTGGCGCATGGGCACTCGTGGCACAGCAACTGACCTGGGGCGTCGTATCGGTGCTCGTGCTGTGGACGGCCAGCCCGTGGCGGCCGGGGCTCAAGGTTTCGCGGGCCGACTTCCGCAGCCTGCTCGGCTTTGGTGCCAACGTCGTCGGCAGCGACGTGATGAGCTTCCTGAGCCGCAATACGGACAACCTGCTCGTCGGCGCATTCCTGGGCGCTGGCCCACTGGGCCTGTACGCGGTGGGCTATCGGATACTCGATACCAGCCAGACGTTGCTGGTCAACACGGCACGCAAACTCGTCTTTCCCACCTTCTCGCGGTTGCAGGCCGACCCGGAGCGGCTGAAGCGCGCCTACAACCGCGTCAACCGCGCCCTCAGCGTAGTCATTATGCCCGGCTACATCGGCCTGGCGCTGGTGGCCCAGGAGGCTGTGCCGGTCCTTTTCGGCCAGAAGTGGGCGCAGAGCGGTCCGGTGGCCACGACCCTCTTCCTGATCGGCCCGTCGCTCAGCGTGCAGGTCCTGAGCGGCGCATTGCTGTACTCGCGCGGCCGTCCGGACATCGCCTTACGTTTCCGCCTGTTGACCACGGTGGTGCACATCACCGGCTTCATCATCGCCGTCACGGTGATCAAGAGCATCGTGGCCGTCGCCGCAGCGTTCGTCATCGGCAGCTATCTGCTGCTCCCCCTGAACCTCTATCTGATCCACCGCTATGCCGGCATTTCGATCGTCGAACACCTGCTCGAGCTGCGCTACTCGGCGCTGGCCGCGCTGGTCATGGCGGTGGCCGTCTTGCTGGTCAAGTTCGCGCTGCTCGGCCACATCCATGCCGCAGGGTTGCTGGCCGTCGAAGTACCGGTAGGCCTCGTGGTGTTCATGGCCGCTCTGCTGGTGTTCGAGCGGCAGCTGTTCGTCGAGGTGGCCACCGTCGCGCTGCAGGCACTGCCGGGCGGCGGGCGCATCGGCCGCAAGCTGCACATTCCCGTCGAGGCGCGCTCGATGGGCGGCCGGCGCGGCCAACGCCTGAACAGCGCGGACGGCGCCCAGGAAGCGGTCGCCGAGGCGCGGGAGGCTCAGGAGCTCGACATGCTGGCGCCCAGCGGCGGCGCGCTGCCACTCGATCCCAGCCTCGGCCAGGATGCCGACGTCTGATCGCGACCAGGCGCGCGCCGGCCATCGGGCCATCAACCGGCTGGTGTCTGTGGGCATGTTCGACGCGTACCTCGGCGCACTGCTGGAGCTGCTTATCCAATCCGGCGTGCCGCTCCTCATCGTTTCGCCTGACCCAGCCGTCGGCCGGCGACTGAGCCAGTCGCTCGCAGGGCACTTCGAGGCGGCGGCCTCGCTCGAGGAGGTCGTCGCTCGCCACCCGGGTGACCGGGCGCGCTCACTGGGCCTGGTGCTCATTGCCGACGCGGCCAGCGGCCAGGAGCGTGTGGCATCGGCGTACTACATGCGACCGATCGAACGCGACGCGGCTGGCCACCTGCAACGGCGCCCGCCAGCGCTCCTCGCGGCCTGGGACGCGCAGGGCGCGCGCTATGACCTCTTCGACTGGGCCGTCACCGACGAGCTGGCGGCGCGCGCCGGCATGGCGCGTGCCGACTTCGAGCGCGAGGTTCGCCGCCGCGAGGCGGAGTTTCCCGGCGCCGATCGGGCCGATTCGACGGTCTTCCGCACGTGAGGAGTACGCTCGCGCGGTGAATGCGTCCGCGGCGAAGTCGAAGCACCGGCCGGCGAACCTTGGTGAACTGCGCGACTCCGGCTACCAGCCGCGCACAGTCAAGCACGAGCTGCGCGCGAACCTGCTGGCGCGGCTGGGCTCGGAGGAGCCCGTCTTTCCCGGAATCGTGGGTTACGACGAAACGGTCGTGCCGGCGATTGAGAACGCCATTCTGGCCGGCCACGACATCTGCTTCCTGGGTGAGCGTGGCCAGGCCAAGACGCGCCTCGCGCGACTGTTGGTCGGCCTGCTCGACGAATTCATCCCGATCGTCGCCGGCGGCGAGCTGCACGACGACCCACTCGCGCCGGTCAGCCCCGCGGCCCGCACGATCCTCGAAAGCGACGGCGATGAAACGCCGATCGAGTGGCTGCCGCGCGATCGGCGCTACTCCGAAAAGCTGGCCACGCCGGACATCACCGTCGCCGACCTGATCGGCGAGGTCGACCCGATCAAGGTCGCCGAGGGGCGCTACCTGGCCGACGAGACGACCATCCATTACGGCCTCGTGCCGCGCGCCAACCGCGGCATCTTCACCATCAACGAGTTGCCCGACCTGGCCGAGCGCATCCAGGTCGGATTGCTGAACATCCTCGAGGAGCGCGACGTCCAGGTGCGCGGCTACACGCTGCGCCTGCCGCTCGACCTGTTCGTTGTGGCAAGCGCCAATCCTGAGGACTACACCAGCCGCGGACGGATCATCACGCCGCTCAAGGATCGCCTCGGCTCGCAGGTACGCACGCACTATCCCCGTTCGATCGAGGACGAGATCGCGATCATGCTGCAGGAGCGCGCCTCGTTCGAAGGTGAGGGCATCCCCGGGCTGCAGCTGCCTCAATTCATGCTCGAGCTGGTCGCCGAGGTGACGCAGCTGGCGCGTCGCTCACCGGAGGTGAGCCAGCTTTCCGGGGTCAGCGTGCGCGTGAGCATTGCCAACCTCGAGACGATCAGCGCCAGCGCCGTCAAGCGTGCCGTTCGCCTGGGCGAAAAGCAGGCCGCGCCACGGGTCAGCGATCTGCCCGCCTTACTCGCCTCGACGGCAGGCAAGATCGAGCTCGAGACCCTCAGCGACGAGGCCCCCGAGGAGCGCGTCGTCGAGCGGCTGGTCACCCGCGCGTTGCACAACGTCTTCGCGCGGCACGTGGAAGTCGACGACCTTGACGACGTGGTCGAGGCATTCGAGGCCGGCCGGATCGCCGAAACCGGCGAGATGGTACGCACCGCGGACTATGTGCGCCTCGCCCGCGAAGTGCCCGGCCTGGGCACGGCCGTGCGTGAGCTGGACTCACAGGGCTCGCCCGCCCAGCTGGCATCGGCCGTCGAGTTCGTGCTCGAAGGGCTGCACCTGAACCGGCGCCTCAACAAGGACCACTCCACGGCCGGAGCGCGATACCGCCGGTGAGCACGCCGGCGCGCGCCGTTTTCCGCTACGCGCGCTGGGACGGGACCCAGCGCGTGGAGGACTTCACCGCCGAGGATCTGCTCGACGAGCTGTCCGACGACCTGCTCGCCGAGTCGGACCTGAACGCGGCCCTCGGGCGACTCATGCAGCGGGGCATGCGCGGCGAATCGGGCGACCTCAAGGGACTGCACGACCTGCTGCGCCGCCTCGCCCAGGCACGCGAGGACATGCTGTCGCACTTCCAGTTGGACGACGTGCTGGCCGACGTCCGTGCCGAGCTCAGCGAGGTGGTCAGCATCGAGCGCCACGGACTTGAGCGCCGTCTGGCGAATTCACCGCGCCGCCATCCGCCCGACGGGAATGCCGGGGGCGGCGACGAAGAGGCGGCCGACATGCGCGATCTGGCGTCCGACCTGGCCGCCCGGCGTCAGACGCAGCTCGAATCCCTGCCCGCGGACCTGGGCGGCCGAATCCGTGCGCTGTCGGACTACGACTTCATGGAGCCCGACGCACGCCGTCGCTTCGACGAGCTGCTCGATCGACTGCGCAGGCAGGTCCTCGACGCCCAGTTTGCTGGCCTGTCCGACGCGATTCGCGGCATGACACCCGAAGGCCTCGCCACGAACCGCGAGATGGTGCGCGACCTCAATGCGCTGCTCCAGGAGCGGCTGGCCGGCGGTGAGCCGGACGCGTCCGATTTCCTGTCGCAATACGGCGACGCCTTTCCCGGCGCCAGGACCCTCGACGACATAATCGAGCAGCTCGCCGAGCGCATGGCCGCGATGCAGTCGCTGCTCGCCTCGATGAGTGCCGAGCAACGGCAGGAGCTCCAGGGCATGATGGACGCACTGCTGCGCGACGATCGGCTGCGCTGGGACCTGGCGCAGCTTGCGGCGACACTCGACCAGCTGCTACCCGACGGACTTGGCCAGCGCTTCGACTTTCAGGGCGGTGAGCAGCTGTCGCTCGAGAGCGCGCTGGCGCAACTCGGTCGGCTGAACCGGCTCGACCAGATGGCGGAAGAGCTGGGCGACGTGCGTAGCCCGGGGGCCCTCGATCAGATCGACCCGAAGGAGCTGGCCGAGTTGCTCGACCGCGACGCGGCTGACGAACTGCGCACTCTCCAGGCTCTGGCGAAGCGGCTCGAGGACGCCGGCTATGCCGAGCAGCGCGGCAAGCGCCTGCAGCTGACCGCGCGCGGCGCGCGGCGGGTCGGCCAGCGGGTCCTCGAGGAGCTGTTCGGCAAGCTGCAGCGCGACGTCTTCGGCCAGCATGCACGGCGCGCGAGCGGCGGCCTCGGCGAACGCGGCGACGAGACGCGCGCGTACGAGTTTGGCCGGCCGTTCGACCTGCACCTCGTGCGCACCGTGACCAACGCCCTGGCCAGCGAGGCCAATCGGAGCGGTGAGCGGCCGCCCGTCCGACTGGCGCCAAATGACTTCGAGGTCTACGACGCGCAGGACACCACCCGCAGCGCGACGGTCCTGCTGGTGGACATGAGTCGCTCGATGCTGCTGCGCGGCTGCTTCATGGCCGCCAAGAAGGTCTCGCTGGCGCTCGACACGCTCATCCGCACGCGCTACCCGCGCGACGAGCTGCACGTCGTGGGCTTCGCGTACTACGCGCGTGAGATCCCCTCGGCGTCGCTCGCGTCGCTCTCGTGGCACGGTTATGAATACGGCACGAACCTGCAGCATGGCTTGATGCTTGCGCGCCAGATGCTGGCCAGCTCCCACGCCGCGAACCGCTCGGTGATCGTCATCACGGACGGTGAGCCGACTGCTCATTTCGAGCACGGCGAGGTCGAGTTCAGCTACCCGCCGACGCGCCAGACGATCCGCCAGACGCTGCGCGAGGTGGCCCGCTGCACGCGCGAGGGCATCACCATCAACACCGTCATGCTCGAGCGATCACGGGCGCTGACCGAGTTCGTCGACCAGATGACCAAGCTCAATCGCGGGCGCGCCTTCTACGCCACGCCCGAGCGCCTGGGCGAATACGTGCTCGTTGACTACGTGGATCGCCGGGCGCGCCACTAGGCGGCCGCGGCACTAACCGTCCGCCGCGTCAGCCGCCCGAGACGGCGGGGATGATGTGCACGACCGACGCGTCGGTCAGCGCCCGCGACAGCTCCCGCTCACGCGCACCATCGACGAAGACATTGATGTGCTCGCGCACGCGCGGTCCGGGCTCGCACAGCCGATCACGCATGCCCGGCCACCTTCGGTCCAGCTCGTCAATGAGCTGCTCGAGGTTGGCGGCCTGTAGCTCGACTCTGCGCGGAGGTGGAGCAGGGAAGAGGGTCACCAGTGAGCGCGGCAGGTTGACGGTCGCCACAGCCGCTCAGTCGTCGACGACGACGGCCTCGACCGACCACACCGGTGGCAGGAAGTCGGCCAGCAGCTGCCAATGGTCGCCCTCGTCATTGCTGCCGAAGACCTGGCCGGTGCTCGTGCCGAAGTAGACGCCGGTTTGGTCCAGCGGATCGATCGACATCGCCTCGCGCAGGACGCCCAGGTAGGCGTGCTCCTGGGGCAGCCCGCTGGTCAGCCGCTGCCACGTGTCGCCGCGGTCGCGGCTGCGCCATACCGCTGCCTGGCCGTCGATCATGTGCCTGCCCTTGTCGGCGCCATTGAGTGGGATGACGTAGACCGTCGCGGGATCGTGCGGATGGATGACCATCGGGAAGCCGAACTCGGACGGCAGCTCGCCGGTGATCTCAGTCCACTGCCGTCCGCCGTCAGTCGAGCGATAGACCCCGCAATGGTTCTGCTGATAGAGCGTCTCCGGTTCCGACCGGACAATGCGAAGCTTGTGCACGCACTGGCCGAATTCAGGCGGTGGGCCAGGATAGAAGTCGGCGCGGACACCCTTGTTGCGCAGCTCGAACGTCTTGCCACCGTCGGTCGTTTCGAAGGCGCCGACGGCCGAGATGCCCACCCACAGCCGGTCCCGGTCGGTCGGGTGCGGGGCGATCGAGTGGAGGCATAGACCGCCCGCGCCCGGCTGCCATTCCGGCCGGCTGGGGTGCTCGCGCAGGCCGGCCACATGGGCCCAGGTTCGGCCGCCGTCGTCGCTGCGGAAAAGGCCGGCCGGCTCGACACCGGCGTAGAGCGTCCCGTTGGATGGCGTGAGGTTCCAGATCGTCACGATCTTGGGCTCGTCGTCGCCGTAGGTGAGCCCGTCGCTCGATTGGCTCCAGGTGGCACCGTCGTCGGCGCTGCGCCACACCGACGGCCCATACCAGGCGTTGCCACCGCCGGCGTACAGGGCACCGTCGGACTGGCTCCGGACCAGGTGATGCACGGGCCACGCATCGCAGAATGGGCCGCGCACGCGCCAGTCGCGACGCACCTCGTCGCTGTCGAGGATGAACGCACCCTTCTTGGTGCCGACCAGGATTTCTACCCTCTTGCTCACCCGCGCAATCTAGCGTGTGATCCGCGGGTTTGCCGCGCGCGGCGCGCAAATGGCGCAGGTCAACGCGCGAAGGGCCAGTTAGCGCGCACCTCGGGCCGCGCCGCGATCAGCGCACCGAGCACCGACGAAGAGGCGGCGAGCATCAAGCCAAGCACGGTCGCCCAGCCCGCATCGGTCAGTTCCTTGGGCGTGGCCGGATTGAAGTTGGCACTGAACACGCTGGTCATATTCCCGAAGGCCGGCGCGTCGGACGCTCGACACAACCTCTCAAACCGCGCGACCGGATGACACATAGCCCCTGGCTTCGGGCCAATGTGCCGCTCGTCGTCGTTGGCGGCCGGCGTCTAGCATTTCGGAAGCAACGGTCGACAGGAGGCTATCGATGGACTATCCCGCTCCCGCAACATCGGTCGGCGAGCTGCTTCACGCGTTGCAAGGCAGCGTGCACGTCGAACCCGGGCGACTCGTTATCGGCAACGAATCACTCATGCGGAGCGAGGGCATCAGGGTGGCGGCCTGGTCGGCCACGTTCAGTGATGACGCCGCAGTCGTTGATGCGGCACGCTGGATCATCTGGGAATCCGCGCGACAGATGAGCGTGGTGTCGGCGAGCATCTACGACCTGTACATGGCCCGCGGTCGCGGCGAGGTGAGCGGCTTCACGGTGCCCGCTGTGAATCTGCGCACCCAGGTATTCGACATGGCCATGGCGATGTGCCGCGCGGCCGAGTCGATCGACGCTGGTGCCATCGTCTTCGAGCTCGCGCGCAGCGAGCAGGAGTACACGTACCAGCGGCCGGGCGAATACATCACCAGCGTCCTCGCCGGCTGCGTCGCCGCCGGCTGGCACGCGCCGGTCTTCGTGCAGGGCGACCACTACCAGTTCAACGCCAAGAAGTACGCCGCGGACGCCGAGGCGACGACCGAGGGCCTGCGCCGTCTGACGCGCGAGGCGATCGCGGTGGGCTATGGCAACATCGACATCGACAGCTCGACCCTCGTCGACCTCTCACAACCTAACGTCGACCTCGAGCAGCGGGTCAACTACGAGCGCGCGGCGGAGTTGTCGGCGCTCATTCGCAAGGTCGAGCCAGATGGCATGACGGTGAGCATCGGTGGCGAGATCGGCGAGGTCGGCAAGCAGAACTCGACCGAGCCGGAACTGCGCGCGTACCTCGACGGCTACCGCGCCGTGCTGACGCGGCTGGCCGGGTCGAACACAATCGGACTGTCGAAGGTCAGCGTCCAGACGGGAACCAGCCACGGCGGTGTGCCGTTGCCCGGTGGCGGCGTGGCGCAGGTCAAGCTCGACTTCGGCACGCTCGAGCGCCTCTCGGCCGTCGCCCGCTCGTACGGCCTCGCCGGTGCTGTCCAGCATGGCGCGTCAACGCTGCCCGACGAGCTGTTCCACCACTTCCCGAAGGTCGAGACGGCCGAGATCCACCTGGCCACGGGCTTCCAGAACATGCTCTACGAGCACCCGGCTTTCCCGGCCGATCTGCGCCGCGAAATGGAGCAGTGGTGCTACGAGAACTGTGCCGACGAGCGCAAGCCCGATGAGACCGACGAGCAGTTCGTATACAAGACGCGCAAGAAGGCGCTCGGGCCTTACAAGCGCCAGTTGTGGGAGCTGTCGACCAAGGACGATATCCTGGCCGACCAGCAGAAGCACCTGCGCTACCTGTTCGAGCAGCTCGGTGTGGCCGGATCGCGTGAGATGATCGAGCGCTACATCCGGCCGACGGCGCAGCCGCGCCCGATTCCCGAGGCACTGGCTCAGGCAGTGCGAGCGCCTGCCGGCGGCTGAGGCAAAACAGGTCCAAACCGCCTTGACTGGGGCAAATCGCCAGCGCCGGTAAACTGACCACGATCTTCATCTGCTGAACAAGCGAGGTTGTCTGCCCCGTGTTAACCAGCCGCGTTATGGCGGCGCCCGGCCAGCTGGCGCTGGTCCAGGCCTTCCTCAACACCATCGACCACGAATCTGGCCGCGACGATCTCGCCACGCCAGCTGACGCGGCGGCCTGGCTGGCCGAGCAACGGCTCGTCTCGCCGGGCACCAATCTGGACGAGCGCGACCGGCGGCGTCTGCTCGAGGTTCGCCGCGCGCTGCGTGAGCTGCTCGGCGCCAACGACGGCCACGGACCGCAGCGGCGCGCCGTGACGACCCTCAACGAGGCTGCGCGGCGGGTCCGTCTGGGCGTGCGCCTGCACCCACAGGATGGCTATCGGCTGATGGCCGAAGGCGTGGGTGTCGATCGGCCCATCGGCGACGTGCTCATCGCCGTTACCGGGTCGATGGCCGCCGGCACCTGGCCACGGCTGAAGGCGTGTGCCAATCCGGCGTGCCGGCTGGCCTTCTACGACACGTCGCGCAACAGCTCCGGGCGCTGGTGCTCGATGGCCACCTGTGGCAACCGTATGAAGGGCCGCAGTTACCGGCAGCGACACGGCCGTGGCCGGCCGGGCAACGGCCAATCCGAGCGGGTGAGGGTGGCGAGCTGACATGGCCGAGCTGAACGAGACAACGATTACGGAAGCGCTCCGCGCAGTCATCGAGCCGGAGCTCGGACGTGACATCGTCAGCCTCAACATGGTCAAGGACATCGCTGTCAGCGACCACGCCGTCTCACTGAAGATCGAGCTGACCACGCCTGCCTGCCCGCTCAAGGATGAGATCGAGCACAACATCCACGAGGTACTCGGCGGATTGGGTGCCAGCGAAGTGTCGGTCACCTGGGGCGCCATGGTCCGCCGCGCCCAGCCTGCTCAGGCGCAACAGCTCCTGCCGGGGGTCAAGAACATCATTGCCGTCGCGTCGGGCAAGGGCGGCGTGGGCAAGACCACGGTGAGTGCCAACCTGGCCGTGGCGCTGGCGCTCGAGGGCGCCAGCGTCGGCCTGCTGGATGCGGACATCACCGGTCCGAACGTGCCCCTCATGCTTGGCGTCGAGGGCGCCCCGGCGGCCAGCCCGGAGGGCAAGATCACGCCGCTCGAGCGATATGGCGTCAAGGTCATCAGCATCCAGTTCTTCGTGCCCGAGGGACAGCCCATCGTCTGGCGCGGGCCGCTCGTCGGCGGCGCCATCCAGCAGTTCCTGCGGGACGTCGACTGGGGCGAGCTTGACTACCTGGTGATCGACCTGCCGCCGGGCACGTCCGACGCCCAGCTGACCCTGGCCCAGGCGGTGCCCATCAGCGGCGCGCTGCTCGTGACCACGCCGCAGGACGTGGCCGTGCTCGACGTGGGCAAGGCGCTCGCGATGTTCCGGCGCATGAGCGTGCCCGTGATGGGCGTGGTGGAGAACATGGCTACTTTCGTCTGCCCGCACTGCGGCGAGGCGACCGAGATCTTCGGCCATGGCGGCGGCCAACGTTTTGCCGAGCGCAACGAGATCGAATACTTCGGTGGCATCCCGCTCGACGTCAAGGTGCGCCAGGGCGGTGACGCCGGCGTGCCCGCGGTTGCCCAGCGCGAGCCCGGGCCGGCGGCAGATGTCATGCGCAAGTTGGCTCGCACCGTTGCCGCACGGATGAGCGTGCGCGCCGCTCAGCAGGCGCCGGCGATTTCGATCAGCTAAACCGCTGGGCCGTCACCCGCGGAGCCGGTGTCAGCAGCGGCACGGAACGCGCCGAGGCTGGGCCACTCACTGCCACAGGATTTCGCAGCCGATAGCCGGCGCCTCGTCCGCCCGCACGTCCCCGAATCCGAGCATGTCGTCGTACGGACGCACACCGGTTATGTCGATCGCCGGGAAGTAGAGCAGGTGGAGAGTGTGGCGGCCGCATACCGGGCACGCCTCGCGCGAGCGACCCGCGCTGTTGTTCTCGGTCACGTTCGCGGAGCATGACGTAGCGTTTCCCACAGCGCCGCGCAGGCCGCGAGTGCCGCTCGCCGGCGCCCCTCGTCGCCGGCCATGAATGCCGTTCTCTGCAGCTCGATCACCCCGTCGTCAGAAGCGATCGCAACGAGCACATGGGTATCGCGCGCCTGGCGGGCGAGCACAGCGACGCCAATGTCAGTGTGGCCGACCTCGCGCACGCGCTGCGCGTAATGGCTTAGGTCAGCAGCGGCGTGACGCGTCTCGTCGTCCATGCGGAGCAGCTCCGCGAAGGTAAGGAAGTCGGCGCCGCCGAGCAGAGCGGCGAGCTGGCCGGCCGTGCCGATCTCGACCGTGGCCACAGTCCTCGTGGCGAGCTCGGCACTCAGCGCATCAACCCAGGTCTGCTTGCCCTCGGCGAAGACGTATTGACCGACCTTCCCGTGCAGGTCGGCGAGCGCTGCGTCGAGCAGCTCGCGCGCGCTGCGCCCTCCCTCTGCCTCGGCCGAGACGACGACATCGACCGCGTCTGAGCGAGCGTAGGTCGCGATCTGCGGGTTCACGCCGCGCAGCACGTTTTCGCCGATCAGTGCGACGAGCGCCGACTCGCCAATTCCGGTCAGGCGCAGCGTGTGCGACGCGTGATCGATGCCCAGCTCGCCTGCCTGCAGGCGTGGCAACACCTGATCGCGCCACATCGGCCCCATCTCGCGCGGCGGCCCGGGCAGCGCGATCATGATCCGCCCGCCCGGCCGGTCGACCCACCACCCTGGTGCCGACCCGTGCGCGTTGTGCAACGGCGACGCCCCGGAGATCAGCCACGCCTGCTTGCGGTTCGCCGCGGGCATCGGCGCCCCGCGACGGCTGAACATCTCGTTCAGCCACGCGAGCAGGTCGGGATCCTCGCGCACCTCGAGGCCGCACGCGGCGGCGATCGCCTCGCGCGTCAGGTCGTCAGGCGTAGGCCCAAGTCCGCCGGTCGAGACGACGAGATCGGCCTCGGCTATCGCTGCCCGAAAGGCCTCGGTGACCGCCGCGAGGTCGTCGGGCAGCGACATCGTCGAGAGCACGCGCACGCCGAGCGCGGTCAACTCCCGCGCCAGGTCACCGCTGTTCGTGTCTCGTGTCGCACCGGTCGTCAGCTCGGTCCCGACAGCAATGATGGACGCGGTCTTGATGGCGCTGGAGGACACCGCGCCACGATAGCGGCAGCAGCCAGCCCGACCTCGTCCTAGGATCGTCGCCATGACGAACGTGCATTTCGCCGGACCGCAGCGCATCGTGCGGCGCTACGGACTGGGCAGTCTGCTCGCCGTCCTGAGCCTGCCGATCGCGATGGTCATGGCCGCGCTGGGCATGAACGGGTGGCAGCAGTCGGCGATCCGGGCGATGGAACGGGACGCGATCAAACTGCAGCAGGCCGGCTACCTCATCGCAGCCACGCAGGGGCATTCGCTTCCCCTCGTGGGCATCGTCTACTACGTGGTGACCTACGAGCGCCGCCCGTAAGCGACGCCAGGTCTCGGCTTGACTGGAACGGTCCGATCTGTTAGCAATCTCATACCGAGAGTGCTAACCGCGGTCGCCGCGGCTGCCCAACCGACGCGGCCGCCGACCAGGCCTCAGAAAAGAACAATAAGAGAGGACGCCGTAACACCATGGCCAAGCTGATCACCTATGACGAGGACGCGCGCGCGGCGATGAAGCGCGGCATGGACGCCTTGGCCGAGGCGGTCAAGACGACCCTCGGGCCGAAGGGGCGCAACGTGGCGCTCGACAAGAAATACGGCTCGCCCACCGTGACACACGATGGCGTGACGGTGGCCAGGGACATCGAGCTCGATGATCCATTCGAGAACATGGGCGCGCAGCTGCTCAAGGAAGCTGCCACCAAGACCGAGGACGTCGCCGGCGACGGCACGACCACCGCCACCGTGCTTGCCCAGGCGATCGTGGCCGAGGGCCTCAAGAACGTCGCGAGCGGTGCCAACCCGATGCAGATGAAGCTCGGCATCGACAAGGCTGCCGAGACCGTCGCACAGGCCGTCAAGAGCGCCGCGCAACCGGTCAAGGGCCACGACGAGATCGCCCAGGTGGCGACGGTCAGCGCGGCCGACGCCGAGATCGGCAATCTGATTGCCGAGGTGATGGACAAGGTCGGTAAGGACGGAGTGATCACCGTCGAGGAATCGCGCACGATGGCCTTCGAGACCGAGTACGTCGAGGGCATGCAGTTCGACCGCGGCTATACCAGTGCCTACTTCGTGACCGACACGAACGTCATGGAGGCCGCCCTCGAAGACCCGTTCATCCTGATCACCGACAAGAAGATCAGCGCGATCGCGGACATGCTGCCCACGCTCGAGAAGATCCTGCAGGCAGGCAAGAAGGAGCTGCTGATCATCGCCGAAGACGTCGACGGCGAAGCGCTTTCGACACTCGTCGTCAACAAGCTGCGCGGCGTCATCAACGCCCTTGCGGTCAAGGCGCCCGGCTTCGGCGATCGGCGCAAGGAGATGCTGCGCGACATCGCCATCCTGACCGGTGGCACGGTCATCAGCGAGGAGGTCGGACGCAAGCTCGACTCGGTCGAGCTGAGCGACCTTGGCCGGGCGCGGCGCGTGGTGGCTAACAAGGACAACACAACCATCATCGAGGGTCGCGGCTCACAGTCAGAGATCGCCGGTCGGATCAAGCAGATCAAGGCCCAGATCGAGGACACCACGTCCGACTACGACAAGGAGAAGCTCCAGGAGCGGATGGCGAAGCTGTCCGGCGGTGTGGCGATCATCAAGGTCGGCGCCGGCACGGAGGTCGAGCTCAAGGAGAAGAAGCACCGCGTCGAGGATGCGCTGTCGGCCACCCGCTCGGCGGTCGAGGAGGGCATCGTGCCCGGCGGCGGCGTGGCGCTGATCAATGCCCAGTCGTCGCTCGACGGCCTGAAGCTCGATGGCGATGCCCAGGTGGGCGTCGACATAGTGCGCAAGGCGCTCGAGGAGCCACTCCGGCAGCTGGCCGAGAACGCCGGCATGAACGGCTCGGTGGTGCTCGAGAACGTCCGTCGCCGCGCGGCGGAGGCGAAGAGCCAGACGATCGGTTACGACGTGCTGAACGACGAGTACACGGACATGCTCGCCCGTGGCATCGTCGATCCGGCCAAGGTCACCCGCTCGGCCGTCGAGAACGCGGCTTCGATCGGCGCCATGGTGCTGACCACCGAGGTCATGATCAGCGACAAGCCGGAGCCCAAGCCGGCCATGCCCGCGATGCCGCCGGGCGGCATGGGCGGCATGGGCGATTTCTAGCCTGCCGTCAGGGCGAGTGGCAGGAGCCCCAGCCGGAGGGCGCGAGCGAACTGGAAGGGCAAGAGCCGTTCGGCGCTTGACGTGGCGGCATCCGCCGGACAAGCATGCACACGTGGTGCGCATCGAGCCGTCTGGTTTCGCCGAGTTCGATCGCCTGGCCGACCTTTTCCGGCGTACCCGCGAACTGCTCGATCTGGCAACCGCAACGAGCGAGGTTCCCGACGCGGCGGCTGAGGGTCTGGCGACCGAAACGCTGCCGCACGTGACGGACATCGAAGAGGGGTTCCGCATCTGGTTACGAGCCCGCCCGGGCGAGATCGCCGAGATGCGCGCGCTGGTGGTGCGCGCCGGACTCGCCGAGCGGCAGCCGGAGTCGCCGGCCGAACGACGGGCGGCGCTCGTCGAGGCCATGCACGAGCTGGCTGCGGCGTCGCCCGGCCCGCCGGAGATCGTGCCGCCACCTGTGCGCTGCCTGGCTGCGCTCGAGCACGCGCGATTGGTCTTTGCACTGCTCCCCGCAACGCCGAGCTCCGAGGTCCATTTTCCGACCGGCCTGCGCAGTTATGGCGACATCTTCCCGCCGCGCCGGCCGATTGACCTCGCCGAGCGGATCGAGGAGCTGGAGCGCAGCCTCTGGTCGCTCGCGACCCGCCACCTGCCACGCTTGACGGACAGCAGCTACCGGCGCACCTACGGCTTCTTCGACACCGCGGCGCGCCTGTCGGGCGGCGGTTTCGTGGCGCGCGCATGAGCAACCAGTCGAGCGACCGCGAGACACGCGGCCTGCTCGAGCAGATCGGCGAGACCCGCGCGGCGTTGATGCGTCTTGCCCGGGCGCACCGCGACCTGTTGCGTGCCGAGATCTCGGCGATCCTCGATCAGGTCAAGCAGATGGCCGGCGCTGCCGGGATTGCGCTGGTCTTCGCGCTGCTGGTCGGCAACATGCTCTACATCGGCGGCTTCCTGTTCGCCGGGGAATGGCTTTTCGGCTCGCTGGGCTGGGGGCTGGCCCAGGGCCTGCTGCTGGGACTGGCGATCATCGTCATCGCCGTCCTGGTCATCCTCGGCGTCGGGCGGAGGACGTACGTGGTCGCGTTCCTGCTGGCGGCGTTGCTGGCCCTCATCCTGTGCCTGCTGATCGGGCTCAACGTCGCCTACAACACGGCCGACTGGTGGGCCGGAAACCAGTTCGCGCCGCCGTTGAGCAACGTGGGCCTCGTCGCGGCCATCGCCGGCGGGATCGTCGGCGGCCTGATCCTGCTGATCCTGCTGGCGTTTGTCGGCGGTCTGTTCGGTGCGCTTGCCGGCCTGGTGGTCGGTGCCATCGCCGGCGTCCTGCTGGGCTGGCTGATGGGCGGCGCGCCGTGGACCTGGCCGCCGGCGGTCGGCTTCTCGATCACGTTCGGGCTGGCGCTGTGGCCCATCCTGTGTGTGGTGCTCGGCTGGCGGCAGATCGACCTCGAAAAGCGTTTTGGCGGGCTGTACCCGCGGCAGTCGATAGAGGCGGCAAACGAAACCAGGGCCTGGCTGGAGGAGCAATGGCAGACACGACGGCCGACGCGCGGCGGCAGGTAGGCGACGCCCGCCAGGCGGCGGACAACGAGCTCGACATGCTCGGCGCGTCGGCGCGCGCGTCGCTCGATATCCCGGCGAAGATCAAACACAACCCGGTGCGCACGGTGGGCATTGCCTCAGGCGCTGCGTTCCTGCTGCTCGGCGGCCCAAAGCGACTGGTCAAGGCAGTCGGCGCGCGCGTGCTGCCGGATCGGTTTCAATCGCGACGCAGTCTGTTACCGACCGAGATCCAGCACATCGTCGACAAGCTCGAGCCGGAGGAGCGCGATCAGGTCGAGCGGCACCTTGAGCGCGACTTCGCGGCGTACCTCGAACATGCCCACCCCCGCGAGCCCTACAACGCGCGCCGGGAATTCTGGAAGACCTACGACCAGATCATTGGGGTCGTGGGCGCCCGGGCTGGACGGCAACTTGCCAAGCGGCTGTTTGACCCGGATTCCGACTCTACGGACGGGCGCTAGCCGAGCACGTCTCCGGCGCCGCGCTGCTGACTATCATTCCCGCCCCTCCGCACGTATCAGCTATGGAGCTACAGCCAGAGCTACTGGGATAGACAGAGGGAACGCTCGATTGGCGCGGGTCCCGGGTCATCAACCAGTCCTATGCCGGGCTGGACGGCCACGGTTCCGTCGTCGTGGAACACGTAGGTCGGCACTACGACGCCCGCTTTGACCACGCCTTGCCACAGCCAGGTCGCAGGTGTCGCTGAATACCCGGACGGTGGTTCCGTTGGTCACGTCCCAGCCGAACTCATCGTGGGGCCCCACCGTCCACGCCGGCACATCAAGCGACCTCTCGGGTTGAACGATGACAGCTGTCGATCGCTCGTTCTGAACGATGAATCGGAAAGTATCGCCGTCACCGAGGCAACCTGCGACGAGCAACGCCACGCCGACCAGCAGCAGTGGTCGCAGGGCCGCTCTCCGTGGCGGTCGATGTCGGATCATGCATGCGACATTGTGCCGCCCCTTACCCGACGTCAGGCGCCGCTCGACGGCTGAATCGCACAGACTCCCGTGGGCCTCACTGTGCGGGGAATGTGGACGACTTCAACGCCGGCGCGGTAAGCCTAGGCAGGGGCACAGAGCCAGCGCGATCTGGTGGCGCCGCGGCCCCAGACGGCCGGCGGCGCCACGCCATCGATCGTCACCACTGCGCAAACGCAACGTCAAGGTGTTGGGATCGGCGAGCGTAAACTTCCCATCGGGCGAGTGGCGTAAAGGTAGGCGCGCTGGGCTTAGGCCCCAGTGCCGCGCAAGCGGCGTGTCGGTTCGAGTCCGATCTCGCCCACAAGAGACCAGCGCTCGCGCCGCGCACCAGAGCAGCGAAGCTGCGTGGGGCGCTCCTCGAGATGGGGATGCCAATGCGGTGCGCGTTGTGTGGGCTGCCTGATGAGTGGCGCGGCTCAAAGCTAACGCTCGAGATCGACCACGTTAATGGGCTACATAACGACAACCGCCTCGAGAACCTCCAATTCCTCTGCCCGAACTGCCATTCACAAACTGAGACGTTTTGTGCGCGGAATATCAGCGTCTCAGACGAGCTTGCCTCATACGGCTCGGCGCCAAGCCTGAAGGCCAGCCTTTCGCTGTGCCGTTAGGCTCCTTTCAGCTTCGCCCAGGAGAAGACCGACACCGGCGGGATCCGAGGCGGTCGCCGCGGAGATCTGGCGGCCAGGGTCAGTTGTTGAGGTCGCGGACTAGTCGCGCCACATCGACCGTGCCGTGCACATTCAGCCCCTGCGCTGAGATCCATGCCTCGTCGAGGCGCCACACGTCCGAAGGCTCTGGCTGCAGCAGCACGATTGCTCCAGCGATGCCCGGATCGAATATCAGCGCGCCACCGCGCACCGCGACATGAGCGGCCGAGGTGAAGCCGTGTGCGGATACGCTCACGCCGCTGTCGGAGAAAGTCACGTCGTCGAGGTCGAGGCCCTGCCGGCCGGCCACGGTCATCACCAATTGCCTGGCCTGCGCGTTGGACAGACGACCGGTGGCGTCCGCCCGCCCGCCCGGTCCGTCGAGCTGGACCGCGTGAACGCCGAGCGTCTCGCCGCTGGCGCTCACCGCGATGTCGTCGAGCTCGCCCGAAACCGACTGGAACGTTCGATCAAACAGGTTCACGTCGCCCAGCGTCAGCCTGACGCTCCCGATCCGTGCCGACCCGGCATTGACTCCGGTCGCGTCGATCGTGATGCCGCGCGCGTTGCCCACGACAAGGCCCGGATCGAACATCGCCACGCTCACGTCGAGCGAATCTGCCTCGAGGCCATGGTCGCGCAGTTGTTGCGCCAAAAGTGGGCCGAGTGCCAGCGGCAGGACGACGAGCAGGAGCAGGCCGACGAGCACGACGAACAGCAGCAGGAAGCGGAGAAAACGGCCCACGCCCCTATACTCGTTGCTCCCGATGAACGATGCCGAGAACGGCCGGATGAAGGTCACCACGCGACCCGCGGAGCACAGCACCGTTGTGCTCGAGGTGGAGTTTCCGCCGGAGTACGTGCGCCGCGCGGTCGAGGAATTGGTGCGCCACCTGTCGCGCCGGACGAAGGTGCCCGGCTTTCGGCCGGGCAAGGCGCCGCGCGCCCTGATCGAGCGCGCCCTTGGCATCAGCCGCGACGACCCGACCGCGCCCAACCCGCTGTATGACGACGCCAAGGAGCATCTCTTTGAACGCTCGGTGATCGACGCCGTGCGCGAGAAGGAGCTCGACGTGCTGTCGGTGCCCGACCCGGAGTGGCTCGAGTTCGGTGAGGCGGGCGGCGCTTCGTACCGCGTGTCACTGCCGCTGCGGCCGGAGGTCAAGCTGGGCGCCTACGCCGACTACCCCTTTGGCATTACCGTCGATGCCGTCGACGACGAGGCGATCGACAAGGTGGTCGACGAGCTGCGCGACCAGCAGGCCAGCCTGGTGCCGGTGGAGAAGCGCGGCGCCCACGATGGCGACTACGCGGTAATCCGTTTCACGGGCACTCGCGACGGCGAGCCGATCGAGGGCGCGCAGTCGGAGCGCATGCCGCTGATCGTCGGCCGCGAGCGCTTCATCCCCGGTTTTGAGGCGCAGCTGGTGGGCCTGCGCGAGGGCGACGAGAAGAAGTTCAAGCTCAAGTTCCCCGACGACTACGGCGAGGGCGAGCTCGCCGGGGTAGAGGCAGAGTTCGACGTGACCCTGCTCGAGCTGCGTCAGAAGCAGCAGCCGCCGGCCGACGATGACTTCGCTCGCAGCCTGGGCGACTACGACGGCATGGCCGCCCTGCGCGCGGAGATTCGCAAGCGACTGGAACGTAATGCGCTCGACCGGGCGCGCCACGTCTTCGGCGACCGGATCATCGACTTCGCGGTGGCCAACGCGACCGTCGAGCTGCCGGACCTGCTGATCGAGCGCGAGATCGAGGTCATGCTCGACGAGCTGCGCATCCGGCTGGCCGAGCAGGGCATCGGCTTCGAGGATTACCTGAAGGCAACAGAACGGGATGAGGCCAAGCTGCCCGACGAGTACCGGCCGGACGCGGAGAAGCGCGTCAAGACCCTGCTCGTGCTCTCGGAAGTTGCCGAGAAGGAGGGCGTCCAGGTCGACGACTCCGAGCTCGAGGCCGACCTCACCCAGTCGCGCGAGCGCTACGCGGCCAATCCGCGACTCGTCGCGTACCTCGAGTCCGAGCGCGGGCGCAGCTACACACGTTCGCTGCTGCGTCGCTCCAAGACAGTCGAAACGCTGATCGACCGCTGGATCGGGCAGCACCCCGAGTTCAGCAACGTGCAGCATCTGCACGACGGCGATGGCCCGGGGGGCGGACAATCGTCGGCCAGCGCCACCGTGGCGGAGGCGCCGAAAGCTGGGAAAGGAAGTCGCTGATGCTCGTCCCGATGGTCATTGAAACGTCGAACCGTGGGGAGCGCGCCTATGACATCTACAGCCGGCTGCTGAAGGACCGCATCATCTTCCTGGGCGACGCCATCGAAGACCACATGGCCAACCTGATCATCGCCCAGCTGCTCTTCCTCGAGGCCGAGGATCCCGAGCGTGACATCAGCCTGTACATCAACTCGCCCGGCGGCGTGGTGACTGCCGGCCTCGCGATCTACGACACGATGCAGTACCTGCGCGCGCCGGTGAGCACCATCTGCATCGGTATGGCCGCGAGCATGGCCGCCGTGTTGCTGGCCGCTGGCGCCAAGGGCAAGCGCTACGCGCTGCCGAACAGCCGGATCATGATCCACCAGGGCTCGGGCGGCTTCCGCGGCAACACGCCGGACGTGCTTATCCAGGTCCGTGAGCTCGAGCAACTCATCCAGCTCAACCACCAGATCCTCGCCAGGCACACCGGCCAGCCGATCGAAAAGATCAACACCGATACCCAGCGCGACTACTTCATGTCGCCCGAGGAGGCGAAGAGCTACGGGATCATCGACGACGTGTACAACGTTCCCGATCGCTCGCTGATCAGCGAGGCGCGCTCGCGGGCTGGGCACTCGGAGGAGGCGCCCAGCCCGGCGCCGGCCGCCGACGAAGGTGGGCCCAAGCCGGCCAAGGGCTGAACGGCCGCCACGATCACCCTGACCCGGGGCGGGCAGTGGTCTGAAGCGGTCATTCGGGGCGGCGCAGGCTCGTATACTCGGTTGTCCACAAAGCGCCCGCGGGGGTAAGTCAACAGCTCATGCCGACCACCGGCAGCAAGGGCACCAAGGTTCCCTATCGCTGCAGTTTCTGCGGAAAGAGCCAGGAGCAGGTCCGCAAGTTGATTGCGGGTCAGGGCGTCTATATCTGCGACGAATGCATCAATCTCTGCCAGGAGATCATCGAAGAGGAGCTGCTCGAGACGCCGCGCGCCAAGCCGCAGGCGGCGAAACTGCCCAACCCGCGCCAGATCATGACTGCGCTCGACCAGTACGTGATCAGCCAGGACCGCGCCAAGAAGGTCCTCGCGGTGGCCGTCTACAACCACTACAAGCGGGTGTCGGCCGGTCACCTTGTCGATGACGTCGAGCTGCAGAAGTCGAACGTCCTGCTGGTCGGGCCGACGGGCTCCGGGAAGACCCTCCTGGCGCAGACACTGGCACGCGTGCTCGACGTGCCGTTCTGTATCGCCGACGCGACCTCATTGACCGAGGCCGGCTATGTCGGGGAGGACGTCGAGAACATCCTGCTGCGCCTCATTCAGGCGGCCGACTTCGATGTCGCCCGAGCCCAGCGCGGGATCATCTATATCGACGAGATCGACAAGATCGCGCGCAAGAGCGACAACCCATCGATCACGCGCGATGTGTCCGGCGAGGGCGTCCAGCAGGGCCTGCTCAAGATACTCGAGGGGACGGTCGCCAACGTTCCGCCGCAGGGCGGCCGCAAGCATCCCCATCAGGACTTCATTCAGATCGACACGACCAACATCCTGTTCATCTGCGGCGGTGCTTTCGAGGGACTCGAGAAGCTCGTCGAGGAGCGCGTCGGCAAGCGCACCATGGGCTTCGGCTCACAGGCGCAGGTCGACAAGCTGAAGCGCGAGAAGGTGCTCGAACAGCTGATGCCCGAGGACCTGCTCAAGTTCGGGTTGATCCCTGAGTTCGTCGGCCGTCTGCCGGTCATCGTGTCGCTCGCGGCGCTGACCCGGGACGACCTGATGCGCGTGATGATGGAGCCCAAGGGCGCCGTTGGCCGACAGTTCCAGAAGTTCCTGGAACTCGACAAGGTGGAATTGCACTTCACCCCCGGTGCCATCGAGGCGGCGGCAGAGCTGGCGGTCAACCGCAAGACCGGCGCGCGTGCGCTGCGCACGATCGTCGAAGAGTCGCTGCTCGAGGTCATGTTCGACATCCCCGAACGCACCGACGTGCGCAAATGCATCATCACCGAGGAGACCATTCGCCACGGCCGCGCACCGCTGCTGCTGACCAAGGCGGAGGTCGACCGCGGCGTCGACGAGAACAACTTCTCCGAGCTGCTCGAGCGCCCCGCCTGAACCGCGCGCTCGGCGTGGGCCACGCGATCCGCTGTCCTGCCTACGCCACTTCCGCCAAATCCCGGCCATTTCCGGCATCGTTGCCGTCTCTTGCGTCGTTTCCCGCCGATACGCCGTACCTGACGCCAAGTGCGGCCCTCAGGATCGCCGAGTGATCTTCCTCGAGTAACCCGATCGGCCGCGGCTCCCTGCCACCCGGGCTTCAAGTACAACCGTGCGTCGAAGCCAGCAAAGTCGCGCGGGCACGATCGACCCGAACGCGGCGACCTGCCCGGTCTCGATCGCGCTGACGTCTTCGACGGTGACCTGGGCAATGGTCGCAGCTGCTCCTGTGTCTGCCCGGCACGCCGGCGCAGCTTGCGCAGCATGCGGCCCAGTCTCTTGTCGTCACTCATCTGCGTGATACGTGAGGTCGGCCGCAAACTCGATGAGGAGCGCTGGAATCTCGCGGCTCAGCGACCAATAGCTCTTGACGAAGGGGCATGGCCCGGCAAAGTCTGAGTCGACCGAGGCGAGAAACGCCTGGCGTTTGGTCAACCGGAAGGAAACAAGCGACGCGACTTTCCAGAAGGGAGCCTTGGTTGTGTCTGCCGGTGGCGCTGCTATGCGCCGCCTGTGCCGCACCCGTGCTCGCCCCCGCCACGACGCCGTATCCGCTTCCTTCAGGAGCAAGAGCGCTCTCCGTGCCGACGCAGGGCCCTCCGGCGAGCGGCGTGGTGGGTTGTCCCGCGCTTGGGCCGCCTGGCCCGGTCGTCATGAACTGGGACCGCAATGCTCACACCGTGTCGTTCAGCTTCGAGCAGTGGGGCGACTCCGACACCATCCTATGGCCGGGCGGGTTCTCCGCGCGCGAGTATCTGGGTCGCGCTGAACTGGTCGCCCCCGACGGCACGGTGGTCGCTCGAGACGGGGATGCTGTGCCCGGAGTCCTCGGAAGCGACCCGGGGGGCATCTGCGAGGTCGCTGGAAAGGCATACTTCTAACCGACCCGCAACCAGCTCGTCGCGTGACCTGGCTGACGCGTTTCCGCGAGCTAATAAGTGGAACAAGAACCGGCGTGGGGCATCAGCGCCTTACCTCGCTGACGCACAGGACAAGCGAGAGACGGCGCATTCCTCCTCACGTATCAGGCTCGTGACTGACAAGACCTATCGCCTGTCAATCACGAGCGTCGACATGAGACAGCTCCTGAGTTGCGCTACATCTTCCTGCCGCGGGTATTGACGCGCCTGGAGACCGCGCCGATAGCACGGCAGGTGACTGACAGAACTCATTCGGCCATCGAGGTGCGATCATCGGCAGCATGAGTGGCAACGGCCTGGGTGGGTTCGGCGGGCGGCGGCTGGCACAGGCGCTCGGCCCGCTGGGCGTGTGGAGCTTCGCCCTCCAGCGGCTGGCGGCGGCAGAGGAGATGGCGGCGGCGCGCCAGTTCGAGCAACTCGGCTATCCGGCGGTCTGGATTCCGGAGAGTCTGGGCAGCAAGGAGGCCATGGCCCATGCCTCACTGCTCCTGCAGGCCACGCACCACGCGCTGGTCGGAACAGGTATCGCCAACATTCATGCGCGCGATCCGATGGCCATGGCCAACGGCGCGCGGGCGCTGGGCGAGGCCCATCCCGGCCGGCTCGTGCTCGGCATCGGCGTAAGCCACGCGCCGTCGGTCACGCTGCGTGGCGGGACGTACGCCAACCCGCTCGCGCAGATGCGCGCATACCTCGACGCGATGGACGCCGCAGCGTACGCCGCTCCGGTACCCGACCCACCCGTGCCACTGGTCCTCGCCGCGCTCGGTCCCAGGATGCTCGAGCTAGCGGCGCAACGAGCCGACGGCGCGCACCCGTATTTCGTCCCCGTGGAGCACACGGCGTTCGCGCGCGAGCGCTTGGGAGCCGACCCTTGCCTGGCAACCGAGGTCACGGCGGTGCTGACGACCGATCACGCTGAGGGCCTGCGCGTCGCGCGAGCCTTTGGGCGCCATTACCTCGAGCTGCCCAACTATGCCAACAACCTGCGCCGGATGGGCTGGAGCGACCAGGACGTGGCCGGGGAGGGGAGTGGACGGCTGATCGATGCGCTCATCGCGATCGGCGACGTCGACGCGATCGTCGCGCGGGTCCGTGCTCACCTCGACGCGGGCGCCGACCACGTCTGCCTGCAGATCAGGGCCGAATCGTCGAGTGACCCCGCGCTCGACGCGTACCGCGAGATCGCGAGCGCGTTCTCGCTCGGTTAGGCCGCCGGGGTGTGGTCGTAGACGAAGTCGAGCACGCGCCGCCAAGCGTCGGCCGACGCGTCGGCGAACTCGGCCGACTTGCGGTCGAAGAAGCTGTGCGGGGCACCGGGATAGGAGACGATCTGGTTGTCCGCGCCGGCCTCGTCGAGCGCCGCTCGGTACTTGTCGACGATGTCCGGTGTGATGCCCTGGTCGGCACCGCCGAACAGGCCCAGGATCGGGGCCAGGTTGTCGTCGGCGCGGTCGATCGGCGCCGGCATACCGCGTGACTCGCCGATCGGCCAGCCGTAGAAGCCGACCACGCCCGACATCTGGAGCCGCGCTTCCGACGCGCACAGGAAA
Source organism: uncultured Chloroflexia bacterium (assembly GCA_963775225.1). Classification (GTDB taxonomy): domain Bacteria; phylum Chloroflexota; class Limnocylindria; order Limnocylindrales; family CSP1-4; genus JALYGJ01. The sequence continues at coordinate 116,421 of CAVZHW010000009.1, forward strand.
GAAAGCCGACCACCGAAGCAGAAGCCGACGCTGAAGACGGCGCGCACCGCGCCCCAGCCCGCCATCTGGTCGCGCGCAGCCTGGATGTCGAGCAGCAAGGTGGGCCAGCGCGTCTGGTCGACGTGCGTGCCGTAATCGAAGTCCTCACCCCGCGCGCCCAGACCGGCTGTTCGCCCGAAGTAGTCGATCGCGACCGCCGCCACGCCGGCCTCGGCGAAGCGCAGCGCCAGCTCCTCGTAGAACGGGTACAGCCCGCGCACGTCGGGCAGGATGAGCATGCCTGCGCCGCTGGGCGCGGTAGGGCGTGCCTCGAAGGCCGCGAAGTCCGTGTCGTCGGCGGCCTGTAGCTGGATCCGCCGGCCATCGATGGCGGCGCCGACCAGTGGCGGAATGGGTGGGTGGCTGTCGAGGTCGAAGCACATGGGGCCGATGGTACACTCGGCGCTCACGACGCCGACCGGGAGGAGTAGCACCGATCTCGGGCTGAGCAGAGACGTCCGGCCGATGGCTGAAAGCCGGACCAGCCATGACGGCGCGAACGTCGTCCGTGAGTCGTGCGGGAGCGCCCGTTAACGCGCAACCGAGAGTTACCGGAGCACGGCCGTGGGATGACTGCGGTACGCCGGCGACTGAACCAGCAGGTGGTACCACGACCCCGTTCGTCCGCTGGACGATCGGGGCGTTTTCATTTACGGAGCAGACCGACCAGACGATGACCAGAACCGCCAGCGACATGCCGCCCGTCTACCAGCCGGCGGAGCTCGAGCCGCGCATCTACGAGCGCTGGCTGGCGGCGGACGTCTTCGCGCCGGATGGCGCGGGCAGCCCGGCCGATTGGTCGAAGCCGCCCTTCGTCATCACCCAGCCGCCACCCAATATCACCGGCGCGCTGCATATCGGCCACGCGTTGACCGCGACGGTGGAGGACATGATGGTCCGCCGCGCGCGGATGCAGCGCTTCCCCACGCTGTGGCTGCCGGGCGTCGACCATGCCTCGATCGCCGCGCAGGTGGTGCTCGACCGGATGCTGGCGAAGGAGGGCGAGTCGCGTTCGTCCCTCGGCCGCGAGCGCTACCTCGAGCGCATGTGGCAGTTCATCAACGAGACGCGCGACGTCATCTCCGCGCAACATCGCCGGCTGGGCGCATCGGTCGACTGGGGCCGGCTGCGCTTCACCATGGATGCCGGCTCGGCGCGGGCGGTGCGCGTCGCCTTCAAGCGGCTGTATGACGACGGCCTGGCGTACCGCGCCGAACAACTCGTCAACTGGTGTCCGGGCGACAAGACGAGCGTGTCCGACCTTGAGGTGGTGGCCACGCCGACCACCGGCACGCTGTGGTCGATCCGCTACCACTACGTCCGTGACGATGGCTCGGTCGACCCGGACGACACCATCACGGTGGCCACCACCCGGCCCGAGACGATCCTGGGCGATACCGCCGTGGCCGTCCATCCCGACGACCAGCGCTATCGCTTGGCCGTTGGCCGAAAGGTGATGATCCCGTTCGTCGAGCGGATCGTGCCGGTCATCGCCGACGACATCGTCAAGCCCGAGTTCGGCACCGGCGCAGTGAAGATCACGCCCGCCCACGATGCCGACGACTTCGCCACCGGCCAGCGCCATAGCCTGCCCCTGACCGACGTGATGACCGACGACGGACGCATCAATGAACGGGGCGGCGCATACGCCGGCCTGACTCTCGAGCAGGCCCGGGCGGAGATGCTGGCCGACTTGGAGAAGCGCGGCGATCTGGTCGCTGCCGTCCCACACGAGATGACCATCGGTCGTTGCGAGCGCAGCCACGACGTGATCGAGCCGCGGCTCAAGACGCAGTGGTTCATCAAGGTCCGCCCGATGGCCGCGAAGGCGATGGCGTCGGTGCACGCCGGGCGGACGAAGTTCGTCCCCAAGCGCTACAGGAAGGTCTTCTTCGACTGGATGGAGAACATCCATGACTGGAACGTCAGCCGCCAGTTGTGGTGGGGCCACCGGATACCGGCGTGGTATTGCTCCGACGGGCATGTGACCGTCTCGGACGACGAGAACGGGCCCGACGCCTGCGCCGTGTGCACCCGTCCGGCGAGCGAGCTGGAGCAGGAACCGGACATCTTCGACACCTGGTTCTCGAGCGGTCTGTGGCCATTCTCGACGCTTGGCTGGCCCGAAGACACGCCTGACTATCGCACCTACTACCCCACCAGCGTCATGGAAACGGGCTGGGACATCATCTTCTTCTGGGTGGCGCGGATGATGATGCTCGGCGAGTGGCTGACCGGGCGTGAGCCGTTCCACACCGTCTACCTGCACGGCATGGTGCGCGACCCGTTTGGCGCCAAGATGTCCAAGACCAAGGGCAACGTGGTCGAGCCGCTCGAGGTGGTCGACACGATGGGCGCCGACGCCATGCGCTTCGCCCTGGTCCACGGCTCGGACCCAACAGCCGAGCAGAAGATGTCTGGCCCGCGCATCGAAAGCGCGCGCAACTTCGCCAACAAGCTGTGGAATGCCAGCCGCTTCGTCATCGGCGCGCGGCCGGCTGACATCGGCGATGACGAACCGCTTGCCCTGCCATCCGTCGATCAGCTCGGGCCGGCCGAGCACTGGATCCTCCACCGCTGCACGCGCACCGTCGCTGCCGTCGAAGCTGCGTACGCGGGCTACGACTACGGTGAAGTCGCGCGGCTGCTGTACGACGCGATCTGGAGTGAGTACTGCGACTGGTACCTTGAAATGGCCAAGATTGCGCTGGCCGAAACGAGCGGCCGGGCGGAGCCAACCTGGTGGACGCTGGCCTGGGTGCTCGACCGCTATCTTCGCCTGCTGCATCCGCTGATGCCGCACGTGACCGAGGCGGCATGGGAGCGACTGCCGCATCGGAGCGGGGATCCGGAGCTGTTAATCGTCGCCGATTGGCCCACCGCGAACGACGTCACACTGTCGGTCGACACGCGGCTGGCCGCTGGAACCGCCACACTCATCGAGTTCGTGTCAGCGTTGCGGGCGGCGCGCGCCGAATCCGATATTCCAGCCGGCGACTGGCTGCCGGCGCGCATCTGGCTGTCCGACGCTGCCGCGCGCGCAGCATACGAACCTCTCGAGCCGGCGCTGGCGCGCCTGGCACGCGTCCGACCAGAACTCGTCGAGCAGCGTGCCGATCTCGACGCGGGGGAGGGTAGTCTGGCCGTGGTTTCCGCTGCCGGCGAAGGGCGCATGATGCGGGCAACCGGGGATCGCGAGCGAGAGCGTCAGCGGTTGGCCAAGGAGTTGCTCATTCTCGAAAGCCGGCTGGTGGGGGTCGATAACCGGCTGGCCGACCCAGCATTCGTGAGCAAGGCACCGCCCCAGGTGGTCGATACAACGCGCCGGCGCAGCGCCGACCTTCGAAATCAAGTCGCGGCTCTCAACCAGCGCATGAGGGAGATCTAAATGCCATTGCCATTTCTGCGTCGTTCGCGCAAGCCTTCTCCGCCGCCGCGCCCACGCGTCGTCCTCGCACCAGACCAGCTCGAGTCCGAGGAGCAGGTTGTGCGCTACCAGTACCACTCACTGAGCAGCCATGGCGTCAGGCTGCCCGAGTCCGACCACGATGCCGCGGTGCGCCTGTCGAGCCTGTTGCAGGGCTTCGCCCGGAGCGAGATCGAGCTGATCGAACCGCTGCCGATCGAATTCCAGGACGCGGCGCCGAGCATCGTCCGGCCGGAGGCGGCGCTGCACTGGATCAACATGCATCACGGCCGTTCGCCCATCGCCCGGCACGCTCTGCTGCTCTTCGAATCGGCCGATGCGGTCGATCTGGCCTACGAGACGTTCGCGGTGGCGCTGCTTCACGGCGACGTGGACGGCGAAGGCTTTCCGCGTTTTGACGCGATTGTCGGCGGTCCGGTGAGCCACTGGGACGAGACGAGCGGTGACCTCATCGTGCGCTTGCTGGTGGGTTGGGGCGGAAGCGGCGTTCGCGGCGACACCGCGCGGACGGCCCAGCGGCTGCTGGCGCGCATGATGGTCGACCTTATGTCCAGCCAGGGGGCCACCGAACTCGGCCGTGTCGAGCGCCCGGTTGCCACCATCGATGCCCAGCACACCGCCTGCCCGCACTGTGGCTTCGGCGCCGTCGACCGCCGTGCCACTTACTGCCCAAAGTGCGGCATGCGGACCCCGGGCTGAACCAGGTGCCGATCTACGACTACGGCTGCCAGAACTGCGGCCATCGGTTCGAGGTGATACACGGGGTTAACGACTCCGGCCCATCTGAGTGTCCCGTCTGCGGCGGTCCCACGCGCAAACTGCTCTCGCGACCGGCGATCGTGTTCAAGGGTTCCGGCTGGGCCAAGAAAGAACGCGCCTCGAGTGCGGGGCGACGCACAAAGGCGACTGGGGAGAGCAAGCCGGATGGCGCATCACAGGGGAGCAGCGGCGATAAGAGCTCGGGCGACACGGGCGGCAAGGATTCGGACAAGCCGGCGGGAGGCGAGGCCAGCGCGGGCGACTGAGGGTTGAGTTCGGCCGAGGCCGCTGCAGCGGAGGCCGACGAGCGGTCAGTCCGCCTCCTGGGCGGCCCCACAGCGCCGGCAGAAGTGCGCCCGAGAGCTGACCGGCAGGTTGCACTTGTGGCACGGCCGCACCGTTGGCATGGGCAGCTCGACGGGCGCCGAGCGAAGGGGAACTGAAAGTCCCGGCTGGATCGGGGGCCACTGTGGCGACTGGCGGGCAATTACGTAGGCAGGTGGGGCCACCGGCGGCTGGGGCTCGATTCGCGGCCACGTCGGCGGTGTGATGTTGGGCGGCAACGCAAACGTCGGTGGCGCCTGCGGCGTGGGTTCGGGCTCGGCAACAACCTCGGGCTCGGCCACGAACTCTGCCGCGGCGACTGCCGGCTGGGGTTCGGGTTCGGGCTCGGCAACAACCTCGGGCTCGGCCACGAACTCTGCCGCGGCGACTGCCGGCTGGGGTTCGGGTTCGGGCTCGGCAACAACCTCGGGCTCGGCCACGAACTCTGCCGCGGCGACTGCCGGCTGGGGTTCGGGTTCGGGCTCGGCAACAACCTCGGGCTCGGCCACGAACTCTGCCGCGGCGACTGCCGGCTGGGGTTCGGGTTCGGGCTCGGCAACAACCTCGGGCTCGGCCACGAACTCTGCCGCGGCGACTGCCGGCTGGGGTTCGGGTTCGGGCTCGGCAACAACCTCGGGCTCGGCCACGAACTCTGCCGCGGCGACTGCCGGCTGGGGTTCGGGTTCGGGCTCGGCAACAACCTCGGGCTCGAACGCCCACTTGGGCCCCGGTTGGACAAGCTCGCCGGGGATCTTGGGCTCGGCCCCGTATTCGGGCTCGGGTGCCGGCGGCAGCGCCTCTTCGACTTCCGGCTCGGGCGTGTTCTCGACCCCCGCCGCCTGCTCCACAAGGGCGGGCTGCGCTTCAGCGGTCGGTCCCGCCGTGCTCCACGTTCCGACCTGGAAGTCCGGTTTGGGCGGTGCTGACGGCGCCGGTTGGACGTGGTCGGGAGGCTCCGGTGATGGGGTCGCCTCGGCCGCTGGCGCGATCGCCTCGGCCGCTGGCGCGATCGGCGGTTCGAATTCGAAGGAAGTTGCCAACGGCGGCTGGAGGGCGAACTCGCCTGGGGCTGCCGTAGGCTCCTGCGCCGGTACCGCGACTTCGTCCGCCACCGGGGCACACGTCTTGCACAGCGCCGCTTCCTCGTTCCAGCAGGCGTCGCAGGTGTAGCCGCGACAACTGAGGCACAAGCTCAGCATCGGCGGGTCGTCCGCCGAGCCCGCGTGGAGACCGACCGCGTCCAGGACCCGCCGCGACAACGTGCCGCCCGACGGGTACTCGTAGCGCGTGCCGCAACGCTCGCAGAACATCTCAAACCCGGCCATTAGCTCTGCCAGCATCGCGGGTGGCGCCCGCACGCACCAGCAGTGCGGGAGTACCCGTGCCGAGCGCAGATGGTCCCGAAGCCGCCGTGCGGGCCGACAACTGCCCTCTGCTAGACTCGGCGGCCGGATGGCAGGCCCTCTCGCCGCCGTCGAGCGGTTCTTCGAGCGGCTGTTCGAGCGGCCCGCGGCGCGGCTCTTTCACACGACCGTGGAACCAGTCCAGATTCAGCGAGCCATCGAGCGTGCCATCGAGGCCGAGCGGAGCTCACGGTCTGGTCGTGTGTACGTCCCGAGCGGTTTTCGGGTGCTGCTCAACCGGGCCGACTTCGATGCGCTGTCTGGACAGCGTCAGGTTCTTGCAGCGGCCCTCGCGGATGACGTGCGTACCTATGCACGGGCCCACGGCTACATCCTCCCGTCGCGGCCGTCGGTCACGGTCGATGCCTCACCCGTCCTGTCTGCCGGCGACGTGCGAGCCTTCGCCGTTTCAGCACCGCCGGACGATGCGTCAGAGGCGGGTGGCAACGCCGGCGGGGCGGCAGCGCCGGCGCCGGATGCAGCTGCGCCAGGACCGAATGGCGCCATGGCCTCACCGGACACGTCGGTCTTCCCGATACCCCGGCCGAACGTGCCCCGCGCCTGGCTGGCGGCTCGCTCACCCAACCGGCCCGTCACGCGCGTGGCGGTGCGACCCGGCTCGGTCCGCATCGGCCGCGCAATGGACAACGACGTCGTCCTGCTCGACGATCGAGTTTCACGCCATCACGGTCAGGTTGCGCTGCGCCTGGGCATGCTCGTCTACACCGACCTTGGTAGCACCAACGGATCTTTCGTCAATGGCGGCGCCGTGACCGAGATCGCACTTGGGCCGGGTGACGTCCTGCAGTTGGGCAACTCCACGGTCACGATCGAGTCCGGCTCTTAGACTCAACCGTCCGTCATGGACGTGTTCACTCTCAGCCTGTGGATCCTGCGCCTCGCCTTTGTGGCACTGATCTACGTGTTCCTGTTCGCCGTCGGGCGCGCTCTGTGGAGGGACCTGCGCACGGGTGTCGCCACAGCCGGCCGGGCGCTGGGCCGCCTGGTGGTTGTCGCGGCACCCGAGGGTCGGCCCGAGGTCGGCAGCTCGATCCCCCTTGACGCGGTCAACTCACTCGGCCGCGACGTGAACAACTCGATAGTCGTCGACGACACGTTCGTCTCTACCGATCACGCGCTGCTCACCTTTCGCGGCCGCGCGTGGTACGTCGAGGACCGCGGCAGCACCAACGGCACGTGGTTGAACGGGCAGCGGGTCGAAGGACTCCGGCCGTTGGGGTATGGCGACGAACTCCAGGTCGGCCAGGTTCGACTGCGCCTCGAACGAGCGCCCAGCCCATGACCGCCGCCGTTGCCGCGCTCAGCCGAATGGGCATCCGCCCCCACCTGCGGCGGCGCGAACTGGGACTGCTGCTGCTGGTCGCACTCATCCTTGCGGTCGGCTGGCTGAGCCTCCAGTCATTCCGGGCCGGACGGATCGAGGTGGGCGACGCGCATCTGCTGGCCACGTACCTGGGGCTGTACTGGTGATTCACATCGCTTTCGTGATCACCGGCCGGCGCATGGACGAGATCCTTTTTCCGGCCGCTGCACTGCTCGGCGGGATCTCGCTGCTGCTCATGATTCGTCTGCCGCAGGACCTGGTCGAGCAGGCCATCGGCGGTCAGACGCTCGGCCTGGGCCCGCTCCAGCTGGTATGGCTGAGCCTGTCCTTCGTGGTCCTGGCAGCCCTGGCCATCCTGGTGCGCAGCGACGGCTGGCTGCGTCGTTACAAGTACACCTGGGCCGCGGCGGGCATCGCGCTGCTGCTGCTCGTCTTCCTGTTCGGCGACGTGGTCGGAGGAGCACGGCTGGAACTCCGTATCGGACCGTTCTCCGGCCAGCCGTCGGAGCTCCTCAAGGTCATCCTGGTCGTCTTCCTGGCCGGTTATCTGGCCGAGAATCGGGCACTGCTGACGTCGGCCACTACGCGGCTGGGTCCCTTGCGCCTGCCGCCGCTCCCATACCTGCTGCCGATGCTCGCGATGTGGAGCATCGCGCTGGCGATCGTCATCGTCCAGAGCGACCTCGGCGCCGCGCTGCTCTACTTCCTCGTCTTTCTCGCGCTGCTGTACGTCGCCACCCGCCGCCTCTCGTACGTGATCCTGGGCCTGGCCCTGTTCCTCGCCGGCAGCGCCGTGCTGTACGAGTTCGTGCCGCGCGTCCAGGAGCGCGTCGACATCTGGATCGACCCCTTCGCCTACGCTCAGACGAGCGGCTACCAGATCATCCGCGCGCTGTACGCATACGCTCGCGGCGGCATTCTCGGAACGGGTCTCGGGGCCGGTCTGCCGCAGGTCGGCGACGTCCCGTCGATCCCGGCGATCCACACCGACTTCATCTTTGCCGCGCTGGCTGAGGAAGCGGGCATGCTCGGCGCGCTGGCGGTGCTGGCCATCTACGCGGTGATAGCCGAGCGCGGGTTCCGTATCGCGGCCACGGCGGCCGATGACTTCCGCGCGCTGTTGGCCACCGGGCTCACGCTGGTCATCGTCGTCCAGGCGGCGATCATCGTCGGCGGCAACCTGCGCGTTGTGCCGTTGACCGGCATTACGTTGCCGTTCATCAGCTACGGCGGTTCGTCGCTGCTCGTGAATGGGGCGGTCGTCGGCCTGCTCCTGGCACTCAGCGATCGTGGCGTCGAGCCGCCGCCGCCTGACAGGCGGCGCGGGCTGGTCGAGCGGCTGGCCGGTCGAGCCCGGGGGGCCGGTGGGCGGCTCGAGAGCGTCCTTTCATGACCGGTTCGGGTTCCGCCCCGCCGCGCATCGCCACCAGCCTGGTGCGCCTGTCGCTGGCGCTGGCCATCGCCTACGCCGCATTGGCGGGAGGTCTCACCTGGTGGCAGGTTGTTCAGGCCCAGCAGCTGACCTCCGATCCCCTGAACCCACTGGTCATCCAGGCAACCCGCGAAGCGCCCAGGGGCACGATCTACGCGGCCGGTGGCGAGGTGCTCGCGCGGACAGTCGATGACGGCGGCACACCTGCGCGCGAGTACCCATATCCTGTCGCCGCACCCGTCGTCGGCTACGACAGCGGCGTCTTTGGCACCGCCGGCCTCGAGCATACCTACGACGCGCAGCTCACCGGTCTTGCCTCGCTGCGACCGGGCGACGACCTGCTGCGCAAGTTCCGCGAGCAGCCCTATGACCCGTCCGACCTGTACCTGTCGCTCGATCTCGGCCTCCAGCAGGCGGCGGCCGACCTGCTCGGCGATCAGCGCGGGGCAGTGGTTGCAATCGAGCCCGCGACCGGCCGCATCCTGGCACTCGTGTCCAGCCCGACCTTCAACCCGAACCGGCTTGTCGATCCGAACGCGGGGCGGCGCTACATGACTGCGCTCCAGCAGGACGATGGCTCGCCGCTCCTCAACCGTGCCACGCAGGGCCTGTACGTGCCCGGCTCGGTCTTCAAGATCGTCACCGCGATAGCCGGCTTCGGATCGGGCACGATCAACGCTGACACGACCTTTGCGGATCAGCCGGCGGAATACCGCACCGGCTTCGACGTCGACGGCTATGTCATCCACGACTTCCCGCGGCGCGTGCAACTCGACCACCCGCTCAACTTCTATGAGGCGACCGAGGTTTCCGACAACATCTGGTACGCGCACGCCGGCCTCCAGATCGGGCCGGCCAATCTCGTCGACTGGGCGGCCCGGCTTGGCTTCGGCGACGGCATCCCGTTCGAACTGCCGACCTCACCCAGCCAGGTCAACTCGGGCGACGGCCCGCTGGCGGGTTTTCGTGACCAGGTCGAGGTGGCCAACGCGGCCTACGGTCAGGCACAGGTGCTCGTTACGCCGCTGCAGATGGCGCTCGTGGCCGCGACCATCGCCAACCACGGCGTACTCATGCAACCGAAATTGGTCGACGAGCTGCGCTCGACCAATGGCAACGTGACGACTCTGGGGCCGTCGACGTGGACGACCGTCCTGCCCGCGGAGGATGCCGCCATCATCGGCCAGGCGATGGTGCAGGCGGTCGAAGGTCAGTACGGCCGCGCGTTCGCCGGCGGCGCGCGTGTCCCAGGCATCCAGGTGGCGGGCAAGAGCGGCACCGCCGAGCTGGCGCCGGGCCAGGCCCCGCACAGCTGGTTCATCGGCTTCGCACCGGCGGACAGCCCGCAGATCGCCATCGCGGTCATCGTCGAGGGCGGCGGCGAGGGCGCCCAGAAGGCCGTGCCGCTGGCCGGCACGCTGATGGGCGACTACCTGGGCGCTGGCCACTAGCCTTTTGTGAACCGAATCGGCGAGCACGACGTACTATCACCCGACCATCCCGGGCGACGGCCCGGGCGCAGGGGGCCGCCAACCTTCACTGATCGGGGCCGGGAGGATCGCTGGGAGTGGCAAAGATCCAGGAATCAACTGAGAAAGTCATCGCCAACGTCGAGCGGGTGATCGTTGGTAAGCACAACGAGGTACGTCTGGCGCTGGTCGCGTTGCTGTGCCAGGGCCATCTGCTCATCGAGGACGTGCCGGGAACCGGTAAGACGTCGCTCGCCAAGGCGATCGCGCGCAGCCTCGGCTGCTCCTTCCGGCGCATCCAGTTCACGCCTGACCTGCTGCCGTCGGACGTGACCGGCCTGTCGATCTACAACCAGCGCACGCAGGAGTTCGAGTTCCGACCGGGGCCGATCATGGCCCAGATCGTGCTCGCCGACGAGATCAACCGGGCCACGCCCAAGACCCAGTCGGCGCTACTCGAGTGCATGGAGGAGCACCAGGCGACGATCGACGGCGTTACCTACCGCATGCCGGAACCGTTCCTGGTCATCGCCACCCAGAATCCGATCGAGTACGAGGGCACCTTCGCCCTGCCCGAGGCGCAGCTCGACCGATTCATGCTCCGGCTCCAGCTGGGCTACCCGGAGATGCTCGAGGAGATCGTCATCCTCGACGAGCAGAAGCGCGCACATCCGCTCGAGGAGATCGGCGAGGTGCTCGGGGTCGAGGAGCTGCGCACGCTGCAGACGGGCATTCGCGAGATCTATGTCGACTCGGTCGTCAGCGACTACATCGTTCGCCTGGTCAACGCCACGCGCAACCATCCCGACGTCTACCTGGGTGCCTCGCCGCGCGGTTCGCTCGCGCTCTACCGGGCCGGCCAGGCCTATGCCTCGCTGGCCGGGCGCGACTACGTGATTCCCGACGACATCAAGGCGCTGGCCGTGCCGGCGCTCGCGCATCGCCTGATCATCAAGACGGCGGCCACCGTGCGCGATGTCGATGCCGGGCTGATCGTGCGCGAGCTGCTCGACAGCATCCCGGTCGAGAACCGCGTCACCAAGCCGGAGCGGCACACGGTCAAGCCGGCCTGACGGCCGATCGGCGATGCTGCGGCGCGTTGAGTTCGCCATCCTTGCGCTCATCGTCCTGGTCGGGGCGTTGTCCACCGGCGCCCAGTTCCTGTGGTTCCTCGTGTACCTGGGCATCCTGGCCGTCGGCGGCGCGTACGTCGTGACCCGCTTCGGGTTGGCCGACCTGGAGGCCGGCTACGTCCTCGATCGGGTGCACGCCCAGGCGGGCGACATCCTGCGCGCCAGCTATACGGTGCGCAACACGAGCCGGCTGCCAAAGCTGTGGCTCGAGGTCCACAATCCGACCACCCTGCCGGCGCCGCTGCCCGGCCAGGCCATTTCACTCGGCCCGCGCGGCGAACAGTCATGGTCGGTGCGTGTACCGCTCACCCGCCGCGGCCACTATCGCGTCGAGCCGCTGGCCCTGCGCACGGGCGACCCGCTCGGCCTGTTCGAGTCGCACGCCAGCGTCGGCGGCGCAGCCAACGTAATCGTCTATCCGCGCGTGGAGCAGCTGCCTGGCTGGCGGCTGCCCCCGGCATCGATCGAGGGCGCGCACGCACAGGCGCTCAAGACGCCGCACACGACTCCCCACGCGATCGGCATCCGGCCGTACACGCCGACCGATTCCTTCAACCGCATCCATTGGAAGAGCACCGCGCGCCAGGGGGAGTTGCAGGTCAAGGAGTTCGAGCTCGAGCAGACGGCCGACGTATGGGTTTACCTCGACCTCGAAACCCGGCAGCACAGCGGCCGGGACGACGAGTCGACGCTCGAGTACGGCGTACGGGCAGCTGCCTCGATCGCCGCTCGGGCGCTCCTCGAGAACCGTAACGTGGCGCTGACCGCGACCAGCCGGCGGCCGATCGTGCTGCCGCCGGACCGAGGGCCGCGGCAGTACCAGAAGATCATGCAGGTGCTGGCCGGTGTACAGGCAGATGGTGAACGCGCGCTGGTCGACTTCCTGGTCGACGGCGTTGCCCGGCTGCGACGCGGGATGACGGCCATCGTGATCACGCCGTCACTCGAGTCCAAGTGGGTGAGACCGCTGGGTGGCCTGCACAGCCGTGGCGTCGAAACAGTCATCGTCGTACTCGACCGCGCGGCATTCGAAAAGGTCTACCGCAGCGCCCACGGCCTGGCCCAGGCGAGCGACGAGGCGGCCGCGCTCGACCAGCGCGCCGCGCGCGCGCTGCGCCATGCCCTGGCCGAGCATGACCTGTTCGCCTCGAACATCAGTCCGCGCCAGCCATTGGCTGCCCAGCTGCGTTCAAGGACGCCGCCCCGGCAGGCGGTCCAGCGATGACCATTGCCCGTTTCGCCCGCGCACAGGCGCACAGGTTGTTCGGCGAATCGAACGACGACCAGCTGTCGGTCATGCCCATCGGCCCGCGCGAGGGCTGGATCAGCGTCATCGCCCTGACCGCCATGATGGTCGTCACCGGGCTGGCCATCGACGAGGCGCGTTGGGCCGGCTCGATTCCGCGAAGCGTCGATTCACAGACCGGCTTCCTGCCATTCGTGGCCATCTTCAGCACCCTGCTCGGCATCGGTCTCGCCAAGTCGCGCTTGAGCAAGCTCGCTGCCTATGCCATCACCATCGTTCTCGGCGCCGTCACGCTGCTCATCGCGATCAGTTCGGCGATCTCGCTGTCGCCCTCGATCGGCGGGCGTCTGCACGATCTCAATCTCTCGGTCGCGACCTTCGTGCAGGACGTGTTCGTCCGCGGCCAGCCATCGCAAGAGACGTCGATCTTCCTGCTGCTGCTCGGATCGGTTCTATGGGGCGCCGGTGTCTTCTGCGCTTTCGCGGCGTTCCGTTACCACCGCCCTGCTCCGGTCGTCCTGCTCAGCGGGCTGATCCTGCTGGTCAATGTCTCGGTCACCATCCGCGACCAGTACGTGTACCTGATCGCCTTCACCATCGCAGCGCTGCTGCTGATCGTCCGGCTCAACGTGCTGCAGCAGATCCATTCGTGGCGGGTCCTGGACCTGGGCGACGTCGGTGAGGTTTCAACGGCCTTCATGCGCAATGGCGCGGCTTTCGTTGCCGTCGCGATCGTCGCGTCGACGGTCCTCGCGGCAAACGCCAGCTCCGCTCCGCTTTCGCATGCCTGGCACTCGGCTGATGAGCAGCTGCTCGAGCTGGGAACCACGGTCAACCGCTGGCTCGGTGGCGTCAGTGGCCAGGCGCGCGGGCCGAACATCCTGTTCACGCCGACCCAGACCATCCGTGGTGTATGGGAGTCCTCGAGCGACCTGGTGTTCACGGCCGCGACGAGCGACCTGACCGGCTACCGCTGGCGCGGCGCCACGTACGACTCGTTCGACGGCCGCAGTTGGGAGCAGCTCGATCGGACCGCCTACACCCGCCCCGCAGACGCGAACATCGCCGACGGTGCGGCCGACGCGCCGCGCACCGGCGCTGGCCTGGCGCAGGTTACCGTCCAGGTCACGCCGGCCAACTACGGCGGCGACACCTTCGTTTCCGCCGGCAGTCCCATCAGCGTCGACCAGCCGAGCGAGGTCATTACCAGCGGCACCGGCGGCCCGTTCGTCGAGGGTCGCCTGACTTACGGCATCTTGCCCGATCAGCCCTACACGGTGACGGCCGTCGTCGACCAGACCCACGGCAACGGCGCCCTCGCCGGAAACTGGCTCGCGTCGGCAGGCACCGACTACCCGGCGTTTATCTCGCGCTATCTCGACATCCGCCCCGATTCGATCGGCCCGGTCACGGTCGACCTGGCCAAGTCACTCGTCAACCAACTGCCGGCCGAGCAGCGCGACCCGTACCACATCGCGATCGCGTTCCAGGATTACCTCTACCGCGCCGGTGGCTTCCAGTACAACACTGACGTCCGCGGGCTATGCGATGGCCAGCTGCTCGTCGATTGCTTCCTGCAGACCAAGCAGGGCTATTGCGAGTACTTCGCCACGGCCATGGTCATGATGCTGCGCGCGGTAGGCATCCCGGCGCGCTATGCCGTTGGCTACCTACCCGGGCGGCAACAGGCCGACGGCAGCTGGCGGGTCGAGAGCGACGCAGCCCACGCCTGGGTCGAGGTGTACTTCCCAAGCTTTGGCTGGGTGGAGTTCGATCCGACACCGGGCAACCAGGAGAACGGCCAGCACCCGGCGCAGTTCGTGGGCGCGGCGCCCATCCCGGTCGCGTCGCCTGGAGCCATCCCGAGCGGCCCTCCGGCCAACAACCCCGAGTGCATCGACCCGCTCGATCCCACCTGCAACAAGGGCAACCTGCCAATTCCGCCCGTGACCCGGCCCGGCTCGCCGCTCGGCGACCCGGTGCTGATTGCCATCCTGGCCGTGCTGCTGCTGGGCGGTGGGGGCGCGCTCTTCTTCCTCTTCCGCCTGGTTCGCCTGGCCGAGCCCGAGGCAGCCTTCGACGGCGTGGCCCGCCTGGCGCGCCGGCTGGGCTATGGTCCGCAGCCCGCCCAGACGACCTACGAGTACGCCGAGCGCCTGTCCGAGCTGGTTCCGGTAGCCCGCAGCGACCTGGGGTTGATCGCCTTGGCGAAGGTCGAGGCGACCTACGGCCGGCGACGGCCGAACGAGTCGGTGCTCACCAGCCTGGCGAACGCATACCGACGCGTGCGCGTGGGGCTCTTGCGGCTCGTATTTCGCCGGCCGCGTCTTCGCCGGCCCCGCTAGAGCGCTCCGGCGCGATCGCCGGTGGCCTCGGCCACCGTGTGTGGTGCGCCGGCCAGCGGCGCCAGGTGCTCGGCCAGATTGTGGGCGCGCAGCGCGGTCATCCCGTCACGCAGGCTGAGCACCGAGATCGCGCATAGGTTGAAAGGAAACGACCAGAAGCGCTCGAGAGGTAAGCCCAGCAGCGTCAGCAGGGCGAGGCGGAAGATGCCGTCGTGGGCGACCAGGATCGCCCATGGCTCGAGCTCTCCCTTGGCTGACGCGAGCGCGTCGATGACCTCGTCGATGCCCTGCCCGACGCGCAACGCGGCGGCCGGCAACGCCTCACCGCCGGGCGCGTGGTGCTCCACCGGCGCCTGCCGCCAGCCCGCCAGTTCGGCCGACCAGCGCGTCTCAACTTCATCCCTGGTCAGGCCCTCCCACTCGCCCTGGGCGATCTCGACCAGACCGGCGCTGGCATGCAGTGGCGCCGCGGACTGCAGTTCGGCGATGCGTTGCGCCGTCTGCGCCGCGCGCGCCAGCGGCGAGTGCCAGACACCAATCGGCGGGCCGGGCGGCACCAACAGGGGCGTGCCGCGATCACGGTCAGCGAGGCGCCGCGCGACCAGTTCTGCCTGGCGCATGCCGAGCGCCGAGAGCGGTGGGTCGGCGCGGCCCTGGAAGCGGCCCTCGGCAACCCAAGTGGATTCACCATGTCGCACGAGCACCAGCGTCGCGTGCAGCGCGTGCGGCAGTACCACGGCCGTTCAGGGACCGCTGGCCACGCCCTCGCTCGGGCGGTTCACGGCATAGCGTGCCGCTCGCCCTGCGAGCACGTCGAGCACCTGGCCGGCGACTTCCAGCCCAGCACGCTCCTGTGCCTCGGCCGTCGACGCGCCGAGGTGCGGCGTGAGGACCACGTTGGGTGCCTCGAGCAACGGTGAGTCGGTCGGCGGCTCGTGCTCATAGACGTCGACCGCCGCGCCGCCAAGGCGGCCGTCGCTGAGCGCGGCGGCGAGTGCTGCTTCGTCGACGAGGCCGCCGCGCGCCACGTTGACGAGCAGCGCGTCGGGCTTCATGTGCGCCAGTTGGGATTGGTCGATCATGCCACGCGTCTGGTCGTTGAGCGGCATGTGCAGCGTGACTACGTCGGACGTTGCGAGCAGCTGGTCGAGCGCCACCAGTTCGACCCCGTGTGACTCAGCCGCCGCCGCCGTGACATACGGATCACTGCCCAGCAGGCGCATCTCCATCGCCGCCGCGCGAGCCGCCACCGCAAAACCGATCTTGCCCAGGCCGACGATGCCCAGCGTTCGGCCGCGCAGCTCGCGGCCCATGAACCGGCTGCGTTGCCACTCGCCGCGGCGGAGCGAGGCATCGGCGGCCGGAACATGGCGCGCCAGCGCATACATGAGCCCCACGGTCAACTCCGCCGCAGCGATGGTGTTCGCGGTTGGGGCGTTGACCACGGTGATCCCCGCATCGCTCGCGGCCGCGACATCGATGTTGTCGACACCCACCCCGGCCCGACCGATGACGCGCAGCCGGCGGCCGGCGGCGATCGCCGCGCCGTCGACCTGGACCTGGCTGCGCACTATCAGCGCCGCGTATTCCGGCAGGCGCGCCAGCAGTTGCTCACGCGCCAGGTCGGTCAGGACGTCGACCTCGTGCTGCGTCTGGAGCAATTCCACCCCGGCCGGCGCGATGGTCTCGGCGACGAGGATCCTCACGCGTGCGCGGTCGTGCCGGCGGTCGCCAACGACTCGCCGGCGGCCGATCGGGCAGCCGCCATGGCGGCCTCGACGTTCACGTCGAGCCCCAGACTGCGGCTCGCGCGGCCGATGACCTCGATGGCTGCCACGATGTCGTCTACGTCGACCCTGCCCAGGTGGCCGATGCGCATGATCCGGCCCGCCAGGCGATCCTGGCCGCCGGCCACGATCAGGCCGTCGGCCCGCAGCCGGCCGTTGAGCGTCGGCCAGTCCACGCCGTCGGGAAGGTAGGCGGATGTGACGGTGCACGAGGCGTGGTCGGGATCGGCGAAGAGTCGGTAGCCCAGCGCGGACAGGCCGGCGCGGGCAGCCCGCGCGCAGTCGGCGTGGCGCGCGAAGACGTTGCCGTAGCCTTCCTGCTCGAGCATTTCGAGCGCCCGATCGAGGGCAAAGACGACGCCCACTGCCGGCGTCCACGGTGTCTCGCCCTTCTCGAATGACTTGCGCGCGCGGGCAAGGTCGAAGTAGAAGCGCGGCATCGTGGCGCGCGCGTTGGCCGCCCAGGCCCGCTCCGACACGCTGACCATGGCCAGGCCGGGCGGCGACATCCAGCTCTTCTGTGAGCCGGTTGCCACCACATCGAGACCCCACCCGTCGGTTTCGAAGGGCACCGCGCCGAGGCCGCTGATCGCGTCGATCAGCAGCAACGTGTCCGGGGATGTCTGGTGGACCGCCGTGGCCAGCGCGGCGAGTGGGTTCTCGATGCCGGTCGAGGTTTCGTTGTGGGTGATCAGCACGGCGCGTGCCGGGCGACCGGCAGCAGCCATCGCGCGCAGGGCCTCGGCAACCTGGCCGGGCTCGGCAGCACGACCCCATTCGACGTCGAGCTTGGTCACCTCGGCGCCGTATGTGCGTGCTATGGACGCGAAACGATCCCCGAAGGCGCCGATGCTCACGGCCAGCACCGGATCGCCCGGCGAGAGGTGATTGACCACCAGCGCCTCGAGGCCGCCGGTTCCCGAGGAGGTCAGGATGAGGACGTCGTTGGCGGTCGCGAAGGCGCGCTGCAGGCGCTCTGTCACGCGCCCGATCAGTTCGCGGAACTCCGGTCCGCGGTGATTGACCATCTGCCGCGCCGAGGCTTCGCGCACCTCGTCGGGCAGTGGTGTGGGACCCGGAATGCGCAGGTTGACGTGGTCGGGCAATGCGGCACTCCCCATACGGCACTGGGACTTGGCTGAGCCCTGATGGTAGCCCAGGGCCTGCTTCAGGTCAGGTGCGTTCGACGAGTGCCAGCGCGATGCCGTCGTAGCCTTTGTCGCCCACCGTCTGGAGGATCGTGGCGCGCAGGCGTGGGTCGTTGGCGAGCATCTCGTTGAAACGCCGGATGCCGGCCACGCGCGGGTCGTCGTTGCCTGCCTCGACCACTGCCCCGCCGCGCACCACGTTGTCGGCCACAATCAGCGTGCCCGGCCGGGAAAGCCGCAGGGCACGCTCGAGATAATCCGGGTAGCCGTCCTTGTCGGCATCGATGAAGACCAAATCGAAAGGGCGTTCGCCCTGGGCGATGAAGCGATCGAGCGTGTCGCGCGCCGGCGCCACGATGACCTCGACGCGCTCCGCCAGTCCGGCGCGGGCGATGTTGCGGCGTGCCACGTCGGCATGGTGGCTATCGATCTCGAGCGTCACCAGCCGGCCGTCGGCAGGCAGCGCGCGCGCCAGCCAGATGGCGCTGTAGCCGCCGAGCGTGCCGACCTCGAGGATCCGGCGGGCATCGACCGCGGCTGCCAGGACGGCCAGCAGCTGGCCCAGCGCGGGAGTCACCTGGATCTGCGGCAATCCCCCCGCAGCGGTGTCGCGCAGCGCCGCCGCGAGGGCGTCGTCGTGCAGACCGAAGAGGTTGTTGATGTAGTCGTCGACCTGCGTCCAGCGTTCCATGCGCGGAGACTAGCGGGGGGCGCCCCGCCGCACGTGTAGCCCACCACAGTGACCAGATCCTTTGCTTAGATGGGCATGGGATCCGTGTCTGCCTTGCGGTTGTAGGCGCCGCGGTCGTCCTTGCGGACGTACCCAGCTTGGTGGCCGTCTCGGTCAAGGGCTGAAACAAAATCCGGGATGAGCGCCGCAACAGCGACGGTTCCAGCGCCCGTTGCTACAACGAGCGCGACGGCCACCAGCAGCGGAGATTGCCTTCATGGGAGCCTCGCCTAGTAGTAAGTTCTGGGCGTGTAGGCGATCCGAGCCTTGGTGTGTCGCGCCCCGCGCGGCCGTAGACTGCGTGCGCCATGGCGACGCGCGACCGGCCCCCGAATGCCCAGCAGGCGCTGAATCTTTCGGGCGTTGCCGGGCACGCACCGCTCGCCGCGCGCATGCGCCCGCGCTCGCTCGACGAGTTTGTCGGCCAGGCGCACCTGGTCGGCGAGCGTGGCGCGCTGCGGCGCATGATCGACCGCGGCCACCTCAGCTCGATGGTCCTGTGGGGGCCGCCAGGCTCGGGCAAGACCACCCTCGCGCGCCTGCTGGCCGAGGCGGTGGCGGCACCGTTCGCCACCCTGTCGGCGGTCATGTCCGGTGTGGCCGACGTACGGCGCGTGATCGCCGAGGCGCGCACCGCGATCGATGCCGGCGGCCGCTCGACGGTCCTCTTCATCGACGAGATCCATCGCTTCAACAAGAGCCAGCAGGACGCCCTGCTGCCCCAGGTCGAGGACGGCACCATCACACTCATCGGTGCGACCACCGAGAACCCTTACTTCGAGGTCAACTCAGCGCTCCTCTCGCGCCTGCGCGTCTTCCGCCTCGAGCCACTCGCCGACGCGGACGTCAGGAGCGTGGTGGAGCGCGCGCTTGCGGACGAACGGGGGCTGGGCGGTCGCATCGCGCTCGACGAGCAGGCGCTCGCGCACCTGGTCGACATCAGTGGTGGCGACGCGCGGACGGCCTTGAACGTGCTCGAGTCGGCGGCAGCGATGACCGACAGCCCGGGCATCGAGGACATCGAGACCGCGGCACAGCAACGCGTGCTCAGTTACGACCGAGCAGGAGACGGCCACTACGACACGGTTAGCGCGTTCATCAAGAGTGTGCGCGGCAATGATCCCGACGCGGCGCTGTACTGGCTGGCCGCCATGGTCGCCGCGGGCGAGGACCCGCGCTTCATCGTGCGGCGGTTGATCATCAGCGCCTCAGAGGACGTGGGCAACGCCGATCCGCATGCGCTGCAGGTGGCCGTTTCGGCGGCGCAGGCGCTCGACTGGGTCGGCCTGCCCGAGGCACAATACACGCTGGCGCAGGCAACCGCCTACCTGGCCGCGGCGCCAAAGTCGAATCGGGCCGGGTCGGCCTACTGGGCGGCGATGGACGACGTGCTGCGGCGCGGCTCGCTGCCGGTGCCCAACCACCTGCGCAGCGCAACATGGCGTGAGGCACGCGACTTCGGGACCGGCAAGGGCTACGTCTACCCGCACGACTACGAGGCCGCCGATGTCGAGCAGCAATACCTGCCCGACGAGCTGGCCGGCCGGCGCTACTACCGGCCATCAGAGCAGGGCTACGAGCGGGTCATCGGCGAACGGATGGAGGGCCGGCGCAGCGCACGCAGTGAGGCGGCGGCCAGCGGCGGACCGCGACGAAGCCCCGGCGCCAACGGCAAGGTGAACGCGATGAAGGTCGCCGGCGGCGTCATGTCGGAACGCGAGAGCCATCGTCGCGAACTGGCCGATAAGCAACGGCGCGAGGCGGGGGAGGGCTGAAAAGCACGTCGTAGCCGCCTTTGAGGCCTGTGCGCGCGGACGATGCGTGCAGGGGCTCGGGACCGGTCAATTCCCTGTGCAAACCGGACCCGGAATCAGCCGTGTGGCTGGACTTTGCCGTAGCAACTGGCGAACCCGATGCGCCACCTGCATCCGGCCGTGTCCGAGACGAGATGCGCCCGAACGTCGCTCGCGATAATCCGTCTGCGAAATTGTTCGTTCTACGAAGGAGGATCAGGGATGACGGCCGCAGGACAAGTCACCGACGGCCAAGCCGGCCGCGAACGTGAATTCGAGGCAATCAGGCAGGAGGTGCTCAACCACGTGCCGCACCTCGTGTCGCGCGAGGAGGTGGCGCGCGAGGTCCACGGCGGCGGGCCGCTGGGCCGCTTCAACAGCCGCGTGGCGGTACTCATCACCAATGCCGTCGGCACCATGTGGGCGGCATACATATTCGCGCTGCTGGCGTTCGTCTCGCTGCCCGCCGCGATCGACGCGCTCAACAGCGGACAGATGATCGTCTTCGTCAGCTGGCTGAGCCAGTCATTCCTCCAGTTGGTGCTGCTGCCGATCATCATCGTCGGCCAGAACGTGATTTCCACGGCGCAGGACAAGCGTGCCGAGCAGGACCATCACACCCTGACTGTGCTGCACCGGATCAACGTGCAGCAACTCAAGCTGCTCGAGCAGCAGGAGTTGATCCTCGATCGTTTGGGAGGCGGCGCGAAGGCCTAGTAGAACGGCAGCGGGATAACGCGCAGGGCGACGATCAGAAGCCACAGCACGACGAGCGTGGCGAACAGCGCCCCGGCGACACCCAGGATGCGGCGCATGTCCTGCGCCACGTAGAGGTACTCGGTCGCGGCCTTAGCGGCCAGCAGCCCACTGGCCTTGGCGCGCTGGCGCGGCGTCACAGTGCGCGCCACCTCGCGTAGCTCGGACGCCGCCTCGGCTGGCTCGTTCTCGACTACGTCCTCAGCGATGATCTCGGCCGCCGCCAGCTGGCTGGTCGGCTGCGCCAGCGGTGCGCGGCGGCGCGTCGCATTGCGGTCCGGCCGCGACCCGGAGCGCCGGGCGCTGCGCGAACTGCTGCGCACTCTCTTGCTCACGGGCCGAGTCTAGCAGCGATCCCGGACCTAGAATCGCGAGCGATCATGCCCACCGACACCGCTCTGCTGATCGCCATCTGCGCCCTGGTCGTGGCGGCCCTGTCACTGCTGCTGTGGCTCTGGCTGGCGTTCCGATTTCGGCGGCTCGGCCGGTCGCGCCGGGGCATGGTGGCGGCGGGCAACGTCCAGGGCCAGCTCGATGTGCAGGACGCGCGGCTGGCGCAGCTGGCGCAGTCGCTCGATGACGTGCGCGATCGCCTGCCGCGCATTGAGGAGGTGGCCCGGCGGTCGGTGCAGCACGTCGGGTTGGTCCGCTTCAGTCCGTTTGAGGACACCGGCGGCCAGCAGAGCTTCGCGCTGGCACTGCTCGATGGTGCCGCCGACGGGATCGTCGTCTCCAGCCTGCATTCGCGCCAGCAGACGCGCATCTATCTCAAAGCGATCAGTGCCGGCCGGAGCGAGGCGAACCTTTCCGCCGAGGAGTCCGAAGCGCTGCGAAGGGCCAGCGCGAGTCGCTGAACCGGCCGTCCGAGTGACAGCCAAGCTGGCACGACTGACGCGCACCGTGGGCACATGGCCCGCGCCTCACTCCTGACAGCACCCACCCACGTCAACCCGCCGTCGACCTGGGCGGCGCCGGTATCCCCAGTTCCGGCGGGGGCCGGTTTGGTGGCCGGCCTTAACCGGCAACAGCGCCGCGCCGTCACCCACGGCGACGGACCGCTGGTCGTGATCGCCGGGCCGGGCACCGGCAAGACGGAGGTCGTCACCCGCCGCATCGCCTGGCTGATCGCGACCAAACGCGCGCGCCCGCGCGAGATCCTCGGTCTCACCTTCACGGATAACGCAGCCCAGGAGATGCAGGCTCGGGTCGATCTGCTCGTGCCCTACGGTCAGGCGGACACGCAGATCCAGACTTTCCATGCTTTCGGTGACCGAGTGCTGCGCGAGTTCTCGCTCGAGCTTGGCCTGCCAGGTGATGTGCGGCTCCTGGCGCGACCAGACCTGGTCGCCGTCCTGCGCGAGCACCTGTTCGAGCTCGGCCTGGACCGTTACCGGCCGCTCGGCGATCCAACACGCTTCCTGCAATCCCTGGTCGAGCTCTTCCTGCGCGCCAAGGACGAGGACGTCTCGGTCGAGCACTTGGCCGGCCATGCCGCCGATCTCGCGCTGCGCGCGGAGCAGGCGGCGGACGATGAACGCGCTGCACTGGCCGACCTGGCCGCTGGCCGCAGTGAGATCGCCGCCGCCTTCGGCGCGTACCAGCGGCTGCTGGCACGCCTTGATTCGATCGACCACGCTGACCAGATCGCGCTGCCGTTGCGACTGTTGCGCGAACGGCCCGCCGTCCGCGCGTCGCTCATCTCGCGTTACCGGTACGTACTCGTCGATGAGCTCCAGGACACGAACAGGGCGCAACTCGAGCTGGTGCTTCAGCTCGTTGGCCCAGGTCGCAACGTGACCGTGGTGGGCGACGCCGATCAGGGGATCTACGGCTTTCGCGGCGCGCTGACCGGCAACCTAGATCGCTTCACTGCTGCAATCCCGAGCGCCACCCGGGTCGTACTGCGGCGCAACTACCGGTCGCGGCAGCCGATCATCGAAGCAGCCGGCCGACTGCTCGCCCACGGCCAATCGGGGCAGGCACACCAGGTCGTACACCGTCGGGCGCGTCATCCTCAACCTGTCCGGGCGCAGGTCTACGGCACGTTCGCCCTGGAAGCCGACTCGGTGGCCGCCGAGATCGCGGCGCGCATCGAGGCCGGGGAGCCGCCGTCGGACTTTGCCGTCCTGGTCCGGAGCAACCGCGAGACCGGCGAGATCGTTCGCAGCCTCCGCATGCGTGGCCTGCCGGTGAGCACGGGCATGCGCGCCGGCCTGTTCGATCGACCCGCAGTGCGCGCGTTGCTCGCCTACCTGCGCGTGGTGGCGGACACGTCGGCAAGCCTCGAGTTGTACCTGCTCGCGCTGGCAGATCCGTATCGTCTCGAGCCTGCGGTGTTGGGCCGCCTGCTGCACAGCTCCCGACAGCACCACCGGGATCTGTGGGAGATCCTCAGTGCCGCCGTCGACGAGCACGACGACGAGCTGCTTCCCGGGTCGGCGCTGGCCGGCGCCGCCGCGCTGGCCGCACACGTTCGTTCCGGGGTCGCCGCCTCCGGCGAACGAACCAGCGGACAGGTCCTGTACGGCTACCTTCGCGACAGCGGCCTGCTTAAGCGACTCGCCCAGCCGGCGCCCGAACCCGGTGTTCAGGGTGACGCCCAGGGCGTGGCACGCCTGTTCGCACTGGTGCAGCGTCGCGCGGCGCTGCTCGTGTGCGACCGCGTGCCTTTCCTGGTGCCCCATCTCGACCAGGCAACCGAAGCAGCTGACGACCCGCAGGCGAGCGATCCCTTCGACGAGCGGGTGTCCGTGCTCACCGTCCACCGGGCCAAGGGCCTCGAGTTCAAGGTCGTCTTCGTATGCGGTCTCGTCGATGGCCGCTTTCCTGTCCGGGCGCGGCCGCCAGTCCTGGCGCTGCCGGCCGAGCTTGCTGCGCGTCCAGATGGCGACGAGGTCCACATCCAGGAGGAAAGGAGGCTCTTCTATGTGGCGCTGACCCGTGGCCGCGACGAGGTGCACCTCAGCTACCACGCCACGGCCGCCAGCGGCCGCGGGCGCTGCCGGCCGTCGCCGTTCATTGCGGAGGCTTTGGACCTGCCGGTCCAAAGCGCCGGGGCTGCGGCGGCTCTGGATACGCTCACGACGCTCGCGGACCTCGCCGATCCCGACGCGCCCGCCAAACCGGCCGGTGTGCCGCGCTCGGGGCCACTCTCGCTCAGCTTCTCCCAGGTCGACGACTACCTGAGCTGCCCTGAACGGTTCCGCCTCCGGCACGTCGTCGGCCTGCCGGCGCCGGTCCACCACGCGATGACGTACGGGACGGCGATGCATGCCGCCGTGGCGGCGTTCCACTTGAGCCAGGCGCGCGGCGCACCCCTGACGGAGGAGCAGTTGCTGGCCGAGTTTTCGCGCGCGTGGCGGTCGGAAGGATTCCTGTCGCGCGAGCACGAGGAGGCACGCTTCGCCGTGGGGCGTGAGTCACTGCGCCGCTTCCGGACCGAGCAGTTGCTGGCAGCGGGGCCGCCGCCGGTGGCGGTTGAGCGTCCGTTCTCCTTCAAGCTCGGCCAGGATGTCGTCCGCGGACGCATCGACCGGCTCGATACCGGCCCTGCGGGCGTGGTGATCACCGACTACAAGACCGCAGACGTACGCGACCAGCGACGTGCGGATGCAAAGGCGCGGGACTCGCTGCAGCTTCAGGTGTATGCCCTGGCGACCCTGGCTGAAACCGGCACCGTACCCGCCGAGATGCGCCTCCATTTCCTCGACAGCGGCCTGGTCGGCCACGTGACCGCCGAGACGAGCCGGCTCGATAAGGCGCGCCGTGCCGTGACGGACGCCGCGCAGGGCATCCGGAACGAGAGATTCGCGGCCAAGCCCAACCCCGTCGCGTGCGGTTACTGTCCGTATCGAACCGTGTGCTCGAAGAGCGCCGCCTGACGGATCGACATCGGATACAATATGGATTATGACAGTGATCCACATTGATACTGTTGACGCACCGCTCAGCCGGCCAGGCCTGCTCGGCCCGGCCGTCGGCCTGGTGCGCCGCGCGCTCGCATTGGGGTTGCTGCGCGACCGGCAGGAGGTTCGCCGGCTCGACCTGGACCTGCTGCGCGGCATCGCCCGTGCGGCCACGGCGGAGGGCATCGGCCACGACGCCGCGCTAGACCTGCTCGGGGGCACGACACCGGTCCGACTGGGGCGGGCCATCGGTCGTCTCGATGAGGCGCTCAAGTCGTCGCCACTGCCGGCGCGCGAGTTTACCCAGTTGCTGGAGCTGTTCGACGTGGACCAGCTGGCTGCCCTGATCGGGGCGTCGCCGATCAGCCTGCGCCGTTACGCGACGGGCAGACGTGCCGTTCCGGACGAGATCGCGGCGCGCGTGCATTGGCTGGCATTGGTCGTGTCGGACCTGGCCGGCGCCTACAACCAGATTGGCGTGCGGCGCTGGTTCGAGCGCCGGCGCAGTCAGTTGGCAGGACGGTCGCCACGCGAGGTGCTGCGCCGCGGCTGGCTGCCCGATGATCCCGCAGTCGAGCGCACGCGGCTGCTGGCAGCTGCTCTGGCCGGTGCCGGAAGCGCCACGTGATCTTCTACCGCCACGTGGATCCGCGCTTTCCTTTCCTATGGGAATCGTCCGACCAACTGCCGGCGCGCTGGCACGGACCCGGCGACGGGCCGGTCCAGTACCTCTCGTCCACTCCAGACGCGGCGTGGGCGGAGTTCCTGCGCCATGAGGAGATCGATGACTCCGCGGACATCGCCGGCATCGAGCGCTCGCTCTGGGCGATCGAGCTGCCCGAACCGCCGCACGCGCGGCCGCACCTGGACCGGGACACGCTGCTCGGGGATGTATCGAGTTACGCGGCGTGTCGTGCGGAGGCGGCGCGGCTGCGCGAGCACGGAGCCACGGGGCTGCTCGCGCCGTCCGCTGCAATTCAGCCGGACACGCCATCTGGCTTCCGAACACGGGGCGGACTGCGCCCGGGGCGCCGTCGGGGCGAATCGGTCGTCGCCCTGTTCGGGCGCCGGCCGGACCTGATCGGCTGGGCTGCCTGTGATCGGGGACGGCCGCGCGCTGATCTGCTCGGCCGTGTCCGTCGGCTGATAAGCGCGCGCGGCCGGTGAAGCGCACCGACCGCCTCGCCAACGTTGCGTTGTTC
The DNA here is from genome assembly GCA_963775225.1 of uncultured Chloroflexia bacterium. Lineage (GTDB taxonomy): Bacteria > Chloroflexota > Limnocylindria > Limnocylindrales > CSP1-4 > JALYGJ01. The sequence continues at coordinate 142,664 of CAVZHW010000009.1, forward strand.
GCGCTGGCGGTCGCCGTCTGGCTGGCCGTCGCCTATGTTTTCGTCAACTTCGACCCACGGCAGAACTCGATCGCGTTGCTCGCCGGTGCACTGCTGCTGGCAGCCGCGGCCACGCTGACCCTCGTGCCACTGCTCTGGATCGGCGGCTTTCTGGTGGCGCGCCGGATCGCCTACCGCGGGGCGTGGTGGCGTGCGATCCGGCGCGCGTTGCTGGCCGGCCTGGTGGTCGCGGCCTTCGTCATGCTGCGCGGCCACTCCGCGTTTACGCCCGCCCTGGGCCTGTTCATCGTGGTCATGGCGGTGCTCGTCGAAGCCACATTTTCGTTGCGTCGCTGATAGGTTCGGGTACGTGACGGCCGCTACAGCGGTTGTACGATGGTTGGCAGGCGCCCTGCTGGACCTTGGCGGAACCGGCGGCGACTCGCGCCGAGTTTGCTGCGATGACCGACGACCACGCCCGGGCCGCGCACGCCCGAGATTTGCACGGCCGCCCTGACTACGCTCACCAGAACGGTTGGGACGCGCCCCATGACCTGTTTCTTCCCTCGGAAGGTCCGGCCTACGTGGGAGCGACGACTTCGTTCTGCAAGTTGCCGTTGCTTGAGATGCCCGGTGAACTCGACCGACGCAAGGCAGACGTTGCCATCGTCGGCGCACCACTCGACGAGGCGGTCAGCTATCGGCCCGGTGCGCGCTTTGGGCCGCGCGCCATCAGGCAGGCGAGTTACACCGACGGCCGGTACTCGCTGCAGCTCGACATCGAACCGTTCGACGTGCTCGATGTGGTCGATGCCGGCGACGCCAACATCGTGCCCGCCGCGCTCGAGCGCGGCCACGCGATGGTCTTCCGCAAGGTTTTCGAGGTGGCCCGCACGGGCGCCATCCCGATCGTCTTCGGCGGCGATCACTCCATCACCTGGCCGTCGGTCAGCGCCATAGCGGAACTGCGCCACCCACAGCGCATCGGCGTCGTGCACTTCGACGCCCACGCCGACGCCGCGAACGACGATTGGGGCGTGCTCGCAGGTCACGGCACGCCCATGCGCCGGCTGATCGATTCGGGCGCCGTCGCGGGACGCAACTTCGTCCAGGTGGGCCTGCGTGGCTACTGGCCGCCGCCGCACGTCTTCGACTGGATGCGCGAGCAGGGTATGCGCTGGCACCTGATGCGCGAGATCGAGGAGCGCGGCGCCGAAGCGGTCGTCGACGAGGCCATCGAGCAGGCGCTTGACGGGCCCGACGCGATCTACCTCTCGATCGACATCGACGTCCTTGATCCCGGCCTGGCGCCGGGCACTGGCACGCCCGAGCCGGGCGGGCTGCTGACCCGCGAGCTGCTGCGCGCGGTGCGCCGCATCGTGGGTCGAGTCGAGCTCGCCGGCATGGACGTGGTCGAGGTTTCGCCGCCCTACGACCAGGCGGAGGTGACCGCCGCCGCGGCGCATCGTTGCGCGCTCGAGGCCATCAGCGCACTGGCGGTCAGGAAGCGCGACGGGAACCCGGTGCGCTTCGACCGGCGTGGCGCGCTGGCCGCTGCCCGCTGACCTAATGGCGCGCGAACTGAGCGAGGTACTCGCGCGCTACTACGATCTCGACCTCGCGGACGAGCGCGCCGACATCGACCTGTACCTGGCGCTGGCGCGCGCTACTCCCGGTCCGATCCTCGAGCTCGCGGCGGGCAGCGGCCGTATCGCCGTGCCCCTGGCCGCCGCCGGCCATGCGGTTACCGGGGTCGATGTGGATGCACAGATGCTCGAGCGTGCCCGGGCCAGGTGGGCCGCGGCGCAGCCGGTGGCCGGCGGCTCGCTCGACCTGGTCGAAGGGGACATCACCCGGCTCGCGCTGAACCACCGCTTCGCCCTCGTCATCCTCGCGCTCAACACGCTCCTGCTGCTGCCCGGCCGGGCCGCGCAGTTGGCGGCCTTGAGGGTGATGGCCGGCCATCTCGGAGACGGCGGCCGCGCGGTGCTCGACGTGTGGCTGCCCACGCCCGACGACCTGGCGCTCTACGACGGGCGGCTGTCGCTCGACTGGCTGCGCCGCGACGGGGCGACCGGCGACCACGTCAGCAAGACCACCTCGGCGCGTTACGACAGCGCCACGCAGACCGCGCTGGTGACCACCATTTTCGACGCGTGGCAGGTCGCGCAGCAGGTGAGCCGGACGGTGCGCGAGGACGTCGTGAGCTTCGTCGGCTACCAGGAAATGCTCGATCTGTGGGAGCGCGCCGGGCTGTCTGCTGACACACTCGCCGGGGATTACGAAATGACCCCCTTTTCGTCTTCGGCAGAGCGCTTAGTAATGGTCGGTGGAAGGACTAAGGATTGATATAGTCGCCTGGTGGCTACGCTAGACGACGAGATTCGGCTGCTTCTCGTTGAAGATATGGCCCAGGTTGCGCAGTACATCCGCAGCCTGGTCGACACCCAGAGCGCGGTAAAACTGCTCGATGTGGTGCGCGATGGGCGCGCCGTCGTCGACCAGGTCGGCGAGCTCGGCCCTGACGTGGTCATCCTCGATGTGCTGCTCCAGGGCAAGGTCAGCGGACTCCAGGTTGCGCAGAACCTGCGCGATGCCGGCTTCGACCTGCCGATCATCTTCCTGACCGTCCCGCAGCAGCCGGTTACCGTCAGCGACAGCATGGGCCTGACCAGGGTCCTGTCGATGCCCTTCTCCGGCTACGACTTCATGCACGTGCTGACCGAGGTTCACAAGCACCACCGCGCGCAGTCTCCCGAATCGCAGTCGCGCATCATGACCGTGTATGGCGCAAAGGGCGGCGTCGGCACTACGACCCTGGCGTATAACCTCGCCGCGACGATGCACGCATCCGGCCTGCGCGTGGCGCTCGTCGACGGAAGCCTCCAGCACGGCGACCTGCGGGCCTTGCTGCACGCACCCGAGAACGTCCCTTCGATCCTGCAGCTGCCGATCACGCACGCCCAGAAGGCCGACCTGGCAGAGGTGGTCTACCGGGACGGCTCAGGTGTCGACGTGCTCCTGGCGCCGCCGCGCATCGAGATGGCCGAGATGATCACCGGCAAGGACCTCGAGCGCCTGCTGTCGCTGATGCGCAAGATGTACAACGTGGTGATCGTCGATACCGCGTCGGCCGTCGATGAGGCGCTGCTCGCCTTCCTCGACGCGAGCGATTACCTCATCCAGGTGGTCAGCTACGAGTCGACCGCGTTGCAGCAGGCGAGCAGCATGGCCGTCACCCTCGACGCGATCGGCTTTCCGCGCGACAAGATCCGCTACCTCGTCAACCGCGCCGACTCGACCGGCGGCATGCCACACGACGTCATCCGCGAACGCTTCGGCCGGCCCGCGGATTACGAGGTCGTCAGCGATGGTCGCCTGGTGGTCGAGGCAAACAACCGCGGCGAGCCGTTCGTACTGCTGGCGCCCAATGCGCCGATTAGTCGAGACATCGGCCGCATTGCCCAGGACTTGACCAGGGTCATTGCCGAGCCCGCGCCCATGCTGGAGGCCGCCGCGGCGTGAGCGACGCGCGCGCCATTGGCTTCTTCGACTCAGGAGTCGGAGGGCTGACGGTACTGCGCGAGGTGGTTCGTCGGCTACCGGCCGAATCGACGATCTACCTGGGCGATAACGGACGCGCGCCCTACGGCCCGCGCCCCGACGGCGAGGTGCGGCGCTTCTCGGCGGAGTGCCTCGACGAGTTGACCGCGCGCGACGTCAAGGCAATCGTCGTCGCCTGCAACACCTCGAGCGCCGTCGCGCTGCCGCAACTGCGACTGCGCTACGACATTCCGCTGCTGGGTGTCGTGCGGCCCGGTGCAACGGCCGCGTCACTCGCCACGCGCAACCGACGTGTCGGTGTGATCGCAACGGAGGCAACGATTCGCTCGCGCGCGTATTTTCAGGCGATCAAAGAGGAGGACCCGTTCATCGAGGTGTTCGAACACGCCACGCCCGAGCTGGTGCCCTTGGTCGAGGCCGGCCAACTGGAGGGCGCGCTGGTCGAGGACATTGTCGGTCGGTCGCTGGCGCCGCTGCTCGAGGACGGCGTGGGCATCGACACCCTGTTGCTCGGCTGCACGCACTATCCGTTGCTGGCTCCGGTAATCCGGCGGCTGGTGGGTGAAATGGCCGTCATCGACTCGGCCTCGGCAACGGCGAGCGCGCTGGCCGGCCTACTCGAGATCCACGCGCTTGACGCCCCGGCCAACAGGACAGCCGAGCACGTGCAGTTGACGACCGGCGACGTGGACGCCTTCAGCATCATCGCCGAGCGGTTATTCGACAGCTTCTTCGCACGGGTGCAGCCGGTCGCCGTCGCCGGCGCCGCCTGATGTCAGCAACGAGCATGGCACGCCGCACCGAGCGTGCCGTCGGACTGGGCCTGGTGGTCGGTGCGGCTACCGTGGCCATGGCGTCGCGCTATGTTGCGCGCCGCGCCCGGCGCGCGGCAGATGAAGGCCTGGTTGACTGGCCACGCGTCGAACAGATAGCCGTCAGCCGCCTGCGCCGCGCGCCGGGCACCCTCTCGCCCGGGGAGTTGATGCATGCCGGGGCCGCCTACGAGCGCCACATGCAACGCGTCGTTCCGCTGCTCGAGCAGGAGCTGGGCCTGCCCCTGCCGGGCGTCGTCGAGCGCCACGAGGTTGTCGACCGGGCCGGCTGGGCGCGGGCGAACGTCAGCACCTTCCGTCATCTTGTCGACCGGCTCGAACCGCACATCCGCTCGATGAGCGCACAGCACGGTTTTGCGGCCGACGTCGCGCGCGCCACGAATCGCTTCCTGACGACCCAGCAGGTCGGCTTCCTGCTCGGTTTTGTGGGCTCACGCGTGCTCGGCCAATACGACGTTGCGCTGTTGTCGGCCGAGGCAGAACCCGGCCGCCTGCTCTTCGTCGAGGAGAACATCCGCGGCGTCGCCGCCACGCTCAACGTGCCGCTCGATGATTTCCGGCTGTGGATCGCTCTGCACGAGACGACGCACGCCTTCGAGTTTGAGGCGAACGCGTGGCTGCGGCCATACCTGCGCGAGCGGCTCGAGCGCCAACTGGTGGGCGTGCTCGACCAGGCGCGCTCGATCCAGTCAGGCGGCCTGGCCGAGCTCATAGCCCGCGTACGAGCGTCCGCGGACAATCCGCTCATCGGCCTGCTTGGCCCCGAACAGCGGCAGTTGTTCGAAGAGACACAGCGGGTGATGAGCCTGCTCGAGGGCTTTGGCGACTGGGTGATGGACGAGGTCGGCGCCAAGGTGCTGCCGGACGTGGTCGGCATCCGCGAGCGCTTCGAGGCGCGGCGCAGCCAGCGCCGCGGGACATTTGACCGCATCGTCTCGCGCCTGACCGGGCTGGATCTCAAGCTGGAGCAGTACCGGCGCGGCGAGCGCTTCGTGGCCGGCGTCGCGGCCGCCGGTGGCCGTCGCGCCGTACAGGCGATCTGGAGCGGGCCGGAAGCGCTGCCCAGCGAGCGCGAGCTGTCCGATCCGCGCGCGTGGGTCCGCCGCGTGGTACCCGATGCCCTCGCAGCCTAGCCCCACGATGAGCATGCGCAGCACCGGGCCCGGCTCAGGCCCTGGGGGAGTGCCGGCTGCGATCGGCCTGTCGCCCATCCTGTCGGCGCGCTACCGGCAGCATGATCTCGAGCGGATCGGCGCCGTCGCACCGGGCAGTCGCCTGGTGAGCGTGTCGTCGGAGGGATTGGCTGACGGTGACCTGTCGGACGTGGAGGTGCTGCTCCGCGGGCCGCTGCCCCAGGGCATCTTCGACCGGCTGCTCGCCCGCTGCCCGCGGCTGATGTGGGTCCATTCGGCGACGGCCGGCGTCGAGCGCGTCCTCACCCCGGCGGCGCTCGAACGCGGACTGGCGATCACCAACGCCCGCGGCGTCTTCTCCGAGCCCATCGCCGAATACGTCCTGATGATGATCCTGGCCGTCAGCCGCCGGTTGCCGCAGCTGCTCGAGCTGCAGCGCGAGCGCACCTGGCAGCCGCTCGCTGCGCGCGAGATGGCCGACTTGACCGTGGGCGTGGTTGGCCTCGGCTCGATCGGCCGCCGCGTGGCCGAGATCTGCGTTTCGCTGGGCAGCCGCGTGGTTGCGACCCGTCGGTCCGATGGCTCGGCCGACCTTGCCGGCGTGACCATGTTGCCGTCGGAACGGCTGCCCGAATTGCTGGCGCAGAGCGACTTCATCGTGCTCGCGCTGCCCCTGACGCCCGAGACGCAGGACCTGTTCGACGCGCAGATGCTGGCAGATGCCAAGCCGGGAGCGTGGCTGATCAACGTCGCTCGTGGCGCGCTGGTCGACGAGCGCGCGCTGGTGCGTGCCGTCGGTGAAGGCCGTCTGGGTGGCGCCGTTCTGGACGCGTTACGTCAGGAGCCGCTGGCGCCCGACTCGGACCTCTACTCGACACCCAACGTGATCGTCACGCCGCACACCTCGTGGTCATCGGGGCGGGTGCTCGATCGCAGTATCGAGCTCTTCTGCGAGAACCTCGAGCGCTTCCGCCGTGGCGAGCCGCTGCTCAACCTGGTCGATCCCGGCGCCGGGTACTGACCTCCGGCGGCCCGGTCGCCGACAATCAGCATGTGGAAATCGCAATCGTCGGGCTTGCCCGCGCCGGCAAGACGACCGTCTTCAACACCCTGTCGCGCGGTGAGGCGCAGACCGGCGGCTTCGGTGGGCTGACCGTCAACGTCGGCGTGGTGAAGGTGCCCGACGAACGACTGGCCGCGCTGACCGAGCTGTTCAAGCCCAAGCGTGAGGTGCCGGCTGACGTGACCTACGTCGACCTGCCTGCCCCACCACTGTCTACCGACGGCGTGGCACCGGCCGAGATCCCAGCCGACCAGCTCGCCCGCCTGCGCAACGCCGACGAGCTGCTCCACGTGGCGCGCGCCTTTGAGGACGCGTCCGTCCCACATCCGTCGGGGTTGGTCGATCCGCTGCGCGACGTGGAGAGCCTCGATCTCGAGTTCACCCTGGCAGACCTGTCGGTCGTCGAGAAGCGCGTCGAGAAGTTGCAGACGTCAGGTCGCCACGGCACGCCGGCCGAGCGCGAGGCGAACGAGCGCGAGCTGGCGGTGCTCGAGAAGCTGCTGCCGGCACTGCGCGAGGGCAAGCCGATCCGTGATGTGGAGCTCGCCGACGACGAGCAGAAACGGATCCGCGGCTTCCGCTTCCTGACCGAGAAGCCGGTGCTCGTGCTGCTCAACGTCGGTGAGGGCGACATCGCCCGCGAGCAACAGATCGTCGGCGAATTCGCGGCGGGCTACCGCCATGCTCACACACAGGTGGCGGCGTTGAGCGCGCGGATCGAGATGGAGATCGGCCAGCTCGACGAGGCCGAGGCGGCGGTCTTCCGCGATGACATGGGCGTGACCGAGTCTTCGCTCGAGCGCGTGATCAGGCTGAGCTACGAGCTGCTCGGCTTGATCTCCTTCTTCACCGCCGGCCCCGACGAGACGCGCGCGTGGACCATTCCCGCCGGTTCAACCGCAGTCGACGCGGCGGCGGCGATCCACACCGACCTGGCGCGCGGCTTCATCCGCGCCGAGGTGGTCCCGGTTGGCGATCTGCTCGAGCTCGGGTCGATGGCCGAGGCGCGCAAGCACGGCAAGCTGCGCTCCGAGGGCCGTGACTATCAAGTCATCGATGGCGACACGATCGAGGTGCGCTTCAACGTGTGACCGGCCCATGTGCAGCGGCCGTCAGTCGTCGCGGTAGGGCCGGTCCTCGGGTTCGACCTCGATCAGCATCGAGCGGAAGTCGTCTTCCTCGCCCAGGGTCGCCGCAGCGCGCTCGTCGACCGGGGTGATCACAGTCTCCTGCTCCTCGGCGGCAACGCGCACCGAAGCGCGCAGGTTGGCCTCGACATGGACAAAGCCGTGCTTACGCTCGAGCTCGGCCGCGATGGCCTCGATCAGCGCCTCCTCCTCGAAGGTCTTGAGCACTGCCTCCCGCGCCTCGAGCACCAGCTCAAGAAACTCCTGCTCGTCATACTCGGCGTCGTGCGCGAGCAGGATGTTGGCGAAGAGCTCGTCGTCCGATTCAGTTAACTCGTAGAAGTACACGGGCCGAGTATAGGCATGACCGACCGACACTCCGAGGCACCGCCCCTGCTCGTGGTCGGCTCCGCAGCACGCGACATCGACGGGGCCGACCCGCGCGGGTGGCGGCTCGGCGGGACGGTCATGTATGCGGCGCTCACCGCTGCCAAGCTGGGTGTCCGCGTTCGTACGCTGGTGGGCGCCGACGAGCAGGCTGCCGGCGCGCACGAACTCGAGCTGCTGCGCGAAGTCGGCGCCGAGGTCGAGCTGGTCCGGCTCGAACACGGGCCGGTCTTCCGCAACCAGCAGACACCCGCCGGGCGCGTCCAGTACGGCCACCAGGCAAGCGATCCGATCCCACTCTCGGCGGTTCCCGAGCGCTGGCGAGCAACGCCGGCGGTGCTGCTCGGCCCGGTAAGTGGCGAGATTGGCGTCGAGTGGGCCGAGTTCGACCGTGGCGCGTTCATGGCACTCGCGGGGCAGGGCCTGCTGCGCGAGATCGTCCCCGGCGAGCGGGTCCACCGTCTGCCGCTGATGCACACCGCGCTGCTCGACCGCGCCGATCTCGTGCTCATCAGTAACGAGGACCTCTCGCCCGGCGGCGCTCGACTCGGCCGTCTCCTGCACGAGGGTGGGCGCCTGGCCGTCACCCACGGCTCGCTCGGCGCGTTGTCGCTGCGGCTTTACCGGGGTGGCCGGCTTATGGCCCGCATGATGCCCGCCCTGCCGCCCCGCCGAACCGTGGACGAGACGGGCGCCGGCGACGTCTTCCTGGCCGGGCTGTGCGCGGGCCGCTTGCTCGCCGGCGCCACGGCGTGGGCCAACGAGGAGTGGCGGGTATTCGCGCTGGCGGCAGCCGCTGCGAGCGTGTCGGTGGAGGGCGTGGGCCTCGAGGCGGTACCGGATCTTGCCGCGGTCTGCGGCGCCCTGGTCAGGCTGCGCGCGACATCGCTGGTACCTCCAATCGCGCCCGAAGACTGATTCGCCTCAGCCGCGCCATCCGTTTCGCGAGGTCGCGCTCGAGCCACGGCAGCGGCCGCCCCCACAGCCGGCTTCGTTGAGCGGCGGCCGCTGCTTCCTGGCAGGCGACGAGAGCCCCCGCCAGGTCATGGAGGGCGTGTTCGCGGTGGCGCGCTAGCCGGAGCCACGCCTCGGCGGCGCCGGGTCCGCCACGCAAGGCGATCTCGTACCACGCAGCGATGGATTCTTCGCGCCGCCCCAGCCGCGCGAGTAGCCGGGCCCGCTCGAATGCCAACCGGCGACGAAGGGCTGCCGCGTCTGGAAAGCCACGCTCCCAGTGGTCCGAGTCGAGCGCCACCTGCACGCACCGGAGCGCCTCGTCCGGCCGCCCGCGGCGTGCCAGACGCCGCGCGAATCCGGCCAGATCGCCCGGATGCTGAGTCGCCCAGCCGCGTGGCTGGGCGAGGCCACTCGCCAGCAGTTGCACCAGCAGCCCGAGGGACACGATGTCCTGGCTGTTGTGCTCGACCACCGAGCGCAGCAGCTCGCCTCGGCGCGTCCGCAGATAGGCGAAGTACCGCTCCGGCGCGAGCGCACCGGGCAGGTCGTCATCGCGCTCGACGCCGCATATCGCCTGCTCGACGGTCGCCAGCCGTGCATTACCCAGCCGGTGCTTCCAGAGTGCGCGGGCGATCGGCAGCAGGTCCAGGTGGCCGGCCAGCGACGGTGGATCTCGTCGATGCAGTCGGAAACGTGCGACCAGCAGCGGCCAGTCAAACGACCGGCCGTTGTACGTTACGAGCCACGCGTCAGGCGGCAGAGCGGCGGCGACCGCGTCCAGCCACGCTGCTTCAGCCGCGTGGTCGGGCAGCAGCAACTGCCGTACCGTGAGTCGCTCACCTTCCCAGAGCCCGATGCCAATCAGGAAGGCCAGCGTCCCGGCGGCCGTTGCCAGCCCGGTCGTCTCTAGATCGAGGCACACCAGCGGTTGGTCAACGCCGGCGGGGTAAGGGAGCGACTCAAGGGCGCCCCGGTCGAGCGGCACGTGGAAGGAGCGTTCAACCAGCACGATCCCGCGTTCAGTGCGTCCGTCCAGTGCGGCCGCGAGCGCGGTGGCATGGTCGGGCGGTGCGCGGCGAGCGAACCCACCATCGGTTGGTTGTCCCGAGCTCCGGAGTCGGTCGAGGCGGCGGGTGAGCAAAGCGTCCATCGCCGGCAGATTGCGAGTGGTCGGTGCCAGCTAGGCTGTCACACTCACCAACTGAAGCAGCCGTCGTGCCCACGATTTCGGGTCGCCGCCGGACTCGAGCCA
>CAVZHW010000010.1:0-17433 GCA_963775225.1 uncultured Chloroflexia bacterium
GCAACTATGCGCATGCCATAGTTAGGCATGCCTGTTCGCACCGTGATCGACCGCGGACCCAAGGGCAAACGCGCAGTTGCCATCGCCCTCGACTGGCCGGGCTGGAGCCGCGGCGCCAAGACCGATGCCGACGCGCTCGAGACGCTCGAGGCCTACCGCGAACGCTACCGACCGGTGGCCGCTCTGGCGGGAATGCAATCCGAGTTCGACCAAGAGGGCCCGCTGGAGGTGGTCGAGGACAAGGTCGGCACCGGCTCGACCGACTTCTGGGGCATCTCCTTCTCGCCCTCAGCCACCGAGCAGCGACCGATGAGCCAGGAAGAACTCGACCGCAAGCTCACCATCCTGCGCGCCTGCTGGAACTACTTCGACGATGTCGCCGCGCGCGTGTCACCGGAGATGCGCCGCGGGCCGCGCGGCGGCGGGCGCAGCCGCGACGAGATCATCCGTCACGTGATGCGCGTCGAGAGCCTCGACTTCGCGAAGCAGGTCGGCCTGCTCATGCCCGACGACGGCGTGGTGGTCGCGGCTGCCGCACGCCCGGCGTACCGCAACGCCTACGTGGCGGCGATGCGTGCCTACAACGCGGGCGACGTCACGCGCAAGATGCGCTCCTGGACGCTCCCCTTTCTGATCCGCCACTCGGCCTTCCACACCATGGACCACGGCTGGGAGATGGAAGACAAGGACCTGTCCGGAGAAGCCAATGAACGTTGACGAGATCCGTTTCCTGTACGCCTACGACCGCTGGGCGACACAGCGCCTGCTCGCTGCGCTGGACGGCGCCGGCGCCGACGTCTGGAGCAGCGCCAACGTGGTCGGCGAGCGCGGGCTCGGCGGCATCCTGGTGCACCATCTCGGTGCGTCGATGCGCTGGCGCATCAGCCTCCAGAGCGAAGGCGACGAGGCGAACCTGCCTCAACCGGAGAAGGGTCCGCTGCCCACCGTCGACGAGCTGCGCCGTAAGTGGGCCGACGAATGGACGGCCACCGACCAATGGCTCGCCGGCCTGAGCGACGGCTTCGTCAACTATGTCCACGACGGCGTCCCGGTCTGGCAGATGCTGGTGCACGTCGTGAACCACGGCACGCAACACCGATCCGAGGCTGCCGCGCTGCTGACCGCCGCCGGCCACTCACCGGGCGATCTCGACATGGTCGACTACGCCGACTTGTTGGCGGCCGCCAGCAAGTCCTGAAACGGGAGCCGGTTGCAAGAACCGGCCACCCGTGGCGATGGCATCGGAATGCCACATCTGGGTGAATTCCTCCGGGGGTATGGCAGCCATTCGGCTGCATGCGGGAGGTAGCCAGCCGTGTTGTTCGTCCTCATCGTCGTTTTTGTACTGCTCCTGCTCTTTGGCGGTTTCGGCTACGGGTACCGGGATCGCTGGGGATACGGGTATTCGGGCGGGCTTGGCTGCCTCGGTACCGTGGTCGTCGTCCTGCTGATCCTTTTTCTGCTGGGCTACCTGCACTGACCCGGCACCGGTATTGACTCAGCGTCTATTGACTCATTATTCTATGAGTCATGGACGTTGCAGATCGCGCCGCGATCCACGCCGCACTCGGCGACCCGGCGCGTCTGCGCATCGTCGACGAACTGCTGCTCGGCGACCGCACGTTCCGCGAGCTGGCTGACGCGTCGGGCCTGCCGGGCAACCTGGCGGCGCATCACCTGGGCGTTCTCGAGGCCGGCGGGCTGATCACCCGGCGCGTATCCGATGGCGATCACCGGCGCCGGTACATCTCGCTGCGCCAGGACCGACTGGACGAGATCGCCCTCGAACCAAGTCTCCTTGCCGCCGGCTTCGTGCTGTTCATCTGCACGCACAACTCGGCGCGCTCGCAGTTCGCTGCCGAGCTGTGGAAGTCGTTCACCGGGGAGGGCGCAGACAGCGCCGGCACGGAGCCGGCGCCGCGCGTGCATCCGTTGGCCGTCGAGGTGAGCCGCGAGTTCGGCATCGACCTAAGCGCGGCGACGCCCAAGGCCCTGGCTGCCATCGGCCGCCAACCGGACCTCGTCGTGTCGGTTTGTGACCGCGCGCACGAGTCGGTCCAGGAGTGGTCGAGCCCGTCATACCACTGGTCGATTCCAGACCCGGTCGCCGACGGTCGGATCGAGGCTTTCCGGGTTGCCTTCGCGGAGATCGCTGAACGCGTTGGTCGGCTGGCGAGAACTCAGCAGCACACTAGGGCAAATTGGAGGGCGAGATGACCATCGACATCACCACGGACGACGGCGCCGACAGGCTGAACACTGCCGAGCGGCTCCAGATCAAGCAGTCCGCGGCGGCCCTCCAGCGGCGCTGGAAGGGCCAGTTCAACACGGAGACCATCGAGCGCTTCATGATCGAGTCGATGGACCAGCTGCTGCCCAGGGCGCGCATCACGACGTGGATCCCCGTTCTCGTCGAGCGGCTGACGAACGACCGACTGCGCGCATTGGTGCGCCTCGAGTCGGACCGCACGGACCTCAATCCCAGCGTGCTGTTCCTGTGCGTCCACAACGCCGGGCGTTCGCAGATGGCGGCTGGCTTCATGCGCCACCTCACCGGAGGCCGAGTGGACGTCTTTTCGGGCGGCTCCGAGCCCGCCGAGAGCATCAACCGCGCGGCGGTCGAAGCGATGGCCGAGAAGGGCATCGACATACGCGCCGAGCTGCCCCAACCGTGGGCAGACGAAGTCGTTCGCGCCGCCGACGTCATCGTCACCATGGGTTGTGGCGACGCGTGCCCCTTCTACCCGGGCAAGCGCTACATCGACTGGGAGCTCGAGGATCCTGCCGGCAAGTCGCTCGAAGAGGTGCGGCCCATTCGCGACGAGATCGAGCGACGAGTTCGAGCGCTGATGGCCGAACTCGGCGTGGAGCCTGCCCAGACCGCCTGAGCCGGGCCTCCCAGGGGACCTCGAACTGCTAGGCTCCGCCCGCGGCATTCGAGTCGTGGCCACGCGGGGGCGGAGGTGAGTTGGTGACCTGGCAGGACCTCTTTCCGTGGCTGCTCCTGCTGCACATTCTCGCTGCGATCGTGGCCATCGGCCCGAACTTCGCCTACTCGACGATCCGGGCCATGGGCGGGCACGAACCGCAGTACGCCAACTTCAGCACACGGGTCTCGCACGCCATCTCCGACCGGCTCGTCTATCCGGTGGGCCTGGTCATCCCCGCGACCGGCGTGGCCATGATCTGGGTGCTCGGGCTGGACCTGACCAGTCGGGTGTTCTGGTGGCTCGACGTGGCCATCGTGATCTACACGGCCGTCTACCTGTACTCGTTCTTCGTCCAGCGCCAGGTGGTCGGGCGCATCATCGAGCTGACCTCCACGCCGCCGGCGCCGGGCGCAAGCGGCCCTCCAGCGGGGCTGCCTGCCTGGCGCTGCGCGCACAGCGAGGCGGCAAGGAAGACAAGGAGCGCGAGATGACGAACCCGCGGGGCGACCAGCGCATTCTGGGCAGTCTCCGATCCTCGGACGGCGCCGGAGTCGTGCGCATCGAGGAACGCTACGACACGGACATCGATGACCTTTGGTCGGCGATCACCGATCCCGCACGGCTGGCACGCTGGCATGGCGAAGTGTCGGGCGATCTCCGTCCCGGGGGACGGTTCCGCGTGTACAACCAGGGGGACGACATCGAACTCACCGGGCGCGTGGACGCGTGCGAGCCGCCGCGGCGGTTGCTCCTCACGATGAGGGAGACCGACGAATCCTATGCACGCGGGCAGGGCGTTCCGCCGTTTGACGCGCGCAACGAAATCACACTGACCCCCGACGGCGATCACACGCTCCTGGTCCTGGAGGTTCGCGGCATGCCGCTCGACAAGATCGCCTTCTACGGCGCGGGCTGGCAGATTCATGCCGAGAACCTTGCTGCCCACATCGCCGGTCGCGAACGGGGTGACGCGGCAGCGCGCTGGGAGGCGCTCGTCCCCCCGTATCAGGAGTTGGCCGCCAAGGTCAGCCAGTAGGCCGGCGATTCAGGGCGGTACTCGACGGCAAGCGCCTTCGTCAGGGTGTTGCCAACGGGTGGCGCCAGCGCAGCCCTGGGAAGCGGCTGAAGTCGCGATCGGCGGTGATGAACTCGGCACCGGTCTCGATCGCCAATGCCGCGAGGTACGCGTCAGGCACCAGGTTGCCGCGGGCCTCGGACAACCGGCAGAGGTTGGCAAATATCGCCCAGTGGCGTTCCCCGGGCGCGACCATCACCACGCCCGGCTGGGACCGCACGGCGTCGGCGAAAGCAAGCGCGGCCGCGACAGTGTCGGGCGGGTCGAAGACTCTCGGATGGGTGACCACCCGGACGAAGCCGCTCAGCACCAGCGCAGAAACCCCTACGGGCTCATCGCCCGCAAGAGCGGCACCAAGCCACGCGCGATATCGCTCATGGTCTGGGGCAGCCTCGCGAAAGGCGCGGACATAGATGTTGACGTCGGGAAGGATCAGCGCCCCGCTCCGTCCATGAGGTCGAGCAGCGCCGCGCTGTCCTCGAGATCAATTCCCGGCTGGAGGCGGCCGCCGCGAGAGGTCGGTAGCTCGGGTGGCATGTCGCCGCCGCGTCGACCCCGTCGCGCGAGCGCCGCGCGGAGCGCGTCCTCGACGACGGCCCCCAGGGTTCGCCCCGAACGAACGGCCTGCGCTTTGGCCTCCGCGAGCAACTGGTCGTCGATCCTGATGGTCGTTCGCATGCATCAGAGCATCACCATGCCACATCAAGATGTCAAGCGCCGCGCTGGGCCACCGAACTCGAGGGTGAACGCTCGCCCCTCGCGAGTGCGCCCGTCATGGCATACCTCGTTCGGTCATCACGATCCGTGCCGCAACGGTCCGGAAGCCCGCCTTCGCGAATGCCCGGACCATGGGCCAATTGCCGAAGTCGGTGTCCGCGCCCACCTCCTCGCCCGGAGCGAGCTCCGTGAAGCGCCACATCATCTCGCTCAGCAGGTCGTTCACGTACCCACGGCCGCGATGCCCGGGCCGCACGCCGATGTAGCCGACTGTGGCGTTCGTGTAGTTTCGTGCTGGCACGATGAGCCCGGCCAAC
This sequence comes from uncultured Chloroflexia bacterium, assembly GCA_963775225.1. Classification (GTDB taxonomy): domain Bacteria; phylum Chloroflexota; class Limnocylindria; order Limnocylindrales; family CSP1-4; genus JALYGJ01. The sequence continues at coordinate 5,040 of CAVZHW010000010.1, forward strand.
TCCCCCGCGTGGGTGTAGGCAAGCTGCCACCAGGAACGCGGCGACGGGAACCAGTGCAGGTCGCGCAGTTGGGTCGCGGCCGCGGCGTCCAACCCGTGCTCCGCAATGGCCCGGCGGTCATAGGCATCGAAGGTGCCCTCGAGCACCGCGCGCAGCGCCGGCAGGAACGCATCGTCGTCTGCCTCCGCGAAGCGAAGCCGGGTTGTCCGTTCGGGCAGCCCGTCCGCGGCCTGGGTCCATCGAAGGCTGAAGCGTTCCACGAAAGGTCTGAGCCCGGAGCTGGCGGCAGATTCGATCCGTGCTTCTGCCGCGCGTCGGATATCCGCTCGCTCTCGCCAATCGACCGGCAGCAGCAGGTGATATTCGGGCCGCTCACCGGCTGCGGTCCGCATCCTGACGTGCGCCGCCTGCAGCAATAGCGCACCGAGCCGTGCCTGTTCGGGCCCGGGCACGGCTTCCAACCAGTCGAGCGCCACGGGGTGCGTCTCGTTCGGTCCAGTCCACCACACCGCGCGGGCGACCACGACACCGTCGCGGATGGCCACCCAGGTGTGCTCGGGGCGGTACTCGCCGCTTTGCAGGCGCTCGTCGAAATTGATGCGTGCCTCGTAGCCAACCTCTGGCGTGGTCGGGTGCGGGTAAGCGTGAAAGAGGTCAGCTTCGCCCGGCGACAGCGAGCGAATCTCCAGTTCGTCCATCTACGTCCTCCAGGGAAGGTGAGCTTCCGGGCGCAGATGAACGTGAGACTACGGGGCTGGGAAACTCCGGTCTGCGGCGCGGAAGCGATGGTCGTGGTCGGTCATCACGGGCACCTCCTTCCGCTCGGCACCGGCGTCCTCTCGCGCCGCCGCGTCCGGGCGGAGGCTATCACCCTGCAGCGAGGCGCCGGCGCCATTGAACCCGCGAACATGGGATGCCGCCGGCGTTGCTGCCGGCCGACAAATCTCGATGGCGCGCCAACCGACGCTGGGACCAAAGTAGGGCTGGCCGTCTGAAACTTGGGTACGGGATCATATGGACATGGTGGGTCCGGTGGCGTGGCCCAGGTTTGGGGAGACAGGCGACATGGTTGATGCGATCTCGCCACAGGCGGACCAAGCGGATGGCACTCGCTCCGGCGTGATGTACCGCCAGGGCGACGTGCTGGTGCGTGCGGTGGAGCGACTGCCCGAGGGCTGCACTGAGGTTGCGCGAGACGACGGCAGGATCATCCTGGCCTATGGCGAGGTCAGCGGCCACGCCCACGCCATCGACGCGCCACCCGAAGGAGCGACCATGCTGTCCCCAGGCGGCAACCGACGCTTCCTGCAACTCGTACGCGAGGTCGTCGTCAGCCACGAGGAACACGCGGTTATCACACTGCCGCCCGGTCTGTACGAGGTGATCCGGCAGCGCGAGTGGAGTGACAGCGCCGAACTGGATGAGAGACTTTCACATTACGTGGGCGACTGAGCGCCGTTGATCTCTTTTGCGCCACTTATCGGGGTGGTGCTGGAACTCAATCCGACGGCCCGCAGGCTACTTCGCTGGGCCGGCATCTTGTCGGCCAGCCTTGTCGGCTGGGAACTGCTGGCATTGCCGCCGGGGGACGGTCGGACTCTGCTGCTGTTACTGGCGGCTGGACTTGGCGCATTGTCGTGGCTGGCGCACGCCTATCGCAAAGGATCGTCGCTCATCTTTCTGGTGGCCGCCCTTGTCGGCTTGGCGCTGCTGGCCATAAGCCAAGCTTTGCCGGCCAGTGGCGCGCGCACCTCGACTGCGGTCGCGGCCTGCACGATCCTAGGCGGGCTGTTCGAGATCGGTCTCATCTTCGCGATCAGGCACGTTGTCCTTCATACCAATGCCCGAGCGCGACCGCTCTTCCTTCCGAGGAGGATGGCGGACTGGGAAACTTGGCGGGCACGTATGCTCGCGCGCGGACCGGCCAACTCGCAGAAGGTCGAAGCGCTACTGCAACGAGTCAAGCACGTCGACCGACTGCCCAGGGTCTGGCTCGGATCCCCCTACCAAGTCGCCCTCGCGGTGCATGCCCTTGGCATCCGGTCGGGCATGTTCGCCAAGCCGACGTGGGCGGAAGTGATGGCCGCCCCGCCGCCGGGTATCGACTGTGCCGACTGGCGAACGGTTGTTAAGCGCCTGGAAACGGCGGGCGTACGCCGACGGGCGTTCGCGAGGCGGCCGTTCGGCCGCCGGCATCCGGAATCGTGCGGCAATACCGAGCGTTCCACCGAGCAGCGGTTGACCGATACGGAAAGGGCGCGAGCACGCGCGTTCTCCGACCGCTTCGCCAGTGAACTCCGTGTACGCGCAGGGATCGAGGCTGCGGTGCCGCGGTACTGCGGGTTTGAGCTGCCGGTAATCCCGACCAGTAGCGCCAACCTCCCTCTGCTGTTCGCCGCCAGTCCCCGCTTGGAGCGGCCCGAGGCAGCTGCGCTCGACGACGTGTACGGGCTCTGGCCGACCCCAGACGCGTTGCTGGTGTGTGAGAGACCTGTCCGTGGTTTCCTCGACCTGGGCCGGCTCAGTAACCCTGACGGCCCAGCACTCGAGTTCGCCGATGGCTTTGGCATCTTCGCGCTGCACGGCATCGTGATTCCCGAGCCGCCCAACACGACGCGCCGGGTGACACTCGATTACTTGATGCGAACGGCGGGCGAGGTGTCCCACAGCGATCTCGACCAATATGGTCGGCCACGGCGCCTGTGGCGCGCCGAGCGACCAGGGCCGCACGACAGCCCGGTGTTGGCGATAGAGCTGGTCAACGCGACCCCTGAACCGGATGGTGAATATCGCCACTTCTGGCTCCGGGTGCCGCCCACCATGAGTACCTGCGCCGAAGCGGTGGCCTGGACCTTCGGGCTGTCGGCCGAGCAATACACGCCGCTTCTGGAGGCTTGATCGCACTTCCTAGACAAATTCAGGCCGCTCGATTGTTTATTGCGCCCCCGGCGAGCCGCGGGGACCCAGTCAGGTGCGCAGCTTGATGCTCTCGCCTGGTACGCAGCCTATAGTGATCGGACCTAGCGCTGAGTCGACCCGCTCCGCATGTCGACTCTCGATCCTGGCCTCGGCCGGTCAGCCTAGGCGGCAGCGTCGGGACAAGGTCGGGATCACGCAGGATCGTTCGTAGCATCGACTGGCTCACTCGGAAAGACCAGACCATCAGGAGTATCGCCAGCGCGAGAAAGGACCAGCCTCCGACCAGCAACAGCAACGACCACTGGAGCGGGCTGGGCGTCATGCCTTGTGCGAAGGTCACCGAGACTGCCAGAGTCCCAGCCGAGATTGTCAGGATCGCTTGGTCGTAGGACCGCGACTGGTCTTCGAGCGCCTCGGTCAGACTTTTCCGATCGGCTTCCTTCTGCTCGTCCGTCACCGCTCCACCACGCTCGGCTTTGTCGTCACTTCGAAGGACTCGGCGATTCTGTGCCACGAGCTCACCACCATGTCTGCATTGCTCTGCAGATGCTGGACAATTGCCGCTGAATATTGTCGACCTGCTGCTTAATATCGTTGACCTGCTGCTGAGTACTGTCGACGGATTGCTTGAGGTCGCCGGACTGCTGGGGGGTGCCGCCGAGCTGGTGGATCTCGTCCCGGGTCTCGGCCACCTGCTGCTGGATATCGTCAACGATTCGTCTTAGGTCGGTCACCTGACGTGCCGCGAGCAGCTCCGCCGGATCGAAGGCCGATCGCTCCGAGGAGCATGGCTCCCAGCGCGACGGCCCCGTTGTGGTGCTGGGCCGCGCGCTGAACCTGCCACCGCTGTTCCGCCCGTAGGGTCGCCAACTCGAACTCCAACCGCCTTTCGTACGGCGAGGCCTTTTTGGTCCACAACTGCCCGCCAACGAGCCGCTGAGGTGATCTGGGACAAGGGCCTCTTCACCATGGGCCGCAGCTGGTATCACCGGCGGACGAGGCGCGCACCATGCCCCAACTCGCTGGCTCGGGCCGCCGGAGAGCTAGTCGGACACGCGCGACGTGGAGTTCCGGAGCATGAATGTTGTCGGCAGGACGTGCGTTTCGGGCGGACCATCGAAACCCTCGATCCGTCGCAGAAGGTGACGCGCTGCCGTGGCGCCGATCTCGTGGACCGGCTGGGAGATCACGCTCAGCGCGGGCCGAATGATCGACGTCCAGGGAAGATCGTCGAACCCGATAAGTGAGATCTGCCCCGGGATGCTGAGCCCCCGCTGCCGGATCGCGTCGAGCGCACCAAGGGTCATCGTTTCGTCAGTGGTGACGAGTGCGGTCGGTCGATTGCGTGCATGGAGGCCAGCTACCGTGACGCGGCAGGCGTCATTGCGATCGTAGCCGGAACGGTAGATGAGATCGTCGGTGACCGGCAGGCCGGCCTCGCGGAGGGCTGCCGCCCACCCGACCTGTCGCAAGGTGCTGGTCATGCCAACATCGTCGGACCGAGCCACCGCCAGATCGGCGACGGTGAGTGAGGAAGAGGCCTCGACCACTATCCCGATGCGCTGGTGTCCTAGCCGGATGAGGTGACGCACTACGTTGTGCGCCGCCGCGGTGTTGTCAACCACGACCGTGTCGCACGCCAGATTCGGCACGGCGCGGTCGAACAGCACGATCGGCACGCCGCGCTCCTGAACGTCTGCGAGATGTCCGGTCTCGCGCACATTCGCAGGCGCCACGATCATTCCGTCCACCCGCTTGTCGAGCAGCACGCCGATGGCTGCGCGCTCGGCCGCGAGGTCCTCATCGGTATTCGCCAGGACGACCTCGAAACTCGCGCCGCGTGCCGCGTCGGTGATCCCGCGGACGGCCTGCGAGAAGAAGGCCAGGCCGATGTCGGCCACTACTACACCTATCGTCCTGGTGCTTCCCGAACGGATGCCGCGGGCGAGCGAGTTCGGCCGGTAGCGGAGCTCCTCGGCCGCAGCACGCACACGCTCGCGTGCTTTCGCACTCGCGCGTCCGTAATCCCCCAGGACGCGCGCGGCCGTCGCCCGCGACACGCCCGCGACGCGCGCGACATCGTCCAGGGTTGCATGATTCGGTCCCGGCTTCTGCGCCATCGTTGTCAAAGGCTACTTGTTGGTGCCGCTGGGCACTCCGTCGGCGCGCTGCTACTTCCCGTAGCCCTCGGACAGGCCGCGGATGAACTGGCGCTGCCCGAGCAGGAAGACAATGATCATTGGGATCGATGCCATGACGAGCGCGGCGAACAAGACCGGCCAGTCGGACAGCACGCGACCCTGCATCTGCAATAGCCCGACCGGCAGCGTCTTGAGGTCGGTGTCGTTGATGAATACGAGTGCGAACACGAACTCGTTCCAGGCAAACAGCGCCTGCAGCAGCGCGGCCGAGACGATGATTGGCCGTGACAGCGGCATGACGACCAGCCAGAAGATCTGCCACGTGCTGGCACCATCGACGATCGCGGCGTCCTCCAGCTCTCGCGGAAGGGTGATCATGTAGGCGCGGATCAGGAACACCGTGAACGGGATCCGGAACGCCGTGTACAGAACGATCAACGCCCAGTAGGTGTTGAAGATCCCTATCGCCTGGAGGAGCCGGAAGAGGGGGATAAGCGCCACCGCCGGAGCCAGCATCATGCCGCCGAGGATGAACCCGGTGATTACAGCAGCGAACGGGATGTTGTGTCGCGTCAATGCATAAGCCGCCATTGAGCTGAACAGGATGACCAACACCACCGACCCCGCCGTCACAATGATGCTGTTCAGCAGATAGCGGATCACGCCGAGGTTCCACGCCTGGACATAGTTGTCCCAACGCAGTTGCGCGGGCAGGCCCCACGGATTGCCGAATATCTCCAGGTTCGACTTGAAGCCGTTGAGGACCGCCCACACCATCGGATACACGATCACGACGACGAGCACGGCCAGAATGATGTACGCGATAACGCGGGCGATGGCGCCACCCACGCCAGAACCGCCCGAGCGCTGCAGCCGCTCTCTGGCGATGCTCATCAGAACTGTACCGTCTTTCCGCGGTTCAGAAAGAGCTGGATGATCGAAGCCGTCACAGTGATCAGGAAGATCACCACGGCGATCGCCGACGCGTAGCCCAGCTTGTCGTTGAAGAACGCCGACTTGTATAGCCACGAAGCAAGCGTATGGCTCGAGTTGTTTGGCCCACCGGCCGTCATTACCCACACTTCGTTGAGCACGAGGAACGCGCCGGAAATGGTGATGATGGAGGTCAGGAGCGTCATCTCGCGGACGAGAGGCACTGTGATGTGCCGGAACGCCTGGATGCGCGAGGCGCCGTCGATATACGCAGACTCGTACAGATCACGCGGAATGCGCTGCATCGCGACGATGAACAGGACCATCACGTAACCGACGGACTGCCACTGGCTCATGGCGATAATCGCCCAGATTGCGGTCGCGGATTCGCCGAGCCACGAGTGCGCCAGGCCGCCCAGCCCAACGGCGTCAAGGAAGCCGTTCACCAGCCCGATCTGCGGGTTGTAAATGAAGGTGAACAAGAGGCCCACGACCGTCAGTGAGAGCACGGCCGGGATGAAATAGATCGTCCGCAGGAGGCCTTTGAGCCGTCCCCTGATCAGCTCTTCGAGCACCGCTGCAAGCAGGAGGCCACCGAAGACCTGGCAGACGACGGACACAACCGCATACGCGGTGTTATTGAAAAGGGCGCCCCAGAAGACCGGGTCGGCGAGCATCGTCTGGTAGTTCGCGACGCCGACGAACTTTTCCGGGCTGAACGGGCTCCAGCTGTACAGGCTCAGCCGGAAGTTCTCTGCGACCGGGTAATAGACAAATACACCCAGAAGCACGAGCGCCGGTGCCAGCCAGGTGAACATCCGCCAGCGACGGGACCTTGTCGTTCGCGGCTTGGCCCTCATCGGAGGTGGGGCTGGCGAGGTGCCAGCATCAGTTGTTATGGCCATCGATCGCGCTCCAGCAAACGAGCGAATGGGTCAGGGGCGGCGCCGCGACACGGGCGTCGCCCCTGACCGTGCTGGGGGTCTTACTGCGCTGCTGTCTTGGCCGTAACAGCGGCCGCCTGGACATCGGCGAGTACGTCGGCCGGTGTCTTCGTGCCGTCAAGCATCGCCTGAACGCCGTTCAGGTAGGCATTGGCGACATCGATCTGCGTGACCGTGTCGAGCCAGATGGCCATGCTCGATGCCTGCGAGATGTCCTGAACCACCTGGACGTTTTGCGGGAAGGTGTTGTCGGCGGTTGCCGAGCCGATGACTGGGCTCAGCCAGCCGAGCTGCTTGGTCAGCTGCTTGGCGTTGTCGAGACTGGTCATGAACTTCAGGAAGTCGATGGCGATATCGGCATGCTGCGATGATGCGTTGATAAGGAAGCCGTCAGGAGCACCCTCGAGCGCACCCGTATCACCCGCTGCGTTTGTCGGAGCCGGGAGCTTCATAAAGCCCCAGTTGTTGGCCAGGTCGGCAGGCGCCCCGCCGGCCTCAGTCAACACCTGGAACTCGACCGCCTCGATGTAGTGCATCGGCTTCGTGCTATTGATGAAGTTGGCCTGCGCGTTCTCGTGCGCGATGCCATTGGCGCCCTGTGTCAGGCAGTGCGTGTTGAGGTCCGCGAACTGCTGAAGCGCCGTCAGGTAGCCCGGGTCGGTGAAGGCGCCCGTGGCTGGTTCGTAGTCCGTCGCCAACGTTGCCGGCGGAACGTCATACGCGTTGAGCTGGGTCATGTAGTAAATCGCCGGCCAACCGTACTGGTTACCGAACGCAATCGGTTCGCTGATGCCCTTGGCGGTGAAGGCGTCGCACGCTGCGATCAGGTCCTCGAACGTGGTCGGCACCGTGATGCCGTTGTCCGAGAACATCTTCTTGTTGTAGACGAGGTACTTGGCGTCGAGGGTGATCGGGACGCCGTAGAGCTTGGCGTCGTAGGTGTACGCACTGAGCGCCGCCGGCGTGAAGCTGCTCTTCCAGTCGCCCGTGACCAAGTTCGTCAGGTCGAGCGCCAGGCCACCGCGGACGAACTTCTTGGTGTAGTCGCCAGCCCACGAGAAGTAGATATCGGGCAGTGTCTTGGACGCTGCGAGGACCTGAAGCTTGTCTTTCACGCCCTGGTCTGTCTCTGCGTCGACGTTGATGGTTACGTTGGGATGGGCCGTTTGGTAGGCGGCGACGACCGCGTCGAAATACGGCGTGTAGCGCGGATCACCGTACTTGTGCAGGAAGCTGATCGTGCCCGACAGACTCGCGCTCGAACTGGCCGCTGGAGCCGAACTGGCTGGCGCCTGCGACTGAGGGCTTGGTGGGGTTCCGCTCGAGCACGCTGCGACCAGGATCGCAGCGACCGCGAGCAGTGCGCCGATCGATCGCCCGTGCGACGGTCGGCCTGGGTGCAACGTCATGGCTCCTCCTCCTAGGTGCTTCTACTACGCGTTGGTGAACTGGCAACAACCGCCCCGTCGGGCGCCGATGTCATGGGCTGGTCATCCTCAACACCGTGGCCGAATGCCCCGTAAGCGGCGCACGTGGTCGCGGCGATCTCGGCCGCGTCCGCCAGCGAGACCAAGATCGGTTCGCCGCGGATAACCCCCACCAGCACTCTGGCGATGAACGCGTCCCCCGCGCCGAGGGTGTCGACGAGCTCGGTCGGCGCGGAGGGCTGCCGCCACACGCGCTGGCCGTCGTACAGCAGCGCCTCGGCGGCGCCACGGGTAGCGAGCACCATTCGCGGGCCGCGCCCGTGCATGGCCTTGAGCCACGCCACGGCGTCGCCATCTCCGAGATCGGCGAGGCTGAACTCGGCGACCGTAACGTGCGGGAGGATGGGGTCGAAGGTATGCGCGGTCGCGCCGCGTCGAAAAGTCGAACGAGAGCGGCGCGACGCTGGCCAGCCGGCCCAGCTGATCCTCCAGGTAGCTCGACTCGCTGGTGTGAATGAGGTCGCATTCGGCCAGGAAGGCGAGATCGTGTGACGACAGTTGAAACTTGGATACGCCGGCGTCGCCTCCGACGAACTCACGGTTGCCACCGACGACCGCGACCTCGGCGAATGCATTGGGACCATGAATAACCCGCACATGCGTGTCGTCGAGACCTTCTGCACGGATCGCCTGCAGGACATGGCGGCCGGCCCGGTCGTCGCCCAATGCCCCGACGTAGCCGGCGTCGATGCCGAGCCGATGGGCGTAGACGGCGACATTGAGCGCTTGGCCGCCGGGGAACATCATCCCCAGGTCCCGATAGCGATCGACGACGTTGTCGCCCACGCCGGCGAGCTTCATGGCTAGTAGTCGACCTTGAACATGTAGCGCCGGTTCTTGAGGTCGTGGCCACTTGCCGCCTCGAAGTGCTGGGCCAGGCGGCTCATCACCGCGTCGAGCGCGAAGTGCGACGCGAACGGGCGCATTCCCGGTTCCACGCCGGGCAAGGTCAGCTCGCGTGCATCCACGAAGAACGCCCTGCGCGTATAGCGCTCGAGGAACGACTTGGCACGCTCGTCGATGGGCCGCGTCGCCTCCTCGCCAAGGTACTGGATCACCGCCGTGTCGTCGGTGACGACCTCCATTGCGCCGTGTAGGAACTCGGCGGCATCGAAGCTGGCCGCGTCCTTCCACTGCATCTCCTGCAGGTAGCACATGGCCAGGCCGTAGGCGGTGCCGTGATTAGGCCCGGCGCCGATAACGTAGATGACCGCGGCTTCCGCGAGCTCACGCGCGATGCGCGCATTGAGATCCTCGGTCTGGCGGCAAGCATCGAGAAGAGCGGACGGCAGCGCCTCGAGCGTGCGCAGATGAGCGTCGTACTCGGCGGCGTCGAGATCGCCCGTCTCGCGCAGCAACGCGAGGCCGAGAATCGCCAACTGGAACTCCTTCGGATCACCCACGCCCTCGTCGTCTTCGTAGGACCACACCTGATCGACCAGCCGGGCCAGGGCGCTGTCCGATTTCCTCGTCACCGCCACAGTCGTCGCGCCGTGGTCTTTCGCAAACTGGGCGGCCGCGACAACCTCGGGCGTCGCGCCGGTATTCGATGCGAGGATCGCCAGCGAGCCCTTTCCGAGCGTTGCCGGACTGCGGTAGATGAACTCATTGGCCGAGAGCGCAAACGCCGGGAAGCGAGTCGACCGCCGCTCTAGCAGGTACTGAAGACCTTCGTGGGTCAGCAAGCCGCCGCCACTGCCGAGCAGGAAGGCGTTGGCGACGCCACCGCGGACAACATCGGCCGCGAATGCCTCGATCTGGGCGCGTTGAGCAAGGGCGCGGAGAACACCAGCGCGAGGCTCGACGGGCAGAGGCTTGAGAGCAGAAACAGGCGGAAGGATCTCGATGGCGAGAGACATGCGGCTCCTTACTTCAAGTGCGTCGGCTAACTGTCAGAAACGGCATCGGCTCCCTGTCATGGCCACGTTGCGTCGCGCCCGGCGGCAAGCAAGCGATGCCCCATGAACACGCGCTCGTCCAGATCGGTGATGCCGCGCAAAAGCGCTGAGTAGACCGTGAACCACTGGAGCGGCACCAGGAGCACAAAAGGCGTGAGTTGCGGGTGAAGCCCGGGATAGTCGGCGGCGTCGAAAACCAACACCCGCGCGCCATTGGCACCGGCGACCCGGATCGAACGCTCCGTCATCTCACGGGACGCGTCGGTCCCGAGCAGCGCGACCACGTCGACTCGTGACCGTTCGAGGGCCTCGACCGGGCCGTGCCGGAATTCCGCCGCCTCGATGATCGAGCCCGCGACGCGGATGTTTTCCATGAAGACGGTAAGCGCGAACTTGTAGCCCAGACCGTAGAGCGGCCCGCTGGCAAAGACAGTCAGCGCGGTCGAGTTCAGGAATTGCCGCGCCTGCTCGAGGGCCGCCGGTTCGCCGTCACGGTAGACGCGTCCGAGCATTGCCGGCAGTTCCTGCAACTGTGCGAGCGCCGCCTCGGCGTCATCACGGTTAGGCCCCTCCGTCTCGCGGCCGAGCGTGAGCCCGAACAGCGTCACCGCGGCGAGCGGCAGGATGTACAACGCCGTGGCGTCGTAGTCGACCACCTCTGCCGCCTCGCTGACCATTGGACTTGGTCGTCGGCGAACGATCGCGACCGTGTGCGCGCTGGCGGCGTTGGCGTGGCGCAGCGCCGCCAGAGTGTCCTCTGTGGCACCCGAGTAGGACGCCAGGAAGACCAGCGACCTGCCGCTCAAACGCGCCGGGCTGCGCCAAACGAACTCGTAGCTGGTTAGTACGTCCGATGCGACGGCGGTGTATCGATCGAGGAGGTACTTACCTGAGTACATGTTCGACCACGAACCACCGCTGCCAACGAAGAAGACGTGGTCGAACTCGCCCGCGGCTGCTCGCCGGGCCAGCTGCCGTATTCGATCGCCCTGCTCCGCGAGGAACGTATCCAGGTCGTGCTCGAGACGCGGGGCGGTGAACAAATCGCTGCGACGCGCCGCGTCGACCAGCCCGGCCATATCCGCCATCCGCTGCCTCCTCCTCGTGTGAGAACCTTCTCACACGCACAGTGAGAACGATCGCACAACCCACGAGCGGCCGTCAATCCCCTTCGCTCCCAGCGATGGCCACCGCCGGCAAATCTCGACCGTACCTGAGCGCCCGTGGACGACCGCGTCGGCAGCAGCGCATCCAAGGAAGTCGGTGTCGATCCGGGACCTCGAATCGACTGACCATGGTTACTTCCATTGGGGCTGGGCTCTCCGACCGACTGGTGAAGGACGATTCAGATGAGGTATCGCTTGGCGATCAGGCGAACCGCATCTGATGGTCCAGGGAGTCCAGTGACTGCACTCTCCTGCCAAGTCAGCCGGAGAGGACGACCCAGGCCAATGCGGCGGCGGCTGCCGCCATGAACAGGAGGTTGACCAGACGGTACACCTCGAGCTTTCGACGCGGCTGATGGGTCACCAGGGCGCGTGCCCAGATAATCCCTTCCTGAACCATTGGGTCGAGGATCGAGTCTGCCCTTCCGGCCGCGCCGATAGGTGGCGCTCCCTGGCGAACCAGCGCTCCTCGATAGAGCAGTGCCGAGATGCCATAGCCGACCACAGCCGCGATGAACGCAAGCGTCGGCAGATTGATTGGGTACACGTCGTCTCGACACGAAATGGTATCGGCCGAGGAGCAGCCCTGGAGAGGTCCACGGGCTCAGGAGATACGCAGGACCCGCTGGCTCAGGACACGGCCTAGGCCCTGCCCCTTCGCCACAGAGCCACCAACACCGCGGTTCCCACTGCCATGCCAGTGACCCAAGCAGCCAAAAGAAGGATGCGCCAGGAGTCTGTCTCGGCCCGCATCTGGTCGCATATCGCCCCGCCGCAGGCGACATCTGCCAAGAGCGCACGGAACCCAAGTGTCACCAGCGTCCACATGGCCATGGCGCCGGCGACTACCCATACCGCGATCCTTGTCCGAGACATCGCGCAGGCAGATTACTACCGACTTACGAG
>CAVZHW010000011.1:0-6942 GCA_963775225.1 uncultured Chloroflexia bacterium
TCCTGGGTTCGAATCCCAGCCGGCCCTCCAGCATTTCACGCGTGAATCGGGCCTGGGCCGCCCGCTGACCGGCGCCTGACGGGCTGTTTGACAGCCACAGAGACAGCCACGTCGAACACACCTGGTGGACGGGAGGAAGTCCTATGTACCGGATGCCCGACTGTGGCGAGCCGTTGGATTGTCGGCCTGGTCCTGATTGCGATCGCCCGGTTGACCCGACCATGCGTCGCCAGCGGGCCGCTAGCCAGTTGGTGTGCACCTGGTAGCCGATCGTGGACATGGTCTCTGACATGCCCTGCACATCATCGGCTGACGCGTCCCAGTGAAAAGTGCTCCGTCGGCCGCGATACGCAACAGCGAAATGCCCCCGACGGGAGGTGGCCACCGGGGGCATCGCGTAGCACCGGGCCTCGATGGGCGGCGGTCGCCCTACTGGGCATAGTCAGCTTGCTGGGGTCAGAGACCTGCGCAGTTGATGCTCACGAACCGCGTGACCGGGGCCAGGCGGCCGGCTCGGGCGCCGTCGATCACGACGTCAATGACGTCGCGATAGCTCTGGGTCGCGAACTCACCGGTGTAGCTCGTCCAGGTGGGATAGGCCTCGAGCACGCCGAGCGCCTGTTGGGCGGCCGCCGCTTCACCGGTGGCCGTCGCCTCCAGCCACGCCTGGCTCCACAGGCAGAACGCCGTGTTCTCGACTTGGACACGCCCGCCACCAGCCGAGTAGTTGCCATCCTTGGCGTTGATCGATGCTGGCCAGCTCATCCCCGATGGGATGGGCACCACGGCCTCTGCGGCAGTGATCTCCGCCTGGAAGCCCCGGGCATCGACGAGCCCGTGCGGCGACTCGGTGCCGCCCCCTAGGATGCCAGCGGCCGCCGCGCCGAGTGGCAGGATCAGCAGGACCACTGCGACCAGCGCCACCCTGCGGGTGACACCGAGCGCCAGCCGGCGAACCGACGCAGCGTCTCGTGCGGCCGAGATGCGCGTGTCGAGGCGCGCTGCCTGATGGGTCGTGATGGGTGCGCGAAGGATCGCGATCAGCCGATCCTCGACAGGGTCAGTGTGCGTCATGGTCGATCTCCCGTAGGCGGCCGAGGCCGCGTGTAATGAGCTTATGGACGGATGCCTCGCTCTTGCCCAGCGCCCGTGCGACGTCCCGGACGGACATGTCCGCGCCGTAGCGCAGCGCCAGGACGTCCCGTTGCGCTGCGGGCAGTCGAGCGAGGGTGCGACGGAATTCCTCGTTGGACTCGCGTCCGAGGACGTCGGCGTCGGGCCCAGGGGCCTCCTCGCGCGGCAGGCGCCCGAGCATCCCGAGGACAAGGTGGCGGGTGCGACCGCGTCGGCCACGGTCGATCGCGGCGTTCCGGGCGACCCTGAGCAGCCAAGGGAGCGGCGGCTCTGGGAGGCCCGGACCGCGAAGGGCGACGAGTGCGCGCTCAAACGTGATGGCAACGAGGTCCAGGACATCGTCGTCATCGGGGCAGAACGATCGGAGATAGCGAAGCACCGTGTCACGGTGAAGCAGGAACATTGATTCGAAGGTCTCGTCCGCGACGCGGACGTCGGCGGCTCGCGGCGCTACCTTCGAGATCGAGGACTCGGCGGTCAATCGGCTCTCCCATGCGGGCCTGGTCGTCCAGAAGACGCACGACGGCGTCGGGGACGGGACGTCCGCGGGCCTGACCTTAGCCGCCCAGTACCGCGTCCATGCCCTGAGCGACTAGGTGCTGGCGCTGTTCGAGCACGTGCCCATAGGTGTTCGAGGTAAGCACGATCGAGCTGTGGCCGAGCAGGTTCTTGACGTCCTCCAGCGTGAAGCCCTGGGCGAGCAGGAACCGCGGCATGGCGGAGGTCGTGGAAGCGGCTATGCGGCAGAGCCGCCCGCGCCAGCGCCTTTTGGAATGCGCGGGTGACCGCCGCCGCCTCGATCGGGGTACCGATGGTCGTCGCAAAGACATGGCCGCTGTCCACCCAGCGCGACCCAGCCACTAGTCGTTCCATGCGCTGACGAGTTCGGTGGGCGCGCAGCGCCGTGATGGAAACATCGGGCAGGATCACCGTGCGGCGACTTCGTTCGGGTCTTCGGCTCAAGGAGCCCGAGCGTCCCATTCACGCGGGCCAACGTGTGGCGCACCCGAAGCTTCGGCTCCTCCAGGTCGACATCGTCCCAGCGGAGTGCGAGCAGCTCGTCTTGGCGCCGGGCGTTCGCCAGGTGGTGCTTGACGGGTCGAGTGCGACAGGCCGAGCCGATGAGCGGGGCTATGCCATTCGCCCCTGGACCCATTCGACGATGGCGCCAGCCGAGCGAGACAAGCCTCAGCCGCCTAGAACGGCCTCCATCGCTGAGGATATCCGCCGAAGCTTGGACAGTCAGCCAGGCTGAATGGCTATTGACAATCGATGGATAGCAATCGATATTCGATAGATGAGCGCCATCGTTATCCGGCTCCTACACGTTGCTTTGGTAGTGCTCCTCATGGGATCGCTCCTTGCACAGGTGCTCGTACCCGCACTTGCGTCCGAGCTGGCGCGAACGTTCCCCGAGGTCGGCTACCTCGTCGTTCCGTACTCGGTCGCCGGCATCCTCGTCATCGCCTGCGGTCAGGTGGCGCTGCTTGTCGTCTGGCGGCTGTTATCGATGATCACCGGCGGCGTCATCTTTACCCGCCGTGCGCTGCGCTCGGTTGACGTGATCACAGCCTGTGGGGCGATCGCCACGGTTCTGAGCGCGGGCGTGATGATCCACCTGCTGGTCGTCCACGGCGGCGGTCCGGGCATCATCCTGTTGCTCACCGCCACTCTCGCCGGCGGGGTGGCGTTCGTGCTCCTCATGGTCGTCATGCGCGGCCTGCTGGAGGCGGCCATAGCCGACCGCACTGAGCTCGACGAGGTGATCTGATGGGCATCGTCGTCGAGCTCGACGTAATGCTCGCGCGGCGCAAGATGTCGGTAGCCGACTTTGCGAACGCCGTCGGCATGACCCCCGCGAACATTGCTGTCCTGAAGAATGGCCGCGCGCGAGCGATCCGCCTGACCACTCTCGACTCCATCTGCCGCGTGCTCGACTGCCAGCCCGGCGACATCCTCCGGTGGACTATCGACTCGCCCGAGCGTCGGGAAACACGATCGAATGCTGGAGCCATCGCCAACCGACGGTGACTGCAGCCTCGAGGCGATCTCGAGATGGGTCTGGCGCGGTGGAAGATTGGACTGCATGACGGTCGCCGGAGCATCAGGCCGGCGGTCATCGTGTTCAGTCGTTCGAACGGTCAATTCGGCTGTGGCGGCGCGACTTCGAGGAAGCGCCGCAGCAAACGTTTGGTTCAGTCGTGGAAGCCAAGGTGCGAGAAACCGTCGACGAGGAAGTCGTCGGGGCGAAAGTGCACAGGCGCTCGATGGACCACGCCACGGCCGCATTACCCGGCGGGAACCATGTCCGTCCCTGGCGGCAGGCGCGGCTCCTGGCGCGTCACTCGCAGTGTCACGAACGGGACTTGCTCGCCAGCGGCGCGCCCATCTCGAGGCGCTTCCGGGCTGATGTCGGGGACGGTGTCACTCCGAGTGGCACGAGGAGTCGTTTTCGGCCTGCGAAGGGGCCCGACAGCCTGCCGCGGCCGGCAATCGCCGCTGCTGACGCTGACAGTGGCACCGCCTGCCATAAAGGTGCGCCGTGGCGTCTCGCATAACCCTCGCGCGTAAGCCCAAGCGGTTCCGTGGCACTCGGAGTGGCGCAGGGCTGGGGCCCCCGCCATGGTTCGAATCCCAGTCGGCCCTCCACTCTGCACCGCCATTGGCCGTCAACAGGGCGGCAGGTTGTCGAGGTTGTTGGCGACCGTGTGGTCGGGCGCCGTGGTTATGTATGGGGCAGCAGGACACCCTGGCGCCACGGTGCAGAAGTCGACCTCGTGGATGCGCGCTGTCGAGCCGCCCGCCGAGGTTTCCCATGTCTCCCCGCGATTGATCCCGTCCACGACCTGTCCGCGCGTGTAGTACCTGCCGTTGGCGGTGCACACGCCGACGATATGCTCGTGCGGCCGCGGGATGTGCGCGACCTCCTTGCGCACCTTGGTGACAGTCGGCACCCGGACCTCCGCTGATCTACACGGCGATCGCGCGGCACGCGCGAGACCTGACAAGAAGGGTGCAGCTCGCGCTGCCGGCACTGAATAGTGCGCTGGAGGCCTGAAGGCCGGGCAGGCCATTACTCCCAGGTGCTCCAGCCGAGCTGCACCCCTGCGGCAACTAATACAGCGCGGCGACGAAGTGCGGTATCAGGGAGATCCCTTAATCCCGATTGAGCTCAGGGCACGTTGGCCACAGCCGAAAACTGGTCGTTGGCGTCATCGCCCACATATGAAACCCATAAGCCGGCCGGCCACTGCCATGTAGTTCCGCCGAAGTTGATGTCGCGCCACCACTCGGGACGTCCATCGTTGAGGCTCTTGAACGAACTGATGCGATCGTTCCAGGCGAGCCATCGCAGATCCGAGTACGACTGTGACGCGCTGAATGACGAGCCGCCGTAGTTGGCGTCGGTGTAGAACGTCACGTAGAAGACCGCCGGAGGAACGCTGGCGCTCGCCGCGAATGCCGCTGAGGCGGCGACGTCGGCGTCCCGTTCCGCCGCCGAATCGAAGCAGTGGATGACAGGGTACGAGCCATCGTCGCAGTGGTACCGGGAGGCGTCACCGGGAGCAATGGGGGTGCCGTAGTGCATGGCCGTCAGCTGCCGTGCGGTGTCCGCAATCGCGACGGACGACCCGATGACGAGAAGCGCCCCGGTGCCGAGGCCTGCGAGCGCTAGGCGAATCGTGGCGCCTTGCATGACATATGTCAGCGTCGTCTCGCCATCGGCGGGTGTCGATCCGAGAGATCCCCTACGGGTTACCATGGAATTTCCTTACGGGACTCCCCGATGGTGAGATGGGTTGAGCACCACGGTCATTGACGTTTCGGCTGCTCGCACGGCCGACGAGGGCAGCACTCCCATTCGACGCGATCCACTCGTGGTCGCACGCCGGCTGGCGATGCCCCTGCTGGTCGGCGTGTCGTATCTGGTTGCCGTTGCCGCGCTTGGGCTGGGCCCGCCTCCGGCGGTGACAGTCGATGCCGGCTCGACCACGGTCACCTGGGTCGCTCCCGGCTCGTACGCGTGGTTCCTGGGTTTCCGGCCGGGACTCCCGATCGTATCCGTGACACCGCCTGGCGGCCAGCTCGGCTACACCGTCGAGCGGGCGGACTTGAGCACGGTCGGTTTACCCGTGCAGCTGGAAATCGATGTCACCAACACAGTGGCTCTTGTCCTGCTGTTCCTGCTGCTGGCCATCGCCGGACGGCGGTTGGGCCTGCCGGGCTGGAGCGTGTCGCTGGGGCTCTCGGCGGCCGCTGCCCTCGGCCCGCTGGCACCCGCGCTCGGCTACCCTCCCGCGCTGCTGGTCGGCCTGCTGCCGCCGGCTGTGACGCTCGCGGCAATTGGGGGCTCGACACCAGACCTCGCGCGGCCGAGGAATGTCTGGCTTGCGCTGGCCGTGATTGCCGCCGCCTTCGCCGTCCCGGTTGTCGCAAGCGCACGGCCCGACGCCGATTGGCAGTGGCCCCTGCTGTGGTACGTGCCGGCATTGACGGCCATCGCGCTTGGTCTGCTCAGCGCACTGCCGCTGGCCGTGCGGACGCTCGGCACGCGCGGCGTCACGTGGCCGGCCCGGTTTTCGCTGTTCGTCGACGAGGCCTTTCCCATCGCCCGAGCCTCCCGCCTGTCCGCCTCGGCCGATGAGCGCGAACGCCTCGCGATCGAGCTTCATGACAATGTCCTGCCGCAGATCGGCCAGGCACTTCTCGAACTCGATGCCGATGACCCGGCCGGCCGCCGGCGCCTTGCCAGTGCGGTGGAGCAGATTCGCAGGTCGATGACCGCGCGCCAGGGCATCGCCCTGCGCACGGCAGGGCTGGCTGCGGCCGTCGAGGCCTACGTGGCGGCACTTGACGTCGGCGTCGACATCGACCTGGAGCCGCGGGTTGTTGGCCGCGCGCCGGCCCGCGTGGAACAGGCGGCCTACCGGGTTGCGCAACTGGCCATTGCCAACGCCGTCCAGCACGCGAGCGCCGAGCGGATCACGGTCGGCGTCGACGAGGACGCAGACTACGTGCACCTCCGAGTCGTCGATGACGGCGTGGGCATCGACGACGTCGCCGCGCGGACGGCACTTGCCCGCGGACATGTGGGGCTCGCCGCCATGCGTTCCGAGGCGACGGAAGTTGGGGCGCGAATCGATGTCCGCTCGGCGCCCGACGAGGGCACGACGGTTCTGTTCCTGTGGCGCCGTTGATCCGTATCCTGCTGGTCGAGGACGAAGCGCTCGTAAGGCGGGGAGTGGCCGAGCTGTTGTCACGTCAGCCGGACCTGCGCGTCGTCGCCGACGTGGCAACTTCCGCCGCTGCCCTGGATGTACTTGATGGCGGCGCGCAGATCGACGTGGTCGTGGCCGACGTGATGCTCGAGGGGCGGCCAGCCGGGCTCGAGCTCCTGGCCGAGGTCAGGCGCCGACCGGCACACCCGCCGGTGCTCCTCCTGAGCTCGTATGGCGAGCCGTGGATGTACGGCACGGCTCTCCGTGCCGGTGCGTGGGGTTACGTCCTGAAGGGCGGAACGCTGGACGAGCTGACCTCAGCGATCCGCAACGTCGCCGCCGGGGTGGCGGTCTTTCCGACGGCTGCGCTCCGCGATCGCCACGCCGGCCGGCTCCCGTCGCCACGCGAGCGCGAGATCATGAGCCTCGTGGCGGACGGGATGGCAAACGGTGAGATCGGGGCGCGCCTGGGCATCAGCGACAGGACCGTGGAGAGCCACCTGGCGCGCCTGTTCTCCCGCTACGAGGTTGGCTCGCGGACCGAGCTGGCGCTGTTGGCGGCGCACCAGGGCTGGATCGGCGCGCGAAC
>CAVZHW010000012.1:0-21426 GCA_963775225.1 uncultured Chloroflexia bacterium
CCGGACATCGAATACGCCTTCCTGGCGGACGCCGCCGACGCGAAGCCGGGCCAGAAGTTCGCGGTCATCGGCGGTGGCGTGTCGCGCCTGGGCGGACCCCAGTTCCCGCTCCGCCACCCGCACCTGGCCCTGGTGTGCGGCCTGAGCGTCACCAGCCCGGAACTCGGCGCCGAACACGAGTTGCAGTTCGTGTTGCTGACGCCCGAGGGCAATCCGCTCTCGAATGCCACCGCGAAGGTGCTCGCCAACGGCCCGACCGACGGCCGTGACACGGTGCTCACCTTCAGCCTTGACCTGTGGAACCTGAGCTTTCCCGAGGCCGGTGACTACTCGATCCGGATCATGATCGACGGCTCTGAACGCAAGCGCCTGCCGCTCGTCGTGGAGCAGCGCGAGGTGGCGCCCGGACAGCGGCGCGTCAGCGAGCCGCCGTTCCCGCCGCCCACCGGCCAGGCCTGATAACCGTCAGCGGGACTGCCTGCCGTGCTCGAGTTCATCGACCGCATCGTCATACCCTTCCTGACCAGCCTGTACGGCTCGCTGGGTTACCTGGGCGTGCTCCTGGCGATGACGATCGAATCGGCCATGATCCCCATGCCATCCGAGTTGATCCTGCCCTTCGCCGGGTTCCTCGTGTCGGATCCCAGCGCGACTGAGCCGCTCACCCATGGTCCGTGGAATTTCTGGGTGGTCGTCGTCGTGGCGACCGTGGGCAACACGCTTGGCTCGCTGATCGGTTACGCCATCGGCGCGTGGGGCGGCCGGCCATTCCTGGAACGCTATGGCCGCTACCTGCTCATCCGGCCGCACGAGATCGAGCTCGCCGACCAGTTCTTCCAGCGCTACGGTGCCGCAACCGCGTTCTTCAGCCGCTTGTTGCCGATCGTGCGCACCTTCATCAGCTTTCCGGCTGGCGTGGCGCGCATGCCGCTCGGGCGGTTCATCGCCTATTCGACGGCCGGCGCCTTCATCTGGACGATCGTGTTGACCGAGGCTGGCGTGCTGCTCGGCCAGCGCTGGACCGACATCCGCCAGGCACTGCAGCCGTTCGACCTGGTCATCGGTGTGCTGGTCGTGGCCGCCGTCGTACTGTTCGTCTGGTGGCGACTGGGCATGCCCGGCCGGCACCTCCTGACCGGCCGCCGAAGCGAAGGGGATTGAGCGATGCCAACGCGAGACGACGCCTGGGCGCTGCTGTGCGAATGGACAGAGTCGGACGCACTGCGCAAGCACGGCCGTGCCGTGGAGGGTGCCGTCGGCTGGTACGCCCAGCACCGCTTTGGCAGGAGTGGCGCCGAGCTTGAGACGTGGCGGTCGGCGGGTCTGCTGCATGACTTCGACTACGAGCGTTACCCGGACACGCACCCACTGCAGGGCGCCGACGAGCTGCGTGCCCGCGGCTACCCGGAGGAACTCGTGCAGGCCGTGCTCGGCCATGGCGATCACACCGGCGTGCCGCGCACGACCGACCTGGCGCACACCGTCTACGCCTGCGACGAGATGAGCGGCTTCGTCATCGCCGTGACCCTGGTTCGCCCCAGCCGTTCGCTCGACGAGGTCGAGGTGGCCTCGGTCAAGAAGAAGATGAAGGACAAGGGCTTCGCCCGCCAGGTGCCGCGCGACCAGCTCGTCAAGGGGGCCGATGAGTTGGGTGTGCCGTTCGACGAGCACGTTGCCAACGTCATCGAAGGATTGAAGACGGTCCGCGAGGACCTGGGCCTGTGAGCGCCGCCGACCAGGACGGCGCCAGCCTGCAGCGCACCGTGCATGTGACACGTGACCTCGACACGCCGCCCTACCGCGTGTACCGCGCCTTCGCCTCGCCCGACGCGCTGGCGGAGTGGTTCCCCGACAGCGTCGATGGCTCGCTCGCGCCCGGCACGCGCAGCACGCTCGTCTTCCCCGCGCGACGGGTGTGGTGGGAAGTGCTCGAGGCCGAACCGCCGGGCATCTTTCGCTTCCGCTGGCCGTGGACCGACGACGAGTGGTGGATCACCACTGCGAGCGTCAGCATCCAGCCGCGTGGCTCCGGAAGCCGCGTCACGCTGGAAGATGGCCCGTTCGACCTGCGCCACCCGCGCCTGGTCGACCCGTTTGCCGAGTGCAACTGGGGCTGGGGTGAAGCACTCGCGAACCTGCGCGCGGTGGTCGACTACTCGGTCGACCTGCGCCGCCTGCGGCGCTAGCCCGCGCTACCGAGCTCGGCGGCCGAGAAGGCCTCGGTCATGAAGACCGACGGCGCCGCCGGGTCGTAGACGAGAAGCAGCGACTTCCTGGCGCGCGTCCAGGCCACGTAGGCCAGGCGCCGTTCCTCCTCGAGCGCCCGTTTGGGATCGTCGGCCTCCTCGAGCGTGCGGCGACTCGGAAAGACTCCGTCGTCGAGCCCGATCACCGCTACGTGATCGAATTCGAGGCCCTTGGTGCCGTGGGCCGTTGCGAGGATCAATTGGGCATCGTCACGGCGCAGTTCCGCGCGCCTCTCGCGGGCGTCGGCGATGGCCGACCGCAGGGCATCCACCGACGGACAGCCAAGCGACCAGGCGACCAGCGAGCGGGCCAACACGCTGCGCGACGCTCGGCGGGACAGCGGGTGCGCGGGAGGCTCATTGGGCGGCAGCCCTTCGAGCATCTCGTCGAGGCCAGGGTCGTCGAGCAGCAGCCCGTCGTCGGCCGCGCGGTATGGAATCCCCGCCTCGAGGGCAACGGCGGCGAAGGGCGCCAGCTCGGCGTTGGTGCGCGCCAGGACGGCGTGGACTCCGGGTGCGGCCGGCAGCCAATCAGTCAGCAGGCGCCGGGCGCGCGCCAGCTCGTCCCCGCCGTCAGCGCCCAGCAGCAGGGCCCCTTCGGCCGCCGGGCCGGCGCGGATCGCCTTGACGAAGCGTTCGCTGTTGATACTGATGAGGCGCACGGCCCGCTCAACCACACTTCGCGGACAGCGGTAGTTGGTGACGAGGTCGACGCGGCGCAGGCCGGGCAGCGAGCCGGCCAGGTCGAGCACGCGTCGCACGTCCGCCAGCCTCCAGGCGTAGATGGTCTGGTCGTCGTCGCCCACCAGGAACACATTGCGCCGCTCACCGGCCAGCAGCACTGCCAGTTCGAGCTGCGTGCGGTCGACGTCCTGGACTTCGTCGACCAGCAGCGCCGCGCAACGCTCCTGCCACATCGAGCGGGCAAGCGAGTTGGTACGCAACTCGACGACCGCCCGGCAGACCAGGTCGTCAAAGTCAAGCGCTGCGTTGGCCGCCAGCCACTCCTCGTACGCGACATAGGCGTTGAGCATGTCCGCCGCAACCGGTGGCGGCCGCTCGCTGCCCAGCAGGCGAAGAGCGTCCTCTCGTCCGACCGAGAGGTCCAGCTTCAGGCGCGAGAACGTATCGTCGAACGCGCGCATGGCGGCGGCCGGAACCGGACGACCGTTCAATCGCCGGACCACCTCCGCGCGATCAACCAGATTGGCCACTTGCACGCCGGCCTCGGCCAGGATCTCGCGCCCGAGAGCGTGGAAGGTCTTCACCCGTGGCGGGTCGGAACCGCAGTCGAGCGGCTTTAGAGCGGCGAGCAGTCGCTGCTGGAGTTCATCCGCCGCACGCTTGTTGAACGTCACGGCCGTGATCCGGCCAGGATCTGAGCCGGTCGCCACCAACCAGCAGATGCGCGCCACGAGCGTGGTCGTCTTGCCCGAAGCAAAGACTTTACAAACACGCTCAACAGCCTGAGAATTCGGTTTGGCTCGGGGCGCTCGCACCGAGGACGAGAGAAGAACAGGGAGCGGGATGGAACCGCAGTCGGTTGTTCTGTATGCGCGGCTCTCGCAAGCCGACGACAACCCAAATCAACACCGAGGGCTGACGGCGACGGCTCGGCAGTTGCAAGACTGCCGCGAGCGTGCGGCGCGGGAAGGTTGGCAGGTCCTCGCCACCTATGAGGACCCCGACAACCCAGCCTCTTCCCTGAAGAAGCCGCGCCCAGCCTTTGAGCGCATGCTGGGTGATTTGGGTAATGGGCACTATGCCGATGCCATCGTCTGCTACAAGCTCGACCGGCTGCTGCGTCACCCGAAGGAGACCGAGCGGCTGCTCGAGTTGGCAAACGAACGCGGCATCGGCATCGTGAGCCTAAACGACCCCGGCATCGATTTGTCCACGCCGACCGGTCAGGCGATGTTCAGGATGGCCATCACGTGGGCGAAGTTGGAGACCGACACCATGAGCCTTCGCATCCGGCGCAAGATGAAGGAGATTGCCGAGGCTGGTCGGCCGGGGGGTGGTATCCGCGCATTCGGCCTGACTAGCGACTGGACGGCCGTGATTGAGCCCGAGGCCGCGCTGGTCCGGGAGGCCGCCGAGCGCATCTTGGGTGGGGAGTCGGTGTCGAGCGTGGTGCGCGACTTCCGTGGGCGCGGGGTCCGCACGCCCGGCACCAAGGGCAACCCAGCCGGGCGGGTGTGGGAGGTCTCCAGCCTGAAGCGGATGCTGACGTCACCACGCATCGTCGGCGACCGGCAGCACCACGGCCTCGTCGTGGGCACGGGTGTCATCCCGCCACTGCTGGAGCGGCCCACGTGGGAACGGCTCCGGGCGGTCCTGGCCACGCCCCGGGGCTCCCGCGAGACCGGTGTCCGCCGCTACTACCTGACCGGGCTGGCGGTCTGCGGCCGCTGCGGGGCCAAGCTGTCGGCACTCCGCGACCAGCACGGCAACCGGCGCTACGCCTGCCGGGCAAGCCGGGGCTGCGGCCGCCTAACCGTGCAGGCCGCTCTGCTGGAGCCGCTCGTCGCCGAGGCCATCTTTGCGGCCGTCGAGGGACCCGCCTTCGAGGCCGCGCTCGCGGCGCAGCGCGGTCGACAGCGGCGGGAGCCGGACTTGGCGCAGCTGCGCGCGGACGGGGCGGCCCTGGCCGAAGCGTCCCACGACTACTACGTCCGGCGCGCCATCACCAGGCCGGAGTTCTTCCGTGTCCGGGACACGCTGGAAGGCCGGATTGAGCAGGCGCAGCGTCGTCTTGCGGAGGCTGCAGCCGACCGGGGCCTCGCTCAGCTGGCCGGTGTCGACCTGCGCACCGAGTGGGAGCGCCACGCCGATGACGCGGCGTGGCGGAGCCACGTGGCTCGCACCGTCATCGACCACGTCACGGTTAAACCAGCGCCACGGCGCGGCCTACGCTTCTATCCCGAGCGCGTCGACGTCGAGTGGCGCGTCTAGCACATTGAGTGGGCCGGCCACGCGGCGGCAATCTCGCACCAGGTCAGGCAGACTTGTCCCACGGCCGGCGGGGCGCGCCTGTACCGCGACCCGCCCGCCGGAAGCCTGTACAGGAGGCTGTGTTGGACGAACTCGAATGGACCCCCTGGACGACCAGCGCGGATGGTCGGTTCCGGGTGCGAGAGGGGAGCCGGCCCTTCTATGACCGCTGGCCAAAAGTCGACGGGCAGTCGCCCTACGGTTCCTACGACGACGCCGAGGGAAGGCGCCAAGAGGTCGTGCGGGTGCAAGTGGACCGGCCCGGCGTGCCGGGCTACCTCGAGTTCGACTGGGACCGTGACGGCTACTTCATCGGCGGGCTGACGCCCGAGGTAACGGCCGATGCGCTGCGCGCGCTTTGGGTCGGGCGCACCTTACTCTGGGAGCTCGTGGACCGGGCTGGACGGCCAGAAGGCGCTGCCCCGGAGGCGCAGGAGATTTTGGACCGCGCAGAAGCGGTCTGGCTGGAGAGCCACCGGAAGAACGAGCTGATGCCGTTGGCGTGGCTCGCGACGGCGACGGACCGCGACCCCAAGACGCTGAACCGCTGGCAGGGGCAGGGTATCAAGCTTCGCCAGGTCAAGCTTCGCCGCAGATAAATACCGGATTGCCGCCGTGTCACTAGGCCGCCTGACGTGCACTTTTGGCGCATGGAACTGCGCCTCCGGACGGTGTACATCCGCATCCCATTCGACGTCTGGCCGAAGCTGCAAGAGCTTGGTGTGCGCGAGTACCGCAACCCCAAGGAGCAAGCCAGCGCACTCCTAGTCGAGGCGGTCGAACGCCGGTACGCCGAGCTGCAAGCAGTCCAGAACGACGGGCACGCCTCGCGCGACCGGCTCACGCGCGAGGGAGTCGCCCGATGACCGCGGACGAGCTGCGGCGGACCGCGGTCCTCTTGGCTCAGCGCTCGCGAGCCGAGCAGGGCCTGCCGGGGACGATCGAGGACCTGGCTACGCTGGCACGGCTCGCGCAGTTGTTCCGTCCAGATGGCCGCGAGGGTGGGAGCGGCGGCCGGGGTGGCTTGGCGAACGGTGACCGCGAGACACGATCGGGTACGCGCGGGAAGACCGCGTGAACGGGGCGCAACGCGACTTCCTGCGCCAGTGGGGCAACGGGCCGCATAACGAGGCCTACTTCGACGAACTGGCGAAGCTCGACGCAGCGACGAATGGGCAGGCTGGCCAGCCGATCCCGCTGCCTATCGTCCGTGCCGCCATGCGCAGCAGCGCAGAGCGCCCCCTGCACGCCCCGCGCGACGGGCTGGCCGATTACCTGGCAGCCGTCGAACAGTTCGTCACGCGCTACGTCGCGTTTCCGTCCGAGCACGAGCCCGTGGCCGTGACGCTGTGGGTGGCGCACGCCTGGCTGGTGGAGAGGTTTGAGACGAGCCCGCCGCTGGCGATCACGAGCGCTGAGATGCGCTCCGGTAAGACGCGCCTGCTCGACGTGCTCGAACTGCTGGTGCCCAACCCCTTCCGCGTCGTCACGCCGAGTGAGGCGGTGGTCTACACCGTGCTCGCTCAGCGGCCGCGCCGGACGATGCTTCTCGACGAGGCGGACGCCATCTTCGGGCCGCGAATGGCCGAGCGCTATGAAGGGCTGCGGGCGATCCTCAACGCCGGCAACCGGCAGGGGACACCGGTTCTGCGCGTCAAGCTGGAAGGCCGCCGCCGTGAGGTGGCTGAGTTCGACGTCTACGGCCCGAAGGCCATCGCCGGCATCGGCAAACTGCCCGACACCGTGGCCGATCGCAGCATTCCCATCCGGCTGAAGCGCCGCGCACCGGGCGAGGAGGTCGCGCGCTTCCGGCAGCGCATCGCCCGGGCCGAGGCCGAGCAGCTGCCCAAGATGCCGTGGGTTGGGACACTTGGGCCGGATGGGACGGTTCCCGCGGAACTGAACGACCGCGCCGCCGACTCGTGGGAACCGCTGCTATGGATCGCTGAGGCAGCTGGCAACGGGTGGGCAAGCCGAGGGCGGTTGGCAGCCGTGGCGGTCAGCTCCGAAGAGGACGAGCAGACGAGTGTCGGGAGTCGGCTGCTGGCCGACGTGCGTGACGTCTTCGGTGATTCTGTTCACCTTCCCACGCACGAGCTCCTCGAACGGCTGCACGCGCTTGAAGATTCCCCGTGGGAGGAATGGTATGGCAAGCCGTTGACGGCGCGTGGGCTGGCCAAGCTGCTTTCGCCATACGGCATTGGCCCTGTTCATCGGCGAGCGCAACCAAGGGCGGAGAAGCAACGAGGCTACTTCCGAGCCGAGTTCACCGACGCCTGGCAACGGTATGTCCCGGAAACCGTCCCAAGCGTCTCAAGTGGCCCGACGGGCGCCGAGGAGGATGACGGCTACGGACCGACGGCATACGTGATCGAGGATGAGGCCGATGGCTAGGCACCAGGCGGAGCCTTCTGCGCTCGAGGGACGCTCCGGGAGGGCCCGGAGGGCTCCGCTTGAGCGCCCATGCCACCCGCCGGCGTGCGCCAGCCACGCGCGGGAGGCCGTGGCCTGACTACGGCCCTCCACCATGGTTCAGTTGCCGTGGGCCGCTCCGAATTCAGCCTTGCAGGCCCGGATGTAGTCGGGATCGGTACGCCACTGGGCGGCCTGGGGATAGCCATGACGCGCCTCCCACGGCGGCACGAGGTCGCCGGACGCGTCAACAACAAATTGGATCCCGAGCGCCTCGGCGGCGTTATCCACGTCGTAAGCGGGCGCCGAGGAGAAGCAATATGTCCACTCAGCGTCGCTTAAACCGCCGCTTGATCCCAGTCCGCTCAAGATCACCGCAGCGGTGATGACGATGACCACAATGACAACTACGCCGGCAACAATCCACCGCGTGTGGCCATTGTCCTTCGGCGCGTATGCGCTGCCCAATGGTTGCGCGTTCGAACCGGTGGCCGACCCGGGAGCACCCGGAGGTTGGACTCGCGGGGCTGTGGGCATTCCGCACCTGGAACAGAAGGCAGCATTTGGATCGAGCGGCATTCGGCAGTTGGTACACACCGACTGAGGAGCGAAGTTCATTAGCAGGTCCGCTGAAGCCCGATCATGCGGGCGACGCTACATCAGGCTGGCTTGCGACACAACGAACCGCCGCGACCTCGGCCGTTTTTGCAACGCTCCAGCCACTGCGTCCACGTGCGTGGCCAGTTTCCTCCCCGTCGCGGCGGAATGCGCGGAGTTCCAGCGGCTTCGTGCCGTGGGACAGGAAGGTCCACGAGATGCGGGTTCAGGTCGAACGCTCACGCATCGAGACGGCCGAACTCTGTTTGGTCGATGGCTGCGTCAACCCGCGCTACGCATCGCCCGGCCGATGGAAGAAGGGTCGCTGTCGAGAGCACGAGGCCGAGCCGCTGAGACGATTGGCCCCCTCCTGATAGGCCGGGGCGCGACTTCATCCCTCCGTGCGCGGGCACGAGCCGTAGGTACCGTCCTATGGGCTGTCGCGCGATGCAGCGACTGCTACGCTCCGGCGCATGGAGACGAATGCGCTCTACTTCGGGGACAACCTGAAGGTTCTGTCAGAGCGGCTGCCCGACGGCTCTTACGGCTTCCCGACAGGAAGCGTTGACCTGGTCTACCTCGATCCGCCGTTCAACAGCCAGCGCGACTACTCGCTGATCTTCAAGGAGACCAGCGGGGACCGCGCGGAAGCTCAGATCAAGGCCTTCGAAGACACGTGGCATTGGGGCGAGGCGGCGCGTGACGCCTTCCACGACGTGACCGTAACGGGGGTTAACGACGGTCGCATCCCCGACGGCGTTGGTCGCATGCTCGAAGCTCTCGTTCGTGGGCTCGGCCACAACGACATGTCGGCCTACCTCGTGATGATGACGCCGCGCCTCGTTCAGCTTCATCGGGTACTGAAGCCGAACGGCTCACTCTGGCTGCACTGCGATCCGACCGCGAGTCACTACCTGAAGGTCGTCTTGGACTCGATCTTCGGTCCAGACAACTTCTTCAACGAAGTCATCTGGAAGCGATGGAGTGCCCACGGCAACGCCGGGAAGATTGGGGCAATCCACGACGTCCTGCTCCTCTATGGCCGCTCGCGGAAGGCGAAGTTCAACAAGGTCTACGCCGCCCACGACGAGGCATACGTCGAGGAGCGGTTCCATCGGAGCGATCCCGACGGTCGAAGGTGGATGGAGCAGAACCTCGCCAATCCGGCTGTGCGGCCGAACCTGATGTACGACTTCACCGCGTCTAACGGAGTCATGTACAAGCACCCTCCGAATGGTTGGAAGTACACGCAGGAGCGCATGACGCGGCTGGACCAGGAGGGGCGCCTCTACTTCCCCACGAAGCCGGATGGGCGACTGCGGCTGAAGGTGTATCTTGACGACCTTCCCGGCGCCCTCTTGCAGGACGTCTGGACGGATATCTATGGGGTCGCTGGCACGAGCGGCGAGCGAATGGGTTACCCAACACAGAAGCCGCTGGCGCTGCTCGAGCGCATCATCGAGGCATCGTCCGACTCGGGAGACGTCGTTCTCGACCCGTTCTGCGGATGCGGGACTGCGTTAGTAGCGGCACAGAAGCTCGGACGTCGATGGATCGGCATCGATATCACCCATCTGTCGATCGCGGTCATGCGAGCCCGTCTAATGGACAGCTTCAACCTTCCGACCGTCCCGGTGTTCGGCGTGCCTGCCGACCTGCAGAGCGCGCGGATGCTGGCAGCCGAGAGTAAGGACGGGAGATACGAGTTCCAGTGGTGGGCGCTGGGGCTGATCGATGCCAAGCCAGTTGGTGGAGCCCAGAGGAAGGGCGCGGATCGTGGCATCGATGGAGTGATCACGTTTAGCGAGCGTGACGCGATCCAGCGCATCCTCGTGAGCGTCAAGTCGGGCCACCCGAGCCTACTTCACGTCAAGGAGCTTCTCGCCACGCTCCAGACAGAGGGCGGCGCTATCGGCATCCTCATCGAACTGGACGAGCCGACCGCAGAGATGAAGCGAGCGGCGCTGGAGAGCGGGGGTTACGAGAGCGAGCTATGGGGTGGGACGTACGACCGCGTCCAGATCATGACCGTGGCCGAGCTGTTGGACGGCAAGAAGCCGAACGTGCCGAAGTTCCTGCCCGGATACCAGAAGGCCGCGCGCATACACCCCGACGTGGATCAGCAGGAGCTATTCGGCAGTTGACTGAAGAAGGAGGGTGAGTCCGATGGAGACGGAGGCGAGGCGAGCGGCGTTCCCGTATCTGCCAACGAAGAACTGGTGGGACCTGCGGCGTCGGTTCCGAGCGTCGCCGCCGCGAGAAGTGACCACGGGCTACTTGGCCGACGTTCTCAGCATCACCGAGCGAGCCGCGATGAACCTACTGCCCTCTCTGCGTCGCCTTGGACTTATCGATGAGAACGGGCGACCGACGGAACGGGCGATGGCGTGGCGGGATGACGAGCGCTACCAAGAGGCCACGAACGCGATGATCGCTGATGCTTACCCGTCAGCGCTTGTTGATGTCGCGCCACCGCCGGACCCGGACACGGCGACCGCGCGCCGCTGGTTCGCCCGCGAGACGGGTCGGGGTGAGGCCTACGCACGCCAGTTGGCCTCGTTCTATGCGTTGCTGGCTCGGGGCGATGCAAGCGGTGAAGCAGCCGGGCAGCGACCAGCAGCCACTGGACGCACGCCAGCGCCGCGAGGTCGCAGTTCCACCCGACATCCGCGCCCATCCGGTTCAGATCGCGATGCCGTGGGCACCTCAGGTGCCGGACAACGACGTGCTGCACCGAACGCCCACGGCGAGCACCGTCAAGCTTCGGGCGGCGAAGCAAGCGATACGAACGCTTGGCGACGCGATGTGCCATCCGTGCACATCGACATTCAGGTGCACATCAATCCGGCGTCTACGGCGGAGCAGATCGACCAGATCTTCGCAAGCATGGCCCGTCACCTATATGGCAAGGAGTGATGCGGCTCGCGCCCTCACGCATGACCTAGTCGGTCGCGCCCGCGCCATCCAGTCCGAGGTCACAGGTGCGGAGACCGCGCGGCGTCCAGAACCCGAACCTGTGGCGCCTCCCGGCTCCGACCCGCTGGCCTTGTTCGATGGGATCGTCACGGACGTGCGACTTGCGACCTATACGAGGACGCTGTTCCGAGATGGCCACTACGCACGCGCAGTAGAGGAGGCTTTCAAGTACGTCAACAATCTGGTCAAGGGTCGAACAGGGGCTCAAGAGGACGGCTGGAAGCTCATGATGGGCGCGATGGACACCGCGAATCCGGAGCTGCGGCTAAGCAGGCTGCGCTCCATCTCCGAGATCGATGAGCAAGAGGGGTATCGCCACATGCTCGCCGGCGCGATGCGTGGGATCCGCAACCCTCGCGCGCATGAGAACGATCTCCGAGATGAACCAGGCGTTGCACTAGAGCTAATCGCGTGGGCGAACCATCTCTCGAGGGTGGTTTCTCAGGCAACGCGCCGACGCCGTAGGCGCGGCACGCCCTATCGGGGCACTCGTCCCGCGGCGGCAGCTGGTCTGCGCTGAAGCGGTTCGCTAGTTAAGCCTCGGGACCGATCCAATGACACTGTGGTGGTACAGTCGAATCGATCCTCAAGTGAGGCTTATGATGTTGTCCCTAGCGTTGCAGGATTGGGTCCAGGAACCGAGAAGTGCTCGCGGCCTGTCCAGCCGTCCATGACGGACCAACTGCCTTCTGCGCCGTCTGACCCTCCAACAACTTCGACTGGTGGCGGCCGTAGCCGGCCGGAGTTGCGGCCGCGATGGCCACGAGGAGACTGGCGGCGCCTGCAGCGAATCCTGACTCTGGCCCTCGCCATCGTCTTTAGCGCGCTCGGTGTGTCCATTGTGGCAGGCGAGGTGGCCGCGTTGGTGCGAGACCCATCCTCGGCCAGTCAACATGTCTTCACGATTGCACGATTGGCAGCAGTCACACTGCTTGTGATTGACTGGGCGTGGGGGGCCGACGTTTCGATTGAGGCGCTTGAGAATCTCGATCGCTGGTGGCCTGGGATGGTACCCGCGTTGCCGAAGGTGATGAACGCCTTCATAGTCGCCGATGTAGGAGCGCTTCTCGCGATGGCGGTGTTCTACGGCTCGGCCAGCCTATTTGCGTTTGCTTTCGTTTTTTTGAAGGCCTCTGAGATTGCCAGCATGGGACCGATCGAAGGTCACATAAGGGATGCTGTAGCGCGCGTGTACACGCAGCCTGAGACGTACGACGACAAAGCCCGGGCTGCAGTGGATGAAGTCCTTCTTTACAGTGTGACCCGGGCATGGCCGCTCCTCCATGCGGTGATGGTTGCCGGGGGGGCTTTGTGCGCGGGTGCGGGAATACTCTCAGCAGCGACGAGTGACGCTACCGCAGGTTCTTACGCCCTTGCCGCGAGTTCGCTCGGGATCCTGTTGCTGATCATCTGCCAAGAAGTGGTCACATGGCGCTGGCGCCACCAATACCAGAGCGCGATCGACTCTATTGTCGGTTCGCTCTCGTGACCGACTCGGCGGTCGTCGCCGCCTGGGCGCAGATCCACGACGCCACGCCGCCAGGCTGGTACGTCGGCCGCCCGGGCTTTGAGGTTCGCCGGACCCACGCCTTGATCCGAATCCTTCGATAATCACAACCCGCGCGATGCCGGTCGCCGCAGCCGCGTTGCCTACGCTCTGAAGAGAGAGGGTTGGACCGCACGTCGGCATTCCCGGAGTGGACACGTAAGCGAGGCTACCTCCAGCCGTGGGGTGCCGGGGTCGGGCCCCCACCGGGTTGGTATGGCCCGGTCATTCCGCCCCAGCGCCTACCTCCGGTGCTGTCACGCACCTACGAGGGAACAGCGAACACCATTCGTCAGTTGCGCGAAGTCGACGCGGAAGCGCTAGCCGCGCGTGGTTACTACCCAACGAGCGAAGCCTGGATCGCGCAGAGGCGCGGCTGGGCCACATGGCTCGTCGCCGTGTTGCTCATTTTCGTTCTGGTGGGGCTGCCCCTCGTTATCTACTACTTCGCGAACCCGACGGGCGTGCTGACTGTGACGTACACGCGACGGGTCGCGACTCCGGCCGCTGCTGCCGCCAGGCAACCCACGCCGGCCGCGGCGTCGGCCGACGATGTCCAGTCCTCCCTCAAGGCCCTTGCTCAGCTCAAGGAGGCGGGCGTCATCACCGACGGGGAGTACGCCGCCAAGCGAAGGGATGTCCTCGATCGTCTGTGAACAAGTGCCGCCCATGCCCCGGCAGAGTCGCGATATAGCCGACCCCGAGATCGTCGCTGTCTGGGCGGAGATCCACGACGCCACGCAGACGAGGCGCCACTGGGCCGGTGCGTGCACGCACCGTCTTGTGATGGTGCAGAAAAGTTGATCGCCCCTAGTCTTCGGGCCGTTCTAGTATCGGGACTGAAACGACCCACGGCACTTGCCCAGTCCAACAAGTGGGTCGGAGGAGGCTCTCACATGGCTGCGGCCAGAGCGGGCGTGTCCCGCTTTCTCGTTTTCTCCGTATCGCTGGCGCTGCTCGCGCTGGCCATGAGCGCGCCGCTGGTGGCGGCCAAGAACGGCGGCAACAGCGCCAATGCCAAGTTGTGCCAGAACGGCGGCTGGATGGGCGTCCAGGGCTCCGATGGCACGCTGTTTGCAGGCCAGGGCGAGTGCGTCAGCTATGGGGCCCATGGTGGCACCATCGTGCCGATTCCGGCCCTACCCCACATCACTCTAAGCCCAGGACCACGATTGCTCTATTGCGATTCGCTCGCCGCCTGCTTCTACGACTATGACTTCGGAGCGCCTGTGAGCGACGACACGGGCATATTCACCGTGACCAACAACACTGCCAACTCGATAGACATGCTGGCCACCACGTTTGAGGGGGACCTGGGCTATACGAATTCCGACTCGTGTGGGTCCCAGACCGTCGGCCCGGGCGGCACTTGCTCGTTTGCCATCACGGCCACGCCTGCGACCTGCACGACCTCGGAGCCGCAAGAGACAGTCATCGTCTCCGACGCCAGCGGCGACTCTATTGACCTAGTGGTTGCCTACGGCCCCTGCGGGCCCTGAGCTATCGTCAACACCTGAGCGACTCAGGCGCCGTGTCACCCAACGTGGCACGGCGCCTTGGTTATCGTGTCCACCCGATCGGCGTCAACGACTCGCCACGAGGTACCGTGGCCCTGGTCCGGTCGGTAGAGTTCGCCCCGGGGGGTTGTTTCGTGGCGTCAAGGAGTTGCGTTATGAGATCTGCCCGGCTCATCTTGGTCTTGTTGGCGGTTATCGGGTGCTCTGGGACCCCCGCAGCGACGCCCAGCTCAGCCGCGCCGAACACCCCTTCGGCAACTTCAACGCCAACCCCAGCGGCGACACCTACCGCTACGTTGGCGCCGACCGTTTCGCCGAGTCCAACCTCCTCGGCGACGCCCAGCCCCACCTTGCCACCGACTGCGGCGCCATCGCCCTCCGAGGCGCGTATCAGTTTCCCTGAGGCTGTCGACTCAATCTTGGCTGAACCCTTGCCGCGCACGACAGCAGCGGCTGTCAGCTCAAGCTTTGAGAGTAGGGTCGCCGCGCATCCTGAGCTCATGCACTTGTACTCGTCCTACCCAGACGCTCGGGGCTGTGGCGATGTTGTGGATTGCGAGCGGGAAAACTGGGCCGAATGCCGAAGCAACAACGACAACATTCGTCCCGCCGACTCGTGCGTATCCTTCGTCGACGTTCTCTACCTTTTCTACTGGATGACCCACGATGACGGTTTCCTCGAGACCGCACGCCTGCTCGCCGCATATGCGAAGGTTCATCTGCCGACCAACTCCATCGGCTTTGATGACCGGTTCGTACCCGAGCTTCGTCACGATGCCACGACGTGGACTTTCGACCCGTCCCAGTGGATCTACGAAGGATGACTGGTGCAAGCCCCAGAATGTAGGCAGGCTCGCCTTTCGTGAACGGGCCTGGGGCGCCATCCAACGACGCCAACGTCGCCCATCGCGTCTTTGCCCACGCGAGAGGAGATTGATTGGCACTAAGGTTCGCGTCGTGAGATCCGCCCGGCTCGTAGTAGTCGTGTTGGCCGTCGTTGGCTGTACGGGGGGTCTACCGGCCTCGCCGAGCGTCGTTCCGCCGCAGAGCCCCAGCGCAACTGCCGTGCCGTCCGCACTGACGCCTACGCCCACGCCCACAGTGGGTACGACTCCGCCGTCAATTCAGCCAACGCAGAGCCCGATTGCCACGGTAATCCCCACCGTGTCCGCTCCTGTCGGGACGCCACCCCCGAGCCCCCTGACCAAGCAAACCGTTATCAACGCACTGTTCAGCGCGGGGAGCAGTACGGGTATCCAAAGGTGACCGACCAAGAGGTTGAGAGCCAGCTTACGCTTGTGCTAGCAGACACGGCTGTTGCGGACACCGTGGGACAGTCCGGGGACACGCTCCAACGGGTCATCGAGCAGAGTTGGACAGAGTTAAAGACAGGTGCGGGCACCTTAGATCCCGAGGCAAATCGGCTGGGCGGGGCGCTGAGCGATCTCCTGGCCCTCTACCGTGGATACAGCATTGACTTGAACACCGACATCTACGATCCGGCTAACTCCGGCGGCGCTATGTGGCTGATACTTTCATACGCCAAGCATCACTTGGTGAAGTCGTCATTCACTAACTTGCTCGACAGTCTTCGCTGACGCGCGAAAGACGATCCGTGACTGACCCGGAGATCGTCGCCGCCTGGAACGCCATCCACGACGCCACGCCGGCCGGCCGGTAGGTGGGCCGTCCTGTCCTTGCCCATGCGAGAGGAAACTGCCGGCGCTAAGGTTCATCTTGACAAGAGACGCATCGCGTCAAAGCTGGAGCGCGCCATGAGATCTGCCCGGGTCGTGCTGGTCGTGTTGGCCGTGGTTGGCTGTACGGGGAGCGTGCCGGCTGCCTCCAATCCAGCTCAGCCGCCCAGTCTCAACCCGGCCGCCGCGCCAACCGTGGTGCCGACGGCGACGCCGACGCCAGTGACGAGCACACCGCGAGGAACTGTGCCGCCGACAGCAGCCTCACCCACGGAGGTGCCTACTCCATCTCTCGGCTCAGTGAGTCCGAGCCCGGAGTCGTCTCTCAGGCCGCTGGCGGACGTGATCGCCGGGATTGTCAGCGACGAGTCCTATTCGTCCACAAAGGCCAGCCAGGTTAGCGCCGCCTTCGCCGCGGCATTGGCGGCTGATCCCCAGGCCGCGGCGCTTGTGCGTGACAGCCGCCTACCCGATCACACCATCGCTTTTGAGCTACAGGACAGCCGTGGGCTCTGGTATCACTGCCAACACCAGACCTACATCGTCGATGTCAACGGTCCTGGCAATGAGGAGCTCATCACCAACTGCGTCGCGACAGCAGTGGCCGTGTACGACGGATACACCGTCAACGGGCAGATCTCGTTCTTGGATGCACTGGTGCCCTTCGTGGGTTATCTGTACACCAGGCCGGACCTGACGGGTGGCCAATACCCGGCCGCGGACGCGATAGTCCGTGACCTCCAATGCTCCACTCCGGTGCTTGGTTGCTAGGTGACCGACCCCGAGATCGTCGCCGCCTGGGCGGCCATCCACGACGCCACGCCATCCGGCTGGTTCGTCGGCAGGCCCGGTTACAACGACACCTACCGGCAGTGGGAGCAGTACGCCTACGATCCATCCGAGCGGGCCAACGTCGGCATACGCTCGCGCGAGTGGACGGCAGTCGGTACGAGTGAACTGCACGTGCTGCGCCAGATGGGGCGGTGCCTGCGGGAGATCAGCGAGGGAAGGGTGCCGACGTGACGACAACGAGGCACGACCTCGAAAAGGAGACACGGGGTTGGCGAAACTTGGCGCTGGCACTGCAATACCAAGGAAAAGAAGGCGAAAACCAAGCGGGCGACGAGGCCGAACTCCTTGGCCCACGGGTACATGGTCACCAGGCGAATCGACGAAGGCTGGTTGCTGACCGTCCTCTTCATGAAACCGGGGTATCGCCACGGAATGGGAAGTTTGCAGCTTCCAATCGACATGCCCGGTGTTACCGCTACAGTCGCTGCAAACAGAGACGGAAAGCCGGTGAGCTGGAGCGTGAAGTTGGTCTTCCCGCCGCCCGACCACCGCTACGTGCCCGCGTCCATCACCTTGTCGGAGAACGACCTTCCGGTGCTTAGACGAGTCCTAGAGGAGGCCCAAGCTGCCTCCGAGAGACTGCCAGCAGGCTTGGTTGGTGAGTTCAGCCGTGAGATCGACCAAGTCGCCGGCCTGCGGGTTGCGTTGGTGACCCTAGCCGGGCAGAGTCGTGTCCGTGTAACCCAGATGTCACGCACCGGATGGACATTTGGGCCAACGCTGTCCCAAGCCGAGGTCCTCCGCTGGGTTCGGATGCTCAGCGACGCAAGTACACGTGGCGCCCAGATGGCGGCTCAGCTTGCAAGCTTGCCAGGCTGAGCCTCCTGGGTCTCGCAAGGTCGGCGAGTTTGGCCTGTCGTAACTTCGATACTGGCGGCTGCCCAATTGGGGGGCGGCCAGAGCGGCTTGCGACCTGACGCGCCATTTCGCCCGCAGGTTGAACACCGCAGGCGAGTAGCGGCTGAACACGGGATCCGGACCCCGCCTCGTTGTGGGCGACGGACCATGTGAGCAGCGCGCCCGGGCAGGAGCGCTGCCGAAACGGCCTGGATTCCAGTCCTCGGCTGGGGTCTTGACCGCCGTGGTGGCTAGCCATTGGGTCAAGCCAAGAGATAGACAAGCTCGGGCGATCGGCGGGCAGCGACCGATGACAGAATCATCGCCCAGAATTCGGGCGCGGGATTAGGCAGGTCACGACGGGCAGCGGGAACGATGACACGCGGCCGAAGCTCGCGCGCCTCGCCCCACCAGCGTACCTCCAGCAGGCCGGCGCCCCCGGGGAGCTCGGCGGGCGCAATGCAATTGGGCGGAGCCGCGTACCAGAGTTCGTGAGCGACCTCTAGAGCGCGGTCCCATTTGTTGCCTGGGATCGGAACCTTGACTCGCCTGGGGTTCTTATGCCGTCCTGCCTTGTCGCGTACTACCTCCCAACGATCCGAGGTCCGTGGCTGAAGTTCACGCAGCCAATCGGAGCGCGAGATCTTGACCTCGTACACGATACGCAGGTAACCACTGGAGGAGGTCAGGCCGAGCGCCAGTGCATCGAACCGTTGGGCGTTGGAGAAAGGCGGGCCGGCGTATATCTCGCGCACGAAGAGCCAGTGGCCCGGCCGCCGCCTGCTCTTTTTGGAATCACGACTTACGAGTGCGTCGAGGACATCAGTCGCGCTGACGGTTGGAACTTCGCTCAGCCAGCCCCGCTGCATGTCCTCGGCCGTGAGCTCGGCCCAGATCGGTCCGATCTGCGTCATGTGGCGATAAGGTACCAGCCGCAGGGCTACAGAAACGTGCCAGAGGACCGCGCAGAAAGAACCGCTCTGTGGGCCAGCCCCCTAAGCGGTTTGGTGAAGGCTATGGAGCAGCCCGGTCACTGCCAACGGGGGTAGAAGACTTCCTATTTCGGACAGGCTGACGATTAACCTCGGCTCATGACCGACGGCGACTGGAGGGATGGCGAGTTTAGGCGGCGGCGGCCGTCCCTGGAGACTCTCGCCTGGGTTGCGGCGTCGATGGGTCGAGGCAGTCGCATCGTTGGCTATCGCCGATTGACCGGTGGCGTCTCCTCCGCCGTGAATTGGGTAACTGTCGAGCGACATGGCGTGCGAACGTTCGTCGTACTGCGGCAGTACCCGGGCGGGCTTGGTCTGCAGGGGGTCTTGGAGAAGGAGATCGCCAACCTTGGCGTGGTGGCGGGAGGCGGGCTCCCGGTTCCGAGGATCGTGGCTGCTGATGTTGCAGGCGCTTCGACCGGGGGAGCGCCATCGTTGCTGATGACACGGCTGCCGGGGCATCTTGACCTCAATCCGGCGGAGCCTCGGTCGTGGATGACGAGGATCGCGGAGATCGCTGTATTGCTCCATTCCCTCGATCTCCCGGCGAAGACGTTCAGACCTTGGACGGATTCTTGGATCGCTCCTCTCGACAGGTTTCGGGTGCCAGTCGGCGCACAGAAGCCGGACGTGTGGAAGGCGGCGTTTGGTGTCATGGCGGCGCCACCACCAAAGGACACCGCCGTCTTTCTGCACGGCGATTTCCTGCCTGTCAACATCCTGTGGTCACGCGGGAGGATCACTGGACTGACCGACTGGAACGGCATCCATCGCGGCTCGCGCGCGATTGACATCGGGCAGTGTCGGAGATACTTGGCGGCGCTTTACCTGCCCGAGTGGTCGGAGCAGATCCGGTCGCTCTATGAGTCGATCGCCGGAGTGACTCTCGATCCGTGGTGGGACGTGTATGCCCTGCTGCACCATAACGACAGCCAGCCGAAGTGGATCCATGGTCAGGTCGCCGGCCGCCGTCCCGTCGATGTGCCTGGCATGACTTCCCGCGTCGAGGTCGCTATCGAAACAGCGCTACGGCGCCTCGGATAACTGCCGGGTCCCCGCCGGTTCGTTCTTGCGGTTCTGATATGCGCGAAGAACCCTGCACGGCGTCGCTCCGAGATGACCTCTGTTCCGAGCGGTAGAGTTTGAGTCGGGAGCAAAGGTAGTGAGGGCGTCAGACGCGCGCAGCCATTTAGGGTCGTGGCGACTTCCGTGGCGACCCGCCGTATGGATCCGCCGCTCATGAACGGTTACCGCGTCGGTCTAATCGCGGAGGGATACCTCGACGATCCGATTTCTCACCCCGGCTGGGAGGTCAAGCCCCTCCAGGTTCCCGACGCGCTCCGAACTCTCGCGGTCAGCGCGTGGGCAAGGGCCAACGAGGGTACATCGATCAGATGGAGTGACGAAGCGGGGCCGACGGTACCGCCCGTGCATCTGATCGCCCTAGATGGCGCGTTCAGCGCACTGTCACCAGAAGCTGCCATCGCAAAGGCGCGACCGGCGCTTGAGGCGCTCTACCGTGCCATCCGCTTCCG
Organism: uncultured Chloroflexia bacterium; assembly: GCA_963775225.1. GTDB lineage: Bacteria > Chloroflexota > Limnocylindria > Limnocylindrales > CSP1-4 > JALYGJ01. Next base: position 20,202 of record CAVZHW010000012.1, read on the forward strand.
ACAGTTCGGATCCGGTCGATACGTCGCCTTCGTTGCCGTCAACGTTGACCAACCATCGGAGGCTCTCGCGACATTCGACGTTCGTACAGTCGCCCAGGCGCACCACACCGTGGAAGGCGGCGCTCACTGGGACAAAGCAGGCGAGCTGGTGGGAATGGCTCGAGCGATCGAGACATCGCCCGTTGGCCTGCTTCTGACAGACCTATTCGCCGAAGCGCTCGCTGACTCCTCCCTCGAGGGCGGCATCGCCCGTCTTTGGTCTGTTCTGGAGGTAATTGCAGACCGTTTCCGGCCGATAGCGTCGCGGCAGGATCGACTCCTTCGGCGTCTCGGGCTATTTCGTCGTGGCGACTCGACGCTGAGACGCGTTCGGGCCGCTCTCGCCCACGTCGGATTAACTGGACGCGTCGACGTGAAGCGCGTTTACCAGATCAGAAACGAGTTCGTGCACGATGGCAAACGAGGAACTGATCGCGCCCAAGTGCAGCGTCTCCACGCCAAGCTAATCGAAGCCGTCTTTCTGGCCATCGTCCGTTCGGATTTCAAAGCGATCGACCCGGCGTCTCCCCCGTTCAAAGTTCCACCCAATCTTCCGACGAGGCGGGTCGCCCTTAGGCATCCGGAACCAAGCCAAAGGCCGACGGACATTGCTGGAGGCGGATAGCGGGGCGTTGCTAACCCGAAGTCTTGTACCCGGGCAAGGGCCGCTGTCCGACTAGCTGGTTGACCCTTGCTCGGGCGCAGATGGCGAAGCATATCGGCGGAGGCCCGTCGCCTGTCAGGCACTGATGGTCTGGGCGTTCGTGCGGCGCGAAGTTCGTCGCCTACTTCGTACGGAGATTCCTTGACCCCGGCGCCGGTCAGTGCTCTGCAGCTCATGGCGCATCTGGGTCAACGGGCGTGACGTGACCGGCACCGGGACCGGAGGCACGATGCGGTTCTGGCGCGGTGGGACGGTAGCCCGCTGAGCACGCCCACGTGGTACAGGGCGATCCAGGCGCCGAGTTTCGGTACGGCAGGCAGCCGAACGCCCTCACGGCGCCCGCCCGCCCGCCACGCGCCGATTTTCGTGGAGCGAATTCCTTGACGCGCGCGCTCCTCGGTTCTCCGCCAGCCGCGTGTTTCGCCGCACAACATAAAAGGCTCTGCGAGGCAAATTCAGCTGGCCGCGGCGAAGTGGGAATGTGGGAGTGGAAGCAGAAGTGTGTCCCCCACCACCTTTTGG
>CAVZHW010000013.1:0-13758 GCA_963775225.1 uncultured Chloroflexia bacterium
GATTGCCGCGGCCCCCGACTCCGCGACCGGGGAGTACCTCGACCGTGTGCTGAAAGGCCAGCCGATCATCCCCCTGGCAACCGTCTCCTTCGCCGAGGCAGATGGGCGTGGCAACGGCCGCAAGGGCAAGGTGGCGAGCGCGAGTCACTAGGCGGCTGCCGCGCTCACCTATTGGCGGGCTCGTGCGCGACCAGCTTCCCGCGCTTGCCCTGGATCACCTAGTTGGGGCAGGTGACCTCGAAGGTGCCGGTGACTGAACTTGGGTCCGCATGCGATACGTCATCGAAGAACGTGGCCGTGCCGGTCGCGTGGCGGCCGTCGCTGTCGAAGCTCGTAACCTGGCTCTGATCCGGAGAGAGTCCGGTGTAATTCCCGCCGGCTTTGTAGTCGTGCTCTGGGTCATCGACCTGCACCCGGATGGAGGGTGGGTCCCAATCGCTGCCGGAAGTCTCCCAGTCCTGAGGCGGCAGGTCGATGTTGACCTGTGGATTGCCGCCGAGCGACTCTGCGCCCAGCGCGCCGGCGATCGTGACGCAATAAAGGTCGGCGAACTCGTAGCGCTCGTCGCCGATCACCACGACAGCAGTGTTGTCGGCGCGACCGAGTACGGCCAGGGGGTTGTCCACCGACCCGTTCGGTTGGCCGGCGGGCGCCGCGCTGTTCGCGTCGGGTACCGCGCTTTCGTCTGCAGGCGCTTCGGAATCGGCCGGCCGCTGAGAGTGAGTGTCGGGGGTTGCCCCAGCACAGCCGGTCAGCACAAAGGCGAGAGCGGTGAACACGATCGTGAGTCGCTTCACGATGGCCTCCTCGGGCGTGGGTGCCCACCACGCTACCGGGCGGTTGAGCGTGCGGCATGAGTAGACCGGTACTCAATCGCCTGTGTGCGGGCCGTTTCCGTCAGGAGCCGCAGGTGACCTCAAAGGTGCCGGACACGGACGGCGTGCTCTGGTCCGTCATGAATGTCGCCAAGTCGAGAAACGTCGCCGTGCCGGTTGCGTGCTTGCCGTCGCTGTTGAAGGTGTCGACGTGGCTCTGTTCGTCAGTGACTCGCGTATCCAGGACATTGCCGGCCTGCAAGTCGAGGTAGGGGTCGTCTTCCTGGATCCGGATCGACGGTGGATCCCAATCGCTGCCGGAAGTCTCCCAGTCCTGGGGCGGCAGGTCGATGTTGACCGTGGGGTCGCCACCGACCGACGAGGCGCCCATTGCACCGGCGAGCGTCACGCAGTACAGGTTGGCGAACTCGTAGCGCTGGTCGCCGATGACCACGACCGCACTGTTTTCGGCCTTCCCGAAAGCGGACACCGGATTATCCACGGCCACGCTCGGTTGACCTGTAGGGGCCGCGGTGTTCGCTGCCGGCGCCTCGGAATTGGCAGGCGGCTGGGTCTGGCCGCTGCTACTCGCGCAACCGACCACGGCCAAAGCAAGAACCGTGGCCAATTCGAGCTGTTTCATGGGTCCTCCGAGCGTGGGTCTCCAGCCCACGCTAAGTACCCGCCCCGAGCGCGGCATGAGTAGGGAACTACTCAATTGCTGCCGGCTACCCACGAGGGCGGCCGGCCGTAGACTTGCAGCGTGCCGGACATCGAATACGCCTTCCTGGCTGACGCCGCCGACGCGAAGCCGGGCCAGAAGTTCGCGGTCATCGGCGGCGGCGTGTCGCGCCTGGGCGGACCCCAGTTCCCGCTCCGCCATCCGCACCTGGCCCTGGTGTGTGGCCTGAGCGTCACGAGCCCAGAGCTGGGCGCAGAACACGAGTTGCAGTTCGTGTTGCTGACGCCCGAGGGCAACCCGCTCTCGAATGCCACCGCGAAGGTGCTCGCCAACGGTCCTACAGACGGTCGCGACACGGTGCTCACCTTCAGCCTCGACCTGTGGAACCTGAGTTTTCCGGAGGCCGGTGACTACTCGATTCGGATCATGATCGACGGCTCGGAACGCAAGCGCCTGCCGCTCGTCGTGGAGCAGCGCGAGGTGGCGCCCGGGCAGCGGCGCGTCAGTGAGCCGCCGTTCCCGCCGCCCACCGGCCAGGCCTGATAACCCTCAGCGGGACTGCCTGCCGTGCTCGAGTTCCTCGACCGCATCGTCATACCCTTCCTGACCAGCCTTTACGGCTCGCTGGGCTATCTGGGCGTGCTCTTGGCGATGACGATCGAGTCGGCCATGATCCCCATGCCATCCGAGCTGATCCTGCCCTTCGCCGGGTTCCTCGTGTCGGATCCCAGCGCGACTGAGCCGCTCACCCATGGTCCGTGGAATTTCTGGGTGGTCGTCGTCGTGGCGACCGTGGGCAACACGCTTGGCTCGCTGATCGGTTACGCCATCGGCGCGTGGGGCGGCCGGCCATTCCTGGAACGCTACGGCCGCTACCTGCTCATCCGGCCGCACGAGATCGAGCTGGCCGACCAGTTCTTCCAGCGCTACGGCGCCGCGACCGCGTTCTTCAGCCGCTTGTTGCCGATCGTGCGCACCTTCATCAGTTTCCCGGCTGGCGTGGCGCGCATGCCGCTCGGCCGGTTCATCGCCTATTCGACGGCCGGTGCCTTCATCTGGACGATCGTGCTGACCGAGGCAGGCGTGCTGCTCGGCCAGCGCTGGACGGAGATCCGCCAGGCACTGCAGCCGTTCGACCTGGTCATCGGTGTGCTGGTCGTGGCCGCCGTCGTACTGTTCGTCTGGTGGCGACTGGGCATGCCCGGCCGGCACCTCCTGACCGGCCGCCGAAGCGAAGGGGATTGAGCGATGCCAACGCGAGACGACGCCTGGGCGCTGCTGTGCGAATGGACGGAGTCGGACGCACTGCGCAAGCACGGCCGTGCCGTGGAGGGCGCCGTGGGCTGGTACGCCCAGCACCGCTTTGGCAGGAGTGGCGCCGAGCTTGAGACGTGGCGGTCGGCGGGTCTGCTGCATGACTTCGACTACGAGCGTTACCCCGACACGCACCCGCTGCAGGGCGCCGACGAGCTGCGTGCCCGCGGCTACCCGGAGGAACTCGTGCAGGCCGTGCTCGGCCATGGCGATCACACCGGCGTGCCGCGCACGACCGACCTGGCGCACACCGTCTACGCCTGCGACGAGATGAGCGGCTTCGTCATCGCCGTGACGCTGGTGCGCCCCAGCCGTTCGCTCGACGAGGTCGAGGTGGCCTCGGTCAAGAAGAAGATGAAGGACAAGGGCTTCGCCCGCCAGGTGCCGCGCGACCAGCTGGTCAAGGGCGCTGATGAGCTGGGTGTGCCGTTCGACGAGCACGTTGCCAACGTCATCGAAGGATTGAAGACGGTCCGCGAGGACCTGGGCCTGTGAGCGCCGCCGACCAGGACGGCGCCAGCCTGCAGCGCACCGTCCACCTCACTCGTGACCTCGACACGCCGCCCTACCGCGTCTACCGGGCCTTCGCCTCGCCCGAAGCGCTGGCCGAGTGGTTCCCCGACAGCGTCGATGGCTCGCTCGCGCCCGGCACGCGCAGCACTCTCGTCTTCCCCGCGCGACGGGTGTGGTGGGAAGTGCTCGAGGCCGAACCGCCCACCACGTTTCGCTTCCGCTGGCCGTGGACCGACGACGAGTGGTGGATCACCACTGTGAGCGTCAGCATCCAGCCGCGCGGATCCGGAAGCCGCGTCACGCTGGAAGATGGCCCGTTCGACCTCCGCCACCCACGTCTGGTCGACCCGTTTGCGGAGTGCAACTGGGGCTGGGGTGAGGCACTCGCGAACCTGCGCGCGGTGGTCGACTACTCGGTCGACCTGCGTCGCCTGCGGCGCTAGCCCGCGCTAGCCGAGCTCGGCGGCCGAGAAGGCCTCGCGCATGAAGACCGACGGCGCCGCCGGGTCGTACACGAGCAGCAGCGACTTCTTCGCCCGCGTCCAGGCGACGTAGGCGAGTCGCCGTTCCTCCTCGAGGGCGCGCACTGGGTCGTCCGCTTCCTCCAGCGTTCGCCGACTGGGAAAGACTCCGTCGTCGAGCCCGATCACCGCTACGTGATCGAATTCGAGGCCCTTGGTGCCGTGGGCCGTTGCGAGGATCAATTGGGCATCGTCGCGGCGCAGTTCCGCGCGCCTCTCGCGGGCGGCGGCTATGGCAGACCGTAGGGCACCCACCGACTGACAGCCGAGCGACCAGGCGACCAGCGAGCGCGCCAGCACGCTGCGCGACGCACGGCGGGACAGTTGGTGCGCGGGAGGCTCATTGGACGGCAGCCCTTCGAGCATCTCGTCGAGGCCAGGGTCGTCGAGCAGAAGACCATCCTCCGCCGCGCGGTAGGGGATGCCCCCCTCGAGGGCAACGGCGGCGAAGGGCGCCAGCTCCGCGTTGGTGCGCGCCAGGACGGCGTGAACTCCGGGTGCGGCCGGCAGCCAATCAGTCAGCAGGCGCCGGGCACGCGCCAGCTCGTCTCCGCCGTCAGCACCCAGCAGCAGTGCTCCTTCCGCCGCCGGCCCGGCGCGGATCGCCTTGACGAAGCGTTCGCTGTTGATACCGATGAGGCGCACCGCACGTTCGACAACGGGGCGCGGGCAGCGATAGTTGGTGACCAGGTCGACGCGGCGCAGGCCGGGCAGCGAGCCGGCGAGATCGAGCACGCGTCGCACGTCCGCCAGCCTCCAGGCGTAGATGGTCTGGTCGTCGTCGCCCACCAGGAACACATTGCGCCGGTCACCGGTCAGCAGCAGCGCCAGTTCGAGCTGCGTGCGGTCGACGTCCTGGACCTCGTCGACCAGCAGCGCCGCGCAACGCTCCTGCCACATCGAGCGGGCAAGCGAGTTGGTACGCAACTCGAGGACCGCCCGGCGCACCAGGTCGTCGAAGTCCAGCGCTGCGTTGGCCGCCAGCCACTCCTCGTACGCGACATAGGCATTGAGCATGTCGGCCGCAACCGGTGGCGGCCGCTCGCTCGCCAGCAGGCGGAGAGCGTCCTCTCGCCCGAGCGAGAGGTCCAGCTTCAGGCGCGAGAACGAGTCGTCGAACGAGCGCATGGCGGCGGCCGGAACCGGACGCCCGTTCAATCGCCGCACCACCTCCGCCCGATCGATCAGATTGGCCACGTCGACGCCGGCCTCGGCGAGGATCTCGCGCCCGAGAGCGTGGAATGTCTTCACGCGCGGAGGATCGTTACCGCAGTCGAGCGGCTCGAGAGCGGCGAGCAGTCGCTGCTGGAGTTCATCCGCGGCACGCTTGTTGAACGTCACGGCCGTGATCCGGGCAGGATCTGAGCCGGTCGCCACCAACCAGCAGATGCGCGCCACGAGGGTGGTCGTCTTGCCCGAGCCGAATGTTTGCCTAGGACACTACTTTGGAACCCTTCCCGCACTGATCTCCCGCAGGCAACGGCCCATCTCCTGGAGTACGTGCAGCTCGCTCGTGCCGACTGCCGTCCATTCCCGCGAGCGCAGGCCAACCTTGGGCCGCTCGGACGGATCGAAGGCGTACTGCTCCCACTGCCGGTAGGTGTCGTTGTAGCCCGGCCGACCGACGTACCAGCCGGGCGGCGTGGCGTCGTGGATGGCGTCCCAGGCGGCGACGATCTCCGGGTCGGTCAACTCGGCAACCGGGCGGTTACCGGAGTCCTGACAGAGCGAGTCTGGCAATCGCGATCGCGGCTGTTTTTGGGTCTACGGCCGAGCTCTGCACCAGGACGATCAGGTTGTAGCGACCCGCCTTGACGTTCAACTCATTCGCGCCTCCACCCAGCCAGTACGCGGCCTCGCCGACCCCGCTGACCGAATCGCCGTAAGGCGCGAACTGCGACACGTCACCCAACTGAATACCGGCGGACTCGACGGGGCTGAGACTCATTGTCCAGTTGCACGAACGCAGGCCGCCGAGTTCGAAGCCGACGCCCCCTTCGAGCGGCTGCTTCCCCATGATCGACGCAATCTGAGAGTCGCTGATTAGGTAGCAAATGCCGCCCGCCGAGCCGGTCCCGGTCGGAGCATGGGCGGCCGCTGATGGCGTAGGTGCACGGGCAGCCGTCGGCTGCGTAGCTCTGAAGGTCGCAGGCTGTGCGACTCCGCAGCCGGCCGCCAGAATGCCCAGCAGCGCGAGGCGGGCAGTCCTCATAGTGATCCTCCCTCCGGCAGCTCCGAACCTCATCCCACAAAAATCGGCTGGATGACGAGTAGGTAGACGTGGGCGCCCCGGTCGACGATCCGATAGATGATGGCGAACTCGCGAACCGAAAGGTCCACGATAGCCCCCGGTGTCTTGGAGTCGGCGGGAGCCACGAACCTAGAGGGCTTCGCTCCCCACGCCGGATCGCGCTCAATGTCCCGGATGGCGGCGTCGAGGCTCTCGTATAGCTCCGGCTCCGCCGCGTCGAGAAAGGCGCGAACCTCCGGGCTGTAGACGCTCTCAGCGATTAGCGCGGTACTTCTTTGAGCTAATGCCGCGGCCGGCTTCGATGTCTCGCTCGGCCTTCTTGACCCTCTTGGACAGACCAGGGATCGACTCTAGGTAACCCCAAATGCTGTGCGAGAGCGATGCGCTCTTGGGCGCGGTCGGCGAAACGCGGGCGGCCGCTGCGGGCTGCGACCTGGTTGGCATGGATCGTGCCTTTCCTTGCCGGCGACGGGCTGTTGGCCTCACCATCACCCCCGATGGGACCGTCGCCAACGCGAATACTGACGCATTTGTGTCAAGGCGTCACTACAGAAATGGTCAGCATCTCTAGTACGCGAGGCGTAGGGCGTTCAGTTGATCGCCCGCCGCTCCGCGGCAGCCAGAGACTCGTACTCCGCGGCGAGCAGCTTCTCGAACAGGTCGGCGCGGGCCAGCGGGTCGAGATGGTATGGCTCGAGCACGCGGTCGAAGGCGATCATCGCGGCCTGGAAGGCGCGCTTACGCACGTCCTCCGGAATCGCGTCGAGCTCGGGATCGGGGTCTTCGTGGCTCACTGCTTGACCTCCTTCGGCCCTCGGAACAGGATCGGCCCCAGGCCGGGACCGTGGGGCTTCGATACTGGCGGCAGGTGCCGACGACGACGTACCTCATCGTCGGACATGGCCCGGCCGCCCTTCGTCAGGTTGCACTCGCGGCAGAGCACGCGGGCGTTCCTGGGGTCCATCAACGCGCCGCCGCTCTGGCGCGGGACGCGATGGTCGACGTGCAGCTCGACGGCCGGGCCCAGGGCGCCGCAGATGGTGCAGCGGAAGGCGTCGCGGCGCAGGATGCCGCGCTTCCATTGCCGGTAGCGGCGATCGCCCAACGGATGCCCGCTCATGGCGCTCTCGGCGGCCCAGGATGGCCCCAGGGGGTGAGAACTCGATCCCGCCGGTGTCGGGCGCCGAGTATCGGCAGATTGCAGCAGGTAGCATCGTCTGGCGGCGGCCGGCGACGACCTCCGCCGGCCTCCGTTTCGTGTGTGTAGAAAGGCAACTGGGGGCGTTGCCGCGCGCTTCTCGCCCTAAAAAAACCGCCGCTCATCCGCGCAGCGCTCGGCCGACGCGCTCGCGCAACGTGGGCGGCGATGGTGGCGCCAGTCGCTCCGTCGCGTGCTCAGGGCAGACGACCGCGCCACCCACCAGAACCGCGGCTGCCGGCTCAGGGCACCAGGCGCAGCGCAGCGGCGTGCCGCGCAAGTGGGCGGCGTACAGCGGCGCTCGCCGATCCAGCTCCGGCCAGTGGCCCTCAGCGGTGGCGCCGACGTAGACGACCGTCGCTTGGTCGGGAGTCAGCTCGGGAATGATGCCCTTCTGGCGCAGCCGCGCGAGTTGCTCGAGGACGCTGGTAGCGGCCGGCCGGGGCGGCGTGTAGCCGGTGCTCTTGGGCAGTCCGGCCACGCGCTGGGCAAGAGAGGGCGACAGCTCGGCGACATGTATCGCAGACAGCTCGCCGAGAGGCTCGACGCGATCGCCATCCTGCAGCGGAAACCCGCCGCTGGGCTTGCCGGCCTCGAAGAGAGGGCTCTTCCAGGCGATCCGCTGGCGGCGCTTGGGTTTGGCGGCTTTCGCCGGCGTCGGCGGGCGGCGCAAGCGAGCCTCGTGGTAGGTCAGCTCGCCGTCCTCCATGGCGGCGACGTAGACGCGACCGTCGCTCAGCCGGGTCAGCGGATCACGGTCGCGCTGACCGCGCTGGCTGACCACGTACTCGTCGGCACCATGCCGGACCAGGACGCGGCCGTGCAACTCGCCTAGCCGTTCGACCTTCTCGACCGGGATGACGTTCGGCGGCGGCAGGCTGGGCTCGCGCTGGGCGCTCACCGAATCCTCCTTCGGCGCGTGGTCGGCGCCAGTGCTTCGGTGAAGTCGACCTTGTGCTTGACGGCCGGCACATCCTCGGACGTGGCCGGCCGGGTGCCGGCCTGCGGCAGGTGGCGCATCTGATCGACCCATGACGCGATCGACTCCACGACCGGCGGCGGCTTGCCGAAAAGTGCTTCAGAACGTCTGTTCATGGAAACCTCCTCGCTGATAAGCGCAAGGCCACCCAGGACGCCGGAGGTCTTCCAGAGCGCCCGGGGCAGCCTTGCTCCACCTTGGCAACGGCCGGTCGCTACCGGCCTGATCTAGTTGGGTGGCGCTCATGCAGGCGCCTCGTCGTCGAACAGCGTCGGTGTGACGCTTGTGACGGGTGTGACGCTTTCCCAGACGGACTTGGTGTCGTCGTCGACCAGGTAGCGCCGCCAGGCGTCGACGAACTCGGAACGGAAATAGCCACGCATGTCTCCGCTACCCACACGTCGGTGTTGGGGTCGTACGCGGTAGGGCTCGAGTAGCTTCGCCAATCCCCGTGCTGAGAGAGGCTTGCCGTACCAGTCGGCCCACGGTGATTCCTCGATCTCATGCAGCCGTTGCAGCAGCTCATGCGTGCTCAGGTGGTCGACACCCATCGCGGGACTTTCGAAGGCGTCACGGATGTCAGTCAGCAGTCGGATGCCCACGCTTACCTGGTCCTCCTCAACGGAACCAATTGCGATAGCTGCTAGACGAGCGCGGGGTGCCCAATCCGCCCCAGCCGCATCGGCGATCCACAACAACGGCTCCCACGAGTCGGCTGCTCGATCGTTTAGCTCCATAGGTGTCTGGGGAAGCGTCACAACCGTCACAACCGTCACAGGCAGCGCCGGCAGCGCGGCCGCCTCCTCGCGTGCCAGGCGCGAACGGAAGCGCGCCACCTCCTCGCCCGGCGCCCGTCGCTTGAGTCGGATCGGGATGCTGCGATCGGCCACGGTGTCGGGCAGCTTGCCGATGCCGGCGATGGCCTTCGGGCCGTAGACGTCGAACTCGTCCACCTCGCGCCGGCGGCCCTCCAGCTTGACGCGCAGCACCGGCGTGCCCTGCCGGTTGCCGGCGTTCAGGATGGCCCGCAGTCCTTCGTACCGCTCGGCGGTGCGTGCGCCGAAGATGGCGTCCGCCTCGTCGAGCAGCATCGTCCGTCGCGGTCGCTGCGCGAGCACGGTGTAGACGACGGCCTCCGATGGCGTCACGACGCGGAAGGGATGCGGCACCAGCAGCTCGAGCACGTCGAGCAGCCGCGTCTTGCCGGATCTCATCTCCGCCGACGTGATGGCCAGCGGCGGACTCGTCTCGAACTGCTCGACAAGGTGCGCGTGGGCCACCCACAAGGCCACGGCCACGGGCTCATGCTCAGACGGGAAGGCCACGTAGCGGCAGACGAACTGCTCGATCGCGGTCAGGTAGTCGGCCAAACCTCCGACCGCGATCGGAGGTTTATGTCCGCGCGCGGACATTTCCACGACGTGCAACCTCTCGCCGGCGAGAGGTTCCTCCCGCGCGGCCAGCCCGTCGAAGTACGCCTCGTTGTGCGGCCTGTCGCCCCACTGCTGCTCGAACTCCAGTTGCGCGCCGTTCATGGCGCACCGGCGCTCAGCTGGCGCGGTGGCGGCGGCCACTGTTCGATTACCGCTCGCCATTCGTCGAAGCTGGGCGCGTCGCCCAATTCGTCGGCCGCCTCCAAGGCGCGCGCCAGGGACTCGTAAATGCCCATAGCCTCTCGCGCCGCGTGCCAATCGAAGGGCAGCGGATCACCCCTGGCTTCTTCGCCCATGCGCACCAATTCGAAGGTCGGTTCGTCACAGTCGAGCCAATCGGAAACGTACCGCAGGGAATATTGACCTAGGTCACTGGCCCACTCCGGCGGATCAGTCGTCGTGAACTCGGCGAAGGCCGGCCAGTCGAGCCAAGTGGTCGCGTCTTCGCCGGTGCCGATGCGAAAACGGGTGGCGGCGGCCTGCAGCGCAGCGTCCATGGCTTCGAACTCCAGGGCGTAACCCTCGAACCGAAGCCATGCCGGCTGGGGAATTTCCCCACTCAGCTCGCGGCGAATGGCACCGACCGTCTTATGGTCGGCACCGACCAGCCGTGCGACGTGGCGGTCGCTCGCCTCTGGCTCGGCCTCGATGAGCTTTCGGATCAGTTCGCGACGCTGCCCGCGGGTTAGATGCCGACGGCCCAGGTTGAGGGCGATCGACTGCTCGACCTTCTGCTCTTCGGTCAGATCCGGAAGAACCGTGCGCGGGCAGTCGACGCCCAGCTCAGCGGCGATCTCGGCGCGATGGTGGCCGTCGATGACGTTGCCAGCCTCGTCGACGATGATCGGCTGGAGGATGCCGAAGGTGCCGATCGACTCGATCAGCGCGGCACGTTCCTCCGCCGTCAATGGCGGGAGTAGCTGATACGGGGTGCTGACGAGCGCGCTCATGGCAACCGCTCGCGCCGTGGATCGGCCAAATTCACAGCGCGCTGGTAATTTGCCACCAGCCGACCGACGATCGCCTCGAGCTCGGTGACGCGCGCCTCGAGCCGGTCGACGCGGCGGTCTACGGCATCGGCCTGTGCCGGCCGGCGCGGACTCGGGTACCCGAATCTGCGCCTTACGTCGGCCGTCTCTCCCCAGGCGCCCAGGGACGGGCTATTCTGTCGATTGGCGGGCATCGGTAGTGCCCTCCTGGGCGTCGCGGACAGTCTCAGTGACCGCGGCGCCTTTCTGCTTTGATCGTGTCCGAGTCGGGCCAAATAGAGCAGCGACACGCGCCAGGACGGCATCGTCCTCGACGTGGAAGGCAAGGCCACAAGCGGCCGTTGAGCGGCGCACGAGGTCGGCCGCGGCCATCATTCGGCCGAGGCAGCGATCGCTTGCAGGTAGCGCCTGACGATCGAACCGGGCGGACGATATTCGCGCTCGACGTTGGCGACGCGACTCTGAGAAACGCCCAGGCGCACGCCCAACTCGCGCCGCGACAAGCCGGCGCGGACCCGCTCAGCGCGCAGGTCGATCCCTCGTAGTTGTGGCGTGTCTGTCATGCGAAAACAGCATGCGGTGTAGTCTTCGGACGATGCCCAAACGCGGCCAAAACGGAACGAAGCCGGACGGGTCAGCGCGACGGCCAGGTCCTCAGATCGGACTCGACGCATGGATCGCGTTGGAGGCGATCGTCGACCGACTCGGTGCGACCGCCTGGCGCGATGAGGTCCAGACCGAGCGCGCGGTGAGGGCCTGGACGCGGCGGTATTCGGTGCCGGAACCGCCGGATGGCAACTTCGCCGACCTGGCCGGCGCGCTGAAGGCGCACGGTGCGAATCCTGGGCGAGCGGCCGCCGGCGCCGTGATCTATAGCTCTTGGCAGAACTTATCCGAAGGTCGTGATGTAGACGAGCGCGCGTTGCTCGCCAGCGTATTCGGACGAGCCGTTCCGGCCCGCACGATACGTCGCTATCGGGCAAATCACGGCAGCGACAGCGCCGCTGCGGGCGCTCTGTTCGAGCGCCTCCAGAGGCAAGCCGACATCCAGTGCCTTATGGCCGGAGGGCGTTCGCGTGCCGCTGCGCGCAAGTGGTTGGCCGAGCATTCACAGCCCGCGCGCACTGCGCCGCCGCCGCGACGATCGCCGAACCGCTAAGTCAGACGGCCCACTCCACGTCGATCCGGCTCGCGTCGAAGCGCGTGCCGCGCCGCGGCGCTGGGTTGACGATGATGCGGTCGATCAGCAGCTGCGCGATCTCGTTCTTCCAGGTCGCCGGTCGGACGTCCCACTCGCTGCGCACGTCGATTCCACCGACGCGACCGAGCGCGCTGCTCGCGGTCGCCGTCGAGAGGTGGTGACGGGCGACATCGACTCGCTTCTCCAGCTCCGACCGCACGACCGCGTACTCCCGCTTGCTGATCGTGCGCTCAACGAAGTAGGCGCGCGCCGCTTCCTCCAGCGCAGCCTCGTCGCCGCGTAGCTCAGCGAGGTCGACCGCCACGCTCGAGCTTTGCGCGCGGGCTTCGACGGCGGCCTCGAACTGCCGCGAATCGAGCCTGATGGCGATGGCCTCGGCGATCAGCGGCTCGAGGTTGCGCTTGGCGACCACGATGCGACCGCAGCCGCGCGGGACGGCGCAGACGTAGCGGGTCGTGCCACGGGCGTCAGGACGAGCCACGAGCTTCCCCCCACAGCGCCCGCAGACGGCCAGGCCGGTGAGGTAGTGCTTGCGTACAGTCGCGCCGCCATTGCCACCTCTCGGGGCAGCCAGGACGGCCCGCAGACGGTCCCAGATCTCACGGTCGAGCATCGCCGGGATGACGCCGCTGCCGGCGACGGCACCGTGATGTGAGCGATCGCCGACGATGCGCGGCGCGAGCAGCATCCGGCGCAGCGACGAGACCTCCCACTTGCGGCCCTCGGGCGCGCTGGCCCGGCCCGGAGTGCGGATGCCGCGGCGGTTCCAGTCGGTCACGATCGAGTGGAGCGACTCGCCGGCGATGATGAGGTCGGCGGCCTCGCGGATGAGCGCGGCTTCCTCCGGCACGGTCTGCCGCTTGTCGGGCGTCAAGCCGAATGAGCGGATGCCGCCGCCGTTGGGCCGGCCGGATTCGGCAATGTCGCGCGCCTTGCGCCGGATTCGCAGCGACATCGTCTCGGTCTCCAGCTTCGCCCAGGTGATGGTCATTCGGAACATGGCCCGCCCGGTCGGCGAGGTCAGGTCGATGCCCGGATCGTTGAGCGACACGATGCCGAAGCCGCGCCGGTCGGCGAGTTCGATGATCCGCTCGGCTTCCTGCGGATGGCGGAGCAGTCGGTCGAGCTTATAGGTAAGCACCGCATCGACCTTCACTCCGTCGCCCAGGTCGCTCAGCATGCGCTCGAACTCAGGGCGCTTGCGCTTGAGGTTGCTGGCCGAGTGGTCGGGGTCCTCATAGATGCCCACGACGTTCCAGCAGTTACGATCCGACCGCGCTCGACAATCGGCGATCTGGCGCTCGGTCGCGGTCGCGCCCTCGTGCCCTGCCACGTCCTCCTGCGAAAGCCTGGCGTAGATCACGACGTCCATGCGGTGCACTCTACGCCGACGCATGTCCTTTGTCTACATTGGGTGATCCCGCCGGCGCGACGCACAGCACGGGGCCCGGCGGAGCCGTCGCCGCGGCACGCTGGTCGGGTGCCAGGCGGGACAGGCGCTCGGCGACGGCGGGATGGAGGTGCATTTGGGTCAGCCGCGGCCAAAGCTGAGGGCGTACAGCCAGAAGCGCATGAGCAGGCGCAGGATCGGAGGCCGGAAGTGCTCGACAAGCCAGGTCCAGACGTCGTGGATGGTCAGAGTGGGGCAGGGCTTTGCGGTCGCATCCGGAGTGGCCGTCGCACTCGGGCTGGGTTCGGGAGTGGAGGTCGGCGTGGGGGTTGGGCTGGATGTCGCGCTGGACGACGGCAGCGGAGTGGGGGTCGGGACCGCTGTGGGTGTCGGCACGGTCGTGGGTGTCGGCCCGGTCGTTGGTGTCGGCACGGTCGTTGGTGTCGGCACGGTCGTTGGTGTCGGCACAGTC
>CAVZHW010000014.1:0-10326 GCA_963775225.1 uncultured Chloroflexia bacterium
GTTCGTGCCTACCAGCATGCCCGCCATCCGGATGTCGATAGTCGATCGCTCGTGGCCTGTCAAGGGTCGGTCGCCCACGGGCTGAACGATCCGCGACAACGAAGCGAGGGGACACCGTGCTACCCCGGTCCGCCCTCCGAGCCAGCGCCGTTGGCGCACGCGGTCGCGCTGCCTACGGTGAAGGACAGAACCCGGACGTTGGCCGTGCCGGGCAGAGTGGATGAGGTACTCAGATGAATGGTCGACTGATCCGCGGCCGGGTTGCCGTGCTTGTAATGGCCATGGTGTGGGTGGCCGCGGCGATGCCAGCCGTGGTTGCGGCGGCCGGCCCCGCCGGGTCGATGTCGGGCCTGGCGGCGCAGCACGCCATGATCCTCGCCCATCGCTCCTCATCGGCACGGCTCAGCGGGGAGCTGCGAAGCCACGTGCCCACGGGCCACCGCGCCCGTTCGGCGGGCGTGAGGTTCCTCCCCGCCAGCGGCGCTGCCCTGTGCGTCGGGAACGGCTCCGGCTGCTACCCGACGATCCAGGCCGCCCTCGTCGCCGCCCAAGACGGTGACACGATCCGTCTCGGCCGCGGCACCTTCGCAGGCGGCATCACGATCACGAAGAGCGTCCGCCTGCTGGGCAGCGGGGCGAACGCGACCATCATCAAGGGCGGCGGCTCCGTCATCACGATCGGCGAGTACGGCGCGGACGTCGAGCCGACCGTGGTGATCACAGGGGTCACCATCACCGGCGGCTTTGCCCAGTCCAGCCCGGAGTCGATGCCGTTCCTCGGCGTGGAGGGCGTCTTCGCCCTCGGCGGTGGCGTGGAAATCCCGCCAAACGGCGACTTCAGCGGCGGCGCTGACGTCACGATCGCGAACAGCATCATCACGGGCAACCGCGTTGCTCCGACGCAGACCGTGCCGTCGGGCCTCACGACCTGCCCGGGCGGCTCCTGCCCGTTCGCGCTCGCCGCCGGCGGCGGGATCGACAGCTGGGGGAACCTGACCCTCACTGACACGACGGTGAGTCACAACCGAGTCGGTGCCTCGTCCGGCCCGGCGAGCCTCGCGAGCGACGCCGAGGCCGGCGGGATCCAGAACTGGCAGGGTGCCCTGACCCTGGTCCGCACCTCGGTCGACGACAACGTCGTCCTCGCGGGCGGGCCGAACGGCCGCTACGCCGATTCGGGCGGTGTCTTCGTCGAGGGCGGCTCCCTCTCGATGATGGGCAGTTCCGTGAGCCACAACTCGGCCTCGCTGGCGGCATCGCTGCCGGACGCGGTCGACATGTCCGCGATCGCGGGTGGCCTCCACATCGGCGGCGACGTCGCCGCCACGATCCGCGGCAGCCTGTTCGTCGGCAACGCGGTGAGCATGACCAACACGGTCGGCTACGCGACGGCCTTCTCGGGTGGCCTCCACGCGGACGCCGACATCACGGCCCGCGGCATCGTCATCAGCAACAACACGGTCACCGCGTCCGCGGCCGGGTTCGCCAGCGCCGATTCTGGCGCCGGGGAAATGGGGGCCACCTTCAGCGGGGCCATCATCAGCGGCAACAGCGTCGCGGCCACGGCCACGAACGGCTGGGCGATCGCGCTCGCGGGCGCGTCGATCTACCGGGGCTCGCTGGACAGAAGCATCGTCACCGGTAACCGCGTCAGCGCGAAGAGTCCCAACGGCGGCGTCTGGGTGGTCGGCGGCGCCCTGGTGGGCGACTGGGGCGGCATCTCGCTCGCCAACTCCACGGTCACTCGGAACACGGCCCGTGGCGACGGGCTCGAAGGCAGCGTCCAGGGTGGCGGCATCTTCGACGCCGTGACCGACGGTCCTCCAGGAGGCCCGCTGAACCTGACCCGGACCAGCGTGACCTGGAACACGGCTAGCGGCAGCGCTGGCGTCGCCGTCGAGGGCGGCGGCATCTACACCGACAACGTGGTCACGTCGATCAACAGCGCGATCGCGCACAACCGGCCGGACCAGTGCGTCGGGTGCTAGGAGACATGGTGATCCGTCGAGGAACGGGGGTCGGCTGACCGCATCCACCTCGTCCGACCGGAGAGGTTCGTCGCGGCCGGGTCGCGCAGCAGGTTCCTCGCCTGCTGAACGGCCCGGCCGTTGCCTGAGCGTCGGTCCCCGGGGCACTTCGACAGCCAGCCGGGCTACCATGGACAGGCCCGTGACCATCGCGCCGAACGACTTCGTCCACCTGCACGTCCACTCGGAGTTCAGCCTGCTCGACGGGCTGGGGCGGGTGAACGAGCTGGTCGGGCAGGCGAAGCAGCTGGGCTTCGAATCCCTGGCCATTACCGATCACGGCGCGCTGTACGGCGCCGTCGCCTTCTACCAGGCGTGCAGGGCGGCCGGCATCAAGCCGATCATCGGTGTCGAGACGTACGTCGCCCGGCGCTCGATGGCCGACCGCGAGGGGAAAGCCGACGACAAGCCCTTCCACCTCGTGCTGCTGGCCAAGGACTGGACCGGCTATCAGAACCTGTGCCGGCTGCTGACCGACGCGCACCTCGACGGTTACTACTACAAGCCGCGCATCGACCGCGAGTTGCTGGCACGCCACGCGCAGGGTCTGGTCGGCCTGTCGGCCTGCCTGGCCGGCGAGGTGGCCAGGGCGATCGAGACGGGCGACCGCGACGAGGCCCGCCGGGTCGCCGGCGTCTACAGCGACATTCTCGGCGCCGGTAACTTCTACCTGGAGCTGCAGGACCACGGCCTGCCTGAGCAGCAGCGGCTGAACCAGGAGCTGTTGCGGCTGGCGCCGCAGATGAACCTGCCGCTGGTCGTAACCAACGACCTGCACTACGTGCGCCGTGAGCAGGCCGAGGCGCACGACGTGCTGCTTTGTGTCGGGACGGGTTCGAACCTCGATACACCGGGGCGGATGCGCTTCGAGGGCAGCGAGTTCTACCTGAAGAGCGCGGTGGAAATGGCGTCGCTCTTCCCCGAGGTGCCCGAGGCGGTCAGGAACACGCGACTGGTGGCCGAGATGGTCGACCTTGACTTGCCGCTCGGCCACACGCGCCTGCCTGACTTCCCCGTGCCGGACGGCCACACGGTCGAGACGTGGCTGCGCAGCGAGTGCGAGCGTGGCCTCGCAGCGCGCTACGGCCAGATCACCCCCGAACTCCAGCAGCGGCTCGATTACGAGCTGGGCGTGATCATCAGCATGGGCTACGCGGCGTACTTCCTGATCGTCGCCGATTTCGTGCGCTTCGCCCGCGAGCAGGGCATCGCCACAACGTGCCGTGGATCGGCGCCCGGTTCGATCGTCACCTACACGCTGGGCATCACGCCGGTCGACCCCATCCAGTACGAGTTGCCCTTCGAGCGCTTCCTGAACCCGGACCGCGTGACGATGCCGGACATCGACGTCGACTTCGAGGACGCGCGCCGCGGCGAGGTGATCGACTACGTTGCGCGCAAGTACGGCGCCGACCATGTCGCCCAGATCATCACCTTCGGCACCATGCTCGCCCGTGCCGCCATCCGCGACGTCGGGCGCGTGCTCGGGTTCGGCTACGGCGAGGTCGACCGGATCGCCAAGGCCGTTCCCAATCAGCTCGGCATCAAGCTCGAGGAGGCGCTCCAGGTCTCACCGCCGCTGCGCGAGATGCGCGATGGCGATCCACGGGTCAAGAAGCTGCTCGGCCTGGCCGAGCAGCTGGAGGGCGTCTCACGCAACGCGTCGACCCACGCCGCCGGGGTGGTCATCAGTCGCGAGCCGCTGACCGAGCTCATGCCGCTCCAGCATGCGACCAACTCGGACGGGCTGATGACCCAGTACGAGATGCACGGCGTCGAGGCGCTTGGGCTGCTCAAGTTCGACTTCCTGGGCCTGTCCAACCTGACCATCCTGCGCCAGGCCGTCGATCTCATTGCGCAGCAGCGTGGTGAGCGGATCGACCTCGAACACATTCCGCTCGACGATGTCAAGACATTCGAGCTCCTGGCATCGGGTGAAACAACAGGCGTGTTCCAACTCGAGTCGCCGGGCATGCGCCGCTACGTCAAGGAGCTGCAGCCGACCTCTGTGCTCGACCTGGCGGCGATGGTCGCCCTCTTCCGCCCCGGGCCGATGGACAACATCCCGGCCTACATCCGGCGCAAGCACGGCCAGGAAGAGGTGACTTACCTGCACCCGCTGCTCAAGCCATACCTGGAGAAGACCTATGGGATCTTCGTCTACCAGGAGGACATCATGGCCGCGGCCATCGCTCTCGGCGGATTCACCGGCCCCGAGGCCGACACACTCGGCTATGCCATCCGCAAGAAGAAGCGCGACGTCCTTCAAGCTCAGAAATCGAAGTTCGTCGAGCGAGCCGCCGAGCGCGGCGTGCAGCCGCACGTCATCGACGCCGTGTTCAAGGCCTTCGAGCCGTTCGAGCGCTACGGCTTCAACAAGGCGCACGCCACATGCTACGGACTGATCGCGTACCAGACCGCGTACCTCAAGGCCAATTACACGGTCGAGTACATGACCAGCGTGCTCACCGCGGTACGCGACGCGAGCGAGAAGGTGGCCGCGGCCATCGCCGAGTGCCGCCGCCTGAGCATCGCGGTCTTGCCGCCCGACGTTCACCGCAGCGGGGTTGATTTCACGGTCGAGGGCGACGCCATTCGCTTCGGCATGCTGGCCATCAAGAACGTGGGCCAGGCGGCCATCGAATCGATCGTCGTCGCCCGCCAGGAGGAGGGCAACTTCCGGTCGCTCGCGGACTTCTGTGCGCGGGTCGACCTGCGGCTGGTCAATCGCCGCGTGCTCGAGTCGCTCGTCCGTGTCGGCGCACTGAACGCGCTCGGCCATCCGGCGCAGCTGCTGATGGGCCTCGACGACGCCCTGGCCGCCGGCCAGGCCACGCAGCGGGATCGGCTCACCGGGCAGGTGTCACTCTTCGACAGCGGACTCGACGACGCGCCACTCGAACGGCCGCTGCCGCCGAACATCAGCGAGGCGCCCGCACGAGAGCGGTTGCGCTGGGAGAAGGAGCTGCTCGGGCTGTACCTGTCCGACCATCCGCTGGGCGAGCTGGCCGGGGCGATCGGCGAGTACGTGAACACCTACAGCGGTGAGCTGGGTGAGGAGCTCGACCAGCAGCGCGTAGTCATCGGCGGTGTTGTCACGGAGCTACGTCGGGTGATCACCAAGGCACGCGCGACGATGGCCGTGGCCACGCTCGAGGACCTGCAGGGCACGATCGAGGTCATCGTCTTCCCCAAGGTGCTCGAGCAGACCGAGGCGACCTGGTCGGAGGACGCGATCCTGCTCGTCGCGGGGCGCGTCGATCACAAGGGCGACGAGACGGTTCTGCTGGCCGACTCGGTGTGGACGTGGGAGGAGGCGCAGGGCCTGGGGCCTGAGGACTTCGGCAGGCAGGTGGCACGCGGAGACCGCGGCCGGCGCAACGGGCGACGGGCTTTGAATAACGGGTCCCGCGTGGCCAACGGTTACGCGGCCAACGGTTACGCGCCGGCGGTCGGCGGCCACGCTGGCGGTGATGGTGGTGCGCCGCTCGCCGGCGAGTCACGCGAGCCGGTTGCGGTTGGGCCCGGGCGATTGATCAGGCAGGTGTCGTTGGTGTCCCCGCTGCGCAGCGGGGACGTGAGCGGCATGCTCGACGTCTACTTCCCGACATCGACCGGTGTCCGTCAGCCGGGCCGCGCGCCGGCTGCGGTCATCGACCAGCAGTCCGACGACGAACCGCCGCTGCCGATCGAGTTGGCGGCGCGCGAGCTCACCCGCGCACAGGCGCCCACGCTGCCAGTCGACGCGGCCGGTCGTGCTCTGCATATTCGCTTCGCGCGCATCGAGCAGGACCACATAGTGGACACTTTCCAGCAGCTGCGTGAGCTCATTCATGAGCGGCCGGGCGACACCCGGGTCGTTCTCCACGTGCCCAGTGGACCCGGCCGCGATCAGCGCATGGAACTGCGCCTCGGCGTGGCTTACGACGGCGAGCTGGTGACTCTTCTGGGCCGCACCCTGGGTGAGGAAAGAGTTCGCCTCAGCCTGGAGTAGCCGAACCGCAGCGCGACGCCCTAGCGGGGCTGTTCGCTGTCCGGCGTGCTGACGCGGATCTCCTCGGAACAGCTGTCGCAACGGAAGATGCGGTGGCCGCGGTCCCACTGTCGCTCCGGATCGGAGGCGGCCGAGTCGTGGGCCGCCGTCACTTCGTGCATCCGATGCCAGTCGTTGTCCCCGTGCGAATGCTCGAATCCGAGCAGCTGCAAGCCCGACAGCTGAAACACCGCAACCTCCAACGAACCTGTGTGGTCGTGCCACAGCCTAATCGCTGCCGCCGGCGCTGCACAGTGGTCGGAGTCGCAACAGGAAATTGCGACCCGCGAGCAGGTTGCTATATTCGCGAAGCGCGGCGGTGGCGAAACGGGAAACGCGATGGTCTCAAACACCATTGTCTGAAAGGACTTGTGGGTTCAACTCCCACCCGCCGCACCAGATTTCAGCCGGTAGACTCGAATGCCCGTGACCGGGGCGGGCGCAGCGTCACAGTCAGGTCGGCAGGGAGTCCTAAGGATCGTGGAGGAGACCTCGGGCGGGCCGCTGCCCGCCGAAGCGGCCGCGCGCGACCCTGCGACGGACGCCGACCCACGCCGCGCGGCCCTGCAGGTACAGCATGCCCGCGACCGCGCTCTGGTCGAACAGGCCCTGGGCGGTGAACTCGAGGCGTTCAACCAGCTGGTGACGCTGTACCAGGACTACCTGTTCGCACTCGTTGTGCGTGTCGTCAACGACCGTGAAGCCGCAGCCGATGCAGTGCAAGAGGCGTTCTTCAACTGCTACCGGAACCTCGACCGTTTCCGTGGCGACTCGTTCCGCTCGTGGCTCACTCGGATCGCGCTGAATGCGGCGACCGATGTGTTGCGTTACCGCAAGCGGCGCCCTGCAGACCCGTATCCCGAGTGGGAAGACGATTCGTGGCAGCCACCCGCGGGCGAAGACGCATCACCCGAGCGCCAGGCCCTGCGCCGCAATGCCGGCCGCGTGATCGGCGCGGCACTGGCGCAGATAACCACCGACCAGCGGACAGCCATCGTGTTGTACGACGTCGAGGGCTACGACTACCAGGAGATCGCCGACATGACCGGCGTCTCGCTGGGCACGGTCAAGTCGCGCATCCACCGCGGTCGACTGGCCCTGCGGCAGTTGCTGGCCGACGACCTGGAACTGCTCCGTGAGTGAGAACGTCACTGGGCGCGTGCCCCAGCCCGCCGTCGATTCCGACCATTCCCGCCATGACCAAGTGCTCGTGGCCCGTTTCGCCGCGGGTGACGCGGACGAGCAGGAGCTGTACTCGGCACAGGCACTCGTGGAGCACTGCGCGGAGTGTGCCTCCCTGGCGGATGATCTGCGGCTGGTGGCCGCCGGCATGGCCCGGCTCCCCGAGCCGGCGCGGACGCGCGACTTCCGCCTGACCCAGGTGCAGGCCGACCGGCTGCGGGCCGGCTTCGTGCAGCGTTTCCTGCGCGCGCTCGCCGACCCCGGAATGGCCGTTGTGCGGCCGCTGGCCGGCGCCGCCATGACGCTCGGCGTATTGCTGGCAGTGCTCGGCACGGCGCTCGGCGCGTACGCTCCGGCGACGGCCAGCGCGCCTGCCCTCGATCAGCAAACTCCCGGTCAACCGGCCGCCGCCGCCGCGTCCGCGGCGTCGGTTCCGGCCGGGCAGGCGTCGCTGCCGTCCATGGCGAGTGAGTCGTTTGCGGCGGCCCCTTCTGCTGCGACCGGCCCGGCCGTGGACGTTTCGGGCAACCCGACGCCGTCCGGCGCGGCGGTCACCCCGACGTCCAAGTCGCCCGCGGCGACCCTGCAGCCCGACAAGAACAACACGTCTGCGTCCGCCCCGTCGCCGGCTGCACCTTCCACGTCGCAACCGGTTGACAGCGCGACCGGAGCAATACGGTACTGGTTCGGCGCGCTGCAGCAGCACGTATTGCTGGCTTGCAGTCGCTCGGTCAGGTTGAAGCCCAAGGTGGCGCCAGCTCGGGGATGATCAGCGAACTGGTCGCGGCGGTAGACGCCGATGTTGGTCGATTGGGCCAACAGGCCGGCGTGGGTGACCGAGACGTCGGTGCCGCCGCCGGGCAGGGGGACGGTCGTGGTCGTCGAGCCGTCGACGACGGCCTCGGAGTGGGTGTTGCCCAGGGCCAGCTTCATCGACAGGTCGATCGTCCAGCGGTTGCGGCGGCCCTTGCCGCTCACGCCGATTTCGGCCCCGTTGAACCAGTTCTCGGTGCGGAAGACGTCGGACTCCTGCAGGGTCGTGCCGACCGCCAGGCCGCTGGCGGCGTCCAACGACGTCTTGAAGTCGTTGATCACCAGTTCATCTCGGAGGTAGTTGTGTCGCCAGCCGGCCAGGAAATCGAGGCGGTAGTTGCAGCCGCCGGCCATCGCCCGCCGCCAGAGAACTTCGATCCCTTCCAGGCTGGTCTCGGCGCGGACGCCGATGCGGCCGGACAGCAGGCCGGGATAGGCGACCAGCTCGGCGTCCTGACCTTCGAAGCCGGCTTCCACGTTGAAGAAGGGCCGGGCGAGGATGGGGTCGGCAGCTCCGCCGGCCGACGAGGCGGAAAAGTTGTCGACGTCGGTGGCCAGACGCATGTAGGTTGCTTCGATGCCTGCCGTATTGCGAGGATCGAACCAGAAGCCGACATTGATCCGCCCGCCCGACCGCACATCGCCGGCCATGGCGCTGCCGCCCGACAGGATGCTCGTGGTCGGCTGGCCGAGCACGCCGGCGACCGCCCGCGGCGTTCCGGCCGGACTGGTTGTGACCAGCGGCGGCGTGGAGAAGCCTTTAACCCACCAGAGCAGATAGGCCGGATCGACCCAGATGTTGGGAACCCTGGCCGGATAGGGCTGAAACGGCTGGCAGGAGGGACAGCAGGAATTGTCATAGCAGCCGCCCGAACTCCAGCACTCTTTCCCGTCGGGGCACTGGCTGAACATCGGCCCGCCGTAGACAGGCCCGCCGCCGGTCCAGAGACCGTCGCTCGATGCGGCCGGCGGCATGCTCGGCGAGGTAGGCGGGATCCTCCTGGATCACCATCGGCGGCTGGCTGGGCATCGGCTGTGGGCTCGGCTGGACGTCGTCGTAATTGACGATCGGCTCACCGGTGGTGGGCTCGGCCGTCACCCGCAGACGCACGGGCGAGGTGGCTCCACTGCTGCTGACATACTGGTTGAGGTAGCGGCGGTCGGCGGCCAGTTGCGGGCCGAAGCGGTGGTAGGGGTCGTTCGGTTGCTGGATCTGCGGCTGGCTGCGGACGCCCTGGGCCGCATACGGCTGCTGGCTGGGGGCACCGTAGTAGCCCCTTCCGGCCGGCTGAGACGTGCCGAACAGGAGGTTCTGCACTGCCTGCTGTGCCTGGGCAGAGGCTGCGGGCAAGACCATGCCGAGCAGAAGCACTGCCGTCGCCGGTTTGAGCAGGAAGCGGATCGAGGGTGGGAAGGTTTGTCGAGGCGGGGATGTGGATGAGGGGCATGGGCGGGAATAAGGAATCGGGCACCCCCCTGCGGAGAAGAAATGCTGTCGGTGCCGATTTGTCTGCCGGTTTATCGGCGTCCTTTTGGGCAACCTTGAGCGGTTCTTCCAAAAATCCGGGATTTCTCGCCGGAGTCCTTTTCCTAAACCTCCCAGAGCCCCGATACGACGCCCTTTTCGACACTCAGAAGCCGTCCGGGAACGCGCCGCGACAAAAGGGGGGGCGGCCATTTTTCGGAGTTGTTGAGCAACCACCGCTAAGAGTCACTGCATACCACCCGGAACTGAAAGTTGTAACCGCTTATATTCCAACGACTTGCAAAGCGCGCGAACCGAGTTTTTGGACAAAACACCGTGGGGCGGGAAAGAACTCTTGCGGTGAAGGCGAGGGAACGCCACGCAACAATCCGGGCTAGAGCGTCTTGCCAAATGTGGCTATCTTGGGGGGCGAATCGGCAGCAGGCAAGCGAATGTTAGACAAGAGGAAGCGATCCCGCGTGGATCGTAAGCCGATTTTGCGAGTGACCAATCCGGAAGGAGCGCGATTTGATGACGTCTCAGCTAGAGCAGGCGATCCGTGAGAAATCGGCCAAGGTAGGGGTGGTAGGGTTGGGGTACGTCGGGTTGCCGTTGATTCGAGCGTTCGTGGCGGCCGGCGATCGCACCATGGGCTTTGACGTCGACCAGACCAAAGTCGACCGCCTCTCAGCCGGCCAGAGCTACATCGAGCACATCTCGTCGGAGTGGATTTCGCAGTGCATCGGGCAAGGCAAATTCTCGAGCCTACTTCCGACATGCAGCGTCTGTTGGAGGCGGCGATTCAT